>CAWGBX010000010.1:0-165952 GCA_963820925.1 uncultured Acidobacteriota bacterium
TGCAAAACCTTTATGCGTCGGTTCGATTCCGACCCGCGCCTCCAGTTCCTTCTCTTGCAGTTCTCTGACTCGGCCTCAGCGGAGGACAAAGCGCTGCAGTTTGCAGGGCTCAATTCGGCCTGCATGGGCTTAGCTCTTCCTCCCCCGCCTTGACGATCTCACCTCAACCGCAACGTGGCGTCTAAAAGAATCCCAACGCCTTTGGGCTGTAACTTACCAGCAGGTTCTTCGTCTGCTGGTAATGGTCGAGGATCATCTTGTGGGTCTCGCGGCCGAAGCCCGACTGTTTGTATCCGCCGAATGCGGCGTGCGCCGGATAGAGGTGATAGCAGTTTGTCCACACTCGGCCGGCCTTGATTTCGCGTCCCACGCGGTAGGCGTTGGTGGCATTGCGTGACCACACGCCTGCACCCAAGCCATAGACGGTATCGTTGCCAATTGCGATGGCGTCTTCGAGGTCCTTGAACTTGGTCACAGAGAGTACGGGACCGAAGATCTCTTCCTGGAAAATGCGCATGTTGTTGTGACCAACGAAGACGGTGGGTTTGACGTAGTAGCCGTTTTCCAGATCGTCACCGAGATGGGCTTGCTCGCCGCCGATGGCACAGCGCGCTCCCTCGTGCTTGCCGATCGTGATGTAGTCAAAATCTTGTCCAGTTGATCGCGGGACGCCTGTGCGCCCATCATCGTCGAAGGATCGAGTGGGTTGCCTACCTTGATCTTGCCTACGCGGGCAACCGCACGTTCCAAGAACTTGTCGAAGATGGACTCCTGAATCAGAGCGCGAGACGGGCAGGTGCACACCTCGCCTTTGTTGAAGGCGAACAGGGCAAAGCCTTCCAACGCCTTGTCGAAGTACTCGTCGTCGGCGTCCATCACGTCGGCGAAGAAGATGTTGGGAGACTTGCCACCTAGCTCGAGGGTCTGCGGAATGATGGGTTCAGACGCGTACTGCATGATTAGTCGGCCGGTGGTAGTTTCGCCGGTAAATCCAATTTTGGCGATGCGGGAGTTGCCAGCCAGGGCTTTTCCGATCTCGCCGCCGGGGCCCGTGACTACGTTGAGGACGCCGGGTGGTAACAAGTCCCCAATCAGTCCCATCAACACCAGCAGGCTGAGCGGCGTGTTGGAAGCTGGTTTGATCACCACGCAATTTCCGGCGACGATGGCGGGTGCCAGTTTCCAGGCAGCCATCAACAGGGGGAAATTCCAGGGGATGATCTGACCGACGACGCCAAGAGGCTCCTTGAAATGGTAAGCAATGGTGTCGTTGTCAATCTCACCTACCGTGCCTTCTTCGGCGCGGATGCATCCGGCGAAGTAGCGGAAGTGATCAATGGAGAGAGGAACGTCAGCGGCCCGAGTCTCGCGAATCGGCTTGCCGTTGTCCAAAGTTTCGGCGAGCGCGAGAAGCTCAAGATTTTCTTCCATCTTGTCGGCGATCTTCAGCAGAATGGAGGAGCGGAGCGCGGGTGCGGTGCGGCCCCAGAGATCCTTGACCGCATGGGCTGCGTCGAGAGCCTTCTCGACATCTTCGGCCGAGGAACGGGCAATCTCGCAGATCGGCTCGCCGTTGATCGGGCTGTAATCAGTAAAATACTTTCCCTTCACAGGCGCGACCCATCGGCCGCCGATGAAGTTCTCATACTTGGATTTGACGCCGCCCTTGCGAAGCGTGTCGACCGCTTGCTGGACGGATGTTTGTTTCACAAGATCTGCAACTGCCATGGCGATATCTCCTTTATGCAATGGTTGGAACACAACGATTCCAGATAGCTGCGAAGATATCGATAGATGAGGCGAGGGTCGGTGAGCACGGTCACGTCTGCTTGTGACCTTGGGCACCCACGATTTGTGTCCCAGCGGTGTAGGAACTTGTAGAGAAATTTCGCTCGTCTCTAGTTGGCTGGAAACGTGCGAATCTTGGCCGGTAAATCGCGCTCGCACTACGTAAGCGTAGCGTTTCGGCGGGAAGGGCAACCATCATTCGTACGATCCGCTCGGGAGTCAAGCTTGAAGAGCGGCTGCAGGTTGACACAACGAGGTAGTTGAGAAAAAGAAAACCCGCCGACGCCCTGCCTTTAGCGGGTGGGCGCCGACGGATATTGGTTGTGAATCACACAAAGTGTTCAGAGTCGAAACCGGCCCCTTACAGAAGCTTAGTGTCCCAGAACTGCGAATCCAGCCTGCAAGCCAGTTCCCGAGGTCCAGGTCCCGTCCGAATAACCGGCAACCAAGTTGACGGTCTCCCTCATATCAGTGCTGTTAAAAGCCCATGCGCCGAAAGTGGTCGCGGACTTTGCGTCAGTACTGACGACAACCCAGTACGGCTTTCCTTTTTTGACCGGCACCCCTGTATCAGTTACGACAGCGAGAACGCAACAGTCGCCAAAGTTGCCCAGCGAGCCCACCTTCGTGCGCTTGTTGAAAAGGGGTTTTCCCGGGATGCCGTTAGAGTCGGTATAGAGACCGACAACGACTTGGTTGACCCCCTCGACGAACCCCACGGACGCTTTGAGCCTGGTTACCGTGGCGGAAGCCTTAGGTGTGAAGCCCATGGCCGCCCAGTATGTATGACCCAATCCAGCATTCGGCCCGGCAATCGTGTCTCCGTAACAGCAGAAATATACGCCGAACGGGTATCTACTCAGGTTGCCTGCGATGGTGACGAGACCCGCGTCTGAATCAGGATCCGTCGGCACGAAGTTGTGCGGGCCCTTCGTGGCAATCACATGTCTGCCGTCGCTGGTGGTGACGATCCCTTGCCTGGGTCCCGAAGCTAGCGCAGTCACTCCGATAAGCGTCAGCGCGACCAGGCCAAGCAGTATGCGTGCGAGTGGTGACTTAAACATTATTATCTCCTCCGTTTTTGGTTGAGTTGGCTGAGGTGAGACCGGAATCCGCAACCTTGGTCCCTGCCGTGTGGTTGTAGCAGCAGTTCCTCTGGTGCTATCCGGCGCTGTACATCTGCGAACAGCTCGGCTGCGACGAGGCGGCGAAACCATCTCCAGTGGCTACGGAGATGTCAAGAAGAACGGTTGAAAATCGAAACGGATTTTTTCATTCATGAATTCCAGTGTCAAGCAGAATTGTTCTTGGGAGCGGAATTTTTGCGGCACAGTGCAAAACTCTGCGTACGATTTGCAAAAGTTGTACACGAAACGTTTCTATATTCACGTTAGTCTCAAAAAGTCAGCGGACAAGAATTCTTGCTCGCTAATCTCCCACTATTGGTTGTTCTGGGAAATGAAAGTCTCCACGGGATCGAAGAAGCAGCGGCGCCAGAAGGCTTGGTCCGAGAGCGTGCCAGCCTTCCATTGCTGAAGAATAGGCAAAGTAGCCGCTGCCATTCCGCCATCTTCCGAATCGAAAATCAGCACCACTCCAGCTGCGCTGGTGGGCGCCTGCGTAAGTTCGGCGTATTCCTTCTCGAACAGAGATTTTGCGAATTCCAACTTAGCGCGTGAACTTGTGTCCGATACACTGCCGCTGGCCTTTTGCACGGTGAGGATTTTGACAGTTTTCCCTCGAAGCGGCTCCCAGGTTCCGGGAAAGGACGCGAGTTCTTCGTTCTTCACTTGAAATTGTTCAGCGCCGGTGGCCATTGCTGGAGGATTTTCAACTTTCGCTTCGGACGTGTAGCTCTCCGGCACCTCAAGACCCGAGCGCCGGATCCATCCGCGGGAGAGGCCCGAGATTCGCACGTGAACCCAGTTCGCATTCATGTCGAGAATCTCAAACTCATCCTCGGCGGTGGCAAGAAATAATACTTTGGCACCCTCAACCGGACTTACCAGGACTTGGGTATTCGATTTTTTGACTGCCACCAGGTTCGTAGGGTGGGCCTGATTGCGGAGAATTTCCTCCAGGTTCTTGGCTTCTTTTGTAAGCTCCTCCATGTGTTTGTCAGCCACTGCCTTCCGGGTTGCCAACGAGGCGGCACGATCCGAACTGACAGTGTTTCCCAGTTTGAAGGGCGAGTTGGCAGTTGTTGCGGGAACTTTCGGACCGCCTGCAGAACCTGCCGGCGTTCCGCCGTTCGGTACGGGCGCTGAGACAGCGGGTGCGGACGTGGCGGATCTGCTCTTAGGCTGCGACGGGGTTGAGACCACGGGAGGATTTGCCACCGGCGATGACGCTGGGCCGCCAAGCGCATCCTGGAGGCGATCCAGAAAATCGGTTTCCAGGCGACCGTTAGACGGCAGCACCTGGTACCCAGACTTCGATGAAGCGGGATCGGTGTACCAGGCGGTGATCTTGGCGCTGACTCGCACCAGCGCTCCTCCAGGGGGTGTAGAAATCAACTGTATCGCGCACTGAAAGTAGCCGCGCTGGAATTTGTCCAAGGAACGATCGCCGGGCCGGGTAAAACCTTCCAGCACCGGCAGCCTTCCGGAAGCCGCCGACTGCAAATCCTTCAGAGCTTTCTCAACCGCCGGCTTCGACTGAGTAAACGTGCGCTCGTACGGAGCATCCTGCGCAAGGCTGGGGAGTGACCACAGCATCGGGAATCCGACGCAGAAGAGAAGAAACACGCCTCGCGTCGAAACTGACGTACGATGCGTTTGCCTCACGGCAGGGGCTCCAGTTGCTCACGATGCACCCAACCGTGCCGCCCGTCTTGCGTTTCCACTCCGTACCAGTAGGGAGTCGCAATCACAATCACAACTTCAGTGCCGGTCTCGAGCGGCTTCAAACTCGTGGCGGTTTGGAAGGGAGCGGATTTGAGTTGGGCGCCAGGGGCTTTGATGACGCGTTCCGCCTGCCGGCGGAGATCCTGAACGTGCTGTTCCAAGCCTTGGACAGAGGTTTGTGCAGCGGCGAGCGCTGTAGCTTCATCCTGTTCACTCTTGCGTTCGAGCGCCTGCCTCGCCAGCTCTTGCTGCCTCTGCTTTTCGCCCTCCTGAGCCTGAGTCTTCTGCAATTCGAGCGCGTCAACATGATCCTGGATATCTTTGTACTCGGCGCTTTCGACGCTGCCGTCAGAGGGATGAACCGAGTGGCGGAAATCTTCGACAAAGATTGCGTCGATGCGCAAAGTCGTCTTCCCTGGTTCTCGGCCTTGCACCACATATCGCACCGCGAGTGTGCCTTCATCCGCGCTGTCCTTGAAATTAGCCGGGGCCAAGACCTTGGCACGAATCTTGTAGAAGACGCTGCCCGGTTCTTTCCATGGGGGAAATAATGGTGAGGATGTGGCTACGTCAGCGTGCTCGATGTACTTGTCTTTGCTGTATTCCCGGCTGCCCTGGATAATTCCATCGTCGACGACTGATTGAACCGCCTGCAGGACTTCGCTCTCCGGAGCTTCGATTTCCGTGGAAAATGTCTGGCTGTAGTCTTCGCGCTTCTTGTGTTCGCGACCACAAAGTGGAGCAACTGCAATCACTAAGCAGAAAACGATCGGCAGAGTGATTACAAGCCTGTGGCCGAGGACGGCAAGATGGCTTCGAGCGAGTAGATATCCCCGGGCAACGATGGAACCCGAAATTCCTGCCCTCTTATCTATATTCCGCATGCACTCCAACTACTGGCCTGGACCTCTCGGCGATCGACTGATTCCATCTCTAGGTTTCTAGCTCTCATACTCTCGACACCGGTCCGCTGTCAACTTTCGAATCTCGTGTTCTCGTGTTTTAGGTCCGCCGCCTCGTGACAAATTCTTGACAATCTTTTTACAAAATATGGACGAAGTTATCACATCCAGATTCGACAGCAATGGTACGGTCGGTTGCGAATACGTTTGGTTTAGGGCTTGCACGCTATGAATACAACAACAAAGCGCAAGGGGCAAGCACCGCGCCGGGGTAGGCTTGCTCCGTCCAGAAACGCAAACGGAACCCGGCCGAAGCGAACGCGCGATCGGGCAGCTAAGAAACAGGCGCTCATTCGGGCCGCCTTGGGACTGTTTGCATCCAAGGGTTACGAGGTGACGACCACTCGCGAGATTGCCGCTTCGGCTGGCTGTGCGGAAGGCCTTATCCACCGCTACTTCAAGGGCAAGGCTGGCCTGCTCGCGGCGATGATCGAAAATCGAGTCTCGAAGGAAGAGTTGGACGGGAGCCATCCGTTGCGGCCCGCTCCCAGCCTCGAGGATGAGTTTCTGCAGTTAGTCGATTGGGAAGTCGATCGCATGTGGGAAAGCCGTGATTTCCTCCGGGTGTTCATCCCTCGCGCTATTGTCGATCCGTCAGTGGGCAGTGTGATGAATAAAGCGTTCATTTCGGAGCACGCCAAAGCGATTTCGAAACGCCTGAAACACTACGAATCTTGCGTCGCCCTGCCGCAAAACGCGATGGAGGCCTTGGCGCAGGCGGTTGGGATGCTCGGCCTCGTGTTCGGTTTTGTGCGCCCGGTGTTGCTTGGTTATGATCGACTTAGAGCGAAGAAGATGGCGGCCACGGTCGCCAGGATTCTTGTCCGCGGCCGAGCAGTTTCCGCTCTCGTCTAGCCTGTTCATTCAAGCCGTTTCCCGTCCTCAGCTCATCAGTTTCTTCGATCGGGAAATTTTTTCTTAATTTTCCTTGACACCGCTCTAGCGAACATGATAATTAGTGCGTCCTCGCGCACTTCACGGCTAATTTTCGCTGTCTGACTTGAACGTCGTGTCAGGGGGACGAGATGACCGCTCCAGCTGTGTATGTCTTTACCGGATTTGTGCGGCTCCCAGTTCTTCCTGTCGTGAGGCCCAGTCCAACAAAACCGTTTTCGGCGCGACCCTTAACAGAACAACGTGATTGTTCGATTGCGAGAGATACTCAGCGTGTTCGAGTGTGGCGTCCATTGATTCGCCGGTAGTTTTGCCTTGGTGATTTTGCGCTTAGGAGGACTAGATGATCTCGCTCCGGAGAAGTCTTGCGGGTAGCTTGCTGCTGCTGTTGCTCGTCTTGGGCAGCTTCCAGAATGCTCATGCATTGCCCGCCTTCGCCCGCAAATATGGCCTGCGATGTTCGGCATGCCACGAAGCATGGCCCATGCTTAACTACTTTGGACAAAAGTTCAAGGATAACGGCTACCAGCTGATGAACGATCGCGATGCCCCAATCTGGCAGAACCCGTCGTACTGGCCCATTACCTTGCGCATCGTGCCGTTCTGGAGCCGGGAGAGCACGAACAGAGTGGGGGTTGACTCGGTAACTGGAGATGCCAGCAGCGCACTCACTGAGACACAAGTCACGACTACCGGTTTCAACATTAGCGGGCTCGATATCCTCACCGGTGGCACGCTCGACAAGAACATTTCGTTCCTGCTCGTCCCCTCTTCGGATGAGACCGGCGCTTTCCACTTCGAATCCGTGAATGTCCGCCTGGATAACCTGCTGCACAGCCCCTGGCTAAACGTGAAATTTGGCAAGTTCGAGCTCGATAACTTTGTATCCGAGAAGAGGATCATGACTCTCTCGGCCCAGGGCAGCGCGTACCAGATCTACCACTTCATTCCCGTCAACGATGGCAACATCTTTGGCCAAATGGGAGACAACCAGCTTGGCCTGGAGTGGATGGGCCACTCGATGAATGACCGTACCCGTGTTTCCGCAGCCGTGTTTAGTTCCACGGACGGCAATGTTGACACTCCGTACGGCCGCAACGCTTATAGCGGATTTTTCGCGGCTAGCCAGGCCTTCGATGCGGGTAAACTTGGGGTGGAGCGTATCGGTGCATATGCCATGGTGGGCCAGGCTCCAACCATGTATCTGACCTCGGGCGGAGTGCCTCTCCCGAGCACCGGCCTTAGTTACCAGGGCTACAGCCGCGAGGGCTTCGAGGGACTCTTCTATCTGGGCAAGTTCAACTTTCTGGTTGTGACCCAACATGGCTCCGACAGCGCCTGGTTCGGAGCTTGCTACGGCGACATCATCGATGGGCCCTGCACAAACAACAACACCCCCGGGACCACTCTTCCTCCCGGCGCGAGAAGTCCCACCTGGAATGGCGCCTTCGTGGAAACCCACTATGTCTATAGCCCCCAACTCGTCTTCATTCAGCGGTCCGAGTGGGTGAGGATGTCGCAACAGGGTCTGCCGGGGACGCCGTCGAATCTAGGTAACATCGACAATTACACATTTGCATGGCGCTGGTATCCCATTATGACGAGCCGCGCTGGGTTTGCCTTCCACAACGAATACGCGTGGTTTCGTCAACAGGGAACTGCTCCCCTGGGTAATGCGTTGACCAGCAGCAGCCTCATGTTCGGTTTTGACTTCGACTTCTAGAGAGGTTAGCGATGCTTACGAATCGACTCAATTGGTCATTGTGGTTGGGCGCCGCTGCCGTTCTGACTCTGTCATCCGCTTCCTGGGCGCAAAACACGGTGTATCAAGAAAACCAGTGGATGGGGATGGAAAGTCATGTCGGGGATATGACCGGCAGCGCCATCAAGGCCAAGGCAGACTATCGCCGGTACTGTGTCGGGTGCCACGGCGAACTCGGAGATGGCAACGGCGAGAATGCGACGTGGCTGGACCCCAAGCCACGGGACTTTACCATCGCCCAGTTCAAGTGCCGTTCTACTCCAACCGGAACCCTGCCCACCGACGAAGATCTGTACAACACCATTGCCCGCGGCCTGGTCGATTCCAACATGCCTATATGGAACACGTTTACCAACGAAGAGCGCGTGAATCTGGTCGCCTATATCAAACACTTTTCGGCCAAGTGGCAAACCGAAAAAGCAGGAACGCCGATTCAGATTCCCGCCGAACCCGAGGTTACGGCGGATCGAATCAAGGCCGGTCAGGCGGTGTTTAAGAAACTGGAATGCTGGAAATGCCACGGTGTTACTGGTCGAGGCAATGGTCCGTCGGCTGACACTCTGACGGACGACCAGAACCGGCCGATTAAACCGTTTGACTTCCAGGATGGGACTCGTTTCAAGTGCGGAAGCAGCGACGCCGATCTATACAAAATCTTCATGACCGGCCTGGACGGTACGCCCATGCCGTCGTTCGCCGACAACGTCAAGCCGGAGGAGGCCTGGGACTTGGTGTTTTACCTGCGAAGCCTGCAGCCCATGAAGTCCAAGGAAAAGGAGATCGCCAATCAATTGGGTTTGAAACCGATCGATCCCAATGCTCCGGCTCCACAACCTCAGAACAAGTAACGGAAACAGAAAACAGATCCGCAACCAGGAGAGTATTCGATGAAGTTTCAACATGCCTCTAAGTTTGCTGCAGTACTATCGGCGATAGTGCTGGTTGCTATCGGAGCCGTGATGCTAAGTCAGAAGGTCAGTGCCGCTGGCGAAGGCAAGATCACGGGCACGATCAAGCTGGATGGCACACCTCCGCGCCAACGTCCCATTGACATGTCCAAGGAACCGAGTTGCGCCAAGATTCACGAGAGCAATCCGGTCCACACCGAGAACGTGGTTGTGGGCGCGGGCGGGGGTCTGCAATATGTGGTTGTTTACATCTCTGATGGTTTGACCGGGAACGAAGCCAGTGCAGTCTCTTCCGAGAACCCTGACTGGGATCAAAAAGGTTGTCAGTACATTCCTCACGTGATGGCGCTGAATCCGAATCAGCACTTCAAGGTCACCAACAGCGATCAGACGTCCCACAACATTCACCCCATGCCGAAACAAGGCGGCCCCAATCATGAGTGGAACAAGTCGCAGCCGACGGGAGCTCCGCCGTTCGACATATTCTGGACGGGCGAGGAAATTGCCATCCCAGTGAAGTGCAATATCCATCCCTGGATGCACGGCTATATGGCGGTCGTAAAGGGTCCGAATGCGGTCAGCGACGCCAACGGCTCTTTCACGATCAGCCTGCCCCCGGAAGCTACACCGTCACTGCATGGCAAGAGGAGTTACGGCACTCAGACTCAGAAGGTGACCGTAGCTGCCGGTAAGCCAGCGACTGCGGACTTCACGTTCAAGGCAAAGTAAAGCGTCGAACCTACACACAACCGCCGGAGTGGGCCGGAGGTGATGCATCATGGCGAAATTCTTTGCGGTCACCATTATCGTAATCGCAATCGCGTCCGCGATTCCCATTCTCCGGCACACCTGGGTTGCGCCCGAGGACATCTCGACGCATGGCGCTCTGATCGACGAGCAGATGTCGGAGACCATGGCCGAAGCTGGAATCTCATTTCTCGCCGCCCAGTTCATCCTGGCGATTTTCATCTGGCAGTTCTCCAACCCACGTCCCGGACGCAAAGATTAAGAACTTTCCTGGCGGCGCCAAGGGATTGGTCATTGCTGCCATGGTGCTGGTGGGCGCGGAAGTCATGGCCCTCGGCATCTTCGGAGTGAAGGCTTGGGCTGACGTATATTTCACCGCGCCGTCGGCGAATGCCATGCCGGTCCAAGTCCAGTCCGGGCAATTTGCGTTTTATTTCCGCTACCCCGGTCCGGATGGCACCTTCGGGCCCATTCACGCGGATCTGATCAATGAGGGTACCCAGAATTTCTACGGTCTCGATACCGACCATGATGCGGATTCGAAGGACGACATCGTGACCGCCGAAATGGCGATCCCGGTGAACAAGGAAATCCATCTGCTCATGCACTCAAAGGATGTTGGCCATTCCTTCTATGTGCGGGAGTTGCGGGTGCAGCAGGACTTTGTTCCCGGGCTGGATGTCTCTCTCCATTTCACGGCAACCAAGGTCGGGAAATACGAAATCGTCTGCACCCAACTGTGTGGCCTGGGCCACTACAACATGAAGGCGTATCTCTACGTTTATTCCCAGGAAGATTTCGACAACTGGCTGAAGAAAGAAGCGGCAATGCAGTAGTTCCCGTCCACCCTTGCAATTCTGTGGACGAGACATTTCTTCCGAGGTAAGCCTATGCACGACATGTCTGCACACGCGGCACAACATCACGCGCCCCCGACAACTTTCATTCGGAAGCACGTCTTCAGCCTGGACCACAAGGTCATCGGCAAGCAGTATTACGCTCTGGCCCTGGTCGCTGCGCTTTGGTGGGAATGGTGCTTTCCTGGGTGATGCGCATCCACTTGGGCTGGACCACCGCCGCGATTCCCGGCCTGGAGACCCTTTCGAAGAATGGCGCACCCGGCGGCGTGATGACGCCCGAGTACTACCTGCAGCTGATGACCATGCATGGCACGATCATGGTCTTTTTCGTGCTCACCACGGCGCCATTCGCGGCCTTCGGCAATTACTTCCTGCCCATTCAGGTAGGCGCCGAGGACATGCCCTTTCCCCACTTCAACATGATGTCCTTCTGGGTCACGTTCGTGGCCTTCCTGGTTCTGGTCGCGTCGTTCTTCGTGAGTGATGGACCGTCCTTGGGTGGCTGGACCCAGTATGCTCCGCTCAGTGCCGTGGGTACGGTTGCGGGTCCAGGCGAGGGCCTGGGCATGGTTCTGTGGGCAACGTCGATCGCGCTTTTCTGTGTTGGCCAATTGCTGGGTGCATTGAACTTCATCACCACCACGCTCGATCTCCGTGTCAAAGGCATGAGCCTGATGCGCCTGCCACTCAGTGCCTGGGCCTGGTTCATTACCTCCTGCATGGGTCTTACAGCATTTGCGGTCTTGATGCCCGCGTGCATCCTGCTGATTCTCGATCACGTCGCCGGCACTAGCTTCTTCGTCGCGTCCAATCTCGTCATCAACGACCAACTGCAGCCGCATTCGGGCGGGTCGACTCTTCTGTGGCAGCATCTGTTCTGGTTCTTCGGACATCCCGAGGTCTACATCGCGATCGTGCCGGCTATGGGCATCGTTTCCCATGTTCTGATCACCAACATGCGCAAGCCGATGCTAAGTCACAGAGTGCTCGATCTATTCCATGGGAGCGCTGGCCGTGCTCAGCTACATGGTCTATGGGCATCACATGTTTGTCAGCGGGATGAATCCGTTTTCGTCGCTGGCGTTCTCCTTCCCCACTCTGGTCATTACCATCCCGTCGACCATCATCGTGCTGATCTGGATCGGAAGCCTGTACGGCTCCAAGTTGCGGATCAACTCCGCCTCCCTGTTTTCCTTGGGCTTTGTTTCGATGTTCGTCAGCGGCGGTGTAAGCGGCTTCTTCCTGGCCCAACCGTCGATTGACATCATGCTGCACGCAACCTACTTCGTGGTGGGCCACTTCCACATGGTGATGGGTGTCGCGGCCATGTTCGGCATCTTCGCCGGAACTTACTTCTGGTTCCCCAAGATGGCCGGACGAATGATGAACGAGACTTTGGGGAAGATCCATTTCTGGCTCAGCTTCGTGGGCGCCTATTGCATCTTCATGCCATTCCATTACCTGGGCATGGCCGGGAACGTACGCCGCTACTCGGCGTTTGTGGTTGAATACATGCAGCCGCTGATCCCGGTGCATCGGTTCATCACCGTTGCTGCCCTCATCACCGGTGCGCGCCCAGTTGATTTTTGTCTACAACCTGATTCACAGCCGGTTCTGGGGCAAGCCCGCTTCAGATAATCCGTGGGAAGCTACTTCGCTGGAGTGGAGTACGCCCACCACCCCTCCGCCTCACAACAATTTCGGCGATCATCTTCCGGTGGTCTACCACGATCCCTACCAATACGGGGTTAAGAGTTCGATTGGCGACTACGTTATGCAGGCTTCGCCAGAGCAAGTTGCAACTGTGAACGAAGAAAAGTAATCAACAGATTTCGGGCGCGAGTAAAAGGGGACTCCGGTGCGTTATGGCAACTACGATTCATGAACCGCCGCAAATCGATCGGCGTCGCTTGACGGATCCAGGGCACTCGGGGAACGGCGGTTGGCGAAACCTGGTTCCGGCGGACGGCGACCTGCGTGTGGCGCAGGACTACTCGCCGCCCGCGTCTTCGACTGGCATCTGGGTAGTGCTGTTCGCCATTACCATGATGTTCGCCGCGTTCACCAGCGCATTGGTCGTTCGCAAGGGCGCCTCGCTGGACTGGCGGCATTTCAACTTGCCGTCAATCCTCTACTTCAACACCGTTCTACTCCTCGCCAGCAGCGTGACCCTGGAAGTCTCGCGTCGCCGCGTGGCTGTTTTCATGGGAGGACCTGAAGAGTCAGACCGAGAACCCAGCGCGCTGGCTGTACGCCACACTACTTCTCGGGCTGCTTTTTGTGGCTGGTCAGTATTTAGCGTGGCTTCAACTGAGTGGCGAAGGAGCTTTACCTGGCTACCAATCCCAGCAGCTCATTTTTCTATGTGCTCACCGCTGCCCATGCCCTGCACTTGCTGGGCGGACTGGCCGGGATCGTCTACGTCATAAATAAGCTCGGCAAGTCCATGCTGCGGCGGAGCACATTGGATGCGACTGCGCGCTACTGGCACTTCATGGATGCTCTTTGGGTGTATCTGCTGTTGCTGCTTTGGATGAAGCTTTAACGCACTCAGCAATTAGGAGGCGCCGTGAGCCAAGCCGATTTGACGATGGAAGGACACTCCGCAGGCCTGATAGCGGGAAATCCGTTTTCGATGCCCACCAAGAAGTTGGCGATGTGGCTGTTCATCATCGCTGACACCATGACCTTTGCCGCGTGCCTGGTGGCTTACGGCTTCCTGCGTAACGGAACTCCCAACTGGCCAAGACCTTTCCACAGCATAACCAACGTCGCCCTGATGACCTTCATTCTTCTGACCAGCAGCCTGACCATGCTGCTCGGCGTGCAGGCAGCGAAGACGGGGGATAAGGCGAAAGCATTCCAATGGACGATGATCACCGCTGTAGCCGGCATTCTCTTCGCCCTGCTACACGTCCGGGAATGGCTGGGGCTTATTGAAGAAGGCATGACGCTGTTTAAGAATCCGTGGGGAACCGGGCTGTTCGGCTCGGCATTTTTCAGTATCACCGGTTTGCACCTCACGCACGTTACGGGTGGTGTAATTGCCCTCATCGCCGTGGCTCTGCGCTACAAAGGTGGCCGTTACAAGGCCGATGATATCGAGATTGTCGGCCTTTACTGGCACTTCGTGGATCTGGTTTGGATGTTCGTCGTACCGCTCGTCTATCTCTTGAATCTCGCCCACTAGGGTCAGAATGCTGGGAGCAGAATGTGATGACAATCGCGCCAGAGCACAAGAGTGCTGGAATCGGTAAGGACATCGCCGTCTATCTTTGCCTGTTGGCTCTCGCAGGCTTGCAATTCGTCATTGCCTATCAGAATATTGACGCATCGCAAATGCTTGTGCGCATGATGGTAGTCGCCATCGTCGAGGCTGGGCTGGCGGTCATGTTCTTCATGCACTTGTGGGCGGAAAAGCGCGGCTTCCTGGTGTTCGTCGCCGTCTTTACGAGTTTCTGTCCTGCTCACCATGCAGTATGGATGGACCGATAGCTTTCGGATGCTGGTCGGCGTGCCGTTTGCGCATTGAGCCTGAGGGCGCCGCCGGCAGGTAAGGCATGAAAATTCAGAAACCAGTTCGGCTGGCTGCCTTTACAATTGTGGCCTTGGCAGCTCTTGCGATTCCGCTCCCGGCGTTTTCCCAGAGCTGCGCCCTCTGCTATACCCAGGCTGCCTCCGCAGGGGCTCGAATGATTCAGGCCTTGCGTAGTGGGATTTTGATCCTTATTATTCCTCCCACGCTCATGTCCGTGGGGATGATTTTCATTGTTCATCACAAACGCAATCAGTTCAAGCGGAGCGAAGCAGGAGACGAATCTGGCCAAGACTGGTAAAATGGCGACCACTAATCTAATGGCAAACTCCATCGCTCAGCAGACGCTCACTTCCAAGCTCAGGGATTATTACACTCTCACCAAGCCCGAAGTGAACCTCCTCATTCTGATGACCACGTCGGCAGGGTATTACCTTGCGTCCCGCGGCCCCTTCCGGATTGCAGGTTTGGTGAACACGCTGGTCGGCACGCTGCTGGTCGCCAGCGGGACCGCAACTTTGAATCAGTGGATGGAACGGGTTTGGGACGGTCAAATGCGCCGCACTGCTAACCGGCCTCTGCCTTCGGGGCGGGTCAGCGCTCGTGAGGCGCTTTTGTTTGGCGTTCTGTTGAGCGTGGCCGGAGGGCTGTATCTGGCCGTCACCGTGAACCTGTTGTCGGCATTTCTGGCAATCTCGACACTGCTGTCGTACCTGCTCGTTTATACACCGCTGAAGAGGAAAACTCCTCTGTGCACGCTGCTGGGCGCGTTTCCTGGTGCTATGCCGACTCTGATCGGATGGGCTGGAGCGTCCGCCGGCATCGATCGGCATGCCTGGTATCTTTTCTCGATTCTGTTTCTGTGGCAGTTCCCCCACTTTCTGGCGATTGCCTTGATGTACCGTGACGATTACGCGCGTGCGGGTTACCGGATGCTGCCCAGCTTTGATCTCGACTCTCGCTTTACTCGGGCGGAGATTGTTGGCTTCACTTTGGTCCTGATCGTTACGACCATGCTGCCACTGGTAAGTCGCGGTGGCCCGATCTATCTGACCGGCATGTTCCTGGCGGGAGCCTTCCTGCTCTACCACGTGTCCAAACTGGCACAGTCTGCTTCCAAGGTTTTGGCCAGCCGCTTGGTTCATGCGTCGGTTATTTACCTGCCTGTGGTTCTTGTAATAATGATCGCCCGCAAAGGCTGAAATCTTCCACCGCCTCGCTATAGTAGTTTCAACACCGTAGCCGCTGGCCGCGCTGCCGTACTATCGCAATGCCCTCTCTCTACAATCATTTCGCGCCAACTCTCAGGGTTTGACCTATTTGCAACGCCACATTGCGAATGTAGATTGGTGTCAAGTTTGGAGGAATCGATGGCGACCGCCTCTTCTATGGACTCGAATCTGCAGAAGTATGAAATCGCGTTGCATCGGCTTGGCGACAACCGATCTTCAAGAAAACAGCGGCCTATCGTGGAGCGGGGAAACCCGGCATTCAGCCAGCAAGAAGCAGTGTCTGCTGCGGCAGAGGCTCTGGCCGCGCTTTGGAACAGACGTCCGGCAAGGGCCGCTGGAGGAAATCGATGAGCGCGTCTTCGGATAAGATGCTTGACCTCCTACAACAGATTTCGATGCTGAAGGAGTTGGACGACCGTTATCGAGCCGGCGCTAAGAGTGGCGCAGCCAAACAGGATTCCAAAGATCGACGGGAGAGACGTCGGCAGATACGCGATGAAATGAAGGAACTCGCCTCCCGCGCTCGCCACAAACTACCGAGCGAGCGTTGACTGGTTTCTATGCCGGAAGTAGTCCGCTCGCTCTGACCTCGTCGGGTTCACGGCCACAGCGGCGATCTCCGCCGTTAAGAGGGTGACGAAGCTAAATCTGGCTTGTATCAAGTCATGACTGGCGGGCAACTGTTGGGGCGCCAGAGCCGTCTTATAACCCGCTTATGCCTCTTGAATCGAGGCCAGGAAAGATGTCGTCAATCACGGAAGCGGCTTCACCGGGATGGAGCGGCACAAGTCCAATCACGAGTAATGCACTTGCCAAAGGCGACGCAATTGCAACGCCGATTGACGTCGAAGAAACGGACGTTCTGCACGCATCCATTAAGGCCGGTTCAGTTGCACAAATTGTGGTGGCAGTGGTTGCGGTAGTCGGTCTCATTTACGTCTTGAAAATCGTCCTGGTAACCACTCTCACTGCAATGCTGTTGGCATTCGTGCTGGAGCCAGTCGTGAGTTGGTTCTCGCGAATCCGCATCCCGCGGTCAGTCGGAGCGCTGTTCGCGGTGTTGCTGATGGTCGCATTGGCCGCCAGCCTGACCCATTTCTTCTACAACCGGGCGGTCGACTTCGCCACCGAACTGCCAAAATATTCGGGCAAGGTTCAGTCTGCTATCGCCACTTTTCGGGCACAAACCAGCAAGATTGAAGACAGCACCCGTTCGGTGATTTCCTCGCCCAAACTGGAAAAACAACCAGTCCCAGTTGAGCTGCGGGAATCGCCCGGTTTGTCGCGCCTGATTTCGGCAGGCAGTGGAACCGTAGGCGACGTCCTGCTAGCCATCAGCTTTGTGCCGTTTCTCGTGTACTTCATGCTGACCTGGAAGGACCACGCACATTCCACCACCGTGCGCATCTTCCCGAGGGAGCATAGGCTGGTGGCGCACCGCACGGTAGGAAGAATATCCGCAATGATCCGCAGTTTTATCATCGGGAATGTCGTGGTGGGCGTGGCGAATGCCGTCATCAGCAGTGTAGTGTTCTGGAGGTTGGGCATTCCATACTTCTACTTTCTGGGCGCGATCAGCGCTTTCGCAAGTTTGATCCCGTCTTTAGGCGTTTTCCTGGCCCTCCTGCCGCCCCTAGCGGCGGGGATAGGAATTTTAGACAAGACCGGGCTCCTGGCTGTTGTTGTCACGGTAGTTGGACTGCATATTCTGACCATCAATGTCATATTCCCAAAAATAGTAGGTAAGCAGTTACGGTTAAATCCGCTGGCCATTACTCTGGCCCTGCTGTTCTGGGCTTGGATCTGGGGAGCAATGGGATTGATATTGGCGGTTCCACTGCTGGCAGCAACCAAAATTATCTGTGATTACGTCGATCCCCTACGTGGGCTGGGGGCTTGGCTGGGTGACTGAGTGGACGCGGCGCTTGGAATGCGCCGGTCCACTTCGTATCGCTGAGGCGCAAGTGTCTGCATGACGATTAGTTACTAAAGGACAGTGATCGTCTGTAACCTTGAGTGCTAGGTTACCCCTGATTACCTTTGGAGTAGGAACTCAAAGAACGAGGTAAAAACATCGGTGAACCCCTCCCAGTCACCGCTCGCAAGCAGGCGCCAAGACACCTCCCGAGCCGAAAGTTTCTCAGAAAAAGTGAATGACGTCGTGATCCGGGCGAACGCCGCTCCGGCACAGGATCCGCCCGTTCCACTCCATCAAGCTGGTTGGAAGCCGGGCGGAGACGAGTCAAGCACTCGCTACGTCGCCTATTGGTCCGAAGGGAACTTGGTGATCCTTTGCGGGCATCAGCACACGACACTTTCCGAGGCTGTAGCCTGCATTCAAGGCGCTGACGGCTCCGTCAAAGCCGTTACGGACAGTCAAGAGCGCCCTCTGACCGCGGACGAGAGGGAAGAACTGTACAGATCGCTCCTGGCGCTGTATCTGAAAGAGAGGGAGCTTTCACGCAGGGATAATAAGACGGGAGCGCTGAATGACCGTGCCTTCAGAGAACTTCTTACCTACGAGATCAAACGCTCGCGCAGAAACGTTGCCCCTCTTACGCTTGTTTCTCTCGATCTGGACGGCTTCAAAGCTGTAAACGACGATCTTGGTCACGCCACTGGAGACTTGGTTCTCAAAGTCGTGACCTGGACCATGCAGGGCACACTTCGAGAGATCGATTCGGTCGCCAGGCTTGGCGGAGACGAGTTCGCACTGCTTCTGCCTGAAACCAATGCTGACAATGCCCGTTTGGTGTTGGACAAACTGCAAAGCGCCCTGAAAAATGCGATGGCCGCGTATCAATGGACAGTCACCTTCAGCGTCGGCGTGGTGACGTTCAAGACTCCGCCCGCAACCGCGGACTACATGATTGACATGGCCGATAAGACGATGCTCACGGTTAAGAGAACGGGCAAGAATCGCGTGTCCTATTTGGTCCTGGATTGACCCGAAACTGACGGGTGCCCACTCGCAACGGTTGGTATCACCTGCGATTTCCCGCCAGATCAGCCAGGTACTTCTTGACCATGGCCACCTCTTGCGGGTCGGTGACAGATTTCAGATATTCCTGAAGCTGGGCTGCTTCGGCATCCGGCTTACGCTCGAGTTCATAGA
Organism: uncultured Acidobacteriota bacterium; assembly: GCA_963820925.1. GTDB lineage: Bacteria > Acidobacteriota > Terriglobia > Terriglobales > Acidobacteriaceae > JABDBE01. Next base: position 18,650 of record CAWGBX010000010.1, read on the forward strand.
TTTGGGCTAGCAGAAAGTGCGTCCGGGGTTCGCGCCGCGCCTTATCGATTTCCGCTGCCTTCAACGCGCTGCTTTCTGCCGCGGCGACCCGATGCAGCGCAAAGTACGCGCCGGCAACATAGAAATAGGCATGGGGATCGTTGGCCGGATCGAGAGCAACGGCACTGTTGGCAAAGCGGAGCATCTCTTCCCACCTCTGCTCGACTGCAGAAAGATCGGCAAGGCAGAGATCAGCCGGAAGATAGTTGGGGTCAACGCTTAGCGCTTGGGAGCAGGCGTTGCGGGCGTCGTCCGGCTTCTGTTGTGCCTTCAAAACCTGGCCCAGCAATACCCAAGCTGCCGGATATTGCGTATCTTGGTGAAGCGCCTCACGCAGGTGCCCTTCCGCCTTCGCCAGATTCTTATGGTTTGCCGCGGTGCAGGCGTGCTGAAAATCCCTTCGAGCTCCCCCTGGAACTTTCAAAGACGCAACTCCGGTTGTTGGAGAACGGACGCCAGTCAGAGGCGGCATGAAACAAGTTTCGTCACCAAGGGTAGTCGTGGACGGCGCGCCGTCCGCCAGCTTAACCCGATCGTCGGGAACGCTGGGGACGATATTGTGGAAATCATACCCGAACCCGTGGTCGCCTATCTGCGCACGACTAGCCTGTGCGGCAAGGGGAGCGGCCCAAAACGCAGCCGTGATGCAAATGAGGGCTCTTGCGCGCAAGGGGAAGGCCAGCGCTACGAGCACCCACGGGCGGCCATGGCGGCGTGTACCGCGCATAACGTCTGCAATGGTACCTCCAAATGGCGTTCGTCCAACCACAAAATGTTGTAAAACTCCCGGCAGAAGTGAGCACGACTGCACGATAGCCGCCGGGACGGTGGCGCTGTATTCTCCCGTCCTGAAGATCAGTTACCTCAGCTATACACCCCCAAAAGCAAGCCGCTTCCATTTCGTAGTAAATTAAACACGGGTGCCTGCAGAGAAAATCATGATCGTGGACGACGAGCGGCTGGTGCGCTGGTCGCTGCGCCAGAAGTGCGAAGAGTGGGGCTACCACGTGATCGAGGCCGATGCCGGGGAACCTGCGCTCAAACTGGCGCAGCATGAATCGCCCGATCTGGTCCTTCTGGACGTGCGCATGCCCGACCTCAGCGGTATCGAGGTGCTTGATCAACTCAAGAAAAACGGTGACGCACGCGCGGTCATCATGATCACCGCCGACCCCCAACTTGACGATGTCAAAGCCGCACTCAAGCTCGGAGCTTACGACTTCGTAGGCAAGCCGATCGATTTCGATGAGCTTCACATCACCATCAAGAACGCTCTCGAAGCCACCAGCCTGCGTGCCGAAGTCCAGAGCCTGCGAGGTGAGGTGCGCCGCGACGCTGGCTATAACAGTGTGGTGAGCGTCTCGTCGAAGATGACCGAGCTCATGAACTTCGTCCGCAAGGTTGCGTCCAGCGAGGCCACGACGATTCTGATTCAAGGTGAGAGCGGCACCGGCAAGGACCTCATCGCAAAAGCCATCCACTACGAAAGCTCCCGCCACGAAAAACCCTTTGTCGCCATCAACTGCTCCGCCATCCCGGAGACGCTGATGGAAGCCGAGCTTTTCGGCCACGAAAAAGGCGCGTTCACCGATGCCAAGCAGATGAAGAAAGGCCTGTTCGAGGCCGCCGACGGCGGGACGCTGTTTCTCGACGAAATCGGCGAACTCTCTCCCCTGCTGCAAGCCAAACTGCTGCGCGTGCTCGAAGATCAGGTCATCCGCCGCGTAGGCGGCATCCAGGATATGCAGGTGGATGTGCGCGTAATCGCCGCCTCCAACCGCGATCTCGAAAAGGCGGTGCGCGAGGGCCACTTTCGTCAGGATCTCTATTACCGGCTGGCCATCATCGCGATTTTTATTCCGCCGCTGCGGGACCGGAAAGAAGACATCCTGCCTTTGGTGGATTTCTTCATCGACCGCTACAACCGCAGATTCAAGAAGTCGATTCGTGGCGTCACCGACGAGACCCGCCGTCTTATTCTCAGCCACAACTGGCCGGGCAATGTTCGTGAGCTGAAGAACACCATCGAGCGTGGCATGATCCTCGAAGACACGCCGTTCCTGCGACCGGTGTACTTGCCGTTCTCCGTGGGCGAATCGGGCGGCCGCACCGTCTTCGAACGAACCTCACCGGCCGACGGCGGGCAGACCTTGCCCAACGGGCGCACCCTCCCGCGGCTTTACATCCCGGAAGGGGGAACGTCGCTCGAGGAAGTGGAGCATCACATGGTCGAGCTGGCCATGCGCCAAGCCAACGGCAACCAGACCCATGCCGCCAAGCTGCTGGACATCAGCCGCGATGCCCTGCGCTACAAGCTAAAGAAATTCGGCCTGATCCGCGGAGATGAAGAAGCCTCGCAGACCACCGTCGCCGAGGACCAGTGACAACCGCTCGGCCAGTCCAGTTTACCCATAGGTAAATACATCTTGCAGTATGTTTACTGTAAAGTACAGGGTATATACCGCAAAAAACGCGCTTTCTTGCCAGATCTATGAAAACAAAGGCACTATTCTAGAGATACCCTCGTAAAATATCCCTTCTAAAGGACTTAGGGGAGGGGATATCCCGGAGCTTCTCTGCTTCGTAAGTCTATGAAAACAGGCAGTAAGTTGGGGATACCATCCAAAATATCCCTTTTAAAGGACTTAGCGGGGATGTTCTTGAAGCGGGGAAGCGCTATGCGAGAAACCTCGAATTGTCAAAGAACGGAGAGAGCCACAGCCGTTATCAAACAGCTAATGTAGTCATAATTATGTTATCCGAATGGAAACGCCTGGGTCAAGGAAAAAGTGTCTTAGGAAGGGGCCGGCTAGCCGGGCGGTTACGATCCCAAGGGACGACGAGCTTTCCCACTTAATTTACGACGGCGACTACCTTTTTGACGAGGGCTCCGGCTTGGTAAGCGTGACCTTCGCCGCTTTCTCGAATTGGAATCGCTGGCGGCTTCTCGCATATCCCGTTCCGGTTTGCCGATGTAAACATCTAGGTCTTCTTGCGACTTGAATTCGCGGATGCCCTCGGTCTCGCTGCCGGTGAGATCGGTGTAGTCGGTCTCGATGATGCGGACCAGCCACATTTCCAGCGGGCACGCGATGGACTCGGGCGTGATCCAGTTGGCTTCGTTGTAGGCTTCATGGATAGGCGCTGCCTGTTTTCTTTCCATCAGGCAGCGTCGCCTCCCACCCTTCCGCAAACGACGCGGAAGGATGGGGCACCCTATTCTTCACTGATGGAAAGTAGAATGACGAAACGACCCTAAAACGCTGTCACTCAGCCCTTGGCGTGCTGCTTGGCCTTGTCGATATATTCCTGGACCTGTTGCTTCTGCGGGTAGTTTGGATTTCGTTGTAGCAGCTCCTCCCAGGCCTGGACCGCGCCTTTCGGATCGTTCTTGCCTTGCCAGCGGACTACGCCCAGGTTGAAGAGCGTTCCGGGATGATCGGGTTGATATTTCAGGGCTGTCTGAAATTCTGCGATGGCTCCGTCGGCATTTCCCGTGTACCAGAGCGATGTCCCGAGATCGGTTAGCAGGTCGGCGTTCTTTGGCTGGAGCTTCGCGGCGAGTTGGTAATACTCGATCGCTTCCGGGTATTGCCGCCCGTCGAAGTAGAGATTCGCCACTTTCGTAATGGTGTCGAAATCATCGGGGTTGGTCTTGAGAGTCGCGATTAGCGGTGCGACAGCCTGGTCCAACATTGCCTTTTGCTGTTCGGGCGTCACCTGCGCTTGCGCCGGCGCGCCTGGAGCCGAGCTTCCGTCGGCCGTAGCAGTTGCCGTTGACGGCGAAGCGGAACCACGAAACAGGTAGCCGAGGGCCACTCCAAGCACCAGACAAAAGACTGCCAGAATGTAGGCTTGAGTGTCGGTCCAGTGCTCGCGCTTGGCGGCCTGGGGGTGGGATACGATCTGCTCGCTGTTGACCATCGGTTTGTTGCTCCTTCTATGATCTGGTGCCGGCAAGCGCCGATTTAGGCGTTTCCAGGTGGAACAGCCGCTGCAAAGCAGTGGTCATCTGTTCCTGCTCCACCTTTTCTGGAAGTTCCTTGAGCTCACGGGCCAAGGACCCTGCGATCCTCTGTGTCATCCGGGACATGACTGCATTTAACATTTCGTCCTGGTCCTTGGAAAAAGGTCCGTTCTCTTGTCGAAAGGAATCCAGTTCTTGCCGGCAAATTTCGTCCAGCCGCATGCGCAGTGCAACGATGGTCGGCACCACACGTTCCGCCATCAGTTTGCGGCGGAAGCCTTGCGCTTCGGACTGCAGAATCTTCTGGGCTTCGGCGGCGGCAGCCTCACGCTCACCGGCATTGTGGTCTACCACGTTTTCCAGATCATCAAGGTCGTAGAGGAAAACGCCTTCGACGTCGCGCACCGCCGAATCAATGTCGCGGGGCATGGCGATATCCACGATCACCAGAGGCTGATTTTCATTCCTGTGCCCGCGAACCATGAGCTCAGCTTCCTCGCGGCTGAGAATCGTGTGGGGGCAGGACGTCGAGCTGATGATAATGTCGGCCTCCGCCATGTGCTGCCAGCGCTCCTCAAACGGGATTGCAACCCCTCCGAGTTTCGTGGCCAGTTCAGCCGCATGTTCGAAGGTGCGGTTGATCACGCGGACCGAACTGGCCCCGTGGTTGAGCAATCCGCGAGCTGAGAGTTCGCTCATCTTGCCAGCGCCCAGCAGCAGGACTTTCTTGTTTTCGAGGGTGCCGAAAATCTGGCGTGCGAGTTCAACGGCTGCGTAAGGAATGGAAACCGCTGCGTTGCCGATCGCCGTCTCGCTGCGCACCCGCTTCGAGACGGTGAGCGCCTTTTGCAGCACAGCATCGAGGAACCGGTCCGTTGTCCCTAACTTCTGGGCTTGCTGCCAAGCCTGTTTCACCTGGTTAACCACTTGGGGTTCGCCGACGACCATGGAATCGAGGCTGGATGCGACCCGGAAAATATGGAGGAGGGCTGCTTCATCCAGCAGACGGTAGAAGTGTTTCCACTCGCACAGCATGAGCCCGTATTCCGCGCCCAGGAGCCGCATCACCGAGTTGGCGGCCAGGGTGATATCGTTGGCCCACAGCCAGAACTCAGTACGGTTGCAGGTGGCCATGACAATGACTTCTTCGATGCCTTCCGCCCGGGACAATTGCACCAGGGCTTCGTAACGCCGGTTTTCGGCGATCCAGAAGCGCTCCCGGACTGCCACTGGGGCGGTGCGGTAGTTCAGGCCAACGACCATGAGAGCGGGTTCCAAGATTTTTATCTCCAAGACCACTCTGCGTAAGGCATCCTGTGTGCCAAAGAAGGGTTTAGTGTCCGGAGAGTAATGCATATTTGTTTTCATCGAGTTAGAGTAGTTCCAGTGGGAGGGAACTGGTATTTTCTAAAGTTTGATTGCGGGATATCACGCTGGACGGCGTCTTTCGCCCCTGATGTATTTCACCACAGAAGACATGGGACGTGTGTGCCGGGCTAGGCCAGCTTTCCCGAAGACGCATTTCCGAAGGTGGACGTTGCCTGTCGGACTCAATCAGGTGATACCCATGCACGCCAACGCTGACGCTATCGGGCTGCAGCTGCGGCAAGAGGCTTGATGGCCTTGAGGTCCTTGGAATACTTCCGCTTGACCTGACGAACCGCAAAGGCGTCTTGCAAAGTGAGCCAGAACTGCTCGGAAGTCCCGAAATACTTGGCCAAGCGAGTCGCCATTTCGGGAGTAATTCCCCGCTTCTCCCGAACAATGTCGTTGACGGTAGGCGGAGAAACATGCAGGTCGATAGCCAACCTGTAAGCAGAGATGTTCATTGGCTCCAGAAACTCCTCGCGGAGAATCTCTCCCGGATGCACCGCCCATCCTGCCGGGCCCTCATTCTTGATACTCATCGTTCTTTCCCCATACTCGTAATTAGTGGTAATCCGTTATCTCCACATCGTAGGCATCGCCATCCCGCCACACGAAGCAGACGCGGAATTGGTCATTGATGGCAATGCTGTGCTGGCCCTTCCTGTCGTGGTGCAGCTCTTCCAGTCTGTTGCCGGGAGGAATTCGCAAATCCTCCACCCTTGCGGCGGAGTTGAGCATGGCCAGCTTCTTCCTGGATGCTTTTCGCAGATTCGCCGGGGGCATTCTCTGGCTTTTCCCGGTGTCCCAGAACTCTTTCGTCCTTTTGTCTGCGAAAGACTTAATCACCGACAGAGTTTAATGCGTGTCGTTAATAACGTCAAGCATTAAACCACGGCCCGTTTTTCGAGGCGTTGGCGATGGTCATTGCGCGAACCTCCGCAGCAGAAAGCGGCAGGGGCTAATGTGCAACTTCCGCGGGTACGGCGTCTCTCTCTTTCAAACTATTGGTGTGCGGCTGGTAGACACAGAACGGCTCTTCATCGAGATAGTTGCCGGTGGCGGCATAGGCGCGGGCGCGGCAGCCCATGCAGATATTGCGGAATTCGCAACAGCCGCATTTGCCTTTCAGGTTGTTGACATCGCGGAGTTGATTGAACACCACGGAGTTCTCCCAGATGTCGGCGAACGATTGCCTTTTCAGATCCCCCGCCAAGGCCGGTAGATATCCACAAGGATAGATCTCGCCCTGATGCGAGATGAAACACACCGCAGTTCCGGCCAGGCATCCCTTGGTCATGGCGTTCATGTCGGAAGGATGCGTGCCCGGGTGTCCGACTGCGTGTCCGATCCCATGAGGTTTCAGTTCGATGCCAGTTGAGCCGGGCATCGCCATCTCGGTGGGGCCGATGATTGCCGAAGCTGGCGGCGCCACTTCAACTGTTGCTTGCGCAGCCTGAGCGGCCGCGGCCTCAGAACGTCGTTCCGCGACACGTCGTTGGCGAACCACGCGGAAGTAATGCGGCGCACAGGTGGCCTTCATCTCAATGCCACCTTCGAGCGAGCGGTCGTAGAACCAGTTCAGCATCTTCTCGTACTCTTCCGGCGGAACCATCTGTTCGGCAGCGATATCCACGCCGCAGCCCACCGGCACCAACAGGAATGTATGCAGCGCATCCGCTCCCAGCGTCTTCGCCAGCTCGAGAACCTGTGGAAGCTGATGGGCATTGTGGCGGGCGATGGTGGTGTTGATCTGCACTGACATGCCGAGATTCTTCAGATTGCGGAAACCGGCAATGGCAGCATCGAAGGCACCGGGAATGCCGCGGAAGCTATCGTGGGTAAGGGCATCAGCGCCATCCAGACTGATGGCAACGCGCCGCACGCCGCTATCGACGATCATGCGCGCGACGTGCTTGGTCACCAGCGTCCCATTCGTGGCCAGGGCTACCCTCAGCCCCTTGTCTGTGCCATAACGCGCCAACTGGAAAATGTCCGAGCGGAAGAGCGGTTCTCCACCACTAAGCACCAGTATGGGAGTGGACACCTCGGCAATCTGATCGATAATGTCGCGCGCGGCTTGTGTGGAGAGATCGGATGGGGAACTCAGCTCGGTAGCGCTGGCCCGGCAATGGATGCAGCGGAGATTGCACCCTTTGGTCAACTCCCAGAAAATCAGTCGTGGCTTGCTTAGGGTTACTTGACTGGAATGCTGCCCGTTGCCGTTTGACGAAGTCATATGCGGTCCTCCATCCTCAGGCGTAACAATAGAAGACGACGAATGGTCGGGCGGTGACTGTCATCACGGGAAATTGTGATCTCCGTCACCGAGGGATAAACCCTTTTGTTGCTATTGAGTGGCGACGCTAATGTGACCGGGACGCCCCCGTCCGGATGTGGCCGAGCAAAAGGTCGGCAGGACTCCTGGTGGGGCAGTATCCTTCAGCGATGCCTTTAATGGTTGCTAAGGGTCCCGGTTACATGCGTTTTCGGAAGGGCATGAGGCACACTCCTGCTGCCAACAAGAAAGCGCAGCCCGTTTATCCGGCCGCCCGGACGAGGCGTCCGCGCCTACGTGGGCATGGCGGCTAGTTGTGGTTTGCAATCTCGCGCAGCGCTGCCGTGTTGCGAATCACCAGAGTCGAGCCTTTCGACTGCACGATCTGATGCTTCTTCATATCGGCAAACAGCCGGGTAACCGTTTCTCGCGAGGTTCCAATCATTTGCGCGATTTCCTCGTGAGTCAGCCTAAGCTTCAGGCGGGGTTCCGATTTGGCTCCTTCACCATTCTTGGAACTCCACTCCAGAAGTAAGTTAGCCAGTTTTTCAGCGGCGGAGTGTGACAATCCCAGCGAGCGCACTTCATTGCAAGCATTGTGATACTTTTCGCTCAGCTGCTCGGCTACTTTGAAACAGGCCTCCACATCGTCCTTGAGGAAGCGAAGAAAGTCATCTCGCTTGACGAAGTTGACCTGGCAGGGATCGATCGTCTCTGCCGTCACTTCGTAAGGTTTGCCGGAGACCGTGGCGCTCAACCCCAGCACCTCCCCGGGTTCGGCAAGTTTCACAATCATGGTTCTGCCGCTAGGGGAGTTAATCGAGAGCTTCACCGTGCCCTTGCACAGCACAAAGATGCCGCGCGGCATCTGTCCTTCGACAAACAGCACCGCCCCCTGGGGATACGCGGTGGCGTACTTGATGTTTTCAAAGGTCTGTAGAGCGGTGGCGGGCAGGTCGCAAAAGATGCGATCAGCGCGCAGCCTGCAGGTAAGACAGCTTTCGACAATTTCCATTCCGTATGGTGAGAGCATGAACTAGCCTCCTTTGACACCTTGTTTGACGCCCTCGGGCCCGGCTCGCTCGGCTGGGTCGCGTCTCGCGTATTTCCACAGCCAGTCGAGCCAGTTGCGTCTAACGTCAGTGTCCGTCTGGATAAAACGATTAGCTGTGCTGCAAGGCACAGGCTAGTGTGATCTTCCTCACACGCCGGTTTTCTCCTCAGACGCTCGTGTGACGCGGATCACAAGCGTCTGTGACCTGCCTTGCTGCGTCCATCTTTAGCATCGTCCATGCTTATGCAGTCACAGTGGGAACAAGGAAATTACACACATCCTCTTATATGTAAGGGCAGGTCGATAACTATGAAGCGCAAGTTCAAGACCATGGATGCAAACGAGGCGGTCGCCTACGTCGCCTACCGGGTTAACGAAGTGATAGCCATTTATCCGATTACTCCTTCTTCGAACATGGGCGAGTGGGCGGATGAGTGGTCGTCTCAGGGAATCCAGAATATCTGGGGTACAGTGCCGCACGTCATGGAGATGCAGAGCGAAGGCGGAGCGGTCGGGGCGGTGCATGGCGCGCTGCAGACCGGCTCGCTGGCTACTACGTTCACCGCTTCGCAGGGTCTCCTGCTCATGATTCCGAACATGAATAAGATTGCGGGAGAACTTACGCCCACGGCGTTTCATGTTTCGGCGCGCACGTTAGCTACGCACGCACTCTCGATTTTCGGCGACCACTCGGATGTTATGTCCTGCCGCACGACCGGCTTTGCCATGCTGTGCTCGAATTCCGTGCAAGAGGCGATGGACATGGCGCTGATCGCGCACGCCGCCGCGCTCGAGTCGCGCATCCCTTTCTTGCATTTCTTCGACGGCTTCCGCACCTCGCATGAAGTGAACAAGATCGAGATGCTAACCGAAGACGATATGCGCGCGCTTATCAACATGGATCGCATTATCGAGCATCGCCAGCGCGCGCTCTCGCCCGATCATCCGGTTTTGCGCGGTACAGCCCAGAATCCCGACGTGTTCTTCCAGATGCGCGAACGGGCAAACTCTTACTACGAGGCTTGCCCAGAGATCGTTCAATCTGTGATGAACAAGTTCTCTGAGGCCGTGGGCCGCTCTTATCATCTGGTTGACTACGTTGGTGCGCCTGATGCTGACCGTGTGATCGTGATGATGGGCTCCGGAGCCGAAGTCGCTCACGAGGCCGTCGAGTCTCTCAACGCGCGAGGCGAAAAGCTTGGACTGCTGAAAGTGCATTTGTACCGTCCCTTTCCAGTGCAGGCGTTCCTTGCGGCCTTGCCTGCCAGCGTGCGCAAGATCGCCATCCTCGATCGCACCAAGGAATCAGGAGCGATTGGAGAACCGCTCTATCTTGATGTCGTGAACGCGCTGCACGAAGGCGTGAAAGCAGGTTACAGCCCCCGGCAAACTGCGCCGGCGGTCGTGGGCGGACGCTACGGGCTCTCCTCCAAAGAGTTCACGCCAGCAATGGTCAAGGGGATCTACGACAATCTGAAAGCGAATCAGCCCGATCACCAAATAAAAGATCACTTCACCATCGGCATCCAGGATGATGTCAGCCACACCAGTTTGTCCTATGACGCCGAGTTTTCCACCGAGCCTGAGAATGTCGTCAGAGCAATGTTTTACGGGTTGGGCGCGGACGGCACGGTAGGCGCCAACAAGAATTCGATCAAGATCATTGGCGAAAATACTGACAACTATGCCCAGGGATACTTCGTCTACGACTCGAAGAAGTCCGGTGCGGTTACTATTTCGCACCTCCGTTTCGGGCCCCAGCCCATTCGCTCCAGTTATCTGGTCTCGAGAGCGAATTTCGTCGCTTGTCACCAGTGGATATTCCTCGATCGCTACGACATGCTTAGCGCCCTGGTTCCGGGCGGCACGTTCCTGCTCAACAGCCCATTCGCTGCGGATGAAGTTTGGGACCATCTCCCCCGCCCGGTTCAAGAGCAGATCATTTCGAAGCGGGCGAGGTTTTATGTGATCGATGCCTATCAAGTGGCGCGCGACACCGGCATGGGCAGCCGCATGAACACGATTTTGCAGGTGTGCTTCTTCGCCATCTCCGCGGTTTTGCCGGCGGATCAAGCCATCGAAGCCATCCGCAAATCGATTCGTGACACTTACGGCAAGAAGGGCGAAGAGATCGTGCAGAAGAACATGAAAGCCGTAGACGAGGCTCTGGCGCACTTGTTCGAAGTGAAAGTCCCGGCCGAACTGACCAGCGCGATTGAGATGCCGCCAGCCTTCTCCCCCTCAGCGCCCGAATTCGAGCGCGACGTGCTGGGCATGATCTACGCGGGACGCGGCGATGAATTGCCGGTGAGCGCATTTCCAGTAGACGGCACTTTTCCTACCGGAACGGCGAAATGGGAGAAGCGCAACCTGGCACTCGAAATTCCGACCTGGGATCCGAAGATTTGCATCCAGTGCGGAAAGTGCGCCATGGTTTGTCCGCATTCGGTGATTCGCATCAAGGTTTACGACACCAAAGAATTGCAAGGTGCTCCGGAGACGTTCAAATCCACCGAAACCCGTGACAAAGAATGGCAGGGCCTCAAGTACACGATTCAAGTGGCGCCGGAAGATTGCACCGGTTGCGGTATCTGCGTCGAGGTTTGTCCGGTCAAGAACAAGGCAGAAACGCGGCTCAAGGCGATCAACATGGTGCCACAACCTCCGCTGCGCGTGCCCGAGCGCGACAACTGGGACTTCTTCCTTAAGATCCCAGAAATGGACCGCCGCAACATTAAGATCACCAACATCCGTCAACAGCAAGTTCAGGAACCGTTGTTCGAATTCTCCGGAGCCTGCTCGGGTTGCGGTGAGACTCCATATCTCAAACTAATGTCGCAACTGTTCGGCGACCGGGCCATCATTGCCAACGCTACCGGATGCTCGTCGATTTACGGCGGCAACCTGCCTACCACGCCTTGGACGAAAAACGCAGCCGGCCGCGGTCCCGCCTGGTCGAACTCTCTTTTCGAAGACAATGCGGAGTTCGGTCTGGGCTTCCGGCTTTCCATCGATAAGCAAACCGAGTTTGCGCAGGAACTGGTCCGGCGCGTGTCGGGAGCGATCGGCGACGAACTGGCGACCGCAATCCTCACAGCACCACAGAAGGACGAAGCCGATATCTATGACCAGCGGCAGCGCGTGGACCTTCTAAAGGAAAAACTTCACGGCCTGGATTCCATGGACGCCAAGCAACTGCTGGCGGTCGCGGACCTTCTGGTCAAGAAAAGCATTTGGATCGTCGGCGGAGACGGTTGGGCGTATGACATTGGCTACGGCGGCCTCGATCACGTTCTGGCCAGCGGACGCAACGTCAATGTTCTCGTGCTCGATACCGAGGTCTACTCCAATACCGGAGGTCAAGCGTCTAAGTCCACACCGCGTGCCGCAGTGGCGAAATTTGCCGCCGGCGGCAAGCCCGGTCCCAAGAAAGATTTGGGACTCATCGCCATGAGTTACGGCAACATTTATGTCGCCAGCGTGGCCATGGGCGCCAAAGACGAGCACACGCTCAAGGCGTTCCTCGAAGCCGAGGCTTACAACGGCCCCAGCCTCATCATCGCGTATTCGCACTGCATCGCGCACGGCATCAACATGACCACAGCGATGTCGAATCAGAAAGCGGCAGTCGATTCTGGACAGTGGCTGCTCTATCGCTACAACCCCGAACGGGCCGCGCAGGGTGAGAATCCGCTGACCCTCGATTCGCGCACGCCGACGCGCAAGGTCGAGGATTACATGCTGATGGAAACGCGTTTCAAGATGCTCACCAAGAGTAACCCGGACGGCGCCAAGCATCTCTGGCATGACGCGCAGCATGACGCGGAGACCCGCTTTCGCCTTTATGAATATCTGGCGCAGCGGAAGGGTGATAAAGAACCGGCCAAGACCGAAGTGAGACCTAAGACGGCGGTAGAGACATTGCTCGAAGCCTCTCCCGCGAACGGGGGAAAATCATGATGGACCTCAGCACGAATTACCTGGGTTTGCGGCTCCGAACACCTCTCGTAGCCTCGGCATCACCGCTATCGCAAGAGCTCGACGGCATTCGCCACCTCGAAGACGCCGGCGCATCCGCGGTGGTGCTGTATTCGCTGTTTGAAGAGCAGTTGCGACAAGAAAGCTTTGAGCTGGAGCACCATCTGGCCGCCGGGACGGATAGTTTTGCCGAGGCCGCTTCATTTTTCCCGCAGCCGGCTGAATTCCGCTTGGGGCCCGAGGGATATCTGAATCACATCCTGCAGGCCAAGAGAGCCGTATCGGTTCCGATTATCGCCAGCCTCAATGGCTCGACTGTCGGTGGCTGGACGCAGTACGCCAAACAGATCGAGCAAGCCGGGGCGGACGCGCTCGAATGCAACATCTACTCTATTCCCACCGATCCCGATCTCACATCCGCCGCGGTCGAGCAGCAATATCTTGACATTCTCAAGGCGGTGAAGTCGGCGGTAACAATTCCAGTCGCAGTAAAGATCAGCCCGTTTTTCAGCAACATGGCCAATATGGCGAAGCGGCTCGACCAAGCTGGCGCGAACGGGTTGGTACTGTTCAATCGCTTCTATCAGCCAGACATCAACCTCGATGAGTTGGAAATCCAGCCGAACGTGTTGCTCAGCACTCCGCAGGCGCTGCGGCTCCCACTGACCTGGATTGGCATCCTTTACGGCCGCATCCGCGCCAACCTGGCAGCGACGAGCGGAGTGCATGGCCCGGAAGACGTCGTAAAACTGCTGATGGTCGGTGCCGATGTCACCATGCTCTGCTCCACCCTGCTGCGGAATGGCATCCGCCATCTTCGGTCCATCGAAGAGGGTTTGCTGGAATGGATGGAGAAGCACGAATACGAGTCGGTCCAGCAGATGAAGGGCAGCATGAGTCAGATCCGTTGTTCCAATCCTTCGGCCTTCGAGCGGGCGCAGTACATGAAGGCGGTGAAGAGTGTGCAGCATGTGATGGTCAGCGGCCGCGAGGCCTGGAGAATCCTTAATGCGGAGTAGAGAATCTTTTTCGCATGACGAGCCCATCAGGTGCGCTGTCTGGCGAAACTCACAGCCATGCGTGAGCGGCATCACAGCAGCATTCAGGGTGAAGCGCCATAGTTTTAATTGTGGGTAGAACCTCGGACGCCGGGCAGCGGGGTTTGCGCTGAAGCGTCTCGATGTTGCGGAAAACAGGTTGCGAAGATCAGGTTGCGAAAAATCCGGCCGCGGAAATCAGCGGCCAAGACAATCAGCGAGGATCACATGCCGGTGACTAAACAACAAGCACTCGACTATCACTTCGGAACACGCCCGGGAAAGATTGAAGTCACTTCCACCAAGCCGTGCCGCACCCAACACGACTTAAGCCTGGCCTATACCCCCGGGGTGGCGATACCGTGCATGGAAATCCATAGCAACCCGCACGACGCCTTCAAGTACACGGCCCGCGGCAACCTGGTCGCGGTCGTGACCAATGGGACCGCAGTCCTCGGGTTGGGCGACATCGGCGCCCTCGCAGCCAAACCTGTGATGGAAGGGAAGGCCGTCCTGTTCAAACGCTTTGCCGGCGTGAATGTTTTCGACATCGAACTTAACACTCACGATCCCGACGAAGTCATCAAAGTCTGCCAGTTGCTGGAGCCCACTTTCGGCGGCATCAACCTGGAAGACATCAAGGCCCCGGAATGTTTCTATATTGAGGAAACCTTGAAGAAGACCATGCACATACCGGTCTTCCACGACGACCAACACGGCACCGCGATAATTTCGGGAGCTGCGTTATTGAACGCTCTGGAAGTCGTGGGCAAGGACATCGGCAAAATCCGTCTGGTCATCAACGGCGCTGGTGCGTCGGCTGTGGCCACTGCCGAGCATTACGTCCGGCTGGGCATGAAGCGCGAAAACATCACTCTGTGCGATACCAAGGGAGTGGTTTACAAGGGCCGCACGACCGGCATGAATCCGTACAAGGAGCGCTTCGCACAAGACACCAAGCTGCGAACGCTGGCCGAGGCTATGGCGGGCACCGACATGTTCCTCGGACTCTCCGTCGGTGGCGTGGTCACGCAGAACATGGTGCGCTCGATGGCTGCCCGTCCGATTGTGATTGCCATGGCGAATCCCGACCCGGAGATTACTTACGAGGACGCCAGAGCCTGCCGCGACGACGTCATTATGTGCACCGGGCGTTCCGACTATCCCAACATGGTGAACAATGTGCTCGGCTTCCCCTTCATCTTCCGCGGCGCCTTGGACGTGCATGCCACGGTGATTAATGAAGAGATGAAGCTTGCGGCCACCCGCGCCCTGGCAAACCTGGCCAAGGAAGATGTGCCCGACTCAGTGTGCCGCGCCTACGGAGTCACGCGGCTGGAGTTCGGTCCTGACTACCTGATCCCCAAGCCGTTTGATCCTCGCGTGCTGGTGTGGGAGTCGTCCGCCGTAGCCCAGGCCGCAATGGAAACCGGAGTCGCCCAGGAACCCGTCAACATTGAGGAATACCGCGAACAACTCGAGCGTCGTCAGGGCAAGGCCCACGAGATCTCGCGCATGATGATTCACAAGGCCCAGGCCAAACCCAAGCACGTCGTCTTTCCCGAAGGCGACAACGATAAAATCCTGCGCGCCTGCCACTCGATATTAGACGAGAAGATTGCCACGCCCATCCTGCTCGGCAACGAGGCAATCATTCGTGCCAAAACACTCGAGCTCGGATTGGATCTGCAAGATGCGCAGATCGTAGATCCAGTCTCATCTCCGCTTCGCGAGAGCTACATCCAGGAACTATTCCGCCTGCGCCAGCGTCGCGGCGTCACCCTCGCCGAGGCGCGTACCCACATCAACGACCGCAACATTTTTGCGTCGATGATGGTGCATATGGGAGATGCCGATGCTTTGGTCTCCGGCGTCACCCAGCGCTTTCCCGACACCATTCGCCCGGCGCTACAGATCGTTCGCATGCGCGAAGGCCTGCACAAGGTCGCCGGATGTTACCCCATGATTACGCACAAGGGTGACCTGCTCTTCCTGGCTGACACCAGCGTCAATATCGATCCCTCCGCCGAGGACCTGGTGGAAATCGCTCTGTGCGCCGCCCATGAGGCCCGGCGCTTTGACGTAGTGCCGCGAGTTGCCATGCTTTCCTTCTCCAGCTTTGGCAGCACCAGTCATCCGTTCTGCGACAAGGTGCGCAAGGCGGTAGAGCTGCTGCACAAGGCCGACCCAACCTTGATCGTGGACGGAGAAATCATGGCCGATGCCGCTGTCTCTCCCGAAATTCTGGAGCAGACCTATCCTTTCAGTTCGCTGAAGGGCGGCGCCAACGTGCTGGTATTCCCGGACCTCGCGTCCGCCAACATTGCCTGCAAACTGCTGGCGACGATTGGAGGCGCCGAGACGCTTGGTCCTATCCTCATGGGTATGACGAAGCCCGTGCATTTGCTGCCACGAGGCGCCGAAGTGGAGGAAATTGTGAACGTGGTCGCCATCGCAGTGGTGGACGCGCGGGAGTCTGAGCCCATCACAGCACTGCCAGAAGTCACAAAAGCGGTGGCGCAGGCCGACTAATCGCAATGCGTAGTTCTAATAGGGTTCGGCCCGCGAAGGAAGTGGCGTGGCTCGAAGTTCGTTTTGTGAGGTGGTCAACGCCGACGTTTCAAGAGATCCAGCAACGCCCGTCCACGGCTAGAGTGTGAAATAGAATGTAGCGCCGGTGTTCTCGGTGCCCTCGGCCCACACTTGGCCTCCGTGACGGTGGATGATGCGTTCCACTGTCGCCAGGCCAATACCGGTGCCCGGGTATTCCTTGGCGCCATGCCGGCGCTGGAAAGCGCCAAACAACTGGTCCGCGTAGGCCATGTCAAAGCCAATGCCGTTATCCCGGACAAAATAGGCTACTCTTCCGTCCCCTTGGGGCGCGGTGCCGAATTCAATGCGGGCAGGGACGCGTTTGACAGTGAACTTGTAGGCATTGTTCAGCAGGTTTTCCAATGCCCTTTGCAGCAGCCGGGGATCGCCGTTAGCAGTAATGCCTTCGGCAACGACCAATTCAACTTTGCGCTCGGGATCGTCTTGCTGTAGTTCAGCAGCAACCCGGCGGACCGTGGCCGTCAAGTCGAGAGCCGTTCGTCTGAGGTCAGTCCGAGAGAATCGGGCCAATTCTATAAGGCCGTCAAGCAGGGCGCCCATGTGTTCAGTGGAATCGCGAATCTTCTCAATGAAACGCTGGCCTTCAGCATCCATCTGGCTGGCGCGGCCTTCCTGCAGGACTTGGGCGAAATCGCTAATCGAGCGCAAAGGCGCGCGCGAATCATGCGCGATCGAATAGCTGAAATTTTCCGCTTCTTTATTGAGGACTTGCAGCTGGACCGTCCGATCCTGCAATCGTTGTTCGAGTTCTGCGTTGAGCAGGCGGACTCTGGCTTCGGCCTGCTTGCGCCGGGTGATGTTGCGGATGTTGCATTGGATTACCTTCTTGTCGCCCACCGTGTACACGTTGCTCACAAATTCCACGTCAACGCGCCGTTCATCGCTGGCCTCGAGCGGCAGATCTTCGTAACGGACATAGCCTTGGGTCTGCAATTCCAGGAAAGTAGACTTGGAAGCCTCGCTGTCTTTGAAGGAACCGATTTCCCATAGTTTCTTGCCTAGAAAGTCTTCTTGAGCGTATCCCAACATCTTGACCAGGTATGGATTCACGTCCGTGATCTGGCCTGTGTCCGCGTCCAGAATCAGTATGCCGTCCTGCGCCGTTTCAAAAAGCCGCCGGTAACGGGCCTCCGAGACTTGCAGCGAGTGCTCCGCCCGTAGTTGGTTACGCCCTGCCTCTGCCTCGCGCATTACCTCTTTGACAGTCGGGACCAAACGGCCCAATTCGTCTTTTCTGATATAGTCCCGCGCCCCACTTTTCATCAGGGATACGGCAAGATTCAGGTCATTTTCGCCGGATACCACGATGAACGGGGAGTTTGGGCGCAGTTCCTTGGCCAGCGCCAGGGCGGCCGGGGCGCCGAATTGCGGCATGGAGTGATCAGAGGTGATTACATCCCAATCTTTGTGTTCCAAGGCCGTGCGCATCGTGGGCAGAGTGTCCACGATTTCATACGCAGGTTCATAACCAGCAGGGCGCAAAACGCGTAGTAGCAGATCGGCATCATCTTCGGAGTCCTCGACAATCAGCAAGCTCAAAGGCTGGCCCATTATTCCTCCTGCCTCGCACCTTGTAACGGTCAGCCGACCCCCACACGCAAATCATTGCCCGAGCATCGCCCAGCCTGTTCTCAACCAACCGTCGTTCGGAAATGCAAAATGATTATAAGTAGACGGAGTGGGCACTGTCAGTGACAGATGATCCATCTCGAGCTGTGGAAAACAGTCTGGAAATAGACTAGCGCACGGATGGCGGAGTGAGTGAACCCACAATCTCACCCTTACGACCCGGCCAACCGGAAGAAGCTTGAGGACGGTAAAAAGGTTAACCGTCGTACTTTTAGGCGAAGTCGGCGGGCACATGCCAGAGCTTGTGCCCGACCGGTTCTGCGTCTGGTCCACAGATGCTCAGCAGGTAACCTACTTCGCTTGCAATGATTCGATGTACTCGGTAAGGTTCGCCACGCGTTGCTGTACTTCACCTTCGTGTCCGTGGCTCATGCTCCAAAACAACGAGCCCCATACCGGCATTTCCTTGGAGCCGTGAGCGGGAAGATCGGCCTCACCCCGGATGGTAGAAGCGACCTTCATAGCAGGAAATTTCCCTCCGTTGTTCTTGCTCAGCAGGGTAAGGTCGGTGGGAGGAACCTTAAGCGCGCTGGCCGCTGGGCCTCCGCCCTTGCCGTCCGTTCCATGGCAAACCGCACAGTAAGCTTTGTACATTTCCTGGCCGGATGCAGGCGACGTGGGCTTGACTGTGGACATGCTGGATCACTTTCTGGTTTTGATCTTGCGTTTGATCCTGCGCGGCCACCGCGCAGGTAAATACGAATAAGAGCAGTAAACATTAGAGCCAGTTTCTTTATGGACATCGCATTTTCTCCTTTGAACCGGGACTCGCTTTCTGTAGTCCAGGCACACTAGACGCTGAAGCTAAAAGATTCAGAACCGACCGCGCTGCCGCCCCTGCACTTTTTGCAGCTATTGCGTCGCGCTTTTCCATCCCCCGTCGCTCCGCGCGAGCGCCAACGTGGATTTCATTGGGCTCCCGTGATAGAAGTCGGCTTCATACTTATTGATCAGGGTTTGACGATCCCAAAGATTGAAGCCTCTCACCAGCGAGCCGCCGGCGTCGAACAGATCCCCCATTTGGTTGGGCACCCATTTCCAGGTGTATTCGATGGTCGCGCTGTTCACTCCGCTCATCGTGACATTGGTGACGCTCACCAGTTGCCGCTGAGCCAGGGGAACTTGATACGAGAAGGTGCCATCCGTTTCCTTCGATTTCCTGACACCTGGAAGCACCGTCATCAGGTGTTCTCCTGCGGGTGTGAGCGAGATCATTTCGCTGCCGCGAGGTGCCGAGGCCAATTTCACAAGTCCCGCTTTTTCCAGTAGTCGATAGTGAGGGTCGCCTGTCCTGTCAATGACACTGGGCTTTACCAGGCCAGTGTGGAAGTGGATGACCGCGGGACCGGGCCCCTCGAGAGCCGATGCCACGATCACGCTGGCCTGCTGGGCGCTGAGCGGCGCTCTCGCCCGGGCTTGCAATACAATGTAGACCGCCATACCCACGATCGCCGTTACCAGACACGCCATAAGCAGCAGCGGCAAGAACGCTGAACGTCTTTCCATTTCAACCTCAGCTTCAAACATGGCATCCTCCTCTCGAAAAGCTACGAATTCTTAAACCACTTCTTTATTCTTAGTCCACCTCTTTCCTAATAGCTGTGATCAAGGGCACAACTGATTGTGCGTCGACTCACACGGAAGTAACCAGTCGTCACCTGTGTTGAGGGAAAACTGCCTCGACTTGAGGTGTGCGCCCCCTCACCTACGTCCGTGATTTCTGTCACATCCAACTGAACGCTGGAAAGCAATAATCACATCAAGATTCGGGGAGTGTTCTACCGCCCCGAGCGTGGAGATCCCGTGGCAAAAGGACGTGTTTCCATTGTCGTTGAGCGCTGCAAAGCCTGTGGCTTCTGTGTGGAGTTTTGTCCCTCCCACGTGCTCGCGCTCTCTTCCGCTTTCAATTCCAAGGGGTACCATCCACCGCATGTTGTGCATCCAGAAAAGTGCAGCGGCTGTGACTTATGCGGAATGTACTGCCCCGACTTCGCTATTTACGCGACCAAAGTAAAACTTGCTGGCGGAGGTGGCAAATGAAGGCTGATCCTCGCGGCGTATTGACCGGCGTGCACTTCATTGATGGCGATCACGCCTGCTGCGAAGGCGCGTTGGCTGCTGGAGCCCGATTCGCTGCCGGATACCCGATTACTCCTTCCACTGAAATCGTGGAGCGCTTTGCCTCTCGTGTGCCTACCGTAGGTGGAACGTTTATCCAGATGGAAGACGAACTGGCTGCTTCGATTACGTTGCAAGGCGCGGTCTGGGGCGGGGCCAAAGCATTCACCGTAACCTCCGGCCCCGGTTTTTCTCTCATGATGGAACATATCGGCTATGCGGCCATGACCGAAACTCCGTGTGTGTTCGTCGATGTGCAGCGCGGAGGCCCCTCGACCGGCCTGCCCACCCTCCCCGCGCAAGCCGACATGATGCAGGCACGATGGGGATCGCATGGCGACTACGAGATCATCGCTCTCTGCCCTAATTCTCCGCAGGAGTGTTTTGACCTCACCATCAAAGCCTTCAACCTGGCCGAAGAATTTCGCGTGCCCGTGATGTTCATGATGGACGAAGTCGTGGGCCACATGACTGAGAAGGTCGTGATTCCTCCCGCCGACCAGATCGAAGTTGTACCGCGCCGCCATACTCATAAGTCGGTTGACGAGTACCTGCCTTACGAAACCAACGGCGATGGGGTTCCAGACATCGCGCACGCCGGCGAGGGCTACAAGTTTCACGTCACCGGTTTGACTCACGACGAACGCGGATATCCGAACATGACTCCGCAAGTGCAGGACAAGCTGGTTCGCCGCTTGCAAAGCAAGATTCGCGACGCCGCCGACCGCATTGCGCTGTTCGAGGAAGAGCAAATCGAAGGCGCCGATGTCGTCGTCGTCTCCTACGGAATCACCTCCCGCGTGGCTCAACGAGCCATCGAAGCGGCTCGTGAACAAGGTCTGCGCGTCGGCAAGTTGCGCCTGATCACCGCCTGGCCGTTCCCCGAGACAAAGATCCGCGAACTCGCAGCCAAGGTGAAAGCATTCGTCGTCCCCGAACTCAACCTCGGACAGATGGTGCGAGAAGTAGAGCGCGCTGCCGCAGGCCAGGCAAAGACATTCGCTGTGTCGCACGCTGGCGGCGGAGTTCACAACCCCAACGACATTCTCAAAGTAATCGTGGAGGCCAGCCGATGCCCGAAAGTTTGATTCCAGGCATTTTGAATAATGACGTCGTCAACCCGGTCGAGCCCTTCCTGCGCAGCGATCGCATGCCTCACATCTGGTGCCCGGGATGCGGCATCGGCACCACGGTGAACTCGTTCGCCCGGGCGCTCATCGAATCGAAAATCGATTTGCAATCGCTGGCCCTGGTTTCGGGCATCGGCTGTACGGGCCGCGTGGCAGGCTACGTCAAGCTGGATTCTTTCCATACCACTCACGGCCGCGCCATCCCGTTTGCCACCGGATTGAAGCTCGCAAACCCAAAGCTGAATGTCGTCGTCTACTCTGGCGACGGTGATCTTTCGGCCATCGGCGGCAATCATCTGATTCACGCCGCGCGCCGCAACATCGATTTGAAAGTCATCTGTGTGAACAATCTGATTTACGCGATGACGGGCGGCCAGACTGCGCCCACTACTCCGGATCACTCGATTACTTCTACGAATCCCTACGGCGTGTTCGAGCCGTCGTTCAATTTGCCACATCTGGTCGAAGCGGCGGGCGCGGTTTACGTCGCCCGCTGGACGACCTTTCACGTACGGCAACTGTCACGCTCCATCAGCGAGGCCTTCCAGAAAAAAGGTTTTTCTTTCATTGAAGTGATCTCGCCGTGCCCCACCCTTTACCAGCGGCGCAACAAGCTGGGCGATGGCCTCGACACCATGAAGTACTACAAAGAGAAAAGCAAAGTCCGGCACGGAGCGCCGACCAGCGAAGTCGGCCTGACCATGACCGGAGAGATCATCGTGGGCAAATTTGTAGACCGCGACCGCCCCGATTACCAGACCATGATGCGATCGCAATACGCCGAATCGCTGGGCGAGCGCTTCGTCGAACAGGCGGAGATGGTATGCAGCTAACCGAAATTCGTATCGCAGGATTTGGCGGCCAGGGAGTGATTCTCTCGGCCATCGTTCTCGGCAAGGCTACCTCGATTTTTCAAGGCGCATTTGCCACCATGACTCAGAACTTCGGCCCGGAAGCGCGGGGCGGCGCCTGCAGCGCGCAACTCGTCTTATCCGATTCGCCCGTGTTGTACCCGTACGTCACGCGGCCGGACATTCTGGTCGTAATGTCGCAAGAAGCCTATGCCCGCTTCGTCCCCGAGCTGAAAGACGGCGGCATTCTGATCGTCGAGCAGGATCTGGTGCGAGTTTCGGCCGATCTCAACAAAGACATCCAGGTCTACAGCATCCCCGCGACCCGCATCGCCGAAGTACTCGGAAAGCGCATGGTGCTGAATTCGGTGATGGTGGGATTCTTTACCGCGGTGACCAACCTGCTCGACCCCGATGCCGTCGGCAAAGCGGTCGCCGATTCTGTTCCCGCAAGCTTTCGAGAGTTGAACTTGAAGGCCTTTGAAAAAGGATTGGAGTACGGGATCACGGCGCTGACGGCCACGGCGAACCCTGCTGACGCCGAACTGCAGGAGCAGTATTCCCCGGAATGACGTCTGGATTGAGTATTGTCGTCCCTCACCGACGTGAGGGATCTGCAGCCTCAGTGTCCCAGGAAAACTGCAGATTCCTCGTTGCTTTCGCTCCTCGGAATGACAAGGGGATTGGTCTGTCTGCCGTAACATCTTAGGGCGTTCCATTTCGCAACTTGCACTGTTGTGAAAGTCATCACGTCCGTGCTAACCCAGCGGGCTGGCCCATCCTTCTTCTCGCTCACTTTCTGTGGTTGCCCCACCCTTGAGTTCTTGGCAAGGGTGGGAATTCAGTATGCCGTCACCGCGATCTTTGATCAAGATACCGGCGCGCCCATCCATTTGAATGGGACACGCTCTTGCTCATTGACCAACGCCGGAAACCAGTTCCCCGTACGCATAAGCGGCGGAGATTCTACGACTCGGAAGCATCATGCGCTGTGGCGAGTGAGCCCATTCCCACCCTTGCCAAGAACGCAAGGGTGGGCCAGCCTCAAGAATGAGTGATGAAAAAGTATGGGCCAGCCGGCCTTCGTCCCCGAATTCACCATCCTAGCGCAAAAGAGAACTCTGGCGCTGGCCGCGTCCCAGGCATTCTTGCCTCCCATTCTTTCGCCAAGAACGCGAAAGGATGGGGCACCCTAAGTCTATATGTGATTCAGAATCGCACTTCTAGTGGGTGGGCCACCCGCCCACCCGCCGAGTAACGTCTAGGCCGGGGGTTGGGTGATCAACGGTCGCGCGGGCGACACTGGGTTCCCACCCTTGCCAAGAACGCAAGGGTGGGGCAGCCTCAAGAATGAGTGATGAAAAGGATGGGCCAGCCGGCCTTCGTCCGCTAATTCACCATCCTAGCGCAAAAGAAAACTCTGGCGCTGGCTAGCCGCGTCCCAGGCATTCTCGCCTCCCACCCTTTTCGCCAAGAACGCGAAAGGATGGGGCACCCTAATGTTATATGTGGTTCAGAGTCGCACTTCTAGTGGGTGGGCCACCCGCTCACCCGCCGAGTAACGTCTAGGCCGGGGGTTGGGTGATCAACGGTCGCGCGGGCGACGCCGAGTTCCCACCCTTGCCAAGAACGCAAGGGTGGGGCAGCCTCACGGGTTTTGATCACGATACCGGTTCACCCATCCATTTCAATCGGGCAGGCTGTTGCTCATTGACCAACACCTGCCCCGGTTCCTGATACGTATAAGCGTGGAAACTGCTCCAGCGCCACTCCTCCGGCGCAGCCACCAACCCGCGCCGCACCGGATTCTCATGCATGTAGCGAAGCTTTTCGCCGCGCTTCTGCCGATTCCAAACCACAAAATCATAAAAGCGCCGCTGCCAGACATGGCCCTGCTTCAGCACCGTTCTCCAAAGGCTTCCCTCAGGAAAGTCCCCTCTTTGGCGGAGCCTCTCCAGTAGCTCATGGGCGAAACGTTGCTTGAGTACCTGCACCACCACCGAATGGTTGGAGTTTTCCGGTTCGGAAATGAGCAGATGTACATGCTCAGGCATGACCACATATCCGACAACCACGATTGCGAAGCGATTGCGCGTCTCTTCCAGTATCCGTAGGAAGAGGTCGCGACACGGCGGAGTGCCAAGCAGCGGGCGCCGCTGATAACAACTGAAAGTGATGAAGTGAAGATATCCGGTCTCATAGGCGCGACGAAGCCTGGCGGGCATGGGGAGAGTCTACGACCCGGAGGCATTGTTCGCTGTGACGAATGACCATTCCCACCCTTGCCAAGAACGCAAGGGTGGGGTAGCCTCGACGTGAGCGATGGCTCAAGCCTCCAGGCTGGCTGAATCGTTCACCGCGGAGAAAGCCGGCTGGGAAGGGAACCACTCCTCGGCACTCCTGTTTTAGAAAATCTGTGTCGAAAAGTCCCTAAAAAGTAGCGCTAATAAAAACGCGGCCCTTGAGGGGCCGCGCCTTTCGCTTTAAGTTTTACTCTGCCATTATAATTTAGCATTGATTTGTCGCGGCTGGCAAGCCATTTCTTGGGCTCGTGGACCATGGTCTGGAAGAAGCAGATTCCTCGTCGCCTTCGCTCCTCGGAATGACAACCGAGGATGGGGGAATGACAACAGAGGATGGGCTGGTGAGGAATCCATCTCCACCGTTGCATTCTTCAGCTTCTGCTGTTGTGAGATTCATCATTACGTGGGCCAACCCGCAAGCCACTGATTGCAAGTCATCATTCCCGCAATCCACGTCAAACGCCAGGAACACGAGCATTGAACTGTTGCGATTTCCATCAACGCGCTGTTAACAATTTCAGCGCAATATCCCGCGTCAGGAAATTGCCGCTCGTCTATCCGGCTGATTCCACAGGAGATAGGCGCCTGCAGCGGAAGAGCTCGCCATTCGCCTCGTTCTGGCCCACCGATTGCCTTTAGAAAAGTGTGAGTGGCTCGAAAGACGGCCCTCCACCGAAGCAACGACGAGGTGACTTATGACAGTCCTACTGGTTCTCTTCACATTCGCAACCTTCTTACTGATCGACCACTACCGCAGCCGCCGCGCGGTTGTGCAACCGGCGATGCAGGTTGCCGCGGCAACGCAAGACACCGCGCCCCGCCTGAAGCCCGCCCTGGTCGGCGGCTTCGAGGTCCCAGAGAACCTGCGCTACCATCCCGGTCACACCTGGGCATTGAGCGAGAGCCCCAGCCTGGTGCGGGTCGGCATGGATGATTTCGCCTCCAAGCTGACCGGAAAGCTGGAGAGCATCACGCTGCCGCAACGCGGCCAGTGGATTCGCCAAGGGCCAGAAGATGTGCACCGTTCATCGCGACGGCTGCGCAGTCGACATGGTTTCGCCCATCGAGGGCACGCGTGTCCGACATCAACGAAGCCGTCATGCAGGATCCGAAGTTCGCACTCCGCGATCCCTACGGCGAAGGCTGGCTGCTGACCGTGCAAGCGCCCGACGCCAAGACCAGCTTCCGCAACCTGTTGGGCGGCGCGCTCGCCCGCTGGTGGACAGAGGAGTCCGCCAGCCGCCTGCAACGGCGTATGCCGATGGCGCTGCGGCGCGCTGGCCCAGGACGGGGGAGTAGCCGTGGACAACGTCTCAGCCCAGATCCCGGACCAGGACTGGCTGCCGCTGGCAAAAGAGTTCTTCCTGTCATAAGCCGACCTCGCGGCCCGGAGAGGTGGAGGAGCCTCGCTGAGCTGCTGAAGCACCGGCCGCCCGGATCCAAGGCCAAGCAAGCGGATCTGGGCGACCGGTGCTGTTCACGCTTGTTGCTCGTGGAGGACGGGCGTCCTCCTTCGTTCTGAGAAAGCTCGGCAGCGCGTTCTGAGTGGAACCGCCAGATCCTTGCCTCCGTATATACTCAAGCGACCCGAGGTAACCCTTGAAGAATGAGACCTACGCCCAATCCCCCAACGACAACGCAGCGCTGACACTCGAACCGGTTCCACCCACGCCGCCGTCGGTTGTCCACAAGATCTTCATCTGCCAAGACGGCCTGCGCGCCGGTTGGAGCCTTCTGATCTTTGTCGCTATCTTCGCTGTCATTGCTTACTGTGTGAACGTCATCGGCCACAAGCTTTACCCGCCGACTCTAAAGGCCCCCAACGCCACCCCGGAGATATCCCTGCGCCGCGGTCTCATCGCCGAGGCCATCCCCTTCCTCATAACTTTCCTGGTCACCTGGATCATGTCGAAGATCGAGCGCCGCCCCAACTCCGTCTATGGCTTCGGCGGCAGCCGCAGGCTCTCGAACTTCCTGACCGGCCTGGCATGGGGGATCACTTGTCTCTCCCTCCTCGTCCTGACCCTCTGGAAGAGCGGCCTGCTGGTCTTCGACAGCCGCCTGCTCTTTGGCCGCGACATTGTCCGCTACGGAGCCATCTGGCTATTCGGCTTTTTCCTGGTCGGCCTGCTCGAGGAGTACCTTACCCGCGGCTATGTCCAGTACACGCTCACCCGCGGCCTGGCCGGCTTTTACCAGTGGGCCTTCAAGACCCGCCACAGCGCAGCCCTGGGCTTCTGGACCACAGCCATGATCTTGTCAATCCTCTTCGGCTTCAGCCACAAAACTAACCCTGGCGAATCCCCCATCGGACTGCTCTCGGCCGGCCTGGCTGGCATGGTCTTCTGTTTCAGCCTGTGGCGAACTGGCTCACTCTGGTTCGCCATCGGCCTTCACACCTCATGGGATTGGGGTCAATCCTTCCTCTACGGCGTCGCCGACAGCGGACTCATGATTCAGCATCGTCTGCTCGCCACCCACCCCGTAGGCAAGCCCGTCCTAAGCGGCGGAGCTACCGGCCCCGAAGGCAGCATCTTCATCCTCGCGATCCTGGCCCTCATCAGCCTGATCATTCTATTCACTGTGCCGAAGGCTCACTACGGGCAGGGAGCCAAGGCTTTCGAGTAGCCGATAAATTGATCGAGGATGGTCGCCTGCCTATGCTCGTGTGGGGACGGACGCCCTCGCAGGTTCCAGGCGGAGCAAAGCTCCGCAGCGCATTTCGGCCGACGAAAGAATTCTGGTGAAGATCACGGAGACAAGCGAGCCGAAGCAACCAGAGCCGACTTGCCGCTATACTAGCCATTGCCGAGCCATCGCTCAACGGAGAAGGCATGTCGAATCTGAAGGAATTCCAATGCGAGATTTGCAGGACCGTCAGTGAGAATCCTATCCATTGGTTTGTCATCGAGTGCGGAGATCAGAAGCTCGCGGTCATCAAGTGGGATCTGACTGCCGCCAATAGCCCCACCGCACGACATTTCTGTGGCGAAGCCCACGCCCAGGTGTATATCAGCCGCTGGTTTGAATCCATTTGCGTGCCGCCCAAATCCGCTTTCAAGGCGTCGTAGCCCGCTTCAACCGAGTGGGTGTCACGGCCCAACAAGACGTGCTCGTCGTGGATTCCCCATACATGTAGGGCGGACACTCCTGTCCGCCGCCTTTGGCTTGGACTTTGTCCGCGGGTGCCCCACCTTTATCTGTGCGAAAGGACGCTCTGGCTGCGAGTGACTCCAATCACCAATTTGTGTGAGGCGCGTCACAGAAGACCTCCTCGCATCAGCAGAGAATGGTGAAGCGAAAAGTTTGCGGCCCCTGCAGTTCCAGGCAACCCGCGATTGATCCCAAGGGGCAGCAGCAAATCAGGAGATTTCAGCCATGCCATCCAACACTCTTACCGTCACCGATAATCGCACCGACAAAAACTACGACCTGCCGATTGAGAATGGGACAATCCGGGCCATGGATTTGCGCAAGATCAAGACCGGCCCTGACGACTTTGGGCTCATGACCTACGATCCGGCCTTTGTGAATACTGCGTCCTGCCGCAGCGGCATTACGTTTATCGACGGCGATCGCGGCATCCTTCGCTACCGCGGCTATCCCATCGAAGCGCTGGCGGAACATTGCACTTTTCTCGAGGTGGCCTATCTGCTGCTGTTCGGCGAGCTTCCTACTCCGGACGAACTGAAAAACTGGGTCAACGAGATCACTCATCACACCATGTTGCACGAAACCACGAAGAAGTTCATGGAGGGCTTTCGCCACGACGCCCATCCCATGGCCATGCTGGTGAGTTCCGTGGCGGGCTTGTCCACGGTCTATCCCGAGGCTAGGGAGATTCACGATCCCGCCAACCGGCTGCTGCAGATCAAACGGCTGATTGGCAAGGTGCCGTCCATCGCGGCCCTCTCGTACCGGCACAGTCTCGGCTTTCCCTACGTTTACCCGGACAACGATCTCAGCTATCCGGAAAATTTCATGAATATGTTGTGGAGGATGGTTGAGCCAAAGTACGCGGCCAACCCGGTAATCGCCCGCGCTTTGGACATTCTCTTCATTCTGCATGCCGACCACGAGCAGAACTGCAGTGCCAACGCCATGCGAGCGGTGGGCAGCGCTCACACCAATCCGTACCTCGCCACTGCGGCCGCGGCTGCTGCTCTTGCCGGACCTCTGCACGGCGGAGCCAATGAAGAAGTTCTGACCATGCTCGACGAAATCGGTTCCAAAGCGAATATCCCCGCCTACATCAAGAAGGTTAAAGACGGGCACGGCAAGCTCATGGGCTTTGGCCACCGCGTCTATAAGAACTACGATCCGCGCGCCAAGATCATCAAGTGGGTGTCGGAAAAAGTATTCGCAGTCACGGGCGGCAACCCCAAGCTTGACATCGCGCTGGAACTGGAGCGAATCGCTCTTGAGGATGAATACTTCATTACGCGCAAACTGTATCCCAACGTGGACTTTTACTCGGGGATCATCTATCAGGCCATGGGATTCAAACCGGAAATGTTTACCGTGCTGTTTGCCATTCCGCGCACCGCAGGCTGGCTGGCCCAATGGCAGGAGATGATCACTGATCCGGAGCAGAAGATCGCGCGTCCGCGGCAGATTTATACCGGACCCGAAGTGCGGCAGTTCGTGCCCATTGAAAAACGCGCGCCGGCGGTGGTTGCGACCCGCTAGCGCGTGGTGCGCTGTCAGTTACTAATCGCAGCGATCCGGCGTCAACCGACTATAGTTTCAACTCGCGAATCGCGTCCCCGGCGCCGCTGAGGTTGGCGAGCCGCATCTCGGAATACTTTCGGGATAGAAGCACGCCGGGCGCGCCGGCGCGGAAAGCCGCCAGAACTGCTTCCTTTACGCTTTGCGGCGTGCACTTGCTGTTGTTGGGCTCGGTCGGAATATCGATATCAATGCCTGGCCAGATCAAAGTCTTCGTGCCGGCAACACCCTCCAGCGCGCGTTTCGTCTCGCGGTAGACATAGTCGGCCGAAAGCCCGGTGTGAGGAATCTGATCGTAGCTGCGCTCCTTGAATCCCATCAGCGCATAGTTCAAGATCGATCAGGCCCTGTTTCGAGAGATCTCCATAAAGCGTCGAGCCGATATTGTCCGCGTACAGCGCCATCCGCTCGCCGCCGCAGTTGTTGTACATAACGACTTTTATGAAATCTGAATAATTCGAGAGCTCATGCAGGTCCTGTTCCGCGCGATAGATCGGATTGAAGGAATTGTTGTGCCAGATGTGCCAGCCCACCGGCACCGTCGGCTTCGCTGTCTTTACGGTTTTGTAGATTGCGGCGTAGGTTTCGCGAAGACTGTCAGTGAAGAGCATTTCCCAGGCGGCCAGTTCGGGATACCGCAACAGGAGCCGCCAGAATTGAACGTAGTAGCCGTCCACGGGGCGCTTGCCGCTGCGCGCTGAGCGAACGAATTTTTCCAGCTCCAGAAATCCCTGCCGGGCGCGCTCCACATTGATGCCGCGCTGCTTGGCCTTGGCCTGACAAAACTCGCAGAAGCAGGTCACGTTGCCCGGATCGATCGGCGGTGTGTCATGCGTGGCCCCAAGACTGTCCGAAAGCGCGCCCTGCCGCTCGGATCCCCACATGATTCCGTCGATGTCATAGGAACGGGCATAGTCCTCGACCAGGCCGGTAAAGAAATTCCGGTAGTCCGGATTGTTGACGCACAGCGTCTCGGCATTCCGCCCGTACAGGTCCCGCTCCTGAACTTTCTCGATGTTCGGCAAGTCGGTGCGAAACACGTCCTCGAGCCAGCAGATGACCTTCATGCCGCGCTTCTTCGCTGCCGGGAGCACTTCGGCCAGGATGTCCAGGTCGCCGTGGTCGGGCGCGCGCGTGTCCTTGATCACCGTGTTCTTGTAGTACTGCGGATGAGGGGTGGCGAAGTTCCCGCCGTGAAAATTGAGATCGTATTCCTGCTTGCCGTGATCGGGCAGCGGCTGGCCCGGAATCTGTCTTCCGGCGATGCCGCGGCCATAGGTGAATACCGCAAGAAACAACGTATTCACGCAGGCACGTTCCTGAAGCACATCAAGAACTTTCTCGGTACCTTCATCCACAAACGAAATTGCGCCGACCTGGATGCCGATCATTTTGGAGGAGGAGCAGCAGTATGTCCTGAAGCTGGCATGGCCAAGGCGGCGCCGGCCCCGGCAGTGATCTTCAGGAATTCGCGGCGATTCACGTCCAGGCTCAACATGGACTACTCCTATTTTCTTTGGTAGCAGCCGATGTCTATCTTCCCGGATTTGACGCGCGGTGAGCCTTCAAGATCCAGTTCTCCCACCGGCACTCCGTCAGTCGTGCCGGCAGCGATCGCGGGAGAATCTGACTGCAGATGAAAGTCATTGGCGGCAGTGTCAACAAAATGCGGATCCAGAAAACGGGAATGACGGTCATTCCCCGTGGACTCAACATATTTGTCGAATCCCGTCACCGTGCCGGAGGCTTCTGCCCAGGTGCTCGCCTTCGCTCCGGAGGCACAGTAATAAAGGTTGTGATCGATCGCGACGGGCGGCTGATCTTTTTCGACCTGAGATTTGTTCACCGTGACCAGGCAGCGGGACCCTGCATACACGATGTTGTTCGCAAAAATATTGTCCGCCATGTTCCACTGCATCTGGAACTCACCGGAGCCGGTTCCTGACGTATCGTTTTCGTAGAGCGTGTTGTTGACCACCGTGCTGTGATCGGTGTGTCCCCGCTCAGGCGCATAGCCTCCGATGGAAACACCCGCAGTATGGCAGTGATAGATAAGGTTGTTTCGCGCCGTGATGTAGCTGGTGGCGCGGTCCTTGTGCTCACTCGCCAGCTCGATTCCAAAGTCCACATCGTGCATGACGTTCTGTTCGATCAGGATTCTGGTGCCGCCGTCCACGTAAATGCCATCGGAGTTTTCCTCGTTCCGGTATGCCGGATTGCCGCGCGATGTGATGTTGTAAACCAGATTGCCGCTGACCACTCCGTCGCGAGCCTGGTCGACGGCAGGGTCGGGTGCCGTGCGCTCGAAACCGATGACGTCGATTCCGATGTTGTTGTTGTCGTGGACAACATTGTGCGTGATGCGGAAGTTCGTGACGTTCCCGTTCACCACCAGCGACTCGCTCGAACCGGTTTTGAGGTGATGCACTTCATTGCCGTCAATGATCAAGTCAGTGATCGGAGTCTTGGCGTCGGTACCGTACACGGCAATGCCAAACCCGTTGCCGCCATGTCCCGGACCATCACGCCCCTCAAAAGTCTGCTCAATGTGATGGACGTTGTTCTTCAGCAGTTCGATATGGGAGCCGGCACCCATAACGCTTATGCCCAATGGAGCGAGCCGATGTTCGGCGGTGTGGAAGTTGCGAATTTCAAAACCCTCGATTCTCACGTAACTCTGATTGTGAATCGTGAGTACGCGCTTGTCTTCCAGAAGGCGTGAAATGCGCTGCGTCAAGAATGGCCGTTTCGCCTGGATAGCTTCGAAACGTAATGAATCCATCCGACGCGTTGCCGGATGCGTTGATGCTCACCAGTTCTTCGTAGATTCCACCTCGCACGTTGACGGTACTGCCCGCCCGCGCGGTGTCTGCGGCATGTTGAACGGTGCGCCAAGGCGCTGCTTGCGTGCCGGGATTCGAATCATTCCCGGTCGTCGCCACATAGAAGGAGGAGTTTGGCTGGCCAAACGCTCCCGAGACGCAAGCCAGGAATATAACGAGGATTGAAAACTTCATGCTCATCGCTCCTATGCCTCCTACACCAACGGCTGATCGGGTTTGTAATTGTGGCGCAGCGTCAATGAGCCATCCGAATTGACCTTCTGCCGGCACGCCCATCGGACCGGATGGCGCACGCCCTTCACTTCGAGCTCGGCTTTCAGCCGCAGACTCTTCCATTCCACTCCTGCAGGCAGCATCAGCATGGCTTGATGAACGCCAATCGGCTTCGGATACCCGGGGTCGACGCAGCCTGATACGTTGACCTTGTTGTCCTCACTGAATACGGTAAGACGAAGCACTCCCGGAACCGGCGTGATTCCATCGTTTGCGAGTCCGATCACCAGACCGTTCGCTCCGTCGCGTGTGAAAGTCCATATAAACGACGGGCGGATGCGATAGCCGATCCGGCGTGCCATCTCATCGATCGGCCCGGGAAACTTGTCGTAGTAGCTCAAAAGGTTGCTGGCGGAGAGCTTGTGCCAATTCCACAATGATAGATAGTTGACGCCGACATCGGCGGCGTGAGAAATGATCTGCTCGTTGTAGGTAATTCCGTCTTCGTCGATCTGAAGTTGCTTCGGATCGCCGGTGGTGAAGCCAACCTCGCAGATCGCCGCCGCCCAGGGTGGACGGTAGCTCAACGCCTCGATCTGAGTGTTCTCAATGAAGATCGTATCCGTACGCAGCCAGTTGCCGGTGCGGATCGTGCGATCCAGCATGTCGGCGTTGCCCACGTTGCTGAAGTCGGGCTGCGTGTTCGTCGCCAGCGGGACTTTCGTCCAGTGCTCGAGTTGCACCTCGAGCATGGCCATCCACGTCTGTTCCGCGACCAGCTGGCTGGGGAAGGGATTGCCCTCGTAGGGCCAGGTGTGCCCTTCGCCCCAGAAGCCGTACATCATCGTATCCATGAACTCGATCTGCGGATGACCGTTGAGTTCGGCGGCCAGCAGCTCATTCAATTCGCGAAACGCAGCCTGATACGCCGGGTGATCGTAGCGCGGCACGCGGTTATCTTTCTTGTAGCGCATTTCCGCGGGGTTGCCCTTCCACTCGCCTTTGAGTTTTACGTAGGGAACTTTGTCGAGGAGAAAGTCCGGCATCCCCGGCTCGGGAGAGTCGGGATTCTCCAGTTGAATTCGGAACCCGATGCGCTTGTCGTAGCGGCGCGCCAGATCAAACGTAGCCTTCCAATACTCCGGAAAGTCGAGCCGGCCCGGTTGCTTCTGGATCTCGCGCCAGTTGGGACGAATGTAGACCTTCTGCGCGAAGGGCAGCTTGATCAGATCCTCGAGAGCTCGTTCCTGGGTTTGGCCGGGGACATTGATCGGGCCGGTGTCATCGGAAACATAAACCATCAGACCCATGCCGTAATTGCTGACGATTTCCCGCGACGGCGAAGTAATCATCGAGACATCGCTGTCGGGAACAACTGCGCAAGGACCGTACTGCGGGAACGGCCCCTGATAAAGCCGGTCGGGAACCGCAGGCCCCGATCCCCAATCGTATTTGTCCCAGTTGTGCTCAGGAATGGAGGCGTTGGCGCTGGCCTTGAACAGACCGACTGTGAGTCCTGTTGCGGTGGCGGACTTCAAGAAGCTGCGTCGATCCATTAGCTCTCCGGCAAAAACGAAGTTCGGCAACTAGCGCGCGATACCGGAAATAGTACATCAGAATCGAAATGACACGAAAGGATAAGAAATAAATCGTAAGAAGCGGCTGTTGGGACGGTGAGGCTGAAATCGGCGTTTCGGCGATGACGAGCAGCTCGCCCACTGGCAATCGCTGAGTTCCCACAGAACAACGGGCAATACAGAAGATGGCTGCGATTTCAGGGTTCGTACTGACGAAACGTCCCTATAGCGAGTTAACGAGCCTGTGTACGACACCGTGCGCCAGCGTTTCATCGGGCGCTTCCTCTCAGATGCCCGCATACCACGCGTAGCCACCATCAGGGTTAGCACCGCCCAGACCCTTGCCAAACGGTTTGAGGTTGTCCGTCAGAGTCAAGCGATTGATGTATTTCACGTTCTTATAACCGAGTTGCCGCGGGATTCGCACGCGGACGGGGCCTCCGAACGGCACGGGAAGTTCGTTTCCGTTCATGCGGTGGGCGAGAAGCGTTTGCGGGTGCAACGCGTCCGCCATGTCGATGCTCTCCCACCAGTCAGGTTGGATCGAGCGGTATACAACGTAACGCACCTGGGGCAGCGCGCCCACCCGGTCCAGGATGTAAGAGAGCGGCACCCCGGTCCATTCGGCGATGTAAGTCCATCCTTCTTCACAACCGATCATCGTGATCTGCGTACTGGTGGGGAAACTCCTGATCTCTGCCAGCGAGAACGAGGCCGGCCGCGCCGCCATCCCGTCCACCGTCACCCGCCAGTCCACGAAACTGGCTGCCTGGAGTCGTTTGAATTCATCGCCCAACGGATCGACTTCATTGGCGAACGGATTCTTCGAAATCTCGGTGCGGGGAAATTGACGGGCCATGGAATGGCGGGCCAAAAGTCGCTGCGCCGCGTAGGTCAGCGTTTCTCCCGGGCCGTAGAGTCCACCCGCGTCCGGCGGGATGAGCCCATGATGCTGGGCGACTTTGGCAGCGACGGCAATCCCAGATGCACCGGCCGCCACAGCCAGCCCCGTGGTGATGAATTTGCGTCGAGAGATATTGCTCATAACTTCACTCCGTCGGCGGTGTAGCGCGGCCGGTGATCATGGCGCGCATACGATTTCGAAATCCCGCAACAAAGACCATCAGCACGTGAATCAACAGGAAGAGCACAAGGAATATCGTCACCAGGAAGTGCAGGCTGCGCGCCGTCTGCTGGCCTCCCAGCAGCCGAACGGCCAGAGGGAATTCCGAGGTGAATCCGAACGACATGGCCAGCCCCGTCCAGATCATCAACGGGAACAACACGAAGATCACGAGCAGATACGTGAGCCGCTGCAGCACGTTATACGACCACGCTTCTTCCTTGCCCGGCCGCTCAAAGCGCAAATGTCGAACCAGCGAACCGCCAAGCTCCTTGATGGAACGGTCAGAAGCCGCGGGAAACAGATTGCGCCGGAAATGCCCTGCGAAGAAGCCGAACAGCACGTAAAGCAAACCCGTCCCGACCGCAAGCCATGCCGCCTGAAAATGGAGATAGCGGCTCCAGCCGTTCTGATCAGGGAGCACGTACCCATAGCCGGTGGGGACGGTATCCCTGGAGGATGGCAGGTGCAGATTGAGCCACGGGCGCATGTTTACGTTGCCGGTCTCACCCCAGTAAAACCGTGGATGCGAAAGCACGATCTCTCCTCCGCTCACCAGCAGCGCGAGAAACGCGACCGTGGTAGTCCAATGGGTCACGCGTACGAGCGCGGAGTGGCGCTTCCGGTGCGCGGCAGGCACTGCAGAACCAAGTTTGGCCGAAGAAGACAATTGGCGCGCACCGCGATCAGCCATCGGCAGACTCGCATTCATAATGACCCCATCCCCGATGCTCTGGATTCTACAGCAAGCGCACAATTAGCGCCGCCGAGGAAGGCAGCCTAACCGGAAGAAATGCCATTGCCTATGCCCCATCAGTCCGACAAACGCGCTGGTGGGAAGTTGGCGGGCCACTCCAAGCCACACCGCTTAAGTTAGCGCTTATGGGGGCGTTGCCCCACCAGGTAGAATCGCGGAACCGATTTGCCGAGGGGCACTTTTTCGTTGACGGCACATATTTAAACCAGATAATCTATACCAGTAAACATTATC
Organism: uncultured Acidobacteriota bacterium; assembly: GCA_963820925.1. Lineage (GTDB taxonomy): Bacteria > Acidobacteriota > Terriglobia > Terriglobales > Acidobacteriaceae > JABDBE01. The sequence goes on from CAWGBX010000010.1 coordinate 54,487, forward strand.
TATCGGATAATGCAGCTCTTTGACAATCTGACCTGCAATCCCGGGTCCGAGTTCGGTTCCAAAATGGGAACGTCCCAGCCGTAACTCCCATGTTCTCTAGATTTTGCGTGTAAGTCATGCAGACTCAAAGATCTAGCATATAGTCGCAAATTAGATCGTTTATTTTCTAGATTTTGCAGACAAGGGGGGAGGGGGGTACCCGGTACCAGATAGTAAACTCCATCCCAAAGTGGGAATGTCGTGGCCGCTTTCAAAAGTTACGCGCCGACGGTACCTGCGTTAGCGGCGTGGCGACGGTCCGGCAGGCGGCGCAGAGCGTACTTTCCTTGAGGTCGATCCACTCCACGGCGTGCGAGGAGGCCATGACACAGCGGTAGTCATCGCAGTGTGTCAAGTTCAGGGTGTGTCCCAGTTCATGAACCGCCTCCTTGATTAGGCGCTGGCGAAACAGTTCATGGTCGGGCGGAAGGCCATAGAACTCCTGGCGCAGCCGGTGAGCTGAGACCACCGCGCAGGGGCCACCCATCTGCGCCTCGCCGAAAACGAAGGTAAGAATCGGGATATAGAGATCCACGGCCCCGACGCCCAGCATTCGCCAGGAGTCTGCAGTAAGAAAGCTCTGCATGCGCTGCAGGATTTCCGAGGAGTGGTACTGCTGCCGCTCTCCATGGAACGCGAACTCTGGATCCAGCCGGACCGGAAGCACTTTGCAGGGGACACGGAAAGTCTCTTCGAGGGCTGGGACGCAGATCCCTCAGCAGCCCGTCATCCACATTTCCGATCGGCAAGATTTGCAGCAGCTTCATCGCGGCTTCATCGTAGCTTCAGTGCGTCTCGACAGGAGTGCGGCTCCAGCCGTATTTCTTCAGCTTGTGATAGAGAGTGACCCGGTCGATGTCGAGTATCGTCGGCGGCATGGCTCTGATTGCCTCCACATTCCTCGACCACCCGCAGGATGTGAGCGCGCTCCATTTCCTCCAGCTTCTTGCCCGAGGCGCTCGATGCAGACGTGCCTTGGGGCTTGAAGATGAAGTCCTGCTTCACGCAGCTCCGGCTCCTGTCCCACAACCATGGCGCGCTCCACCGCATTCTCCAGTTCACGAACGTTGCCCAGCCAGGGCTGCTGCTGCAATTGGTTCATGGCCGCAGGCGAGACGCGGGTGATGCGTTTGTTCATGGCCAGCGAGAACTTGCGCACGAAGTGGTCCACCAGCACGCGGGATGTCTTCACGGCGGTCGCGCAGCGGCGGCAGTTCGATGCGGAAGACGTTGAGCCGGTAGAAAAGATCGGGACGGAACTTGCCCTCCTCGATCAATTTTTCCAGATCTCTTGTTGGTGGCGGCGATGCAGCGGAAGTCCACCTTGATGATCTGGTTGCCGCCCACGCGCGTGATTTCGCGCTCCTGCAACACCCGCAGCAGGTCGGTCTGCGTCTTAAGGGTGATGTCGCCGATTTCGTCCAGGAAAACCGTTCCGCCTTCGGCAATTTCGAATTTCCCTTTCTTGCGATACTGCGCGCCCGTGAATGCGCCTTTTTCATGTCCGAAGAGTTCGCTTTCCAGCAGCGTCTCGGTCAGAGCGCCGCAGTGAATGACGACCAGCGGATGAAATCTTCGCGGGCTGGCGTGATGGATCGCACGCGCCACCAGTTCCTTCCCGGTGCCGCTCTCCCCGGTGACCAGCACAGTAGCGTCGGTGGGACCAACCGTCTCGATGGCGTCGAAGACCTTGCGCATGGCGCCGCTCTGGCCGATCAGTTCCCCCGGACGCGCGACTTCGGCGACGGTCTCGCGCAGGAGCACGTTCTCCTGGGCCGTGTGTTTATGCGCCAGTGCGTTCTTCACCAGATGTGCGATCTCGTCCGGGTCCAGCGGCTTGGTCACGTAGTCATAGGCGCCGTTCTTCAGCGCCGCGACCGCGGTCTCGACCGAGGCATAGCCGGTCATGATGATCACGATCAGTTCGGGATCGATTTCGTGCATGCGGCGCTGCAGTTCGATCCCGTCGGTGCCGTGCATTTTGATATCCACCAGGGCCGCGTCCCAGCGCTGTTCCGCCAGCCGGGTGAGTGCGTCGTTGGCGTTTTCGACCGTAGTTACTTCATAGCCTTCTTCGCGGAACCATTTGCCCAGCGAGTCACGCACGCTCAGTTCGTCGTCCACGATCAGCAGTTTTCCTTGTGTGCTCACTTCAATCACCTCACCTTCATCGCGCCATCCCCGTCGCCGACGGCCGCCAGCGAAGCATCATAGACTTGGCTGGGCAGGGTTACGGTGAAGGTCGTGCCTCGGCCCAGTTCAGATGCGACGTCGATGCGTCCGTTATGCCGCTCCACGATGCCGCGACTGATGGCCAAGCCCAGCCCGACTCCGTGGCCACTCTCTTTGGTCGTCAGAAAAGGTTCGAAGATCTGGGGCAGGACGTCGGGAGCGATGCCCGCTCCGTCGTCGCGCACCTGGATTTTGATTTCAGTCTCATCGTTGTTCAGCCGAGTCTCGATCCAGAGATTGCCGCCCCGAGGCATGGCATCGATTGCATTCATGATCAATGCCAGGAAGACTTGTTCCATCTGCGCCGGATCGCAGGGCACGCGCGGCAGGTCTTTCGCAAGGTTCAGTTGCAAGTGGATTCCGCCGATGCTCCAGTTGATGCCGCACCAGCAGCAGGCAGCGATCAATCACCGCGTGCAGGTCGGTGGACTGCACGTTCATGGGCGCGGTGCGCGAAAGGGTCAGCAGGTTCTTGACCAGATCGCCGCAGCGCCGGCTTTCGGCTGCGATCAGCTCCAGACATTCCATCGCTTCCTCGCGTTTTTCATGCTCGGCTTGGCCCGACCCCACCCACTTCCGCAGAAGCTTTGGCGTAGGTCAAGAATCCCAGAGAGCGGGTTGTTCACCTCGTGCGCCACCACGGCCGCCATCTTTCCGATGGAAGCCATTTTTTCCACGTGCAGCACGTGATCGTGGGCGCGCTTGAGTTCGCTCGTCTTTTGCTCGACGCGATCTTCCAGCGTCTTTGCCCAGGTCACGATTTCTTCGTTCGCCGCGCGCAACTGCAGGCTCATGTCGTTGAAGGAATGGGCCAGGTCACCCACTTCGTCGTGGGATCGCACCTCGATCTGGTAGCCGAGTTCCCCATCGGAAAGATGTTCCGTGCCGTTCTTGAGCGCTTTGATGGGATCGCCGACCACTCGCCACACGAACAACCAACTCAGCACCGCCACAATCAGCATTGCTCCGGCGGTGTAAAACAGCATGCGAGCGCTGCTGACCGCAAGTTGCGACATCGGTCTTGGCCAGCGAAAGATTGGTGTCCAGCACGCCCAGAACCTGCTGGCTAGCAGGATGCGCGTGGCAGTCCGCGTTCGAGCAGCTGGGCTGATTTTCGATGGGAGTGATAATTCCCAGCACGCGCTGTCCGCCGCCATTGCGATAAATGCGAAAGCGGTCAGGGCGATTCAGCCGCGCCAGCGGCTGCGATTGGGTGTGGCAGCCGTAGCAGGCCTCCGCCGTCTTATCGAGCACGTGGCTGACTTCGGCGGGATCGGTGGAGTAGCTGATTCGCCCCTCCTGATCAAAGATGCGAACCTTGATCATGCCGGGTTCGTCCGCCATGGTTTGGATCGCGTGGTAGAGTCCCTCGCGATCGTTGCGCAGCATGTAGTACGTGGTGCTGCGCTTGATCACGTCGCTGACCCGCTCGGCGCTGGCCAGCGTGGCTGCTTCCAGGTGCTGGCGGTGCAATCGGATGTTCAGATACCCGAGCAGGGCGAAGATCACGACCATGACTGCCAACAGCGACCCAATCAACTTCGCGCTAATGCTGTTGGTCAGGCGATTCCATCCACGGTCGCCGCGAATTGGAGTCAATCTCCGGCATGGCCTAATACCGCTGTAGCGACCACAGGCCCGGTTTCGGTTCGGAGACGCCTCTCCACTGCGAGTTCTTCTTCGGGGAAGATCGGCAGGTACTTCACTGCCAACCCGAACAGGGCGAAGCCCATGGGCGATGATCATGAGGGTCACCGAGAACTCCGTCCACTTGGGAATGTAGTGATGCCCGACGTAAGTCTCAAAACCGGTGAGGCTGACATTGAGGCGGTTGGTGATGAATCCGAGCAGACTGATGATCGAGGCCAGATACAAGCCGTTTGGCGACAGTCTGACCTTCTTGAAGCTGAGCATCGTGATCGGAATCACGAACGCCAGCGTCAGTTCGAGCCAGAGAAAGTATGCTTCGTAGCTGGGCTTTATGATTTGTCCCAGCATGTCGCGATGAAAGTAATCTTCGAAGCGCAGCAGGGCATTGACCCAAAGAGCAACCAGCAGAGCCCCGCCCAGTTCGACCAGAACCGGCAGTTCAAGGTGACGGCCGAAGGCCTTGCGCACTCTGCGTGGACTCGAAGATCGTCATCGCCAAACCAACCGCAATCGCCGATCCGAAGAAGAGGAAGGGCAGCGCCGGCGTGTACCAGAACGGATGCAGCTTGCTGGGCATGATCAGATAAAGTGATCCGAGCGAGCTCTGGTGCAGGGTGGAGAGCAGGATGCCCAATACGACCAGCACGGCATAGATTTTCTTAATCCACTTGATGGGAGTTTTCAGGTTGAAGCGCTCCAGCACGTTGGGAAGGAATTCAAAAAAAAGCACGGTGGTGTAGGCCATCACGCACATTCCGACCTCGAACATCACCGAGTGCGGATTCATGTAGATGAGCTGATGCCAGATGTACCAGGGCCGGCCGAGATCGAACAACAGCCCAACGATGAAAAGCAAGTAGCCCAGGAATGCGGTCAACACGGCGGGGCGCACAACACTGTGCAGTCGCTCGACGTTGAATAGGTAGACCGCCCCAATTACGCAGAAGCCACCAGCCGCGAGCATGACCCCACACAGGCAGTCGAAGCCGATCCAGAGCCCCCATGGAAACTGATCCGTCATGTTTGAGACTGCGCCCAAGCCGCGGAAATAGCGAACAAACGTGGAGTACAGGCCCAGGGCCATGATCACAAGGAAGACAATTCGCCAGAAGGTCAGCCTGATCTTCATCGCTCGCTCCCTTTCTTTTCGTTCTGCTTCAGCGGCGGCAACTTCTTCGCGGCGATGCGAAATCCAATAAATGCCTCCCAACACCAACGACCACACAGGAATAAAGTCTGGAATTTTCGACATCACGCGCCCGGTGTATTCCGGCATCGGAATGTCGCCGATCTTTGCGGACGCGGGATAACCGAACTCTTCTACGTTGACGCTGGAGAGAATGAGGACGCGAGGTTCCGCCAACCTCGTGCAAGACCGTAAATGCGAGGCTGGTAGTTGGACGGATTTTGACGGATCCGTTCCTGCGCTTCCTTAATCAGGTCGTCGCGGTCGCCGAACTTGGTGGCGCCGGTCGGACAGATCTCGGCGCATGCCGTCTGCTTGCCGGCAGCCACGCGATCCGGGCACATAATGCATTTGCGGACCCGTGGATTCAGCGAGTGCCATTCGTACTTCGGCTGGGCAAACGCGCAAGCCACCATGCAGTAGCGGCAGCCGATACACTTCCAGACGTCGTATACGACCGGGCCTTCTTTGGTCTTATGGAAGGCTGCCAACCGGACAGGCCGACGCGCAAGCGGGATGCTCACAGTGCATGCACAGCCGGCGCATGAATTTGTCGTCCTTGGTCAGAACGACGGTGTATTTGTGTTCCGACTGCACCGACTCCGCTGCTACTGTGTCGTCGTACGGCAGCTTGTTCTGCTGCGCGCACGCACTCTTCACACTGCTTGCAACCGATGCACATGGTCGCGTCATACAGCAGCGCTTTACTCATGGAAATTGCTCCTTCGCGCCCGCAGCGGGATTTCCGTTCCCGGGGAATGAAATAGGAGGTGAACGTACACGGTTGCGGAACAGGCTTGGGAATCGTGCAGAACAGCTTCGGCGAGCCGACGGCAAGAAAGAACCGGGTCCGGAGAGGTGAGCATCCGGACCCGGGAGGACTGTTCCATCTGGGAAAGCGAGCAGGGGAGGAGTACTCCGGCCGGCTACGGATCGGAGGACTAAAGATCGGCTAGCTTCCGTTCCGTCCGCCGAATTGAGCCGGACATCTTCATACTCACCCTTACGCCTTCCTCAACCGCTGCCCGACAATCGGTCGCGCAGCAGCGGCTGCAGGCCAAGGGAACAGCCAATCGCTCACTTCTGTAAGCTACGAATGTACGACACAATCATCTTCACCTGGTCCGGGGTCAGACTCTTCACCGTGCCGGGGTGCTTCGCCTTCTCCGCAACGTCCTTGGCCATGTCATCATCCGACGTCTTCTTGGCTCTCGTCCGAAACCAGGCTCGGAATCTTGGCTGCGGGCTTGCCCGCTGCATCCGCTCCGTGGCAGGCATGGCGCATTTCGCTTTGTAGATCGTCGCTCCGTCATCGGCGGCCCAGGATAGATTGGGAATCAGGATGAACAGGGCCACCGCAATGGTCATCACCAGCATCACCAGCTTTGTCGTCTTCATGATCTTCGTTTCCTCTCCTTGTGAAGTTTTGCAACCCAATGAAATCAGCGATTGTTCTCGCACTCCGTGCGTGTGTTGCGAAAGTGACCACTGATGCAATCCTCCAAGAACTGTATGTAAGAGAACGCAGCAGCTCCGTTGCTGCCTAGTTGAGAGTTTCAACGTTTGGGGGTACAGCCGCAGTGATCCATATCACCCTGAACCGTGACTCCAGTGGAGGATGCTGCGGACCCCAAAGTAACCAGCGGGCATCCCTGGGTCACATCGGCAGGTGACTGCGGTCACCGCGCCTGACGCGAACAGGAGAGACAATCTCGAGCAGCGAGGTGATGTATGCCGATACTAGTAATGGCTCTGCTCGCGTTGATCTGTTTGGCCTCATTGGGATCATGTTGTCAGTCGCGGTAATGATGGAGCATTCCACGCCCGACCCACGTCCGGCCAGAGGTAACGCCTCACACTCTGTAACGTCCGGCGTTGCCCCCTCTACTGAATCCAAACTTCGATCGACCCGGCAACGAGGTGTGCGCCAACAGAAGACCCGTCCGAAAAGGAGAAAGTTCATGAGCACGCTTGTTCTGGATAAGAAAGCCGATCTGGCTGGACCGGGAATCGGCGATTACAACGAATTGGAAAACATTCTGCCGCGCGGTTACCGTTCCCTGCTGACCCCGAAAGAGACCCAGCAAGCCATCTTCCAGGTGAAACGCTACATCGAAGACAACCTGTGCAAAGAACTCAACCTGATGATGGTCGAGGTGCCGCTCATCGTGGATGTGGAGAGCGGTGTCAACGACATGCTGGATCGCGATGGATCACGCACGCCGATCCAGTTCCATATCTCGAATGATCGCAACCTGCATCCCATCGACGCGCAGGTGGTGCAGGCCGCAACCAAGTGGAAGAGAGTCGCGCTCAAGCAATTCGATTGCGGGGTTGGCGAGGGCATCTGCACCGACATGCGCGCCGTTCGCAAGGACTATTTCCTGGATCACGACCACTCCGCTTACGTCGACCAATGGGACTGGGAGCGCGTCATCATAAGTGAACAGCGCAACCTCGACTTCCTGAAGGCGATTGTCAGCAAGATCTGGAAAGTAATCGTCGGAGCAGAAAAGTTTGCTCAATCCCTGTTCCCGCAGTTGAAAGACTCTCGCTATCCGGATCTGCCACGAGGAGTTGACGTTCCTGCATGCCGAGGAACTTCTCGATATGTATCCCGACCTGCCGCGCAAGCAGCGCGAGACCGCGGTGCTGCAGAAGTATCCCGGCGGTCTTCATTATCGGGATTGGCTGGCCGTTGAAAGACGGCTATCCGCACGAAATGCGCGCCGCCGATTACGACGACTGGGTCACCGACACCCACGATCAGACCGGCAAAGACACGCATGGACTGAATGGCGACATCCTGGTATGGAACCCGGTTACCCAGCGGCGCCATGAACTGACATCGATGGGCATCCGGGTTACGGCCGAGACCCTGAAGAAGCAGCTCACGATGTCCAAGCAGCTGGATTTCCTGAAGTTGCCGTATCACCAGGCGATCCTGAACAACCAGATTCCGCTGTCGATTGGCGGCGGAATCGGACAGTCACGCACTTTGATGCTGTTGCTCCGCAAGGCTCATCTCGGAGAAGTCAGCGTCACGGTGTGGCCGAAGATCCTGAAGGAGATGTGCGCCAAGAAGAATATCTTCGTGCTGGAGTAGGATGGTGCTTGGGAAGAACGTGGGAGGGGGTAGTCAAAGCGACTACCCCTTTTGATTTGCTCTTACGAATTTCGTGCTGAGGCGACGCTGGGTTACCGAAGAGAATGGCTTCCACCACGCCACCGGTGTCAAATAGCAATATGAGATCGACTCTTCCGAAGGCACCCGAGTGAAGGCCAAGATCACGACCACCACCATTTTTCTCTGCTCCGCGATAAGCATCGCGTGGCTGCTCCTAAGTTTCCAGTCCAGCAATCGCCCAATTTCAGTGGCTGTGGCAGCGAGCGCCCTTGCGCTTGTGGTCGCTTCGGTGGCCGTTTTTCTAAGGCCGCGCTTCAGCTACTGCCTGGGGGCGGTATCCGGGCTCGTGGCTTTGCACTGGTTTTCACGCATGGAATTCGGGTATTTCCCGGCGCTAAATTCCTGGATTGCGTTTAACCTGCCGGACGACAACCCTCATTTCTTCTTAGATATCTACTTAGCAAAACTGAAGATCCTCTTTGTCGTCACAGTTGTGGCTTCGACAGCGTGTTCCGTGATCCGCCTGCTACCGGCTAGCTGGGTGCAGCGGAAGCTCCCAATCCGGGAGCGGACTTGGCCAGCCCTTGCCGTTTGTTTCCTGGTTATTGCCTCGTGGTATGGCGTCTCGGCGAGTCCCTATCGTATTCCCTTAATAGTGGATGGCGTTTGGCCGGAATTGACGGTATTGCACGTGGAGAAAAGTGGTGTTCAATTCCATGAGACCGCCATTAGTACCTTTAGAGATGGTCAGCTCTACCTTCAGCGAAACGACAGAAGACTGTTCCAATACCGGTTCACAATTCGTGGCGGATCGGGAGTGCTGCCGGAAACAATCACTGCGCGGGTGCGGATGCTGGCGCAGTCGGCCCAACTCAGAGACTTGCGCACGGCACCAGCAATTGCTTTGCGGAACAAGAATGCAGAGGGCTGGTACGTTCGAACCGGGCACAGCGTCTTAGCCTTCACAACCGAATATGGGACGGAACCGCCGAAAGAAGTAGTTGACCTGTTTCACAATCTGGAGTCCGTTGCCCCGGCGGAAAAAGAACTGGGTACAGTAAATGACATATGCATGGGCTTCTGTTACGACCCGTTGGCGGGACTAGGGCTAGTAAATATGAATGACCGCTGCGGGGAGAAAAATGGGACTCGCTGTAAGTAGATTGTCGCGACAGGCATTTTACGCATTCTATTTCTCGGCGCGCCTTAACCGATCTATTTCATGAGATAGCTCCTACACCCCCACCGGCAGCTCTGGCAGGAACGTCGTGACGGCTAGATGGCTCTTCACCGCCGCGGCCAAACGCCGTATACCTTCGCGTATCTCGCTCGGGAGTGGCGTTGGAGAAGTTCAAGCGCATGTGGCGGCGGCCTTCCCGGCCATCGTTGGCATAGAAGGAATCACCCGGCACGAAGGCCACATTCTGCTCGAGCGCCGACTTGAAAGATGGCCTTGATGTCCAACCCTTCGGGCAGAGTCACCCAGAGGAATAGCCCACCCTGAGGATGAGTCCAGGTCACCGCGGGCGGGAAGAACTCTTGCAGAGCCTGCAGCATCACGTCGCGGCGTTCGCGATAGATCTGACGAATCAGCTTCACGTGCTGGTCGAGGAATCCATCGCGCGCGACTTCGTAGGCCACGAATTGGGTGAAGGTCGAAGTGTGCAGGTCCGCGCCCTGCTTCAGTTGCGCCAGCTTGCTGATGACGTCGGGCGGAGCGACGATCCACCCTAGTCGAAGCCCGGGAGCCAGCGTCTTCGAGAATGTGCTCAGGTAAATGACGTTGCCGATGGAATAGCCATTGTCGCGGCGCAGGTTCTCGCGATCGAGCACGACCAGGGACGGGAGGTGCTCGCCTTCATAGCGCAACTGGCCATACGGATCATCTTCGACAATCGGAACGCCATACTTGTCGGCCAACAGTACCAGTTCGTGGCGACGCCCCTCCGACAATGTGACTCCCGCCGGGTTCTGGAAGTTTGGCAACACGTACATGAACTTGGGCCCCGACCGCAGAGGCATCTCCAGCAGGTCGGTGCGCAGGCCATCATCGTCGACCGGAACCGACACATATTCAGCTCCATAAATGTTGAAAGCCTGCAGCGCCCCCAGATAAGTCGGCGCTTCCACCAGCACGCGGTCCCCACGATTGATAAACAGCTTGCCAATCAGGTCTAGCGCCTGCTGCGAGCCCGAGGTGATCAAGACATTCTCCACCTTCGCCTTGATCCCGTAGCGTGCCATGTTGTTCGCAATCAATTCGCGCAAAGGCTCGTAACCCTCGGTCGCCCCATACTGCAGGGCCGAAGCTGCCTGCTGCGTCAGCACCTTGTGGCAGGCTTCCTCAAAACGTTGGATGGGAAACACATCGGGCGCGGGCAGGCCGCCGGCAAAGGAGATCATCCCGGGCTTTTGGGTGATCTTCAACAACTCGCGGATTGCAGAACTGGTGATGCCCTTGGTGCGCAGCGCGTAACGAGCCGTCCAGGCAGTCGACATGGCTAGATTCTCCTCAATGCCAGTCTAGGCGTTGGACTTGCGGTCTTACTGTGATGTGTGAGACATGGGGTTGTGACCGGCGTTACTGCAACTAATCGATTCAGTGTAGGCGCGAGCGTTCTCGCTCGTGCTCCTGTGTTTCGGCCGGACATGTTCGAACCGGATGGAATTATCTTTCCGAAAAAGTAAACTTCACGTGCGTGGTTGTGAACTGAAGCGGCGCCACTCTCTGTTCTCCGCAGAGAGTGGGGGAATTCTTCAATACGCGCTGCCCATGAGTTGGTAAACTTGCCCAGCACGGTGGCGGGAAACCTTAAGCATGAAGCGGGCAGCAGCCCTCGGGGTTCGAATGCATTCCGGTTGGGGAGTGCTGGTAGCCATTAGCGGAGACGCTCACGCGCTGGAGGTCATAGACCGCAGGCGCATCGTCACCACCGATCAGGCAATGCCTGGGGCCAAACAACCGTATCATTATGCCGCCAGCCTGGAACCCACGGGGCTAGGACTCCCAGAGGCGGAGAAATACCTTGCTAACTGTGCCGCCGCCTCCGAGCGCTTGGCGTTCACGGCAATCGGCGAGGTGGTCCGCGAATTGGGCGAGCGTCAGTTTCACATCGTAGGTGCTGCCCTCCTCCTGGCCTCAGGCCGCCCACTGCCGTCGCTATCGAAAATTCTCGCCTCGCATCCGCTGATTCATACCGCGGAAGGCGAATTCTTTCGCAACGCCGTCAGCCAAGCTTGTGCGGGTTTGAAGATTCCAGTCACGGCAGTGAGAGAGATGGAACTCGAGGAGCGAGCCAAGACGGTATTCGGGAATGCAGCCAGCCGAGTGCAGCGCATGATCGCAAGCTTGGGCAGTTCGATCGGTCCGCCTTGGACCAAGGATCACAAATCGGCTGCACTTGCCGCTGCAATGATTTTGATGCGCCTGTAGGGCGGACACTCCTGTCCGCCGCCGTTGACTCTGACTTTCAATTGCCGCAAAGAAGAACAGGTTTGGAATCAACGGCCACAATCTGCTGTTCCTTGGTTGTTGGAATTCACCGTGAGCGGCCCGCCGTGAGTCGGCACAGCGGGCGTACTCCAGGGGTCAAATGCAAATCTACGGCTGATAAATCTGCACGTAGTCGTAGACGCTTTTCTGATACTGGCCGCCGCCGAAGCAATACAGGCGCTCACCGGCTTCCGTGGAGGCAGCGGCAAGGTATACTCCCTGTGGCATCGGAGCAAGCGTCACCCACGATTTCTTTTCTGGGTTGTAGGCTTCGTTCAGCGTGAGCAAGGCTCCGTTGTTTCCGCCGGCAACGTACAACTGCCCATTGATGGCCGCAGCGCACCCCGCCTCGCGGGGCGTGGGATCCGCTGTGAGTTCAGCCCAAGTGTTCGTCTTCGCGTTGTAACCTTCATTGTCGCCGAAGTAGTGGCCGGCGCCCTCGCTGCCGTCCGCAGTCACAACCGTCGTTCCTAGCAGGCCCACTGCCGACCACCCTTTCGCAATCAGCAATGGCGCCTCTTCCGTCCAGGTGTTGGTAGTGGTGTTGTAGCTTTCGACGGCCTTCAGATAGCCGCTATCGTTCTGGCCGCCAATCACATAAATGACGTCTTTGTCAGCGACGGCGGAGGCGCTCTCACTGACGATGGGCATGGGAGCCAGCGTTGACCAGGTATTAGTGGCGGGATCGTAGGCTTCGGCAAGGTTCAGAAGCGCAGAGCCATTGCTGCCTCCGAAGATGTACAGCTTTTTATTGACCATGGTGTAAGCCGCAAACGCGCGCGGGTGCGGGTCGGCAGCGCCGCTTGTCCACGTGTTCTTCTGCGAGTTGTAGATTTCGTTGATACCGAGCCAGGCGCTCGTGCCGAGCCCACCGACGACATAGAGGTTGGTCCCAACCGCTCCTGCGGCGGCACCCATGCGAGCGGTCGGCATCGCTGTGCCGGTGCCCCATGAGTTGTGAACAGTAAAGGTTTGCGGGCTGGTCAGCGTAGTCGAGCCCGTAGTGACCGTGACCTTGCCGTTCGACGCACCGGCTGGCACGGTCGCCAGCAGGAATGTTGTGCCCTTCCGAGTGACCGTCCTTGCTTGCACGCCGTTAAACTTCACGACTGACGAAGAGCTGAAGTCCTGGCCTAGAATGCCGATCTTCGAACCCACCTTGCCGGATGTCGACTCCAAACTGATGAAAGGCTTCGCGCCGATTGTCAGGCTGTAGAACACACCACAGCCGTTACTGGAACAAACGCTGAGGTCACCGCCCGCGTATGTGTCGCCATACAAAACACCATTCGTGTTCTGTCTCATGGGAGAGTTCGGGGTCGCGCCGTTCTTGCCGTTAAAATTGACCAGTACCTTGAAAGTCCCGCCTGTCGTGATTCTAAAAATGGTGCCGAGGTTCGAGGATCCGCCTACGTCGGTTGCACCATAGAGCTTCCCATCGCTCGCCTGCATCAGGCTGATGGGCTCATTCCCGTCGGTCGTTCCGTTGAAATTGTGGAGAATTGTGTAGGTACCGCTGGGTGTGACTTTGAAGACTACTCCCGCGTTGGAGGAGCCGCCTCCGTAAGTGACGCCATAGAAGTTTCCGTCACTAGCCTGGACCAGGCCGTCGTAAGCCGTAGACCCGTCTGTACCGGTGAAATTGTGGAGCACGGTCAGGGTGCCGCTCGGGGTCAGCTTGAAGATGACTCCATCGTTGCTGGTGCCCCCATTCAGCGAAACTCCATAGAAGTTCCCGTCGGAGCCCTGCACCACCGGGGCCGTAACATTGGAGCTGTCGGTAAAGGTGTACAGCGTTGTCAGTGAGCCAGCGCTGGTCAGCTTGTACACCGTACTCAGGCTGCCGAAGCCGCAGACGGTTGTCGTGGTCCCAAAGTAGTCGCCGTCCGTACCTTCGATCGGCGGTGCCCAGGGGCAGGCCCCGTCGCCGGAGTTTCCAAAATAATGCAGCGCAGTCGCCACGCCCGCCGGAGTTATTTTGTACGCGGTTCCGGGGCCTTCGCCGTTGAGCTTGGTTGTGCCGTAGAAGTTCCCATCTGTGCCAAGGGTCACGCCACTCATTGGGTCGTTGCCGGGGCTGTAAGCAAAGCTGTACACGACGCTTAGAGTCCCTTCGGGCGTAACCTTGAACATCGTTCCAACGTTGCCGGTGCCCCCAGAGTTGGACGTCGTATACAAATTGCCGTCGCGCCCTTGGGCGATTGCGTCTATGCCATTCGGCTGTAGCGGGTCGTTGGCGTTGGTGCCAAACTTGTAAAGCACTTTGTAGGTTTGCGCCTGAACGGGAATCGCTGCGAAGGCGACCGCTAGTGCGAGTATGGCGAGGGCAGGTGCCCTGCCCATGCGAAATGAGTTAGAACGCAGAACGTGATTCATGAGAACCCTCCTGAAACAAATCATCGCTGTTTACACTTAGGTCGCACCGCAACTCGGTTAACCACGAAATCTGGATTGCTTGTAATCCTGTGTTCACTCTCAAAGAGTGCGCAAGCCCCGTCGTAACGCGGTAGCACGGTCCCTATGTCCCCCCCAATCGCAAACTACATCGGAGCTGCCGATAACGGCTTGGCTTGGGTTCACGCCAAAGGGGAGGTGTTGCACCGGCTTGAGGGCCAGGCATATTCACTCGGGTCATTTTGAGGCCTTGTCCGAGGTGCGCGTCGCGCTGACACTCACGATCAATGGCGCGAGGAAAAGGAGCATGGCCAACTTCAACCCTGGCTGGGGACGCTCAGGAACCGCTGAGATTTGCCCGCTATTCATGTGCGTTCTCTGACCTGCGCATTACTGGAATGCTGCTGCTCCGCGGTGTGTGATTCATTAACAGTTTCCCGGAAGTCAAAGGTTTTACAATACTTATCGTCTTCGCTTTTCGGGACGCACTGGGGAAGCCCGCAACTCGAGACAAAACGCTCTACGGATCCCCCGGCTCTCGCATATACTGATTTGCCGATCCCCCACCCGGCAATAGGCGTTACCTGACATAACCGGACATTTCCCGACATTACGGGGGGAGTAAACCGTCAACAAGCCGTCGCGGGTGGTGCAGTCGCCGTTCCTGAAACTGCCCCGTGTCGGTATCCACAAACGCAATTTGCCGAAAGCCGGTTGTAGTCTGCTCCTAATAATGATCATGTTCGCTCCTTTCTCCGAGCCTTTGGTTGGTTTTGGCGCCACCAAAGTTTACTCGGGCATGGGAGCCGAGATTGTTATGGAATCAATTACGCTCACTGAGGTTCTGAGCGCAGTGGGACTATCTAATCAAGAGTTGTTTCTGGTCACGCTCTCGGCAGCCAGCGCTTGTGCTCCGTCAGGCCACACGGGTATGTGATCCTCAGCGGCACGGATCGACTTTAGGGACGCGCACTCGGTGTGACGGGGGGCACCAGATCTTCGGCGGCTACGATTTGCCATTTGCCGGCTCGCTTGATCCAGGTGTCAGTCCAGACGAACTTTCCGGGAGTACCGTCCTTCTTCTTCCAACTCTCGTTGCCCTGGGCTACGGCGGTGTCGCCGTAGAAGCGGATCTCGACTTCATTGAGGTGGTTGGAAGCGAACTCGGAAGGGTGGGTGCGGAAATCTTTGATAGCATCCGCTTTGGAATAGTGGCTGCCGTCGATGTCCACTCCGACGAAGTCATCAGCCAGGATGCGTTCGAGAACGCTCACGTCATTAGAAACGACGGACTCGGCCCAGTCCGATTCAGCCTGTCGTATGTAGGCTCTATCGCTGGCGCGGTCATCGGCCGCCTGGACGTGCGCCAGGGACGTAACCAGCAGAACAAACGCGATGAGCATCAGAAATCCAACTCGCATGACAGTTCCTTTCCAGAAGTAGAGGGGGTACACGCGGGCTGTCCTAAGC
The DNA here is from genome assembly GCA_963820925.1 of uncultured Acidobacteriota bacterium. Taxonomy (GTDB): domain Bacteria; phylum Acidobacteriota; class Terriglobia; order Terriglobales; family Acidobacteriaceae; genus JABDBE01. The sequence continues at coordinate 70,078 of CAWGBX010000010.1, forward strand.
CTTCTCCCGCCGCTCACTTTCGCCGCAGGCATCTTCGAGCTCTCCCGGTTCTCGTGCAGGGATTTTCCAGCCCTGCCTGGGGTCTTCGACTACGCCGGAGTGAGCAGGAACTCGCGCTAGCGCTCCCGTTCATGTTGCCTTCCGCATACTAACCGCAACGGCGTCGGGGTTGTAAGTTTTCGCAGCTCAATATCCCACCCGGGTTCTGAGTGCCAGGCTGTTAGCGACCGGTATCTTTTCGTCTGAAAGGATTGGCCCTCTCAAGGACTTACTGCTTTTGCAGCTGAGCGTCAATCTGATTGCACATGCTAGCATCAGGGGGCGGACATCATCGTTCCTGGATCGCTCGTATTCCGATCGCAGAATCTGATGGAGACTTTCGAGTGGTTGGCGCGCACTCTAGCTCGGAATTACCGATGGTCGTGATCATGGCGGGCCTCCCGGGAACGGGCAAGAGCACGCTCGTGCGTTCGCTGGCGCAGCGGCTTCCCGGCGCAGTACTCGATAAAGACATTATTCGAGCGGCGCTCTTCCCGCCGGCATACGTCGAATATTCGCGGGTGCAAGACGATTTCTGTCAGCAGATTATGCTGCAGACGGCTGCATATCTGCTCGGAAGAAATTCGTCGTTGTACGTTTTTTTGGATGGCCGGACATTTTCGCGACGCTACCAGCGTGAGCGGGTGCTCGATTTCTGCTCGCAATTGGAGACCGGATGGGCCCTATTGGAGTGCGTCTGCTCTGAACAAACCGCGCTCGCACGCTTGGAAAAAACGGCAGTGGAGCGGCACCCAGCCACGAATCGGACGCCAGACCTGTATCACCAAATCCGAAAGGCGTGGGAGCCGATTGACTACCCCAAACTGGTTATCGACACAGAAGCTAGCTTGGACTCATGTACCGAGCGTGCCACGCAGTACCTCGCCCAGATTGCCCGGCAAAACCGTTAGGATGAGCAATGAGGACAGTAGCGAGTGCGATGCCCGTTAACAACAGCTATCGGCAAATAGCAGGGGACGGCAGAGGGTTTGGCTATTGCAGCTTCGCGTATTCCGCTTTCGCTTCCTTCAGGATGGGGATGTCAGGGTCGGCGTCTTTCCAGAGGGTGAGGAAATCTTTGTAAGCGGCGAGCGCCCGGACACGGGCGGCATCGGCATCCGCGCCCTGCGAGGTTTTCGACTGCAAGGCGTTGCCACGAGCCACTCCCAGATGCGCTAACGCTCCCGTCCAGCAATTCCAAACGATCCCGCTGTGGTCGAGAATTTTCTGAAACTCGGCTGCCGCGGCTTTGCCCTGTTCTGACGCAAGATAGGCCTCGCCCCGAACGTACGTCGGATAAAGGCAGGATAGATTGGCAATGAAACTGATTTGCCCCAACTCGATGGGGCCAGTAGCCGCTTGTAGATCATTGATAGCCCCAGCCGGATCCTTCCGGTCAAGCGCCAATTGCGCCCGAATCACCGTCAGCCAAAGCGCCTGCATCTGGGCATCTAGTGGAAAGCGTTTGTTGAGGTCTCGCACCATGGATTTGGCTCGTGCGGTATCGCCGGCTATGGCAAGCGCCAACGCAGCTTCGACCTGGACGCCCTGACTCTTAGAAACCAGTTTTAGGCCTTCCGCCACTGCCTGAAGCGTTTCCTGGTCATTGCCGAAGGCAGCTTCGCGCAGAGCAGCATTTTCCTGCCAGATCGCCCCGTTTTCCCTGCTGTCAGAGCGGATGGAAGAGTCCACAGACCGCGCGGTCAGTCCCTGTGCCTCGCCCAGATGACCGGCGTATCCCTGGGTGTCCGATTCGAGCGAAAGCCCTTCGTTCTCAAAATCGGGTTTGCCCGCAAACCACTGTTGCTGTTCCGCCATGGCGGGGGAATCCGCCTTGAGAAAAGCCAGACCGTAGAGAGCATTGTGCAGTAGGTCACTATCCAGCTTTCGCGCCAGCGCCTGCTGAATTACCCCCCGGGCTTCGTCGAACCGCTGCAAGGCGAGCAGGCTGTTGACGAGATCATCGTATGGGTCGACGTTATCCGGAGCGAGGAGAAGGCTTTTCCGATACGCCTCAGCCGCCATCTCATATTGTCCCCGCGAGGTGTACACATTGCCCAGATCGAGGTGCGCCCTATAGTTCCTCGGGTAGCTCTCTATCCACTCTTGATAAGTTTGTACTGCTCTATCCAGTTCCCCGGTTACATACGAATAGTAGTTGGCGGTAATCAATAGCTTTTCCCACTCGCTGGTGTGTTCCCGCAACTCAAATGCTTTGGAGAAGTATTCGCTGGCCCGCTTCAGTTCGCCAAGACCGAAGTAATCGTCGCCTAGCGCTCTGTAGCCCATGGCAAAGCCGGGATCAACTTGAATGGCACGCTGATGATAAGGTAGAGCTGCAGCAGAGCTTTCCTCGCGATAAGCCTTGTTGCCAAGGCTATACGCTTTCAAGGCTTCGAGCGAGGAGGTGGTGGCCTCTGCCAGGGGAACGTCGAACCGCTGCACGGTTGCCAGCGATTCGCCCAGTTCTCCGCGCAGCTTCGATGCCACCTCGCCCAGCGCGTCCAGCACCTTCTCTTTGGCCGATGCCGTGACTTGCTCCTGTGCCAGCAAATCACCGCTCTGACAATTCACCGCCTTCAATCCCAACACATATTGGCTTCCCAGACTGGCAATCGATCCGGCAATGAAGGCCTTGCTGCCTGCCCGCTGACACATCTCGCGGGCCACATCGGGCGTGAGCTTCGTGCCGGCCGGACGGGACATCATCTGCAAGGTCGCCACGACCTTGTTGTCGGAAAGCACATTCAGAAACGGTGACTGGTTTAGAGCAACGCTGAGCGCCTGCTTGAGTGTGTCGTCGAAGACAGCATCACCCGTGCTGTTGGCGAAGTCGGCGAGTACGATAGTGTCTTTGTCCGTCAGCGGCTTGGTTTGGCGCGAACGAGAGTAAAACCCACCCCCGACCAGTGTAGCGACCAGAAGAACGGGAACCGCGATCTTCCAGGTCATCGCAAGCTGAACTGCACGAGCTCTCACCGTGGCCACCGGGTTCGGACTTGCAGCAGAAAGATTTGCGCTCTCGGAGTTCCGTTTCAGCCGTTGAAGATCGCCTTGCACATCTGTTACGCTTTGATATCGGAGGTTGCGATCCTTCTCCAACGCCTTAGCGATGATCTGTTCCAGTTCCATTGGCAACTCCGGATTCACTTGCCGCCCTGGCAAAGCCAGTTGATGCAAAATGCCATCATGAACCACGGACGCCGTATTCCCCGGAAACGCTCGTTGCCCGGTCGCCATCTCATACAGTACCAAGCCAAACGAGAACAGGTCGGTGCGTGCGTCCAGCCTCTCTCCACGCACCTGCTCCGGCGACATGTAGTGAACCGTACCCATCGATCGTGCCAGTTCGCGTTAGCCGGCTGCTGGAGAAAGCTCTACTGGGTCGGGCGTTCAAGCCCGCTGCTGCTTCGGGGTGATGTTCAGTAGGTCAGAGTCGTCCACTGGTCTGGCCAGTCCGAAATCCAGGATCTTGACTTCACCACGCCTCGTAATAAAGATGTTGGCCGGCTTGATATCGCGATGAATGATGCCCTTCTCATGTGCGGCTTCCAGGCCCGGCAGCTATCTGAAGCGCAAGATCGAGCGTTTCATTCACGGGCAGGGACTTTCTTGGCTCGGCTAGCTCTTTCAATCCGCTCCTGCAGGGTCTGCCCTTCCAGCAGTTGCATCACGATGAAGGGCTGAGCCCTCGTGTTCCCCTAGTTCGTAGATGGGACAGATGTTGGGATGTTCGAGTGCTGAAGCCGCCCGGGCTTCGCGTTCCAGGCGCTCGAAAGCATTCGGATCACTGGCCAACTCTGCCGGCAGGAACTTGATCGCCACCTTGCGGCCCAGCTTCAGATCTTCTGCCTTGTACACCACCCCCATGCCTCCGCCACCCAGTACCTGCAGAATCCGGTAGTGCGAGACTTTCTTGCCTACCAGATTTCCAGCTTCGAGAGCTTGCTCCTCGACCGTGGCAGGACTCAGCTTCGGGCGGGCTGACTTCCAGCACCGGAGCGATAAACCGATACCCCATTCCGGTGACGGTTTGCAGGTATCGCGGGTGCTCCGGATCGTCGTCCAGAACTTGGCGGAGTTTGCGCACCGCTGCGTTGATGCTGTTGTCCGTATCCAGGAAAACATCTTTCCCCCAGATGCGGGCCACGATCTCATTGCGAGTGACCAACTCCCCCCGACGTTCGACCAGCAGGAACAGGAGTTCCATGGGGATGCGCGACAACCGAATCGGTTGTCCGGAGCGGCGCAGTTCATAGGCGCGCCAGTCCAGTTCCAGGTCGTCGGCAAATTTTACCGGGGTCAACAGCATGCTAAGCACCCCGAAGATGGTTGCTCGACATTGTACATCCGACCGGCGTGAATGCATCAAGTGTCGTGTTTTTTGAGGCTTGCGGCTTACTTGAAAATTTAAGCTAATTTTCAGCCGCGCACTATTGTCGAAAAACCGCTGTTCGCACAATATGCCACCCAGTTCGGGTGAACCGAACAACAGGGACGCAAAAAGACAAAACCGACCCCTGTGGAACAACGCGGTTAAGTGATCGAGTTACGAAATAGTCAAAGGAGAACACCATGAAGAATCAAATAGAGAAGTCTTTAGTCAAGATGCTTGCCCTCGTTTTGGGAATTGCTTGCGCGCAACCTGCGCCGGCACAAACATTCAAGCGCGCAAAAGTTCAAGGCGGAGCCGCGTTGGTCCAAGTCATCTCGGGAGGCGCCAGCGTCTGGGCGCTTGCCAGCAATGGCAAACCATATATTTTCAACGGCACAAGTTTCGCTTTGGCGAACAATATCTCGCTAAGCCAGATCGCTGTCGGGGGAGGCAATAGGTCCAAGCGGATGCGGTTTGGGGGCTGAATTCTTCGGGCGGTATCTACCGTGCCAGCAAAAGCGGAGGATCCTGGGTCTTCTCACCAGTTCCGGGTGCTCTTGATGTCATCGAGGTGGGTCCTGGCTACCACGATCGTTGCCACCCCTACGAAGTATGGGGACTCAACTCGAGTTCCCAGATCTTCCGTTACAACTTTTGCGGGAAGAACTTCGATCAGGTGATCCGGAATCCTTTGCGAAATAAACGTGGGCGGCGGCGAAATCTGGGGAGCACAGTGCGGCCCCAATGTCTTTCGCTTCAATTTTTCTGCGGGTAATTTCGAGCAAATCGCTGATCCATTTGGAGCTATTCCGGCGCTTACGGTCGGCCCAAATGGGGTATGGGCGGTAGACACGGGCAATATGTGGTTTACCAGTACGACGACTTCTTGGGATTCAAGGACATCGGGTGTTGCTTTGCCCAGATCCAGGCAGGCGGGAACGGAGTCTGGGCGCTGTCCGGAAGTAGTATCTATCGTTTGGAGCCAAGCACATTGAATTTTGTGCAGGTTCCGGGCTCCCTCGTTTCCATCAGCGTGGGGAACGGCGGCGTATGGGGGATCAACAGCTCCCACCATGTGTTCGCGTTCTCCACGCCGTGAGCCGGGCGCCCCAGTTCTCGATGTTCGAGGACTGGGGGCCTTTTCTCTTCCTGGCTAGAGGCCCCAACCTGCCAAGATTGAAGCCGGTTGCGACAGGCAAGCACCACGAGATTGCTGTAACATCGCTTCTCTAACAGTGTCGGCCGCTACGGCTTAACGATGGGTCATATGTACATCTGAGGCCACAGCACGCCCGCCACATGTGGAGCTACGAGTTACGACTTCGTCAGTTCCCACTGCTCCACCCCAGTGCGGCTATCTGTCTTCACCAACTGCTCTACACTAACTATCCAACTGAGACAAACGATCGGGCAGACCAATACGTGTAGTTGGTGATACGGAGTGGCGCGGTGACGCATTCCATCAACAATTCAGGCAAGGAACCTGAGGAGGGTAACGCCGCCTCGACAGGCTGCCGGCCGGCCCGTGCTCGTAGTGGGTGCGAGGCCGATGGGGCTGCTGCTAGCTTCGGAGCTTCGAGACCTGGGATGGCACCATTTTCTCCTTGACCCAGGCGTTCCAAAGTGGCTAACATAGTGATAGCTCTATTAGCTGTTTGATAACGGCGATCTTCCTCTGCTCTTTGACAATTTGCTAAATTTCCAGACAGGCGCTTCCCTCTCGTCCGGGGAATACGCTAAAAATAACCTCGCTAAGTCCTTTAAAAGGGATATTTTAGAGATTGCCCGTAACTCTATTCCTGTTTTCATAGACTTACGAGGCCGAGAAGGCTCAGGATATCCCTCCTGCTAAGTCCTTTAGAAGGGATATTTTACGAGGGTATCTCTGAAACAGAGCCTTTGTTTTCATAGATCTGGCAAGAAAACGCGTTTTTTTGATATATACCCTTTACTCCTCGGTAAACCAATACGATGATTGATTACCCATGAGCAATACAAACCGGGCAAGCTGCGCATGACATCGGCCTCTTGAAAGTATCATTCCCACCGGACGCGAGAAGATGAAACCCGAGGAATTCAGAGCGTCACTCGCTGAAGAGGAGCCACGCAACGAGATGTCCGCGCCGCTCGCAGCCCTGTGGTGAGATTGGGCGGCGCTGGTCGAGGGTCTGCTGTCCGGCGCTGAGAACGTATGAGCGTCGCTGTAGCGTTTGCGCGGAGAAATGAGAATGGCTGAAGTGCAGAAGAAAGTGGCCAAGAGAGTGTTGCAAGGCAAGATCGCGCTCGTGGCCGGAGCGACCCGCGGGGCCGGCCGAGGGATTGCCATCGCATTGGGCGAGGCCGGTGCGACGGTTTACTGCACTGGGCGGAGTACAAGAAAACGATCCGCTACACCGGGCCGACCTGAGACCATCGAAGAAACCGCTGAACTGGTCACCGCTGCCGGTGGGCACGGCATTGCCATAAGGGTGGACCACACCGAGCCTGCGGAGGTGAAAAAGTTGGTCGCCGGCATCAAACGGCGGCACAAGGGTCTGGACATTCTGGTCAATGACGTGTGGGGCGGCGACCCGCTCACCGAATGGGGCAAGCCATTCTGGACGGTCAACCTCGAGAACGGCCTGGGCATGCTGAAGCAGGCCATCCATTCCCACATCATCACTGCCCATTATGCCGTCCCGCTGATGCTGGGCCGACGCAGAGGAATCATCTTTGAGATCACCGATGGGGATGCTTTTTACTATCGCGGTAACATTTTCTATGATCTGGTGAAGATTTCCGTGATACGGCTGGCTTTCGCGATGGCCCGCGAGCTGCGCAAGCGAGATATTGTTTCGGTGGCGTTGACTCCGGGCTTTTTGCGCTCGGAAGCAGTACTGGAACATTTTGGAGTCAGCGAGGCCAATTGGAAGGAAGCAGGGAAGAAGAAGGACAAGAACAGCGCCAACCAGAACGACGCGCCCAACGATTTCATGGTGTCAGAATCGCCGCGGTACATAGGCCGTGCAGTGGTAGCGCTGGCGGCAGATCCAAAAGTGAAAGAGAAGAGCGGACGCGTCTTCAGTTCCTGGGCGCTGGCGCGGGAGTATGGATTCACCGATCTCGATGGCACCCGGCCGCACTGGGGCAACTATGCCAGAAAGAAGTACGGCAAATATAAGATCTGCGATGAGCGATTTTATTCCTACTGGGTTCCCGGCCTGGTCGAGCTGATTTTTCCGGATTGGTTCTGATCGTGAGCGGGTCGAGAAAAACTGCGGTAAGATGCAGGTGACATCGTGGCCGTATTCCTGATGCGGAGGTGGTCGTGCTCAAGAACTTGGTTATGGTTTGCGCGCTCCTGACCTTGCAGGTCGCTGCTTCTCACCTGCAGGGACAAACCTCTCCCCAAACGCCCCCCGCCGAGTACAAGATCCCTCCTGAAGCGGCGAATCGCAGCAATCCCGTCAAGCCGAGCCCGGAGTCGCTTGCCAAAGGCAAGAAGATCTATGGTTGGGATTGCGCCGCGTGCCATGGGAAGGAAGGCGATGGCAAAGGTGAGATTACAGATCTCAAGGGAATGGTTGACTTCACGGATCCAGCGGTTCTGAAGGGTTATACCGACGGAGAGTTGTTCTACATGATCCAGAAAGGCAAAGGTGACATGCCCCCCGAGGGTGATCGCGCCAAAGCGGAGGACCTCTGGAATCTCGTGAATTATATTCGATCGTTCGCGAAGAAAAAGTAATCGAGTCCTACACCTGATCATCGAACGCGAGGTATCGTTTGCCGCGCCGAGAACGGGCGGTTAAGCGAAGCCGTCTGGCTGACTTACCGCGCCAATGTGCGCCTGGTCATCGATAAACAGGCGGCCGGCGGTGAGCGCTTTGCGGTCAATTTCCAGCAGATCGAGTTTCTTTACTTTGTCTTCGAGCACGCTCAAGGCAGTTCCGGGAGCCAGGCACTCGGTCTCCTCGAGCAGCGCCCCCATCATCACGATGTTGGTGGCCTTGGTCGAACCGAGTTTGTCAGCGATCTCGGCCGCCGGAATCGCGACCACCTGCGCTCCGGCACCGCAAAGTCGGCAGGAAGGCTGACGCCGTTGTAGAGAATGAGTCCGCCGCTCGCGACCTCGTGTGCAAACTTGCGCAGCGAGAATTCATTCATGGCCACCAGCACATCGGGGCGCGAGACCAGGGGCGACCCGATCCGTTCTTTCGACAAGCACACGTGGCAGTGCGCGCTGCCCGAACGCATCTCCGGCCCATACGACGGCAGCCAGCTTACTTCCAGCCCTTCCCGCATGCCCATTTCGATGAGCAGCTGCCCGAGCAGCAGCACTCCCTGTCCTCCGAAGCCGGCGATCTTGATCTTTACGTCTTTGAAGTGATGGGCGTGTTTCGGTTTGGAATCGCCGGTGTTCTCCCGCTTTCGGAGTGATCCCAAGCACATCGGCGACCGGGCGTTGCGGCGGCTCGTTGCCCGCGGGAATTTCCGGACGGCGGTCGCGGAATACATTCAGCGGAAAGGCTGGCATCATTTTCTCGAGAACCCAGCGCCGCGCTTCCACCGGGTCCTTGCCCCAAATCGTCGGACACGGCGACAGAATTTCGACAAACGAGAAGCCCGCGCCGTCGCGCTGGATCTCGAGCGCTTTACGGATTGCCCGCCGCGCTTTCATGATGTTCTTGTTGTCCGAAAGCGCCACGCGCTCGATGTATGCCGGCGCTTCTAGGGTGGCGAGAAGTTCCGCCATGTGCAGCGGGAAGCCTTCATTCGCCGGCCGCCGTCCCCAGGGAGAGGTTGTGCTCTTCTGCCCGACCAGGGTGGTGGGCGCCATCTGCCCGCCGGTCATGCCGTAGATTCCGTTGTTCACGAAAAAGACGCTGATCTTTCTCGCCTCGATTGGCAGCATGCACGATCTCGGCAGTGCCGATGGCAGCGAGGTCGCCGTCTCCTTGATAGGAGATGACAATCTTGTCTGGGCAGGCTCGTTTGAGTGCCGTGGCCGAGGCTGGCGCGCGGCCGTGCGCGACCTGCACGTTGCCCACATCGAAGTAGTAGTAGGCAAATACCGAGCAGCCCACCGGACTCACGAAGATCGTCTTGTCCTGCAGCCCAAGCTCCTGCAGCGCTTCGGCAATCAGCTTGTGCGCCACCCCGTGTCCGCAGCCGGGACAGTAGTGGGTCTGGTGCTTCAGTTCTGACTTGCGCTCATACAGGTCATAGAACAGCGGCGACTTGGAGTGGACTGGCTCGTATGCGGCGTCGCTAAGTTCCACACCCGCTTCGGGGCTAGTCTCGGACTTGACTTCGGGATCCATCACGCTGATCACGCTCTCGTTTGCCATTTTCGTTGTCCTTTTCCACCAGATCCTGTTCGGAACCAGCCTCAGACCGCCACGGCCATACGCTCTAACACCTGTTGCTGCAACTCTGCCACGGAGGGCACATTGCCTCCCACCCGGCCGTAGAATTCCACCGGCACTTTGCCGTTCAGCGCCAGGCGCACATCTTCCAGCATTTGTCCGTTGCTCAATTCGACGACCAGCACTTTTTCCACTCTGGAGGCCGCCTTGCGCCAGCGCCTGCGAGGGATAAGGCCACAGAGTGATGGGGCGGAACAGCCCGGCCTTCACGCCTTGCTTGCGAAGCGCTTCCACGGTGGAAAGCAACACTCGGGACACGATGCCGTATCCGACCAGCAGCACGTCGGCGTCCTCGGTGTGGCAGAGCTCCCAGCGCGGCTCGGCTTCTTGCGCGCGGATGTACTTGGCTTCCATTCTGGCGCTGGTGCTCTTCCAGTTCATCGGTTTCGAGATAGATGGAACTGACCAGGTTGGCCCGCGTCTCAGGCGTACCCTTCACCGCCCACGGTTTTTTCGGGCGCCTGAATCTCACGATATTCGAGGTCCAGCGGTTCCATCATTTGTCCGATGAAGCCGTCGGCCAGGACCACTGCCGGATTGCGATACTTGTCCGCAAGATCGAATGCCAGCATGGTGAGCTCGGCCATCTCCTGCACCGATGCGGGAGCCAGCACGATATTGCGGTAGTTGCCATGGCCGCCGCCCTTCACCATGGCGAAATAGTCGCTTTGTTCCGGCGCGATGTTGCCCAGCCCCGGTCCGCCGCGCATTACATCGACGATCACGCACGGCAGTTCCGCGCCGGCCAGATACGACATGCCTTCCTGCATCAGGCTGAGGCCGGGGCCGGAGGATCCAGTCATGACGCGGACCCCCGCCGCCGCCGCCCCATACACCATGTTGATGGCGGCGACTTCGCTCTCCGCCTGCAGAAAGGTTCCGCCGACCTGCGGGAAGTAGAGCGCGGCAGACTCGGCGATTTCGCTGGCCGGAGTAATCGGATATCCGTAGTAGGCGCGGCATCCGGCCAGGATCGCGCCCTTCACCACCGCCACGTTTCCTTTACAGAGCTGCCGCATGTTCGCCTCCTTGCGCCGCCGCAAACGCTTTTCCTTTGGCCTTTATGCGGTAGACCGTAATCGCGCCCGGCTCCGGGCAGCAATAGAAGCAGATTCCACAACCGCGTGCAGTCCTGCGCCGGTGTAGCGTGCCGGATGAACGCCGTAAGCACTTAACTCCGGCGCCAGTTCCAGGCACTTGGGCGGACAGGATTCCACGCATAGCCCGCATCCTTTGCACTCCTCGACATCGACCGTGACCTTACCGCGCGCTTGGCCTGCCATGTTTCACCTCGTTGCCACTGTCTCCGCAGCGATACGGCCGCTGCAGCCACCTGGTTTTCTCGCAAAATTGATAGAGCTCTTCCCGGAACTTGGGATGCGCAATGTCGATCAGGGCCTGCGCCCGTTCGCGGATGGTCTTACCGTGCAGATACGCCACCCCGTATTCGGTCACGACATAACGGACCAGCCCGCGCGAAGTAACCACTCCCGCGCCGGGGCTCAGCATGGGTACGATTCGTGAGATCGTGCCATCTTTCGCGGTTGACGAAATGGCGATGATCGGCTTGCCGCCCTTGGAGCGCGAAGCTCCGCGCATAGAAGTCCACCTGTCCGCCAATGCCACTATAGAACTGGTTTCCGATCGAATCGGAGCAGACCTGACCGGTCAGATCGATCTGCAGTGCGGAATTGATCGCCACCATGTTGTCGTTGCGGGCGATGAGTCCGGGGTCGTTGCTATAGGCTGTGGGATGGAACTCGAAGATCGGATTGTTGTCTACGAAATCGAACAACTGTCTTCGTGCCAATGGCAAATCCCAGGATGATCTTCCGCGGCTTGAAGTTCTTGCGCGCACCCGTGATCACGCCGGCGTCGATCAGCGGAATCACGCCGTCGGAAACCAGTTCGCTGTGAACCCCGAGATCCTTGCGATCCATGAGAAACGGCAGCACCGCATCCGGGATTCCGCCAATGCCGGTCTGCAATACGGCCCCGTCCTCAATCAAGCCTGCGACGTTGCGGGCGATGGCCATGTGCATGTCGGTGATTTCCGGTTGCTTCATCGCGCACAGGGGCCGGGAGGAATCCACGACGGCATCAAGCTCAGTCACGTGGATGAAGCTGTCTCCGTAGGTGCGCGGCATCTGATCGTTGATTTGCGCAACCACGTAGCGGGCGCACTTGGCCGCGGTGAGCGACGTATCCACGCCCACGCCGAAGCTGCAGAAGCCGTGCGGAGTCCGGCGGCGAGAGTTCCAGCAGGGCCACATCGATCGGCATGGCGCCGCTTTCGAACAGTTCTTCGATCTCACTCAGGTAGACCGGCGTGTAGTCGGCTCGGCCCTCGTTGATGGCCTCGCGCACATTGCCGACCGATGAACATCGCGTTATGCCGGAAGTGCCCAGCCATCTCTGGAGCCACATAGGGAGCCGGCCCCATGGTCATCATGTGAACGATTTCCACGTCCTGCACATAGGGGCCACGGCGCATCAGCGCCTCTACCAGGGTTTCAGGTTCGGCGCAGCCGGGCTGAATGTAGACTCGCATTCCCGACTGCACACAACGCAACGCCTCCTCGGCGGTCCGCAACTTTTTCTTGTACTCAAGTTCCCAGGACATTCTTCCTCCCCTATCCAACGGCGCTCATCTTTCGCAACGGCTCGGCTACACACGACCGCTCATAACCGACCGCCGCGTAGAAGATGGCGCGGTCGAAAAACTGATCCAGCAACTGCTCTACTTCGAGTTCGCCGGCAGATCTCTGCGGGCCGATCCAGCACCGCCTCCCGTTTCAGGAAGTCCCAAAGGTTTCTCTTGGTCAGGATGATTGCCCAGATGAGCTGACTCAGCGGCACATCCTGCCGGGCGCGCTTGGCGCCAATCTCCAGTGTAGCGCTTCTCGACGTCCAACTCGCTTTTGCCCAGAAGCCAATCTGCCAGGTGACGATAGATTTCGTACACCCGTTGCTCGAGTTCCCCGGGCGGGACGTTGCGGTAACCGGGAAGCAAGGGGGAGTTCTGTGTTTTTTCGAGGAGCCCTACCGCCAGGGCCTCAGAGTGGTTCTCAACCAAGCGGAGAAGCCTATACGCTAGCATCATTGCCGCCCCTCCTTCACTGCTGCAATCTTCGACCTTAGCTCTCAAACCGGCTAGGGCAGAGCGCACAGCTGAGTGTGATCTCGGTCACACGAGCTAAGGATCTCGCTGTTTCCGAGTCCTCTATTGGGCTGGCCTTACTCTTTGAGACTTCGGTTCCAGGGGGAACTTTGCGGGTTCCAGTTATGAACTTGCTTTTCAAAGTCCCCGGGCTGCCTTTGGGCACATGCCGGCGCTGGCTCGTTGGACGAACCCGCGGTGCTGATGTGCTCCGCTAAACACTTTTCCAGCTTTTCGCGGACACCGCTGTCGTTCAGCAGGCCTATGAGTTCGGCCCGGTGCATGGGGTCGAGTCCCTGGAGCAATGGACACCTGAGAAGATCCTGGTCATTCATGACTTACTCCCGGCGCGAAATTCCTGTCACTGCGGCCGCCGCGCTTCCGGTCAGATTTGATTAAACGGCTTATCCGCTTCCAAGGCGGTGATTTTGAGCACTGGTTATCGTGAGGCGCGTCACATCACGCTTTTTACCACGCGCCGGAGGTGGTCAGATATTCATGGATCGACTTCGCAGCGCGCCGTCCAGCACCCATGGCCAAAATCACCGTGGCACTTCCGGTGACGATGTCGCCGCCGGCGAAAACGCCTCTTCGGGACGTACGCTGGGTCATGACGTCAGCTTCGATGTAGTTCCGCTTGTTCGTGTTCAGACCCGGGGTGGTGCTCTGGATCAGAGGATTCGCGCCGGTGCCAATCGCGATGACGGCCACCGACAGGGGCAGATCGAACTCCGAGCCCTCGACCGGCACCGGGCGTCTGCGTCCGGACGCGTCGGCTTCGCCCAGTTCCATGCGCATGCAACGCACTGCGTTCAGCCAGCCCTTGCCATCCGAGAGGAACTCGATGGGATTGGTCAGCACGCGAAACTCGATGCCTTCCTGCTGGGCATGCTTTACTTCTTCTTTGCGTGCCGGCATCTCGGCTTCGCTGCGGCGATAGATCACGTACGCTTTGCTCGCACCCAGACGCAGTGCTGAGCGAATGGCGTCCAGCGCCGTGTTGCCGCCGCCAATCACGGCTACATTCTTGCCGTGGAGATCGAGCATGGGCTCGTCATATTTGGGGAACTCATAAGCGTGCATCAGGTTGATGCGAGTCAGGAACTCATTCGCCGAGTAGACGCCGTTCAGATGTTCCCCGGGGATATTCATGAACTGAGGCAAGCCCGCGCCGGTTCCGATGAACACGGCGTCGTAACCCTCTTCCTCCATCAGTTCGTCGAGAGTCACGGTTTTTCCGACCACCACATCGGTTTCAAACTCCACGCCCATGGCGCGCATGTAGTCGATCTGCTCGCGGATGATTTGCTTGGGCAGGCGAAACTCGGGGATGCCGTACACCAGCACGCCGCCCGGGCGTGTGCAGCGCCTCGAATACGTGGACTTTGTGGCCCTTCTGGACCAGATCGCCGGCCGCAGTCAGGCCCGAGGGACCGCTGCCCACAATGGCGACCTTCTTTCCTGTCGGCGGCGCCTTGGGCAGGTTGCTGATATCCAGGTGACGCTGTTCATAGTCGGCGACGAAGCGCTCCAGATATCCGATTCCCAGCGGCTGAACTTTCTTGCCCATCAAACAGCCACCTTCGCAGTGGTCTTCCTGCGGACACACCCGCCCCGTGATGGCCGGGAGCACGTTGTCTTCGCGGATCTTGGCGGCCGCGCCCATGAAGTCGCCGGCCACGATCAACTGCACGAAGTCCTTTACCTTGACGCCCACGGGACAATCGTTCGTGCAAGCTGGCTTGGCGCATTCCAGGCAGCGCAGCGCTTCCTGCCGCGCCAGTTCCTCGGAATAGCCCAGGTTCACTTCGGTGAAGTTCGTGGCGCGCAACAGCGGAGGCTGCTCGAGCATGTGCTGCCGGGGAATCTTCATCCGCTCTTTCAGGGGCAAGAGGATTCAACGAGGGCTGCTTCGTGGTTGGTGTCATCGACCGGCCTCCTTGTAACGCGCATGCACCCGGCGTGAATGGTTTCGATTTGTGATTCGGGCTCGCGCTGGAATTCTTCCATCGACTTCTGCTCTGCCGCGCGGTACATCGAATTGCGCTGCACCAGCACGGCGAAGTCCACGCGGTGCGCGTCGAACTCGGGGCCGTCCACGCAGGCGAACTCGCTCTTTCCGTCGACCAGCACGCGGCAGCCGCCACACATGCCGGTGCCGTCGATCATGATCGGGTTCAGGCTGACGACTGGTGCGGATGTGCTCCTTCCGCGTCATCTCCGCGACCGCTCTCATCATGGGAATCGGACCGATTGCCAGTACCAGATCGATGCGCGTGCCGTTCTCGATCAATTGCCGAAGCTTGTCGGTGACGAAGCCCTTGTCAGCATAGCTTCCGTCATCGGTCGTGATCATCAGAGCATCGCTGACTTCGCGCAGCTCAGCGCTCGAGAATGACCAGCTCTTTATTGCGAGCGCCGACGATTGTGATCACGCGATTGCCGGCGCGTTTGAGCGCCAGCGCCGTCGGGTAAGCCATCGCCGTGCCCACTCCGCCGCCCATTACCACAACGGTGCCGAACTTCTTGATCTCCGAAGGCTTTCCCAGCGGCCCAACCACGTTCAGGATGCGATCGCCAGTGTTCAGCGAATTAAGCAGGTGGGTGGTTTTGCCGGCCGACTGCACCACAATGCGAATGGTGCCGCGCTCGGGATCGGAGTGTTCGATGGTGATGGGAATGCGTTCGCCCTGCTCGTACAGCCGCAGGATTACGAATTGCCCCGGTTTTTGCTTATGTGCAATGCGTGGCGCCTCGATCACGAACCGCTTGATGCCGGGCGCCAGGAACTCAGCGTGCAGGATGTTGAACATGTGCCCCCATGGATTGCCTTACAGGACATTGTGCTGAAAGGGAAGCCATGTGGCTGTGACATGGGTCACTGGCGGGTGCGAGCGAGGTCACCGTCGCGGTTCGGAACCCGTCGAAAGGTTTTTCAGTCCTCGGACTGGGGGTGCCCCGCTGCTTGCCGCTTTCTGGCAAGGTGCGGCTCAACGATCACGGGAAGGCGAGCACTTCCGGTACTACACGTGTATGGTGCGGGTGAACGATGGTGAGATCATGCGGAGGAGTACGATTCCGCTCGACGCAAGCCCCCCCTTGCGAAAAAACCCCAAGGGGCGGGGCACCCCCTACATCACTTGCCTGAGGGCCGAGCGAGGTGTAGCTAGTCTTCTTCTTCGGCTTTGTGCAGTTGTTGTGCCAGGTAGTTTTCAATGCCCATCTCGCCGATGGCGTGGAGTTGGCCTTCCAGCCAGTCGATGTGGTGTTCTTCGTCTATCAAGATCTTCTCCAGCAGTTCGCGCGATCCGTTGTCGCCGGCTTTCACGCAGGTTTCGACTCCGGTATTCAGACGCTTGACCGCGTCGTACTCCAGTTGGAGGTCGTTCTTCAGCTGATCCGCGACACTCTGACCGATGTTGATCTTGAAGTAGTCGCTCATGTTGGGAGTACCGTCGAGCAGAAGAATGCGCTCCATCAGCTTCTCAGCATGGGTCATCTCCTCGATGGACTCGGCGCGAGTGTGCTTGGCCATCCTCTCGTAGCCCCAGTTCTCGCACATCTCCGCGTGCAGGAAGTACTGGTTGATGGCCGTGAGTTCCGCTTTCAACACCTGATTTAGTAGTGCAATGACGTTGGTATCGCCCTTCATGGTTGAGTCTCTCCAGCCCGGGTTCCCTGTGGTCGGATCCTCTGGGCAGAACACATGATACACCCAGCTTTATTCTTCCAGTCGCTTCGTGCACAGAGAATTCGTGCTTTGGCGGTGGTCCTCACAGGGCTCGGTGACTGTGGTCACAGCGTGATGGACGAAAGAGGGTCACACTGAGAGCAGAAGTGGATGTTTAGCAGGAGGTGGCTCATGAAGACCGCGCGCATCATCATTTTGATTCTTACGGTTGTTGCGATGGTTCTGATGATAACCCCGGCGGCTGCGGCGCAGAAGTCCGCACCTGGCGTTTCAGTTCCGAAGTATGATCCGGCGGCGGAAGCGACGTTCAAAGGAACGGTGGAAGAGGTAAGAGACCGTCAGTGCCCGGTGAGCGGTGGTATGGGCTCGCATCTGATCTTGAGGTTGTCTGCTGACAAGACGATTGAGGTTCACCTGGCAAGCACGAAGTTCGTAAAGACTTACGAACTTGTTTTCAACAAGGGCGACGAAGTCACCGTGGTTGGCACCAAGGTGCAATTTGAAGGTGTGGAAACGATTTTTGCCCGCGAAATTACCCGCGGCAGTGAAACCTTCGTTTTCCGCGACAAGAACGGTACGCCGATCTGGTAGAGGCTGTGGGGTGACGCAGGGGAGCAGGGGCGGTGCGCCGCGCGCTCAGGTATCGTGGGATTCAGGGTTTTGTTGTAAGCGCCCGGCAGCGGTTCATCTCGCGTCGGATCTCGGTGACCCGGTCAGCTCCGTTGTAGCTCGCCAGTGCGTGATCCCGAAGGAACTCAAAAGCGGGAAGGCATTTCTCGAACCATAAGCCGGCCTCGCGGCAATACTCCATTTGCTGCTGCTGGTTGGCTGACGACGCCAGCATGACGTTGGCTTTGCCCAGCAAGAACTGATTCGACACAACGACGTAGCCCACCCGCGACTGCGGGTTTTTCGCGTCCGACATTCGTTCCGTCGCGGCGAGCGACAAACGCAGTGGTTCAATAGCCTTGCTGGGATTCCCCTGGTCCAGCAGGATTTTGCCGATGTTGCTACGAACTACGGCGATGTCTTGCTGGAATTGCGCGTTCGCTGGATCGGCAGCGGCGAGTTTCTGAAAGGATGCCAAGGCCTCGTGATCTTGGGCGATCGCAGCATAGGTGTCGTTCATCTTGGCCAACAATTCCGCTATAGCAAACTGGTCGTAGGCAACCATCCGGCGGAAATCGGTGTTGTTGGGATCGGCGATGGCCAAGGCTTGCGTCGTGGCGATGGCCTTCTTGTATAGCGCCAGAGCCTGCGGATAATCGCTCTCGTGATCTTTCAGAATGTCAGCAGCTCGGAAATAGCTCAGACCCAGAAGCCGGCGCACCTGGAGATTTTGAGGATCCTCCGCCAGCAGTTGCTCAAGCATCGCCGACCCCTGCCGAAGAGTTTCCAGTCCTCCGTTTCGGTCGTCTCCTACTCTGGCTTGTTTGTATCCATAGTCCATGCGATAGGCGGCAAGGAGCGATCGGTTGGCCAGGTTGGTTGGATCCTCCTGATAGAGGGCCTCCGCGACTGCGATCTCCTTGTGCGAATTCTCCATTGCGCCCTTGAAATCGCCTCTGTTCCAGAGAAGATCGCTGAGCTTGCCGTAATTGGGAGTAAGTTGCCGACGGACTTCTTCATCCTTCGGATCTGCCGCGGCCAGTGACTCTCGTATGGCGAGGGCCTTTCTGTAACTGTCCACGGCACCGTCAGAGTCGCCAAGATTTGCCTGGCGTGGCATGCCTTGGACGTCGCCGATTTTTTCGTACGCCGCTGCCAGTTCCCCTTGCAAGGAACGGTCGCCCTTTGCTTCCTGGCTCAAGCTGTCCAGATATTCCAGCGCCCGACTCACCAGAAGCTTCCGTGCCGGCGTGGATCCCGGCAGATCCTTGATCGAATCATGCACTTCAAACATCAAGGAGTTGGCCAGTTTGCGCACGTCATTGAAGCGAGCCTCGGCGCGGGCGCGCTGGGAGCGCGCGATCAAGGCTTGCTCTCGGGCGATGTGTGCTTCCCGTAGTGTGACCGCGATTCCAATCACAAGGACGATGACTACGAGAGCGGTTGCGGCAACTCCGGCTTTATGCCGCGCAACAAACTTCGACATTCGATAGCTGGCCGTATCCCTGCGAGCAAAAACGGGAAGGTTTCCGAGATGACGCCGCAGGTCTTCCGCGAATTTATCGACGGACGCATAGCGTCGCTCTGGTTCCTTGCGCAGGGCCATGAGCACAATATTGTCGAGGTCGCCACTCAGTCGTTTGCTTAGCCTCTCCGCTGAGCCGTCATGTACGGAACCGGTCGTCGCAGAAGGAACCGGCTGTCCGGGCCGTGAATGCGAGGCTTCGGTTCGTCGGACCGCCGTGCTGGGCTTCTCGGGCTCAACCTCGCAAACTGCCCGAGCAATCTGATGCGGGGTAGCACCCGGTGCGGAGTACGGGTGCAGTCCGGTGAGCAACTCATAGAGCACTACTCCCAGCGAGTAAACATCGCTAGCAGTAGTGATGGGCTCGCCTTTCACTTGCTCTGGACTCGCGTATCCCGGCGTGAGCGCGCGAAATATAGTCAGAGTCGGCTCTGACTGGCCGTACGCAGAATCAGTTTCGACAATTTTGGCAATACCAAAGTCCAGGAGCTTCGGCGTTCCGTCCAAAGTCACAAGGATGTTGCTAGGCTTTATGTCGCGGTGGACGATCAGCCGCTGATGGGCATACTGGACGGCCGAACAAACCGCCGAGAAGAGTTTGATCCGCTCAACCGTCGGCAAGTTGTGCGAATCGCAATATTCGGTGATGGGCTGGCCTTCGATCAACTCCATCACAAAATAGGGGACGCCTTCCACCGTCGTGCCGCCGTCGAGGAGGCGCGCGATGTTGGGGTGATCGAGGCTGGCCAGAATCTGTCTTTCGTTCTTGAAGCGACGGATGACAAAATCGGAATCCTGGCCGGCGCGCACCAGCTTGATCGCGACTTGCTTGCGGTACTGATCGTCAGCGCGAACGGCGCGATACACTTCGCCCATACCGCCGGCCCCGATTTGCTCCAGAATCTGGTAGCTCCCGAGGTGGCGGCCGATCATGGAGTCGCGATTTACCGGTTCAGGGGGACTTGGCGTGACGTGCAGCGGGGAGTTCAGGAAATCCGTGCCAGCCTTCTCATGAGCGGCAACCAGTGATTCGAGTTCCTGACGCAACTCCGGGTCCGCACTGGAGATCTCGTCGAGATAGGCCGACCGCTGTGCTGGCTCAAGTTCCAGAACGGCATCCAGTTTTCCCTTGATCTCGTCCCAACGCTCCGGAATCATTGCTTCCTTATGTTTCTATCGCGAGTCCGCAAGTCGATTTCACCGGCTGACAAACTCGCCATTGTTTCGGACTTCAATAGCGTTCACCCCGCCTCCCTGCTCAGTTCACGATGAAGCCACGCCCTTGCCGTCGTCCACTCCCGCTTTACGGTTGCCTGAGAGATGCCTACGACGGTTGCGGTTTCTTCGATCGAAAGGCCTCCGAAAAATCGCAACTCCACCACGCGAGTCTGTTGCGGATCCAACTTCCCTAGTTCGTTGAGCGCTTCATCGAGTGCCAGCAGATCGAAATTCCCCTTGCCTGGAAGCAATGCAGCCGCTTCACTCAAGGTCAAATTGCTGGCGCCATCGCCGCGCTTGGCGGCACGATGCCGGCGGGCGTAGTCCACGAGTATCTGGCGCATGAGGTGGGAAGACACCGCAAAGAAATGCGCCCGGTTATTAATCTCGGGATCCTGGCGTACCAGCCGCATGTAAGCTTCATTCACCAGGGCTGTGCTTTGCAGAGTGTGTCCGGAACGTTCGCGGTTCAGATGGCTGCGCGCAAGGCGGCGAAGCTCATCGTATACCAGCGGGATCAGAGCGCTAAGGGCTTCGCGATTTCCCTCGCGCCAGTCTGCCAGAAGTTGGGTTACCTTATGGGAAACAGCTGGCCCCACCGTTTCACTCCTCCCTCCCGGCCACCAGCCGGGGGGATGAAAGATACCCCGGTCTCGGATGAAAGTCAACCGATTAATAACACTGGACTTAGAGCAGTTCGTCCCGGTCGTGAGCTGCTTGCGCCACTTCTAGTTTGTGCGATTTCTAGAATCTTGCGTTTGGGGAAATCGCGAAACGCAATCGATAGTCGGGACCCACCAAGATTGTGCCGATATCACGCCGGCTGACCCAGTAAAATGAGAAGTAGTTTCGTCTACGAAGGGTTGTCCCGCGATCACACCGCGTGGTCGGTATCGCTCTCGCAAGTGCTGAAAAAACATAAGTTTACAGTTGTTTGACGATTCTTTACGTCCCACCCGCGCTTGAGTGTGTTGGAATAAGTATGGCGAACTCCAGGCGACAGTTGAAAACGGGGAGAGAAAGCTTTTCCTTATTTTCTCGTGGGCATGCGCGTCGCGTCCCGGGCTGCAGGATTTCACGGACCCCCCGACATGAGCGGAGCCCGAAACTCGGCCAACCGCTCCTACTGAAATCCAGGCCGATTGGGACTCATGCGCAAGACTTTGAGGCGCAGGCTATCAGTTGCTGTCATGAGGCGTAGAAAATGAGATCCACAAGAACCGCCGCATTCACGCTCGCTGGCTCGATGATGCTCGGCTTGGCCTGCTTGAGTCTCGTCCCCCCGAGCCGCGCTGCGGTAAGTCAAAACCAGGAGTCTCAGGCACCCCCATCGGCCGGTCCAGCGGCGAAACCCGTGGGAACGGTGAAGGCTGTTTCGGGAAACGTAATTACTCTCGCCACCGACTCAGGATCAACCGTCAACATACTCATTCAGGACTCCACCCGTCTGGTTCGCGTTGCTCCCGGACAGAAAGACCTGAAAGACGCGACGCCTGTTCAGTTGCAGGAAGTGCAGGTGGGCGACCGCATCCTGGCTCGAGGCAACGCTTCCGATGACGGCAAGTCTGTAGCGGCTTCTTCCGTCGTAGTCATGAAGGAGTCTGACGTGTCCGCGAAGCAGGAACACGATCGCGAGGACTGGCAGAAGCGCGGGGTGGGCGGATTGGTAAGCAAAGTCGATGCGGGCAACGGAATCGTCATACTTGCGGCTCCGGCAATGAGCGATGCCAAGCCGGTTACAGTTCACATTTCAAAGAACACAATTATTCGGCGATACTCGCCCGACTCAGTCAAGTTCGACGACGCTAAGCCAAGCACACTCGATCAAATCAACGCTGGAGACCAACTGCGCGCGCGTGGGGTGCGTAGTGCGGACGGCACTGAACTGGCGGCGGACGAGGTGGTTTCTGGAGCATTCAGAAACATCGCGGGCACGGTCGCCTCAACCGATACAGGGAACAACACGATCACCGTAATGGATCTGGCAACGAATAAGCCCGTGACCTTGAGAATCTCTGCGGACTCGCAACTCCGAAAACTACCTCCCATGGTTGCACAGCGGATTGCAATGCGATTGCGAGGCGAGTCTCCGGCCGGCGGGGCTGGTGCCCCGACTCCTAGTGGCGGGCCATCGGCCGCCAAGGCAGGCCAGACCATGCCTGCCGGCGGTGCGGGAGGGTCTCGCCCGGGCGGGCCACCCGATTTCCAGCAGATGTTGAAGAGAATGCCAACCGTGACAATCACCGATTTGCAGAAGGGCGACGCCATCATGATTGTCACTACGGAAGGTACAGCCAATACCCAGCCGACCGCGATCACGTTGTTGAGCGGCGTGGAACCGATTCTGTCGGCGTCTCCCAACAGCAACCGGGCGGCAATGCTTCTTTCTCCCTGGAACCTCGGAGGCGGCGGCGCCGAAGCTGCGGCGGGCGCAACACAGTAGTTCAGTTAGAAGTTAGAAGTTTGCTTCAGGAGAATCGATGAAGTCTGGCTGGTCCCGAAGTCTTGTATTCATATTTGTTACGCTCTTCGTCTCGCTGATGCTGACAGGTTCTTTGCCTGCGCAAACCGCGTCGGGCACACTTCGCGGCCGGGTCACAGATCCCACCGGCGCAGTAATTCCGCAAGCGACCGTTACCGCTACCGGAGCTAAGGGCCAAAAGACCACCGCTGTCACCAACAACCAGGGTGCTTACGAACTCAAGGGATTGTCTTCGGGAAACTACACGATCACGACTTCTGCAAAGGGCTTCGCGATCTCTACCGAACAGAACTTCGCGATCTCGGCAGATCAAGTGCAGCAGTTCGACATCGCGCTCGAGATCCAGGTACAACAGGAGAAAGTTGAAGTCCAGGAAGAAAGCACAACTGTGGGCGTTAGCCCGTCAGAAAATGCCAGCTCCATCGTGATCAAGGGGAAGGATCTCGAGGCTCTTTCCGATGACCCCGACGAGTTGCAACAGGAACTCGAAGCGCTTGCTGGGCCTTCGGCAGGACCGAACGGGGGCCAGATTTATATCGATGGATTTACTGCTGGGCAACTTCCGCCCAAGTCGTCGATCCGCGAGATCCGCATCAATCAGAATCCGTTTTCTGCAGAGTACGACAAACTGGGCTATGGCCGGATTGAAATCTTCACTAAGCCGGGTACAGAGCAGTTTCACGGCCAATTCTTGATGGATGGCAACACCTCTGCATTCGATGCGCTCAGTCCATTCGCACCCGACCAACCGCCATTTCATTCGGAACTGTTTAATGGGAGCCTCAGCGGCCCTCTGAGCAAGAAGGCATCGTTCTTTTTCACTGCCCAGGTTCGGCAGATCAACGACTCCAACATTGTGAACGCGGTCGTGCCCACCACTGCCGACCCCAACCCGACCAGCGCCAACTTCACCCAGGCAGTCGCCAGTCCCCAGACTCGAATCAATTTGGGTCCCCGACTGGATTTTCAGCTCACCCCGAACAACACCTTGACCGTCCGTTACCAGTATTTCCGGAACAGCCAGAACAATGACGGGATCGGGCAGTTTTCTCTTCCTTCTCAGGCTTACAACACCGCTTCCACTGAAAACACGCTGCAGATAAGCGACACGCAGGTGGTGAGCGCGAATGTTGTGAATGAAACGCGGTTCCAATATCTGCATGACAGCAGCAGCCAGACAGTGCAGAGTTTTCAGCCGACAGTGTCGGTGCTGGGGGCCTTCACGGGAGGAGGGAATCAGATTGGAAATGGCTCCGACGTCCAAAACCACTACGAACTGCAGAACTACACATCCATTGTTCACGGCAAGCACTTAATAAAATTCGGAGGACGGCTGCGTGCGCTGACGGATTCAAACGTGTCGCTGACAAACTTCAACGGCGCATTCACTTTTTCTACCCTGGCCGCATATGAGACCAATGTGCAGCCTGGTCCGTCATGTTTATCGCTGTTGATCACGGCGTTGCCGACCGTGCCCACGCCCGCTGCATTGGCGCAGTGCGGCGCCAGCCAATTCTCGATCACGACTGGACAGCCGCTCTCTGACGTCACAATGGTTGACGCGGGCCTCTATGCGCAAGATGATTGGCGGATCCGTCCCAACATGACACTCAGCTATGGGCTGCGCTTTGAAACCCAGAATGATATCCACGATCACGGCGATTTTGCTCCTCGATTAAGCTTTGCCTGGGGCCTTGGTGGCGGTGGGAAGAAGGCAGCGCCCAAGACCGTACTACGAGCCGGATTTGGGATGTTCTACGAGCGTGTTCCTTACAACCTTGTGCTCCAGACGGAGCGTCTAAACGGGTTTACACAGCAGCAGACGATTGTGGCGGCGAACACCTCCATGGGGCAGACCTCTCCGACCAGCTACCAATTCGCGTTGGGCCTGAGGGCACCGTCAACTATGCAAACGGCGGTCGGCGTTGAGCGGCAAATTGCTAAAAGCACGACTCTGGCTGTCACCTATATAAACTCCTACGGCGAACACCAGCTTTTCCTGCGAAATGCCAACGCGCCGTTCCCGGGGACGTATCCTTTGGATCCCGTTCGACCGTTTGGTGGTACCGACAACATCTATCAATACGACTCCGAAGGGATATTCAGGCAAAATCAGGTGATCGCCAATTTTCGGACAAACATTGGAACGAAGCTTTCGCTTTTCGGTTTTTACACGCTCAACTATGCGAACAGCGACTTGGGGTCTGGCGGCGGGGGAAGTTCAGTCAGTTTTATTTCGCACCAGTACGATCCCATGGCGGACTATGGACGGTCGCAATTCGACGTCCGAAGCCGCGCTGTTCTGGGTGGCACGATTTCGATGCCCTATGCATTTCGTCTGAACCCCTTTATCATCGTAAGTTCAGGCCAGCCGTTTAACGTCACCGTCGGGCAGGACGTCAACGGCGATTCCATCTTCAATGACAGGGCTGGTTTGGTTACTGAGTCGACGCCGCCGAGCAACATCAGAGTGACGCAATGGGGCACGTTTAACACGGCCCCGACTTCCGGCGAGCCCACTATTCCGATCAATGTTGGTACCGGTACCACGCTGTTCACCATGAATTTGCGGCTCAGCAAGACTTTTGGTTTTGGGAAAGAAGTAGGTGCAAAGCAAGGTCTCCGAAGTGGACAAGATGGAGGCGGACGGAGGCGGAGGCGGAGGACGAGGGGGCCCTCCCGGAGGTGGTTTAGGTGGCCGCGGATTGGGCGGAGGTGGTGGGCCTGGCGGTCCCTTTAGCATGGGAGCCGCAACCAGCCGACGCTACAATTTAACCTTCAGCGTCTCCGCACGAAATATTTTTAATCGGGTGAACCTGGCGCCCCCGACGGGTAATCTCAGTTCACCGCTATTCGGTGAATCGAACGCGCTCGCGGGTGGGCCCTACTCGTTCGGTTCCGCCACCCGGAGGATCGATCTGCAGGCTCTGTTCTCGTTCTAGCGGCTTGCTGTTTCGCAAGGATATTGTTACAACTTTCAGTGGAGAAACCTTGAGAAAATTGAGAGTTCTTTCGTCGTTTGTGGTGGGTATCCTTGTTTGGGCGATGGTTTTTGCGGGTTGCTCGGGCGGCAGCAACTCCCTCACGATTACGCTGACACCCGCGTCGGGACAATCACTAAATCCCGGAGATACGGCGACCATTACCGCTACCGTCGCCAATGACTCGACCAATGCGGGTGTGACTTGGACTCTTTCCGGTCCCGGTACGTTGAGCGACAACACCAAAACCACGGTCGTGTATACCGCCCCGCCCAGCCTCTCAGTCACGACAACGGCGACCATCACGGCCACGTCGGTAGCTAACAGCAGCATAACCACGACCGAATCGATAACGGTGAATGCGGTTTTGACTATTACCACCGGCTCGCTTCCGGCGGCAACTCTGAACGTTCCTTATAACGCATTCGTCAATGCCGCCGGCGCTCCCGCGCCGTTCACCTGGTCTGTGATTTCAGGCAGTCTCCCCGCCGGCTTAAGTTTCCTGACGAGCAGCACCAGCACCTCTGCCCAGATCACGGGCACGCCAACGCTTTTGGGGACATCCAAGTTCAGCGTCCAAGTGACGGATTCCTCGGGCGCGAGCGTAACCCAGGAGCTGAGCATCACAGTCAATAAACCGCCGCCGCTATCGGTCGCGACCGGGTCCCTGCCCGCGGGCACGGTAAATACCCCTTACAGCCAGACCCTGGCGGCAAACAGCGGAGTCCCGCCGTACACCTGGAGCATTACAGGAGGTGTCTTGCCGGTTGGGCTTTCTCTTAGTCCTGTTGGCGTGATTTCAGGGACGCCGATCGCAACCGGAACTTCTAGTTTTACGGTTCAGGTGGTTGACTCTTCGACGCCCGCGCCTCAGACTGCTTCGGCGAATCTGAGCATTACCATCAATCCCGGGGTTACCAACAACTCGAGACTGAGTGGCAACTATGCCTTCTCGGTCCGCGGCTTTGACCCGAACGGGCTTTTCGTGGCCGCGGGTAGTTTTGTCGCCGATGGTAACGGGAATCTTTCCGCCGGCATGATGGACGTAAACAATACTACGAGTTATCCGGTCAGTCAGACCTTCAGCGGCACGTATTCCATCGGCCAAGACGGCCTCGGGTTCATGACTTTCAACATGGCAGGAGGAGGCAGTCGCACGTTCGCGTTGTCCATGATGATTAACGGCAATGCCAACATTATTGAATTCGACGACAGTACGGGCGGAGGCACGCGCAATTCTGGCGTGCTTCTGAAACAAACGACGTCCGCCTTTACGGCGGCGTCGATTACCGGCGGCTACGCGTTCGGCTTCTTGGGAATCGACTCCGGCAAGAATCGTTTCGGTGTGGCGGGACAGCTTCAAGCCGATGGCATCGGCACCTTTACCAGTGGTTCGCTGGATTCGGATGACGCCATCTCGGGTCCCTCCGGCAACATTCTCTTTGTCACCGGCAGCAGTTACACAGTTGCGTCCAACGGCAGAGGAACCGCAAACATCAAGACTGCTCAGGGAACTGCCGGTTACGCCTTCTACATTGTCAGCTCGAGTCAACTGCTCGTTATAGAAACAGACACGTTCCCAAGCGGTGGTAATCCGTTGGTTAGCGGCACGATGCTGCAACAGTCGACCAATAGCTTCACTTCCGGCAATCTGCTCGGTGCAGGCGTTTTCGAAGTCACCGCGCTGGACGCTTCCATGGCCGAGAGCCAGGTCGGGCTGTTCACCGGCGACGGTAGTGGAACCTTCAGCCTGACCTCCGACCAGAATACTGCGGGTACGCTGACGTCTCCATGCAGCGGCGCTGGTCAGGGCTGCGCTCCGGGAGCCTACGCCCTCGTCCCGAGCGGCCGTGTGACGTTGACCGACTCGGGCTTTCAAAATTCTGTGCCCTCGCAAACTTATCAACCTATCCTTTACCTGGTGACGACTAATGAGGCGTTCATCATCGGTACCGACCCTGCCGTCTCTTTCGGGTTCATGGCAGCACAGTCAGGAGCGTTTACGGATGCTTCTCTATCGGGGACATATGCTGGCGGTTCTTTTGCGCCTGTAGAGGCAGATATCAGCAACGCAGTGAGCATCGCGATAGCCGGGTCGGGCAGCTTCAGCGTCACTGCAGACGTCAGCGGTGCCGACGGGCTGAGTCAGACCCAGGCTTCCTATGGGATCGGCACAATGGGCCCCACGAATGGGAGATTTCCGATAACGCTGAGCGGAAACCCAGCGTACGTTCTATACCTTGTTTCACCCGGGCAGTTTTTCGCGCTGTCGTCGGATCCGACGGATCCGAGCGCGCGAGTGTACGTTTTCCAGCAATAGCTTTCAACCCTGGCTGGCGAGGGGTAGGTCACTGCGTTGCGATAAGCTCTTGTAGCTTTGCGCGGTAGCCGCGGCTGCACGACAGCTGCTTGCCATCTTTGAGAACAACCATATACTCGCCGCGGTTGCAGGGCTGCAGTTCCTTGATCTTTCGCACGTTCACAATGATAGAGCGATGGATGCGAACGAACTGATTCGCATCCAGCCTTTTTGCAAGACTGCCAATCCCTTCGCGAATCAGGTAGCTTCCGTTTCTTGTCTTCAACTCCACGTAGTTTCCGGCCGCTTCCACCCAATCAATCTCACTCATGTCTACGAATACGACGCGCCCCGCAGTCTTGACCACCAATCGCCGGTCGGCTTGGGCCTCGGTCCGCGCTTCAGCCAGCAAGTCGAGAATGCGATGAGTGAGATGACGATCGTGCGTCTTCACCAGTTGAGAGCGAGTTCGCTCAATGGCGGTATGAAGTCGCAGCCGATCAAACGGCTTTAGCAAGTAATCAAGGGCAGACGCTTCGAACGCCCGGATCGCGTGGTGATCGCTCGCGCTGCTGACGATCACGATGGGCATGTCTTGCGACGATATGCAATTCAGGACCTGAAAGCCGTCGGCATCCTGCATTTCGATATCGAGCAACAGCAAGTCAGGTTTGTGGATCTTCACCGCCGCAATGGTTTGCAGCCCGTCACCGCACTCGGCAACGATCTCGACTCCGGATTCCTCGGCCAGCAGGAACCGCAACTGATCGCGCATATGCGGTTCGCCGTCGGCGACGACGGCGCGAATCTCCGGAATCATCATGCGAATTTCACGCAGACGGCTTTCGATTTGCGGAGACCACCCCATATAGCTTATGACGTTTGAAAGTACGAAATGGTTGGTCACGAAGTTCAGGGGATTAGTATCTTTTGAAGGACAGTTCGCACCAGTGATGATGCGTCTCGTCAGTACGGCCTCCGGAGCATGCGCGTGCTGTTGACAAATAATTGACAAATACAAGACAGATTGTCCAAGACAGCGGAGAAAACAGCTGCAGTGGAGACATTTCGCCGCTGTCGCGCATACACGATCGTTCTGTCTAGTGGAAAGCTAAGCCTCCGTACGGATTTTTGTATAACTCTCATCCAAGATTTCAAGATCCATATAGTCCGCCACGGATTGCGCTCACGCGCATTACTTCCGCAACGTAAATAACTCATCGTTCATCCGTTTTCAGATCAGTTTCGTCACGCGAAACGTACGATTCATCACCGGGATGCGGGGATGAGCTTTTTTGGTGAATAGCATGCATCGAGTGATGGAAGCTTTGCGACTGCCACGCGGATTGCATTTCTGTGCGCGCACGAACGAGCTATTCGTAGGAGGAAAGTCATGAGTTTTGCAAGGATGAAAACATTATTGGCGTTAGCGTTATTCCTGCTATCGCTCTCGGGATTGTTCGCTTTCGCACAATCCGTTACCTCGGGTGATTTAACTGGAACGGTAACCGACGCCAGCGGCGCAATAATTCCTCAAGCTACAGTTACTCTGAAGAGCACTTCCGAAGGAACTGTGCAAACGACGGTAACCAATCAAAGCGGGAACTATCACTTCTCGCTGTTGAAACCAGGGAATTACATCGTTTCGGCAACCTCTTCGAACATGTCGGAGACGCGTCGTGCGGTAGACGTGCAACTCGGGCAAATCACCAGTGTCACCTTGAGTTTGAATCCTCATGGTCAGAATCAGACGATTGAAGTAACGGCCGAGGCGCCCCTGCTGCAGACTGAGAATCCCAATCTGACCATGACGGTCGACCAGAAACAAATCGCGCTGCAGCCGAATCCTGGAAACGACACGACGTTTTATGCTCAGACAGCTCCGGGGGTCGTAATGAACGTCGGAGGTACGTTTGGTGGCTACGGCAATTTCGCGGCCTTTGGTTTGCCTCCAACTTCGAACCTGTTCACTGTAAACGGCAATGACAATAACGATGCGTTCTTGAATCTGAACAATAGCGGATCGAGCAACCTCACCCTGGGCGCCAACGAAATGCAGGAAGTCGCCGTCGTAACCAACGGCTACACCGCGCAGTATGGACGTATGGCCGGAGTGCAGATGGATTCCGTGACCAAGTCGGGCAGCAACCAGTTCCATGGCAACGCGAATTACTTTTACAACGGTACCGTGCTGAATGCCAACGACTGGTTCAATCCACAGACCAACACGCCCAGGCCCTTCGCGGTTAACAACCAATGGTCAGCTTCCTTCGGCGGACCGATCATCAAGAACAAGACTTTCTTTTTCGCGGACACGGAAGGCTTGCGTTACACCCTACCCTCGACACAGAACATTTTTCTTCCCACTACGGCATTCGAGACCGCAGTGCTCAACAATTTGACCGCGAACGGCCGTGGCGCGGAGATTCCGTTCTACAATCAGATGTTTTCGCTTTACAACAACGCTCCCGGACACGCCAACTATTCTCCGGTGAGCGCTGCGGCCGATCCTACGCAAGGATGCGCTGATCTCACGAGCTTTGCAGGCTTTGGAGCGGGCGGATCGCCCTGCGCCCTTTTCAACCACGCCTCTGGCACCAATCACAACAAGGAGTGGCTGCTGGCAGTCCGCGTCGACCAGAACATCGGCACCAAAGACAAGCTGTTTGGCAGAGTGCACATCGATAGAGGCTCGCAACCGACCGGCACAGACCTCATCGATCCGCAAAACTTCAATACTCTAAGTGTTCAACCTGAAGACGATGGTCAACTCAATGAGACCCACGTGTTCAGTCCCAACGTCGTCAACCAATTGGTTGCGTCCGGGATGTGGTACAGCGCGGTCTTTACTGAAGCAACTCCTGTGGGCAGTCGGTTGAACGTGTTGCCATACAACAGCGTGACCCTGAACGGCATCCTGTCGAATCTTGGCGGCACCCAGGTCGCGAATACAAGCTTTCCGCAGGGGCGCAACGCCACCCAGTACCAAATTTTGGACGACCTTTCCATCAACCACGGGAATCACACTTTCAAAGTTGGAGTGAACTTTCGGCGCAATGACATAAGCGACTACGGAAACGAGGTCAACGCTTACGGAACCGTGGGTTTTTCAAATCTGACGGACTTCGCCAACGGACTGCTGACCCCCGCCAACGGCAACGGGTACGGCCAAAACTTTACCGAATTCCCAAGAAACCCTCTGGCCATCTACAGCCTGGGTATTTATTTCCAGGATGAGTGGACAATTAAATCGAACCTAAGGCTGACTGCAGCGATTCGCGCCGATCGGAACTCGAATGCGGTTTGCCAGAATAATTGCTTTTCTCGCCTGGTCGATCCCTTCACGTCGCTCAATCACGATCCGAACATTCCGTACAATCAGGCAATTCAGGCAAACCAGCATCAAGCCTTCAGCAGCCTGCAGGCAGTCGTGTTCCAGCCCCGGGTGGGTCTCAGCTGGAGCCCGTTCGGCAGGAACACTGTGATACGCACTGGCGTCGGCATGTTCACCGACCTCTATCAGGGCGTTATCGTGACCAACATTGAAGGAAATGCACCGACCGTGAATCCATTGGCTCTCAGCGGCACCGCGCTTACCGGGAACCCGGCCGCGCCCGGAATTCCCGTCGCCCCGGGAGTTACGATCAATGGCATTAACGACGTGCAAACCATTGCGACGAATTCCAATGCCGCTTTCAACGCGGGGTTTGCATCCGGAGCGACGCTGGCACAGTTGCAGGCGGCGGTCCCGGGATTTGCGCCTCCCGCGTTTTTCTCGAGTGGCAAAATCAGCAATCCAACCTATGTGAAATGGAACGTGGAAGTCCAGCAGGCCCTGGGATCGAAGACATCCTTCGATCTGAACTATGTGGGCACGCACGGCTACGATGAGCTGATTGAAAGTTCAGCCGTCAACGCCTATTCCCCGAATGGTGCCTTGCCCATACCCAGCACCGTTCCCGACGCGCGATTCGGGCCCGTAACCCAGATCTACAGCGGCGGAGTGTCGAACTACGCTGGCCTGATTGCGTCGGTAACGCGGCGAGCCTCCTATGGTTTTAGCGGCAATGCGAGTTACACATGGAGCCACTCGCTGGACGAAACGACTGGTCTCTTTAACACGCCGGTTGCTCTGT
The DNA here is from genome assembly GCA_963820925.1 of uncultured Acidobacteriota bacterium. Classification (GTDB taxonomy): domain Bacteria; phylum Acidobacteriota; class Terriglobia; order Terriglobales; family Acidobacteriaceae; genus JABDBE01. The sequence continues at coordinate 102,001 of CAWGBX010000010.1, forward strand.
TCTCCAGCGTGCCGTACCAACTAGATCCCAATAACCTGCGGCTCAACTATGGCAATTCGGATTTGGACATACGCAACAACTTCACGGCTACCTTCGTTTGGGATGAGCCGTTCAAATTCCAGAAGCGCTGGCTGGAGGCGACGGCGGGTGGGTGGTCGCTCTCGGGCACCATCTTCGCCCGTAGTGGCCTACCCTATTCCGTCATTGACAGCGGCGCACCGATAGCCAACATTCCGGCTGGGGCGGGAGGACTCCCTGCGGTCTGGGGAGTCTACGGAACCCTGCTTCCAAACCAGACTCTTCCCGGCTGCAGCAGTCCCGGAAACATCGCCGCGGGAGATGCTCATCAGTGCTTGACCACGAGCATGTTCGTGCCCTCGGGTTCCGAGACTAGTTTCGGGTCAGGCCGGAATCAGTTCCGTGGACCAGGCTACTTTGATATGGACGCGGGGCTGATGAAGAATTTCTCTATCACCGAGCGATTCCGGTTCTCTCTCGGTGCGAATTTCTTCAACCTGCTGAATCATCCTCACTTCGCGTCTCCAGTGAATGACCTGGCAGGAGGCCTTGCTCCGTTTGGACAGCTCTACGCGACCGCTCCCACACCCACCAGCATCTACGGTGCGTTTCAGACCTCAGGTGTGACCGGGCGGTTGGTTCAAGTGGTAGGCAAGATTACGTTCTAACAACATAGCTTGACTGGAAAAAAGGGCGATCTCTTTTATGAGATCGCCCTCACTTTTTCAATCTGACAACCTCTTGGGTGATCTCCAGGGTACATCTCCCAATGCGGGATGCGAGCTCTACCCTTCTTTAGTGCACGTACCAACGTTACGTTACGAGAGCTTCAGGGTCACAGAGAAAGCCGGCGCGCTTGCCGCATAATAACTGCGGGGGTGCTTTTCGGTGCTGTTAAGGCTCGACTATCTATCCTGTGTACTTACGATTCTTTCAACGATTCTGGTCGGAAGGAGACATTGGGAAGGCTGGGTTCTCGCTGGCGTGAACAGCGTAGTTATTTGTTTCATTGGCCTAAGGACATCGCAGTGGGGTTTCATTCCGGCAAATGTGTTTTGTATCGTTCTTTACGCGGTAAACCTCAGAGCATGGCGCAAAGCTGAAACTTCTTGATCTCGAAGATTATCGGAGAGTCTCCTCGACCTCGGAAAGCCAATCAGGTCGCTTCAATACTTCGCGTGGCTTGGGACCATCCGCGGCGCCGACAATTCCGTCTCGCTCCATCAAGTCGATGAGATGCGCGGCGCGCCCGTAACCGATGCGCAATCGGCGTTGCAACAGGGAAGTGGAAGCTTTCCCGAATTCAACCACAAGCTTAACGGCGTCTTCGTAAAGCGGATCGTGCTCGGCTTCTTCATCTCCCTCACCGCCAGCTCCCGAACCGTCTTCACGTTCTTCTTTCGGTGCCTGCAGGAACCTCTCTTCATATTCGGCGAGGCCCTGAGCTCGCCAGAACTCGACTACCGCCGCGATCTCCTTTTCCGTGACGTAAGGAGCATGCAGACGATGAACCCGAGCCGACCCGGATGGCAAGTAGAGCATGTCACCGCGTCCTAATAGTGCTTCCGCACCGTTGGCGTCCAGAATGGTGCGGGAGTCTACCTTGGTGGCCACGCGGAACGACATTCGTGCCGGGAAGTTCGCTTTGATCAGTCCAGTAATTACATCGACCGAAGGTCGTTGCGTTGCCAGGACCAAGTGGATGCCAACCGCGCGCGCCATCTGCGCGAGACGCGTGATGGACTCTTCCACGTTGCTGGAATCGAGCATCATGAGGTCAGCCAGTTCATCGATGATAATTACGATGTAGGGCAGCGGACGTTCCTCTGCATTGTCGCCAAACAGGCTGGGGGTCCCGTTTTCGTCGAAGAGCTTGTTGTACTGGTCGATGTTGCGAACACCCTTTTCGGCCAGAAGTTTCAGCCGCCGCTCCATCTCGCGCACGGCATTGCGCAACGCATTCGCCGCCAATTTGGGTTCAGTGATGATTGGTGTGTACAGGTGCGGAACGCCCTCGTAATTACCCAGCTCCAGTCGTTTCGGATCCACTAGAATCAAGCGAACTTGATCGGGCGTCGCCTTGTACAGGATCGACATAATCATGGCGTTGATCGCGACGCTCTTGCCCGCTCCGGTCGAGCCGGCGATCAGCAGGTGCGGCATTCCGTTCAAGTCGGCCGTCACAATTCGGCCGTTGATGTCTTTGCCTAGAGCCAGCGTGAGTTTCGACTTCGATCCGATGAACTCCGTGGATTCGATGTTCTCCCGCAGCCAGATGATTTCGCGCTCGCGGTTTGGCACCTGAATGCCCACGGTGGACTTGCCAGCCATGCGTTCAATCAGGATGCTCTCCGCCTTCAGCGCAAGGCAGAGATCGTCCGTGAGGTTGGTAATGCGGCTGTACTTGATGCCCGCCTCGGGCTTGAATTCAAAAGTGGTGACGACGGGGCCAGGGTTGATCTGGGTTATTTGCCCATGCACATCGAATTCCGCGTATTTCCCCGTGAGCACTTGGGCGAGAACCTTTAACTCGTCAGCATCGATAGCCTGCTGCTCATCCGGCCGGTGCAGCAGGGAACTGGGAGGCAGCTTGAAACCACCCGCAATGCGGGGCAAGGTCGTCTTCGGTTTCTGCGCACTGTCGGCCCGCTCCGTGACTTCGGGAGAAACCGGCTGCGCCTCCGGTCGTGATTCCACGGTTGCTGGAGCCTGATCTCCGCTCTCTTCGGCAAATGTTCGGTCAATGCCAGTTCGAACAGGCTCGGAATTCCGCGCTTGAGATTGCAGGGGAGGAGTCGGAGGCCGAGCCGGAACCATCTGCGTCGTGATAACTGGCTTGGGGGCGGCGCGGCGTTTCTCCAGTTCTTTCTGCATGCGCTTCTTGGCACGCGCATCCCGCCAATCTTTCCAGCGTTCCCACAGGGCAATCGCGAAAGCAAAACGGGTGGGCGCCCAAATCTGCAGCGCGGCGAAAGAAAACGCCGTCGAGAGATACAGCGCCACGGCAAGGACGCTGGCGCAAACGATGTAGGCTCCTGCCAAGTTAAAGTAATGGATTAGAAAATCCCCGACCATCCTTCCAAATAGGCCTTCGATCGGGATTGCATTCATCCAGCGCAAGTGGCCCGGAAGAAGCGCCAGCAGGGCGGGGACGAAGATCAGCATCCAGATTCCGCCCAGAATCTTGGCGACCGGCGAACCGACCTTGCGCGAACGAAACCAGCGGACGCCAAGCGTCGCAGAGAAGATGGGGAGCAGGAATGCCCCAATCCCGAAACCTTGCAGCACCAGGTCGGAAATAAGGGCGCCTACAACGCCGATCCAGTTGCGAGCCGCTCGCGACCCTGTCAGAACCGAGGCGCTGTTCAAGGAGGGGTCCAGCGGGGAATAGGAGGCCAACGCGAGAAAGAGGAGGAGCGCGGAGATGCACAAAAGAAAGCCGACCAACTCGTTGAGCCGGCGGTTATTGGTTGGGGCAAAGATCTGTGAGAGATACCTCATAGGCGTTTTGGTGCTGCGCGCAGGAACAACACTCCTGCTTGTGGTGCCAGATCTATGCCAGAGCCCTTCGATTATGACAAGAATAAGAGAACCCTACAACTCAGGATTCTCGGCAGTATCCAGAATGACAAACACTACTTATGCCGCCAGCCTGGCCGCGAACGCCAGCACCAGTGTTCCTACAATGATCCGGTAAACCGCAAATGGCGCGAACCCGTGCTTCCGAACCCAAGCCATGAACCACGCGACCGAGAGATAGGCAACGAAAAACGAAACTGTAAAGCCAATCGCCAAAACTACCCAGCCGTGCGGGTCAATTTGCGAAACTCCAATCGGGTTCACACCCTTGCCTCGGAGGGATTTCAACAAGTCATAGCAGGTGGCTACGACCATGGTCGGAATGGAGAGAAAGAAAGAGAATTCTAGGGCCGACGAGCGGGACATCCCGGCCAATTGTCCGGCTGCAATTGTCGACATGGATCGGGACGTGCCTGGAAACACCGCCGAAAGAATCTGGCACGCGCCAATCCAAATGGCTTGGCCCAGGCTCATGGTCTCCATTGCCCAGGTGTGAATGCGCGTACCGCTGGCTTGGGGCCCAGCGGCTTCGGAGCTCGCGTTCAGAGCATCGACAATCCACATCACAATGCCACCGACCAGCAGGGAAGTGCCCATGATGTGTAGGCTTTCCAGGTGCTTGCCGATGACCTTGGTGAGCAAAAACGCCGGAATCGCAGTCACGACGAAGGCTACAAGCGTGAGACCCAAGGGATGGGTAAGAGAAGTACGGTCGCCGCGTTCGCCATTCGGAAAGGTGGAGAGAAACTTCGCGATGCGATAACGGAAGTAGACTGGCAAACACAGAATGGCGCCAAGTTGAATGACGATCGTGTACATCTTCCAGTAGCCGTCCGCAAGATTAATGTGGAACAAAGCCTCGGCAATCCGCAGATGCGCCGTGGAACTGACGGGCAAGAATTCGGTGAGGCCCTCAATAATTCCGAGCACCACGGACAGCAGATAGTCGTTCAATCATCCTCCGGAAAGCGAATGGGAAGTATCTCAGAAATTGCGCTTCGGTGAATGCAAGTTTTGGTTCCCCGCTGAAGCCAGCCTTACTCCGTCGCATTGCCGTACGTTGGTATGCCTTGTTCAATCATGAACAACAGCAGTTGAGCACGCGCTCCCCAATCGCTCTGTGGGCCTTGCGCAACCGCTTTCTGCGCCAAAGCGATGGCTTTGCCTCTCGATTCGTCGGATTTCTTCGATTGGTTGTCGGTCTTGTACATTTCAATCAGCGCAGACCGCCGCCATGCCGCGTCGTACAAAGCTTCCGCGAGCACCGGTGATTGCGGATGATCGTTAACGTACTTTTCATACATTTCGGCTTCCTTCTCAGGACACTTGGACGAGCCTTGCCACTCACCGCACAGTTTGTTTTCAATCAGGTGAAAAGCGGCCAGGTCCGCCCACTTCGTCCCCGGGAATTTCTTCATGACTTCCTTCATGAAGTCCTCGGTCATACCTTCCCGAAGATACGCCTCCTTCTCCTTAGCGGAAGGACGCGACATGACCTCAGCCTTGTCGATCTGCCACCGGATGTCTGCCGAACGGTACATGGCTTCTCCCGCGAGTGGCGAGTTGGGGAAATACTCGGCTGTCCGGTAGTAGAGGCGCATCGCATCCTGCGCGGCGCCGCGACGACCATGCCTTTGACTGGCCTGATCTTCCGAGTCCACAGCCTCGCCAAACACGATTTTGTCGCCATTCGGCGTCGAACCCTGCACAACGCCCTTATTCAGCATCCAGCCCGTGATGACTTTCTCTTCCGTAAGAACTGCTTCCACGTGTAACCAGTCACCACTGGTTTCGAGGATAACGACCTCACGTCCCCGATCAATTTCAGCAAGCTTGTTCGAACCGGAATCGGCTGAGAGATAAATGGAAGAAACCCGTATGGGCGTGCCCCGAACCGTTGCCGCTTGTGCCGTGAAGCAGACCAAGATGGCGGAAACGATCACTAGTCTCAGTCGCATAGTATTCAATTCACCGAAGGATGTTGTGTATGACGACGAACTGCAGTAGGGAAGTTGCTTGCAACGTCTCACATCCGCCGGATCTCCTGCAGCATCTGCGGATCGACGTTTCCGCCGCTGATAATTGCGACATTCATGGTAGTTCTTGGCAACTGGTCCTGATGGAACAGAAATGCTGCAACCGCCACAGCACCACTGGGTTCGGCAACTGTCTTGGGATTCGTAGCGAGCCACTGCATGGCCTGCCGGATTTCGCACTCGCTGACCGTCAAAATGTCATCTACATATTGCCGGATATGTTCAAAAGTTATCGCGCCTATGCTCTGCGTCCGCAATCCGTCGGCGATTGTCCGCGTCGTCTGCTCGGCAGTGGAATGGACAATCTTTCCAGATCGAAAGCTAGCCTGGGCGTCTGCGGCGAGTTCCGGTTCAACCCCGATCACCTTTGCGCTCGGCTTGCTCAACTTGATGGCTGCGCCTACGCCGCTAAGCATTCCTCCTCCGCCAACCGGCACTAACACCGTCTCGACTGCAGGCAGATCTTCCAGAATCTCCAGTCCCATCGTTCCCTGGCCAGCGATGATCTTCTCATCGTTGAATGGAGGCACAATAACATAACCATGCAGTGTGGCTAGTTCCTCCGCTCGGGTCTGACGCTCCAGGCTGCCGGGGCCAACCAAGACGATCTCCGCGCCCATGGACTTCGCCGCCTCGCGCTTAATGGCTGGAGCATTGTTCGGCATCACGATGACGGCCTTCGCTCCCAATGCCCGTGCCGCATAGGCAACGCCTTGCCCATGATTACCGCTGGAATAAGTAATTACGCCGCGGCTCCGTGCTTCCAGAGAAAGCGATGCGATCTTGTTGTACGCCCCGCGCAGTTTGAAGGCGCCGATGGGTTGCAGGTTTTCGGGTTTGAGATAGAGTCTGCGGCCGTCCTGCCCGGAACTTGTTTCGGGGATGCACGCCTCGATCAACTGGGTACGTACAGCAATGCCCTGAAGGCGAGATTGCGCTTCGCGGATGTCGATGAGGGTTACCATGAATTTACGATTCCCCGGTCTACTCGCAGTGTGGATGGGTTCCGCTTGCAGTGATTCCAGCTCTTCCAACTCTTAGGATACAACACTACCGACCGCGACTTTGCGCGATTTCCTAACCTCCGCTGGACGAACCCGCTCGCGTAGTAGAAGAAGTCAAATCTCAAGAATGACCGGCATGATCAAGGGTCTTTTCTGCGTTTGCTTTGAGATGTAGCGCTTCAAGTCCGCGCGAATTTTTTCCTTGATCACGCCGTAGTCGGCCTTTTCTTCATCGCTTGAGAGTTCCAGAGTCTGCATCACCAGTTGCCGCGCGCCGTCCACGAAGCCGTCTTCGCCGGGGGCAAATCCTCGGGTCACGATTTCCGGCGGACTCTCCACCCGGCCCGAAAGCTTATTGATAGCGATGATCGGCAGCACAATGCCGTCTTCGCTTAGGTGGCGGCGATCTTTGATGATCAGATCTTCAACCACGTCGGTTCGCGATCCGGAATCAATACACACTCGGCCTACATTGACACGGCCCGCCTTGCGCGCGCCCAGTTCATCCAATTCCAGAATATCGCCGCTTTCAATCAGCATCACGTTTCCAACCGAACTGTGCATCGCGCCCGCCATCTCTGCATGCAGCTTCAGTTGCCGGTACTCGCCGTGAATTGGAATGAAGTACTTCGGCTTCACCAGGTTGATGATGAGCTTAAGTTCCTCCTGGCTTCCGTGTCCGCTCACGTGGATGGGCGGGGATGACCCGTCTTCGTAAATTACGTGCGCCTGACGCCGGAATAGATGGTCGATCATCCGGTAAATCGCCTTCTCATTGCCGGGAATGATTCGTGAGGACAGTACGACAGTATCGCCTTTCTCGATTTTGGCGTGCTTGTGATTGTCCACCGCGGCTCGCGAAAGCGCTGACATAGGCTCGCCTTGAGTGCCGCTGATCATCACGCACACTTTCTCGGGTTGGTAATTCTTCATCTCTCCCGGATGAATCAGCAGCCCCTCGGGAATTTCGATGTAGCCCAGGTCCTCGGCAATCTCAGAGGAACTGGTCATCGACCGTCCGATAAACGCCACCTTGCGCCCGTGCTCCCAGGCTAATTCCACGGCCAGCTTGATGCGATGGATGGATGAAGAAAAACAGGAAATGAAGAGCCGCCGCTCGGTGCGGGCGAACACCTCATCAAACTTGCGACGCACCGCTCGCTCACTCGGAGTGTATCCCTTGCGCTCGACGTTGGTTGAATCCTGAAACAGTGCCAGGACTCCTTCTTTGCCATACTCGGCGAACGCGTGCAGATCAAACATCTTGTTGTCGGTAGGAGTGGGGTCAACCTTGAAATCGCCGGTGTGAATGAGCACGCCCAACGGCGTATGAATAGCCAATGAAACGCAATCTACGAGACTGTGCGTGACGTGGATCGGATGAATCGTGAACGGGCCTGCCTTAAATCGTTCTCCTGCGTGGATCTCGTGCAGATCCGCATCGTCTAGCAGCCCATGCTCTTCCAGTTTGTCTTCCACGTAGGCGAGCGTGAACTCGGTGCCCCACACGGGGACATTGAGTTCAGAAAGAATCCACGGCAGAGCGCCAATGTGGTCTTCATGACCGTGGGTGAGGATGATGGCGCGCACGCGCTGCCGGTTCTCGATGAGGTAAGAAATGTCCGGAACAACGATGTCCACGCCCAATAATTCGGCCTCGGGGAACATCAGGCCTGCGTCGATCACGATGATGTCATCCCCCCAGCGCACGGCCATGCAGTTCATTCCGAACTCGCCCAGACCGCCGAGGGGCACGATATGCAGTTTTCCAGTTGGCATTTTAGGTGTCCCTTGATCGTAGCATACGGAGGCTGGACCGACCGCGGGGCGAACGAGAACCATCAACTGGGAACCGGGAACTGGTTTTTCTATGCGGCTTGAGTTAACGTCAACTCAGATGGCTGAACAACAGCGCAAGTCATGGTTGCGGCGCCGGATCGAAAATGGTCTGCGGCGCGGTTTCCAGCATGCTTATGAAACCGTGAAGGTAGATCCGAACAAGTTTCTTCTGCAGCTTCGCACTGCTTACGGCGTGCCGATCAACAGCTTTCAAGGCATCTATTCCGTTGACGTGAGCATTCTTGACGACCTGGCGAACCGTGTAGTCCACAGTGGAATGAAACTGGCTGCGGCTGAAGGCGCCGGGTTTGGATTGGGTGGGATCTTGACCATGGTTCCGGACCTTGGCATCCTCGCCGGCATCACTCTGCGAACCATCCAGAAACTTAGTCTGATCTACGGTTTTGAATACAACACCGATGAGGAAACAGCGGAGCTGTGGATTGCCGCTGCCAGTGCCGCTGGCGTGGACATCAGCCGTGAGGTGCTGGAAAAAGAAGTCGTCAATCGCTTTGTGCCCAAGGTGATCCAGCGAATTGCAGCCCAGGCCAGCAAGGAAGCCGTCGAGAAGTGGTCGGGGCGCGTGATTCCGATTGCCAGTTCAGCCATTGGCGCCGGGCTGAACTATTATTTTGTGCGGGCTTGGGGAGAGCGTGCCAAAGCCCACTTCCGGCAGAAGCACATCGAGCTTCGTCGCCGCAGAAGTGTTGAAGGGACAGCTTTGCCCATACTCTCGAATTCTGCGCGACCGTTATCTTGAGTTATCGCAGCAAGTCCTCCAGCTCGATTCGCTGGTCGGTTTTCTCGTCACGATATTTCACGATGACGGGTGTGTAGAGCGACAAGTTCCACTCCGCCGCCTGACCCTTCATCACCGCTCGTGACCCGGGTACGACGACGGCGTTTTCCGGCACTTCGAGCGGCTTATCGTCTGTGGCCCGGTAAACCTGTCCGCGGACAATGTCGTACAACGGAGTGGAGCGCGTCAGGATCGTACCTGCCCCGAGCACAGCCCGCGTCCGTACCAGCGTGCCTTCATAAACACCGCAATTGCCACCCACGAGCACGTCGTCTTCAACGATGACTGGAGACGCATTGATCGGCTCCAGAACTCCGCCGATCTGGGCCGCTGCGCTCAAATGCACGCGTTTGCCGATCTGGGCGCAGGAACCGACAAGGGCGTGCGAGTCCACCATCGTGCCTTCGTCCACGTAAGCGCCTACGTTAATAAACATGGGTGGCATGCAGATCACGGTTGGCGCCACATACGACCCGGTACGCACCGACGATCCTCCGGGCACGATTCGCACGCGATCCCGGACCGTAAAGCGCCGGGCAGGGAAGGTGTCCTTGTCGACGAAGGAAAGGCTCACGTCTTCGCCCATCTTGCTGAGTTCGCCCAGGCGAAAGCCCAGTAGAATGCCCTGCTTTACCCAAATATTGACGATCCACTGCCCGTCAATCTTTTCCGCAGCACGAATCTTGCCTTGAGTCAGCTCATCGCGAAAGTCCATGAAGATTTGACGCGCATCCGGATTACTCTCAACTTCGAGAGAGGCAAGACGTTCGATCGCAGACCTGAGGGATTCCATGCGGGGAAAGTATACGGGATTTCTAACCTGCCATTTTCAATTGCCGACTCCCGCCCCAGCTCTCGAATAGAAAATCGACAATCGGCAATCGACAACTAGAATTCGTTAAATGCATTTGCACTCGCTACGGATCAGCACACCCGCCATGCCTTGTGAAGTTTCGCGTGCCTCCGTTAGCGTGGCGTAAGGGCCATGCCAGCGCGCGTGGTTGGCGTCATGTCCGGCGGGGCGTCCCTTACCATGGTTGCACTGTCCGCAACTGGAGCGGTGCAGAACGATCTTGTGTGGTCCAGCCAGCCAGTTCTCGTAAATGTAGAAATTGACCGCCTCGGGCGGTGCGGTCGCTGGCTTGGCAATAACTCCGGCTTCGCTAGCTATCTTTTGTAGTTTGGATCGCGTCTCGCGTCGCATCGGCAAGAGGGGCAGACGATAGACCTCTTCGATTTTCCCCATCATCGCCAGCACTGCCTTGACCGGCATTGGACTGGTCTCGATGAAATTGGCCTGCATCAGCGCCAGGTATTTGCGGTGAATGCGCCGCGCCGTTACCCAATCGTTGTTCAGCGCAGCCCGCGTCATCTCTGCCATCTCGCGGGGAATCTCATTGGAAGCGACCGAAACGATGCCGACGCCCCCCAATCCAATGAGCGCCAAGGTCACCGCATCGTCACCAGAAAAGACGAGAAAAGTCTCTGGCACCACAGCGCAGACCTCCGCTATCTGGCCTATGTTGCCGCTGGCTTCCTTCACTCCCGCGACGTTCGGGACCTCTGCCAACCGAGCCAGCGTCGCCGGTTCGATGTTCGCGCCGGTTCGGCCAGGGACGTTGTAGAGAATGATCGGCTTATCCACAGCTTCGGCAATCGCGCGAAAATGGCGGTACTGGCCTTCCTGCGTCGGCTTGTTGTAGTACGGCGAAGCCGTGAGGATCGCATTTACGCCGGGCCTCGCCGCGACTTCCTTCGCTTTCTCCACCGCGTCATGGGTTGAGTTGGACGTGGCGCCGGCCATGACGGGCACGCGCCCCGCCACGACCTCGATCGTGATATCGATGACGCGCAACCACTCGTCATGCGACAGGGTCGGGGTTTCGCCGGTAGTGCCGCAGGGAACCAGAAAGTCGATTCCCGACTCGACCTGCCACGCCACCAGGTTGCGCAGAGCCGGTTCGTCGATGGAGCCGTCCTGACGGAAGGGGGTTATGAGAGCAGTACCGCATCCGCGAAGTTGCATGAGACTAAGATATCGCGAATGGGCAAGCTTGCAAAACTTGGTCCCGGCGACTGAACCGGTGATCAGACTTGAAGTTTGACCAGCCAGTTAGCAGGTTCTGGAAGGATCGCAAATTTTGGCAGTTCGCCGCGCACCATGGCCACTTCGTCACAAGCATGAAATCGCGGACAAACGTGACAGTCTTTGTAAATCTTGTCTGGCAGATCCTCGCGCTGTGCGGCTGCGAACCCCAGGCGAGCGAAAAATTCCGGAGCGCGCGTGAACAGGCAAGTGCAAGTGACGCGATGTTTTCTAGCTTCCGCGAGCAATGCCTTCACCAGATGTCCACCACCGCCTTTGCCTTGCTGTGAAGGCGCGACCGTGATGGAACGGATCTCCGCCAGATGCGGGCCATAGAGATGAAGTGCGCCGCAGCCGATAATGAGGCCGCCGTCTTCCAAGACCACGAAATCTCGCACATTCTCGCAGATCTCAGCCAGGGTTCGCGGCAGGAGAGTGCCGTCGCCCGCGTAGTTGGAGATTAGAGCATGGATCCGTGTAGCGTCCGGCAAAATAGCTTTACGCGTGCGCATGCACATCCTCTCGGATACGCTCGATCCTCTGTCGAGCATCAGCTATCGCCTGCTTTACCCGTATCGGAGCCGTACCACCGGGAACGTCGTGGATAGCAAGCACTGACTCCAGTTTCAGGCAGGCATAGAAATCCTGATCGAATTCGAGATTCACTGAATGCAGCTCCTGCAAAGACAGATCCTGAAGCTCACATTGCTTTTCCAGACACATCTGTACAGCTTTTCCGACCTGCTCATGCGCCAGGCGGAAAGGGACTCCGCGTCGCACGAGATAAGTAGCGGCAGCCCACGCGTTCATGAATCCAGAATGTGCAGCCTCCTGCATGCGTTCGTAGCTAAACTGCACAGCTTTCATCCAGCCGGTCACCAGGGGCAGCAGGGAAAGCACAGTGTCAGCAGCATCGAACAGCGGTTCTTGAGTCTCCTGCAAGTCTTTGTTATAGGCGAGAGGCAAGCCCTTCAAGCAGGCCAGTAACGCGGTTGCGTCTCCGATAACGCGAGCGCACTTGCCGCGTGTCAGTTCCAGCAAATCAGGATTCTTCTTTTGCGGCATGGCGCTGCTTCCCGTTGAGTACGCCTCGGGCAATTGTACGAACCCGAATTCCTGGGATGAAAACAGGATCATCTCCTCCGCCCAGCGGCTCAAGTGCAAAGTGAGCAGCGAAAGCATGTTCACAAATTCGAGGGCGAAATCGCGATCGCTGGTAGCGTCGATGCTGTTGGTGGTTGGCTGATCAAAGTCAAGTTCGGCGGCCATAGCCCGACGATCCAGGGGCAGCGTAGCTCCCGCGACGGCACCCGAACCGAGAGGACAAACATTCAAACGTTTCCGGCAATCCGCGAGTCGTTCTGCATCCCTCACAAACATCTCGACATAAGCCATCAGCCAATGCGATATCAACACGGGTTCTGCGCGTTGGAGGTGCGTGTAAGCCGGCATGGCAGCATTCCCTGCTTGCTGTGCCTGGTCTAACAGGACACTACACCAAACCGCCAAATCTGCTCGAATATGATCAATAGCCGCTCGTACATACAAACGCAGATCGGTCGCGATTTGCTCATTTCGGCTACGCCCGCTGTGCAGTTTGTATCCGATGTCTCCAATCAGCGCGACCAACTGTTTCTCGACGAAGTGATGCACGTCCTCCGCTTCGTCGTCCTCGAGAAATGTGGGCGCCGCCGCCTGCTCGCCAATTCGCTCCAAACCCTGGAGAATGGCGATGAGCTCGTTTGAATTCAAAACGCCCGCACCCTTCAAAGCGCGAGCATGGGCGCTACTGGCTGCCAGTTCGTGAGTCAATAATCGCCGGTCAAAGTCAAACGAACGTTGCCAACGTTCAAATGCCGGGTCCAAGGGCTGCCGGAAACGACCGGCCCACATCTTCATTGCGCAACCTCCGATCTCGCAACCTGTTTACGAGCTTGAGCACGCGAGCGGGACGGGAGGCCGAGAATACGAATGAAGCCCGCTGCATCTTTTTGGTCGTAACTGTCGCCCATGGTGAACGAGGACAGATCGGTGCGGTAGAGCGAATGGTCGGAATGGCGGCTCACCACGGAGACGTTGCCCTTATATAAGGAAAGCGTTACTGACCCCGTTACATCCTTTTGAGTGTTTTCGACGAAGGCATCGAGTGCTTCGCGGAGGGGTGCGAACCAGAGCCCGAAGTAGACCAGTTCTGCATATTTCAGACCGATATGCTGCTTGAAGTGCGTGACATCGCGCTCCAGGCATAGCGCCTCGAGTTCACGGTGCGCGGTGATGAGCAGAGTACCGCCGGGAGTCTCGTAACAACCGCGAGACTTGATACCGACAAACCGGTTCTCCACCAGGTCGACCCGGCCGGTAGCGTTGCGACCACCGATTTCGTTTAGGAGTTCAACCAATGACACGGGATCGAGTTCCAGGTCGTTGACCGAGACCGGCAACCCAGATTCGAAGCCGATCGTTACTTTTTCCTCGCGATCAGGTGCCTCTTGCGGTGAACGCGTAAGCTGCCAGGTGCTGGCCAGGGGAGCATTGGCGGCATCCTCCAACTCCCCTCCCTCATGGCTGACGTGCCAGAGATTGCGATCGCGGCTGTGAATCTTCTCGCGGCTGGCGGCTACGGGGATGCCGTGCTGCTCGGCATAGTCGAGACAATCTTCACGAGACTTCAGCGACCACTCGCGCCAAGGCGCAATCACATGGAGTTCGGGTGCAAGGGCCTGATAGGCCAATTCGAACCTTACCTGATCATTGCCTTTGCCAGTGCATCCATGGGCGACCGCTGTGGCTCCCTCACGAAGGGCAACTTCGACCTGGTGTTTCGCGATCACTGGACGTGCCAGTGACGTGCCCAACAGATACTTGTGTTCGTATACAGCGCCTGCCTTCAGCGCAGGAAACACGTACCCGGTAAGAAATTCCTCGCGAAGGTCTTCCACCACCACGCGGGATGCGCCGGTGGCATAGGCTTTTGCGACCACGGCTTCAATGTCATCTCCCTGGCCAACATCGCCAACCATCGCGATCACGTCGTAGGCATAATTTTCTTTCAGCCACGGAATAATGATGGAGGTATCCAGACCTCCCGAATAGGCAAGTACCACTTTCTCAGGCATGAGCGCTCCTTGCGGGGAGGCGGGTTTCCCCACCAAGCAATAAATACAAGATTGCTTTCTGCACGTGCAGACGGCTCTCCGCTTGATCAAAGACGATTGACCTTTCGGAGTCCATTACCGCATCAGTGATTTCCTCTCCACGATGAGCGGGCAAGCAGTGCATGAACACGGCGTGTGGGGCTGCTCCCGCCACGAGCGTCTCGTTCAACTGGTACGGCGGGAAAATCTTGGCACGTTTTCCAGCTTCGTGCTCCTGGCCCATGCTGGCCCACGCGTCGGTGTAAACCGCGTCTGCGCCTTCAACGGCCGCTTGTGGGTCGGAAAGTATATCGATGACGGCGCCGGTCTGCTCCGCTATCCCTTGCGCTTCGGCCAGGATTCGCTCGTTGGGGCCATAGCCTGCCGGCGTGGCCACGCGTATGTTGGATCCAAGAAAAGCGCATGTGAGCAGCAATGAATGAGCCACGTTGTTGCCGTCGCCGACGTACGCCAGGCAAATATTCTTGAGATCGCCAAAGCGTTCTTGCAAGGTGAAATAGTCGGCCAGGGCCTGGCAAGGATGCTCCAGATCGCTGAGGGCGTTGATGACTGGAACGGAGGCGTTGTCGGCCATCCCCTCAATTGTTTTCTGGGCGAAGGTGCGCAGTACGATGGCATCTACCCAGCGCTCGAGGTTATGCGCAATGTCACTCAGTTTTTCGCGCGCGTCGAGTCGCTCGTGAGTCTGGTCCACAAAGAACGTGGCGCCACCCAAGCTCGACATCCCCGCTTCGAAGGTCAGCCGGGTTCGCAACGAAGGCTTCTCAAAGAACATCACCATCTGCTTGCCGGCGAGTGCACCGCGAAAATCCGCAGGGCGCATTTTCATAATTCTGGCAAGATGGAGCACGGCCTCGACTCCGCTGGGACCGAGATCGCGAGTGGAGACCAGATCAGGCCCCCAGAAAGTGTTGGGAACCCTTGCCGGGCTGGCGGGAACTCTGTTTAGTGACTGACTGCTCATTGTGACTCCTTGTATGTCGGTTTATGGGCGTGAACGACCGCTCGCGCTGCGACGCGCTGCCGTTTCGAAGCAACGGAGGTCAAAGCCGAATCGAGTGCTTGGACGACCTTATTGACGTGCCTCTCTTGAATGATGTAGGGCGGCAAAAAGCGCAGCACCGTCTCATGGGTTCGGTTGATCAGAATGTTGTTGTTCAACAGAACGGAAACCACTGCCTTGGCTGTGTCGGCGGATTCCAATTCCAGGCCCAGCATGAGGCCCATCCCACGAACCTCGCGAATGCAGCTGTGCTTGGCCTTCAACCATTCGAGTTGCGCGCGGAAATAGCCACCGACTTCGTGCACATGATCCAGCAACTTATTCAATTCGCGCAGGAACTCGATCGCAACCGCGCAGGCTAGCGGCCCTCCACCGAACGTCGTGCCGTGCATGCCAGGGTGCATGCTGCTGGCCACACGATTGGTCGTGAGAATCGCTCCCAGTGGCAATCCTGCCGCGAGCGGCTTTGCAATGGTCACGATGTCGGGCTGTATGCCGTAGTGCTGGTAAACGAAGTAGCGTCCGGTCCGCCCCAGGCCACATTGGATCTCATCGAGAATCAGCAAAGCGTCATTGCTCTTTGTCAACTTTCGCGCCATCTGCAAGAACTCCGGGCTGACCGGACAAACTCCACCTTCTCCCTGAATCGTCTCCAGGCAGATCGCACACACGCCAGCGTCGAACTGGTGTTTCAGGTCATCGACATCGTTGAACCGAACAAAGCCAACGCCGGGAAGGAGCGGCACGAACGGATCGCGATACTTGGCCTGGCCGGTGGTGGCCAGGGAACCAAAGGTCCGTCCATGAAAAGAGTTGTCGAGAGCGAGGATGCGCCACTTGGGCTTATGGCCGTTGGTATTCCTAGTCCTGGCATAGATGCGCGCGAGCTTCAGCGCTCCCTCCCACGCCTCGGTTCCACTATTGCAAAAGAAGACCCGGTCCAGACCGGAAATCTTGGTCAAGCGCTTGGCGAGCTCTGCCTGGTACTCGTGAAAAAACAGATTGGAAACGTGAATCAGCCGGCCCGCCTGACGTTTCAAGGTTGCCTGAATCGTAGGATGCGCGTGTCCCAGGGCGTTCACTCCGATCCCACTCAAGAAGTCGAGATAACGATTACCGCGCGAGTCCCACAGATACACACCACGGCCTTTCTCAAAAAGAATCTTGTGACGATCGTAGGTCGGCAGCAGCAACTTCTCTTCAGAATGAATGACGGAAGCGAGACTCATGCGCCAATCACCTCCGTCCCACAGTCGAGCTTCGTGAAGTAGAACTGCGGCAGAATCTCGACTTGCGCGGCGGGCAAAATCCTCACGCGCCCCACGCCCTTATGGAGCGCCTGACTGCAAGCCTCGAGCTTGGGCAGCATGCCGCCGCCGATGACGGAACCGGCAATCAAGGCGGCTACGTCTTTCGTGTTCAGCCAGGGGATCACCACACCGTCGGCGTCCTTCACTCCGTCCACATCAGTGAGGAAAATCAAAGAGTCGGCATGGCAAGCCACGGCGCAGGCAGAGGCCATTTGGTCCGCATTGATGTTGTAATATTCGCCATCCGAGCCCAGCGCGAGCGAAGACAGAACCGGAATCCCCCCCGCGCTCCAGATGGCCTCGATCCAGCGCGGTTCGGCATAACAGATTTCTCCAACAAAGCCCAAGTCGCAGCCTTGATTTTGCTTTTTGCGGGCGCGGAAGGCCATGCCGTCTGCGCCACAAAGCCCCACCGCGGCGCTTCCCGCTGCCACGATCGCCGCAACCAGGCTCTTATTGACGATCCCGGACAACACCATCAGAGCGACATCGCGGGTCTCGGCGTCGGTGATGCGTAACCCGTTTACAAAGTCACTTTGCTTGCCAAGCAGCTTAAGCGTGCGAGTCAGAGCGCTTCCCCCGCCATGGACGACGGCAATGCGATGACCATCCTGCGCCAGCTCGACAATCGCCCGGGCGCACTTGCGCAATCTGGATTTATCCTCGAGCGCCGCTCCTCCGATTTTGACTACGATCTTCACTGCAAGCCTTCCTCTTCGTTCCATCCGTACATCAGATTCATGTTCTGCACCGCTTGCCCGGCGGCGCCTTTGAGCAGGTTGTCCACGCAGGAGACCAGCACCAGGCGGCGGCCATCGTCCGCAAGGCAAAAGCCAAGGTCGCAATAGTTGGTGTGCAGAGAAAACTGGATTTGCGGCAGCTTCGGCGTCGCAAAAACCCGCACCCAGCGCCTGCCCGCGTAAAAATCGCGGAAGCAGGATTCGATTTCGGCCGCTTTCATCTCGCGGCTCAAATGAACGTAAATGGTCGAAAGAATTCCCCTGGGAATGGGGAGCAGGTGGGGAGTGAAAATCAGTTCACTCGCATCCAGTCTTAATTGCTCCAGCATTTCTCCCACATGCCGGTGGCCGAAGACTGAGTAAGCGGAAAGGTTGTCGGCGACAGAAACAAAATGAGTGCGCGAATTCGGTTCCTTGCCCGCGCCGGACACACCAGACTTGGAATCGGAAATGATTCCACGCTCGCGATCCACGACGCCAGCCTTGAGCAACGGCGCCAAAGCCAGAATTACCGAAGTCGCGTAACACCCCGGATTGGCGACTAAGGCAGCGCTTGGGATGCGGTCGCGGCTCAACTCCGGCAGGCCGTAGACCGCCTTTTCAGTAAGCTCAGTCGCAGTCATTGAATCTGCATCCTTGAAGCCGTAGACCGCGCGATTCAATGCCTGCTTAAGCCGCCAAGCACCACTCAAATCAATGACACGAAGGCCGTGCGCGATGGCTTCGGGCACGAGCGAACGCGAAACTTCGTGCGGCGTAGCAAAAAAAAGCAACTCGACACCCTGTTGCTTAACCGCCGCCCACGAAAGGGGTTGTAGCGGATAGCTTCCGTTGCCCGAAAGTGAAGGAAACATCTCAGCCAGGTTGCAGGCAGAGTCACTGTCACCGCGCCGGAGCAGAACGGGTTTTTCCAGCTGAGAATGCCGCAGCAAAAGCCGCGTAAGCTCCAAGCCGGAATATCCGGTTGCACCCAACACCGCAGTCCTGAGTTTGGCTGGCATCAGGCAAGCATCTCCTCAATGCGGGCAGCCAGCTTTTTCGCATTTTCCTTGTCAGAACAAACCGTCAGGATGGTGTCATCTCCCGCAATTGTGCCGATGGCTTCGGGCCATTCCTCATCATCCAGCGCAGCAGCCACGGGTTGCGCACTGCCTACGCTGGTCTTGATTACGAGCAGGTTTTGCGCCGGCCGCAACTCCAACACGAATTCCCGCACCAGCCGTGAGACGGGTGGCAACGCCGGTGCAGACGAACTGTCCCCGTGAGCCAAAGAGTAACCGTCAGCCGTTTTGGCTAACCGCAAATCGCGGATGTCCCGCGAGAGTGTCGCCTGGCCTACCTTGATTCCGCGCTTACGCAGAGCCCGCTGCAGGTCTTCTTGACTGGCGACAGGACCATGCTTCAGAAAGTTGAGGATGGCATGTTGTCTTAAGGACTTATTCATAATGAATAATTATGCACATAGATGCATAAACATGCACCTATATTATCTGCTTGACCGCAGGTGTCAAGCAGAAATTTAACTGGAACCGAGCCCGCGAACTCGCGTCGTCGCCGAGGCACTACTCTTCTTCACCGCCTCAAGGGTCCATTCCGCGGACGGTTGGCAGTGTGCAATGAGCTCTTACTATTGTGGTAGATTGGTAATAATGTGGGCGCGTAGCTCAGTTGGCAGAGCAATGCCCTTTTAAGGCATGGGTCGATGGTTCGAATCCATCCGCGCTCACCACTTACCGTCTTGAAACCGCTGGTGGGCGGGGACTCAAAGGTTTTTCATCCGCCCGGAATCTTTTTCTCCAAGTGCGGTCGTGCGATTTTTCCGGGCCTGGCCTGCCACGGTTCTTGTCGGAATTTCAATAAATAAAAGGGAAGAGCGGCTCTACAGACGACAAGGGGCAGCTCGACCAGACATCCGAGCAAGGTGGCGTAGTTCGCCGGGCTGCTTTCAGCGACGTCTGCGCCAACCCATCCACATCCCGAAAGCGATGCCTGCTAGCATTGCCCCAGTCAGTTTCTTGCGGTCGCTGATGGGAACGAAACAGGTCTGCTGTTCACTGATCTCTATGACGCCAACCGGAACCGCTCGTACTCCGCCTCCACCACCCCCTCCTTCACCTCGAGCGCTGGTATCGCCTACACCACCCGTGCCTGCCCCGGCACCGTAGCCATAGGTTATTTTTGCAACCGGTATGACCGTCTTTCCGTGCGCCGAGATGGGTTCGCCATAGAGGGCTTTCACGCTTGCTTGAGTAAGGACGCTGTCTTTCACGGATTGCAAAACGGCCAGGGTGCTCATCTTAGGCTCCTTAAATCGGGGTTCGATGGGCGTAATCGCCATCACTGGAAATCCTAATCCCTGGCTCCAGAATTCACCACAGTTTTGAAGCTACGTCTGCAACTACGTTTGACGAAATGAGGGTGTGGGACGTTGAACCTCGTTCTCTCTGGGAATCTAGATGCGACTTGTCGTAAGTCTCGATCATCCCAGTCCCATTTGGCGACGCGTGTGCGCGGGTGCTAGACTGCGCGAATGGCTATCAAGAAGAACACCAAAAAGAAGCGGATGAAGCTGAAGAAGGCTGCCAGCAAGAGAGTGACTTCGACGAAAAAACCACGCCAGAAAGGGAAACCTCGGAAGAAATTGGCGAAGAAGAAGACCGCTCCGAGAACGGCAGCCGCAAAAAGTAAGTCCGCCGGCAAGAAGACGATCAGAACGAAGACAGCGTTGGCAAGTAAGAAACGAACTCGAGAAAGAATCGCGCGTGGGGCAACGCCGGCATTCCCTCGGGAGCGACCAATATCCCGTTCAGTCGAGCAATCGGGGGACTTGCAAGGACTGTCCGACATCGAAGCTGCAGATTCGGAGAGTGTCGACGAGTTGTTGGAGGAAGGTAACGCGTTCGAGGCCGATGTAGTGAGCGGAGTGGAAGAAGCTGACGACGCAGATGGGAAGGAAGTTCACACCCATGAGGTGCCGGAAGATGACGTGCCCGGCGAGTATCTGGATGAAGAGTAGTGGGCTTAGGGTTTCCCCTGATTCAGTTGCCGGTGTCCGCAGTTCGGACCTTTGTCCTTTGTGTAGGAGCCTCTCGGTGAGACTTTCTTCGAAGCAGCGTTTTAGCTATTGTGCCGGCACTCTTGGTGAACAATCCCGCAGGTGGACGAGTGGAATCCGTCTTCACACTGGCGACCCATTTGTTTTTCGGGTCATGACATCTCCTTCCGCAGGAACTGTGATGCATGGTTGCGGCGAAGAGAGTGCAATCATATTGATCGTCTTGAGGGCCCGGACATTGCAGCTGTTTGACACTTCAGGACGTCAAAGGCAATTGCAGGCACAGCACTGGACGTGCTTTACAACGGGCAAGTAAAGTGCATTCGAGATTGGGCCGACGGTGCCTTAGTGGTGCTTGAAATATTGGACGGCACGCTCGTGAGCTTCCGCGGCTTTCTTTGTACCAAACGTTCCAAGATTGCGGCGGCGGCCGGTTTTGGGATCCTTCTTGCGAGAGTACAGGCGGTATTGCCCGGATTTTAGTTTTCGAATCATACGACACCTCGGCAGGATTTGATGCCAGGCAATGAAGAACGGCGTTGACATTCTGTCATTGGTTGTCCACATTGGGATTTTGCGCTAGGTTGGGCTAAGACAAAAGGCAAACCGAAAGTAAACTACAACAGGAAGGATGGCACCCAATGAAGGCTGTGAGTGGAGTATTCGGATCGCGATCGGACGCTGAGCGCGCCATCGCCGAGATGAAGTCAGCTGGTCTGCCCACAGACCAAGTTACCCTGCTGACCCCGGGAAAAACCGAGAAGGACTTGCAGTCGGTTCCCGCTGTCGCCGCAGAGCAGCCCGGTATGGCGAAGGCGATTGGCGCAGTTGTAGGCGCTTCTGCTGGCCTATCTGGAGCTTCAGTAATCATAGCCGCGATCGTCCCCGGCGTCGGACCAATCACCGCGTTGGGTTTGCTGGGAGGGGCGGTTCTCACCGCCGCTGGAGCAAGTATTGGCGCTGTTGCCGGTGGAAAGTTGGAAAATTCTATGACCGAGGGACTGCCGGAGGACGAATTGTTTGTCTACGAAGATGCTCTGCGCAAAGGGCGCAGTGTGGTCATTGCCTTCGCCGATAATGGAGCCAAGGCCTCGCTTTTGCGCGAATTGCTGAAGGCGGAGGGCGCAGAAGCCGTCGACTCGGCTCGCGAACAATGGTGGATCGGTTTGCGCGGGGCCGAGCACGAGCACTATTCGGCTCTCGGGAGAAACTTTGGGAAAGATGAAAAGTTTTATCGACTTGGCTTCGAATCTGCGCTGCACGCTCGGACGCGCTGTAAAGAATATGATCAAGTGCTGGCTGAGATGTCAGCCGAAATCGAAGATCTTGAGAATCAGTATCCCGGTGTGGAAGTAGCAGAACCCTTCACGCGCGGTTACGAGCGCGGCCGCGACCACTACCAGCAGCTGTGTGGTGAATCCAAAGCTGCGTAAAAGGCGGCTCCGTTCCGCGATTGGTGAGCATGTTTCAGGAGGAAGGTTATTCTCGCGGCTACAGGAAGCAGCCCACAAGACTACAGAATATATTCGATTCCCTGCACCTCAGACCCAATTTACGGTGGGGTTAGGAGGTACTTATGCCTGAAAAGCAGACTATCGAACGGGCTCAGGAAGACGCACGTGAAGGAAAGTCGCCCAGCACGCAAGCTGGAGAATTTGTGCGGGAGGAGATCCATCACATTCGCGAGGGCAAGCATGGTGCCAGTTCGACGAAACAGGCGATTGCGATAGGCCTCTCTAAAGCGCGGCGTGCGGGCGTGAAGTTGCAAGCGCCCAGCAAGGGGAAGGTTTCCGCGAAAACCAGTAAGCAGGCCGAGCGCGACTATAGAAAAGGACAGAGCCATTCCCGTCGCAGGCCGTCCGCAACGCGGTCCCGGGCAACGCGTCGCGCTCTTAAGAGAGAGGGTCGCAGCGCGGCTTCACCGCAATCGCTATCCAAGCAATCTCATGCGAGCGCCCGCAAACGTAGTTCAGCTGCGCGTCACGGTTCGGCGATGAAGGCGGTACACACGAAGGGAAGGAAAGGTCGCACCGAAGCGGCGCGTAAAGCTGCGCGCACGCGGCGCCGTAATGAGAGGGGTTAGCGGTTGGTGGCAATCCACGCGGGGAAATCCGCCAAGAGCTTTGAGACATCAACTCTTGCCCGGCCATCAATATGCCGCGGACTCAGAACTTCTCCGGTCAATGCGTTGCAATACTTCTCGGAATCGTTAGTAAATGGGAGCAGAACACTCGTGTCCTCCCATACGTGGGGCCCGATTGGCGCGCCATCGATGCCATTGAGCAAACCGGCCACCAAGCGGGGGACAACAACCAGCACCATGGCGGTCTTGGACTTCCTTGCGAAAGCAACAACATGATCGGCCTTCGCGCCTTCGACCGCCAATGGAATATATTCGCCCTCCTGAAACAGATCTGGCTGCTGCTGCCGTAAGCATAGGGTTCTCCAGATCAAGAACAACTTGAGTCGCCCATCCTCAGGACTCGCCACCAAAGGGTTTACGGTTAACCTGGCAGGGTGGCTTCCCGACTTACGAATACTCTGCAACATCTGCTGGCGGCGGGTGTAGTCGACTGGCCGCCGGTTATCCGGGTCGACCAAACTGAAATCCAACAACTCATTGCCTTGGTAGATGTCAGGTACGCCCGGACACGTCAGTTTAAGGAGGGTCTGCGCGAGGCTATTCCACAGACCAATACGGGCGACACGATGTTGAAAGGGGACAAAGTCGCTGAGGAACCGGTTCTGGGCACTCGGCGTCAGCAACGTCTTGACGAACGACGAGACCGCAGTTTCGTATTCAGTATTTCGATTGATCCAACTGGTATTCTGTTTGGCCTCACGGATTGCTTTCAACATATAGTTTTCGATCCGCTCGCAGAAATTCTTCCAGTCGTCTTCATCGCTCAGAGGCCCTGAGGGCCACGCACCAACCAAAGTCTGATAGAGCAAGTATTCGTCATTCGGCGAAGGCGCAGGTCTGTTATTGACGACACGCCTATGGTTGCGGTTGACGCGCTTCCATTCCCGCACCCGAAGCCTCCATTCCCCCGAAATCTCCGAGAGAACATTAATCCGGGCGCGCACGTCCTCCGACCGCTTGGAGTCATGCGTGCTGGTAGCCAGCATGGTGTGTGGCCAACTGCGAAAGCGTTCCTGGTTTGCACGGTGAAACTCCGGCATCGTCGTGCCAAACCGGTGAAGATCGCTACCGACATCATTCAACGAGACCAGGCGGTTGTAACGGTAAAAGGCGGTATCTTCCAGGCCCTTCGCCATTACCGGACCGGTGAACTGTTGGAATTTCATGGCGAATATTGTCACCGCATTCTGGTAAGCGGGATCTTGTCGTGTAGCGATGCTTGTCAGAAGCACTTGGCCAATGAAATCGAAAATGCTGGTATCAGCGGCTGGACTTCTCCATTTGGCTGACGTGATAGCGCTGTCGATGTAGCGTACATCCGTATCCGAAACGCTGGAGGAATTCACGTAAGTGCGGTACACCGGAAAGCAGGCGACGACCTCCATCAGTGCATCGCGCAGACTGTTTAGAGTGAAGTCGCAAGTACGCCGCTTGGAAAGAGCAATGCGAGTGAGTTGGCTGGCAAGTACGTTCAGTTCGCTGGCCAGCGCAACCCGCATGATCAGCTTTCGACAACGGTAGGTAAGGTCATCAATATTAATTTCGTCGTCGACAAAGGTTCGATAAGTACGCTCCAAACTCATGGCGGCCGCAGGGTCTACAAACACTCCATTCACGAGATTCGCGAAGTCGTAGCCGGTGGTTCCGCAAACCGGCCAGTCGGCGGGCAGACGTTCTGCGCCTGACAGGATTTTCTCGATGACCACATAGTGTGATTCTTTGTCGGTATTCTGTGCCGCGGCTGCGATACCGCGGTTGAGGCGTTCGAAATATTGGCCAGGATTGTACAAGCCGTCAGGATGGTCAATGCGCAAGCCATCCACTTTCGCCGTCTGCGATCAGACCTAAGAACCAGGCGGTGGGTTGCTTCAAAGACTGCTTCGTTTTCTACGCAAATGCCGGCCAGATCGTTGGTGTCGAAAAAGCGCCGGTAGTTGATGTCATCAGAGGCAACTCTCCAGTTGGCCAGCCGGAAGGTCTGAGCTTTGATGAGTTCGTGGAGTTCTTCGAAGCTTGCGGGGTCGGCCAGGTTACCGTTGATCAAGTCGATGGCTCCCCGGATACAATCGGCGATCTCGAGAGAGCGTGCGCACAACTCCGCCAGCCGGCGCTTATGAATTTCCTTGTCACGATTGCGCTCAGCGATGCGGTCGTTGCCGATTTCGTGCCTTCTCGGCAGATGACTGAAAGCAGTAACCAGGCTCTGAAACTCCAGTAGATCCGGACTCTGCTCGCCGAGCTTCGCCTTCAGCGTATCCGTACAATGCTGCAGGATGCGCGGATATTCCCGGGGATCCACGGGAAAGCGATGTTCGCGGTAGGACACATCGAATTCGCCGCGTTCAGGATTAAAGACAAGCTTCAGCTCGCCGCTTTCCAGGACCACACCATAGTGATCGTGCAGGACGGGAATCAGCACTTTTCCATGGAGTTCAGCTTTTATTGGATGCCAATCAATATCGAAAAAACTCGCGTACACGGAAGATTCGCCGTTTTCCAGAACGTCGAGCCACCAGGCATTGTCGCTGCCCATCACTCCCATGTGGTTGGGCACGATGTCGAGTATCAATCCCATGCCGTGCTCATGGAGAGCAGTCACAAAGCGGTCGAAGTCTTCCGGGCTGCCGATCTCCGGGTTAAGCGAGTTGTGATCCACGATGTCGTATCCGTGCATACTACCGGCACGAGCCTTCAGGCACGGAGAGACGTAGCAATGGCTGATGCCGAGCGCGGCGAGGTAGGGAACGATCGCCGTGGCCTGGGAGAAAGTAAAGTCGCGATTGAGTTGCAAACGATAAGTCGCGAGCGGGATGTGCGAACGTGACATTCATGATTGCAGCAACCACACCACGGACCAAGGCGCCAGCGTTCCTCGCTTCAGAGCATCGTCGGTCACTTCATCGCTCGCATAGATGATCTGCGAAGCCGGGGCTATCAGGCCGGAAACGAAATCGGTGCCTAGATTCGCCATCAGAGTGAGTTCCGAACTGGCCCGGAAATTTCCAATGCACGGTGAG
The DNA here is from genome assembly GCA_963820925.1 of uncultured Acidobacteriota bacterium. Lineage (GTDB taxonomy): Bacteria > Acidobacteriota > Terriglobia > Terriglobales > Acidobacteriaceae > JABDBE01. The sequence goes on from CAWGBX010000010.1 coordinate 127,785, forward strand.
GCCGCGATCCCCGTGGATTTCGTAGTCTGCATGGACCACGCACGTAGTGGAGAGGCGGGTGACAATATGTTGGCATCGCAATTTTATCAATTCGCGATAGAAACGCAGCCAGTCTCTTTGACGCGGTTGGTCAATCAAGTCCCAGCGCAGGTGTGAAGCCTCAAAGGTCGTGGCAGCGTTGGGGTCAGGAATCCGCTCACGTTCGACCGGGTCATTAAACCTGGCGAAATGGGCAAACTCATTTCGCCGCCCTGCCGTAACAGCCGCAGCCAGGTCTTTCTCGAAATCGCAGAAAAAGAGAAATGGTGTTTCAGCCCCGAACTCTTCCCCCATGAAGAGCAACGGTGGAGAAGGAGCGAGCAAGAGGATCGCAGCCGCCGCGCGCACGGCACGACAGCCTGCAATCTCAATGATCCGCTCTCCGAACGCACGGTTCCCGATCTGATCGTGATTCTGAAGGAAGGAGACAAACGCCGTGGGCGGCAGACCCTGGGTGGATTCACCACGGGTTTTGCCATTCCGGTGGACGGAAGCCTCGCCCTGATAGGCGAAACCGTTGACCAGGCAACGGCCCAACTGATCGATGGGATGTTCGGAATAGTCCAAGTAATAGCCGTCCCGCTCACCCGTGATCAGCACGTGCAGCGCATGGTGGACGTCGTCATTCCATTGTGCGGTGTAGCTCTGAGGCTGGCAACCCTCTGTCCGTCGTAAGTAGCGGGCCTGGTTGTGCTCGTTTTCCAGGATGAGGTGAACGTGCCGACCCGGCTCGACGGATTTCCGAACAGCATCGGCCAATTCCGTGAGGATGTCGGGTGTGGAGTCGTCGATGATCGCGTGGACCGCGTCCAGTCGCAGTCCGTCGAAATGATATTCAGTCAGCCAGTAGAGCGCATTGTGGATGAAGAAGTCGCGAACAACCCGGCTTTCAGGCCCATCGAAGTTGATGCCGTCTCCCCACGGAGTGCGGTGACGACTCGGTGAAGAATTGAGGTGCGTACGACGCAAGATAATTTCCTTCCGGGCCAAAATGGTTGTAAACAACATCCAGCAGAACCATGATTCCACGGTCATGAGCACTTTGAACCAGATCTTTGAGATCTTCGGGCCGGCCGTAGGTGCTGTCGGGAGCAAAAGGAAAGACGCCGTCGTAACCCCAATTGCGCTCGCCGGGGAAGTCAGCAACCGGCATCAACTCCACCGCAGTAATTCCAAGATCGGCGAGATAGTCGAGCCGCTCACGGACAGCGGCAAAAGTTCCGGACGGCGTGAACGCTCCGACATGCAACTCATAGATGACAGCTTCTTCCCACCGGCGGCCACGCCAGGCGGGATCCTGCCAGTCGAAGGTTTCGGGGTCTATGACTTCGCTGGGTCCATGCACGTCGCGAGGTTGAAACCGGGAGGCCGGGTCGGGAAGCTCCTGTGCATCATCGGCGCGGAAATAGTATCGAGTTCCGGGCCTGGCCGCGTCGGTGATGAGTTCAAACCAGCCCCTATCGCAGTGCTCGAGAGGCAGCCGCCTGGACCCGTTCGTCCCGGCAAGGCAGAGCTCAACTCTGCGCGCCGCTGGAGCCCACACGCGAAAGCGCACGCTTCCGTCGTCCCGGCATTCGGCGCCGAACGGCATGTTATGACGGCGCTTCATTCAACTCGTCCTTCTTTCCGTTTCCACGTCGTTCCATCAGCACCACCATGGAGCGCGCCTGCAGAGGATAGGCGGTGCCCGCGTCATGCGTCTCGGCTGCACGTAAGCCAGCCTCGCGAGAGGTGTCCATCCATGCGGTCCATCGGGCACCAGGACGGAACGCCGGCAAAGTGAATGCCACATCCTCGTGGTAAGCGTTGAGCAGCACAAGAAAATTTTCGTCGCTGAGTTTCCGGCCACGTTCATCGGTCTCATCCAGTCCCTGCCCGGAGAGAAACATTCCCAGACAGTGAAGCGATGGATCGCGCCACTCGTCTTCGCTCATCTCGTTGCCGCTGGGGTTGAGCCAGAGCACATCTTTCACCGTTGCGCCCTTGATCGGGCGGCCCTGGAAAAAACGACGGCGGCGGAAGACGGGATGCCTCTTGCGCAGGTTGATCATGCGCTGAACGAACGCCAGCAAATCACGATCTTGAGGGTGCAAGTCCCAATTTAGCCAGCTGATCGGATTGTCCTGACAGTAAGCGTTGTTGTTTCCCATCTGCGTGTGTCCGATTTCGTCCCCCGCATACATCATCGGCACACCCTGAGACAGCAGTAACGTTGCCCAGCAGATTCCGCTTCTGTTTGGCGCGCAGCGCCTGGATGTCGGGATCGTCAGTAGGACCCTCTACTCCGCAATTCCAGCTGCAGGTTGTCATTGTTGCCGTCCCGATTGTCTTCGCCGTTGGCTTCATTGTGTTTCTCGTTGTAACTGACCAGATCCTGCAGCGTGAAGCCGTCATGGGCGGTGACAAAATTGATGCTGGCATAGGGACGCCGGCCGCTGTGCGCATAGAGGTCGCTCGAACCGGTGATGCGATACGCCAGGTCACCCAGTATCCCTCCGTCACCCTTCCAGTAAGCACGCACCGTGTCGCGGTAGCGATCGTTCCATTCCGCCCAGCCCACGGGGAAGTTTCCCACCTGATAGCCGCCTTCGCCGAGATCCCAGGGTTCCGCAATGAGCTTCACCTGCGAGAGCACGGGATCCTGATGGATGATGTCGAGAAACGCCCCAGGCGATCCACTTCATGCAGTTCGCGGGCGAGGGTGGCGGCGAGATCAAAGCGGAAGCCGTCCACGTGCATCTCGAGAACCCAGTAGCGCAGACTATCCATGATCAGTTGCAGCACACGCGGATGCCGCATGTTCAGCGTGTTTCCAGTGCCGGTGTAGTCCATGTAATAGCGGGGATTGTCAGGCATAAGGCGGTAGTAGGTGCTGTTGTCGATGCCCCTTAGCGAGAGCGTGGGACCAAGGTGGTTTCCCTCGGCAGTGTGGTTGTAGACCACGTCAAGAATCACTTCCAGCCCCGCCGAATGCAGCGTCTTGACCATGGTCTTGAATTCGCGGATTGAGCTGGTGGCCATGTAGCGCGGTTCGAGCGCAAGAAATCCGATCGAGTTGTAGCCCCAGTAGTTGCGTAGGCCGCGTTCCACGAGTTGACGGTCGTCCACAAAACTGTGCACCGGCATCAGTTCGATCGAGGTCACTCCCAAGCCGCGTGAGGTATTCGATTACGGGAGCTGTGGCCAGACCCGCATACGTCCCGCGCAAATGGGCCGGAACGTCAGGATGGCACATGGTGAATCCCTTTACGTGAAGCTCGTAAATCAAGGTCTCGTGCCACGGGATTCTGGGTGGTGCATCAGATCCCCAGGTGAAAGCGGAGTCGATGACCCGGTTCTTTGGCATTCCGGCGGCATCGTCGCGCCGGTCAAAAGACAGATCTTCCTGCTTGTGTCCGAGCCTATATCCGAAGTGGGCGTCGCTCCAACGGATGCTTCCCTGAATTTGCTTGCCATACGGGTCGAGCAGAAGTTTGTGATGATTAAAACGATGGCCTTGCTCATCGGCGCATACGGGCCGTACACCCGATACCCGTACAGTTGGCCGGGACGTACTTCTGGCAGGTAGCCGTGCCAGACCATGTCAGTTTGCTCGGGAAGCGGGACGCGAAGGGTCTCACGTTTCCCCGAAATGTCGAATAGGCAAAGCTCCACTTTCTCCGCGTGCTCTGAGTAGAGCGCGAAGTTGACGCCTTCGCCATCCCAGGTTGATCCCAAGGGATAAGGACGACCGGGCCAAACAATAGGCTGGGTGGGCTGGGGCATTATCTTGGATTCCTCCGGCGAGTCCGACGGACGCGCCTACGATTTGGTAAGACGATTCTCTCAGTATCCCAACGCAGCGGCCGCCGCGAGCCCGGCCGCTCCTGCGCCGACCACGATGACATCGGGATTCTCCGACATGACAGTTTGCTTCATCCGGGCAGCAGACGACGGCTGTTCGACGGCTGTTCGACGGCTGAACGATCTTACCGAGCGAGCCTGCGAAACAGCACGAATCATTTGCAGCGCAACATGAATTTAATCATGCTACTCCCCTGAAGGGGATTGAACATTCACAGTCTTCGGTTTGTTGTGGGACAGCGTAGCGAATCTTCCGATTGGATTTGCGCTAGCGGCTCATGTCGTTCTTCCACTTACGATCTGACCTTCGATGATTGCCAGGGGCAAAGCGTTGTCAGTCAGCCGCAATAATTGTGCAGTCTTCAGGTTGGATGGAGAGCAGTTTGCGGGTCCGTGCCGACGACTCGGTTACAAATGGTGGGGAAGTCAAGCTGCGGATAAGCTGCTGCTCATAGCTATGCTGATGTGCTGTGAGCTCCTTGAGACAATCGCGCTTCACGGCCGCCCGCACAACCGCGCGCAACAAAGGGCAATCTAAGCTTCAGGAGAATCGCATGCCAACAAGAAAATCAAGGGGTCGCAAGTATGGCAAGGCTGCCGGTAAAAGCGTCGCAAGTGCAGTGCGCAGGAAGAAACAGGGCACGCTCCGCTCGGGCAAGGGCGGCAAGGGAGCCAAAGTGAAGAGCCGCAAACAGGCGATCGCAATTGGCCTCTCGGAAGCGCGTAAAAAAGGTGCCAAGGTTCCGAAGAAGAAAGCTGCGTAGCCGCAAGTTTGCCTCAAAGATTACGGCTGGCTGGCAGGAACTATTAAAGACGTCCCCGATACCTCGTCCTGAGAAGAGCTGTCGGAACCTGCCGGGTATCGGCTAACCACGAAGACCAGCGTGGCGGCCAACGAGAGAAGGACCCATCCGGCCAATCCTAAAATCAAGCGCGCGCTCATGTCCGATGGCCCTCGACTTTCTTTTGTTGAAAGGCCTAGATGTTGCCAGGCGAGAAACAGCTGTCTCCATATTAAGCGCTATGCGACGGAGGATGTTCTCTTCGTGACCATGGCATTGCGATCATGCCGCCCGGTGCAACTGCGTGCAGTGTTCGCAAGAGCACTTGAAGTCTGGATCTTCGGGAATCACGGTGTGGCCGCACTGCTCGCAAATGTACCAGTCCGGGCGCTGCAACATCGGGCGGAGCTCATTGTCGAGTGTGCAGTACGGGCAGCGAACGATCTCTTCTACCATTCTTGGGCCTTCCACCTTTGGCGGTTTCGTTTCTAGTTTGAGCATAGTTCAGACTATCCGTGTCCGCCGTTGATAGTGATCGAGATCCCTATCGGCGGGAACTCGCGGTCCCTGTGCGTTGACTAAAGTCGTTCTGAATGCCCGGGAGTCGCCCCCATGCGTACGTTGGGCGTTTGTAGCGCGTGCAGAGCCATCATCTCATCGATTGTCGCAATGTCGAACTCTCGCTTCGAGGTCACCAGTTCCAACCTGTCCCGCACCGGTTGGCAGAGATTGAACAGCTTGATTTGAATGTCGTGGTCGTGGGCCCATCGCTGCAAAAACACAAGCATGCCTAGACCTCCACCTTCGATGACGGGGACTTCGGCAAGATCAAGCACGATGGTACGCGCGTCTCTTTGCGAGGTGACAGCCTCGCGTAGTTTGAAAGCGGCTTCACTCCGAACTATTCTGCCTGCGCACTCAATCACTGCCGTGTCGCCAAAGTTGTCAATCTGTACGCTCAGCATACTCTCCCCCGCGTGTTCGACTGTGCTGCAGCACGAGCCGTGCCATCGACTCGGACCCGCATTTTGTGTAGGGTAAGAGCCCTGATCAGAGGAGCCACTGGGAATTTTGGCCTGGTACCGAGAAAATTTGCGCTACAGCAAATACTGTATCTCTTAAGACTGCGGGAGGAGCATTCACTGGACGAGGGACCATATTCGATGGGTTGGTTAGGAGGGTCCAGGTATGGCCGGCCTGTGAACTTCCCTAGCTTCAGGCCGCAACATATCTTCGGGTATCGCGCGGACGCCTTATCGTTCAACGTAAAATCCCGTACTTTGATTTCATGAAGTCAGTTCGATGCTCTCAATGTGAAGAGAATTCCTCTCTGAGTCCAATCTGCCAATCACCCTCACTTCTTTATTTTGATAATGCTGGGCTCTGTTCTGGTCATCGAGTTGATAGGTGGTATTGCCGCCCGCCTTGAGCACATACTTTTCGCCTTGTCTGACGATGATGCCGGTAATGCTTCGTGTGGACGTTTGCGGTTGCGCTTGGGAATTCAGCGATGAGCCACCTTGGTGATCGGGCGGCATCGGCTTTGCCTCTGGCTCGGGCAACGGCACCGGCTCCTGCAAGTGTGACCATGCGATTAACTCACATGTGAGAGTTTCCTGCGTGACATCCGGGCAAGCCTGCGGATTTCCGTCCTGCGCAACTCCCGAGGGCGCAATAGCCAGGAAGAACGACAGCCCGATGAGCGAGATTATTTCTCGTTGCATCCTGAACTCCGAAAGACGAAGCGGCTAACGCAAGTGAAATTCCGGCGGCAATGGCGGCCGGTTCGCCATTGCGTGCCCGGACTGTTCCCAGCGTCCTGTCACGAGGTTGCCGGCTGGTCGACTGAGCTATCGTTTCACATCGATCTGGTTAAGCACCTGTTGCACGTTAGGCACCGCTTGTGCCAAGAGTTGTGCTTGCTCACGCTGGGCATCGGACTTGACGCTGCCTTTCAGAACGAGGACGCCATTCTTAGCGTCGAAGCGAATGTGTTGCTTGTCCAGACCCTTGCCGATAAGCGCCGCTTTATAGTCTTTTTCAATCGCGTCATCCAGATTTGAGGCTACGTCTTTGGCTTGCGACTCCGCGCCCACTGGTTGAACGCTGACTTCGTTGGCTATTACGCGGCCTCCCGCGGCTGACTTGGCGACGTCACCGGCTTTGCGCTTTGCATCGTCGGAATGCACAGTGCCTCCGAGCGTGATTGTGTTTTTGTCGCGGTCTTCACTGACTGTCACATCCGTCAAATCAGCTTGCTTGAGCGCGTTCTGGACATCGTCCTTGTAAGAAGTATCGTTTGTGCTGCGCTGGGTTGAGCATGCAAGGCCAAGACCGGCCAATAACACCGGTATCATAACCAGCGTTCTCAGGTTCGTCGTTCTCATTTTGCATTCCTCCATTAGGCACTCTTGCCTCTGCGGGCCGTTTGGTGAACCTCGTCTCCACCGTTGATATCGAGCGTTGATATCGAGCAGGCATGTGCTTCATTTAAAGCAACAGGCACGGATCGATCAGCTAGATTCGGCCCATCAATACCAGAATGAGCAGAATAACGACCACCAGACCCAAGCCGCCACTCGGGTAGTAACCCCAGCCTGTGCTGTAGGGCCACGTGGGTAATGCGCCGACCACCAGCAGCACCAAGAGGATGAGCAGAATAGTTGACATGGAATTGCTCCGTTTAGCAGAAGTCACCAGGCACGCGAAGCCGGTGCATTTATTTTTCCCGGGGTACATACGGAGTTGATCGCGTCCACCGGGCGTGCCAGTTGGATTCAAGAAGTCATCCATCCGCCACGATTTTGACGCTACAGCATTCGTAGTCTGACCTCCCATCGGGTCAATCGCCTACTTCGCGGCGTTTCATGCTGTATCTCCGAACCGAGCAGCGAGCAAGGGTGGGCTGATATTCTTCTCTGCCAGGAGTGTCCATGACATTCACCGGAAGATGTCTTGTTGGCCTGGGTGTGTGCGCATTGGTCGCCGCAGCGCGCTCATCCCCAATTCCTGCGACACCCGCCACCATCGTCGCGGTGGATGCCCGCCGTCAGAGCTTCAATGACGGCTGGCGATTCTACAAAGGTCCGGCGGACGGCGCGGAGCAGCCGCAGTTCGACGACTCCCGGTGGCGCGCGGTCCGGCTCCCGCACGACTGGGCCATTGAAGGTCCATTTGATCGCAAAATTAACCCTCATATCGGTGCATTGCCGTCTTTCGGCACGGGTTGGTACCGCAAGACATTCGCGATCCCGGCAACTGCCATGGGAAGATATTTCGCGGTGGAATTTGATGGCGCCATGTCGAACTCTCAAGTTTGGCTGAACGGCCACTTGCTCGGAGGCCGCCCTTACGGCTATTCGGGGTTTCAGCTCGATATGACGCCATACTTGAACTTCGGGGTAGACCGCAACGTTCTGGCTGTGCGACTCGCTCCGGAGGAGCATTCGTCGAGGTGGTATCCCGGCGCAGGCATCTACCGTAACGTCTGGCTTGAGGTCACGGGGCCCGTGCACGTGGCACATTGGGGTACTTACGTGACTACACCGGAAGTCACCGACGATCACGCAGTGGTCGAAGTGAAAACGGATGTCCGCAATCACTCTGACAAGGACGTGAAGATCACGCTTCGCACTTCCGTCCTTGATCCGAACGGCCTGAGCCTGGGCAGCAAAGATAGCGCGGTCAGTCTTCCGGCTTCGGCGAGCGAGACTTTGCCCACAAGCCTGAGTGTTCCTCATCCCGTGCGCTGGGATCTTGATCGTCCCAATCTCTACACCTTGGTAAGCGAGGTCATAGCCGACGAAAAGATCGTAGACCGCTACACGACTCGGTTTGGCATTCGCACCATCGTGTTCGACAAAGATCGAGGTTTTCTGCTTAATGGACAACATTTGAAACTGCATGGAGTTTGCGACCACCATGACCTCGGCGCTCTCGGTACTGCCGTCAACCGGCGCGCCACCGAAAGGCAACTGCAAATCCTCAAGGCGGCCGGAGTGAACGCGATCCGCACCAGCCACAATCCGCCTTCTCCTGAGCTTCTGGAATTCGCCGACCGAATGGGGTTCCTGGTCATGGACGAAGCCTTCGACATGTGGCGCATTGCAAAGAACCCCAACGACTACAGCAAGTATTTCGACCAGTGGTCGGAGCGTGACGTGCGCGACTTTGTGCGGCGAGATCGTAATCATCCGAGCGTGATCCTGTGGAGCATTGGCAACGAGATTCCAGAGCAGTGGGAAGCGAATGGAGCGCAGGAAGCCCGGCGATTGACGTCCTTCTTCCACCAGGAAGATCCCACGCGGCCTACTACCTCGGCATTCAACGGCTGGAAGGAGGCGATCAAGAACAAGCTCGCCGACGAAGTGGACATTCCGGGATTCAATTACCAGCCTATGCACTACGAGCAGATCATGAAGGAGCATCCGCAGTGGATCATTTTCGGCTCGGAGACGGAATCGTGCGTGAGCTCGCGCGGTGTGTATCATCTGCCTATGGAAAAGTATGAGAAGCATTCGTCCCTGCAGCTTTCCAGCTACGACATCATTGCCCCGCCGTGGGCCTATTGCCCCGACGTGGAATTCACGTATCAGGATAAATTTCCCCGGATTCTCGGCGAGTTTGTGTGGACTGGATTCGATTACATCGGGGAGCCGACCCCGTTCTTTTGGTCGGGTGAAGATATGTCCCTGGACGCGCCTGATTGGCCTTCGCGCAGCTCCTATTTCGGCATGATTGACCTTGCCGGCTTTCCCAAAGACCGATATTACCTCTATCAAAGTCAGTGGACGACCCAGCCGATGGTTCATCTGCTACCGCATTGGAACTGGGAAGGGAGAGAGGGCCAGACTATCCCAGTGATGGCGTATTCGAACGCCGAAGAAGTGGAACTCCTGCTAAATGGCAAGTTGCTGGGGAAGAAAACACGGTCCTCAGAAATTTGGGAAATGCCGGTTGGAAAGAACGTCAGCCCGGACGGAAAATTCATGTCTAAGTACCGGAGAGTTTGGCAGGTGCCTTACCGACCAGGTACTCTGAAGGCGGTGGCGTATCAGGACGGCAAACAGGTTGCAGTCGATGAGGTCCGCACGGCAGGGCCACCGGCGCGTGTGAAACTCTTTCCGGATCGCACCGTCATTGAGAACGACGGCGACGATCTATCGTTCATTACTGTGCGTATCGAAGATAAAGATGGTAATCCCTGTCCGCTGGCTGACAATCTGGTGCGCTTCGACGTCACGGGGGCTGGGACAATCGCCGGTGTGGACAACGGTAATGCTGCCACCGAAGAACCATTCCAGGCCGATCACCGCAAAGCATTTAACGGTCTGGCACTACTGATTGTGCGGTCGACGCCCGGCGAGGCAGGCAAGATTCAGGTTGTGGCCACTTCCAAGGCTCTCGCCGATGACAGTGTGGAAATCGCAACGCGTCCGTCGAATCGCGCTCCAGCCAGGTGACTTTCTCATCCACAACTTTCAAAATTAGCGACGCAGAGTGGCGGGGTTAGGTAGTGATAGCGGCGGACCGGGCGGTCGAGGCTAATTAATAGCCCGGACCGAAACACCCCTCAGGGCCAAGGCTCGCTGTTGCGTTTCGCCCAAGCCTCCGGCCAGAACACTTCCGTAACATTGACGCCTCGGGCTCCAGTTGTAATGCTCTGATGATGCGCCAAAACTTGCCCAAGTCTCGGAAGAGCACCCGTCCGCCGCGCATCCGCGTCCCCAATAATGAGCGTGCATTGTTCGCTGTCAACGACCAGAAGTTTGTCGGAGTGATCCAGCGGCTCTCCCTCACCGGAGGTTCCGCCATCCTTTCGAAGGGACCGATCCCGCAAGGAACGCTGGCCGACATGGGTTTGAACACCGTGTTCGGGAAGGTAAGGGCGCAGATCCAGTTTCTGCACACCGGAGCTGATGGGACACCACTCGCTCAAGCATTTCGCTTCATTGACATGGACGACATAAGTCGCGAGCGATTCGTCGCTGCCGCTGAGCAAATGCAGAATGCGGGTTTCAGTGATGTGGAAGAAAAAGGAAACTCTCTCGGCGACCTGACGTCTCAAAGTTTGAGCAAACTTCTGGACAGCATTTCCCGCCTTTCCGTGATGATCAATTCTGGCCGCCGGAAGGGCGCAAGGAAATGAGTGTTCCCGCCCGAACCTCGCTTTTGTCACTTTAGCGGCCCGAAATTCGTATCCAAGAAAACGACCGGTGGGACTGATCGGTGCGGCCTCCGTTTCAAATGAGACCCCTACGGACTTTTAGAAGGAAGTCCTCGGCATCAGAGCGAGCCTTCTCCATGATCCTCGGATCGTTGCGATGCTCGAGCGCCGTTTCTTGAACTACAAGATCCACCGCATCCTTCGGTTTGTATCCTTGCACGATGAGTTTCCGAGCACGCTCCGCGAACGTGGGGTCGGCGTCCCGTCTTATTTCCTGCGTCGCCGCAGGAAGGCTGATGTCTGCCTCGCACTTGTGCTCACGAAACTTCACAGTGGCCAGGCGGTCGTAAGCGGCTTTAGCTTCTTTTCCGGTAAGCAAGGTGGGGACCGGGAATCTCCATCGACAGCTCGAGCAGGCCCAGCCTCCGTTCGCATCCTCTATCCAAATCAACGAACGTCCCATGCGGCGACCCTTATTTTGTTGCGACTGACATGATACAGCGCGGAACAAGCGGCTGCATCCCTTGGGCGCCTGTCCCCAGATGGCTCAAGTCGCCCACATGGGCTGGCGAAGCGGGGCGTCCCTTCAAGCAGATTCTGTCGTTGCAACTGCGCTTGCTCCGACCGACATTACCCTTCTAGATGATGGAATTGGGAAAATAAAGGATGGCTAACTGATGTAACACCGCGATGTTCACAACCACAATCCTTCCCAGCTATTGTCACCTCAACAGCTTTCATTGACTTGCCCGTTTCACGGACGTAGGATTCTGCTGCAGTGATCGGCGAGACGATCTCGCATTACCGCGTCGTCGGGAAGCTCGGCGGCGGCGGGATGGGTGTCGTCTATGAGGCGCAGGACGAAACCCTGGGTCGCCACGTAGCGTTGAAGTTTCTTCCTCCAGAACTCAGCTCGGATGCGTCCGCCCTGGAACGTTTCCAGCGCGAGGCTCGCGCCGCCTCGGCGCTCAACCATCCGAACATTTGCACCATCCACGAGATCAGCCAGCAGAACGGTCAATATTTCATCGTCATGGAACTGCTGGAAGGGATGACCCTGCGCGAGCGTATCCTGGGCAAGCCCCTACCCACCAACCAGTTGCTCGAACTGGCGGTTGACATAGCCAGCGCTCTCGAAGCCGCGCACGCCAAGGGCATCATTCACCGCGACATCAAGCCCGCCAACATTTTTGTCACTAAGCTCGGTCACGCCAAGATCCTCGACTTCGGCCTGGCTAAGCTGGCCCCGGAGGAAAAGTCGCGGTCAATCGAACCCTTGGCCCCAACTGTTATGAGCGAGGCTGCTTTGACCAGCCCCGGCGCGGCCGTGGGCACGGTGGCCTATATGTCGCCGGAACAGGCTGCTGGCGAGGACCTTGACGTCCGCACCGATCTCTTCTCGTTCGGCGCCGTGCTCTACGAAATGGCCACGGCGCGTCCAGCATTCTCCGGGAACACCTCGGCCATGGTGTTCGCCTCCATCTTGCACAAGGCTCCGACGTCGCCGCTCCGTTTGAACCCGGAGTTGCCCCCGGAACTGGATCCAATTGTCAACAAAGCTCTGGAGAAAGACCGCACGCTGCGCTATCAGAATGCTTCTGAGATTGGGGTCGATCTCAAGCGGTTGAAGCGCGAGATCGAATCGGGTCGCTCGAGTTCGGTTTCACGGGCTACGACGGCTATACCCGTGACCTCGATTCGCCAACCTTCCCAGGGTCGAATCGCGGCGATTTCTGCCGTGGGGCTGGCGGGGCTTCTTATTCTCGCCTACATTTTCCGCCCTACCCTCGCGCCGCCTCGCGTGACCGGATATACGCAAATCACGCATGACGGACAAATGAAGAACGTCTTCGGAGCGGTTACGCCCATCGTTCTCACGGATGGCACTAGGCTTTATGTCCAGGAAGCCGTGAATGGACGCTACGTCATCGCGCAAGTCGCGGTCTCGGGTGGAGACACGGTGGTCATGAACACGCCGTTTCCTAATGTCTCCCTAAACAATATTTCTCCGGACAAGACTGAGCTCGTGGTAGGCAGCTTTAGCGGGGTGGAACTCGATCAACCCCTTTGGCTGGCGCCCGTCGTGGGCGGAAGTCCACGGCGCTTCGCCGACATTCCAGGAGAGGACGGGACGTGGCTGCCCAACGGCAACCTGCTGGTTGCACACCAGAACCAGCTGATCGAGGTAGCCCGCAACGGGGAATCTCGCAAATTCGTAGAGTTGCCGCGCCCGAATTTCGAGATATGGTGGCTGCGCTGGTCGCCCGATGGCCGCGCGATTCGCTTTACCGCCGGCGAAGTCTCCCGAAATGCTATCTGGGAAACGTCGCGCGACGGTAGCCAAGTGCGCCAGTTACTTTCCGGTTGGCATGAAGCCGGCGATCCCTTGCAGGGCAACTGGACGCCGGATGGAAAATATTATCTATTTCAGGCTAATCGCGGGAGCCGGTGGGACATCTGGGCCATTCGAGAGACAGGCGACATCTTTCACAAGGTGAATCGTCAACCGATTCAACTGACGGCAGGCCCGCTGACTTTTCTTTCGCCCCAACCCAGTGTGGACGGGAAAAGGATATTCGCTATCGGCGTGCAGTCTCACGCGGAGTTGGTACGCTACGATGCAAAATCCGCTCAATTTGTTCCTTATCTCAGCGGCATGTCGGCCACCGACTTGAGCTTTTCGCCGGACGGGCAGTGGCTAACATTTGTCTCCTATCCAGAGGGGGAGGTCTGGCGTAGTCGGATCGACGGCAGCGAGAAACTGCAACTCACGCGCGGCCCCTTGCAGGCATGGTCGCCGAGTTTTTCGTCCGACGGCAGTCAGATCGCCTTCGTAGGCGTGGAACCGCAAAAAACTCAGGGGCTATACATTGTTTCTGCCGATGGCAATACACCTCAGAAATTCCCCGTTCCAGAACCAAACCGGGTCGATTGGTGTGGCGGTGGCAGCTCTATCGTTTTCGTCCAGGGAACTCAGGCGGATTCCACGATTGCACTGTTCGATGGTAAGACCTCTAAGAGTGAGGCCCTTCGGAGTCCCCATGACCTGTTTCTGCCGCGTTGTTCGCCCGATGGACGTTTCATCGTGGCAGAAACACATGATGGGCAGAGTCTCAAACTCTTCGAGCGTTCAACTGGAAACTGGTCTGATCTCGTGACTCATGCCACCGGCTTTCCCCAGTGGTCAAGGGATGGCAAATACGTTTATTTCGATACCGGAGCCAGCAAGGAGCTTGCGGTCTATCGAGTGCGCATCGCTGACCGCAAACTCGAACGAGTCGCCGATCTGCAGAACCTCCGCCGGGTAGTCGAGCCTTGGGTTTCCTGGATGGGGTTAACTCCAGATGGTGCTCCGCTTTTCATGCGCGACATTGGATCCCAAGAAGTCTATGCCTTGGACTTCGAGGCACCTTAGTCCGCCCCGGGTATGGAGTGCCTCAGGTCTCGCGCTTTTCGAATAACCTGAGTATCCTTCCACTTGTAAGGAGAATCTCATGGCGCGTCGATTATTCCTTTCCCGATTAGTTCAATTGGCGGCTGTACCTTTCGTGGTTGGCAGCGGTCTTCTCCAGGCGCAGTCCCCGCACAAATCGCTTAAGGTCCTGATGAAGAGCGCGTGGGGCTCTGACGATCCAACCAAGGCAGCTTTTCCCTTTTCCCATGGGCTCGCACTCGCTGAAGCCGGACACGAAGTGCAGATTTACTTGCTCGGAGAAGCAGTTGTGCTGATGCGAAAGACGCTTGCGAACTCGGTCACGCCGGTTGGATGGCCGCCCGTTGGCGAAACCTTGGATAAGCTCACCTCTAAGCACATTCAAATCTACGCCTGTGGCGCGTGCTCTCGGGCCAGAGGCATTACCGAAGCGGATCTAAACAACTATGGAGCAAAGTTTGGCAACCCGTCGATATTCGTGTCGCTGATTGAATGGGCCGACCACGTGATCACCGAGTAGTCTGGGAGGCCCACTGGCACAGAATGCTGACGTAGCTAGACAGAGACTATGACAAAAATGCTCCTGCAGAGCAGTTCTTGTTGTAAAAGGTAGTCGCGGCTCGTACGGTCGGATGTATGAACTCCCGCTTCCTTTATGTAATTGTGGGAAAAGAAAAACTCTGTAAATCGCTGGGCCAAGTCAGCGGCAACGTCCTACCACCACGAGCAGTACATGCCGCCGGGCACAACATTACTCGGAAACCTGTTCTGAATGTCTGAAGGCGAGGCCTTGCTTTGACGATGCAATGGCACATGTATTTCTTCATGCAAAAGGGCCGGGAGACCGGCCCTTTTGGTTTCAAATTATCCCTGAGACAGCTTGTGAGGCGGCCTATTGAACATGAATCATCTTGCCGTTGGGGTCCAGAGTGCCATGTACACGAACTTTCTTGCCTTCGAACTGCCTTACTTCGTCTTGGTGGTCGATGTCGTAAGTGGTGCCGCTGGCGGAATCTTGGAAAGCAAACTTGTCACCCGACTTCACGATCGTACCGGTGAAGACTTGGACTCCGTGCTGTTGCGCCTGAGCCTGAGAATCCGGGGCCGGTTGTCCCGACTGGTCCGGCGTCTGCCCTGGTTGCTGCTGCGGCTGTTGTCCGGCTTCTTGTCCGGGACGTTGGGCTGGATATTGTTGTGGCGACGACGGTGTTTGCTGTGCATGGAGCTGAACACTCAAAAATACCATCCCGGATACCAGAACCAGCACGGCAAAAGACCGTAGAGTGTGTATCCGTCTTTTTCTGTTCATAAAACCTCCGAAAGGGTTGGTTATCCTTTGAGAGAAAGCAAGCAGCTTGCCAAAGGCTTGTGTTCGACATGTATTTTCAAGAGTAGTCGTGCTGGCGTCTATCCACATGGATTGGCTGCCTCGGACCATACTGGCAAAGCATTCCAAACCGCAGACCCGATAGTTCTCTTCGTAATGACTACAGGGAATACTGTACTCGATCCGCTGCTCGGCGCTGCTAATCGCGATCTTGTAGAGCAAAATTTGCCCGGTAACAAAGCCGGTGGTGTAACTCTGCCAACGAAGTGAAATCGAGCTTCACTTCTCCTAATTTTTGCAAGGAGGCACAGCGACTCTTTGAACCGATTCGCGAGAGAAAACGAGGCAACTTGTTCAAGCAAAGCGCGGATATCTGCGGGCTGCTGCCCACGGTGCGAGAGCTATGCAAATTGTCACCGGTGATGACAAAGTTTTACAAAAATGTTGGGCTGTCGCCTTGACTTGCGATTCGGTTTCTTCCTAAGGTGAAGATTCAGTGCCCGACTAGGGACGAGGGAGAGACAATGTCTATGCAACTCAAGAGCAAACAACCCTCAATGGAAAACTCGTGCATTTTACCAAGCAAAATTCACCCGATGAGCGGGTGCAGGTTGCCTTCGCCCTGACCGATGATCAAGGGAAGGAAGAGATCATCACCGACGAGGTCCTCTACAGCTACGACCTCTTCCATCTCTTCCAGGGGAATGTCTGGCTGAATATCCACCGAGGTGTAGCCTCGATCCGCGAGAGCCGTACGCAGCGTCGAGCGATGTCAGTATAGTCATCTATGCTGACCCAGGGAGCTGGTACCTAAGAGGTAAGGGGTTCCAGCCTCTCTTCTTGAACGATTTGTGTCACTCGTCAGAGTCTCTGGTTGTTTTTCCAATAAATTCTCGACAGACTGGAGGTTAGAGATGATGCTTAATTTTCAACTTGCCATTGGTGATATCTGCGGAGATCCAACCGGCTTGCGGGTCAGAGTACAAGACGTTGACATCTATGACTACGTCCACTTCACGGTCATCAAGGGCGAACCGGGAGAGGATGAGGCGGAATCGGGAGAAATGTCCCATGTGGCCTTCGTTCATCGCTTTACGAAACTGGGTAACACGGTTTCCAACAAAAAAGCTGCTTAGCCAAGAAGTCTTCACAATAACCAACGGCTTTGTTCGGTGATGCTTGAGCGATTGGATCGTCGAACGGCGGATAAGCGCACTCGGGAAGGAGTTCGCGGATTTGATTGAAACCCAGAGGTGCGGAACACGCGTCCTCGAAAGCTCACAACAAGAATCATTTCGCAGTCCGAACGAGCAAAAATTGGGGTACGTTGGCTTGCCGTTTAGTGCATAGGGAATTTCTTGTGTATACGGTTGTTGAAGCGCGGAATTATTGGCTAAGGAAACTCCCGATTAAGTAGGAGTTTCCACTGCGCTCAGGTTTGACAAAGTTCGTGACAATCGAGAAGGCTGGGGATATAGTGTTGCTGCGCTGCCAAGGAGGCCTGATGAAACTCTCCCCCGGGCCCCGCAACACGGCCAACGCATCCCGCATTCGTGGTTGCTCCCAGCACCGAACCGGCCACGCTGGGCGTACTCACCCTTGGATCGCCGGGGCTATTGATCCGGCGACGCGAGGAAACGGATTGCGACTCACTACTCCGGATGCAACACTGTTTTTCACCCGAAAGCGTTGGTTGAAGGAGGCTCCGGCCAAGGCTTACTGGGTTTCTGCGTAACATTATCTTGTCGTTCTTGGGGAGACATATGACGCCACTCGTATGGGCAGTCCTCGCTTTCTTCGTTGCATCCGTTTTTCCGGCTTGCGCGCAGGTCAGCGTTGCCACGTCTCGCAACAATAACAGTCGCGATGGACAGAACCTCCACGAGACGATTTTGACGCCGGCCAATGTTAGTGCTGCCAGCTTTGGGAAGCTTTTTTCGCACACTGTCGATGGTTTGGTGTACGCCCAACCTCTTTATGTCCCCAAAGTCACTATTCCCGGCCTCGGCACTCACAACGTAGTGTATGTAGTAACCGAGCACGACAGCGTTTACGCCTTCGATGCTGACGACAATAAGGGAGTCAACGACTCCCCGCTATGGCACAGAAGTTTCATTAGTCCCAAGCTCGGCATCACCACCGTCTCGAGTGACGATGTGAATTGCAGGGATGTCGTCCCGGAGATTGGTGTAACGAGCACACCTGTTATCGATACCACCACCGGGACGATGTACCTGCTCGCGCGGACGAAAGCGAACGGCAATTTCATCCAGGGTTTGCACGCCCTGGATATCACCACGGGAAAGGAACGATCCGGCTCACCCGTCGTCATTCGGGCGAAGGTGAAGGGAACCGGACAGGGTAGTGTGAACGGGTTCATCAGCTTCGATCCAGGACAACACGCCCAGCGGCCCGGCTTGCTTTTGCAGAATGGCAGCGTGTTCATCGGCTGGGGTTCGCAATGCGACAATGTGCCGTATCACGGATGGGTAATGTCCTATGACGAAACCACACTGAAGCAGATTGCAGTCTGGAGCTCCACTCCTAACGGCGGGCAGGGAGGCGTATGGCAAGCCGGTACCGGTGTGGCTGCCGACAGTGATTTCAACCTCTTTTTCTCCACCGGAAACGGGACTTATGATGGCAAGCTCGGCGGACAGGATTTCAGCGACACGGTGGTGAAGCTGTCTCCTCCAGTCGGCAGCCGCTTCCAACTGGCGGACTGGTTTACTCCGTACAACCAGGCTTTTCTCGGCAGCCACGACGGTGATGTGGGTTCCGGCGGTGTGCTCATATTACCTGACCAGGGCACGAATGCCCGACATCAGCACTTGCTCGTGCAAGTGGGTAAAGAAGGTTCCATCTACTTGATCGATCGCGACAAGATGGGACACTTCAATCCCAAGAACAACCACCAGATCGTGCAGGCGATGGAGAACGCCATCCCTGGTTTGTGGGGCACAGCGGCATGGTGGAACAACAATCTCTACTTCGGTGGCAGCGACGACAATTTGAGGCAGTATACTTTCAATACGTCGACCGAGTTACTCTCTAATAGTGCGGTTTCGGTGTCGCCAACTTATTTTGGCTACCCGGGTCCAACGCCTTCCATCTCTGCGAATGGCAACAGTGATGCCATTGTCTGGGCGCTGCAGACGGACAATTGGAAAAATAGCCGCCCGGGGACATTGCACGCCTACGATGCCACGGACATTAGCACTGAGCTCTACAACAGCGGTCAGAGCGGTTCGCGCGACAATCCAGGCCGTCCGGTGAAATTTACGGTCCCCACGGTGGCCAACGGCAAAGTATACGTTCCTGCGGTGGAGTTGCTGACGGTGTACGGACTGCTGGGTGGAAGGTAGGCACCGGAGAGCGTGTAGCGCCGGCTCCCGGCGGGAATTGTGAGGGCGTTTCCGCCTCCACTCCCGCGGGCGCGAGAAAATTCTCGTTCACCCGGAATTCTATTCATATCGGTCCCGCGAGCAACAACCCATCCAGGGAGAATTCCCGTTTTTGCACCAAAATCAGCCGTGAATCACCCGTCTCCGGGGCAACGCGATTCCTGCCATACACGTCCCAACAAGTTTTTATGGCCGCTCCACGTGGGATGCTCCTGGCTCTCCTTTACCCCAATTGAGACACCCACTGCAAACGTACGTGATCCTTCGTAAGGCGAAACTAGGGACAGGATGCTGTTAAATTGCGAGTATGGCATTGAACCGACAGTCAGGATACGAGCGCCGATGGGAGCGACGCCTGGTGGACGTGCCAATCCGTGTGGTTGCCGATGATCTGACAGGCACCGGTGTGATACCGGGTCGTGGAACGAAGATGAGCCAAGGTGGTATTTGCTTGTTTGCTCTTGCGAACTTGGCCATTGGAGCTCAGATTGATGTTGAACTCATTGACGCGGATGGTGGCACATCGATCCGTCTCAGCGGAATCGTTCGCAACCGGGTGGTTTACCTGTATGGAGTCGAATTCCTGATTGACCATCAGGAGGATCGGCAACAAATCGCGCGGCTAAGCCACATCCTCCCGAGAACAACCGGTCTCCAGTCCTGATAGTCCCGGAGCAGCAAGTCATTGTAGCTTCGCGTACTCCGCACTGGCTTCCTTGAGGATGGGGATGTCGGGGTCGGCGTCTTTCCAGAGCGTCAGGAAATCTTTGTAGGCGGCAAGGGCTCGGACGCGGGCGGCATCGGCGTTGGCTCCTTCCGAGGTTCTCGACTCCAGAGCGTCGGCGCGGGCCATTCCCAGACGCGCTAGCGCTCCGGTCCAGCAATTCCAGACGATGCCGCTGTGGTCAAGAATTTTCTGAAACTCGGCAGCAGCGGCACTGCCTTGTCCGGCTGCCAAGTATGCCTCTCCATGCACATACACGGGATAGTCCTGCGACAGTTTGCAGCGCGAGATCAAGAACCTCATTCGTCGACAAGGGCTTCTTTAGCTGGCCAGCGGTTTCAATCCTTTGCTGCAAGGTCTGCCCTTCCAGCATTTGCATCACGATAAATAGCTGGCCCTCGTGTTCTCCGAGTTCGTAGATCGGGCAGACGTTGGGATGTTCGGGCGCCGAAGCAGCCCGGGCTTCGCGCTCGAGGCGCTCGAAAGCCTTAGCATCGCTGGCCATCTCGGCCGGCAGGAACTTAATCGCAACCCGGCGGCCCAGCTTCAGATCTTCCGCCTTATAAACTACCCCCATGCCCCCGCTACCCACCACCCCCAGAATCCGGTAATGGGAGGTCTTCTTCCCCACCAGGCTTTCGGTCGTCGCGGGTGTTTTTTCCACCACCGAGGCCTCAATCATCGGGGGGCTGGCTTCCACCACCGGCGCGATGAACCGGTATCCGCGCCCGGTGATGGGCTGCACGAAGCGGGGCTGTCGGGATCGTCCCCCATGACCTGGCGAATCTTGCGAATGGCAGCATTGATGCTGCTGTCGTATCGAGAAAGACGTCTTTCCCCCAAATCCTCTCGATAATTTGGTCGCGCATGACCAGATGCCCTCTCTTCTCTATTAGGTGAAAGAGCAGTGCCATGGGAATCCTCTCCAGCTTGAGAGGCCGACCGGCACGGCGCAGCTCGTAGGCGCGCAAGTCCAGCTCAAAATCCTCCCCAGACCGGATCTGGTCGGCGACTTTGACTGGGTCGGACGGCATAAAAGCGACCTCAAGGGATGGCGGCAATTTTACATCAATGGTCCTGCTCCTCAACAAACCCAATCGTTTCCGTAGCTTACGAATTCATCTGGATTAAGCCAATCTTCAGACGTTCACCATTGCCCGCCAACCTCGGTTGCGGCAGTATGCGCACCACGTTCGTGATGCCGGGTAATCCATGAAACGGGTTCCAACTTCTCCGGCGCCACGGTCGCAAACCTTAACAAGGAGTGTTTTATGTACCGGACGAGATTGTACGTAGGTATTTGGCTTCTCATTATCTGCTCTGTAGTCTCTCTTTCCGCTCAGCAGGCTGCTCCGGCTGCCGCGAATGCGGTCGTGCCGCCAGTGATCAAGTTCAGCGGCGTTCTAACCGACGTAAATAGCAAGCCCCTGACCGGCACGGTGGGCGTGACCTTCTCTCTCTATAAGGAATCTCAAGGCGGTGCCGCGCTTTGGTTGGAAACCCAGAACGTAACTGCTGATAAGACCGGGCATTACTCGGTGATGCTCGGTTCCACCACCACCCAAGGCCTGCCGTCGGATGTATTCGCCAGCGGCGAAGCCCGCTGGTTAAGCGTCCAAGCACAGGGACAGGCCGAACAGCCCCGGACGGTGCTGATGAGCGTACCCTACGCACTGAAAGCTGCGGACGCGGAGACCATCGGCGGCTTGCCGCCCTCGGCCTTCCTGAAGGCCGCCGACTCTCGATCTTTGCCACCGTCAACCAAAACCAGCCCGGCTCTCGCGGCAATTACCGGCAGTGGCACAGCCAACCAGGTGACGAAGTGGGTAGGACCGAGCAAGCTCGGCAACTCGAATATCTTCGATGGCCCGAACGGCAATGTAGGAATTAACACGACGTCGCCGACCGCCAGGTTGGACGTCCACGGCACCGCCCACATTCGTGGCACAACCACGGTGGATGGCAAGCTCGCTGCAACCAGCTTGAGCGCAAGCATCGTGAGTACGGGCACGCTGTCAGCGAACTCCTCGGGCGAGGCAATTAGCTCAGTAATGACCGGCGCAGGCAACAACGTCGCTGCAGTAGCGGGAGCGGCGACGGCCACGGGCGACAGCGGATTCACCTTTGGTGTCTGGGGAACCTCGGCCTCTAACCAAGGTCGCGGAGTTCTCGGTCAGACATCCGGCAGCTCAGGTGTGGGCGTCCTGGGCGAGATCGGGAGCGGCGGTACTGGCGTCGGAGTGCAGGGCAAAGCCCTGCCCGGCAGCAACGGCCAAGGCGTATGGGGCGAGAGTTTCAACGCCGTCGGGTCGAATGGCTTTAATCCAGACGGAGTGGATGGCATTGCTCACAACAATGCGGGTGCCGGTGTGTTTGGCACCAATCTTGACTCAAATGGCAACGGCGTCTATGGAATTGGCAACGCGTTTGGAGTTATCGGTCAATCAAGCAGCGCTGGCGGCAGCGGCGGGGGCTTTGCCAACTTCTCCACCGGCGACGGTCTATTTGCCTACAATCAGACTGGAGGCGTTGCCGCGTTTTTCGATGGCGACGTCGACGTCGACGGCAACCTTTCCAAAGCGAGTGGCTCGTTCAAGATCGATCACCCGCTCGATCCTGCTAACAAGTACCTCTATCACTCCTTCGTCGAGTCGCCCGACATGATGAATATCTACAACGGGAACGCAACCACGGATGGACAGGGCAACGCTGTGGTTCGTCTGCCCGAATGGTTCGAGACCTTGAACCGCGATTTTCGCTATCAACTCACGGTCATCGGCCAATTCTCGCAGGCCATTGTGGCTAGCAAGGTAGAGAATCACCAATTCTCCATCAAGACGGATAAACCCAACGTGGAAGTCTCCTGGCAAGTGACCGGCATTCGGCAAGACGCATGGGCCAACGCGCATCGCATTCCTGTGGAAGCATCGAAATCGGAGCGCGATCGGGGACTTTACTTACATCCCGAACTGTTCGGCGCATCGGAAGAGAAGTCGATCGGGTTGGCACACCATCCGATGATGCAGAAGCTGCTGAAGGAAGCGACCGCCAAATAAAACCTCGACCAAACAACAGCGAACCGCGAGCGTCCTCGTGCGCGCTGCACAAACGTCACAGTGTGCAGCGCCACGAGGGCCATACTCCTTCGCAGCCGGGAATGACGCAACCAGCATGGTTTTCGGCCGCAAGGATCTTGATCACTTCCCGTACGATTTCAATCCGCTAACCTACTCTGCGGACTAGGTCTCGCCGGAAATACGATTCCTACAGCCGCGCCAATGACGCGTGTATGCTGGTGGTCACAGCGGTGCTGCGGCTGCGTCGCCGTCCGTCGATGCGTAGAGCCGAGGTTGAGTCGGACTCATGCTAATCCATCCAGACCGTCTGTTTCCTACCCAACCCGATACACGGAAGTTAGCAAGGGCGCTCTATGAAAGTGTGCGAGCCTTGCCCCTCGTCAGCCCTCACGGGCATACTCAGGCGGCATGGTTCGCAACGAACCAGCCTTTCCCTGATCCGGCAAAGCTTTTCGTGCAGCCCGACCACTACATCTCGCGAATGCTCTACAGCCAGGGAGTCTCGCTTGAGGATCTTGAGATTGGGCATCCCGAGCTGAAGGATGCCCGGAAGGTCTGGCGCATCTTCGCCAGCAATTACTACCTATTCCGGGGAACGCCAACGCGGATGTGGCTGGACTTTGCCTTCCAGGAACTTTTCGGCTTTGCCGAGCGGTTGTCGGAAAGGACCGCCGACCTGTACTTCGACGCGATCTCAGAAAAGTTACAGACACCGGAGTTCCTCCCGCGCGCTCTTTACGCCCGTTTCAATTTGGAAATTCTGGCGACGACCGATTCGCCGCTCGATTCGCTCGCCGATCACCAGACCATCCGCGAATCGAACTGGAAGGCGAGAATACTGCCGACCTTCAGGCCAGACCCGGTTGTCGATCCGGAATTTGAGGAATTTGCCGAGAATGTCGCAAAGCTCGGCGAGAAGACCGGAGAAGACACTTCGACATGGGTGGGTTATCTGAACGCGCTTCGAAAGACGCGACTTCGCTTTCGAGAATTGGGATGCACCGCAACCGACCACGGTCATCCCACCGCGCGAACTGCGA
Organism: uncultured Acidobacteriota bacterium; assembly: GCA_963820925.1. Lineage (GTDB taxonomy): Bacteria > Acidobacteriota > Terriglobia > Terriglobales > Acidobacteriaceae > JABDBE01. The sequence goes on from CAWGBX010000010.1 coordinate 151,620, forward strand.
ATCTTCCCACTGCGGAGGCTGCAGAACTTTTTCGTCAAGTGATCGCCGGCGACGCCAATGCCCAACAACAGGAGCTCTTCCGCGCCCAAATGCTGACAGAAATGGCGCGGATGAGCCTCGAAGACGGGCTGGTCATGCAGATTCACCCGGGCAGCGCGCGCAACCACAATCGCAAGCTCTATGAGCGGTGCGGCCGCGACGTGGGTGCGGACATTCCGATGCCGACGGATTATGTCGACGCGCTTCGCCCTTTGCTCGATCAGTTCGGCAACGAGCGCGATTTGACGATCGTTCTTTTCACGCTGGATGAGGCTGCCTATAGCCGGGAATTGGCTCCGCTGGCTGGGCACTACCCGTGCCTGCGGCTGGGGCCGCCGTGGTGGTTCCACGACAGTCCGGAGGGAATGATGCGTTTCCGCGAGCAGGTGACGGAGACGGCGGGCTTCTACAATACGGTAGGGTTCAACGACGATACCCGCGCCTTCCTATCCATTCCGGCGCGGCACGATGTGGCGCGGCGCATGGATTGCGCCTTCCTGGCAAGGCTGGTCGCCGAGCATCGACTGGAGGAGGAAGAAGCTTTGGAAGTGGCGAAGGATCTTGCTTATCGATTGGTGAAAAAAGCATATCGGTTGTAGGAGCGCGGTTTGGCAGATACAAGGACTATCAACGGCCAAAGAGAAAGCACCACATCTCCCGGCGCTCGCCTCGGCCGTGTGGGCTGGACGATCTGCGCCATGCTGTTCGTAGCCACTTCGATCAATTACATGGACCGCCAGGTCATCGCGATCCTCAAGCCCACGCTCGAGCGCAGCATCAGGATGACCGAAGTAAGTTACGGCTACATCGTGGATGCATTTCAGATCGCCTACGCGATTGGCCTGCTCGCCTTCGGCCGGCTGATTGACAAGCTGGGCACGCGTATCAGCTACATGTTGGTGATGGCGGTCTGGAGCCTCTCCGCGATGGGCCATGCAATGGCCAGCACTGTGCTGGAGTTCGGGTTCGCGTTTCTTTCTTGGACTCGGCAAGTCCGGCAACTTCCCAACCGCGATCAAGACCGTCACCGAATGGTTTCCGCAGAAGGAACGCTCACTAGCTACTCTCCTTTTACAGAGTGCGGAGAGAAACGACGGAAGAGCTTGAGACGTTGTCTCAATCCGAGACGCAAAGCCTAAGACGAACTCACCGGGCCGTCCTTGAGATCCATTCTATCTAATTGATAAAGCATAACTTGCCGTTCCACGCAGATCACCAGGCTTTGGCTGCGCTCGTGCATCCTCTCTATACGATGCGGTCCGGGTGCCTCAGCCACGCTAACCGGCGGACTAGGGAATCCAGGCCGCATCGACGACCCCTGGGAATCGGGAATGAGGAATTCTGTGTCCAAATCGGGCGCTGCGGCTGCTCCCGCGCGTGAAAGCTCGACCACCAAACTGGCGCGGTTCTTTCCCAATGCGACCCCGGTCCGTATCCCCGTACGTCTGACTCGGGTTGTCAGTGGAAGCGGCGCGTTTACCGAAAGTACCATCATCGAATTCGGCACACCGACCGAAGTGCTGTTCGCATCAACCTTGCCCCTCGAGTTTGCCGACAAACTTCGGCTACAGAATTCCGATGGCACGCTGGATACCGAGGCCTGTGTGGTAGCGGTGCAGTACAACGGCGGGCGAACTGCCGTTGCCGCTCGCTTCACCGGGGAAGTTGCCAACTGGATTGTGAAACCTGAATTGTGAAATTATGACGCCCACATCTCAATTGAGTGACCTGGCAGCGGAGTGGCGCGACGCCCGTCTGCTCTATCCCTTATATTCCGCGCTGGCACGGGAATTCGTGATCGATCTGCCGTCGCACAGCGATCTGGAAGCTGGCGTGGATGCGCCGCCGCAGGAGTCGGTCGAACAGACCCGGCAATTGTTTGCTGACCTGGACGCGCGCATTCAAGTCCATCAGCTCCGCCAGTTCCTGCAGACCACGACCGTGGGCAGCGATGATGCTCTGCGCACTCTGCTGATTCATCACTTGCGCAGGGAAGAACACAGCGATTCCGATCGTGACAAGATTGACTTTTTGTTAGTTCAATTCTTTTCCCATTCCGCCCCCTCCCGCCTGGAAGACGCGGACGTCGACCTGGCCTATGTCGCCCAGACGCTCGAACCTGTTCTGGGTTCCGTGGACCTGAATGCTCCGGAGTGGCTGAGTCCGCTGGATGAAGTTGTGCAAACCGCAAATGGTTGCCGCAATCTGAACCAGCTGCTTACCAGCCGTATTCTGGAAAAGGGAAGAAAGCTGAAAACTTCGTGCGGCAAGAAATACTTTGAGCCTGCGGCCATGGTCGCATTCACCCGCTTCAGTTTTCTCATGAGGCGTATTTTCTTCCGCTTGATGCACCAGGACCTCAACGCCATTCTGGACGGCTTGCGTGAACTGGAAAGCCGCGGCGTCGAGACGCTCGATTGCCGCCGGGCCCAGTTTTCCGCCGAAGAACCCATCGCCCGCCTGCGCATGATCTGCCAGTCATGGAAAGTAATGTTTCACGCCGAATATTCATCGGGACAGCCGGTGTCGATGCTGGTCGATCTCCGCGCCGTGGTGGACGCCGCTTTGGCAAAAAACGCGAAGCGTGCAGCTGCCGCCAAGCCGGGCGGCACTACAAAAGCGCGCGCCCAGGCCGCCGGAGCCGCGGCGAACGGGGACGTGCCCGATTTCGAGGTTTCCAGCAGTTCGCCGGATTGGAGCGAGAACGCCCCCGCCAGGCAGCAAGACGCAGACGATAGCAACCCGAAGTGACCGAAGCTCGAAGCCCGAAGCCAGATTTCTGAAAGGGAACGTGGATCAACCCTCCATACTGATCATTTCCGATGACGCGGAACTTTCCCGCGCTGTAACTGGACGCTGGCAATCAGAGCGCACCGTCCCCGCGTTCACCCTGATGAGCAGCGACGTCTGTCTCGGTTTCGATCCGGACACCTTCCACCTGGCCATCGCCGGTGGTCTCCGTCCACAAGCGCTCTCGGTGGTTTTGGAGGCCATGGACGCAGCAGGAAAGCGCGTATTGTTTGTCTCCGAAGATGCTCGGGTCATACAAACAGTTCGCGATCGCTGGCCCGGCATCGCAACCTTGCGGCAACAGGAGAACTGGTTGGACACATTAATACTCGTGGCGGGGGAAATCTTGCACCGGGTCAACGCCGAGACGGACACCCGCCGCTTTGAACAGGTCAACCTCCAACTCAAACGGCAAGCCCTGCTTGGCCGCTACATGCTGGAAATGCGGCACACCTTGAATAACACTCTTACCTCGGTGCTCGGCAACTCCGAGCTGCTGTTGCTCGAACCGGGTTCTCTCTCCGCCGGAGCCCGCTCCCAGATCGAAACCATTCGCAACATGTCTTTGCGCATGCACGAGATCCTGCAACGCTTTTCCTCGCTGGAAAAAGAACTTACCGTGGCTGATCGTCAGGCAGAAAAAGAAAGCGGTGCCAAGTCCCACGCGGTTGCGGCAAGTCTCTAACTTGTCGATCCCGTCTTCACAACACAGATTCAGGACCACGCAGAAACGGATTCACCACTTCGATCCCATCCAGTTTTTGCCCGGCCTGCAAATCTTCCGTGAGCAGATAACCGCAGGCCGCCGCCTTGGCCGCCGCCACGATCAGCGCATCCCAATAGGAAAGTCGATAGCGGTCTTGCAGCCTCCATCCACTCTCGAGCAACCCCGCATCGGTAACCACCGGATTCCATGCCAACCAGTGAGCACTTCCGCCCGTAGGCGCATCTTCACGCGCCGCTCCGGGAGGCCGGTACGGTCAGGCGCAAGTACCTGCGTTGGAACGTAGAACGGTCAGCCCGGCAGAGCACGCGAAAGCCTGACCCGCTCCCCGGCGGCGTCTTGGCCAGGAACGTCCGGTTTCCGGTGCATCGCTTGGCTAACGTTTCTCGCAGCCTTTGATTTGGATCGGTTGACGATCTGATTCGCCCGTCTACGGCGTGGAGGACCACAGTCGAGTCACCCAAGCTGGGCGACGCATTTAAGGGCCGACACCCACCGTTGAACCGCCGCGCCCTTTCGTGGCGGTTCAGGCCATTCTCCCGCCCCGCGACGTTCACGCTTGCCACCAGCCGCTTCAAGTCCCACTCCCAGGGACCGATGGTGGCTTCGTCAAAATCGATCAGCGAAACCGTCCCGGCGCGGTCATGGACCTCCTCGCGCGTCAGGTAGCGGCCATCGCTGCGCAGAAAAGGCTTGCGTCCAACCGCCCGCCGCATAGCCTTTTCGTAATCGTCCTCGGCCGACATGCGCTCTCTCAGCAACTCCCCCAACCACCGCGAAACGCTGGTATCCCGGCGCGCCGCCTCGATGCGGGCCCACTGGGCGACCTCTTCTTCCAGGGTCACGGTAACGTTGCGCAAGCGGCGAGGGGAAGACACGAGATCAGTGTAACACGAAATCAGTGTAATTAAACGAAATCTTGTCAAGCCCCCAGAAACCACCAAAATTTCGCTAACTCGCTGAAACCATTCCAAATATAAATGTCCCAAAGCTGGCAGGTTTACCCCTCAAAAATGCTATGCTAGATATAGAGTCAAAATAAAGGCGTGGCCCACCGGCCGCGCCTTTTCTATTTGGATCACAAAGGACACCGTGAAAACCTCCGGCATGGACATCCGCAACCACAAAAAGCGAGGCCAGTGGGCCGAGCTTCGTTTCATGGCAAAAGCCGCCGAACTCGGCTTCCAACTAAACAAGCCCCTGGGCGACACCGCCCAATACGACGTAGTCCTCGATCTCGGCGGACGCTTCATCAGCGTCCAGGTCAAATCCACTTTCTTCCAGGCCAGCAACCTGAAGCCCGGCAACTTCGTAGCCAGCCTGTTGCATGTCAACGGTCCCAACCACCGCTACGAGCAATCCGACTTCGACTACCTCGCCGTCTACTGCATTCCCAAAGACATCTGGTATATCATCCCGTCCGCCGTAGCCTCCCGCAAACACGCCATCCGAGTCTGCCCCGGCGACAAACAAAACCAGTGGGAACATTACCGCGAAGCCTGGCACCTCCTCCACGACCGCGCCCCAGCTCCGCTCCTGAAGCGAGGCCGCTTCGATCTCTACGGCATAATCGAAGACTACGTCCCCCCGCCGAAACTAAGAAAGCGAAGAGAGAGATAGAACTGCCCCACCCTTTGTCCTAACGTCGTACCCTCGGCGACCCACACCCCTAACGATTGTCATTCTCCCTAACAATTGTCATCCGAGCGAAGCGAGGAATCTGCTTCTAGCCGCGAACCGCCCACCCCGCGGAGTATGCTTCCTCCGTCCCAAGCCAAACCGACGGGTGCCCCATCCTAGCGCGTTCTTTGCGCTAGGGTGGGAGACGATGCCGCCAAAGCGATCTCCCGCGCACCAAAATAAATCTGTTATGCCGACCGGAGCGAAGCGCAGCGGAGGCACCTCGTGTTCCGCCTTATCGACCATGGATTAACGTGTCACCGACTCTGCGAGTTTGGGAAGGGCCCGGCTTCAGCCGAACCGTTACGATCCTATGCACCGGGTTTAGCCGTCTGAGGAAACTGCTTCCGCGACGGAGAAGACGAGCGCACCGAAACCGTGTAGGGCGGACACTCCTGTCCGCCGCCGTTGAACTTAATCGCTATCCAAACCAAACCGAGGGGTGCCTCATCCTAGCTCGATCTTTGCGCTAGGGTGGGGAAGCGATGCCGCCAAGGTGACTCCGGCACTACCGAAATAACTCTGTCATCCCGACCGGAGCGAAGCGCAGTGGAGGGACCTTGCGTTCTGCACGATCGCCTGTCGATTGACGCGCCACCAAGACTCGTGACGTCGGGAAGGGCCCGGCTTCAAGAGCCTGCCCTGCTTTGCCGAAGGCCTGAGCAAAGCCGAAGGGGAAGTCGAAGGGGGCCGTTACGATCCGTATGGACCCTGGGCGTTAGCCCCTGAGGGACCTGCCTACGCGACGGGGGAGACGAGCGCGGCGGAAACCGAATCGCAGTGGACGGCGCGTCGCCGGGAGCGGGCTGGCGTCTTCCCCACCGTACAGATGCGTCCAGCCAAGGAAAATCCCTGCCCAAGCGGAGCTTGGATGGAGTACGCGTCACCGTTCGACCTTCGCTCCGGCCGGGTGCCCCAGGTCTCGCGGTTTTCGAGACCTGGGATTTCTTCCTCGACTCAGTGTGTTCATTCGTCAAGTTTTTGAGAACTTGCGAGCAGCTATCTTCGCCTGTTTCGCACGGGATGCTGGCAGAGATGGCTGGAGCCCAGGTCTCGAAAGGCGGCACCCACTTTGGTGGACAAGTCTGTCGGGTGGCGACCTGGGATTTCTCCGCGACTCTGCGTGTTCATTAGTCACATCTTTGTGAGGGGTTGTGCATCTATCCTCGTCCTGTGCCGAAACTCCTCAAGCGTTGTTACGGTGCGGGCGATTTGCATTTCATCACCTGCAGTTGTTATAGGCGCCAGCCCGTGCTGGGCACGGCTTCGCGCCGTGACCTTTTTCTCACGGTGTTGGAGCGGGCGCGCAGGCGTTATCGGCTTGTCGTGATCGGATATGTGGTTATGCCCGAACATTTTCATCTGTTGATCACGGAGCCGCAGGTTGGGGATCCTTCCGTCGTGATGCAAGCCCTGAAATTGGGTTTTGCGCGGAGGATGCTGGCGGAGATGGCGAGGACCCAGGTCTCGAAAGGCGCGAGACCTGGGGCACCCGTACCCAATCATGTTTGGCAGGCGCGCTTCTATGATTTTAATGTGTATCGCGAACGGAAGCGCATTGAGAAGTTGCGCTACATCCACCGCAATCCTGTGGAACGTGGATTGGTGGCCCAGCCGGATCAGTGGTTGTGGAGCAGTTTCCGCTCTTATATGTACGGAGAGGTCGGGCCGGTTCGCGTTAACGATTGGCAGCTTCTGGAACTGAAGGTTTCCGGGCTTGCGGCTTCCTCTTCGCCTACTCTGACGGTCGTACCCTCCCAGGTCTCGAAAACCGCGAGACCTGGGGCACCCGTTTTACGCAAACAAAAACTCTTTGGTTCTTAGTTCTTTGATTGTGTCTCTTAGCTTCGCCGCTTTCTCGAACTCGAATCGCTTGGCGGCTTCGCGCATGTCGCTCTCCAGCTTGCGGACATAAACATCCAGGTCTTCCTGCGACTTGAATTCGGGGATGCCATCAGTGTCGGGGCCGGTTAAATCTGTGTAGTCGGCCTCGATGATGCGGGCCAGCGACATCTCCAACGGGCGCACGATGGACTCGGGCGTGATTCCGTTGGCCTCGTTGTAGGCTTCCTGGATGGCGCGCCGGCGGTCGGTTTCGCCCATGGCCTTCTTCATCGAGTCGGTCATGCGATCGGCATAAAGGATGGCCCGCCCGTTCAGATTGCGGGCGCAGCGGCCCATGGTCTGGATGAGCGCGCCGCTCGAGCGCAGAAAGCCTTCTTTGTCCGCATCGAGAATCGCCACCAGAGAAACCTCGGGCAGGTCGAGTCCTTCGCGCAGCAGGTTGATGCCGATCAGCACGTCGAACTCGCCCTTGCGCAGGTCGCGCAGAATCTTTACCCGCTCCAGGGTCTCGATTTCGGAGTGCATGTAGCGGCACTTCACGCCCACTTCGCTGTAATACTCGGCCAGGTCTTCGGCCATGCGTTTGGTCAGCGTGGTCACGAGCACGCGCTCGCCGCGGCTGGTTCGTTCGCGGATTTCATGGAGCAGGTCGTCAATCTGTCCCTTGACCGGGCGCACTTCGACCGGAGGATCGACCAGTCCCGTAGGCCGGATGATCTGCTCGATCACCACTCCCGCCGACTTGGTCAGCTCGTATGGACCCGGAGTCGCCGAGACATAAATCATCTGCCCCATGCGATGCTCGAACTCTTCAAACGTAAGCGGACGATTGTCCAACGCCGATGGCAGACGGAATCCATACTCGACCAGCGTTTCCTTCCGCGAGCGATCGCCGTGATACATCCCATGCAACTGCGGCACAGTCTGATGAGACTCATCGACAAACATCAGGTAATCGCGCGGAAAGTAATCGAGCAACGTGGGGGGTGGCTCACCCGGGAGGCGCCCGGTGAAGTGGCGGGAGTAGTTTTCAATGCCGTGGCAGTAGCCGACGGACTTAATCATCTCGAGATCAAACATGGTCCGCTGATGCACCCGCTGGGCCTCGACCACCCGGCCCTGTTTCTCCAGTTCCGCTTCCCACCACTTCAGTTCTTCTTTGATGGAATCAGCCGCCTTGTTCCGAGTCTCCGGCTTCATCACGTAGTGGGTCTTCGGATAAATAGGCAGCCGCACATATTTCTGCTTTACGGTCCCAAACAACGGATCAATCTGCGAGAGCGCCTCGACCTCATCCCCCCACAGTTCGATGCGATACGCCATATCGTCATAAGTAGGGAAGATTTCGATCACGTCCCCGCGAACACGAAAAGTCCCCCGCCGAAAATCCCCATCCGTGCGCTCATAAAGAATTTCAACCAGCTTGCGCGTAATGTCCTCGCGCTTGATCTTTTGCCCCTTCTCCAAAAACAACATCATCCCGTAATAAGCCTCAGGCGATCCCAACCCATAAATACAGCTCACCGAGGCCACAATCAAGCAGTCCCGCCGTTCAAAAAGCGACCGCGTAGCCGAAAGCCGCAGCTTGTCCAACTCATCATTAATAGTCGCTTCTTTCTCAATGTAAAGATCCGCAGCAGGAACATAAGCCTCCGGTTGGTAGAAATCATAATAAGAGACGAAGTACTCTACTGCGTTTTGGGGGAAGAAGTTCTTGAATTCGTGATAGAGCTGGGCGGCGAGGGTTTTGTTGTGGGCCATGACGAGCGTGGTCCGATTTAGCTGCTCAATTACTTTGGCTGCGGTGTAGGTTTTGCCTGAGCCGGTCACTCCCAGAAGAACCTGATGTTGCTCGCGATCGAACAGGCCCTTGGTCAGGGATTCGATGGCCTTGGCCTGGTCGCCCTTGGGTTTGTAGTCACTGACTAGTTTGAAGTCCATGGGGATGCTAGCTTCTGGCCTTTAGCTTTCAGCAGGTTACGCACGCTATCGATTTTGCCCGCACTGCAGAAAGGAATTTCGGCTGGTGGGCATCTGCTCATTATAACGTGGTCAGCACCGGCATTGGCGGGCGTCTTCCTTTGGGTAGTGCTACAACCACAAAGGACACGAAGGTACACAAAGGTCCTGAAACCTTACATGTCCTCTGGCTCAGTTGAAACTTATGCTTATTCAGAGTTTCCCTAAAGCAGAACGGCGCCAGGAGTGAATCCTGACGCCGCGATTAAATTGTTGGTGAACCCAAACGTTTATGGAAGCTTGAAGTTTACCGTGATCTGAGTTTGGATTTCGACGGGTTGGTCGTCAAGGTAGTATGGCTTGTATTTCCATTGCTTGACGGCATCGATTGCGGCGCGCGACAGCATGGAATCGCCGCCGAGCGATTTGACCGCTGTGATGCTGCCATCTTTCCCGATATTGGCAAGAAGCTCGACCGCGCCTTGAATGCGCATCTGTCTGGCCGTTTGCGGATAGACGGGCTGAACACTTTTAATCAGCAGGCCCTGCGACACCCCCTGCGACACCTTCACCGTCTGAGTGGCTTGTCGAGGAAGGCTCGCTCCGGCGGTGCTCATGATTCCAGAGAGGGCTTGGTCGTTCGCATTAGAAACTCCCAGTGAGCCCGGAGCTGGGGGTGGTGCGGACTCCGCCTGAGAGGGACTAGGCGGGGTTGGGTTTGAGGTTTCGTTCTTGACCACCATGGGTGCCGGAGCTTCCGCGTCCACGGGGTTTCTAATCACGGTGTTGGGCGCGACGATGGAAGTCGACTTTTTCGGGGCCGGAGGATGCGTGTCTGTCGAAAGGGTGATATCGGGTCCCTGCTCGATTGGCAGCGCGCTGGCCGGTTGCGACGTCGTTCTGGCAGTCATGTCCGGCGCTGGACTTGGGGAAGGCGGAACTGCTGCCGGAGTTGGGGGCGGAGCTTGAACTGGAGCGGTCCGGAGCGGAGCGGTCATGGTTTGCGTAGCTGGAGAGCCGCTTGCTGGATGAATTTTCGTCCAGCCGACATAGCCGACCGCTGCGACTGCAACCAGGACGGTGACTGCGATCAGAATAGTCTTCTTCCTACCGCCGGATCCTGATGCATGCTCACTCGAGGTGGCGCCCAGCGAAGCAAATGCAGGCGCGTCCACTTGCGGCATCTGGGCCTCTTCGTTGGACTTCGGCGATATTCGTGCTGGGGCCGTCGCCGCGCCTTGTCCGGAGGACATGCCGGTGGTGTATGCGCGGGTTGCTGGAGCTTCGGAAACGCTGGTCGCCGGGGGCAGAGTTCTGCCGGCCACAGAAGAATCAACCTCCGACCTTCCGGTAGCTTCGGCAGCGCGCCGGAGAGCAGTCGCCATCGGCTCCGCGGCGGGCTTGGAAACTGGCTGCCACGGATATTCTCTGGTGGCGGCAGGGGTGGTTAGCGGATCGGGCATCGATTCGAGCAGTGCCACTTCTGCCGGCTCCGGTTTGGGACCAGGTTCGGATTCCACGTCGAAAAGAGAAGTACTCACGGCGGGAATGGGAGATGGTGGCGGCTGCACTGGCAAAGATGCAGATGCAGGTCTGGGTTCGGAGATTTGCGGAGCAGAGGGGCGTCTGGCATCGATACTAGTGACGGGCCGGGCTGACGAATGCGCAGCAGGCGTCGCGCCCGCTGGTTTCGCCGCATCGGTTTTCCGGAGCAAACCGCGTGCCACTCTCAGCGTGCCTTTGGATTGCTCAACATTAATCGGCTTGGTCAGAACCAGGTTGGCGCCGATGCGGAATGCCTTGGCAACCCCGGTTTGGCCTTCGACCACAGCAACGGCCAGCGACGATTGATTGGATCCTGAGTTGTGCGCGCTCTTGAAGAGAAGGGCAGCATTCTGCTCGCTGTCGCAGTCCACCACGATGGCGTCAAAGTGTTCCGCCATCAGCTTCTTGACTGCTGCAAAAGGCTCGTTGCAGGGCTCGACCCGGAACTCCAGATCGCTCAGGACCTGAGTGACTACGCGAGCGGTTTTTTCATCGGGGCAGAATAAGAGAGCGTTGTACTTCATACTGGAATCGTAGGTACTGTGGTGGGGAGCATCAAGTTACGTAGGTACTTTGACGGCCATTGCAAACCCTTGACGCTCTCGTCACTTACGAAAGTCGGTGTCCTGCGGGTGTCGGTTCAAACCGGAGAGGAGTCGGGATGGAGAAGGGTTGTTTTGGGGTACGCTGCCGGTGAACCCGCCTCTGATTTTGAGCGTAATCGGGATTTTGCGCCAACAATCCCTCGGAAACGCTGTGAAGTCCATCGCTTTCATTGACTTGCCCTCACATCGCGCCTACCATTACACGACTCCGTGATTGGTTAAACCATGATCGGCCAAACCATCTCGCACTACCGCATTGTCGAGAAGCTCGGCGGCGGGGGAATGGGCGTCGTATACAAGGCCGAGGACGTAAAGCTACGCCGCTTTGTCGCCTTGAAGTTCCTACCTGACGAGATTTCTAAAGATGCGCAAGCTCTAGCCCGTTTCCAACGCGAAGCGCAGGCCGCTTCCGCCCTGAATCATCCGAACATTTGTACCATCTACGAAATTGACGACCAGCACGGCGAAGCGTTCATCGCGATGGAGTTTCTGGATGGCATGACGCTGAAGCATCGCATCGCTGGGCACCCACTAGAAACCGAGTTGATTCTGTCGCTGGCCATCGAGATTGCGGACGCGCTGGATGCTGCCCACTCCAATGGAATCGTACATCGCGACATCAAGCCCGCGAACATTTTCGTCACCAAGCGCGGACACGCCAAGATTCTGGATTTCGGGCTGGCGAAGGTCGTGCCCGCGACCAGTTCGTCGAGCCAGATTGCCGCGGCGAAGACGGCGACAGAGGCCGTCGAAGAGCAGCACCTGACGAGTCCAGGAACGATGTTGGGCACAGCAGCTTACATGTCTCCGGAGCAGGTGCGCGCCAAGGAATTGGATCCGCGCAGCGATCTGTTCTCGTTCGGCGCGGTGCTGTACGAGATGGCCACCGGCAAGATGCCGTTCGAAGGCGAGAGTTCGGGAGAGATTTGCGGCGCAATCCTGCACCAGAAACCGCGACCGGCAACGCAGATCAATCCACGGCTTCCGCCGCAGGTCGAAACAATCATCGACAAGGCGCTAGAAAAAGATCGCGAGCTGCGCTACCAGCACGCCGCAGATATCCGCGCTGACTTGCATCGGCTGAAGCGGGATACCGAGTCAGCACGGATGCCAGGAGCGAACACAAAAGGCTCCACTCACCAGGGGATATGGCGCGTAATCATTCCAGTCGCGCTAGTAACCGTGGTGCTCGCTGCGGGCGGCTATTTCTATGTTCATCGCACGCTCAAGCTCACGGGGAAAGACACGATCATTGTCACGGACTTCGACAATACGACGGGCGATGCGATTTTCGATGACACCCTGAAGACGGCGCTCAATGTTGCCTTGCGCCAATCGCCTTTCCTGAATGTGCTCTCCGATCAGCAAGTCGTGGATACGTTGAAACAAATGACGCGTCCCGCCGACACGAAACTCACGCCTGACGTGGGCCGCGAACTATGCTTGCGATCGGGCAGCAAGGCGTATCTTGCCGGATCGATTCGCAGTCTCGGGAACGAGTATGTCCTTGGACTGAAGGCGGTGAATTGCCAGAACGGAGACACACTGGCCGAACAGCAGGTAACGGCAAAGTCCAAAGAGAAGGTCCTCGACGAACTGGGCAGCGCCTCAGCCAAGCTGCGGGGCCAGTTGGGAGAAGCTCTTCCCACGCTGAAGAAGTTTGATGTTCCGCTCTACCAGGCAACCACGCCTTCGTTGGAGGCCCTCAAGGCGTACAGTCTTGGCTTTCGTGAGAAAGATACTGCGTCAGCCCTAACTGATCATCTGCGCGCGATCGAGCTCGACCCAAACTTTGCCATTGCCTACGAGGCAGTTGGAACCGACTATGTCGACATGGGGCAGACGGAGCGGAGCGCGGAATACTACAGCCGAGCCTTCGAGCTGCGGGAACACGCCAACGAAGACGAGAAATTAACGATCATCAGCGCTTACTACGACACCGTGACCGGAGAATTAGAAAAGGCGGGGAAAACGTACGAGTCCGCAATCGTTAGCTATCCGCGGGATGGCTGGGCGTATAGCAGCCTGGGCAGAATTGAAGCGGAATTAGGACAATACGGGAAATCGGTAACAGACTACGACCAGAGCATTCGCATTCGCCCAGAGAGTCAGGTCGTGTACGCGAACCAGGCGATGTCGCAAATAGCCTTGCAGCATTTTGACGCTGCAAAACAAAGCGCGCAACAGGCTCGGGCAAACGGAGAGGACAATCTCGAAATCCATAACCTTCTTTACGCGTTCGCATTTCTTGCGCACGACCAAACCATTGAGGCCGAACAACAATGGTACGCAGCCCACGCCGACGAAGAAACCTTTGGTCTCGCGCTGGAAGCTGACACTGAAGCGTACGCAGGCCGCTCGACGAATGCACAGAAGCTTACGAAACGCGCGGTCGAGTCCGCGATTCGGACCGATAACAAAGAGTCTGGGGGCCTCTGGCTCGAAAATGAAGCTTTACGCGAAGCCGCTTTTGGCAATGCGAAGCTGGGATTGCACGATGCAGAAGCAGGAGCAAAGCTTGCGCCCGCCAGCCGCAATGTGCAACTCGAACACGCACTAGCCTTGGCGTTCATCGGTGATGTCGCGCAGGCCGAATCGATGGCCACGGACCTCAACAGGCACTTTCCTCTCAGCACATACATACAATCGCTCTGGTTGCCCGCGATCAAGGCACAGGTGGCGCTGGACCGGAAGAATCCAGCGGAGGCCATCGATCGCTTGCAGGCGGCAACATCTATCGAGTTCGGCGGAATGCCGTTCACGAATAATATTTCTTGCCTTTACCACACGTACATTCGCGGCCAAGCCTACTTAGCGGCGGGACAAAGCAGCGCTGCTGCCGCCGAGTTCCAGAAGATTCTCGACCATAGCGGGATCGTGTGGAACTGCTGGACGGGAGCATTGGCGCATCTGGGCGTAGCGCGGGCGAATGCACTGCAAGCGAAAACCTCACAAGGCGCAGATTCAGACGCCGCCCGGGTCCGGGCGCTCGCTGCCTACAAAGATTTTCTTACCCTCTGGAAAAATGCCGACCCCGACATCCCCATCCTAAAACGGGCCAAAGCGGAGTACGCGAAGCTGCAGTAGAAGCGCGGCGATCTTCCAGCTATTCTGACCTGCGTGGACGAAAATTGTCACCTGTCGCT
>CAWGBX010000011.1:0-117540 GCA_963820925.1 uncultured Acidobacteriota bacterium
CGGCAAATAGGAAGTGATCTGATGCCAGCGTAGCGCGATTGTAATGATGAGTCAGCCTTGCTTGAGGCAACTTCCGGGTTGCACGTCATCGAACTGCAATCCGGGTGAAACCATACCAGCCGACCGCTACTTAACAGGCGGGAGCGCGGACAGCGCAAAGGGGCGGGTGGTGGATCGCGGCGAGGATTCCCTATGCTCGTCCGCATGAGGCTGCAATCAGTGAGGATGCTCGCTCAAATGCTCGCATGTGGGTAAAGGTCGCGGGCGCCCGCGCCACAGATTGGAGACAAGACGCACCTCTCTCACATGTTATTCTGGCGAACGCTTTCCAGCGTTTACTTTTCATAGGGGGATTGATGACCGTTTCGCGGCGTGACTTTCTTACTACGGCTGTCGTGGGTTCTCTTTCAGTCGGCTTGGCGGATATTCGTAGCAGCGCGCAGGACTCCGCGACTGCGAAGGCAAGCTCGGGCTCCGGAAAACGTCCGATCATTGTCTGTGCGAACAACGGATTCAACTATCTCGATGCCGCTTACGCATTTCTCGCGGGCGGCGGAGACACTTTGGACGCGGCGCTCAGAGTGGTGAAGGGACCGGAAGACGATGCCAACGACACCAGCGTTGGGCTCGGCGGGCTGCCCAACGAGGAAGGCGTGGTGGAACTCGATGCCTGCTGCATGCACGGGCCAACGCGGCGGGCGGGCTCGGTCGGCGGGGTGCGCAATATCAAGAATGTTTCGCTGGTCGCGAAAGCCGTCATGGACCAGACCGGCCACGTGATGCTGGTGGGCGAGGGCGCGGAACGTTTTGCCGTGGCCGTGGGCTTTCCCCGCGAGAACCTGCTGACTGATCATTCGCGCAAGATCTGGTTGCTGTGGAAGGAATTCCACTCGAGCGAGGACTGGTGGGGACCGGGGTTGGACGATCCGCACTGGCAGCCGCCGGACCTCAAACCGGACACCAAGCCGCAAGCTGATCGTCATCAGGAACGGCTGCAGGAACGATCTCGGCGTCTGGAAGAGCGGGCAGCTGATCTCGGCATCGCACCCGAGTTGCGAAAAGATGCCGTACACAAAGTTCTGTTTCCGCCCACCGGCACGATTCATTGCTCGGCGCTGAACGAAAAGGGAGAGATCTCCGGCTGCACGACGACCAGCGGCTTGGCTTACAAACTGCCAGGACGCGCTCGGCGACTCTCCTATTATTGGAGCCGGGTGCTATACCGATCAGGACGTGGGCTCGGCGGGCGCGACTGGCAGCGGGGAAGAGAACATCAAGGTAGCGGGCGCGCACACCATTGTTGAGAATATGCGGCACGGCATGTCCCCGCTCGACGCCGGTATGGACGCGCTAAAACGCATTGTCCGCAATTACAACGGCGATATGGCCAAACTGCGTTTCGTGGATATGACTTATTACATCCTGAGGAAAGATGGCGTCTATGCCGGGGTCTCGCTCTGGGAAGGCTACGAGCCCAACAAGACACACAAGATCGCAGTGCATGATGGCAGCAAGCGCGCCGAGAAGACGGTCGCACTGTTCAAGGGCTTCTCGCAAGATTTTCCTCCGAACCCGAAAGTTCCGGAGGAGGTGAAGAAACAGTTCGAGTAGAGAGCGATGGCAAAAGCGGACGTGCTTTGTTTCCCCTCGCAAGACCTTGCCAGCATCGTCGGCCAGCTTCGGGCTCGATACATAGATCCCGAGCTTTTTCAGCTTGTCGCCCCAGTCCCTGTACTTTTGAATGGCTTTCTGCATTTCGTCCGGGCTGATGTCCCTCATTACTTTCTTTGGGGGGAGGTTCGATTTTGATTCTTGTCCCCCTTTTCGGTGAATAGACGAATGGGCAGGGCGAAAATCGACATCGGAAAGAGAAGTTCCGGGTAGGTTACTTGAATCTAGGAAAGAAGCTCGACACCCGCCTGCGGCGCCGCAGCGCGTAGAGCATGGTCGAGAGTTGCCAAGGGCACGCCCACACTTCGGGCGATCTCAAGGTAGACCGCGTCGTAGGCAGTCAAGCGGAAGGAACGTGCGATTGCCAGAACCTGCCGAAAAGTGACGACCGACTCGATCGTCTCAATTGTTTCTCCCAGCAGTTGTTCAACCAGGCTCATAGAGCGGGCAACCTGGTCCGAGGTGAGATTGCTGCGTCGCTCGCCAACGGCCAGAGCATTGGCCACCTCGAGAGCCCAGAGCGGTGGTACTAGCGGTCGGGTGTTGCGAAGCGAGCGCTTCACATCCATTGCGTATGTGGGCACGGGATTCGTCCAGAAGCCAGGCCGATGCAACCGAAGCATCGAGCACAAAGCGCTTCACCTTCTGCCTTCCTCGATCAGGCTCTTCACGCTAAAACCTCTTGGCCGTTTGACCTGCTTTCGGATTTCTTCGATCTCGTTAAGGATGTCTTCAAGATTGGCCGAGGGCCGAGCCGGACCGAGCACAGCGGCCAGTTTGCCGCGCCGAGTGATTCCGATCCGCTCGCCCTCCGCAGCCCGTTGAACCATCTCGGACAGTTTTTGTTTAGCTTCGAACAGCCCTACAGTACGCAACGGGATCTCCATAGAACCATCTAGATGATCAGTCTAGATGATGACCATGAGTAGTAGAAGATAGGAGGTAAGCACAATAATAGTGTACACTATTACCGTATGAAGAACGTTACTCTAAGCGCAGATGAAAACCTGATCGAGCAGGCGCGGCTGGTCGCACGCTCGCAGCACAAAACGCTGAATGCAGCCTTTCGGGAATGGCTGGAACAATACGCTGCGCAAGCAGGTGGTGGTGCGGCGGTCGATGCGCTGATGCGCCGCCTCGGCCATGTTCGCTCGTCGGGTCCTTATACCCGGGACGAGATGAATGAGCGGTAAATTCTTTCTCGACACTAACGTATTTGTATACGTATTTGACACGGCCTCGCCGGCCAAGGCCAGCAAGGCGGCCCGGCTGGTTCGCGACGCGGTAGACAGTGGGAAGGGAATCGTAAGCTATCAAGTCGTACAGGAATTTTTCAACGTTGCCTTACGGCGCTTTTCCCAGCCCATGAGCGTGCCCGAAGCCGAACAATTTCTGATCACGGTATTCCGACCCCTGTTAGCAGTCCACTCCTCGCCTACGCTCTTTGTTGAAGCTTTGCGGATAGCAGGGAAGTGCCGCTTGGCGTGGTATGACTCGATCGTCATCGCATCGGCTCTCGAAGGCCACTGCGAAATGCTCTACAGCGAAGACTTCCAACATGGTCGGGAGATTGAAGGTTTGAGGATCGAGAATCCGTTTGTGTAACTGGCAACGTGAACTCTTCCTCTTCCGCGACTACGCGAAGCGCACCTTCACATCCGGGCCCTTTTCCAGGTGGATGCTGTCGATGAAGCGCACCTTGCCGGTGCGGTAGGTCATGATGACCGACGAGGTTCGGGTGCCTTCGCCGAAGAAGCGCACGCCCTTCAGCAGCGCGCCGTCGGTGACGCCGGTGGCGGCGAAGATGAATTGCTTGCCGGGCGCCAGGTCCTCGGCCTCGTAGATTTTGTTTTTGTCCTTGATGCCCATGCGGGCGATGCGCTCTTCGAGCTCGGGCTTGTCGATCACCAGGCGGCCCAGCATGTAGCCGTTCAGGCAGCGGATCGCGGCTGCGGTGATCACGCCTTCCGGCGCGCCGCCAGATCCCATGACCGCGTGCACGCCGGTGCCGATGACCGCGGCGGCGATGCCGGCGGAGAGATCGCCGTCGCCGATCAGGCGGATGCGGGCGCCGGCGGCGCGAATGTCGGCGATCAGCTTCTCATGGCGCGGCCGATCCAGCACGATCACGACCAGATCCTCGCACGTCGCGGTCCAAGCGTTTCGCGATGTTCTTCAAGTTGTCGTGCGACGGGCGCATCGAGTTCCACGGCGTCCTTGCAGGACGGGCCGACCACAATTTTTTCCATGTAGCAGTCGGGCGCGTGCAGCAGTCCGCCGCGTTCTGAGGCCGCCAGCACGGTAATGGAGCCGGGCGCTCCGGTGGCGCACAGATTGGTGCCTTCGAGCGGGTCGACCGCGATGTCGACCTCGGGTACCTCGGTGCCATCGGGAAACTCGGCGCCGACTTTCTCGCCGATGTAGAGCATGGGCGCTTCGTCGCGCTCGCCTTCGCCGATCACGATGGTGCCGCGCATGGGAATGGTGTCCATGGTGTGGCGCATGGCCTCGGTGGCTACCTGGTCGGACAGTTTGCGCTCGCCCTGACCCATGGTGCGAGCGGAAGCAATGGCTGCGGTTTCGACGACGCGAAGAAATCTCGAAGCGAGATCACTCTCGATGTTTTCGCCGAAACTGCTGACTTTGCTTTCAGGCTTGGTATGAGTAGCCATGAATGCCTCCAAAAGAAACCGGACAGAGACTATAGCGCGAAGCGGGGCGGAAGGGAAAGTGGACGCGCAGCTGCGGGTGACGTTTGGCCATGCAGGCGAACACTGATAAAATCGCTTTGTTAGTTTGCTTCCTCGTACGTGGGGCTATAGCTCAGCTGGGAGAGCGCATCGTTCGCAACGATGAGGTCGTCGGTTCGATCCCGACTAGCTCCACCAAGTTGCAAGCACTTACAAATTCCGCAAAGCCACATCTTGTCCAATTTTGTCCCCAAAGATTTGCCTGCACATATGAATGAAAAAGATTCGGCAACTCAGGCTGACGGTAGCCCGCTTTAGCAAGCCGCCGCGATGGCCGGCATCACAGTTCGACGCGAGCAGAGAGAGCGAAACCTAGTTTTAATTGCCTTCGAGAGCCAATTCCTTCCGCCGCCAGATCGACAGTCCATGCGAGCCCATCGCCAGTGCGCCCAGTGAGGCGGGCTCGGGGGTGGGTGCAGCGAACGCTGGATTCAATTCTCCGATGCTGATGTCATCCGGTCCCTTGGTCTTGCCGGTGACGATGGGTTTGTTGGGAATCGTCTCATAGGCATAGCCGGTCAAAGTGGCGCTAAACGCACACGCGGTGGTAGTGAGGCGCGCCCAGCCGTAGTGGATCTTTCCCTTAATGTTGAACTTCAATCCGAGATAACGATTCTGGACATTGAGCCAATTTCCTGCAGAGGTGTGCACACTTGTCATGGGACCAACTTGGCTCAAACAATGTCCCATCAGTGCCTCGCGCTTAAGAGTGAGTTTGGGGCCAATGGTGATGCCAGAGCCAAACGCACGGGCGTACCCTTTCAGACCCACTACCGCTGCATTCGATTTCTGAGCGCCCCGGACCGTCAGGTCATTGACGAAAAATCGATAACCTGAACCGCTATTGGAAGTGAAGTAAACGCTAAGTCTGAAGTCCGCAGCGCCGTCGTGGTTGAGATCGAGCTTGTAGGGCATGTGGGGGCTGATGCTGACATTGGCAGGCGTGTAAATGATCTTAGCCTCGGCCGGTTGCACCAAAGCCAATATTCCCACTCCCGCTGCACTGGCCGCGAGTGCATACATGTTGAGCTGCTTATGAGTTGCCTCGTGAAAGTTGGCTGTCTTGCGGGGCCCGGAAGGTCTGTTCATAAATCAATCCTCCTCAGGTAGAAATAGACCGAGAATCTCTTACTGCCCACTAACTTCTTGCGCTTCCTTCCGCCGCCACGGCGGCACGCCCTGAGCGCCGAGAGCCAGCATGCCGAGCGTGGCAGGCTGCGGCTTGTCTGTTGTGGGGGCAGTCAGAGCTGTGGGGCTCACTGGTTCCACGCCACTCTTGTCATCTGATGCTTTTGTGTGGCCCGTGATGATGGGCCTGTCGGGAATAGTCTCGTAGGCGTAGCCGGTCAAAGTGGCAACGACGCCCCCGGCTTGAGCTTTGACGTTGAGGCGGGCCCATCCGAAATGAACGCGTCCCTGAATGAGGAATTTCAAGGCCAGATACCGCTTCGTGGCGGCGGCCCACGGGCCGTAGCCCCTCGTGTTTGGGGTACTAGATGGGGTGACAAACACGCGGGCCATTGGTTTCGCATTTGGAGCAAAAGGACGGTTAGGCCCGACGCGAACACCACCAGCTACGGCAGCGGCGTACCCTCCGGCTACCCAAGCCTGGTTTGCTGCTCGAGCAGGAACAAGGTTCAAAGTCCCGCCGCCGCTATTCCCGTCAAAGGAATACGGGTTCTGAAAACTGAAGTCCTTGATCCCATCGTGATTGAGATCCAGAGCAATGGTATGGTTGGGTGCAATGTTGGTGTGGGTTGGTGTGTAAACAATCTTCGCCTCAGACGACGGGGCCAAGGCCAGCATCCCCACTCCCGCTGCGCCCGCGGCGAGCGCATACATGTTGAGTTGCTGATGGATTGACTCGGGAAGATTGGAAACTGTCCTGCGGGGCCCGGAGGAACGCTTCATAAGGCCTCCTTGAAACGATTGCATATTATCCTCCTGCCCCCCGTCGATTGTCACGCGAATTGCCGAATCCGGCAGGTTCAAGTTTTCCACAGGGAACGGTTCGCCAAATCACGTGCGGACCGTGGGGCGCGGTCCAACGGCCATTAATCGTGGCTTTTCTCTTTCCTTCACCACCCCTGTACCGAAGAACGAGCAGCCCCGGCCAAATCCCTGCGCGCATTAATACCTCGGTAATGTGGAGCATTGGTTAGAGGCTGCTAACGTACCATTCATCGCTCAATCGTCTTGCTGCCGATCGCGCGGGCGAACTGGGAGGGGTCGTGATCATTCGAATGTCGCGCTGCAGCTTCTTGTGGGCCCTTGCAGGATGTCTCGGATTCATCCTCACAGGTTGCGGCGGGTTGTCGAGCGCAAATCGCGGAAGTAGCGGCGCAGGCATTCCTTCCGTGCCGATTACGTCCACGGCGGCAGCCAGAATCCTTGACCAATCCACCTTCGGGCCCACCACTGGATCCATCCAGCATGTGCAGCAAGTCGGATTCAACGCCTTTTTGAATGAGCAGTTCAACGCGCCCGCAACTCTGATCCCTGACATTCCCAATCCTAATCCAGTCCAGTGCAACCTGTTCGCAACCCAAGACCGCAACTGCGGCCAGTCCGCATGGCTGCAAGTTGCTCTCGCCGGCAACGACCAAGTTCGCCAACGCGTTGCCTACGCATTGGGGCAGATATGGGTCACTTCGACCCTGGAGATCGACGGTCGCGCCATGACTCCGTACCTGAATTTACTGGCGAAGGATGCGTTTACCAACTACCGCACCATCATGCAGGACGTGACCTTATCTCCGGCTATGGGCAACTACCTGAACATGATCAATAGCAATTTGCCCGCGAATGGGGAAATCGCCAACGAGAACTATGCCCGCGAACTGATGCAGTTATTTACCACGGGTGTTTACCTGCTGAATGAGGATGGAAGCCTGCAATCGGACAGCAGTGGCAATCCGATCCCGGTATACACCGAGGATCAGATACAGGCGTTTGCTCGAGCCTACACGGGATGGACCTACGCCAATTCCGACGGGAGTGCGCCCAGCAAGTTTCCCAATCGAACCAATAACTACGATTCGCCCATGGCGGCGGTTGAGAGCCATCACGACGCGCGGGCCAAGGCGATCTTGAGCGGTGTTACGCTGCCACCGGGACAAACTGCCGAGGCAGATTTGCAGGGTGCTCTCGACAATGTCTTCAACCATGCGAACGTGGGGCCCTTCGTCTGCAAGCAACTGATTCAGCACTTGGTTTCGAGCGCCCCGAGTCCCGCTTACGTTGAGCGGGTGGCGAAGGTTTTTGCCGACAATGGCAGCGGGGTTCGAGGCGACATGAAGGCGGTGATCACCGCTATTCTGCTGGATCAGGAAGCCCGCGCCAACGATGCCGACACCGGCGATTCCACACCGGCCGTGGACGGCGGTCACCTACGCGAACCAATTTTATGGGCGACCGCGGTGGCGCGCGGGCTGAACGCTCAAAGCTCCAACGCTGACCTGACCAACCACTACCCCTACATACAGCTGGCGTCCTTAATTGGAGGAGTGGGAGAGGCTCCTCTGGAATCAGGCAGTGTGTTCAACTTCTTTCCCCCGAGCTACGTGATCCCCGAGACGGAATTGAATGCGCCCGAGTTCGCGATCGAAAACACTGGCAGCGTGATCCCACGGCTTTCGTTGGCGGACCGGTTCGTCAACAACTACAACGACGCTTTGACTATCGACTTGAGCGCGACCAGTTCCCTCGGTCAATTGGCGAGCAATCCCGGACAGCTTGTCGATAGCTTGGGTTCAACTTTCATGCACGGCCAGATGCCTTCCGCAATGCGCTCCGCCATCGTTGCGGAAATTTCTGGCATCAGCGATCCCGCTCAACGAGTCCGGCTGGCAGTTTATCTGGTGACGACATCGTCACAGTACAAAGTGATCAACTGAGGGTTAGGACAATGAGCACAGGGAAGTGTTCTCAATAGGAGTAAAGAGATGAGGTTCAACCGCCGCAGTTTTATTCAGCTAGCCTCCTTGGCCGCCGCCGGAAGCGCGTTGGGGTTGCGCCCGTTTGGCGTGATGAACGCCCTGGCGCAGACCAGTCCCGATTACAAAGCTCTGGTATGCGTGTTCCTGTTTGGCGGCAATGACGCGAACAATACCATCATTCCTTTTGACACTGCTGGATACGCCAACTACGCATCCCTTCGCGGCCCTCTGGCTCTGGCTCAGAATACGTTGCTTCCCCTGACGCCGGCACCAACTTTTGCCCTCAATCCCAACCTGCCGCACATTCAGGCGCTGTTCAACAACAAGAATGCCGCGTTCGTGACGAATGTTGGCACGCTGATCCAGCCCACGACCCGAGCACAGTATTTGGCGAAGCAAGTCGTCACCCCCAGCAATCTCTTCTCGCACCCAGACCAACAACTGGAATGGCAAGATCTGGCAGACAGCGCCAGCATGCCGACTGGCTGGGGCGGCCGCATCGCGGACACGATGAACGTCCAATACAACCCCGGCTCGCAAATTCCGATGGTCGTCTCCCTGGACGGCGACTCTCTATTTTGCAATGGCGCCAGTACCGGCCCCGTTTCTGTTGTGGCTGGCAACATAGGCGCAGTCAGGTGTTCGGAACACTCCGCGTGTGCAAGCCGATTGCAGACTGCACAGCAGTTAGCGACGCTAAGCTCTGGTTTTTCGCTGGTACAAGCGGACAACAAAATTACCAGCAACGCATACAACTACTCCAATGTGCTGGTGAATGCCCTAAAGTCAGGAAGCCCTCTGCGGACAGTTTTTCCGACGACGGACAACCCCATTGCCGCTCAGTTGCAGCAAATCGCTCAGATCATCCAGGTGCGCGCCGCGCTGGGGGTGAAGCGGCAGATATTCTTCGCCGGCTATGGCAACTTCGATACTCATGGCAACCAGCTCGCATCGCAAAGTGCGTTGCTGGCGCAATTGAGTCCGGCGCTAGGGGCGTTCTATCAAGCAACCGTGGAACTGGGCATAGCCGATCAAGTCACAACTTTCACCGCTTCAGATTTCAGCCGCGCTTTTGAGCCAAACTCCGGCGGCGGCAGCGATCACGCTTGGGGAAGCCACCACATCGTGATCGGCGGGGCGGTTCATGGCGGGCAGATTTACGGCACATTCCCCACATTGGCATTGAGTGGACCCGACGATTCCGGTAACAACGGCCGCTGGATTCCTTCAATCGCTTCTGTTCAATATGCGGCCACGCTCGCGCAGTGGTTCGGGGTCGCTCCTGCCGATTTGCCGACTGTGTTCCCGAACATAGGAAACTTCCATACCAGCAACCTGGGCTTTTTAGGATAGTGACGAACTCTTTGATCATAGAAACGCTATTTGACCGAGCTCGGAATTGAAAACTTCAGAGCCTTCCCCCATCGCAAAAGGGGACAGCTATGCAGAGGGAAACCTGCTCCACGACATCTTGTGCTAGTCACTCTTTAGCCCCAACTGGCTTTGTGCAAAACCTTTCATCTTGACAGCCGCTCATTGAGACGAGAGACTTCTTCCTTGGTTGTGATTGGGGCGGCCCTCCCTGCTATTACCGACTCGAACCACGTTCTCTCTTCCAACGTGAACTTCTGACTGTACGGGTGCAATCTTATTCGGGTTTAAACTAGGTTTCAGATTTCTGCGTTGAAACCCGCGTGGTGCGTCCCTCTGGATCTACGAAGTCATGCTGCTGGGGCAGCAAACTCGCTAAGAACACAGGAGGGTTTTGTGTTAGCAATACCAGGCAACCGACACAATTTTGCGAACCTGGATCAAGGCTCCGGGGCATCGTATTCTCCTAAGAGCGCCGATTTCCTTCCGCCCCGAATCGGTCCACAAGCATCTCTTCGTGCGTTCTGGTTGATCTGTTTCAGCGTCTGCACCGCCCTGATCAGCCCGGCCACTGACGTTGTCACCTACCACAACGACATCGCGCGCACCGGCCAGAACCTGCAAGAAACTATCCTGACCACCGGCAATGTGAAGTCTTCGCGCTTCGGAAAGTTATTCACCTTTCCGGTGGACGGAGTGATTGATGCTGAACCTTTGTACCTTTCCGCGGTGTCGATCCCGGGCAAGGGAACACACAATGTGGTCTACACCGTCACCGAGAGCGACAGAGTATACGCTTTTGATGCCGACTCTGGAACTCCGCTGTGGAAAGTGTCCATGCTGAAATCAGGCGAGTCTCCGTCGGATGACCACGGATGCGGGCAGATCAGTCCGCAAATTGGCATTACTTCCACTCCGGTTATCGATCGTGCCAGCGGTCCGCATGGCACCATCTATGTGGTAGCGATGAGCAAGAACTCCTCGCATTATTTCCAGCGCATTCACGCTCTAGACATAACCACAGGGCGGGAACAGTTCGGCGGGCCGATTGCGGTCACGGCGAAGTACCCGGGTACCGGCGACAACAGTCGCAACGGCTACGTCATCTTTGATCCCGGGCAGTACGCCGAGCGGCAGGGACTGCTCTTGCTCAACCACGTAATTTATACCGCGTGGACCTCTCACTGTGATTTCCGGCCTTACACGGGCTGGTTGATCGGTTACAGCGAGAGCACGCTGGCGCAGACCAGTGTGTTGAATGTGACCCCCAATGGCAGCGAGGGTTCAATCTGGCAAGCCGGAGCCGGGATCGCCTCCGACGGGCAGAACCTCTTTTTTCTCGACGCCAACGGCACCTTTGACACTACTTTGAACAAGGAAGGCTTCCCCAACAAGGGGGACTACGGAAACGGTTTCCTCAAAGTTTCAACCGTCAACAACAAACTCCGCGTAGCCGACTATTTCAATATGTTCGACACGATTCACGAATCTGACAGCGACGAAGACCTCGGTTCCGGAGGCGCCCTGGTACTACCGGCCATGAAAGATGCCAAGGGGAAGATCCGGTACCTGGCCATCGGCGCGGGTAAAGACCAAAACATCTACATAGTGGATCGCACGAACATGGGAAAGTTCAATGCCCACAATGATCACGCCATTTACCAGGAAATCGACGGCGTTCTCGGGTTCGGCGAATGGGCAATGGCGGCCTATTTCAAGGGGAATGTCTACTTCGGGCCGGTGGGAAACAACCTGATGCAATTCCAGTTTTCGCAAGCCAGACTCTCTACGTCGCCGCGGTCGAAAAGTGCAAACTCGTTTGGGTATCCCGGCACCACGCCGAGCGTTTCTGCCAATGGCTTGAACAACGGTATCGTGTGGACGATCGAGCACAGCGATCCCTTCGATGTTTTGCATGCCTACCATGCTGCGAACTTGGCGAATGAGCTCTACAACTCGCACCAGGCGGGAAACCAGCGGGATCATTTCGGCATCGCCAGCCACTTTGGCACCCCGATGATCGTTAACGGCAAAGTCTATGTGGGCACGACGAAGGGCGTAGCCGTCTTCGGCCTGCTCAACCAGTGAGAGACTAAAACGTTTTGATTCGAGTTGGAGCACTCTTCAAGAACACGTAGCCTCGGACGCCTCGTCCGGGTGGCGAACCTAAAGCTCCCAGGGATTCCGCACCTGCCAGCAATCGGCTCGGAATTCTCACACCAGCGTGGGAACCCCTTTCCTCGCTTCGCGCCGTCGCGGCCGCTGTGGAATCAACGCCAGCCGGCTCAGCAGCAGCTTCTCGCGCGCCATGGCTACCGCCAGCGCTCCCACCTCGGTTTTGAGCGCCGCTCGCAGTTCGATGATCCGGCAGCCGAGTTGCACCCGGGCGCGCAGTTCCTCCGCCTGCACCGGCTTGGTTACGTAGTCATCGGCGCCCGCTCGCAGTCCCGCAACGATATCGGCAGCACTGTTTCTTGCGGTGAGCAGAATCACGTAAGTGCCTGCAGTTCTCCTCTGGGCTCGTAAACATCGGCACACGTCGATGCCTGTCATTCCCGGCATTACCCAGTCGAGAATTGCCAGAACCGGTTCGCTCTCTTCCTGAAGACGCGCCAACGCCGTAGTGCCGTCTTCCGTGACAGTCAGCTCAAATTCAGGGGACAACAATTGCGACAGAATCTTGCGAAACAATGGTTCGTCTTCAGCGATTAGGACTTTCACAGACGCTCCTCAGATGATCGTTCCATCGCCCGATTGACCACGCAATTTCCGGATCGACGATCCCCATCTGTTAACAATATCGTCCCCTGGAACGGAAAACTTCAGTACTGCGAGGCAGGGATTAGAACCCTCTTAGGGGAGCGAGAACAGGCGAACCTCCACATGCCGAGCCCCTCGGACACCGTTTCATCGAGAGCTGATCAATACGTCACGCGGCAATCTCATTTGTAAAATCTTTGCCAAAACACCACATAAATGTCTTGTCCGCTCGTTAAAGGGCATATACTCCCGTTAAAGTGTCCTTGGGGGCCTGCCATGATATCCCCGCGTTTTCGTTGTGCCTTTCTCATCTTTGCCTTGAGTGCGTCGGTGTTAGCCCAAAGTCGCTCCGGCGGAGGCAAACCTTCGCTCGGTTCGCTGGGCTCATCCAGCGTTCCGCGGTCCGTTCCGCCGGCCGCTCCTGCTTCTTCGTCGTCAGCCATGTATGTTTCCGGCAAGGTAGTTCTGGATGACGGATCTGAATTGACCGAACCCGCGGTCATCCAGACCATTTGCCGTGGCCGAAAACACAGCGAAACTTACTCCGATGGCCATGGCAACTTCAACTTTCGATTTGGGGATCCGACCCCGAGCACAGCCGCCGCCATTACCGATGCCAGTAGTTCAAACGTGGTCGACCGGTCGGGCCTGCAACCGGCGCAGAATTTGCAGGATTGTCAGTTGCAAGCCGAACTGGCAGGCTTTTCTTCCCAACCGATAGAACTCGGCAGCCGCGTGGGCATGATGAATAACGTCGATGTGGGCCGCCTCCCACTGCACCGGTTGGCACACGTGGACGGTACGAGCGTTAGTGTGACCAGTTTCCTCGCCCCGCCCCCGGCCAAGAAGGCTTACGAAAAGGCACTGGAGCAGGAGAAAAAGGGCAAGTGGGAGGAGGCGCAGAAGTCGCTCGAGAAAGCGGTTCAGATTTATCCGAAATATGCGACCGCCTGGTTTCAACTGGGACGGCTACAGTTGCGGGACCAATCGCCGAGCGCTCAAGACTTGCAGTCGGCCAAGCATTGCTTCGAGCAGTCGGTGGCAGCCGATCCCAAGTACGTCAACCCCTATGACGGACTGGCCCAGATCGCTATGATGGCCCACGATTGGCCGGCTGTGGTTGACGCTACCGGCAAGCTGGTCGCCTTGAACCCGGTAAACTTTCCTGACGCCTATTACGACAGCGCGGTGGCAAACTATTACCTGAAAAAGCTCGATGACGCAGAAAAGAGCGCGCTGCAGGGCGTCCGAGTCGATGAAACCCATCAGATTCCGAAGCTGCAATATGTGCTCGGCATGATCCTCTTGCAGAAACAAAACTACCAGGCCGCCTCCGAACATATGCAGGCCTATCTAAGCCTGGCCAAACAGCCGGACGACGTAGAGCTGGCCAAGAAAGGCTTGGCCCAAATCGAAAAGGTCTCCGCCAGCGCCGCCCAGCCCCCGGTTGTGGACCTGGACAAATAACCCACTCGGCACCCAAACTCCCAGCGTCCGGAGAAGCTAGCTACGGCGTGATCTCAAACACCGAACCGAAGGTGCTACTGCCATCTCCGAGGGTGGCACCGTAGAGATTACCGCCTGGGTCGATCACCAGACCAGGCATGCCATCGCATCCCGGGCGATCCACGAAGTTGTGGAGCACCTTCTCTTTCCATGGGCCGGTGGAGGTGGGGATCAACTCGAAGACGATGCCGCATCCAATAGAGCCGCCCTCATACGTTGAGCCATAGAGATTCCCGGCTCCGTCGAAGATCACTCCCGCGACTGGGTGGTATGCGTTCGCGGTTCCGAAGCTATGGAGCAGAGACCACTTCCATGGTCCAGAAGAGGTGGGAGTCAGCTTGAAAACGGTGCCCGCACGGGGGAAGACACCCCAGTAGGTTGTGCCGTAGAGATTACCCGCCACGTCGAAGACAAGTCCGGTAAAGGAAAATGGGTCGTTGCCGTTTTTGCCGTTGGTAAAAGCGTACAGGATCGTTTCTTTCCAGGACCCGGCACCCGGTGTCAGCTTGAAAACCACGCCTTGGCTGTTTTTTCCAAATTGCGCTGTGCCGTAGAGGTTACCGGTCGTGTCGAAGGTGAGAGCGCTGAGCTGGGGCCCTCCGTCCGAACCGTTTGTGAACCTGTGGAGCACGCTCTCGGTCCAGCTCCCGTCAGAGTTCGGGGTTAGTTCAAAGGCCACGCCACAGCCGTTATCGGAGTTGGAAGCGCAAGGCGCCGAGAGATGCACACCCCCGGCATTCGTCGTGCCATAGAGGTTTCCGGCCGCATCGAACGTCAACCGCGCTTCTGGTTGGGCTCCGTCGGCGCCGCCCGTGAAGCTGTAGAGCACGCTCTCCACCCAGCTTCCATCTAGATTCGGTGCCAGTTCGAAGACAACTCCGCAGCCGTGGCCGTAAGCATTGCTGCACGACCCTTTGCCGCCGGCGCTAGCTGTACCATAAAGACTGCCGACCGTATCGAAGATCAGCCCGGCGAGAGGATAGGCGCCATCCGCTCCACCGGTAAAGCTGTAGAGTACGGTCTGCGCCCAAGTTCCGTCGGTATTCGGAGCCAGCTTGAACGCGACGCCGTATCCATAGGTACCGCCAGCGGCCGTTGTACCGTAGAGATTACCCGCCGCGTCGAGAGTCAACCCAGAGGAAAACCAGTTGTTTCCGCCAAATATTCCGAAGAATTCCTTTCCGTCCTTTCCACCCGTAAACTTATGTAGCGTTTTGTATTTGCTTTGCGCCCAGGCACCCGGCACGAACACTAGAATAATTACGATGACGATCATCAGAGCCGCGCTTGCGGTTCCCAAGAATTTCTTGTAGTTCATGACTTCTTCTCCTTTCATATCGCAGTTTCCTCCGGCCACTCGGTACTGAAACCAAGAGCGGCCGGAGAGGCCAGCTACGGCGTGATCTCAAACACCGAACCGCAGCTCTTTCCGGAACATTGACCCCAGTTTTCGCTTCCCGAGGTGGTTCCGTAAAGATTTCCCGCAGTGTCGAAGGTTAGGCCGGAAACGGGATTGGCTCCCGGATGGCCGATGAAGGCGTGTAGGACGGTCTCGTTCCATCCTCCAGTGGAATTGGGCGCTCAGCTTGAAGACGACGCCACAGCCGGCCCCATCGCAGTCGCTGCGGTTGCCGCCATGGAAGGTCGCGCTGTACAGATTTCCCGCGTGATCGAGGACCACGCCAGCACCGTAGGGGTCGGCTCCGTCCCTACCGCCCGTGAAATGGTGGAGCACCTCTTCGGTCCAGCTTCCGTCCGAGTTCGGGCTCAGCTGCGAACACCGTGCCCAGCCTGAGCGCCGCCACTCGTCGTCGAGCCGTACAGATTTCCTGCTGGTCGAACGTCGGGTGGAGTATGGACTCGTCCGTCGCGGCAGTTCGTGAGGGTGCAAAGCTGTACAGGAGGCTTTCGCTCCAGGTTCCGTCCGAGTTTGGGGTCAGCTTGTAGACGACGCGATCCCCACTCCACGCACTTGCCGCCGGTAACCGTCGTGCCATAGAGATTCCCGGCCGCATCGAAGATCACAGCCGGACTCGGATTGCTTCCGTCCTTGCCGTTGAAGGTGTGAAGCGTGCTCTTGGTCCAGCTCCCGTCCGAATTCGGGCTCGAGCTCGAAGACAGAGCCGCAGCCGACACCGCATCGCCCCGCTGACCGCTCGGAAACTGTACTCCGTACAGGTTGCCCATTTGCGTCGAAGGTCAATGGGCCGTTGCGGGGCCCCATCCATGCTGCTCCGAGAAGCGTAAGAGAGTACGCTTCTCACTCCAACTCCCGTTGGGGTTCGGGCTCAGCTCGAAGACAGTACCCGGGCCGCGCAGACGTTGCCGCCGTACGACGTTGTACCGTAGAGATTTCCAGCCTGGTCGCAGCGTCACGCCGCCAGCATAGGGACTCGGATCCGTCCTTGCCACCTGTGAAGCTGGTGGAGCACCTGTTTTGGTCCAGCTCACGTCCGAGGTACTTGGGTTAGTTGGAACACGGTACCGTGCCATAAGCGCCGCCACTCTCAGTCGTGCCGTAAACATCTCCCGCCGGCGTCGAAGATCACCCCGGCCGATCGGATAGACTCCGTCCTTACCGCCCTTGAACTTGTACAGCGTTTTGTACTTGCTTTGCGCCCAGGCGCCGGGCGCCAGCATCAGAGTGAATAGGATGACGATCATCAGAGCAGCGCTCGCGGCTCCCAAGAATTTCTTGTAGTTCATGACTTCTTCTCCTTTCATATCGCAGTTTCCTCCGGCCACTCGGTACTGAAACCAAGAGCGGCCGGAGAGGCCAGCTACGGCGTGATCTCAAACACCGAACCGAACGTCTTGCTGCTGTCTCCTGCAGTCGTCCCATAGAGATCCCCCGCCGCGTCGAAAATCAGGAGTGCATTGGGCAAGGCACCCGGATGGTCCCTGAAGGTGTGCAGCACCGCCTCATTCCATCCGCCGTTCGAATTCGGCGCTAGCTTGAAGACGACGCCGCAGCCTTGACCACCGCAGCCGCTGAGGTTGCCGCCAGCCAGCGTCGTGCCGTAGAGATTTCCTGCCTGGTCGAAGATTACGCCCGCCCAAGGGCCCCAGCTGCCGCCCTTGAACTGGTGGAGCACGTTCTCCGTCCAGCTCCCGTCCGAGTTCGGCGTCAGCTCGAAGACGTTGCCAACCCCATGAGCGCCGCCGAGAAGGTGGTGCCGTAGAGATTGCCTGGCTGGTCGAATATCAGGGTGGGTTCGGGAGTCCCTCCGTCGGTGCCGCCGGCGAAGCTGTACAGCACGCTCTCAGTCCAGCTTCCGTCCTGGTTCGGGGTCAGTTCGAAGACAGTGCCATATCCAGCGCCCCCGTACGTGGTTGTGCTGTAGAGGTTTCCTGGCGATCGAAGATTAGGCTGGCCCTGGGAAAAATTTCCGCCCGTGCTGCCCGTGAAGTTGTATAGCGTTTTGTACTTGCTTTGTGCCCAAGCGCCGGGCACCAGCATCAGAGTGAATACGATGACGATCATCAGAACCGCGCTTGCGGCTCGGGAGAATTTTGCATGCTTCATCATGATTTCTCCTTCTGTTCAGGATCGAATAAAATCCGGACGAGGAATGAAGGCTCTCGACCGGCCCAGAAGCGCGATCCTGACGCCTCTCATGTTTTCCTCCCGCCACATCTCGCGGCTGGTCAGGATTCATTACTGTTTGGGTTTCGCGGCGGCCCGGAGAGCGCTGATGAGTGCAGAACTAGGTCGGGGGAAATCCAATATTCTGCGAGTCGCCTTGATTTGGGCCCACTTGCGAGTAAGGCAGAACTCGCCTCACGCTGACGCTAGCCCGCTTGGCCTAAGCCGCGCAATGGCGGGTATCACCATTCAATGTGATGGGAGGGCGAAACTAAATTTCGTCAGCCAGAGCTTCGTGGC
This sequence comes from uncultured Acidobacteriota bacterium, assembly GCA_963820925.1. Lineage (GTDB taxonomy): Bacteria > Acidobacteriota > Terriglobia > Terriglobales > Acidobacteriaceae > JABDBE01. The sequence continues at coordinate 17,883 of CAWGBX010000011.1, forward strand.
TGTGCTTGCGGATAGAGACTCGTTGCAACTCAACTCCGCGCTGGATTCCGCGCATGGGTTCGAGCGCTTGGGAAGTTTTCGGACGCCCTTAAGGCACTTAGCAAGATGCCCCCATAGCTCCTGAGGTCCCCGAGTCAAGGAAGGAGCTTCCGACTCTGAATACACGGGCTGCAGATTCAGAATCCAGATGGGGGCATCGAGTCTGTACGTGCAACCGATAATAATTATGCATCCGATCCCCTTTGTCGTCTGTGATCGCGGTCACCGAACAAAGGTTGTCCTCCTTGGCAAGTTTCACACTTCGATCGCTCTCGTTACTCCGATCAGGCCGACCTCAACTGGATGCGGGGAATCTGAGCCACGCCTCGCCGAGTGTACTGGCGGCAATGTAGAGTCGCGGAAAAACGACAGTCGCAAGAGACCAAGTCATCAACCACGAAGCACACGAAGGTTCATAAAGGCTTCTATGGCCGGTCTTCCTTTGTGTAACTTTGTGTCCTTTGTGGTTCAAGGGGTTGATTGCAAATCGCGACGTTGCGTGTTTGCCATCGTCTCCATTAAGCTCACTCTCTGAGTTTCAATGGAGGAGTGTTAACAAGTGCGCCGTTTCCTGTCTGCAGCAGGTCTGATCATTCTGTTTTTTCCATTTCTACCCAAGCTTGCTGGCGCTCAGTCGATGCAACTGTCGGTTGATCTGACCGACGCGCCACGCAATATCTATCACTCGCGGCTGACCATTCCGGTGAAGCCAGGTCCGTTCACGCTGGTTTATCCGGAATGGATCCCCGGCAATCATCGCCCCGCCGGACCCATCGCCAATGTTACCGGTGTCAAGATGGAATCCGGTGGCCAGACGCTGGCGTGGCATCGCGACCCCGTGGATATGTATGCCTTCCACGTCGACGTGCCCGCGGGCGCGAACGAGTTGCAGGTTTCGCTGGATACCATCACCAACGACGGCAGCGCTGGCGGGAGCGGACCGTCGGCAACCACCAATGTCCTCGACTTGAACTGGAATCAGGTCGTGCTTTATCCGCAGGGCGCGAGTTCGGATGCGGTGCAGGTGCAAGCGTGGCTCACTGCACCACAAGGCTGGAAATTCGGGACAACGTTGCCGGTTGCTACTGTCACAAAGAGTGGTACTAACGAATTCATTGGATTCAAGACAGTCTCCTTGACCACGCTTATCGATTCTCCGCTGATCGCGGGCGATCACTACCGCAAAATCGAGTTGACGAAGCCGGGAGAAACTCCCGTGCACGTGATCGACATGGTTAGCGAGAGCGATGCAGGGCTGGCGATGACAGCTGCTGACGAGGCTGCGTACCGCAAGCTGGTCGCGGAGACCGGGGCTCTGTTCGGGGCTCGTCATTATCTCGAATATCACTTTCTGCTGACGCTTAGTGACGAGGCTGGCCATCACGGTGTAGAGCATCACCAGTCGAGTGACAACAGCGTTCGAGAACGCACGCTCCTGGAACCCGATTTGCACCTGATGGAGGCGGGTCTGCTGCCGCACGAGTTCACACATTCGTGGAATGGCAAGTATCGGCGTCCTGCGGGATTGGCGACGCGCAATTATCAAGATCCCATGCTCGGTGATTTGCTCTGGGTGTATGAGGGGTTGACCGAGTATCTGGGAAATGTTTTGACGGCACGCTCGGGGCTGTGGACGCCGGAACAATATCGCGAAGCCCTGGCGGAAACTGCGGCGATGCTTGATCATCGCACGGGACGCGCCTGGCGTCCGCTCGAGGACACGGCGCGGTCGGTGCAGATTTTGCGCATGCAGGGGCCGGAATGGGAGAACTGGAGGCGCGGGCTCGACTACTATCCGGAAGGGGAACTGATCTGGCTGGAGGTGGACACGATCATCCGGCAGCAGAGTCAGGAACAGAAGTCGATTGATGATTTTTGCCGGCTCTTTTTTGGCGGCGAAAGCGGTCCTCCGAAAGTTGTGCCTTACACCTTTGACGACCTGGTGCGGGCGCTGAACCAGGTTGCTCCTTACGACTGGGCCGGACTATTGAAGACGCGAGTGAATTCGACGGATCCCCGCGCGCCCGTTGGCGGCATCGAACGCGGCGGCTGGCGACTGGTTTATAACGATCAGCCGAATGTGTTCATCCACACGGGGGAGAAGCTGCGCAAGTCCGTGGACGCTTCTTACTCGCTGGGCTTCTCGGTCAGAGAAAACGGTGAGTTCTCGGATGTAATCCATGGATCTCCGGCTTACGCGGTGGGGATTGGTCCGGGGATGAAGCTGGTCGCGATCAACGGGCGAGCCTGGTCGAGGGATGTCTTGCTGGACGCGCTGCGCACTTCGAAAGACAGCAAGCAATCGATCGATTTGTTGGTGGAGAACGCGAAGTTCTTCAAGACCTACTCCATCGCCTACCACGACGGAATCAGGAGTCCTCATCTGGAGCGCATCGAAGGGTCGGATGTTTTGGGAGAGATTCTGCAGCCGCTGACGAAATAAGCGCATGGTTCGCGCCTCCGTCTAACTTTCCCATAATGGGACGGGTTTACTCTTTAGTACCGGGTACCCCCCTCCCCCTATCGCGTGCAAAATCCAGAAAACAAAGGACCAATTTTGCGACTATGTGCTAGATCTTTGAGTTTGCAGGAGTTACACGCAAAATCTAGAGAACATGGGAGTTGCGGCTGGTATCGTTCCGTTTTGGGCTGGATAAACGAGCCTGCGGGGGCCCGTCTTTCGCCCCTCTGGGGCTTTATGGCTTACCGCTATCTACCCACAGCTTGCGCTGTGGGCTGCATCCTTACGCCGCTTTGCGGCTGGAAAGTCTGCTGAAAAACCCCCATTCGAGGATCTCAGCGCCTAAAGGCGTCGCTGAAAAGATGACGCTAACGGCACGCCTGAAGGCGAGCCCTGATACGAATCGTCAGTCTCCAGGCAAACGACAGAAGTCGTGGAGGTTTGTCCGTGCGGTTTCGCCGAAGTTCCAAGGTCTCGCGCCCGCGTGAACCGAAACGCCGCGCAACTGCCGGGTCAGATTGTCAAAGAGCGTGCATTATCCGGTAGATAATGCATTTGTATATAGGTTATCTAATTAGAAGCATGGAGTCAATGAGGAACTTTGTGGGGTGAGTGGGGAACTGGTGTGCTTTCGGATTTCCGGAGCATCCATGTTGTTTCCGAGACAGCGTTCTCCTGTACGTGGCTACGGGGGCGTAATCAGGCGGACGGGAACAGGTGAAGTGCCGGAGCCGCCGACCACAGGATTCGCACCGATGTTAGTTGAGCTTGAGCTGCAGCCGGCGATGTTGAGTACGGTGACTTGAATGTCACCCTGATGTTGTGCGTTGCCCCCGCCGTGAACTTCCTCAATGAATGCCTGCATGTATCCGTCAATTGTAAGGGCGGTGCCGGCGGCAGGAAAGCAACCGGGGACATTGTTACACGTGTCGACTATCGGGATAGTGGCTATGGAGCTGCTGGTTGTGACCAAACTCCCGTTCGGGGCACTGCTTCCGCTTCCCGCCGTAATCTGCATTGGACCAACCGGCCACGGTCCAGGGTCGGTGAGCGTGTCCTGGCCTTTGTTGTAGCCTGTTGTCGACGCGTGGATCAGACACTCAGTTCCGAGCGCGCTTGAGCCGCCCAGCCCGCCCGGGCTGACGCCGTTATCCCATTGCGCGCCGTTGGCACCGCCTCCGCACGAGAGTATTTGATACGAGGTCGTAACATCGGCGCACTCGATACCCTGCTCATAGTCAGATGCGCCAGCGCAAGGTGGGCAAACATTTGCATTTGGTGCGCCTGGCGCGGTCACTTGCGCAGGCACGTAATCGACCTGATGGTGGGCCCCATTCCAGCTGCTTGGGATCCCTGGAGGATTGTCGACAAGGACGCACGGGGTCGAGGCTGGAATTTGACAGTCGGAATGCAAATAGAACTGCTCCCCTATTACCTGTACCCCAGGTTCAATAGCACCAGTCGCGGGATCGATAAATTTAGGTGCGGGCGAGACGCCCGTAGTTGGATCGGCGTTGGCCACCAGCCATGGCTTTACGGCCTTGGGGGCGATTGGCGTGAAATTCTGTACGTTCGCCGGATTGTAGGCCTCGGCGGTGGCGGTGGCGGTCACAAAGGTACCGGCTCCTCCCCAGATTTTGGAGAAAAAAGAAGGCAAGTTGTTGCTTTGCAGCTTGACGGTTATGTGCGGATTGCCCTGACGGGCCCAGTCTACGGGGTCTGAAACCAGTGTCGGTGCCTGCCCAGCAATCAGATTATTTTGCAGCACTGCGTTGACTTGGTTAGTCGCCGCCGCCGTTGCCCACGGTTGCACAGTCGTGAAATTCGGGTCCGTAAGTAAAAGCGTAGTAATACCAGAATCTGCGATTGCTTTAGCGCCCGCCAGGGCAGCGGCGTCAGCGGCTCGTTGAATCTCACTGCGGGCTGAATAGAGCGTCACAATATCAATCGCCAACGCGGCCATCGCCAGCAGGCTCACCAGCGAGATAGCGACCAAAATTATGGTCTGTCCCCTTTCGTGGTGGCGTCGTCGCGAAAGAATGTCCCTATGCATGAGCACGCTCAATTCATGTTGACGGCAGTAGCGTTGCTTCGAATGTTCCCGAGAGTGTAGTTGGCGCCGGGGACGAGCAACTGGATCACGTTATTGAAATGCCATGGATACGGATAGCTGATATTGACGGTAGTACAGAGCATATTTACCGTAGCGTCGCCCCGATTGTCACCTGCACCACCACGGCACGACTGATGGTTAGGGTGAGCGCACCGGGGCATCCGGTCGAAGCGTTGTAGACCCACACGAGCCCTCCGCCTTGGGGAGGCTCCGCGATCGCGCTGAGGCCACAGTCATTGATGTGGGCCGTTTGCAGGTATGAATCGACGAGGAAGCGTATTGCGTCCACCGACGGCGGTTTGAGAATGGTCGTTGATATGTCGTTGGTTGGCTGAGCGGCGCCGAAGCGCGCGCCTTCGCGGACTGCGTTGTTGAGCTCCTGCTTCAGGTTGAAGGCTCCGCCAAAGTCGAAGATTCCCACGACCAACACCACTAGTAGAGGAAGAGCGACGGCGAATTCTATGACAGCGGCGGCTTCGGTGTCCTGATACAGCCGGAAATATTGTCCGAGAGGCCGCAAGGTTCTCTCATGCTTCGGGAAGCTGTTCGTTTTTCGTTTATTAAGCAGGATTTGCGAGAGCTGTGAACACTTCGCTTTTATTACCTCAGCGGCTGAAGCCGCCCCTGATTGGAGAGCATAAATCGCAGCGCTAAAAGAGGTGCGTGAGAACTAATCTTTCGCTCTGGGGCTTGTCGGTTCCCACTTTTCCCCACGGCTTGCGCCGTGAGCTGTACCTACGCCCGCGCTGGAAGCGCTGCGGCACCCAAAGAGGAATCCTTCAGCAACCTGTTCATATGGAGGCCGGGTGTCCCCGCCCGGCGGGACGGACGAGACGCCGGTCCTCCACGGCTCTTGCTGTGAACGTTTCCGAGACTGGCGGAAACTGTGAACGGATTGGATGTCACGGAACATGGGCCTAATATTCTGCGGTCATCTGCACGCCGGCGTTTAGCATAATTTGTTGCATGTTGAGAGAAGTGAATGGAAGGTAGAACTGATACGGATACTGGAACTGAACCGAAACCCCACAGCCGGGTGCACCAGAGCCAGCGGACAGACTAGCGGCGGGCTGCAGCTGTACGTTGTAGTAGACACAAAGCTGAGGTCCCCCAGCGGGTGTCTGGCAACTCGATGTCCCGCCTCCGCACGCGGCGCGGGTAGCGGGCTCCCCGGCGTTTGTCACCTGACCTGGAACGAGGCTGGAAGCCCGGAGGGCCTGCGCGACTTGGGTGCCAATCGTAGTCAGAGACGGTTGGGCGTTGCCACAGGCGGCGCAGGTCTGCGCAACCCCAACTCGGGCGCCCTCCCGGGCGGCGTGATTGATCGTCGCATAAGTGTTGAAGGCGCGGCCAAACCAGTAGATGCCCAACATGATCAGGAAAAAAATGGGAAGGACAAGGGCGGCCTCGGCGATCTCTGAGCCGCTGCTTCCGGATGCGATTTTTTTCAGTCGAACTATTTTCATCTAATCCACTTCTGATTCACTGCTGCACGCGCGAGGACGCGCGCGCACCTACATATTCACACGATTCCCCAGGCTTGCCGGCCCACATACAGAATAACCGCGATGGCCACCGCCACGCCGAACGGGACTTTCACCAGGTCGGGATTATCCAATGTTAGTTCTGGTCCGGGCAGGTGCAAGGTGAGGAAGGCTGCCAGCATGCGTCCCAGATTGCGGGCGGTTTCGCGCACGCGCTTTTTCCGGACGATCATGATGGCTGCCATCAGACCATTTACCAGGATTCCGAGCAACAGCACCGTGAGCAAATTTTGCGGGCCCAGAAAAGCTCCGAGCGCGCCTACGAATTTCCAATCCCCGGCGCCGAGGCTGCGGATCAGGACGAAGGGCAGAAGCAACGCCAAACCCAGGGCAGCTCCGAGCAGGGAATCTTTTGTGCCCGGCCAGCCTCGCAGCCATGAATTGACCGCGATCCCGAGCAGCAGGCCGGGTACGGTCAGCCAGTTGGGAATACGGCGGGTGCGGTAGTCCGTCCATCCGGCGGCGATGGCGAGCAATGCGGGCAAAATCTGTGCTCCTTCTCGGGCTATGGCCATGCTGTTATGGCCGTGATTTCTAACGCTGGAGTAGGCATCAAAAATTCCGGGTCGGCGGCTCTCAGACCCAAGCAGCCAGAACAAGCGATTCTGGGCGGATTGTCACATAGCGCTGGGGGCAAGTCAATGTTACCGGAGCTATTGGGCTTTCTCTTGTGGTGCTTGAAGTGGCAATCCCTCAGCGGATAAAGCCGAATCCCATTTGCGGCAGCGCTGCGTGTGCCTGTACAGGCTGCGGAAGAGCACATCTTTGCTATCTCGCGGGTCAAAACCCCTTATTCGTTCGAGGGCGTTTGTTCGCAGCGCGGAAAGAGTGTGCGTGAGAAACTCATTTTTCGCCCCACTGGGGGCTTGTCAGTTTCTCACGTTTTCCCCACGGCTTGCGCCGTGGGCTGCATTCTTACGCCGCTTCGCGGCTGGAAGCGCGAGGCTTTGGTCCACCGTTTCGCCAAATTTTTAGTTCTCACGCGTTGATCACGGAAGTTTGAATGGCAAGAGTGTGATGGCGGGGGCGTTGATCGCGGTATTTTGAATTTTTGTTGGGTCCGCACGGGCGGGACGCCCGCGCCTACATAAAAAAAGGCCCGATTTGTCGGGCCTTTATATTGTGCCAATCTGTTAGCGGCCTAAGGGGGTGGGGTTGGTGCGCTGGGCGACGACGTGCTTGGCGTTCTCGGCCAGTTGCTTGGCTTGCGGCAGGAGGTCGAGGGCCTTCAGGACCTCGGGATCGGCCTCCGCTTTCACTTTCAGGCCTTCTTCCTGACCGAATGCATTCACGAAGATTTCGCTTTTGATGCTGGCGCGTACCCAATCATTGTTCTGGAGCAGTTCCGCTTCGGTAAAGGGAATCTTTTCCATGTCGAGGAACTTGCGGAAATCCTGCATGGTGACGTCGTCGACTTCGAAGCTCTTGGCCGGATGGTGATTCACCATGTAGTGCTTGGCGTAGTTGAAGAACGCGTAGTGCTGCAGGAGCGAATCCTGGAAATGGTTGCTCTTGATGGGATCGATCTTCACGTCAGGAGTGATGCCGCCACCGCCGTACTCGGTGCGGCCGCTGTCGGTGAGCTTTACCTCGCGATTGGCCGTAGTGGCCTTCTCCTCGTCGGGGCGCTCGAAATAATAGTCGTAGAGCGAGACGTTGGCATAGTCGCGCTGAATCAGGCGTCCGCTGGGAGTGTAGTAATGAGCGGTGGTGAGCGCGAGTCCGGTATTTTCGGATAGCGGATACACGGTCTGCACCAGACCCTTGCCGAATGTGGTTTCGCCGACAATCAGGCCGCGGTCGTGGTCCTGAATGGCACCGGCCACGATTTCAGCCGCGGAAGCAGTGCCCCGGTTGACCAGGACCACCAAAGGATATTCTTTGCCGCCGTCGCCGTGAGTTGCGGTATAGCGCTTTTCGGGCGAGTTGCGGCCGTGGTGAGAAACGATCAGCTGGCCTTTGCGCAGGAACTTATCGGCTACTCCTACTCCTTCGCTGAGCAGGCCTCCGGGATTCTGGCGCAGGTCGAGGATCAGACCTTTCAGGTCGCCCATCTGGTCGAGCGCATCGGAGACTTCTTTTTCGGTGGTCTCGTTAAAGCCGGTGATGTGCAAGTAGCCGATGCCGGGCCGGATCAGGAAGTGCAAGTCAACGCTGTAGCGCGGGATTTCATCGCGCACCACGGCAAACTCGAGCGGTTTGTCCGTGCCCTCGCGCAGAATCGTAATATGGACGGTTGTCCCTTTCGGGCCCTTAAGCAGATCGGCCACGTCGCCGGTGCTCATGTTGTCGGTGGGCTTTCCGTCGACGGCGACAATAACATCACCGGGACGAATGCCAGCCCGGTACGCTGGGGTTCCCGCAAACGGTGCGATGACGATGACCTTGTTATTGCGCGGTCCGACAGTCATGCCGACACCGTAGTACTTGCCGCGCTGATCCTCGCGCAAGAGGGCGTAGGATTTGGGATCAAAGAAGTTCGAGTGCGGATCGAGCACGTGCAGCATGCCGGGAATGGCGCCGTTGTAAATGGCCTTATCGGCGTTCACGGGTTCGGCGTAATTTTGCTCGACCAGGCTGTACACGTCAGTGAACTGGCGCAGGCTGTCACGGACGTCGGAATCTCCGCCCGGGGCTGCCGCAGGGTTGATCTTCTGGCCGAAGACCATGCCGAGAAAGCCGCAGGTGATAAGAACGATGACTACAAGGAAGAGTGTGCTACGCGAACTACGGGCCATTCTATTCATTTCCTTCGGTTCGGGCGTAGATAAGGCCCGGCCACCGCATCTGAGCGCAGTATAGCACGTCCCCAAATGGTCGAAACCACGTTTCAGCTGACCTTAAGTAACTATCCAGATAAGGGAAAGTCTTACGCACTCGCTGCCTCTTTTTAAGATGCTGGCCAGAGCCTTGAGGTTCGGAAGTTTGTGCGATATTTCTTCCGATGCGTTAGCGTTGCCGCCATCACGCCGGGGCAGTATGATGAGTTACATGGGCTTTTCGGAGACCATCTTCCTGTTTTTCCTGGCTCTGATCATTTTTGGGCCCAAGAAGTTGCCGGAGATCGCCCGCCAGGTAGGGAAGGCGCTGAATGAGTTCCGCCGCGCCTCGAACGAGTTCAAAGCCCAGATTGAGTCGGAGATTTCGCAGTTGGAACTGGAGAATCATCAGCAGATTTTGCCTCCGTCGGAACCCCCGAAGGGTGCCGTGGCTGCGTCGCCCATGACGCTGGAATCGGCCGCCGGGCCCCCGTTATCGTTGGAATCCACCCCGGAACACGGTTTAGAACCAAGTCCCGAAACTGGTTCTGAACACTCCGATATGGTGAAGGCTCCCAATGCCTGACGTGGTTGCTGAGCCGCCCTTAGCCAAGCCTCCGCAGGATGCAATGCCTGCAATGAGTTTCCTTGATCACCTTGAGGAACTGCGGCGTCGGATCATTTACTCGATTATCGCGGTTGCGGTGGGATTTTTCGCTTGCTGGGGATATGCCGAAAAGATTGTCGGCTGGATGCAGAAGCCGATTATGGCAGCGCTGCAGAAGAACGGAATGCCGCAGACGCTGGTGTATCTGAATCCCACGGATCCCTTCAACCTTTACTTGAAGGTTGGGATGCTGGCGGGTGTGTTTGTGGCTTGTCCGGTGGTGCTCTACCAGCTTTGGATGTTCATCTCTCCGGGGTTGTATCGGCACGAAAAACGCTACGTTACGCCCTTCATGTTTTCGACGGTTGCTCTGTTCCTGGCGGGGGGCGCATTCGGCTACAAGCTGGTTTATCCGGCGGCGCTGGATTTCCTGATCGGGTACGGCAAGCAGTTCCAGCCCATGATCACAATCCATGAGTATACGGATCTGTTTCTGACGGTGATTCTGGGGTTGGGCCTGGTGTTTGAGCTGCCGATTCTGGTTTTCTTTCTGGCGCTGATGGGGGTGGTGAGCGCGGGTTGGATGTGGCGCAACGTGCGCTATTCGATTCTGGTGATTTTCATCATTGCGGCCATCATTACGCCTACCACTGACATCTTGAACATGTGCATCTTTGCCGCGCCCATGGTCGCGCTCTACTTGTTGAGTATCGGGATCGCGTGGCTGGTGCATCCAAAACAGCGGAAGGCGCGGGCGGAACGAAAGGCGCGATGACATTGATCAAGGGACCAGGGCGGGACATGCGGCCTCGGTGGTCCATTGCGGTGGCGCTCAGTTTGTTTTTGGCATTGACCTTGTTTTCGTGCGCTCGCGAGAAAGAGGCTGTGGCCGCGCCCAAGGATTCGGCGTCTTCTCCGGCTGCGATGGATGCGTCCACGACTTCGACCGACCCGGGTCCGCCGCCTGCTTTTAATTCCGCTCGCGCCATGCAGTATGTGAAGGAGATCGTGGCCTTCGGCCCGCGTCCTGTCGGGAGCGCGAATCACAAGAAAGTTGAGGAGTACATTCACGCGCACTTGAAGGGCGACCTGGTCGAAGATGACGACTTCACCATTGACTCCTCCGAAGGGAAGTTCCCCGGCCGCAATATTATTGCGAAGTATCCGGGAACGCGCGATGGCATCATCGTGATTGCCAGTCATTACGACACTAATTATCCGCTGCGGGACACGGCTTACATTGGGGCGAACGATGGCGGATCTTCGAGTGCGTTGTTGCTGGAAATCGCGAACCAGTTGCGCGGTACGAAGTTGGATGGGTACAGCATATGGCTGTTGTGGGATGATGCGGAAGAGTCCATGAGGCTGCCCTGGTACGATCCGGAGGCGCTTTATGGGGTGCGCCACCTGGCCCAGAAATGGCAGGATGATGGAACCATCAAGAAGATCAAGGCCTTCCTTCTGGAAGACATGATCGGTGACGCGGATCTCAACATTGAGCGCGATGAGGGTTCGACTGCGTGGCTTGAGGACCTGGTTTATCAAGCGGCGACGCGCCTGGGCTATCAATCTCACTTCTTTGCCCGAACCATCCCGATGGACGACGACCACAAGCCTTTTCTGGAGCGCGGCGTTCCCAGTGCCGACCTGATTGATTTCGAATACGGCTACGGCAACGTTTTCTGGCATACCACGCAAGACACGGTTGACAAGCTCAGTCCCAAGAGCTTGGAAATTGTGGGCACTGTGACCCTCGAAACGGTGCGGATGCTGGACAAGAAGTAGAACTGCCCTATGAGGCGCTTCGTGGCGCAGCAGCAATTTTTGCGCTTTTTCGCGATTTGATTTCTAATGCCAACCTTATGCGAATCACGAAAGCGTGTCTGTTCCTGCCTGTGTTTCTGTTTGCTGTGGCGTTTGCGCAGAATCCTGTTGACCAGGTTATCGCTGAAGCCTTGAAGCCATCGCCTCTTGAAACCAACCTGCAGCGCCTTACCGATCAAATCGGGGGCCGGGTGCCGGGGACACTGGCCATGCGGCAGGCTGTGGATTGGGGTGTCGCCGCCTTCAAGGCTGCGGGTGCGGACAGTGTGCACACGGAAAACTTTACCATTCAGGCTTCCTGGGCAGAGGGTTTCACCAGAATGTCCGTCTCCGCGCCGGAAGAGTTCAATGTGCGAGTGGTCTCGTTGGCCTGGGCCCCTGCTCTCGCGGCGCATCAAGATGTGCCGGTCGTCGACGTGGGTTACGGGAAGCCTGAAGATTTTGTCAAAGCCGGCAACGTTGGCGGTGCATTGCTGCTGGTTCACTCCGACGAAATGGCCAAGTGGGATGACCTGTTCGCCGAGTATCTGAGGGCTCCGGGCATTATTAATCGTGCCTTGCAGGGTAAAGCTCTGGCCATCGCTTTCCAATCCTCGCGTCCGCATGACCTGCTCTATCGCCATACTGACTCTACGCAAGGCGAAATTGATCGCATTCCCATGGTGCTGGTGGCGCGAGAGGACGCCGCTAGAATGGCACGCCTGCTGGCTTCGGGACAGAAGCTTCGTGCCGACCTGGCAATTCCCAATCGCATTGGCGGGCCGATCACGGCGGCGAACGTGGTCGCCGAATTACGCGGCAGCGAGAAGTCCGGCGAGTTCGTGATCCTGGGGGCGCATCTCGATTCGTGGGAACTGGGCACGGGGGCCCTCGACAACGGATGCAACGCGGCTTTGGTGATCGACGCGCTTCGTGCGATCAAAACGGCAGGTTTGCGGCCGCGACGGAGTATTCGCTTCATCCTGTTTTCTGGCGAAGAGGAGGGGTTGCTGGGATCGCATGCGTACGCTGATCGCTCATCGCGCCGAGTTGGACAAGGCTGTGGGAGTGGTGATCTTCGATTCCGGCACTGGCCGGGTAACTGGTTTTTCTCTTGGCGGACGAAAGGATGTGGTCGATGCCGCGAACAATCTGGTTGCGCCCCTGAAGCAGTTTGATGCAGCCACGCTGAAAACCACCGCTGAATGGGGCACGGATCATTTCGACTTCATGCTGGAAGGTGTGCCCACGCTGGTTGCAGAACAGGATGAGGCAAACTACCTCATCAACTATCACGCCATGTCCGATACCTTCGACAAAGTCGATCTGGCGCAATTGAGGAAACATGTTGCGGAGGCGGCCGCGCTTACGTTTGGCATTGCCAATGCTCCAGAGCGGTTGGGTCCTCGCCTCCATCATGCGCAGATCGAGCAGACCATGCAAGAGACGCATCTGGATGAACTGATGAAGACTTTTGGGATGTGGCAGGCTTGGCAAGAGGGCAAATGGGGACGGGCCGACTAGAGCTGATTTCCGATTGCCGAGTGGCGACTGCCAATTGCATTCGGCGACAAATTGGCAATTGGAATTTGGCAATTGAAGATTCCGGCGGTGGAATTTATTGAACCAGCTACTCTTCTGGATTCTTTTCAATCTCTTCGTGCTGGGCATGCTGGTGCTCGACCTCGGGTTCTTGCAGCGGCCCGGCCATACGGTGAAGTTTCGTGAGGCGCTGGCCTGGAGTTTGATCTGGATTGGGCTGGCCTGCGGCTTCGCTGTCCTGGTTCATTTTCGGTATGGGCATGCGACTGCAGTGGAGTTCGTCACTGGCTACGTGATTGAACTTTCGCTGAGCGTCGATAACCTTTTTATCTTCCTCATGATTTTCCGGTACTTTCGCGTCGCTCCTGGGCACCAGCACAAGGTGCTGTTCTGGGGAATCGTGGGCGCGCTGGTAATGCGCGCTATCTTCATTGTGGTGGGCATTGGCCTGATTCGAAGATTTCATTGGATCACCTACATTTTCGGAGCGCTCCTGGTGTACAGCGGCATCAAGCTGTTTCGACAGACTGATGCTGGAATCGAGCCGGACCACAATCCCGTACTGCGTTTATTTCGCCGTTGGGTGCCGATTACAGAGGATTACGAGGGTGACAAGTTTGTGGTGCGGCGTACAGGCCTGTACGCAACGCCACTGCTGGCGGTGCTGGTTCTAGTCGAGACTACGGATCTGCTCTTCGCCACCGATTCAATCCCCGCTGTCCTGGCCATCACTTTGAAGCCGTTTATTGTCTACACCTCCAACGTGTTTGCGGTTCTGGGCCTGCGTTCGATGTACTTCGTGCTGGCGGGCACGATGGAGTTGTTCCACTATCTGCACTACGGGCTGGCTGTGGTTTTAGTTTTCATCGGGGCGAAGATGGTGGCCTCGGACTACTACCAGATTCCGACCGTCGTAGCTCTCGGAGTGGTTGCAGGAGTGCTGCTCGTCTCGGTGCTGGCATCATTGCTCAATCCGCGAAGTCAAGTGCATTAACCACAAAGGACGCGACGGTTCACAAAGGAAAACCAAAGGCGAAGCGCGCGGTTTTCTTTTGTTAATCTCTTGTATCCTTTGTGGTTAATTGGCTTATCCGAATCGGACGGAGTCGCCCTTGATGATGGAATGCTTGAGGAACGTGGCATCGTTGTGGTCGGGGAAGTCGGTGCGATAGTGAGCGCCGCGGCTTTCTTCGCGGGCGAGTGCGGAACGAGTCACCAGCAGGGCGAGGGCGTGGAGATTTTGAGCCTCGTGCGCGCGTCGAGTTTGAGGGTGGGCCACGCGGGGACCAAGTCGGTTCAGATGTTCGATTGCCGTTTTTAGTCCTGTTCCGGTGCGCACAATGCCCGCATCTCCCCACATCAGGTCCTGAACCTCGCGGATCAGTTCTTCGGTTGGGGCGTCGACTGGACCGTTGGATACGGCACGGCGGGGTTTGGCGGCACTCACCGGCGAACGCTGCAGTTCTTCCCGCATGGTTTTGCCAGCTCTGGCGCCGAAAACCAAGCCCTCGAGCAGGGAGTTGCTGGCCAGGCGATTCGCGCCATGCACGCCGGTGGCGGCGGCTTCCCCGGCGGCGTACAACCCGGTTAGCGTGCAACGCCCCACAAGGTCGGTGCGCACGCCGCCCATGGCATAATGCGCCGCGGGCCGGATCGGGATCATGTCCGTAGTGATATCGATGTTGAATTGCATGCAGGTGGCGTAGATGCGCGGGAAACGCTTCTTTACGTGATCGGCGTCGAGGTGAGTGAGATCGAGATAGACGACCGGATCTTTAACCTGGCTGACCTCGAGTTCGTGAAGAATGGCTCGAGCGACGACATCGCGCGGCGCCAGTTCGCCCATGGGATGGTACTTGGGCATAAAGCGGTGCATTTCGATGTTACGCAGGTAGGCACCTTCGCCACGCAATGCCTCCGAGAGCAGGAAGCGTGGGGCATTCTTCAAGTACAGCGCCGTGGGGTGGAACTGAATGAACTCCATGTCGCTGACTTCGGCGCCGGCGCGAAATGCCATGGCGACGCCGTCCCCGGTGGCTACCGCGGGATTGGTGGTGTTGCGATAAAGCTGACCCATGCCACCAGTGGCGAGCAGGACGGCGGAGGCAGCCATCTGTTGCTTTTCGCCCCTTTCGTTGATTAGATGGATGCCGCAGACGCGGCCCTTTTCCACGATCAAGTCGGTGGAGAACTCGAACTCGCGAACGGAAATATTCTTCAGCGTTTTGCTTTTGGCGTAAAGCGCCGCTAAGAATCTCGCGGCCCGTGGAATCGCCGTGCGCGTGCAGGATGCGGTTACGGCTGTGCGCGCCTTCCCGACCGAAGGTGAGTTTGGTGCCCTGGCGATCGAATTCTGTGCCCCATTGAATCAGTTCGTCGATGCGTTCGGGCGCGTCTTCCACCAGCACCTTGGCAGCTTCGGGATTGCACAGGCCATCGCCGGCTTGCAGCGTGTCCTGGAGGTGAAGACTGATCTCGTCTTCGTCGCTGAGTGCGGCCGCAATACCGCCTTGGGCCCACTGCGTGTTTGATTCGGTAACCTCGCGCTTGGCCAACACCAGAACCGTGCCCGCACCTGCGAGTTCAACGGCGGCACGCAGCCCGGCTACTCCGGCGCCAATCACCAGGAAATCGATTTGGGACGGCGCAGACTGCATAGGCCAAAAATGTTATCACGCGGCAGCCCGGTGGCCGCGCTGACGATTACGCTATGATGAGATTTCATGATCCGGGTGCCGATCGCAATACCACGAAGTCCCTACGATGCCATCATTGAAAATGGCTTGCTGGGAAGCGCGGGAGAGCAGTTGCGCAGCGTGCTTGGAGATCGCGTGCAGGTCTTTGTTGTGACGGTGTCGCCCGTGAGCCGAAAGTGGGGTAAGGAGTTGATGAAGTCGCTTTCGGCGGCCGGATTCAAGTCACGACTGGTGGAGATGCGCGACGGCGAACGTCATAAGAAGCTGGCGACGGTCGAGCAGTTGGCGGAGAGGCTGTTACGACTCAGTGCAGATCGAAACGCCCTCGATCGTGGCGTTCGGTGGGGGTGTGGTGGGTGATGTGGTTGGCCTGCTGGCATCGCTCTATATGCGAGGCATCGATGTCGCGCAAATTCCCACCACCGTACAGGCGCAGTTGGACGCCGCCATCGGTGGCAAGACCGGCGTAAACCTGCGCACCGGTAAGAATCTCCTTGGAACCTTCCATCAGCCGCGCGTGGTACTGATCGATCCTGCGGTGCTGTCCACTTTGCCGGAACGTGAATTTCGCGCTGGGTTGTATGAGGCTCTGAAGTGCGGAGTGATCGGGAGGCCCGCGTTGTTCGACTCCCTCGAAAAAGTCCAAGTCAAAGCATTGCGCCGCGATGCGGCGCTGCTGGAATGGGTGATTGCGGAATCAGTACGGCTCAAGGCTGAGGTCGTTTCCTCCGATGAGCGTGAGGGCGGGTTGAGACGCGTGCTGAATTTTGGCCACACTATTGGGCATGCGCTAGAGGCTGAATCAGGTTATCGGCGTTTTCTTCACGGCGAGGCGGTTGGCTGGGGAATGATCGCCGCCACGCATATCGCGGCTGCGACCGGCCGCATCGATAACAATGTCGCGCGACGAATTTCCGACGCTGTGCTTGGTCTTGGCAAGCTGCCAAAAGTCGAAGCTCGCAGCCGGGAGATTGTCGGCTTACTTCAGGGCGACAAGAAAACGCGAAACGGTGTCGTACATTTCGTGCTGCCACTGGAGATCGGTAAAGTCGAGATTGTGAACGATGTGTCCGAGAAAGTAATCGTCGCGGCTGTGGACGAGTTGCGGCGGCTGTCCAGGTCGTGAAAGAAGAAGTTCACTGGACACAGCATATCCAATTTCCGATGCCTGCTGAGCCAGACGGTGTCCATTTTGAGCGATTCATACAAAACGACTGTGATCGGGGCCGCTCCTAAAGGAGCAAACGACCCGGCGTCGGCCTCGCGCGCGGTTCGGGAAATGTTTACCTCGATCGCGCCGCGATACGATCTGTTGAATCATGTTCTTTCGTTCAATGTGGACCGGTTGTGGTGGCGGCAGACCGCGCGCCGCTTTTCTTCGGTTCTGGCCCGCGACGCTCGTGTGCTTGATTTGTGTTGCGGAACCGGCGACATGACTTTTGCTTTGAGTCGAGCGGCCGGGAAATCGGCGGCGAAAATCCTGGGCGTGGATTTTTCACATGCTATGTTGCAGCGGGCGAATACCAAGTCGGCGGGAAAGTCGCTGCGCTGGGTGGAGGCGGATGCGCTTCGGCTCCCTTTTCAAGAGGAGCGGTTCGACTTGATCACCGCAGCATTCGGCTTCCGCAATCTGGCGGACTACGATGCTGGACTACGCGAAATGGTGCGGTTGCTGCGTCCGGGCGGGGAGTGCGGAATTCTGGATTTTGGAGAGCCTCGCGGCTTGATCGGAAAGTTATATCGGATTTACTTCAGACGCGTGTTGCCTGTCGTGGGTACCGTGGTCTCGGGTGTGAAAGGCCCGTACGTCTATTTGCCCGCATCGGTCGAGCGTTTTCCATCTCCGGAAGAAATGCTGGAGCGGATGCGACTCGCTGGATTCTGCGAAGCCTCGTGGACGCCGTACACCTTCGGGATTGCGGGACTATATCGCGGGAAGAAATAGGAGACAAGCCGCACTGTTGCGGTCCACGAACATCAGGTCGCGGCGGTAGTTCCGGTGGCGAAGGAATCTGCGAAGGCGTCGGCGATGGTGTAGCGGATCACATTCTCATAATCCTCGCCCAGGAATTTGCGCAGACGGTCGGTGTTCATGAGATATTCGCCGGTCATGTAAGGCATGGCTTCCGGCGGAATGGCGGAGATTCCCAACCTCCATAGCGACTGTAGAACCAGCCGAAAAGCCCACTTTCCAGGGACGCGTCTCAGTTTAGCGTGAGCCATCTCGATGCAGCGGGCGAAGGTCAAAGGCTCACCGCGCCCGGCAACGTTCAGTAGCGTGAGGCGCTGGGATTCGGGCTCGGTCCGGCGAACGATGCGTACCATCAACCGCGCCATGTCGTCCACGTGGACAAACTGAATGCGGTTCTCAAGATACTGTTCTCCGAAGGGCAGCATACAGGGAAGACGCTTTCCCTGATCGCGCATTTTGGAGGCGCGCTTGGCTCGGCCGTTGGGTGTCCCACGAAATGCGCCGAGCATATAGTTCTCCACGGTCGCGCCGGCAAAAATATGTGGACGCAGCATGTAGACGCTGCAGCCTCGCAGCGCCGGAGCCCGCTGCTGTACCACCTTGTCTGATTCCATTTTGTGAATCGCGTAAGGCAGGGTGTGCGCGCCCAGGGGAAAGTCTTCGCTCGCCGGTTCCGGCAGGTCTGGACCGTACACGGAAACGCTGCTCGGGAAAATGAACCTTCCCACGATGGAATCGTCACGATTGGCTTCGGTGATGGCCTCCATGACTCGGGCAGTGCCGGCGACATTGATCTGCCACATGCGGTCGAGGTCGAGCACGCCGGTGCGCACCGGATCGAGCACAAAGGCCAAGTGAATGACCGCCACCGGGCGCGCTTCCCGCAGTAGAAGAAACAACTCGCGGCACGATTCCTCCAGGCCAAGATCCATGCGTACGAAACGCAGGGAATGGCTGGTCTGGGGAGGATTCAGATCAACTCCGATGACCTGATAGTCTGCCAGTTGCGGCAACAACCGCAATCCCAGGTTGCCGCCAATCCCCGTTACGATGACGCTTGGTTTCTCAACTCCCATTACTTGGGGCCAGGAGCAGAGGGCTTGGGTGATGCGCCAGGAGTGGGCGGTGGCATTGGCATGCCGTGCGCCGGAGCCATTTCCGGCCCGAAATAGCTTTCATCCAAGGTGGGAGTGGCAGACTTCTGCGCCGCCTGCATCTGTTCCTGCACCCGTTGGGTGCGCAGGGTTCCGCGGATTTCCTCCTTCAGCTTGTCATCCAGAGGTTCGACGTCTTTTGCACCGACTTTGTAAATGTAATACCCGCTTTGGTCCGAGAACACGACTGAGATCTCACCGGTCTTCAGATCCATGACCGAAACCTGGGCTGGAGGAAGGTTGTTGCGGCGTTCTTTGCCCATCTTGGTGCTGGGAGGTTTAGTCTTGACGCCGGCAAGCTGGAAAGCCTCATTTTGCAGCTTGGCAAAGTCTTCTCCGGCGGCGGCACGGGCGCGAAGTTTATCGGCTTCTTTCTGCATGACCTCTTCCGCGTCTTTCTGGCGCTTTTGTTCAGCCGCTTCACTCAGTTTGACCTTGGAGGCGGGAAGTAGTTGTGAATGTGGAATGAATATGCGTTGCAGGTCGACCTCTTCATAAGCCGGCCGTATTGCTGTGGTAATAGTCTTCGATGTCCTTGTCAGAAATCTGCCCCGCTTTCTCCTGCACCGCCTGACTAAACGCCTGGGACAGGATTTGGATACGCGCGAGATTCATGCGCTCCTCGAACTTTGGGCCCTGGTCTAAACCCATTTCGTGTGCTTTTTGAGCCATCACGAGCGCGTTGGAATAGCGGGTTGCGAACTGCCGGCGGGCGCGGGGGGGCATATTCGGCTGAATGGCGTCCATTATCTTTTCGAATCCGGCGCGAGTGATTACGGTTTTGCAATTCGAATCGGCTGCTTTGTCAGCGGGCGGGTTTTCACACGCGCCATTTATCGTGATAACAGGTGTATCGGGGGCAACATTGGATGTCTCTGCTTGCATGCCGTCGGGGGGATTTCCGGCAGGAGCCGCATTCGGAGAGGCGGCGCTGGCCGGTGCTCCCGATGGTCGGGTCGCGAGAGTAGGTGTGGAGCTCGTGGTTTGGCCCCATGCCATGGCCGCGAGCAGCAGACAGACGAACCCGTATCGGGTCATATTTATGATTCCTCCAGAGGGGATCGAAAAAGGGTCAATGAAAATCCTAGCACAGAGTGCCGCCGCTGTCGGGAGCGCGTGCGGAAATGTGTTCGATTGGCGAAGGCAGTCGTGAGCGGCGATAATGCTGTCATGGCTCAGGTGCCAGCAATTGACAGCCCGGCATCCATGCGCGCGGAAAAACGTGCGGTGGCGGGAAATTCCGTGCTCGCGGCGATTGCCATTACTAGTCTCAAGATTGTCGTTGGGCTTACCACCGGAAGTCTGGGCATCTTATCCGAGGCTGCACACTCTGGGCTGGATCTTATTGCGGCGATCGTTACGTTCTTTTCCGTTCGGGTTTCCGACAAACCGGCTGACGCCGACCACCAGTACGGGCATGGCAAGGTAGAGAATTTCTCCGCTTTCATTGAGACTGGCCTGCTGCTGCTGACTTGCGTCTGGATCATCTACGAGGCTGTGAAGCGGCTGTTCTTTCGCCACGTGGAAATTGAACCCAGCATCGCGGCTTTCGCCGTCATGTTCATCTCAATGGCGGTGGATTTCTGGCGCTCACGCGCACTGGGAAGAATTGCTACGAAGTATGACAGCCAGGCTCTGGAGGCGGATGCCCTGCACTTCTCCACGGACATTTATTCAAGCGGTGTTGTGGTAGTGGGGCTGGGGTTGGTGGTGATCGGGCGCGTCTACGGCGCCGACTGGTTGCGCAATGCCGATCCCGTGGCCGCGCTCTTCGTCGCCGGAGTCGTTGTGTACGTGAGTTCGAGACTGGCTCGCCGGACCGTCGACGCTCTGCTCGACGCCGCCCCGGCGGGGGTGCGCAGCAAGATCGTGGCGGCGGTGAACAAGGTGGATGGATTGATCGAGGTCGATCGCGTGCGCATCCGCCGGGCCGGCAACCGCTACTTCGCCGATCTTTCCATCGGCTTGGCGCGCAATGTAACCTTTCAGCGTTCGGAGCAAGTCGCCGACGCCGTGACTTCAGCTGTCCAGGGAGTCCTGCCCGATGCCGATGTGGTAGTTCGTTCTGTGGCGCGGCCGGCGCGGAGAGAGAATATTTTCGATCGCGTTCGTGCCGTAGCCACACGTAACAATTTCAACGTGCATGACATCAGTGTCCAGGATCTGCGGGGACGTTTACATGTCGAGCAGCATCTTGAACTGGATGAGCAGCTCAGTTTGAAGGAGGCCCATGACCGGGTGACCCGGCTCGAATCGGATATCCGTCACGACGTGCCGGAAATTTCTACAATCCTGACTCACATTGAAAGCGAGCCTGCAACCATCGAGACGGGGGATGAGGTGGTGCGAGATGCCCTGCTGGAGAAGAAACTGAAGGCGGTGGTAGCGCATTTTCCCGAAGTCCTGGACGTGCATGAGGTCGAGGTCAAACACGTTCGCGGACGCCTCTACGTCTCCTGCCACTGCACATTTTCCGACGACCTGCCGCTCTCGCGGGTGCATGATATTTCGACTGATCTGGAGATTCACTTTAAACAGGAAGCACCCGAGTTGTTTCGCGTGCTGATTCACCCGGAGCCGCAGACGGATAATCGGCGGTAGATGAGAGGCGCATGGTCGAAGCGAAAGCGATCTGGACCGATAACCATCGTTTTCTGGGGCAGGCTGGCAGTAGTCACGGCATTGTCGTCGACGGCGACAGTAAAACCGGCAGCAGTCCCATGGAGCTTGTGTTGATCGGCTTGTGCGCGTGCACCGGTTACGATGTTGCCAGCATCCTGGGCAAGAAACGCGAGCCCTTTACCAGCATTGAGGTCCGAGCTGAAGCGGAACGGGCTGCCACTCCACCGACCGTCTATACGGAGATCCGGTTGGTCTATCGCGTAGGAGGAAACGTCTCGCACAAGGCGGTTGAAGATGCAGTGCGGCTCTCCGAAGAAAAATACTGCTCGGTGGCGGCTATGTTGCACAAGACGGCTAAGATCACCTACGTCATCGAGTACGCGGAAAAATAAGGAACTTTTTCACTACGCCTTGCCCAATCGAGCGCATCCCGTCCGTGGATATGTGTACATCGCCAGCGCCGCGTTTTTGTGGGGTGTGGCGGCCGCTCTTGGCCGTGCTGCATTCACCGGGCGGCTGCCGAAAGGGCAAACCCTTCGGCCCATCGATCCGCTGATTCTGTCTCAAAGCCGCACGACGTTTTCATTCATTATTCTTCTGTTCGTCCTCGTACTGCTTCGCGGGTGGAAGCGATTGCGGCTTCCGGCGGCTGATCTTAGACGGATGTTCATGCTGGGCGTTCTGGGCGTCGCAGCATCCAATTACCTTTACTACCTCGCAATTCAGCGGACGAACGTGGCCACCGCCATCATTTTGCAATACACGGCACCGATATTGGTGTTGCTCTACACCGTTGCGCGCGGGCTACAGAAGCCAACCTTTCAGCGAGTCTCGGCTGTGGGACTGGCGGTGATGGGAATTGCCCTGATGATTGGAATCTTCGGGGGCGGATTCCGCCTGGACGTGGTTGGAGTGATGGCGGCTCTGGGAGCGGCGTTTTCTTTCGCCTTCTATAACGTCGGCGGCCACAGCATCCTTGCCCGCTACGACCGCTGGACCGTGCTTCTGTATGTGATCTTGAGTGCGTCCTTGTTTTGGCTCTTCGTGAACCCGCCGTGGAAGATCGCGGCCGCGCACTATTCCGGGGACCAATGGTTATTTCTGCTCGTGTTTTCTTTGATATCCGTGCTCGGGCCGTTTTCGTTTTATTTTGCCGGGCTGCAGCACCTGGAACCGACACGCGCGATCGTGGTTAGCTGCCTGGAGCCAGTATTCTCAATCGTGATTGCAGCCGTCGCCTTAGGTGAGGTGCTGCGGTCGCTGCAGACGGTAGGGATCGTGCTCGTGCTGGTGGCGATTGTCGTGGTGCAACTTCCTGATCGGAGATTGCATGAAGAATTTACCCTGGTCGAGCCCATGGAGTGATCGCGGGTGAGATCACCAACGTAACTAATGCTCATAGTTTTCCATTAGGTTTTTGAACGCAGCCGCGGGATTCTTTGAACAGGCGGTCCCTCGGGGCCGCAACTCGGGGTGGAGTGTTTCGATGAAGGGTTCGCGCGTCTGCGGTCTGTTTGCTTTCATGATGTGCTCGTTGCTTCCTTGCTTCGCACATCATATGGCCGTGGTGGTTAACAAGGACAACAATGTGGGCGAGGTCAGTTCCGTTCATCTGGCCAAGATCCTTCGTTTGGAAATTAAGAAATGGCACGACGACAAGGACGTCATTCTTGTCCTTCACAAGAATTCCAGCGGGGAAATCAGCACTCTGGAACGACTGAACAAAATGTCCTCCAGTGAGCTGAGGTCGTTTATCGCGGCTCACCAGGGGTCTATCACCCTGGTTGATTCCGACGAAGATGTGCTCAGAGTAGTGGAGACGATGCCGGGCGCCGTAGGCTTGGTCGATGTCCGCTCCATCAATGATCAGGTCAAGGTTGTCAGGGTCGACGGCAAGCTTCCGATGGAAGATGGTTATCTGCCTCACTAGACCTGTGGAGGCAAGAACCGAGATCCCTCGCTTTGCTCGGGATGACAAAAGCGTTTAGATTTTTCTAAACAAGGATCCTCTAAGAATCCAGGCTTACAGCTCGGCACGGCGATCAACAATCACACATCGGCTCGATCTCTCAGCCTCAGCAACCGAAAATAACGTCTCGCTTTCCTCACATCTCTTCCAATTTGTTCGCGCAATGCTTCCACCGTCGGGAACTTGATTTCGTCCCGAAGCCGCTGCAGAAAGTGAATCTCGACGTCCGTATCCGGCCTCAGTTCGATGGGATGAAAGTTCAGGAGGTGAGTTTCGATGGCAAATGACTCGGTTCCGAACGTGGGGCGGTTCCCTACATTGGTCACTGAGTCGAAGCACTCTGCGCCCACACGAGTACGGGTAATGTAAACCCCGTCCTGGGGGATAAGCTCTTCGTACCGACTCAAATTGATGGTGGGGACGGTGTACTTGGCACCGTACCCGCGCCCCCGCCCAGCGGTGGACAAAATACCAAAGGGGCGCCCGAGGAGATGGCGTGCGCGGCTCACTCGTCCGGCGGCCAGCAGTTTGCGGATTTGAGTACTCGAAACCGGTTCTCTCCGCAGCCGCAGTTCCGGATAGACTTTCACCTCGAACCCCATCTCACGGCCGAATTCTGTCAGCAAGTTTACGTCGCCCGCAGCCTTGTTTCCGAAACGGAAATTGTACCCTTCGTATACTTCGCGGGCTTGCAGACCTTCCTTGAGGATGTCATGGGCGAAGTCATGGGGAGTCATGAGAGACAAATCGCGCGTGAAGGGGAGCAGAAGGACGGCGTCGAGACCGGTGGCTGCAAGCAAACGAAGTTTTTCCGAGGTAGGCGTGAGCAGTTTCAGGCCGGAATCGGGCCTCAGGATCCGCATGGGATGCGGCTCGAAAGAAACAGCTACTGCCTTGCGTCGTTGTTCGTGCGCGCGGAGCACGATCTCAGCCAGTACTCGGGTATGAGCGCGATGCACGCCGTCAAAATTGCCCACGCTCAGCAGCGTGGGCCCGAAGCCGGGTGGAACGTCTTCGAGTTTGTGAAAAATTTGCATTCTTCGTGTGGTGCGGGCGCCCTCGCCCGCAGCGGGTCATGCTAAATTCCCCCGCGAGCATAACGAAAAGCCCCTGGGGCTGGTTACATTTCCACCGGCAAATTCGTGGGCGAGGACGCCCGTGACACCCAATCTAAATATCGAACTCCAGCTTCATCCCATCATAAGAAAGCCGCACGTTGGGCGGCAGGGATGCATTGGTTGCCTCATGAGGCAAGTCGTGGCAAATATGCGTAAAAAACGCACGCTTCGGTTCGAGCCTTTCCACAATGCGCAATGAGTTCTCGACGGTGGAATGCGTAGGATGCGGGATATGTCGCAGCGCATCCAGAAACAGGATGTCGAGATTCTGTAATTTCGCCATCGAAGCTTCGGGGACGCTGCTGTGATCCGTCAGATAAGCCGCGTTGCCAAAGCGGAAGCCATCAATCTCGGTCTCACCGTGGATCACCGTGATCGGCTCAAAGAGTCCGCCGAACAGGTCGATCGGACCCTGAAACGTCTTGAGTTCGACCTGCGCCAATCCTCCGAACTTGTAATCCGCGTCGAAAATGTAGCGGAACGTAGTGCGGATAAAGTCAGCCGCCTCCGGGCGCGCATAGAGGGGAAGCTTGTTGGGTTTGTGGCGAAAGCTGAGCGGGCGCAAATCATCAAGGCCCATTATGTGATCGGCGTGACTATGGGTGAAGAGCACGGCGTCGAGTTTGCGAATATGCTCGCGGATGGCTTGCTGGCGAAAGTCAGGCGTGGAATCGATGAGCACGGTCTTGCCGCCATACTCCACCAGGATCGATGGGCGGGTACGGCGATCGTGCGGATCGGAGGAGTGGCAAACGGCGCAGTCGCAGCCGATGGTAGGCACTCCCATGGAAGTGCCGCTGCCCAGCACCGTGAGCGTGGCCTTCATCGTTTCGTGGTTGCGGCGTTCGAGGCCGGAGTCTGTGGCGGGCGGGCCAGCGCGTTAGTCACTTCCACGTAAGCCATCCGGAGTTCGTAAAGGCAGTTTTGCAGAAAGCTCTCCTCGGCGCTGGTGAGGTTGCCTTTGGTTTTTTCAGATAGAAGGCTGAGCGTGTCGATGGTCTGGCGGGCTCCGATCAGGTCGACCCGCGGCTGGCCACCTTGCTCGTGCATCAAACCGAGTTGCAGCATCGCGGACATGTACAGCGAAGCCATGAAGCGCTCAAACGTCATTTCTAGCTCTTTGGTCGAATGTCCGCTGAGTTCCACGCGTGTGTCCAAATCCTTCGCCGACTTGCGGTATGCCTCTGCCTGTTCCTTCTGCTCAGCGGCGGTGGGGGCGGGCGGCGCGTCCGCTTCCTGCGGTTGCTGAGCAACGGCCGGTTGGGCAACCTGCGCGGGCTGCGGGGCGGGCGCCGCGCTGGCCACTTCCTCTTGAGAAACTTCTTGGCGAATTTCGCCATCCGCCGTGAACAGGCGCCGGTCGGTCACGGTAAAACTTTCCTGCTTCTTTTCAGCCATAGATTGTCCCTTCAATGCTTACAGGTTGTCGCGTTGGAATATCTCTGCAAACGGCAAAGCCGCAACTGAAAGCTGAGAGCCGGCCACTTGAAATGGTTTGCCCGGAGACGCAAGTTCGCGCCGGATATAGCCCAGCGCCACGGGGCGCTCGACGCCGGCAAGGGGCAGGGAAGCGACGCTGGTGATCTCGCCTATATCCCGATTGTCGGCCTGGATCTTTGTGCCCGCAATTGGTAACCCGCCATGAACCTCGAACCCCGTGAATTTGCGATGGACGTTGCCCCGGGAGCGAATGCGCTCCACGATCTCCTGCCCGATATAACATCCCTTGCTGAAATGCAGTGCGCGCTGCTGCTCGGTTTCCTGCGGCAGATCCCGCTCACGAATGTCCTGCCCATAACGCGGAATCCCGGCCGCGATGCGCAGCAGTTCCAACGTGGCCGTGCCTGCCAGGGTTGCCCCGGCCTTGACAAGCGCATTTCGGAGAAGCGTCACCTGATCGGGCGAGAGCCACAGTTCGTAAGATTCGACGCTCGCGTTGTCCCCGCGCACCACTGTCACCGCCACGTTTTGCCAAGTCACATCTATCAATTGCAGCGGCTCCAGATCCGATATCTCAAGTCCCACCGCTCGCAACGTCTCCAGTGCTTTCGGTCCCGCGGTCCCGATAGCAGTGAACTTGTCGTTGAGGTTCGCAACTTCCACATCGTCCATGATGATGTAGTGATCGAAGGTGGCCAGCAACTTTTCCGCCTGGGACTGATCCGTGTCGATGGTCAGAGAGTCGCCGCGGTTGTAGGCATACAGGTCGCCCAGAACGTGTCCTTGCGGATTGAGCAGGAAAGCATAGACGCCGTGCCCCTGGGCGAGGTCGCGGATATTATTCGTGACCATGCCATTCAGCCAGCGCACCCGATCGCTGCCTGTGAGTGCGATCTTGACTCTCGAACTCAAGTCATAAACGCCGCCGACCGATAGCAGTGCATTAAATTCAGAGCGCACGTCTCCGAAATCCGCGGGAGGGGCAGTCGGGTTGCCATGAATCACGGTGGAGGCCATATGATTGCCTTCGATTATACAAGGCGAAACCGGGACGGATTCGCTGATAGCTCCGACTCCCTTTACATTCTTATTCTTAGCCGCACTTTTGAGGGTCGGCCCTCGGATCATAGACTGGTGCTGGTACGACCTAAAGTTTCTCCCAAGCCCGCCGATAGGTGGTACGAAAGGGAGGTAACGATGATCACGAGTCCAGTTCATAGTGCGCCCGCAGCCCAGAATGAAGCCGCCGCGAAGGCGTCGCTGCGACAGAATCCGGCACCCCAACCGGCGTCGGTCCCAGGGGACAAGGTAACGTTGAGTCCTGAGGCGCAAGCCCATGCCCAGCGAGCAGTTTCTTCCGGTAAGGATCCCGACGGGGATAAGAAATAATTCGCTCTGCTGTTTTCCCAAAAATCCGCTCGTTCAAATAAGTTAGCGTCGAGCTCGGGGAGGTGCCGATCAGGCAGTTCTCGGGGCTCGGCAAGTCCTAAACGCGCAATTAAACTCTGCGGCCTCGTAGGCCTTCTCGGTTGAACTCTGCATTCAAGCGCTGTCAGCACATCTCACGGCGACTGTGTTACCTTTTGTCGCGTGAGCTCCAAAAAACGTATCGCCATTATTCCCGGAGACGGCATCGGGAAAGAAGTCATCCCGGAGGCTGTGAAGGTCATTACTGCGTCCGGAGCCGAGGTTGAGCTTTCCCAGTTTGATTGGGGCGCTGACCGCTATCTGGTAGACGGTGTGACCGTCCCGCCCGATGGTTTCGCCATGCTGGAGCGCGATTTCGATGCCATCCTGGTGGGGGCCTTTGGCGATCCGCGCGTCGCCTCGAACATTCACGCCAAGGAGATCCTGCTGGGCATGCGCTTCAAAATGGATCTCTACGCCAATGTGCGTCCGGTTCGCCTGCTGGATGCCGCGCTGTGTCCACTCAAAGGCATCGAGCCCAGGCACATCGACTTTGTCGTGATTCGCGAAAATACGGAAGGCGCTTATACCGATGCCGGAGGAGTGTTCAAACAAGGCACGCCGGACGAGATCGCGGTGCAGGAGGATATCAATACTCGGAAAGGTGTGGAACGCATAGTGCGCTATGCATTTGAATATGCTGAACGCCACCCCAAGCTGGACGGCAGCCCACGCAAGCGCGTGCTCATGTGCGACAAGTCTAATGCCATGACTCATGCCGGTGGGCTTTGGCAGCGTGTGTTCAAGGAAGTGGCAGGCGAGTACCCGCAGATCAAGGCCGATCACATGTACGTGGATGCGCTGTGCATGCAAATGGTCCGCGACCCGCGGCAGTTTGACCTCGTGGTCACTAACAATATGTTCGGCGATATCATCACTGATCTCGCTGCCGGGCTGCAGGGCGGACTGGGCATGGCGGCGAGTGGAAACATTCATCCGGGAAAAACTTCCATGTTTGAGCCGGTGCACGGTTCAGCCCCGACGATTGCCGGGAAGAATGTGGCCAACCCGTTCGGTGCAATCTTGACTGCGGCGATGATGCTCGGGCACCTGGGTGCGATAAAGGAGGCAAACCAGATCGAAGCCGCTGTACTCGAAGCCGTGCAGCAGAAGCGGACAACGCAGGACGTGGGTGGAGCATTAGGGACGAGAGAGGCGGGTGAGTGGGTGGCAGCGCAAGTCAGTCGCGGATAGGTGCGGATTGAGGTCTATCCGTGGCGATCAGTGCAAGTCCGTTACGAAACTCATCAATTAAATGCCGCCCTCAATCTCCGCAACCCCGCCAGCGCCGCCAAGTATCTCTTATCCAGCGAGTAGGCCGTCGCATAACACTCTTTGGCTTTCTCCCACTTATGCTGGTGCTCGTACACTCGGCCTAAATTGAAATGCGGGTAAGGACGAGCCTCATAGCGCTGCGCGACCATCGCTTTCTGAAACCACGGGATCGCCTCATCCCATTTCTCTTGTTCAATCAGGTAAGCCCCGATATCGTTGTAAGGATTACCAAACTCCGGATCCAGCTTGATCGCCTGCAGGCACTCGGCGATGGCGCGGTCGTAGTCGCCGAGGAAGGAGTACGTCCAGCCACGGAAAGTGTAGGCCTCGGCGGTCGCAAAGGCTTCGATGGAACGGCTGTAGAGGTCGATGGCTTGCTGGTACTCGCCCTGCATCTGCAGCTCGTAAGCTTTTTGAAAATATTCCGCCGCAGTTTGGCGAAGATCGTCTTCGGACATAGATGGACCCAATGACTGACTTGAAGAAATTGTATCGAAAATCATCGTCTCTGCTGGCGGTTGCCGGGCTGTTATTGCTCTCCGTGGCGTGGTCATGGGGGCAGGCGCCCGCACCTCCGCCAGCGCCAGGCACGGCGACCGCCCCCCGTACTCCGGAGCAGGGTCAGAAGGCAGCCATCCCCAACGCGGCCGCACCGGAACAGAAAATCTCCCCCAAGGAAGCCGAAGAACTTTTCCGTGACGTTGATCAAATTCTGCAGTTCGCCAGTAAGGACAGCGGCTTACCCGTCAAGAAAGAAGTCAAACGACGCCTCACCAGTCGCGATGAAGTTGTGGCCTATCTCGAAAAGAACATGGCTGAAGACAAGGATGCGCAACGGCTGCGCCGCTCCGAGTTGGTGCTAAAGAAGTTCGGCCTTCTGCCTCGAGACTTCGAATCTGCAAACGTTTCTGGTGGCCCTACTGCGCGAGCAAGTGGCCGGTTACTACGATGTGAAAACCAAGACTGTGAACCTGCTGGACTGGATCGACATTGAGCAGCAACGTCCGGTAATGGCGCACGAACTGACGCACGCTCTTCAGGACCAATCGATCGGCTTGGAGAAATGGATGAAAGCCGGCGACACCGACCTGAATGATAAGAAACAGCCCACGGGCGCCGACATTGAAAACGATGAAATCAGCGAAGCCCGCCAGGCCGTAGTCGAAGGTCAGGCCATGGTTGTGCTCGTTGACTATCTGCTTGAACCCACCGGGCAGTCAATTCTGGGATCGCCGCAGATTGCCGATGCCCTGAAAGAGGGGATGCTCGTGGGCACGCCGGACTCGCCCGAATTCAAGAACGCTCCGATCTTCATGAAGGAAGAATTGACGTTCCCTTACCGCTACGGTCTGGATTTCGAGACGGAACTGCTCCGTACTGGCGGAAGAGAAAGGCTTTTGCCGCCATTCTTGCCAATCCGCCGCGAACCACGCGTCAGATCATGGAGCCGAAAACTTATCTTTCCGGAGAGCAAATCGAACCTATGCGGCTACCCGATCTCCAGCGGGATTTCAAGAACTACGAACGCTTCGATGTTGGAGCGATCGGAGAATTCGACGTTGCTATCCTGGTCGACCAATACGCGGGCGCGGAGGCTTCGCACGATTTGTATCCGCACTGGCGCGGCGGCTACTACTATGCCGCCCGGCCTAAGGGAGACCCATCCGCGCCGCTGGCCATGCTCTACGTCTCGCGCTGGTCGAGTTCCGAGAGTGCGGCTACATTTGCCGCAATCTACGCTCAGTCGTTGGCGAAGCGGTACAAGCACGTGGACGAGGTAATTCCGGACGGGAAGGCTCCAACGTACAATCTGCAGAAACTCGAATCGCTGACCGGCACGCACACCTGGCGGACGGAGGAAGGACCAGTCGTGATCGCAATGGAAGGGGACACCGTACTCGTCACCGAGAGTCTGGACCAGTCGACGACCGAGCATCTGGAGCAGGAATTGTTCGGTTCATACGTCGCAGCCGGAAAATAAAATCGGTTCCCGGCCTAATGTCTCCTGAAGGAGCAGTTTCCTCGGGCGCTAAAGACCGCAGCTTGTTGGCTCTCGGCGCCGCAACTGGAAGTCGTGTCCTTCCACAAACTCAGTCATGACGTCGGCGCCAAACCTTCGTGTGACTTCGTGTCCTTTGTGGTTTATTGATGTTTTTTCCTGTCCTATGGTGAATCTGACCCACGACCACGCGTGCTGTTACCAAACGCTCTCACTCTCACTTTTGTATAATCACGAATTCGCTACTATCGAAGAAAGTTCCAGGGGGAGTCTTCTTGCAAGCGGAAATTGGGATCATCGGCGGCAGCGGGCTTTATTCCATGCCCGGCCTCACCGACGTGCAGGAAGTGCGGCAGCAGACTCCGTTCGGCGACCCTTCTGACTCCTATGTTTTGGGCACGCTCGAAGGCCGCAAGGTCGCATTCCTGGCGCGGCACGGCCGCGGACACCGCATTCTTCCCACGGAATTGAATTTCCGCGCCAATATTTACGGCTTCAAACAACTCGGAGTCGAACGGATTGTCTCCGTGTCCGCGGTCGGGTCGTTGAAGGAAGAGCACAAGCCTCTCGATTTCGTAATCCCCGATCAGTTCTTCGATCGCACTCGCCATCGCGTGGATACTTTTTTCGGCGAAGGCATCGTGGCTCACATCGCCTTCGCCGACCCTGTCTGCCCCGAACTTGCTCAAGGCAGTGGAAGCCGCATGCAAGAAAGTCAGGAGTAACCGGCAAGCGCGGCGGGACCTATCGTATGTATGGAAGGGCCGCAGTTTTCGACCAAGGCAGAATCGAATGTATATCGCAGTTGGGGCATGGACGTGATCGGCATGACTAACCTGCAGGAAGCCAAGCTCGCGCGCGAAGCCGAGATTTGCTACGTCGACCGTGGCTATGGTGACCGATTACGATTGCTGGCATCCGCATCACGACTCGGTGACGGTCGATCAGATCGTCGCCGTACTGCTTAAGAATGCCGAGAACGCCTGCCAGGTCGTGCGCGAGACTGTAGCCTCGATGCCGTCGAGACGAAGCTGCAAGTGTGGCGTCGGC
This sequence comes from uncultured Acidobacteriota bacterium, assembly GCA_963820925.1. Taxonomy (GTDB): domain Bacteria; phylum Acidobacteriota; class Terriglobia; order Terriglobales; family Acidobacteriaceae; genus JABDBE01. Next base: position 49,513 of record CAWGBX010000011.1, read on the forward strand.
GTTGGCCCATGCCATCCTGACCGAGCGGAACAAGATTCCCGTTGCCACTCGGGAAAGACTGAAACTGATCCTGGGAAAATATCTGGAGACCAAAACCGCATAATGAGCATCCTCGCTGTTGGTTCGATTGCCTTCGACTCCATAGCCACGCCTTCGGGACGGGTGCGGAAATGTACTGGGCGGTTCCTGCACATTCTTTGCTCTCGCTGCCAGCTACTTCACAGACGTTCGCATCGTCGCCGTGGTGGGCGACGACTTCACCGCTGAGCACGAAAATGTTCTCAAGAAACGAAAGATCGATACCCGAGGCATCGAGCACGCCAAGGGCAAGACCTTCCGCTGGGGCGGGCAATATCTCGACAATCTGAATGAAGCCAAGACCGATTTCACCGAATTGAATGTGTTCGAGGAATTCCAGCCGCGGATTCCGTCGGAATATGCGGATTCGGAATTTCTTTTTCTGGGCAACATTCAGCCCACGTCTGCAAACTGCGGTTCGGCGCAGCCTGGACGGAGTTCGTCTCACCGGCGGCGACACCATGAACTTACTGGATCAAAGGTTCGCGGGCCGGACTTAATGGAGACCTTGAAGCTCGTAAACGTGCTGTTGATCAACGACGCCGAAGTCAAAATGCTTGCCGGGGAACCCAACCTGCCTCGAGCCGCCCAAAAAGTCCTGGCCATGGGACCGCAGGCGCTGGTCATCAAGCATGGTGAATACGGCGCGACGATTTTCTTTCGCGAAGGCGCATTCGGCATTGGCCGCCACCCGTTTCGCGCACCTGCTTTACCCATTGAGGAGGTCAAAGATCCAACCGGCGCGGGTGACTCGTTCGCCGGCGGATTCATGGGATACATCGCCTCGCAGGAACAGTTGAACCGCGAGGTCTTGAAGCGGGGACTCTTCTATGGTGGGGTGATGGGATCGTTTGCCGTGGAGCGTTTTGGCACCGAACGACTGCAATCCCTCACCCGCGAAGAAATCGACGCTCGTTTTCAGGTCTTTCGCGAACTAACGCATCTGGAATGAACCTCCAGCAAACCAGATCCAAGCAATGAACGCCCAGCCGAAGAACGCCGAGCACACTGGTTACTGGGATCGTGAACCGCGCTCGTAGCCGCAGTTCGCCGCTTGTGTTTCATTTATATCGTTCGCCTACTACTTCCAGCACGGCGGCCTGCTCCTCTACGGCGATGCCGTGGCGCACATCAACATCGCCCGCCGCGTATTCGACTCCCGCACTCCCGGTTTGCTGCAACTCGGCACTGTCTGGCTGCCACTGCCGCATCTACTGATGATTCCATTTCTGCTTTCCGATACGGCGTGGCAATCGGGCATTGGCGGTTCGATTCCTTCGATGATCGCTTATGTTCTGGGCACGGCGGGCATCTTCCGCTTGGTGCGGAATGCTCTGAGTGGCAATTCTCAGCCCGATCCCCCCGCAAGAATTGCCGCGTGGCTGAGCGCAATCATCTATGCCGCGAACCCGAACTTGGTTTACCTGCAGACCACCGCAATGACTGAGTCGTTGTACCTTGCTTTATTCATTTGGGCCGCGGTGTACTTCAGCGAGTTCGTGCAGGAATCGTCTCCGAATGATGGCCCACCCGGTGCAACATCTTCATCGCTGTTGAAATGTGGTCTTTGCCTTGCAGCCGCTTGCATGACGCGCTACGACGGATGGTTCCTTGCAGCGGCCATGTGCGTCGCAGGGCTAATGGTGATATTGAAGGGGAACAATCAAGCTTCGCGTCGGAGCTTTGCGAAATTTGTTTTGCTCGCGGCAGCGGCTCCAGCGCTTTGGCTTGCCTATAACGCAATCATCTATCGCAACCCTCTGGAGTTTGCCAACGGACCCTACTCTGCTCGATCCATCGAACAGAAGAACGCAACTCCGGGATCTCCGGCGCATCCCGGCTCGCGGGATTTGCCTGTCGCCTTCAGTTACTTCCTCAAATCGGCCGAGCTGAATGTCGCGGAAGGGAACTGGCAGAAACTGTGGGTGGCATTGCTCCTGGTCGGGACAGTCGCGATCCTGACTCTTGACCGCCGGCTCTGGTCGCTTCTTTTGCTGTGGGTGCCGGTGCCCTTCTACATGCTTTCGATTGCCTACAGCGGCGTTCCGATTTTCCTACCCACATGGTGGCCGTTCTCGTTTTATAACGTACGTTATGGGCTGCAGCTTCTTCCCCTATTTTCCGTCTCGGCCGCAGTGACTGTTTATGTTCTGCTGAATTTCGCTCGAAACAAAATCGCGAAGACGGCGGTTCTCTCCGCGGCTGCAATCCTGCTTGCCGCGAGCTATGCATCGGTCTGGCGAGCACAGCCGGTCTGCTTCCGCGAGGCCTGGGTGAACTCCCGGACCCGTATTGCCCTGGAAACTGAACTGGCCTCCAACCTGAAAAAGTTGCCCCGTGACTCCACCATGCTGATGTATCTGGGTGATCACGTGGGTGCTCTGCAGCAAGCCGGCATCCCGCTGCGTCGCACCATTAACGAAGGCAATCATCGCCCTTGGAAAGCGCCGGTGGATCGCGAAGGTCTGTGGGAACGTGCACTCGCCAAACCTTCGCAGTACGTCGACTTCGTGGTTGCGATGGAGGGCGATCCCGTCGCTTTGGGTGTGCAAAGGCAAGGCCTGTCTTCACTGACGGTGATCCGTACCGTCGGACAGCCCCCAGCGACAATCTATTGGGCGCATCGCTATTCCTGGTAATCACGCCGGTTAACCGTGCCGCCCAGGAAGCCGTTGGGACACGGTTTCGCAGTGATAGAATCCAGCCAACTCAGGTCTCATGCCCACAATGCAGCACGCTTCCGACCTCCTTCAGAACGAGATGACCTCCATCGTAGGGATCTCGATCACGCGCCTGGTGCTGGCGGCGATTCTGGGTGGCCTGATCGGGCTGGAGCGTCAACTGAAGCATCGGCCTGCCGGATTGCGCACCAATCTTTTCATCTGCCTGGGCGCAGCGATGTACACGCTGCTCTCGGATACACTCGCCGTCGAGCACATCGGAGATCACACCCGCATTGCCGCCCAGATCATTCCAGGAATCGGTTTTATCGGGGCGGGTTCCATCCTTCATTCTCGCGACAAACTGGTTACCGGACTAACTACAGCGGCCACCATCTTCGTTGTGGCTTCGGTCGGCATGGCGGTCGGTGGAGGACTCTATCTCACCTCAATTTTTGCCACGGCACTCATTTTGCTCTGCCTTTATTTGTTGGGACACGCGGAAGAGCGATTTGGTTTGAAAACGGCAGTCCACGGCTATGAAGTGGCCGGCCGCAACGCGGACGAAGTCACCCTCGAACTAAATCGCCTTCTGGAAAGCGTCCACGCCATGATGGACGAAGTGCAGGTTGCTCCGACGCCGCAACATGTGCGAGTTCACTTTGAGCTGGAGGCAACGCGCAAGGATCAGCGCCAGGTTCTGCAACTGCTGAAGCAATCTCCGGTTTTTGAGAGTGCAACGTGGCTGGGCCCGGTAAACATCGAATGAGTTCGCCCGCCACCGTTATTCCGTTCGCCAAGGCGAGCGCCTGCGGAAACGACTTCCTGATTATCGATGGCATCCACGCCCCAACCGACATGGCCGAGTTCAGCCAGCGTATCTGCGAACGGCACCAGGGTGTAGGCGCTGACGGGGTAGAGTGGCTGTTTCCCGCGCAGGACGCGGACGTGCAGGCTCGCCTGTTCAATGCAGATGGATCGGAAGCGGAAGTCTCCGGCAACGGTACCCGCTGTGTGGCCGCCTACGTTTACTCCGAGCAAGCTAAAGAAAAAATTGTGATCCGTACCGGCGCCGGCCTGAAGACCTGCACGTTCACCTCCCGCAACGATACTCAGTACGAATTCGAGATCGCCATGGGTGAGCCCCAGATCGGCGCTGAGGTCCCCATAAAGCTGGCTTCTCGTGAAGTGCGGGGCCTCCCGGTCTCGATGGGCAACCCGCATTACGTGGTGTTCGTGGACGAATTTCCTCCAGACTGGCAGGCAGAGGCGGCTGAGATCGGACGCCATCACAACTTCAAGCATGGGATTAATGTTGAGCTGGTAAGGCCGGTGGATCAAAGAAATATCGACGCCAGGTTTTTCGAGCGCGGAGTTGGTGAGACTCAATCCTCCGGGACCGGCTCGTGTGCCGCGGCCGTCGCCACTATCGTTACCGAAAAAGCTGAGTCGCCACTGCGAGTGCATACACCGGGCGGAGTGCAGACGGTTCGCTGGGAAGAACAGGTATTTCTTCGAGGTACGGCCCAACTTATCTGTCGTGGCGAATTTTTCGTGTAAACAACCAGCGCACTCGTAGCCCCGGACGCCTCGTCCGGGCAGCCGGGTGAAACTCGGCGTTTCGCTTCACCGCACGGAACGCATAACGGCAGGGAAAGCGGCTGACGTCAGAATGCAGGCACACTCGCGATTCGTATCAGGAGATGGCTTCAACCATACCGCAAAGTAATCGAGGGTCAGTCCGCCTCAGCCGCTGCCTTTCCGAAATTTGAGACCATGTTCTTGGTATGAAACTGAAGTAACAAATCGAGTTCTTCAACAGCCTGTTAAAATTGGCCGTCCTTGAATAATCGTTCTCTGATCCGATGCCGCCAGCCTCATCCATCTCGCGCGTCAAGCCGCCTGCGCTTCAGCCGGGCGACACCATCGGAATCATTGCTCCGGCCAGCAACATCAAACGCGAATCACTCGAAGCCGGGTGCGAGGCACTGCAAAAACTCGGATACAAATCCTTCTATCTCGATTCCATTTTGGAGAAAAACCTCTATTTTGCCGGCTCCGGCGAACGCAGAGCCCGCGAAATACATGAGATGTTCACGCGGGATGACGTCCGCGCGATCATCTGCGCCCGCGGCGGATACGGAGCCAACTATCTTCTCGAAACCCTCAATCTAGGGAATATAAAGTCGCACCCCAAGATTTTCGTCGGCTACAGCGATATCACCACGCTGCTGACCTACTTCTTAGACTCGGTGGGCCTCGTAACCTTCCACGGGCCCATGGTCACAAAAGATTTCCCACATCCGGACGGCATCGATGTCAATTCCTGGGAAGCTGCGCTCACGTGCGCTTCTGGGTGGGCCCTGGACTTCGGACCTGAATCGGGCGCGAAACCTTTACTCGCCGGCTTTGCCGAAGGAATTCTCTATGGCGGCTGTCTGTCCATGCTGGTCGCTTCCTTGGGCACACCTTACGAAATCCACACGGCAGGGACGATATTGTTTATCGAAGACGTAGCCGCAAAGCCCTACCAGATCGATCGCATGCTGATGCAGTTAAAATTGGCGGGTAAACTAGCCGACGTTCGCGGAATCGTATTCGGCGAGATGCTGGACTGCGCGCAGGCCACGGATCAGGACTATACCTTGGAAGAAGTTGTGCTGCGAGTAGTCGGGGACTTGGGAGTACCCGTAGCGTATGGACTGCGATCCGGCCACGTGTCGCGACGCAATATCACGCTTCCATTCGGCGTACGTGCGGCGCTCAATGTGGGCAGTGAGGAGGGAAGCCTTCGCATGCTGGAATCCGCCACGGTGTAGGGCGGACACTTCTGTCCGCCGCCTTTGATTTTGGTACTTCGTGCATTGTGAGAATAACGTGAAAGGCGGGCAAAAGTGTCCGCTCCACATTCGATAAACGTTCCGCGAATCGGTGAGACTCTGGCCGTTGAGGTAATAGAATCGGCCTAACACAGTGAAATCATGACCGGGAACAAACACATCCACCTGATTGGCATCTGCGGCACAGCGATGGCATCCCTCGCTGGCATGCTGCAGCGACGAGGCTTTCGCGTAACCGGTTCGGACGCAGCCGCCTATCCGCCCATGTCGGACTTTCTGGCATCACTCGACATTCCCCTGGCGCAGCCATTTGCTGTGCAGAACCTGCAACCGCCGCCTGACCTGGTGGTCGTGGGCAATGCCATTTCGCGCGGCAACGTGGAGCTGGAGCATGTACTCGACCAGCGCATCCCCTTCTGTTCGCTGCCACAGATTCTTCACGAGGAATTTCTGCGCGGCAAAGAGGTGCTCGTAGTCGCGGGGACGCATGGCAAGACGACGACGACATCCATGCTCGCGTGGATTTTCCACACTGCCGGATTGCAGCCCTCGTTCCTGATCGGCGGCATTGCGGAAAACTTTGGCAGCAGCTTTCAACTGGGACAGGGCAAATACTTCATCCTCGAGGGCGACGAGTACGATACCGCGTTCTTCGACAAGGGTCCGAAATTCCTGCACTACTTTCCCGACTCTGTCATCCTGACCTCCGTAGAATTTGATCACGCCGATATCTATAAAGACCTCGATGCCGTCGAAACCGCTTTCAAGCGCCTGGTGAATCTGGTGCCTCGCCGCGGCCGCATCATCGCTTTCGATACCGGAGAGAGTCTCGAACGTTGTCTCGCCCGCGCGTTCTGTCCCGTGGAGCGATATGGTTCCAGCGTGAATGCAACCTGGCAAATCACCAGGCTGCATCTGGAACCTGGACGGACCACATGGTCGGTGGTGCGAGACGGGAAGAAATGGGCGGAGTTCGAGTATGCGGTAGCGGGTGAATACAATGTATGGAACGCAACGGCCGCCGCCGCAATGGCAGCCGGATGCGGCATTTCACGGGAAGAGATCTCAGCCGCGTTGAAGACCTTTAAGAGCGTGAAGCGTCGCCTAGAAGTCCGCGCCAAAGTGAATGGCATAACCATTATCGATGACTTTGCGCATCACCCTACCGCAATTGCGGGTACGCTCACGGCGCTGCGCTCAAACTATCCGGGCGCGCGGTTGTGGGCGATTCTCGAGCCGCGTTCGAATACTCTGCGACGCAACGTGCTGCAGAATGAATTGGCGAAGAGCCTGGCGTTAGCCGATGAAGTAGTCGTAGCAAACGTCTTCAAGTCGGAAGCGATTCCGGAAACGGAGCGGTTGGATTTGCCAGCAGTAGCCGTGCAGATCCAGAAACACGGCCGCCGGGCGCGCATCGTTCCTACCGTCGAGGGCATCGTGCAACTGGTTGCGCCCGAGATGCGGTCTGGCGATGTGGTCGCCATTCTTTCCAATGGAGGTTTCGGCGGCATTTACGAAAAGCTGCCCGAGCGCCTGAAATCACTCGGTGCGACGCTAAGCTCGGGCAGCGAGAACAAATTGATTTTGAGCTGAGCCACGTGGACAACATCGCGCCACAGAAATGATTCACACTCTCGTCATGCTCGGATTCTGGGCCGCACTGCTCCCCTTCGCGGCATTGATCGGCTTTCCCTGGACGCTGCTGACTGGCGACGTCAGCATGCTGTATCGCATGACAATGTGGGGTGCGTTCACCGGGGTTAAACTTGCTCGAATTAAGGTGAAGACCATAGGTCTGGACAAGATCGATCCTGCCCGCACCTACATCTTCATGTCCAATCACGCATCCAACGTTGATCCGCCGATCCTGATGCCGCTGATTCCACGGCGCATGTCGATTATGGTCAAGAAAGAGTTGTTCCGTGTTCCGGTGCTGGCACGGCTGATGCGATTCGGATCGCTGGTTCCGGTGGATCGTGGCAACCGCGAGTCGGGAATCGCGGCCGTCCGCGCCGCCGCCGATGTAATTCGTCAAGGCGTGAACATGACCATTTACGTCGAAGGCCACCGATCTTTCGACGGTAGGCTTCTGCCCTTCAAGAAAGGACCGTTTTACTTGGCCGAGGGATGCGGTGTGCCAGTGGTGCCAGTCACCATCGTAGGCTCACACTACGTGATGCCCAAAAAGAGATTCGGAATCAAGCCGGGAACGGTCACCGTAATTTTTCACGAACCCATCGAGCCCCAGGATTTCGGGAGCCGCGAATGCCTAATGGCCAAAGTCCACAAGGCGATCGAAAGCGGGCTCCCCCCCGAGCTTCAAGAACCAACCTCGATCGCCACCAAGGAAACTGAGATTCACGAAGGAACTGCATCGGCTTGACCCGTTCCATTGCGTCATTGCCAAGGTCGAAGAACCACCACCCCTGCAACCCGGCTCTCATTAGCCGGGTTGCCGATCGCGTCTAACTGGCGCTGTTGTTGAAAGCAACCCAGTGACGCAAAACTCGAACCTCAACGGGATTCGCGCAATGCGACCGACACCAATTTCCCGGACGGAGCTGCATTACTCTTGTGGGCCGCGTTATGATCGCTTCCGTCGAGCTTCGTGTCCTTCAATTGCGTGGCCTTGGGAGCCGGCAACAGAGCCTTGGCCGTCTGCTGATTCCGGTGAGAGGCTGCCGGTAGCTGAGACGAATGAACAGTCGCAGCCGCCTGAGCGGGGTGAGCCACAGCCGCGTTGGGTGCCGGGTCATACCAGGTCGGATTGACATCCTGCTGGCCGTACGCCGGAACCAGCAACAACGTAAAGATCGCGCCAGATAGCATTGCCATGGATGCCAGTGCTCTACAGCCGATACCTTTTAGTCCGTTCATGAAATCACCTCTGTAGTGGATTGACTTCGCCTCGTGGTCGCCGCTACGAGAAGAAATCATGGTTGAGATCTTGCGCCCGATTGCTGGTGGAATCCATGGAGACGGTCTGAATTGATGTGAAGCGATCTGAAGATTGCTAATCTCTGTCCGTTTCAGACACCGAGAGGGCTAGCGTTGCGGAACGAGCCTTCGGCTGCCGCGACTAGCTTTCAGACTTCGTTCGGTGTCCGCCAGGTGGCTTCGGGATTCCTCGTGGATTTTCCGGGTCCAACCCGGCTGCGGTCATGATGGCGCGTCCCAGTTCTTCGGGGGAAATGACAAATGCTTCGGTTGGTGGCTGACTACTGATATCTTCTTCGGCGGTGGGTGCGACGAAACGATAGCCCCGGCCGACTACGGTCTGCAGGTATTGTGGCTCGCCGGCATCGTCCGCCAGGGCGCGGCGGATCTTGCGGATGGCGGTATTGATTCCCTGTTCGACGTCGACGAACACATCTTTGCTCCACAACTCGCTGGAGATCTGCTCGCGCGTGACCAGTTGCCCCCTCTTTTCCACCAGAAACATGAGGAGTTGCAGTGGCAGGCCCTCCAGTCGAACCGGGACGCCACCGCGGCAGAGCTGAAAGCGACTGTAATCCAGCTGGAAATCGTCGAAGCGAACCTTCTTCTCCGGCAAAGCACAACTCCTACGAAGCTTGACCACGGCTAAAGCTTCACTGCACACCAGAGACGCGGCAAGCAGCCTTCTTATAGGATTCAGAAATTTTGTTCTGCCGGGTTCACCGTGTCAAGCCCCGTCTCTAAGAAAGTGCATATTTCCGCAGACTCGAAGCGTGTCATTCAGGACCGTTTATGCGACGGTTCTAGTCTTTCTTGGCCCGCACCGCTTTCGCGATCTCGGGCAGCCTGCTCAGCAACGCCGAATACTTCAGCCACAGCTTGTGATCGACCGCAGGCGCCCCACTGACAATGGCTCCCGCTGGGATGTCGCCAGCGACGCCGCTTTGCGGAGTGACGATAGCGCCATCCCCGATCTTGCAATGGCCCACGACGCCTACTTGTCCGGTGAGAATCACGTTGTTGCCCACTTCGGTTGAGCCGGCGAGGCCTACCTGCGAAGCCAGCAGCGAGTGCTCTCCGATGCGTGAGCCATGACCAACCTGTACAAGATTATCGATCTTGGTGCCGCGAGAAATGTGTGTCTCGCCGACGCTGGCTCGGTCGATGCAGGAATTCGCCTGGATTTCCACATCGTCTTCGATGACCACCGGCAGTGGCTGCGGGATTTTGTGCCAGTGGCCGAGATCATCCTTTGCGAACCCGAAGCCGTCGGCGCCAATGACTACGCCATTCTGCAGCAGCACGTTATTTCCCAGACGGCAGTGTTCGCGGACGACGGCGTGAGCGTGGGCCATGAAATTGGCACCGATTTTCACCCCCTGATAAATAACGACGTGCGCCAACAAAACGGCGTTCGTCCCGATCTCGACGTCTTCGTTGATCACCACATACGGTCCAACATGCGCACTTTTGCCGATCCGGGCGGAAGCATGAATCACTGCTGTGGGATGAATCCCGGGAGAGTACATGTGAGGTCGATGGAACAGAGCAATGGCGCGCGCAAAAGTCAGATACGGATTCTTACTGCGCAGCATCGGCGTGGCGAGAGCAGGAAACTCTTCGGCGACGATCACGGCCGACGCCTGCGTCTTCCGGGCCGCAGCCGCATACTTTGGGTTAGCCACGAAGGTGAGTTGGCCGGGGCGGGCTTCTTCAATTCCGGCAACGTCTGTGATCTCAGTATCGGGCGAGCCGTTTTCCATGCGCGCGCCCAACGCAGCAGCGATCTGTCCAAGTTTCATTTGAGTGTCCGCAAGAGTGAGAGGGTGATTGTAATTGAGGGGCAGTCGAAGCGGAAAAGGGTCAAGGACCACCACGGGGATGCGAACCAGAACAAACCGCTGACCCGAACTGCTCCCCCTCATTGGTTGCGGAGGGCGCCGGCGCGCATCCCGGATGGAATTTCTCCCCTATTCTTGAAAGCGCGAAACCCGAACTAAAAGGCTCAGAAGAAATCAACTAAAGTCTCCACCTCTGGCGCAGTCGATTCTCATGCACAGAGGTCGGCCGCCCGTGTTCTTGTGGAATGATGAGGTTACGGCCGGACCACCACTGAGATCTTTGAGATCCTGCGCAGGCGGATAGACGGTCAGGATGACAGGGCACTAGGGAAGCGCGTCTGGAAGTCGAGTAGCCCGACCCATTCCGGGGTGACCGTGACGCGTACCATGTTGGAAGTCAAAGCGCGCAGTCTTTCAACCCATGCCTGGCCCTGTTCGCGTCCGAAGTAGCGTTCGGCAGCCATGGCGTACTCCGGTACGATTCCCTCCATGGTTTGCAAGCGGGCACTGCCGCGGATCAGCAGTACCTTGTGGGGAAAGACATTGTCGTCGATGGTCAGCGCCACTTTTGGATTTTTGGCCAGGGCTTTCAGCTTCGGCGCTTTGGGCGGGCTTGCCATTACCAGTTCGCGTCCGTTCCAGTGGAACCAGATGGGAATGACCCTGGGCGTCCCGTCGGTCCAAACGTACGCCAGGCGGGCGGGAATCTTCGACTCCAGGAGTTCCTTAGACGCGGAATGCTGCAAAAGCCCGAGATCCCCCTGCTTGACCTTGACCGGCATAGTTCGCTCCTTGTGTTGGCTGTGAACCAATCAACGACCCGTCGTTTTGAGGAAAATTGTGCGCTTCCTGTTGGTAGAGGTCAAGCTTGACGGTTTGGTTTTTAGAACCACAAGCCCCATATCCAGTCCACAGTGGCGTGCGTAATGGTCGAGGCCGGAACGCGCTGGTGTTCGCGCCATGCCCGTCCGTAGAAAATCCCGGCGATGGTGGCCAGCAATACATAGCGCCAATTGAAATGCGCCGAGCGCTTGTTGAAGTGCGACAGGCCGAAGAGTGCCGAGGCGATCAACAACGCGGTGCGCCGGCCCACACGGCGTTCGAGCAAATTCTGTACCCAGGCGCGAAAAAAAAGTTCTTCGGGCAGGGCGGTGAAGAAAAAGACCTCCAGCCACCGCAGCGCCGCCGTGCCCACTGGCGGGCAGTTGGGATGGGGACGGATGAATCCGAGCGCCAATCCCAGGATCACGACGAAAGGTGTGAAGAACAACAGCTCGCGCAACCCACTTTTCCAGTCGCTCCAGCGGAGGTGAAAGTCAAAACCGGTTCCGCTCAGCTGCCGGATGGCCAGAAAACCATATAGACCGATGTCCACGAGGAGCAATTCATTCAGGGCCCGCAGTCCGCTAGGCCATGCTCCATCGAACCAGCGCAGGTCCACGGCGAGGCCCAGCGCCAGCAGAATCACTGCGTCCCGCCAGTTACCGCGCTGCTCGAGATCGGCGGCGGCGGCTTGTGTCAACAGGCAAGCCGATCACCACAGGCATCGCGGCATAGAGCAGGAACCATTGCCATCGAAAGATATGCTGGGAAAGCGAAACCAGCATGTAAGGCAGAGACATGCAGCGCGGGAAAAGCGATGCGTGCGGCGATCGGCCAGCGCTGGACCGCTCGCGTGATGCGCTCTGCAGCACATCCGAACGCCACGGCCGGAGCCAACTCGACTGCCAGGGCCGCAATCGCTGCCGGGGTTAGATTCTGCACGGCAATCATCTTAACTTCAATTACCGTAATTACGGGCTGCCATGCCGGCCAAGTTATGGGCCACCCAGTCTTCATCAACGAAAGGGTGGCCCAACAGATTTATTGACGGGCGAGAACATGTGGGCCGGGCTATGAACAGTGGTCCGAGACACCGCGCACCATGAGTCGCGCGATTGTGGTCGCCATGTTCTTGGCAGTTTTTCTGTCCTGCTGGAGCAGGACGGGCCGCATGAAACCGAAAACTAAGCCAATGGTTTTGATTGACTGCGCCAATCCTTCCATGTCCTCGTCAGACAGCGGCGGGTGCCGTTCAAAATTCTTAAGACGCTGAACGAACGCTGGCACGTGCCGGGACAGCCCTGCATGGCTCAGCACCTTGCCAACATGCGGTTCCACGAGAGCACGCGATAGATCACCCGCAGGAAGTCCCTGTCCCGCCACATATTCCTGACTTCCCATTCGACGAGTTGAAGAACCTCGTCTTCGAGCGTGGGGGCCAGAGGCAACTGGTCGGTCAACTCTTCGACCTCCAGCGAGACACGCTGCTGAATCAGCGCCAGCAGGAGGCCTTTCTTGCCACCGAAATAACGATGGATGACACCTTCCGCGCAGCCCGCGTGCGCGGCTATCTCAGCGGTGCGAGTGGCCTCGTAGCCGCAGCGCGCAAATAGTTTGGTAGCCGCCGCGATTAAGCATTCCTGCTTCCTTGCAGGATTACGCAGCCTAGCCGCTCGTGATGCTGCCCCGTTCCCGTTGTGGTCTGTCGCCGCGCGAACCCTCACGTCGCAGCTCCTTCAGTAAGGGATTCCAAGCTGAAATGGCCGCTGCAGCTGCGATCAACTGGAGAATTGAAATTACTCTTCGTTGCAGCACGCCCATTTTTCAGTAAGAGTAACCGCGACGCAGGCCTACTACTAGCGCTAGTGGGAACAACCTATTGCCGCGTTAGGCACACGCGCGTGCACGCGCGCCTACATTGCCTGATTTTCAAAGAACTGAAGAAGCTTATCGCAGCTATCAAACAGCTAATGAAGGCTATTTCTACGTTGTCTGGTTGTAAAAGGCAGCCAAATGAACCAAGCTGAAAAAGCACGAAAACCGCTGCCGGGGATGCGATGCGTAGTGATGTTCGCTGAACGACCGTCTAGTTCTCACGCACACACTGAAAGCGTTGCGCCAACCCAAGGCCGGAGTTTTTGCGGCGGGCGGTGAAGGTGCGTCCTTCCGTAGCCTAGGCAAGGCGAACCTTCGTTTAAAGTTTTCTTACGTTTGAACCTGGGCTTCCGGCTGGTCTCGATCGGGTGAAGCTGTACGTCGGGCAGGGGGGAGGGAGATCGACGGGGTGCGTATTATTTTGCTGGATGTGCTTCGACTTGTCCCTGAAGGTATCTCTCGACAGTACGCTTCCGAAGATGACGAGTAGCAGCGGCCAGGAGGATGTCAGTGCCTGCTGAAAGAGACCCTGCAAGAACCGATGGTGATCAATGGCATAGGCGTGCACGGGTTGCGAGGCCGCCAGGACGACGGTAGGCAGTAGGCCTAGCGCCTCCGAGCCGTTTGCCAGGACGTGGCTCAGCTGGGATACAGCGCCAGCCAGGTTCTCGTACAGAATAAACGTCCCGAGCACAAGGAGCGCGGTTCCCGCGATTGATTTAGCACTCTGAAGGACTGTCTGCCGCCGTGCCATCTCCCGCCTCCTCTCTGGCCGTTTTTCTTGCTACTTATTAGTCGAACGACGGGCCGTGAAATCGACAGGGCGAGGTCTTTTTTGGGAAACACCTTAGGAAATATCAGGGACGTGGTCAGACTACAAACGTTGCGACCAGACGATAGGTGTACACTACCGTCGCCCAGGCCAGGTTCCCCGCCATGGAGATCCTGGGCTAAATCACGGAGGATGACAATCATGAACAGGAAACTGTGGAGAGTTTTCGCAGGGTTGTGCGCAGTCGCGATGTCCGCCGTCTGGGTCTTGCCGGCGTGTGCGCAGATGGCAGAAGTGAAAGAAAAAGCGCCGATGTACTCGTACGTGGCGTATTGGAATATTCCGCGGGCGCAGTGGGCGGAAATGGCAAAAGCAGATGCGGCGGACCAGAAAATTCTGGATAAGGCCATCTCCGGCGGGTCAATTGTGGGGTACGGCAACGACGAGAATCTAGTTCACCAGGCCGACGGCCCAACTCACGACGGGTGGTGGTCGGCGACGTCCATGGCCGCAGTGCTCAATGTACTTGACCAGTTCTACAAGGCGGGCAACGCTACATCTCCGGTCTTGAGTTCTGCCACCAAACATTGGGACGGCCTTTACGTCAGCCGTTACTACAACTGGCATTCGGGATCGTGGAAAGATTTGTACACTCACGGGGCGTCCTACAAATTGAAGGCTGATGCGCCCAGCGATGCAGTGGACACGCTCAGCAAAAGCCTGATCGTGCCGCTGATGGAGAAAATGCTCGCCGACGGCACGATTCACGAGTATGAAGTCGACGTCGAAGCCATCCATACCCAAGCACCCGGAACGTTCTGGATCTTTTACCTCGCAGGCAATGCGGAGGGCTTGGACAAAGTGAACACGGCTCTTAGGGATACCCTGAAGGCGAATCCGTTGGATGGCCCGGCGTTTGGGTCCATGACGGACTCGAGCGAGCACCGCGACTATCTGGCTCGAACGAACGCTACGTATAAATAGATCCTTACAATTGATGCGAGTTTCAGCCCATAAAAGCCCCGCCCAAGCGGAAAGCTTGGACGGGGCACCATTCGGGTGAAGTGAACACGGTGGTCTGGGCCACACGGCCAGACTACGGGATATTAACGCTTTAGATATATCCACTTATGTGGATTAATGGCAATCATTGTACAAATTGCCCTTGATTATCTGGCATAATGTCCATAGGTGAACAAGCCATGGCGACATCAGTTCCGGCGGGGAGAAGTCTTGGGGAATATTTGCGGGAGTGGTTGGGGGCGCAGTTTGCCTCCGAGCTGGAGTTGGCGGCCTTGGCGGAGCGGGGGTTGCCGCTCACTACCGTCAGCCGGATGACCAAGCATGGTTTGACGCGGGATGAGGTGCACGCGCTGGTAATCCATCGGCGGACGTTCAAGCATCGCAAGAGCAGCCATCAGAAGCTGTCGCGGGAGGAGTCGGACCGGGCGATTCGGACGGCGCGGATTCTGGCGCGGGCGCAGGCTACATTTGGGGATTCGGAGGCGGCGCTCGAGTGGGTGCGCGCGCCGAAAGCGCGGTTTGAGGGGAAGAGTCCGATTCAGATGATGTCGACGGAAACCGGTGGGCGGCTGGTGGAGCAGATGTTGGTGCAGATTGATGAGGGAATGTTTGCGTGAATTCTTGGTGGAATTGAATTAATTGTCGCAGCTGTGGCTGAAACACAAGGTCCCTCCACTCCGCTTCGCTCCGGTCGGGTTGACAGAGTTTTCGCAGGGTGCTGCTGTGTATCGCCGAGCTTTGCTCGGCTTTCCCGGACGAGGCCGCCCGGGACGACGTGTTTCGTACCCGTCGCATGTTTCTTTGGAGAATCAGCAATCACGTGGGGTTGGAGGGGCGCGGAGGGCTGCTGGCGTCGGCGCGGTGGCATACTCAGGGACGTCGGATTGTTTATTTGGCGGGGAGTCCAGCTGGGGCATTGGTCGAGGTGTTAGTGAATCTGGAACTGGATCCGGGGCGGTTCCCGGGGAGCTACAGCCTACTCAAGGCTGAGGCTCCCGATGATATTCCGGTTCGGCGGGTTGAGCTGGCATCTTTGCCGGAGGGTTGGGCGGGGGATCTGGCGGTGAGCCGAAGCGTGGGGGATGAATGGTTGGCGGGCGGTGAATCGCCGTTGATCGAGGTGCCTTCGGCGATCTTGCCGGAGACTTGGAATTTGTTGCTGAATCCGCTGCATACGGATGCGGGGAGGATTGGAGTGGTTTGGATGCGGGCTTATCCGTATGACCGAAGATTTTTCCGGGTTCGCAAATAAACACAGCAGCAATCACGACCAGGAATCCCGTTCGGAATCTTTCACCGATTTCCAACGACTATGGTCACCCGGTGTGATTTGTTGAATTCCGGAGGACAGGAGTGTCCACCCTACACGGGCGGCCGTACTTGACTTGGGTCGGTTCCTCTGGGATGATTCGCATCCGTAGAGAACGGCGAAGGAGGTTGTATGCCAAACTATTTGCACCAGATTGCGTACTCACGCGAAGGCTGGCAAGCCCTGATCGCGCAGCCCCAGAACCGCGTGGAAGTGGTTAAAGCAGCCATTGAGAAGTTAGGGGGAAAGATCGTCAGTTCCTGGTTTGCTTTTGGAGAATACGACGTGATTTTGGTTACGGAGATGCCGGACAACGTTAGTGCTGCAGGCATTGCTATCGCATTTGCGGGGGGTGGGGCATGCAAGTCCGTCCAGACTACACCCTTACTTTCCGCTGAAGAGGCCTTGCAGGCCATGAAGAAAGCTGGGGACTCCGGTTATCGGCCCGCTAAGGCTGCGTGAGTGCGCAGCCCGAAGCAACTGAATTTTCAAGTGGAGCCGCACGGGCACGGACGCCCGCGCCCACATCGATACATCATTCGCCAAACATGGGCACCTGCCCGGTGTCGACGGGGACGCCTCGACGGTGACGTCGGGTTGCGCCGATTACGGCCAGTACGGTTAGAGACTCGAGCGCGCTGCGGGGTACAAATATTCGCTGTGTGTTCGAGCGCAGGTCCGGGGGATTGATCAGGAATCCCTCGGCGGTGTCTAACGATAGGTCGTTGGGCATCATGCCCTCGAGGAGTTCATTGTCTTTGAAACGGAGACGGACCCAGAGTCCTTCGGTGCGGGGACGCGTGGTGAAGGTCTTGCGGCTGGGCGAGTCGGCGTCTCCGAATTCGCGGACGAAATAGACGACCTTGATATCCTTCAGGTCGATGGTGACCACGTTGCCGGCGGTATTGAGCAATTCCAGCTTGCCTTCGCGCACAAAATTGGCAGGTGCGACGTAGCCGTTGATGGAATCGCGATCCATCTTCCGGACTACGACTTTCTTGTGGGTGGAGGGCATGGGGATTTGGCCAAAGTGGCTCAGGCGGCGGTTTTCCGCTGGTGAGCTTAATCAGATTCTCACACTTTTCCCTCGAACATAGTGAGTCATCTCATTCACAGTAGCCAAATTGTTAACATTGTGTTATTTTCTGTAGTTTGCTGCCATCCATCTTAACTCGTCTAAGTCTAGTCTACAGAGCAGTTTACGTAGAACGTGCTGGAGGCCGCGGGTCAGGCGGGTGTGGACCCTGTGGAAATCTTGCTCCGGCCGACCCTAGGGAGTTGCAGCCTGGTAACTCTGAATTCTGAATAAGGCATGGCTGATTACATTTACACCATGGAGATCCGGCTAACCCCCGACCAGCAGCGGGGGGTCACGCTGGTGCAAGACATCGCTCGCGACGCCGGTATGAATATTTACCTGACCGGGGGCGCGGTTCGCGACATTATTAGCGGGTTTCCCATTCGCGACCTGGACTTTACGGTTCAGGGGAATCCCCTCAAACTCCAAAAACAGCTCGAACACGCCGGAGCGGTGGTGGCGTCGGCGGACGACGATCTGAAGACTCTGTTCCTGGTATTGCCTGGCAACGTCCGCGCTGAAATCAGCACGGCCCGGACGGAGCGCTACGAGAAGACTGGCAAGCCTCCGATCATTGCTCCGGGCACCATCATCGAAGATTTGCGCCGGCGGGATTTCACCATCAACGCCATGGCGCTCTCCCTGAATCCGGGTTCGCGCGGTTTATTGATGGATCCGTTTAATGGGGCTGCGGACATTGAAGCCAAGCTGATCCGCATCCTGCATAACTACGCGTTCGTGGAAGATCCGTCGCGGCTGATTCGAGCGGCCCGTTTTGCGGCACGCTTTCATTGGCCGCTCGAGGAGCGCACCCAGGCTCGGGTTGCGTCGGCGAAAGAAAACAACTACATCGAGTACATCACCGACCGGGCCATCGGGCAGGAGATCGAACAGTTGGCCTACGAGGACGACCCGCTGCACATCGTCCGGGTGCTGGAGAAGGAAGATTGGCTCAAGGTGCTCAATCCGCATTGGTCTACGGCAAAGGTGGACTCGGCGGGGCTGGGTCAGTTGATGAAGACGCGGCAGCAGATGAATCAGCTGGGATATACGCCGGATCCCTCGCCAGCGGTGCTTTATTTCCTGACTGCGCGGCTGGGTGACAAAGATATTGCGGACATGCGCAAGCTGATTCCGCGTAAGGATCTGGTGGCAGCGTGGAAAGATCTGGAGGACAACGCCAAGGACCTGGCCAAGCGCTTGACCGGCAAAGAAGCGGCGACGCCTTCGCGGACCTGGAAGTTACTGTCGGAAGCGCGGCCGGAGATGGTTCTTTTTCTTGAGGTCACGGCGAAGCAGCAAGCCGTGGCGCAGAAGATCAAGAACTTTTTTGGCAAGTGGAGGCAGGTGCAGCAGAAGCTTCCGTTGCTGGAGATGACGGAGCTGCGCATCACGCCGCAAATGCCGGAGTATCCCAAGATTGCTCACGATGTGTTCATGCTCTTGCTCGACGGAAAAATGCATTCCCGGACAGAGATTCTGAAGTTCCTGAAACCGCTGGCGCCGCCGCCACCGCCACCGCCACCGCCTCCTCCGAAGCGCGGCCGGGCCGCCAAAGCCGCTGCGGGTGCATCTCAGCCTCCTGTTGTACCTGCTGCGGGCAAAAAGAAGGGGAAGGCCGCGGCGGTAGCGGCGCCTCCACCACAGGCTGCGGCGAAAGCCGAGATAACGAAAGCCCCGAATCCGCATAAGGGCGAGAAACACCGTTCGGCGAAAAAAGCCGTGAAGCCCTCAAAGAAGGCAGCAGGCGGGAAGAAGAAAGCAAAAGGGAAGAAGGGGCGATGAGCTGCGCTCCCAGTCCGTATTTCTTTCCTTTGTGTACCTTCGTGTCCTTTGTGGTTGATGAAGTTCAAGTGCTTGAACCACAAAGGACACAAAGGAACCTGTTTCAGTTTTGATCCTTTCAGTTCCTACAAAAACATACTAGAATGGCGCGCTGCGGTTGAGCTTCGCGCGGGGCGGGATATGAAAAAACTCGGAAAAATACTGCTCTTCATAGCAATTGCAGTCATAGTTCTCTTGGTTGCAGGCATCAGTCTGACGATCGGCTGGCGGCCGTTTATTGGGCCGAAGGCGCGGCCACTGACCTCAGTGAAATTCGAAATGACTCCGAAGCGTCTGGAGCGCGGGCGATATCTGGCTGTCGGGTTGAGCGGGTGCTCCGAGTGCCATTCCCAGCATGACTGGAATACCCACGGAGCGCCGGTGATTCCGGGCACCGAAGGCAGTGGGCAGTGGTTCAACATGCCCGATTTGCCGGGGCACATCGTCGCGCCGAACCTGACGCCAGATCCAGAAACGGGCGTGGGTACGTGGACCGACGATCAACTTGCACGGGCGATTCGCGAAGGAATCGGGCGCGACGGACGAGCCCTCTTTCCCATGATGCCTTACGAAGACTTTCGGAAGATGTCGGATGAAGACCTTGCCTCGATTGTGGTTTACCTGCGGTCGTTGCCGCCGGTACATAATCAGTTGTCGAAGACGGAAATCATTTTCCCAGTGAAGTACCTGATTCGCAGTGTGCCAGAGCCGGTAACTACGCCGGTCGTCAGTCCTGACCGGGCCGATCGCGTGAAATACGGCCAATACCTGGTGATGTTGGGGGGATGCGGGGATTGCCATACTCCGCAAGAGCGTGGAGAACCTGTCCCTGGATTCGATTACGCTGGCGGATGGCTGATGCAGGGTCCTTGGGGAGAAGCGAGCGCCGCCAACATTACGCCTGATCCGTCGGGCATCAGCTACTACGACGAAGCACTGTTCGTCGAGGTGATGCGCACCGGGTACGTGAAGGCGAGAAAGCTGAACTCGATCATGCCGTTCGGAGCATTCAAGAATCTCACCGATGACGATCTGAAGGCTATTTTTGCGTACCTGCGGACCGTGAAGCCGGTGAAACATCGTGTAGATAACACAGCGCCGCCGACGTATTGCAAGCTCTGCCGGCTAAAGCACGGCGGTGGGGATCAGAACTAGAGGCCAGTCTGTAACTTTACCCGGAGGGTGGGCCCAAAAATAAGCGGTACAGCGGCTTGTTATCGCCAATAACTCATGAGAGTCAGACCCAAACTCCAGTCTCTTGACGCAATCGGGCGATGTCTTTGGTCGGCGCACTCCCGAAGAAGCGGCTGTATTCTCGGCTGAACTGCGAAGCGCTTAGATAGCCCACGCGCTGACTTGCAGCACCCGCGTCCATCATCGTCGACAACATGAGACGCCTCGCCTCTTGGAGGCGCAGCACCTTTTGATAGTGCAGCGGGCTCATCGAAGTGACGGACTTGAAGTGCTCGTGGAACGAGGAGACACTCATGTGCACCAGTTCGGCCAGGTCTTCGACCTTCATGGGTTGAGAGAAGTTGGCGCGTAGCCAGGAAATGGCCTTCGCAACCCGGTGCACGCTGGACTCGGCAAAGCCCATTTGAGCCACGCGAACACCGATGGGGCTGCGCAGCAGCCGGATCAGAATCTCATCCATCACGAGCGGGGCGAGCAATTCAACGTCGCCGGGCTGCGCCAGACAGTCCATTAATCTCGTCGCGGCGTTGACAATGCTCACGTCCAGCGGAGTGACGTAGACGGCGCTTCTCTCTTGAACTGGAGGCAGTCCGTGCGGATACACCTTCAAGACCAGGTCGGCAATCTTGTGCGGGTCGAGGTCCAGCTTGAGAGCGAGGTAAGGCTCGGAATGGCTGGCTTGCGTGATCTGGGCGGCCACCGGCAGGGCAACGGAGAACACGATCATGCGCGACGCGTCGTACTCGATAGACCTCGTCCGCCTACGATGACGGTCTTCGCTCCTTGCGCGACGATGCACAACGAGGGCACCCGGAGGGTATGCACACACTCCTTGTTGATTCGCGAAAAGCGACTGGCGTGCACACCAGGGATGCGCAGCTCAAAGCTACCGTCGTGAGGGGCATAGGCGGCGATCAAACGGGCCAACTCGGCCGTGTCCGGTGCATCGTTTGGCCGCACTCTGGTTCGGCGCTGCGGAGAGAGACCGTTTTGCCGTTGGTTCTCACGAGTTCGAGAATGCTCTCATTTGTCAGTCACGACGGCATCTCAGTCGGCTAGGTCTTCAAAACCGCCTGCACGTAAGCCGGTTTCATCGGAAGCCGCCGCATGATCTTTCCGGTTGCGTCGTGCAGGGCCGCTGCGATCGCTGGCGCAGCGAGCGCGTTCGCCGCTTCCGAACCTCCGCCGTAAGCGCCGACTTTCGGATTGTTGAGCAGCACGACTTTGATCTCAGGAATGTCCGACATGGTCGGGATGGGATAGGAAATCCAGTCATCCGTGGTGATTCCGCTCTCGTCAAACATCACTTCTTCGAACAGCGCATGGCTGATTCCCATGACCGCGCCGCCTTCGACCTGCCGCTTCAATTGCATCGGGTTGACGACGATGCCGGGATCGACCGCGATCGTGTACTTCTCCACCACGATCGCACCTGTGCTGGGAGTGACGGCGATCTGGCAAACGCAGGCCCAGTAGGTCCCGCTGCGCAACATCAGCGAGACTCCGCGGCCCCGCACGGGCGTGGATCCGGTGGATACAGCATCAGGCCGCGGCGAGGGGCGCGTGTCCCAACCGGAAGCATCGCGCACTGCTTTCAGCACACCGATGAGCGCGCTCTTCGCTTGGCGTGATCGATGCGGAACTGAATGGCGTCCGCGCCCGCGAGCGCTGCCGCCTCGCTGATCGCCAGTTCGCGCGGATAGTTCTGCTGGAACTGCCCCGGCGTGCGCATGCTGTGATCGCGAAGACCGACGGCGAGAGGCGAGGCTTTCTGTCCCACCTGGAATGTGCCGTGGCCGCGCTCCATCACGTTGGGAACCGGAGCGTAAATCCACGGATCGGAAATGCCGTTGACCGTGGAAGTGACGCAATCAGAGTGGACCTCCGGCGCCGACATGGTGGGCAGCCCCGCGAGGACCGCACCGATCAGGCGGTCGTCCTGCATGGCGGGCATGTAGTGGTCGATTTGATAGGCGGCGATCTTGCCTTTTTCGTCGATGGCAAGCTGAACGTCGGAGAAAGCAGGCGGCGATTGCGTGGACCACTGCATATCGTCGGCGCGCATCCACTGCACGCGCACCGGCTTGCCGACGGCTTGCGACAAGATCACCGCTTCGTCTTCCGCGCCGGCGTTTCCGCCGTTCGACCTTCCGTAGTGGCCGGGTCCGGGATACGAATGCACGATCACATGATCGGGCGTGGTGCGGAGCATCATCGCAATTTCGCCGCGAAGCGCCTGCGGATTCTGATTGTGCGTATAGATGTGCACCGTGCCGTCCGGCTTGACGTCGGCAACCGCCATGGTCGGGCCAATCGGTGCGTGCTTCATGTACGACAACTGATAGGTCGCGGAAAGCTTCTTGTGAGCCGACGCGAGCACGGGGCCCACATCGCCTTTGGTAGCCTCGCTCTTCGCGACGGGCGCGGTCGTCCAATCAGCCTCTTCTCGAAGGTGCTGGTAGAGTTTTGCGTTGCCGGGCAGGCCCTTCCACTCGGTCCACTTCGTGCCGCGGCTACCTGCTCGGCTGCCTGGATCGCTTCCCACTCCGTGGGCGCGACCACTCCGACGAGATTGCCCTTCACGATGACTTGCGAATTCGGAAACTTGGTTTTGTCCAGCTGGACCGGCAGAGACGAGAGTCGAGCCCGAGCGTCTTCGGATGCACCACGCGCGCGTGCAACATTCCTGGCAGGCGCACATCGGTCGCCCAGGTTTCCTTCGCCGCCACTTTCGAACTGATGATGGAATTCTTGAACGACTTGCCGATGACCGTGTACTCGCTGACCGGCTTCATCGGCGGATTGCCTTCGATGGTCAAGCCCGAAGATGCTGGTGAGGTCTCCCTTGACCGGAATCGTGAGCTTCAATTGCTGGTTCTTGACGAGGTCGCCGTACGAAATGCTCTTGCCGCCTCCCGAGACGATGCCGTCTTTGACGGAAAGCTTGTCCTTCGGCACGCCGAGCTGCTCTGACGCGAGATCGAGCAGAGCCTGGTAGGTATAGGCGGCCGCCTTGCGGATGTTCGGCGTTCCGCGGCCGAGGAAATCGAAGGCGCCGCTGCCGTCCGGCGTGCGATCGGTATCTCCTGCGACGACCGTGGTGATCGCTTCGAAGGCACGCTCAATTCATCGGCCACAATTTGCCGGTAGGCGGTAAAGGTCGAGCCCTGGCCGAAGTCGCTCTTGCCGGTGCGAATCAGGACCGTGTTGTCCGGGTGAATCTCGATCCAGGAACTGGGAAGCGTGGGATCGAGCGAGTTCTTCATCGTACCGATTTTCGCGGTATCGCCCTTCAGGAGCTCTGGGCCAACCAAGCTGAATCCCACGACGAGGACGCCACCGGTTTTGACGAATTGACGGCGCGAGAGAGTCGGTCCGAAAACATTGCTCGGTTTTTCGCTCATGGTTGCCATCGCTTACCTCCCCTTCGCCATGATCGTGGCGGCATGTTGTACGGCTTCAATGATCGCGACGTAGGTTCCGCAGCGGCACAGATTGGGCGACAGTCCGGAGGTGGTGAAGGCCTCTTTGATTTGCGCGAGGGTCGGATTCGGATTGCTTTCGAGCAGTTCGGTCGCCTTGATCATCATTCCGTTCTGGCAGAATCCGCACTGCGGAGTTTGCTCTTCGATCCAGGCTTGCTGCACCGGGTGAAGCGTGTTCTTCGCTTCCTCCGCCGAGAGGCCCTTTTGCTTGGCCCATCTCGCGGGCAGACCTTCGAGCGTGGTGATTTCCTGGTTGGCGACGCTCGCGACCGGCGTAACGCAGGAACGCACTTCCTTGCCGTCGATCAGAACGGAACAGGCCCCGCACTGTGCGAGTCCGCAGCCGAACTGCGGACCAATCAACTGGAGATCGTTGCGCAACACGTAGAGCAGCGGAGTGTCGTCAGGCGCCTGGACCTCGCGCCGGACCCCATTCACATTTAACGTGACCATAGAGAACTCCCTCCAAAGCGACTAAAAATAGCCGGCTTGACTCCGGGTGCCCTGCCCTTCTCGCGTTCTTTGCGACAGGGCGGGGCTTTCAGCTGCCATCGCGGCGTGGGACCAGCGCATCAAACGACATTCCATCCTCAGACCTCTAGCTGTGACGGACAAACATCGCACGACGAAGTCTAGCGGAACCGCCTATAAAGGCCCCGCCCTATCGCAAAGAACGCGAGAAGGACGGGGCATCCGCACAAGCTTATTGCGACCAGCTTATCTGGGCTACAACGGCAACGTCGAACTTTGAATAATACTTCTTCACGTCGCCTGCCCCGTACTTGCTGCGGAATTTCTCGATCACGGACGCGACTTGTTTGTGATCCGTGACAGGAACAGCCTTCAATTCAGCCTCTGCGCCTCCTGCCTTGATTCGAATTGACGGGGTTTTGAGCACGTTCTTGTACCACTGCGTATCCGACCCTTGCACCGGCAAAAGGTGAAGCTTGTCGTCCTCAAACACGAACCAGACTGGGTTTGAAATGGTGCGTCCAGACTTTCTGCCGATCACGCTGATGTGAATTTCGCGACATCGGGAAAGGCGGGCTTTGAGAGTATCGTTTTGCGCTGGTTTATTGCTCATCCAAAACTCCTTTATTTCGCGGCGGCGCTTTCAATCTCGCAAAGTCGTCGGCCTTAGTAATGTTCCCAGGCAACTCTCCAGTGTTCATCCGGGCGCGTCGACTTCACGATGAGCTGTTTGCCCGAGAGCTCGAACGCACGAGGCAGGTCTTTGCCGATAAGGGTCCGCACGAGCGCGCCTTCAACATGGAATGTGAAGGTGCGAGCGCTTTCGTCGATCTGATATGTGCCGAAGGAGGCTTCGTAGCCGCCCCGCGAATACTGTTCAGGTCCAGCAGGGGTTTGGGCTTGCGGGTTGCGATCCATGACCTGAACCGATATGTGGCCGTCGTGTGTGAAGACAAGCAGCCCGACAGGTTCGGACTTGTGAATTTTTCCGTCGGCGCCTTTCTGTTCGAGCGAGGCCAGCCGCCATGCTCCGACGAACCGTTCATGGATGCCGTTATTGACATCACGATCCTGGCTGCCGGCCAGCGTCATTTCAGCCATCCCGATAAACAAAGACAATACGCCGAGAGAAAACAGCCTTTTCATGTTCGGCTCCTCGTCACTCGCGTACCCCCTTTTACTCAGACTTGAGAGAGGCCATATCGATGGAGAAGCGGTACTTCACATCGGACTTGAGCAGTCTCTCGTAGGCTTCGTTGACTTTCTGGATCGGGATGACTTCAACATCGGCGGTGATGTTGTGCTTGCCGCAAAAATCGAGCATCTCCTGAGTTTCGGCGATGCCGCCGATGTTCGAGCCTGAAAAACTGCGACGGCGCATGATCAGGCCGAAGGCAGAAACACCGAGGGGCTTGGGCGGCGCTCCGACAATCGTAAGGTTGCCGTCGCGGCGGAGCAGGTTGATATAAGCGTTGATGTCGTGGTCGGCGGAAACGGCGTCGAGAATGAAATCGAAGCTCTCCGCGTGCTTTTGCATCTCGTCGGCATTGCGGGAGATGACGACCTCGTCCGCTCCGAGGCGAAGAGCGTCTTCCTTTTTCTTCGGCGAAGTGGTGAAGACTACCACGTGGGCACCGAATGCATGTGCCAATTTCACGGCCATGTGGCCCAATCCGCCGAGCCCGACCACGCCAGCTTTCTTGCCCTTGGTCACACCCCAGCGGCGCATGGGCGAGTAGGTTGTGATTCCGGCGCAGAGCAGAGGAGCGGCTCCGGCGAGCTTGAGATTCGAAGGGACGCGCAGCACGAACCTCTGGTCCACGACAATGCTCTCGGAGTAGCCGCCATAGGTGACGCCGCCGAGGTGCTTGTCCGGCGAATTAAAGGTGAGCACCATGTTCGGGCAGAAATTCTCGAAGCCAGCGCGGCACTCGGGACAGGTGCCGTCCGAGTCCACCATACAGCCAACCGCAGCGAGGTCGCCGGGCTTGAACTTGGTCACTGCTGAGCCGACCTTAGTAACGCGGCCGACGATCTCATGGCCCGGAACAATCGGGTACTGGGTGGGCATGAATTCGCTCCACTCATTTCGCACCGAGTGAAGATCGGAGTGGCAAATACCACAGAACAGAATTTCGATCTGCACATCATTCTCGGTTGCATCGCGCCGCGGGATTGCGGTCGGGGCCATTGGCGATGTCGCGCTGGCAGCGGAATAAGCTTTGGCTTTGTACATGGACTTTCCTTTCAGCGGCCCACCAATTTCTGTAGCTCTTCGGGGTAGCGAGCGCCTTGCACCGGGATCTTTGACGCTGCGCTCTCCAGTTCGCGGAGATCATCGGGCGAAAGTGCGACGTTAACCGCTCCGATGTTTTCTTCGAGCCGATGAAGCTTGGTGGTGCCTGGGATCGGCACGATCCACGGCTTCTGCGCCAGCAGCCACGCCAGTGCGATTTGGGCAGGTGTCGCCTTCTTCTGTTCCGCGAACTTGCCCAGCAGATCAACCACCCCCTGATTCGCCTTCCGATTCTCTTCACTAAAGCGAGGCACGATGTTGCGGAAATCGCTTTTGTCGAACTTCGTATCTTCGGTTATTTGTCCGGTAAGGAAGCCTTTACCCAGCGGGCTAAATGGAACGAATCCGATCCCGAGTTCCTCCAGCGTCGGTATCACCTCCGCTTCAGGTTCTCTCCACCATAGTGAGTATTCGCTCTGCAGCGCGGTGACGGGCTGAACTTTGTGGGCTCGCCGGATGGTCTGAACGCCCGCTTCGGAGAGTCCGAAGTGCTTCACTTTGCCTTGCTGAATCAGTTCTTTTATGGCTCCGGCAACCTCCTCAATCGGCACGTTCGGATCCACACGGTGCTGATAGAACAGGTCGATAACATTGCTCTTGAGGCGTTTCAGTGAGGCCTCGGCGACTTCCTTGATGTGCTCAGGCCTGCTGTCCAGTCCGGCTTGTTTGCCGGTGTTCGGATCCAACTTGAACCCGAACTTGGTGGCGATTGCCACTTTTCCACGAAACGGAACCAGAGCTTCGCCCACGAGTTCTTCATTTGTAAACGGTCCGTAGACTTCAGCCGTGTCGAAGAAGGTGACGCCGTGTTCCACGGCTGCCCGGATGACCGAGATCATCTCCTGCTTGTCTCCAGCCGGTCCGTAGCCAAAGCTCATCCCCATGCAGCCGAGCCCGATTGCCGAAACTTCCAGATTGCTTTTTCCAAGTTTGCGCTTTTGCATTGTTTCTCCTGCGCTGCGAAAGTCACTCTGCCTCAACTGCAGCGCAAACCTAAGCATAGTTTCCCGAAGCCTGCGCCCTTTGCCTATTTCGATGAAGTTCTTGCCAGATTCTCCGAAGTCTAACAGGTAAGTCGTCCTGTTCTTGTGCCGCACGGTCTCGGGGAATAAACCATTCGCGGATGAGTTCTGGGTTACCTTCGCTTGCATCCGGCGCTATAATGTAAGTATGCGTCATTGGCTGGCAGTTGCGGCCTTGGGCGCGGCTTTCCTCACGATGCCGGCATGGGGGCAACGTCGCGGCGGCGGAGCCTCGGGAGGCTTCGCAGGACATGGCGGATTTGCCGCGCACGGTCCGACGATGGGTGGTCGCGGTTCAATGATGATGAATCGTTCCCTTGGCTTTGCAGGTGTTCAGCGGGGCGGCGTGCACTTCGTGATGGGCGGTTTTGGCCACCCGGTCTCCTCGCCATTCTTCTTCCATCATCATAGTCGCTTCTTCCGGTCCTGGACCTACACTGGTTATTACGGCTATCCCTATTACAGTTATCCCTGGGACTACGGCGACAATTCTTATTCCGCGGATTCTTATCAGAACTATGCGGCTTCGGACTATTCCACTGCTTACGCCGATAACGGCCGACAGCAGGCGGAGATTGATCGCCTGGAGAATGAGGTGGACCGCCTGAGCGAGGAGCGAGAGACGCGGGAAGCCCGCGCATCAAGCACGGCGCAGCCTAGTCCGAAGGCAGAGTTGCCTCCGACCCAGTTGGTTTTCCGCGATAAGCATACCGAGGCTGTTCGGAACTACGCCATTGTGGGGCAGACATTTTGGATACTGAATGCCGAGAGGGCGAGGAAGATTCCGCTCACCGAACTTGATATCGCCGCTACCAAGAAAGCGAATGACGATCGCGGGGTGGAGTTTCAGTTGCCCGAGTGATTGATGCTTCCGTGGCGCGCTGACTCGTCTATAGAAATGTCGCTTGCCACCAACAGGTCTATCCTATTGCCATTCCGAAGAGCGAATATGCTGAGGAATCTGTACTTTTTCCGGGAATACTGAAGGACTGCAGATCCCACCATCCGCTCAGGATGACAACAGCTGGGTTGTCAGCAATCCGTAGGAATGTGCGGCTCTATAGTCTGTGGATAACTCGTCGTCTCGCGCTGTGAGTCTCCGATTAGAATGAGCTGACGTAGAATCGACTACGAGGATCAACCCCGAGCCCCATGTCCCAATTCGTCCATCTTCATCTACATACTGACTATTCGATGCTCGACGGCGCCTGCGATGTGGACAAACTCTGCGAGCGCGCGAAACAACTGGGCATGCCCGCGGTTGCAATGACCGATCACGGCAATATTTTTGGGGCTGTGCATTTCGTGAATGCGGCCAAGCAAACAGGCATCAAGCCAATCATCGGTTGCGAGCTCTACATCTGCAAGAAGGACGATCACAACATCGAGCGTACTCCGCCGGACGGCGATACTTACAATCATTTGCTGGTGCTGGCGGAAAACGAAGAAGGCTATCGCAACCTGGTAAAGATTACCTCGGAAGCTTCTCTGCATGGGTTTTATTACAAGCCGCGGGTGAGTAAGAAATTCTTGGCGGAACACTCCAAGGGGTTGATTGGATTATCGGGCTGCCTCAAGGGTGAGGTTGCCGAAAGGCTGATGGAAGAGAAATACACAGCTGCTCGCGATGCGGCGGTATTCTATCGCGACATCTTCGGCAAAGACAATTTCTTTCTCGAGATTCAGGATCAGGGTTTGGAGATGGAACACCGCATCCATCCTCACCTGTTCCAGCTGGAAAAAGAGCTCGGCATTCCGCTGGTCGCTACCAATGACAGCCACTATCTCTGCGAAGACGATGCCCACGCCCAGGATGTGATGCTCTGCATTCAAACCGGCAAGTCCATCCAGGACACCAACCGCATGAAGTTCCATGGCACGGACTTTTACGTGAAGAGTCATGACGAAATGTTTCGCGTGTTCAAGGACGCGCCGGATGTGCTTTCGCGCACTCTGGCCATTGCCGAGCGATGCAGCACGCGGCTAGAGAAGGTCAGCAATCCGTTTCCTCATTTTGATGTGCCTGCGGGCTACACGCTGGACAGTTACTTCGAACACGTCACTCGGGAGGGTTTCGCACGGCGGCTGGAATTGCTGCGAAGCTTGCAGGCACAGGGGCGGGTGAAGCACAGTATTGCGGAGTACGAGCAACGTTTGGCGCGGGAACTCGCCATCATCCAGCAAATGCAGTTCTCGGGATATTTTCTGATTGTCTGGGACTTCATTCGTTACGCCAAAGAAAACAATATCCCCGTGGGGCCGGGTCGCGGCTCGGCGGCCGGGTCGCTGGTGTCCTATTCGATGAACATCACCGATTTAGATCCGCTGCAGCACGAATTGTTCTTTGAACGCTTTCTGAATCCCGAGCGCATTTCGATGCCCGACATCGACATCGACTTCTGCATGAACCGCCGCGACGAGGTGATTAATTACGTCACCCGTAAGTACGGCCGGGAGAATGTGGCCCAGATCATCACTTTCGGCACGATGGCGGCCAAGGCTGCGATCAAGGATGTGGGCCGCGCCATGGATATTCCATATGCCGACGTGGATCGGATCGCCAAGATGGTCCCGACCACGCTTAACATCAAGCTGGAGCAGGCGATTAAAGATTCTCCTGCGCTGCAACAGGCTTACGAGAGTGAGCCGCAAGTGCGCCAGTTGCTCGATACCGCTCGCAAGCTGGAAGGGTTGGTACGCAACGCGGGTGTGCACGCTGCGGGCGTGGTGATTTCCCCGCGGCCGCTCACCGACTTGGTGCCGCTATTCAAGACCAAGAACGATGAAATCGTTACCGCCTTCGACATGGTGGCCATCGAAAAAATGGGCCTGTTGAAGATGGATTTCCTCGGGCTGACCACGCTCACGATTCTTGATGACACTCTGAAGCTGATCGAGCAAACCCGCAATCAGAAACTCGGTTTGGATGAAATCCCGCTTGAGGACAATAAGACTTACGAGAGCGTTTTTCATAGAGGGCTGACTTCCGGCATTTTCCAGTTTGAATCCCATGGCATGCGAGACGTTCTTCGGCGCTACCAGCCGAATTCGATCGACGACCTCACCGCCTTGAACGCGCTCTACCGTCCCGGGCCAATCCAGGGCGGGATGATCGATCATTTCATCGACCGCAAGCACGGGCGCAAGAGCATCGAGTTTGAACTACCGGAACTGAAGGAAATCCTGGAGGGTACCTGGGGAGTGATCGTCTACCAGGAGCAGGTGATGCAGATCGCCAACCGGCTGGCGGGCTACTCGCTTGGTGAGGCTGACCTGCTGCGGCGCGCTATGGGCAAGAAGAAGCCGGAGGAAATGGCGAAACAGCGGGAGCGCTTTGTGGAAGGCGCAGTCCAACGCGGTTACCCGCCGAAGAAGATCGAGAAGATTTTCGATTTGCTGGCCAAGTTTGCCGAATACGGGTTCCCCAAGGCGCACTCGGCAGCCTACGCGCTGCTGGCCTATCACACCGCGTATCTCAAGACTCACTACTCCGTGGAGTTCATGGCGGCGCTGCTGACTTCGGTAACCGGAAATACCGATGACGTAGTGAAATACATCAACGAATGTCGTGAAATGGGAATTGCCGTGGAGCCGCCCGATATCAACGTAAGCGATGCAAATTTTACGCCGCATGGCAGTGCAATCCGCTTCGGCTTGGCAGCGGTGAAAAACGTTGGTCATAACGCCATCCAGTCGATCGTGGCCGGCCGCAAAGAGCTGGGACGTTATCACTCCATTTATGAATTCTGCGAGAAGGTGGATTTGCGGCTGCTGAACAAACGTGTTCTGGAGTCTCTCATCAAGAGCGGCGCGATGGATTCGTTAGGCCGGCGCGGCCAGCTCATGGCCGTTCTCGACAAGGCCATGGATCGAGCGTTGAAGACCCAGCGAGACGCAGAATCCGGCCAGCATGGATTGTTCGGCGTGTTCCAGCAAGAGGAGGCCAACGTCAACAACGACCGCCTCCCCGATACACCCGACTGGGATGAGCACACCCGGTTGGCGGCTGAGAAAGAAATACTTGGGTTCTTCATCACCGGCCATCCACTGGAAAGGTACAAGGACAAGCTGGAAGACCTGCGCGCTTTGAGCACCGCTGACATCGCTGGCATCAAGGCTTCCACCGGCAAAGATGAAAACATCTCCACCGCCGGCATCATCACTAATCTGCGCGTGCTGAAGTCGAAAAAAGGAGATTTCTACGCCCAGGGCGCGCTCGAAGATATGGCAGGCTCGGTGGAGATGATCGTATTTCCCGAAGCCTACCGGAAACTGCAGGATAAGGTGAAGCTCGAAGTCCCGGTGCTGGTCCGAGGCGGCTTGCGGATTGAAGAGGGCGTGAACCCGAAGCTGCTGGCCAACGACATTATGCCGCTCGAAGACGCCAAGGTTCCATTGCCGCGCTCGCTGCGGATCCGCATTCCGGTGGAGACCGCAAATGAGTCGGTGGTCGATGAACTGCACGCGCTTTGTGCGCAGCGCAAGGGTCAGGCGAAAGTATTGTTTGACGTGGAACGCCAAGGCGATTTCATGGTGGTGATGGAGGCGGAGGGCTATAATGTCCAACCAGACCGCAATTTTGTAGCCCGGGTCGAGGAGTTGTGCGGCCGCGGAGCAGTGCGGGTCATTGACTGACGCGTGGACTCGGACGTGCGGCGCATAAGAGCTTCCATTCACGGGAGGGTTGGTTTGCAATCGGCGACAGCTCCGGCACCTACTAATGCGATGCTGGTGGTAACCGGCACGGAGTTTCTTCTATCGATGGTGGAGGCCCGCTGGGCCGCCAGGAACGGTGATGGCAGGAAGATGGAGTCTGAACTGAGGGCGCAACAAGAGCTGGGTAAAATTGAGCAGCAACTGCAGCGGTTGCAGTCGCTGCCAGGCCAGGACGACGACGTCCGAAGCCAGATCCAGCAACTTCACGATCGTATTCGCGCTTTGCAAGCTCAGGTGACCGCGCATTTCAGTGCCTGGCAGAAGGCGGAATTGGCGAGGAATCCGCAACGACCGCTCATGCTGGAGTACGTGGAGCGGATGTTCACCAATTGGAGCGAGATTCATGGCGATCGCGGTTTCGCCGACGACCACGCCATGGTTTGTGGCCTGGCCCGTTTTCACGGCCACGAGGTCGTGGTCATCGGCCACCAGAAGGCGCGAGACACCAAGCAGAACGTTTACCGCAACTGGGGCATGACCAACCCGGAAGGTTACCGCAAGGCCCTCCGGGTGATGAAGATCGCGGAGAAGTTCAGGCGTCCGGTGTTCACTTTCGTGGATACGGTGGGCGCCTATCCAGGATTGAGTGCCGAAGAGCATGGCCAAGCCGAAGCCATAGCACGAAATCTGCGGGAAATGGCACGCTTGCAGGTTCCGATTATTACGACCATTACAGGAGAGGGCGGCAGCGGGGGCGCGCTGGCAATCGCGGTCGCGGATCGCGTGCTCATGATGGAGAACGCCATCTATTCCGTGATTTCTCCCGAGTCCTGCGCCGCGATTATGTGGCGCGACGCCAGCAAGAAAGAACTTGCTGCGCAGGCGCTCCGCATCACAGCCACGGACCTGGCGGAATTCGGCTGCATTGACGGCATCGTGCCCGAGCCCCAAGGGGGGGCGCATACTGATCATGAAGCGGCGGCGGCGCTGCTGGATGCAGCTCTCCAGAGGCATCTCAACGAACTGATCAAAATGCCTGCCCAGGAATTAGTCGCATCACGATATAAAAAATTTCGCACGATGGCGCAGTTCCTGCGCGTGGAATAAGAAAATAACTAGGCAGACAAGCTAGCTCGTGTCCACTCCCAATTCCCAAAGCGCGATGATGAGCTGGTCCGGCGTATCAGTACAACAGAGTCGCATGCTCCCGTCGCAGTAAACCAATTTCAGCGATTACGCTGTCGGGAATTAACGAGTCCGAGCGCCGCACGAACTTGATCGTTTCCAGCAAAGCACGCTGGCTCGCCGTCGCCACAGGATGGTGTACGGCGATAGCTGGTTCCCTGGGGTTTACATGGGGATTCGCGATTGTGCCCAGCTTCCTGATCGTGGGCGCGGTCGTGCAACCGCGCCTTCCCCGCACCGGAAGAGTGCTGATGTGTGCCGGCGCTCTTGCGTTGACCCTTTGGGTGCTTAGTTTTTGTTTCTTCATTTTGCCTGAAAACCGTTTCACTAATCGCCCAGATGTGCTCGCTGTCACTTTAGTTTCAGTCTTGCTTGTCGCCTTGTGCGACGTGGCGCTAGTGATGGAGGAGGTGAAATCAAGGCGCACTCAGGGCGGGCGGAGAACAGAGATGGTTTCGGTTTCCAACCGGATGCGCTGGCTTGCTGGCGTCGCAGGGTGCGTCACAGGCGTATTTTTCTCCCTCGATCAGGGCTTAGGATTTCTGTCTGGCTTTTTGATCGTAGGAGCACTATTGGCGGGACGTTTCCCACGTCACGGAAGAGATCTCATTTGGTTCGGCGCTGTGGTTGTGAGCTTGACCGAGCTTCCCATGGCGGTCTGGATGCTGCTTTCGACCCGGGGTGGCACAGACCCGAGAGTCACCACGGGTGCGGCGGCCTCAGTTTTATTTGTGGTTTGGTGCGACGCGGCACTTGTGATGGAAGCATTCAAAACAAGCCGTGCTCGACATGGCGGGAAACCGGAACAGTAGTTTGTTAGGCAGGTACCTCGGTGCTTGGATTCCGTTGCTCGCGACCTGTTCCCAACCACGCCGCTGCCGTATAATCAAAGGTTCGCCTCATTACTCCAACGAGCACGCCGAGCGGGGAAAAACTCGCTCCAGTCAAAGGAAGGATTAAGGAATGGCCACCACGGATGTAGCGCTCCATGAAGCCTTTGGGCAACGGGAGCCGAAACGGGTCGTCAACAACATGAGCATTCAGGTTGCGACCGTGAACGGGTCGGGTTCGCAGAGTTCGAACACGGTCCTCCTGCGCAGTATCTTTCAGATGGGTGTCCCGGTATCCGGCAAGAACCTGTTTCCCTCGAACATCGCGGGTCTGCCGACCTGGTACACCATCCGCGCCAACAAAGATGGGTACATTGCGCGCAAGAAAGAAATTGATTTTGTCATTGCCATGAATGCGGAGACGGCGCAGGAAGACGTGATGTCACTGGCGCCCGGCGCGGCTGTGCTTTACGACGAGCCTCTAAAGCTGAATGCACTGCGCAGTGATTTGATTTTTTATCCCGTGCCCTACGACAAACTGGTCGCACCCGTCTGTCCCGAGGCCAAGCTGCGCAAACTGGTCAAGAACATGATTTACGTGGGCGTGGCGGCCCAGTTACTTGGAATCGATATGGCCGAGGTGGAGAAGGCCCTGCGCAAGCAGTTCGCCACGAAAGTGAAGGCGGCCAATCTGAACCTGGCTGCGGTCCGCGCCGGGTTCGACTACGCTGCCGCGAATCTTACCAAGCAAGATCCCTACTTCATTCAGCGCATGGACAAGAACCAGGGCATGATCATTATCGACGGCAACTCGGCGGCCGCGCTAGGTTGCATGTTCGCCGGTGTGACCGTTGTTACCTGGTATCCCATCACGCCGTCGTCGTCACTGGTGGAAACTCTGATCGATTACATGAAAGAGTATCGCGTCGGTCCTGATGGCAAGGCGACGTTCGCCATCGTGCAAGCCGAGGACGAGCTGGCCGCGATCGGCATGGTTCTGGGCGCAGGGTGGGCGGGTGCGCGCTCGATGACCGCAACCGCCGGACCAGGCATCTCCCTGATGGCCGAGTTTGCCGGGCTTTCCTACTACGCGGAAGTGCCCGGAGTGGTCTGGGATATCCAGCGGGTCGGCCCTTCCACGGGTTTGCCCACGCGCACCTCGCAAGGCGACATTCTCTCGACTGCGTTTCTTTCCCATGGCGATACCAAGAACATCCTGTTGCTGCCGTGCTCCGTGGCCGAGTGCTTCAGCATGGCGCAGGATGCTTTCAACCTGGCCGAGCAGTTCCAGACGTTGGTGTTTGTAATGTCGGATCTCGATCTGGGGATGAATAACTGGATGTCCGATCCGTTCGAGTATCCCAAGGAACCGATCAACCGCGGCAAGGTGCTCACGAAACAAGATCTGGAGCGGTTGGGAGGTTTCTCCCGCTACAAAGACGTAGACAACGACGGCATTGGTTATCGTACCCTGCCCGGCACCGAGCATCCGGCGGCTGCTTATTTCACGCGGGGCACTGGACACAATGAGAAATCAGGCTACAGCGAGCGCCCGGACGACTTTGAAAAGAACATGGAGCGCATCAACAAGAAATTCGAGACGGCTCGCGCTTTTGTGCCGCGGCCCGAATTAATTAATGGCAAATCCAAAGCCAAAATCGGCATCATCGCCTATGGCACATCCCATTGGGCCATCATCGAATCGCGCGATCAGTTGCGCGATGAATACAATATCGAAACCGATTATCTGCGCCTGAAAGCCTACCCCTTCTCGCGCGAGGTACACGAATTCATCGAACAGCATGACCGGGTTTACGTGATCGAACAAAATCGCGATGCCCAGATGCTCAGCATGATCAAGCTGGACATTAAGCCGGAACTGGTGACGCGGCTCCGCAGCATTGCACACATTCACGGGCTGCCGCTGGACGCGCGCTCGGTAACCGACGAACTCACGAGCATGGAGGGCAAATAACATGGCGACCACGACCAGCACCCCGACACCGACGCCCGCACCGAAAATCAATCGCATCGGCCTGACCGTTCTCGACTACCGCGGCGGTAAGACTACGCTTTGCGCGGGCTGCGGCCACAACGCGATTTCCGAGCGCATCATCGACGCCATGTATGAGATGGGCGTGCCGCCCGAACGCGTCATCAAGCCCAGCGGCATCGGATGCTCCTCCAAGAGTCCAGCGTATTTCATGTCCCGCTCCCATAGCTTCAACGCCGTGCACGGCCGCATGCCCTCAGTTGCCACTGGCGCTGTGCTGGCCAACCACAGGCTGATCGCGCTGGGCGTCAGCGGCGACGGCGATACTGCTTCCATCGGCATCGGACAGTTTGTTCACCTAATGCGGCGCAACCTGCCGATTATTTACATCATCGAGGACAACGGCGTCTACGGCCTGACCAAGGGCCAGTTTTCAGCCACGGCTGACCTCGGCTCCAAGCTGAAGACTGGCGTGGTCAACGATCTTCCTCCGATCGATACCTGCGCCATGGCCATCACCTTGGGCGCGACTCTTGTCGGCCGCTCGTTCTCCGGTGACAAGCGGCAACTGCACAGCTTGCTGAAAGCTGCGATCGCGCATAAAGGTACAGTCATGCTCGATGTGGTCTCGCCCTGCGTGACCTTCAACGATCACGAGGGGTCGACCAAATCCTACAAATACATGAAAGACCACGAAGAACCACTGCAGGACATCAGTTTCGTTCCGGCCTTCGAGGAAATCAACGTGGAGTACGATCCGGGCACGACCGTCGAAGTCACTATGCATGACGGATCCCGCCTGCGCCTCAGTAAACTCGAAGAAGATTACGACGCTACGAATCGAATCAAAGCCATCAGCCGCCTGCACGAAGCCCATGAAAAGGGCGAGGTATTGACAGGCTTGTTTTATGTCAACCCCGACGCGCCGAGTTTTATCGACATGCTCAACATGACCGAAGAGCCTTTGGCCACGCTGCCGGAGTCGGTGACGCGTCCGGGGAGGGAAGTGCTCGAGCAGGCGATGGAAGAGCTGCGTTAGAGGCTCTAGAAGGAAGCAGGAGCGGCCACGCCTGCGAAGCAACCTCCCGGCAGGGCCTTGCACTAAGTAGTTGTGGATTGAACCTTGGGTAACGCGGTCGGCGCAGTATCCCTCCCCAACAACACGCTGCGGTCAAGGCCCTTTAAGAGATTCCTCATCAATGCGTAACATTTCGGTTCGGCAAAATAACCTCCGTGAACGTCCAATCCATTCAGTTTCGGATCGAGCAGCGTGGAACAGTCAATATCCCAAACATTGTCGGGAACGGGACAAGTAGTATCTAGACCACTCCGTCCCAGCCGCCGCTTGCCAAAATGCTTCAGCCCGGCAGACGCACCGAGCACCGAGTCTCTTCCTGAATAGATGGCTGTAACCCGGTAGGTCAGATTTGCAATGCCTTCGCCGTCCCCGTGACGGACGGCATCTCCGGCGCGAAAGATGTCGTTATCCACATCCGCTGCGACCATCACAAACTGGCTAATGAGGCTCATCAGCAGCGGTCGGTTTTTGCGCGTCCAAACCACATTCATTGCGTTCTCTACGACGTAGTTACCCATACTATGTGCGATGATCGAAGTCTGGGCCTTGCATGCGTTGGCTGGATTCTTCGCCGCCTGGACTTGCTTCATGGACATCCAGTCATAAAGGGAACTGAGCACATCGGCGAAGTCATCGGCGGATTGGCGCGCTTCCAACCGGTCGGGAAGATATGCCGCAACCGAGCCCTCGGATGGCCATGTGAACAGGATGCATACACCGAGCGAATTCGGGGCCGGTGAAAAGATTATTCACGATGGCCCCGTAGCGCTGGACAGCAGAAAGCCAGGTATTATCGAACCCATGGACGAACAGGTTGACGTGCATCTGATCCTCGCTGGGCGCATTGCTCGGATCAGGAAAAGCATCCGCTGTCGCAACCAAGCCTTGCCGGAAGTCGTCTTCCTTCAGTTGCGTCCAGTTGTCAAAGCTATCCACTTTGTCTGAAGCGTTTTGCCAAAAGGACAGGCTGGTCAATTCATCGCCGAAGGTTTTTTTGTTCGCGTTAATATTGCGGTTGGTAACCATCCAGTACATGAGCAACCTCCTCTGCGCCGGCTCACCAGATCAGCGGCAGGCGATCGTCGTCGGCAGTGATTCCATGGGTCGACAAAGGTTACGGCCTCGGGCTGATCTCGGTTCCGAAGGAGTACTCATTCAGCGGCCCAAAGCGTTTTTTCTCGGCGTACAAGCGCCAGCGCCGCCACACGATGCGCAGGCTCGCCATCACAGGAATCGAAAGATATACCCCAAGCACGCCAGCGATTTCGCCGCCTGCCAGAACACCGAAGATCGCCGCCAGCGGGTGCAGTTCCATGCTTTTTCCCATGATGCGAGGCGAGACCATATAGTCCTGAACCAGGCGCCATGCAATCAGGAAAGCTAGCAGCAGCAGCCAGTGCTTATAGCTCATGAGCAGCGCGACGCTTAGAATCACAACCCCGGCCACCAGGGGACCAACCACCGGGATGAACTCCATCATGCCGCCTGCTGTGCCTAACACCAGCGCGTAGGGAACTCGTGTTGCTTCCATGAAGGAGATGTAAACCACCAGGGATAGGGCGGCGAGCTCAAGCTGGGCGCGGATAAAATGGGCCAGCATCTGGTTGAGGTCAGCGAGAACGTCTTGCAGGAATTCGCGCTGCGGCCGGCTCTGCACAAAAGACAGTCCTACTTCGCTAAACCCGCGGCCATCCTTCAGAAAAAAAATTGCCAGGATCGGTACCACAACCAGAAGCCACGCCTGTTTTGCTAGTTCTGCGGCGCGCACTCCAACCTGTTGTGCCATGTCGGAAAAGCGAGGATCGGACAATACCTTCTGCAACAATTGGGTGGTTTCGCCGCTCCATCCGCGTTCTCTTCCAATCTCGTGGGCCAGATCGCCGGTGTTGACCCGTTCCGTTAGAGTCGGCCATGCTTCACCCAGGTGTCGGGCCTCGTGCACGGTCCGTGGTCCGATAAAGAAAAAAAGCGTTCCCAGCAGGATGGCAAAAAGGAGATAAATCAGCGCGATGGCACGCCCGCGCCGCCGCGTCCACTTCTCCACGCGGGATACTGCCGGATCCACCAGGTAAGCAAAGAAAATTGCGAACAGGAAGGCAATCAGCGTGCGGCGCGCGATGTACAAAAAGCCGAGCCCCAACGCAAAAAACAGCGTTGTCACCAGTACCCGTACCGTGCGTGAATCAATCAGGGCCAATGCCCACCTAGTCTCGCACTACTTCTGTATTCTCGCCCAGGATCAGAATTCTTTGCAGCTTGTACTGGTCGTCGACCCAGAGCGTCCAAGTGCCAGCGTCCCCCTTCAAATCCAGACGGTTCAGTTCCACTTCCACGCCCCGGATCGCGACCTTTTCTCTGCCGGTGAACTCCAGCGTCACCGACGTCGAAGAGCGCGCGTGAGGATTTAACGCTCCGAATTGCACATGCTGCTTCAACGGGCATTGCAGCGCGCCCTTGTCCTGTTTACAGCTGCTGGCGAGGTATTTCCAGACCAGGACTTCTCTCTGCACAAAGAAATAGTCATCCAGCAGGCTGCTGGACGCTGGCAGCATGAACGGCTGCTCCAACTCTTTATCCTGTGGACCACTCTTGAAGCGCTCGATCAGGAATTCCTGATTGGGCAGGACAACGGCCTGCGATTGTCCCGGGCTGACTTCCTTCCACTCGTATTTCCGCAATTCGCCGCTCGGGCTCATTTGCCACTCGGACCGTTGTTCTGCCTTGTCGGTTCCCGCCTCGCTCTTAAACTCCGAAACGACCGAGCTGCCGCTGCTGCTCTGATGGATGGAGAAGGTTTCAGTGGCTACCCGGTGCCCATTCATGAACACTCCAAACGATCCGGAGTCTACCATCTGCGCCGCCGATCCCTTGTCATCCTTGTCCGAAGCGGCCGCCGCTGTCGACACCGCCAGAAGGCAGAGCCCGCACAGCGCGAAGATCGTTCTGACGACCAACCCAATGTCCTTCGATATCCGTTTCTTCAACCCAACCCGAGACTGCATGCCACCTCCGTCGCGACTGTGTCCACATCTTTGCCATGTGTCTCAATTCGGATAGCAGCTTTCATATAGGACTGCCGCCGCTTCTCGTAGAGTTCGCGAAATTGTTCAGGGTTTTGCCGCAGGGGACGTTGCGTCTCTTCTTCCTCGCATCGTCGCAGTAATTCTTCCACCGGCGCATCGAGGAAGACCGAAAGTACTTCCTTTCCTTCAATCAGCGCTGCGTTGCCAGGTTGCACGAAAGCGCCTCCTCCCAATGCGACCACCCGAAATGACGAATTGAGTTCTTCGAGTAATTCGCATAATGCTGCCGTCTCGGCTCTGCGGAATCCGGCTTCTCCCGACTCTCGAAAAATCTGCTCGATGGTTTTTCCTTCCCGACGCTGAATCCGATCATCCAAATCCTCAAACGGCAAACCCAAACGGCGGCTTAGAGCCCGGCCCACGGTGGTTTTGCCGGCGCACATGAAACCGACCAGAAACACCGCCCCTGCTTCGCGCACACGGTCTCGCGCAAGCGGAGTG
The DNA here is from genome assembly GCA_963820925.1 of uncultured Acidobacteriota bacterium. Lineage (GTDB taxonomy): Bacteria > Acidobacteriota > Terriglobia > Terriglobales > Acidobacteriaceae > JABDBE01. The sequence goes on from CAWGBX010000011.1 coordinate 90,306, forward strand.
GCCGCGGGACGAGAAGCGGGCCTGGCTCTCAGGGATCCCGATTTACTGAAACGGTTCTCCACCCGCCGCCCAGTCCGATGTCTTATTGTTGACGTTTCTTGAGGTGAATTTTACCACTGAAGGAAAGCAACTTAACCGAAGATGCGGCCTCGCCCATCGTACCTGCGAAGGCACTCCCGGCCCGGGCAATGAAGGAGGTGTGCTCGGGTTGCAAAGGAAAGTCGTTCTCCACCTTTCCCTGTACAGAGCGAGCGACAACTTCGATCGAGGCATACGCGGGAGCGATCGCCTCAATGTCGCCACTGTGACTGGTCAGAGAGTAATCGCCAGAGTCGCCGAAGTCTCCATCGTAGTGGATTTTCCCGCTACTGGAGTTCACATGAACCATGGAACCGTTCACTGCGTGGAGCGCTACATCGCCGCTCACCGAGGTGATCTCCACATGCCCATCGCTGACATTGGTCAGGGTCACGGGGCCATTCAGTGTCTTGGATGTGAACGTTCCCAGTACTTAAGTCGCGCACGTCCACCATCGGCGGTACTACCTTCGAGGATCACGTCGCTGTGGAGTTTTTCGACATGCAGAGGGCCAGTCGTCGAATGCAGAGTCACATTCGCATCCGCCGGCACCAGGACTTCGTAATCGACCCGTCCGGTATCCGCAGTTTGCCCCTTCGAGGAGATGAGAAAAAATAGAAATCCGGTGCCCGCTCTTACTCTGATCAACCTCGACTTTGTCTGAGTACAAAATCGCGGTGACCACTACCTGCTTGCCCGACCCCGGTTTGACTGAGATTGGCCCGTACGGGTTGATGATGGAAACACTGGCGTGGTGGCCGACTTTAAAACTCATTTCCTTGCGCGTGGTCTCGGCTGCGGCAAAAGCCACTACAACAAGGATCACGACGGCAAACATTGCGGCGCGCTGCTTACGGTAGCATAATCAACGTCTCCCCATTTGCCCGCGGGCTCTCCCCGCCGGCCCCGAAATCCTAATGCTATATTATGGCAGAGAACGGTCCATAGCCATCTCATAAACCATGGCCTTCTGCTCGTACGCATTCCTTAAGTACTGTTGCGCGACTTCGTCATTCGGATCGCTGTGCGCCGATTGCTCCGCATCCCGGATGTAGGCGTTCACCGACCGCAGATTCGCCTCGTATGCCGCCCGCATGGACGGCGTACGTGCCGCAACCGTATTCAGCAACTGCACATCCTCGCTGGCCATCACCTCAGCCGCGTTCGGTGGCGCGGCAGCGGTGGCTACCACTGCCGAAGGCGATCGCTGTTCCGCCACCTGCGGCTGGCCCGTACCGCGTTGGAACATCAGCACTCCAAAAACGATGAGAAATGTGGCTGCCGCCGGTACCAGCCAACGCAACTTCCAGCCCAGCAAGGGAGCAGGAATTTGCGCGTGCTCCGGCTGGGTCTGACGAATCAGTCCCTCTTGCCGTAACGCGACTTCAATGGAGTTCCAAACCCATGGGCTGGGCTCCTCGCGAAGCCTGCAAAAGCCGCGCCTGTTGCGAAATGGCGTTCAGATCCGAGACCAGATCCGAGCATGCGGAGCAGGACTCTCAAATGCTCTTCCTGCTCAATACTATGGCCGCTCCCAAGCTCTGGCAGGACCCGTCAAACTCTTCACAGGTCATACTACCTCTCTCCCCGATCCCTCTGTAGCGATAGCTCCTCACGGCCTTGTGGCTTTTTCAGCTCTGCTCGTTTTGAGGAGACTCTCGTAACTTCATCCGCGCTTTGTGCAATTGTGACTTGCTGTTGCCGATGGAGCATCCCACCATCTCGGCAATCTCATTGTGCTCGTAGCCCTCAACGTCATGCAGCAGAAAAATCATTCGGTAGCCCGGCGGCAAGGCGGCAATCGCACTTCTGCAATTGCAACCGGTCGACCGATCCGGCCAATCTGAGATCTTCGCCACCCGGCTCTTTCCGGGGAGCCTCATCCTCGGTCTCCATGGTCTCCTCGAGCGGAACCACGGGAAGACCCTTCTTGCGCAACTGCATCAGGACGACGTTCACCGCCATGCGGTGCAGCCAGGTGGAAAACGCTGACTCGCCGCGAAAAGTTCCAATCTTGCGGAACAACTGCAGGAAAGCTTCCTGGGTCAGATCCTCGGCCGCCGCCGTATTGGCCGTCATGCGAAGGCACAGTGAGTACACCCGCCGCTTATGCAGGTTATACAGCGCCTCAAAGGCGTCTGCATCCCCCTGCTTGGCCCGCTCAATTGCGTCTGCTTCGGAAAGCCTGCCGCCCTGCTGTTTTTTCGCGTCCGTCAAGTCGCCTTTTCCGGCCGCACTCAGTCAGATGCGGCGTAAGTATCTTTTCGTTGTACTGCTTGCAGGTACCCAGTCAGGCCGTTGGACCTACTAAAATAAGGATTACCTTGGTCACCAGGCTCCGTCCCAAATCGATCCAATTAGCCTTTAGATTCAGCAGTTGCCAGAAAGGACCCAAAGAACCGCCTGAGCACGACCTAAAAGCCTTTTGCAACCAGGGCTTCATCCTATGCCGAAGCCGAGGCCGTGGTGATAGTTTCTAACCCGTGGCCATGGGGCCCGGTTTCCCGAATTCGGAGCAGGATGGCAAAGGTAAGGCCCACGAATCCCAACACGGAAAAGATCCACATGCCGAGAGCGTACCCACCGACATTCTGCAGACCTGCTCCCGAGTAATCGTTGGCCTTCCCAATAAGCAAATTCATAATGAAAAAGCCGATCTGCTGGATCAGGGTCATGAGAGCGTAAGCCGTCCCCAGGCGCGATTGATCCACGATGTAGGCAACCGATGGCCACATTACCGCGGGGATCAGGGAGAAGGCGATGCCCATCATTGACACCGGCAACAACAGCGAAACATTGCTGTACGCCATCATCAGGTAAACCGGCATCAATAGGACCGAACCGAACATCATGAACAGAGCCCGCCTACCAACTCTGTCCACCAACAGCCCAAACAGCGGCGTAGCCACCATGGCCGACAAAGGAAGCAGGCTATTAAAGAATCCAGCCCTCTCATGCGCCATAACCCGAACCGCTTCGCTGGCCGCCACGCCACCTAGGCCGGCCAAAATCTTGTTCGTAAAGAAGTCGATGGCGAATGTCCGAAAAGGAAAGATTGCCGAATAAAAAGCAAAGCACAGGATCACAACGTACCAATAAGAAGCGTTAAAGCGAAACATCTGGCGGAAGTCGAGCTTATCGACCTCTCCCGCCTTGCCCAGTTCATAACGTCCTTCGGCCCGCGTTTCAAGGCTCCAATAGATCAGGGCCGTGACTACACCTAGCACTCCCGCACCTATTGCTAGCAATAGCGGCCCCCTCCAACTGGGCGGCCCAGCCGAGCCCTGGGGATAGAAAACCGAGTGAGCCCAGGTGGGCGAGTTGTCCGCGGCCACTGACGCCAGACGCGCGATGGTGAGATTGATGCCGAACGCGAAGCTAAGCTCTTTTCCCTTGAACCATTTGGCCAAAGCCGTACTAACCGCCACGATCAGCGACTCGGCTCCGAGCCCCAGCACCGTCCGTCCGGCAATCATCGTTACGGGCTGTCCTTGGATGGCCGTCAGCACGGCACCCGCCAGGCAGAGCACGGCGAAAAACGTGATTGCCTTCTTGGTGCCAACGCGGTCGATAACAATCCCGCCGATAAGCAGCGTCAGCGCCGCCGCTACGCTGTAACTCGCATTCAACCAACCAAACTGGGTTGCGGAGAAGCCCAGTCGGTCAATGAAGATCCGTTCCAACGGGTTGATGCTGTCATAAATGTAATAGTTTCCCCCCATCGCCAGACTGACGAAGACGAGAACCGTCCAGCGATACAGGACAGAGGGCCGCGGTCGTACCGATTCTGGCATCAACGCTCCTTCACTACAGCAGACAAATTGTGCTCACCAATATGAAGCCAAGAAGATAGCAGATGGCCCGAAACTTCGCACGGCCAATCCGGCCCGCAAATAAGTTCGATCTTACTTGAAAGGACGTCATCCCGAAGGCCCGCGGCTTTTCAGCGGGCCGGGGGATCTCGCGCGCAGTATTTCGAACCCCACCTACCTCCCCAACCTCTTTTCCCCCCCACCCCGCTCCGTGATAAAGTGATCAGTCTCGCGGCTGGCTTGGGACTCAGGGACATGAAACTGACGCAATCAGAAGCCGCTCTGAAGGAGTCACCTATGGGCCAGGTTTACGATATCGTGAAGGATCGCCGAGTCTACTCCATCGACGCCGACAGCTCGGTGCTCGAAGCAGCCCGCTTCATGATGGAACACAGCATCGGAGCCTTGCCGGTACTACGCAACGGCGAGATCGTGGGCATCTTCTCCGAGCGCGACGTAATGAACCGCGTCGTCGCCGTCGGACGCATGCCGGGAACGACGAAGATTTCCGAAGTGATGACCGCAAACCCCAAGGCGATCAGCGTGGACGAAACCATCGACAACTGCCTCTTTCTGATGCGCGAATTCGGCTTCCGTCATTTGCCCATCACGGATGGCAAGCAGCTGAAAGGCTTGGTCTCCCTGCGGGACATCCTGCTGCGTTATGTCTCGCAAAAGGAAGCCGACGCCCGCCGCGCCGCCAGTTGACTGACCCTCTGGACCCCACACTGGAACCGGCCCGCGCCAGCCGCTATGATGATGCTTCATGGCCAAGACCGCATTGATGTGCCCGCCGACATTCTTCGACGTTCGCGAACCGAAGAACCCATATATGGGTCTTCCCATCGACCGTGCAAGGGCCCAGCAGCAGTGGGAAGATTTGCGGCGCGCACTGCAGGACGCGGGGGTAAAAGTGGAGATCGTCGACCCCGTAGAAGATCTGGACGACATGGTCTTTGCCGCCAATCAGGTTTTCGTCGGACATCATGACCAACTTGGGAGTTTCATCGTCCCCAGCCGCATGCGGTACGCCTCCCGGCACAAGGAGGTGTCGTTTTTCGTGGATTGGTTCCGCCAGCACGGGTACAAGATCATCGACCTCGATTTGGACGGAGAGTATCTGGAGGGTCATGGCGATCTGCTCTGGCATCCCGACCGTTCGCGCATCTGGGCGGCTTATGGCTTTCGCTCCACTCGCGGTGGCGTCGATAAGTTTGCTGCCGCTATGCAGGAACTAGGTTTTCCCGTGATCCCCGTACAGCTCGTGGACGACCACTGCTATCACCTCGACACCTGTCTCTGCCCGCTGAGCGACGATGCGGTGCTCATCTATCCCAGAGCATTCTCCCCTCAGTCGCTACAAACAGTTCGCGGCGCCTGGAAACGGATTCACGAACTAACCCGGGATGAAGCCCGACAATTCATGGGGAACGGGATTGTAGCGAACGGTCGTTTCATAACCCCCCGGCTGAGCCGGAGTCTTGAGCAGATCCTTGCCCAGGAAGGCTTGACACCGGTTGTGGTCGATACCTCGGAATTCGAGAAATCCGGAGGAAGCGTGTTCTGCATGAAGGCATTTATTGAATAACCAGCGTGGTCGGCGAGCGTTTTTGCTCACCGTTGCTTGCGAGCCCGTGTCCTCTGCGTTTTAAGATTTTCCGCGCGGCCCTCGACGAATTCCTAAGCAATCCCTATGATGGACAGATCCACATCTGTATTGAGGTAAGAAAATGGCCGAACCAACCTATGAAGAACTAAAAGCCCGCTTGGCGGAACTGGAAAAGCAAGGCCCGCGGCGCACAGGCAGCCTGGAATTCCGGGTCAGCGAGAAAGGCGGGGTCAGCGTCTACGGCCTCGGCCGCTTTCCGGTCACGCTTTATTACGAGCAGTGGACGCGCTTGCTCGACACCATCGACAAGCTTCGCGAATTCCTTGAAGACAACAAATCCAAACTCAAGCTCAAAGACCAATAACTTCGACCACGAGCAGTATCTCTATCTCACCACTCGAGGCCGCAGGAGTGGTCTGCCCCGCGAAATCGAGATCTGGTTCACGTATCGTGACGGACTCTTCTACCTGATCGCCGAATACCCGACTTCAAACTGGGTAGGGAATCTCCGCGCCGATCCACAAGCGCAGGTACGTGTTGCCGGCCAAACTTTCGCCGTCCGATCCCGCTTCTTGGCCGCCGAATCCGAACCCGAGTTGCATCGTGCTATTGCCAATCAGTCTCGCGAGAAATACGGTTGGGGAGAGGGCGTAGTGGTGGAGCTGATCCCAGAGCGCAACGCATGAATCTGACAATTGCGATCACGACTACAATATTTCCTAGCGGAACTGAGAACTGACAACCGAGAACTGACTTTAAGAACAGCTGGGCCGTATCCATGTCCTCCGACGACATTCTCACCCTCCCATCACCTCCAGCCGATGCCCGTCTCTCCTATGGCGCGGATCCCAATCAGTTCGGAGAGCTTCGCCTCCCCAAGACCGCGGGCCCGTTCCCGGTCGTCATGAACATCCACGGAGGCTACTGGCGCGCCAAGTACGATCTAGCCCACGCCGGATACCTGTGCGCCGCGCTGGCTGTCAAAGGCATCGCCACGTGGAACATCGAGTACCGCCGCGTCGGCAACCCAGGCGGAGGCTGGCCCGGTACCTTCGAAGATATCCGCAGCGCTTACCGCTACCTCCCGCAAATCGCAAAGGGATACGACTGCGACTTAACAAAAGCCCTGGTGATGGGTCACTCCGCTGGTGGACAACTCGCCCTCTGCCTTGCCGCCCACGAATCCTCTCTCAAGTGGGTGATCTCACTGGCTGGGGTAGTTGATTTGCAGCAAGCGTGGGAGGAACACCTCAGTGACAACGCAGTGGTGGCTTTTCTCGGAGGCAAGCCCAGCGAGGTGCCAGAACACTATCGCGAAGCTGATCCCATGCAGCTGGCGGTTGACCACGCTACCACCCAATGGTTAATTCACGGGGCCGGGGACGACGTAGTGCCGGCGTATTTCAGCCGCCAATATGCGGAGCAAAAGAAGAAGCGCGGAGAGGACGTGCACTACACGGAGATCTCAACCGCGGGCCATTTCGATCTCATCGATCCCCGCTCAAACGCCTGGCCCCAAGTGGAGAACACGGTCCGCCGCTTGCTAAGTGGGTAACTGGGGCGCACTCTGAGCGGACGTCCTCAGCCCCGGTTTCCTTTGTGTACCTTTGTGTCCTTTGTGGTTAATGGTTTCCTGGTTAAAGCTATTACACGTGATCGATGCAAATCCGTGACCGGCATCAAGCGCAGTTTCGTAACACCAGAGCCGAGTTCTTCGACCCGAATGCGATACAGTTGCACACCGCGTGTTCAACCAACTTTTTCCGCCCTACCTCCGGCACATAATCCAGATCGCATTCCGGATCAGGTGTTTCCAGATTGATTGTCGGTGGGATCTGCCCACTCTGCATGGCAACAATCGCAGCCGCCACTCCCGCCGCTCCGCACGCTCCTTGGGGATGCCCAATCTGCGACTTCAACGCCGACATCGGAACCTGCCGCGCGTGCTCGCCCAGCACCAGCTTCAGCGCCCGCGTCTCAATCCGGTCGTTTAACTGGGTTGACGTCCCATGCAGGTTCACGTAATCCACATCCAGCGCCGCAATTCCAGCTTCCTTCATCGCCAGGCCGATCGCCCGAGCTGGCTCCTCGCCGCACTCCTGCAGTCGCACCCGATGAAACGCTTCGCACGTCGATCCATAGCCGCAGACTTCCGCGAGCGGTTTCGCCCCACGTGCTCGCGCATGCTCGTATTCCTCCAACACGAACATCCACGCCCCTTCCGCCAAAACGAAGCCGTCGCGGTCCACCGAGAACGGACGCGATCCCCGCTCGGGAGCATGATTCCACGAGTCAGTCAAAATCTTCATCAGGATGAAGCCCTTAACAATCCCCAATGCAATGGGCGCATCCGCTCCCCCGCTCAATACCATGTCCAGCCGTCCCGATTGAATCTGCCGCAAGGAATATCCGAACGCGTCCGTGGACGAAGTGCAACCGGTCGTGATGACGTGACTCGCGCCGCGGAACCCGAAGCGCACATTCAATTCACTGGACAGGGCACCCATCACTCCAGTCGGCACGCAGAACAAACTCATCTGCTTGTACTTTTGATGAAAGAAGAGGCGATATTGCTCCTCGGTAAATTCCTGCGACCCTCCGCCCGAACCGATGATCACACCAAAGCGCCGCTTCTGTTCAAGCGGCAGGGAATCGGGATTGAAGCCAGCGTTGCCCAAGGCCTCCGTCGCCGCAGCCAAAGCAAGCGGCAAGACGCGCGACACATGTTTCCGGTCGCGCTTTTCTACCCAGGCCAGTTCGTCGAAATCGGGAACCTCACCGGCAATCTGCACCGGAATCTCCGCCGAATCGAAACGCGAAATCCGCCGCACCCCGCTCCGCCCGCCCAAAACGCCTTCTGAAAAGGCGGAGTTCCCCACACCATTGGGACTCACTACTCCCATTCCCGTAATCACGACTCGTCGTTTCAAACCTTCACCTCTGTGCCCGTGGATCAGGATATACGAAGAACAGGTGAATGCCACCTTTGTGGTTAAAGGTTTTTGCCATCCCTTCCTGCTTTATAATCACGTTTCGCAACGAGGGAGCTCTTGGCCTACGACGACTTGCGTGATTGGATCGCCGCGCTCGACCGCGCCGGAGAACTGAAAAAGATCCGTACCGAAGTAGATCCCATACTCGAAATCGCCGAAATCACCGACCGAGTGTCCAAAATGCCCGACACGAATAATGGAGGCCGGGCGTCCTCGCTCGGCGGCCCAGCTCTGCTTTTCCAGAACATCAAAGGCCATTCCGGCGCCCAGGTCCTGATCAACCAATTCGGCTCCGCCCGCCGCATGAATTTAGCGCTCGAAGTCGACAAACTCGACGAGGTTGCCGACCGCATCCGCCAATTCATGGACGTAAAATCCCCGCAAGGTTTCCTGGATAAGGTAAAGATGTTGCCCATGCTGGCTGAGATGGGGAAGTTCTTTCCGAAAACAGTCTCCACCGGACCGTGCAAGGAAATCATTCGCGCCGAGAACTTTTCGCTCGACTATTTCCCCATTCTTCAGTGCTGGCCCAAAGACGCCGGCCGCTTTATCACACTGCCGTGTGTGGTTACGCGCGATCCCAAAACCGGCAAACGCAATGTCGGAATGTACCGCATGCAGGTCTACGACCAGCACACCACGGGCATGCACTGGCAAAGGCAAAAGGTCGGAGCAGAGCACTATCGCGAGCGCATGCGAGATACCCAGCAAGCTCTGTCTCAACGAGTCGATCTAATGGCTCGCTCTTCTGGGGGGTCTGTTTTAGCGGATGGCGGGCGGCCCGGCGGCAAAATGGAAGTCGCCGTCGCCATTGGCACCGATCCCGCAATTACGTTTTCTGCCATCGTCCCCGCCCCCCCGGACGTCGAGGAATACCTCATCGCCGGATTTCTGCGCCAGAAGCCAGTCGAACTGGTAAAGTGCGAAACCGTCGACCTCGAAGTTCCTGCATCCGCAGAAATTGTTCTGGAAGGCCACGTCCACCTGGATGAACTAAGAACTGAGGGGCCTTTTGGAGACCACACAGGATTCTATTCGCTGGAGGATCTTTACCCGGTTTTCCATCTGAGTTGCATCACGCATCGCAAAGACCCGATCTACGCCACGACCATCGTGGGCAAGCCTCCGATGGAGGATGGTTGGATGGGTAAAGCCGTCGAGCGCATTTTTCTTCCGCTTATGCGGCTGACTATCCCCGAGATTGTCGACATCAACCTTCCTGTCGAAGGTGTTTTTCATAACCTGATGATCGTTTCCATCAAGAAGTCTTATCCGGGACAGGCGCGCAAAGTTATGAATGCGGTCTGGTCGCTGGGGCAGGCGATGTTCACTAAATGCATTCTCGTGGTTGATGAAGACGTGAACGTGCAGGACATCGGCGAGGTCACCCTGAAGGTGCTCAATCACATCGATCCGGAGCGCGATATTCAGTTCACGCTCGGGCCTGTCGATTCGCTAGACCATGCCTCTCGCCTGCCGAATTACGGATCAAAGATGGGTATCGATGCCACGCGCAAGTGGTCCAGCGAAGGATTCACGCGTCCCTGGCCCGATGAAATTCTGATGGACGCAAAGACCAAGGCGCTGGTAGACAAGAAGTGGAAAGAACTGGGAATCGAGTGATTGCAGCTGCAGTCCTAAGAGGCCTAAGCTCTATCACTGCCCCTGGAAGAGGTCTTTGAAGACACGCGTCTCGCCGAGTGGAAAGGCGATAAGTTGGGTTTGAATAACGGCGAGAGGGGTTGCCTCATCATAGGAAGCTTCATGCGCGTTCCAGGTCGAGTAGTGGTTTTGATCACGCTCCTGATGCTCTACTCCGCCGGCGCCCGGGCGCAGCAGAAAACCTCGGACGCGGAGCGCGAGCTGTTCAGCGCGGTGAATCAGGAGAGGAAGGCGCACGGACTGAGGCCCCTGAAGCTGGACGAGGCTCTCTCTAACGCTGCCCGCCAGCATGCCCAGCGGATGGCTGAGCAGGGAACGGTCTCGCATCAGTTTCCCGGCGAGCGCAATCTTCTCTCCCGGGCGAGAGCTGCCGGAGCTCACTTCACCTGGCTTTCCGAAAACGTGGACCAGGGACCGAATTCGAAGGCCATTCACCAAAGCTTCATGAAGTCTGCCCAGCACCGCGCCAACATCCTTGATCGCGACATGGATTCCGTAGGCATTGGCGTGGCGGAACGCAATGGACAGATGTTTGCAGTGGAAGATTTCTCTAAAGCAAAGTAGGTCGACAGGGAAAAACCACCACGATTTATTCCTTCAGGCCCGCCACCTTACCCCGTAGCACTGTGATTGACGCTCGGGGAAGAGTGAATGTGGTTTGTGAGCTTGCCGCGACCGTGTTGCCGACAGGAGGATGGTCCGGGTCGGGATGACTGTTCAGGCCGTTGTTGATCCAGACATACTGCTCGCTCCCGAAAGTCACAAAGACAACCGGCCCCGAAAACGACGCATTCTGCTTGCTCCGGGAATCCTCAAATTGAACGCTCACGGTGTGCGGGCTGGTTTCGTCCCGATTGACCAGCATCAGGGACCAGTTTCCGTCAGGACGATGCACTGCGTAAGAGGTGACCAGCGCATTGCCGTTGGCGTCCTTGATGTCCGTCGAAGAAGGAAACATGTGATGCAAGCCCGAGCGGTGCTGTACCCACTCCAGGTTAATCATGTGAGCGGCGAAATAAGGCGAGGTATATCCCTTGATGTCATAATTCTCGTCAGAGACAAAGTTCGACCAGGAGGCCCAACCCAGGCACGTGTTATGGACGCCCTCGGGCTGGATGGGCGAGTGATAGAAGGCGGAGCCTCCTCCCTCAAAGAAAGATCCGACATTGTCCGCCAGCCACAGTGCCGCAAAGATCGTGGTCATGGGCCCGGTGAGTTCGTTGGCAAGATGGTTCTCGGTCACCATTAGCGGCACGTCCTTAGGCACGCCGTCATCTCTCCACACCTGGAGGATGTGTTTCATCAGCTGAGGTTCGGTGTACAGCGTCTTCCAGGTGATGGTGCACGGCTCGAACGGATAGTGCTCGAAGGACACGAAAGCCAGATCGGAAAGGCGGCCGTGTGCCTTGAGGTAATCCACGAAACGGCCCATCCATGACACCCGACCCTGCGCGTCGGGCCACACGCGGATGTCTTCGTTGACTCCCTCAAAAACCGGCCCACCCAGCTTGAGCATGGGGTCCACCTTGTGAATGGCCGTGGCCCATTGGATGTAAAGCGCAGCGTAGTCTTCGGGCATGGCATGTTTGCCGTCAGGCTCTTCGCCCATTTCTACGTATGAGATGCGGTAGCCGCGCTTCTCAATGTAGGCAATCTGTGCGGCCGCATCATCGGGCGTGCCGTAAAGCATGGTCACCGGGATCATCGCCGGCAAGTTGTTGGTGAGCCCGCTGGTGAAGAAAAGATCGAAGCCCGTGTGCTGATAGGGTCCTCCATCGTTGACGTCGGCGGCGGAATGCCAGGGATCGATGGACGAAACGCAAAAAGTCGTTTGGCTCTCGGCGGGACCTTTCGCAACCTCAACGAAGACACCGTTGGCATCAACCGTGCCGGCGGCAATCTGCCGAACGGCATAGCCGACGCAATTGCGAAGGTCATCCGCTCCATGCTCGTCGCAAGTGTTCGAAGATTCCGTCATCAAAATTCGCAAGAAGCGCGTGGAAACCGGCACGTTGGCGAGCTTCAGCGTGACGGTACCGCCTTGCGCATTCTTCAACACACCGGAGGGAAACACCTTCCATTCACCTTTGGGACCCAAGTCGAAGTCGAGTGCGTCCCCACCCGTCCAATATTCCAACTGATATGAAGTGGCATAAGGACTTGCCCAGGCGATGCGGACCGCGCTCACAGGTTTCTCAGCCTTCAAGTCCACAACCACCCACTGCGGATGCAGCGTGTCACTCTCGCCCGTGAATTCGCTGGTCAGGTACGGATTGCTTTTCCAGTACGTGAGGTTGGGACCTGGCACTGGGCGATCGCCGCTGGTCGCGAAGCCGCGATGGGGCAGTGCGTAGGCGAGGATGTAGCGGGTTGGTTCTTTGAGTTCGGTGCTGCCGGTGAAGTATCCACTGCGATGCGCCGCGTCGCTCCAGCTTCCATTTTCAGTCCAGTGCCAAGCCGCCATGCGGAGCTCAGTGTTGTTGCGGTACGTAATTGGCCCCCATCCGGCAGAGAGAGATTCCTGAATGATGTGGGGCATATAAACTTTGTCGATTCCGATGCGAGACAGAACATCAATCGAACTGCCGAGAGCGTTGTCGGGATCGAAGGAGTTGATGGCATGGCCCGGCGTGGCGTCGACGTGAACGGTCGCCACCTCCTGTTCCACGGCCGATGCCTTCGACTGGGTCCATGCCGTCGTGCGTAGCACCAGAAAGGAAAGGACAGTCATAGCCGCTGTTGACCAGCCCGGCAGCGCTTGAGATGAGATTCGTCTGAACTTCCAATGTGTGAGAAGACCAAGCCGCATGAACATCTCCCGTGTTGGCGGGAATCATAGCATTCGCTCACGCGAATGCCATTGAAGGAATGGCTGGAGAGTCGGTTTGGCACAAAAGCGAGTGCAGATGGCACAGACCGGCAAGACGGAACGTAGAACTGGTGCGCCCGGAGAGATTCGAACTCCCGACCCTCTGGTTCGTAGCCAGATGCTCTATCCAGCTGAGCTACGGGCGCAGCACGGAACAACCCGCGGAGAGTTTCGATTATAGCGGAAACTCTGGCGACGAAGGTGTCGGCGAGCCGTGCAACGCGTCGGGCATACAGCAGAACACCTTATGCGCGGGCCTAAATATTTTCTTTGTGACGATTTCCATCAGCTTTGGCACGACTCATGCGAGTGCGAGCATGAACGTAAATCTTTCTCACCACTGGCAATTCCTACCATGTACTATCCCGCCCCCTTGTCGTATTTTCAGGTGGTTGGAATTGGCAAATCGAGTGCTACAATTATCGGCAGACGAAGTGGCGCGCAACGGGGCGCCCTTGAAGATAAACTTCGGCCAGAGGTTTTCTTGGACGCCCCTTGCATTTTCCCTTCAACTCCGAGTTCACCTGGCCGAAGGCAGCCCTCCCCCAGCTTTCGCGACCGCACTCTAAGCCAGCACAAGTTTTTCCCGGACATCCAGTCCCGCCTGCCGCAGCAATCCAGCAATCACCGGCTCTTTGAAGCGTGAGGCATCGAACTCCACGCGCACAATTCGCTCCTTCGGATCAAACCTCATGCGCCGAATGCCGTATACTTCCCGCACACCATCAAGCGCACGGATCTCGGCTTCTCCCGGCGTAGAACCGTAACGGTAGGCGACTTCCATTTGGGTCATATTGGCTCGTTCGCACCTCCGTTCTAAGATACAACAATCACGACTGCCAGCACTGGGGCGGCAAAGAGTCCAAGCGCTGCAGACCGGAATCTAACCATGCTCTGTTGAGTCGCCTTTGCAGTATCCTGAAAACCAGACGAAGAAGTCGAAGCGCTATGCCCACGTAGCCTCGGACGCTTCGTCCGGGCGGCTCTTCACCAGGATCTCGCAAGACGCGCATGAAGGATGACGTTTCAAATTCCGCGACCGCTGTGAAAGACCCGGTTTGCGGTATGACCGTAGATCCGGCGACGGCGAAACACCGCCTCGAACACGCCGGGAAGGCTGAGTACTTCTGTTGCGCCCGCTGCGCTGAAAAATTCGCAGCTGATCCGGGGAAATACCTAAACCATTCTGCGAGTCCTCATTCCTCCGGTTTGGTCACCCTGGGCACGCCAGCTATTCATCCACCTGTTTTCCCCGCTGCTATTTCGTCAGGAAGTCAACCGATCTACGTTTGCCCCATGTGTCCCCATGTCCGCGCCAGCAAGCCCGGACCCTGCCCCAGTTGCGGGATGGCGCTCGAGCCCGAGACGCCCCTTGCCGCCACGCGCACCGAATATACATGCCCGATGCATCCCGAAATTGTCCGGCCCGGCCCGGGATCGTGCCCCATTTGTGGCATGGCACTCGAGCCCCGTACCGTTACTTCCGTAGAAGAAGAAAATCCGGAGTTGCGCAACATGACGCGTCGCTTCTGGATCAGCCTGGCTCTTACCGCACCCCTGCTCGCGATTGCGATGGTCGACATGTTGCCCGGTATGCTGGTCGAGCACGCCTTGCCCGGCGGTTGGATTCCCTGGATTGAGCTGTTGCTCGCGACCCCTGTCGTCCTCTGGGGCGGCTGGCCGTTCTTTCAGCGGGGCTGGGCTTCCATCGTCAACCGCTCCACCAACATGTTCACGCTCATCGCCATGGGCACAGGCACGGCTTACCTTTTCAGCCTTACGGCGACCATCTTTCCGGGACTGTTTCCGTCCTCGTTGCGCGACGCGAACGCCACGCCTCCGGTCTATTTCGAAGCGGCCGCCGCCATCGTGACTCTCGTGCTGCTGGGACAGGTGCTCGAACTGCGCGCCCGCAGGCGCACCGGCGCTGCCATTCGCGCCCTGCTCGACCTCAGTCCCAAGACGGCACGCATTCTGCGCGATGGCACGGAACAGGATATTCCCCTGGAGCAGGTAAAGCCCGGCGACCGCCTGCGGGTTCGGCCCGGCGAAAAAATCCCCGTCGACGGTGTAGCACTCGAAGGCACGAGTTCGGTTGACGAGTCCATGATCACTGGCGAGTCGATGCCCGTTGCGAAAGAGCCGGGCAGCCAGGTGATTGGCGCCACCGTAAACACTACGGGATCTTTTGTAATGCGAGCCGAGCACATTGGCAGCGAAACCCTGCTGGCCCGCATCGTCCAGATGGTCAATCAGGCGCAGCGCAGCCGAGCCCCGATCCAGCGCTTGGCAGACCAAGTGGCCGCTTGGTTTGTGCCGGCGGTGATTGCCATCGCGGTGGTGACCTTTCTCGTCTGGAGTTTCCTCGGCCCAGAACCGCGTTTGGCTCACGCTCTGGTGAATGCCGTGGCCGTGCTCATCATCGCGTGTCCGTGCGCCCTGGGACTAGCGACGCCGATGGCGATCATGGTCGGCACCGGACGCGGCGCCAGAGACGGCGTGCTTATCAAGAATGCCGAAGCCTTAGAGATCCTTGAGAAAGTAGACACCTTGGTGCTCGACAAGACCGGCACTCTGACCGAAGGCAAGCCCACAGTCGAATCAGTCGTCGCGGTCTCGGGAGGAGATGAAACTGAACTGGTTCGCTTGGCGGCAAGCCTGGAGCAGGGAAGTGAGCATCCCCTCGGTTCTGCAATCGTTGCCGCCGCCAAAGCCAACAACATACCTTTGGCCAGCGCCACAGGCATTCAATCTCACACCGGATTTGGGATCAGCGGGAAGGTGGATAGAAAAGCTGTCTCTGTCGGAAACGAAAACTTCATTCAGCAGAAGGCAATGGGATTCGAGGCACTCAAACAAACTGCTGAAGACCTGCGCCGCAACGGCGAGAGCGTCATCTTCGTCGCGGTGGACGGGCGTCCAGCAGGATTGATCGGCATAGCCGACGCTATCAAGCCATCTACTCGGCGCGCGCTTAGCGATCTGAAAGCTGCCGGATTGCGCATCGTAATGCTCACAGGCGATAGCCGCAGCACCGCCCAGGCCGTAGCCGCCAAGCTCGGTATTGACAACTTCGAAGCAGAAGTCCTCCCCGAAAAGAAATCCGAAGTCCTAAGCCGCCTGCAAAAAGAAGGGCGCATCGTCGCTATGGCGGGCGACGGCATCAATGACGCGCCCGCGTTGGCCCAGGCCGACGTAGGAATTGCCATGGGCACGGGAACCGACGTCGCTATGGAAAGCGCGGGGGTGACTCTGGTGAAAGGCGATCTGGCTGGCATCGTCCGTGCCCGCAAACTCAGCCAGGCCACCATGCGCAACATCCGCCAGAACCTGTTCTTCGCCTTCATCTACAACTTGGTCGGTGTGCCGATCGCAGCCGGCGTGCTCTATCCGTTCTTCGGGCTGTTGCTGAGCCCAATTCTCGCCGCCGTCGCCATGAGTTTTAGTTCGGTCTCCGTGATCACCAATTCGCTGCGCTTGAGGAAGGCCGAACTGTAGCGCAACGCTGCGATTTGTCGCTTGATCGCGGAATGGATTATGGACGCTATAATCACGCGGATGGGCAGCCTTCCCCAACATCTTTCCGCCGATCAGCTTACTCATCACCCGGACTTGCAAACACCTCATCTCCGTATTCACGCTATTAACATCTTTGTTCGGGATCAGGATCAAAGCCTGCAGTTCTATCGCGATCAACTTGGGTTCAACCTGGTCGGCGATGTCCGCTTTGGATCCGGCCAGCGCTGGGTGGCGGTTGCCCCTCCGGACGGCAGCGCCGTGCTTTCCCTTGTAGCACCCAAGCCCGAGTCTAAAGAGTACGCACTTATTGGCCGGCCCACTCAGGTCGTCTTTGTCACCGAAGATGTCGCGGCCAAGTTTCTCGAATGGCGTGGGCGCGGGGTTCGGTTTCAATATACGCCCCGGCTGAAGCGCATCAAGTACGAGCGGCCGGCGCCGGGCGAACCGCCCCCGATCTGGGGTGGAGTGTTCACGCATTTCAAGGATCTCGACGGAAATTCTTTCGCGCTGGTTAGCCTTGACGAAGAGAGCCGAGCCGTCGAGGCGCACCGTCGAGCCGCGGCTGCGAAGTTGGAGGCCGAACGCCGCTCTGCCCAGGAAATGGAAATCGCCAAACAGGTCCAGACCAGGCTCTTTCCTCAGTCTCTTCCGCCCCTTTCGACCCTCGACTACTCCGGGATTTGCGTTCAGGCTCGCCAAGTCGGTGGCGATTACTTCGATTTTCTTGACTTGGGCCGTGAGCGCCTGGGATTGGTGGTTGGAGACATTTCAGGGAAGGGAATCGCTGCAGCTCTCTTGATGGCTAATCTGCAAGCGAACCTTCGCAGCCAATGCGCGATCGCGCTCGATCAACCGCGGCGGGTCCTGCAATTGGTCAATCGCCTGTTCTACGAGAATTCAACGGACAGCTCTTACGCCACCCTGTTCTTTGCCGAGTACGACAACAGCGCCCGGCGCTTGCGCTATGTAAATTGCGGACACCTCTCCGCGCTGCTGCTCCGGCACGACGGCAGTTTGGAACGGCTCGATTCCACCTCCACCGTGCTGGGGCTCTTCAGGGAGTGGGATTGCTCGACCGTGGAGTGCCCACTCTCCCCCGGAGATACATTCGCGCTCTACACCGACGGCATCACTGAATCGTTCAACCATGCAGGAGAAGAATTCGGAGAGCATCGTCTGATCGAGTCGTTCCGACGACATCGTGCGCAGCCATCGCCAGCCGCGGTTGCTTCGATTGTTGATGATGTCAAGAAATTCAGTCCTCATGAGCAGTCCGACGACATGACCCTGATCGTGGCCAGGTGCAGGTGACAGTGGTCCCGGCAAAGTTGGCAAACCCGCATTGGAATCAACCCAGAATTTTCGCTTATGTCGGCGCTCGTGGATGCGAGTACCGAGGCGGATGCAGACGCGGCATCCTCGTTGAAAGACCGTTTCGTCGCCCTGATTGTCGTAAGAACTACTGTCAAGCTGCAACACAATGCATGCCTAGCTTCTACCGCCGGTTCAGTCCGCATCTCGTAAAATGCTAATAAGACACAAGTTAAGTCTGCGCAGGAGCGCTGCGCAGACCTGGCATCTTGTTTGCTAATGTCCCTGATGCCAATAAACTCTATTACAACTATAGAGTTTATGGCATACTTTGGACCATTATGAAGATCTCCCAAAAAGGTTTGTACGCATTGCAGGCCATGATGATGCTGTCGCGGCACTACAACCAGGGCGCGATTCGCATCCGCGATATTGCCTACGAAGAGGCGCTGCCAGAAAAATTTCTGGAACTGATTCTGCTCGAGCTCAAGAACGCACGCATGGTTGAAAGCGTGCGTGGCGCCAAGGGCGGTTACCAGTTACGGCGGGCGCCCTCTGAGATCCATCTGAGTGAGATTATCCGCCTGATTGACGGCCCGCTCGCGCCCTTCGGTGACGCCGATCAGTTGCGCACTCTGATTAATCGCGATGACGAACATCGCGCGCTCTATCAAGTCTTCCTTGCGGTGCGCGACGCCGCCGCGAAAATCCTGGAACACACAACCTTGGCCGACATTGTAAATGGCAAGGGCGCGAACGCTTCAAAATCCGGCAGGTCGCGTAAGAAAAAGGGGGAGGCGTCGAGCGTTCTACCCATGGTAGTTCACGGGAATCCGAGCCGGGGCAAAGATGAATAAAATTATGACCAAGCAAATCTTAATCTCGCTGGGTGTGCTTTTAGTTTATTCCATTCAATGCTTGGCGCAAGGCACGGCATTAACCTTACTCAACGTTTCCTACGACCCAACGCGCGAAGTTTGGCGAGACATCAACAGCAACTTTATCCCCCGCTACCAGAAGGAGAAGGGGATCAAGCTGACTATCAACCAATCGCACGGCGGCTCCAGCACGCAGGCACGCGCCGTCATCGACGGTCTTGAGGCCGATGTTGTCACTCTGGCCTCCTTTCTGGACACCGATGCCATTTGCAAGAGGGGCCTGATCAAAGAGGGCTGGGTAGATCGGTTTCCCAACCACTCGCTCCCCTACTTTTCTACGATTGTCTTCGTCGTCCGCAAGGGAAATCCCAAGGGAATCAAGGACTGGCCCGACTTGGTGAAACCCGGAGTTGCGATTGTCACTCCGAATCCGAAAACGTCGGGGAACGGGTACCTGAGCTTCTTCAGCGCCTGGGGCTCCGTCGTGCTCCGAGGCGGCTCGCGGCAGGATGCCATCAACTATGTGACCAAGCTTTATCAGCAGGTTCCGGTGCTCGACTCGGGTGCCCGCGGCTCCAGCACAACTTTTGCCCAGAAAGGGATTGGCGATGTCCATCTCTCCTGGGAGAACGAAGCGCGTCTGGAAGTGGCCGAGGCCAAGGGCGATCTGGATCTGGTCTTTCCGCCCATCAGCATACGTGCCGAACCTCAGGTAGCCGTGGTCGATGCCACCGTGGACCGCGCACCTGGCCATCGGGAAGCTGCCGAAGCGTACTTGAAATACACCTACACCGATGAAGGTCAGGAAATCTTCGCTAAGCATTTTTATCGGCCCAGCAACAAGGCCATCCTGAAGAAGTACGCCTCAACGTTCCCAGACATCAGACTGTTTGCGATCACGGAAATCGCCAAGGACTGGACCGACGCCCACAAGCAGTTCATCGGTGACGGCGGCGTGTTCGATAGCATTTACAAACCGAAGTAGAACAGGGTTTGAACGCGTCAATCGAGTTTTCAACTCGCCGCACGATGGAATCCCAGAGCGTTGGGTGATCCATCAGAGTAGGAGTAGCAGTGGCAAGCGTTAATCGGAAAGTGTTGCCGGGGTTTTCGCTGACATTGGGGTATACGGTCTTCTACCTCAGCGTTCTCGTTCTGCTCCCCATTGCCGCGTGCTTTTTGAAGGCGGGATCGCTTTCCTTCCATGAGTTTTGGAGTGCGGTGTGGACAGAACGGGCGCGTGCTGCTTACATGCTGACCTTCGGAGCCGCGTTTATTGCTGCCTTGGTAAACCTTCTGCTGGGCTTGCTCCTGGCTTGGGTGCTGGTCCGTTACACATTTCCCGGCAAGAAAATCGTGGATTCGCTTGTCGATCTGCCCCTGGCTCTGCCAACGGCCGTGGGCGGCCTGGTCTATGCCAGCCTTTACGTGCCCAAAGGTTGGCTGGGGAAGTATCTGGTGCCATTGGGAATCCACGGCGCCTACACTCGCTTTGGAATCGTTCTGGTGCTCGTCTTTGTCGGCCTGCCCTTTGTGGTTCGGACCGTGCAGCCAATTCTCGAAGACCTCGACCCAGAGTCCGAAGAAGCCGCAGCCTCGCTTGGCGGCACGCGCTGGCAAACATTTTGTAATGTCATCCTGCCCACTCTTTATCCAGCGCTCATCACAGGTTTTGCTCTGGCTTTTGCTCGCGGCATTGGCGAGTACGGTTCGGTGGTTTTCATCTCAGGAAACATGCCGTTTAAAACTGAGATCGCTCCCATCCTGATCGTCGCCCGCCTTGAGGAGTTTGCCTACGGGGAAGCGACGGCGATTGCCGTTGTGCTCTTGATCATTTCTTTCTCCATGCTGGTGCTCATCAATCTCCTGGAACGCTGGAGCATGCGCTATGAGCACTGAAGCGGTTCTGGAAAGATCGCAAACCAGCACTCTGGCTAAGGTTCGGAAGGCACAGCAGGATCCCGCCTGGGTGCGCTGGGGGCTGACCGTGTTTGCACTCGCCGTGGTCGGCGTGCTGGTGGTCATTCCGGTGGTCAACATATTTGCCGAGGCATTGAGCCAGGGCGTCGGAGTTTACTGGGACAATTTGTTTGGCGATCCGGACACACGCCAATCGATCATTTTGACCCTGACCGTCGTCCCCGTCGCCTTGGTGGCCAATCTGATTTTCGGGCTTGCCGCAGCCTGGTCCATCGCGAAGTTTAACTTTCCCGGACGCACATTGTTGACTTCCCTGATTGATTTGCCTTTTTCGGTATCGCCTGTGGTCGCCGGGTTGATGTTTGTGCTCATCTTTGGACTTCAGGGATACCTTGGACCGTTTCTCCGCAGGGATGGCTATTCCGCCATGCCATACCTGATTTCGATTCTCGGGGCCGGCTTGTTTACCTTGCTGTTCTTTCTCTTTCGACCAACGAACGCTCAAGTACGCCGCGGTCTCTGGAATCATCCATGGCTGGCGGTTGTCATAGGCACCCCTGCGGTGTTTGGGGTTCTCTTCTTCCTTCAGCAGTATTTCCATGTTTGGCCCCATAACCAGAGCCTTAAGATCATCTTCGCGACTCCCGGCCTGATTCTGGCCACCGCGTTCGTCACCTTCCCTTTCGTGGCCCGGGAGTTGATCCCTGTTATGGAAGCGGTAGGCCCGGACGAGGAACTGGCGGCGGTAAGTCTCGGCGCCAATGGCTGGCAGATGTTTTGGCACATCACGGTGCCGAACATCAAGTGGGGCCTGGTCTACGGGATTATCCTCTGCAACGCCCGCGCGATCGGGGAGTTCGGCGCGGTTTATGTCGTCTCCGGCCACATTGCAGGTAAGACCGACACCATGCCTTTGCGGATCGAGAAGCTATTTCAGGAATACAACCTTCCGGGATCCTTCGCGGTCGCATCGGTGCTGACCTTGTTAGCGATCTTTACTTTAATCGCAAAAACCAAGCTCGAAAGAAAGGTTCCATCCATGGCGAGCCTTTCCGAACTAATCAAGCCTGAAGTGCAACCATGAGCATACTGATTAAAGATGTCTCCAAAAACTTCGGCAACTTCACCGCCCTCGACAATGTGAGTCTCGAGGTGCCTGACGGAACTTTGCTAGCGTTACTCGGCCCTTCCGGTTCCGGAAAAACGACGCTGCTGCGCATCATCGCCGGCCTGGAGGTGGCCGATGCCGGCACCGTGTTGCACCGGGAAGAAGACATCACCAATCACTCGGCGCGCGACCGCAAGGTCGGTTTTGTCTTCCAGCACTACGCACTGTTTCGCCACATGACGGTGGCCGAGAATATCGGCTACGGGCTGAAAGTGCGTAAAACGCCCAAAGCGCAAATTCGCGAGCGGGTTAATGAACTGTTGAAATTGATCCGGCTCGAGGGCCTGCAAGGGCGCTACCCAGGACAGCTTTCCGGCGGCCAACGGCAACGCGTCGCCTTGGCCCGTGCCTTGGCGGCACAGCCCAGAGTCCTATTGCTCGACGAACCATTCGGCGCTCTCGACGCCAAGGTCCGCCAGGAGCTGCGGCAGTGGCTGCGCAAACTACATGAGGAAATCCACGTCACCAGTATTTTCGTCACCCACGATCAAGAGGAAGCTTTCGAGGTCGCGGACCGCGTAGTCGTGATGAACCTCGGCAAGATCGAGCAAATCGGATCTCCCGACGATGTTTACAACCACCCCGCCACGCCGTTCGTCTACAAGTTCTTAGGCAATGTGAATTTGTTTCATGGCCGGATTGACAACGGGAAAGCGTACATCCACAACGAGGAAACGGAGCATGTTGTCTACGTCAGGCCGCACTTGTTGGGCATTGATCGCCACGCCAACGGTGGGAATCACTTTCCGGCCCGCATCAAGCACATCAACTCGGCGGGTCCCCTCGTCAAGGTCGAAGCCATCACCGAATGGGGCGCTCTGGTTCACGTTGAGTTGTCCCAGGAACGATTCCAGACTCTCCACCTGGTGAAGGATGAGTCAGTATTCGTAATTCCCAAAGACGTGAAGGTCTTTCAAGCTCGGGAGTTGCCTCCCGCCGAGATAGCATGAAGCCAGGCCGTCCTATGGCTAATGGGGAGTGCTGTGAATGATATGAGTCAGGCTTGATGCTCATTATCGCGGTTGGATACGTTTTGGATGGTCTGGTTCTCAAGACTATCGAACGCCGGCTGAAGGACATACGTGGGGGGTTAGCGCCGGCTTAGCTCGCCCCCGGTTTGCCCGTTGTGACTTTGTGGTGTTAAAGCACCCGACTCCCAGTGAGTCAAAAACAATCAGGAGCGTCTACCAATGAAACCAGTAAAGCAGTGGGGGTTTATCTCTACTATGTCCATCATGATAATCATTATGATGCTATCAACCGGGCTCGTATCCGCCCAAACCGGTGCCCCCGCACCCCAGAAACGAACTACGCCAGCCAAGCAGACAGTCACGGTCAAGGAAGTCCAGGATTTGAAAGACGCAGTGGCGGCCCAGCAGCAGCAAATCAGACAGCAAAACCAATTAGTTGACCAGTTGCGGTCGCAACTCCAGCAGTTGCTGGATTCCACCCAACAGGCCAACGCGGCCGCTCAGAAAGCAGAGACTGGCGTCGATCAGGCTCAGAGCACCGCTGCCCAAGCCCAGCAATCTGCCACGCAGGCGAAAAGCGTGGCTGATCAGGCTGCCTCCAACGCCGCCCAGGTCCAGAGTGCTCTCGCCGTCGTCAACACCACGACCCAGGACGAGCGCAGGCAATTGAGCGCGATCGAGTCTTTGGTCGGACGTTTCCGTTTCAGCGGTGACGTCCGGGTCCGCGGCGAATCTTACTTCCAGTCGGGCGTTCCTGACAACAACCTGGCCCGCATTCGTGTGCGCTTCGGAATGGACGGCCAGCTCAACGAAGATTTCGTCGCCGGCATCGCTTTGGCATCCGGCGCTCTGGGCAACCCAACCTCAACCAACGAGACCCTTACCAACGAGTTCGATCGCAAGACGATCGCTCTCGATCGCGGATACATCACCTACAATCCCATCGCACATCGTTGGCTCTCTCTCACCGGTGGAAAATTCGCCTACACCTGGCAGAGGACCTCCGCCACCTTTGATCCCGACGTCAACCCGGAAGGCTTCAACGAAAAAGCCTCCTTTAATCTATCCGGCCCCCTTCAGAATGTCACCATTCAGGGCATCGAACTGCTTTACAGCCAGGCCAATGGGAAGCCAGGAATTCCGTCTCAAGACTCCTACACTCTAGGTGGACAGATATCTGGCCGGCTTCAATATGGATTCTGGACGGCCACACCCTCGTTCACGACCCTGAAGTGGAACCGCCCGGATGCGATTCTGCAAGCCAGCGCATTCGCAGTGGGAGCCACCACCACGGGCTTTCAACCTCCCACGCCGACCGGTGGCACGACACCACCTCCGATCACCGGCATTCCGGTTCCCGGCGTGGAAATATAAAATTACTAACTTGATATTGTTATGTTTTATATTAGGAATTGTATAAATAACTGATACAATCCCTCCTAAAAAAAATGCGAAAATAGATTCTTGATAAATTAAAGTGAGCACTGGAACATATTTTACTGGATTCCAATAGTCTTTTGAATACCAAAGAAATTGTAAAGGGATCGCCAATAGTACAACATATAATCCAACTAAAACCATACTCTTTATATATGCTTTCCTGATAATTAATAAAACCAACCAAACTGGAAAGATTATGATAGCCCCTGTCAAATAGGCATAATGATACATTAGGTATCCCACAGATTCATTTGGTGAGGGGTCTCGGATTTCGGTTTCCCCAAAAATTTCTTAGCAATCTCCCGGGCAATCAAAGGAGCATTTCCACCGGCCCGATTATTGATGATCAGATTGACCATCACCCCTTTCTCAATGGCACCCTTCACAATTTCCACGGTCTCTAAAACCATCTCCGGCTGCAGCATCCCTTCCACCAGCTTGTCAAAAGGATAGGCTTTCGCATAAGCGTCTTCATACCGCATTTTCAAAGGCGTCATTAGCCGGATCACACATTCATTCCCGGCATTGAAAAATCTACCATCAGCTTTGGCCAATTGTTTTCTCAAGGGCGGCAACCAGGTCCAGTGAGATAGAACTTGCCCAACTCCATATCTGGCCAATACCTCAAAAACCTGATCTCTCAGATATAGGTCGGTTCGCAATTCCAGATGATACCGGGAGTCTTTGGGAATCTGGCTGAAAAATTTATCCAGACCATGCGCCATCTCGACTCACAGGAGCCCGATCTTCCTTCCGTTGATATTCCTGTTCAAAAATGAATCCAGTGAGGTTGGCGCCCAGGAGATTTACGGCCGGTTCATAGAATTGTTCCGTGAAAATTTTGGGGTTCAGATAGGCTGGGTTTTCAATGTGCTGGTCACCTCTATGGATTTTCTGAGCCGTGATCATTTGCGGGACTTTGAGAATGATCCGGTCACCCTCTTTTAGATGCCGGGCGTAGGTCTTCAATACCTGATAATTCTGAGTGGGTTGGCCATTTTGATCCAAAAGCGGCCGGTAAAAAGTGAAATCGATCTCCAGGACCGAGAAATGTTCGAAGTACTCCTCCACGCTGTCTACTGGGAGCACTTCTTCGGTGAAAGATTTCCCGGCAATGATTTTGGTGCGTTTGGTTATGCGGCCCTGGTAGCGGTCTTGTGAGTAAATTTGTCCGAGCCAGCCAGCATATCGGTCACTGGCCGTACCTATGAGAATTTGGGGATGGAGATTGCGGAAATTGAAATTTATCCAATTGGCTTTTGGACATAAAGGGTCAGATGGTAGTAGAATGCTGCTATAAATTTCACGAACCACTCACCGGCAAGATTCATAGTATTTTTTAAATTATAGTCCATTTTCCCGAATGGAGGATACCAGATGCCTTATATTTCCCCAGATCATCGCCAACCACTCGACCCTTTGATCGATAAACTGGCTTTGCAAATTGTTCAAGAGGCACAGGCTATGGGATATGACGGCGCCTTTGCCGGTCTGTTGAATTACACCTGTACCCGGTTAGCCCTGAAGGTAGTCCGCCATCAATTTGGAGCGATGCGCTACTGGATAATCGCCATTCTCACCGGCACCTTTAAAAATATCTCCGACGAATTCTATCGACGGATTGCCGTGCCTTATGAAAACCGACAGATTGAGAAAAGCGGGGATGTTGACCTGTATAGGGAATATGAATATGAGATCGGGAAAAGATGATGCGAGTGGCCAGCCGTGAGGAGACCCGCTTGAATAATCTATGCTGAGAGGACATCAGAAATTTTCGGGAGTATCGTAATAATTAAAGAATATAGCACGTTATTTGGCAATACCTTTTTAAAGGGGGTCTCGTACCACGCACAAAGGTGATATGTGCATGCGGCCAGACCTTTACCTCTATCTCTCTATTATTGGGCACTGCTGGGCTGGGGCTCATAGGCCGCAGGCTCACAAAGAAGTTACTCACCAATGGGTTGGTGTACTAAAACCCGGTTAAAGGGATACATTTTGATTGAATTTTGTGGGCTATCGTGTTTTTTATAAAACCAATTAACCCCAAAAAGGAGAAATCTTTTCGGGATTAAACCCGGGATGGGAGACCTCAAAACCATTTTATTTAATGGGGTAGCTAAGGATGCCGCATAATCTCGGTTTATTGAGGTTTATATTTAATGGACGCAGCACTAGGCACAACGGCTTTATATCAGGTCCATGAAAAGGAGAAAGCAACGAACAATGGGCGCAAGGTGGGAGGGGAGGTCTCAGCCCCCAGACCTGCCGCCGCAGTTACGCAGTATTAGCCACTTGCGACTACGAGGCCAAGTTCAGAGGAGATGAAAATGGCGAATCACAATCGAGCATGGTTTGAGTACCGAAGAGAGGGAGAGACTTGTCGGAATAATCGGTTGTACGCATGAGTCCCTTGAAGATGAGCTTTGCACCTTCTGCTCAGCCGCCTTTCAAGAGTATGTTCGAATGTTTCTGGGACAGAAAGTCTTCACAAGGGGTTCGGATATAAGGGAATACCACCCTTCCTATTAATTCAACATGCATTCGGCAGCCAACTCCCCGATGAACAGAAAGTTTGCGATTTATTCCAAACAACTGTCAGCCAAAGTCGGTCCTTAATTCGATCAGTGATGTCAAAATATCAGTATGAACTTTCAAGTGCGATCGGGAGAACTTTGCGAGCCACTTTGGAGAACGCCATTCAAACTGAACCAGGGGCTGATTTTGAATTCGCAGTCAATAGTGAGAACATAGTTGATGCTATGAACCATAAGCTATCAACAATTGACGGAACCCTACCCCAAGTTGCAAAGAAGAGGGGCACAGTCTCTACGTACGTTCTCAAGCCGTCGTACTTACGATAAACTAACAAGGTTTTACAATATTGCGCATTAGAAAAGGATATTTAATGAGTGATCTCCTCTCTTCGGCGAGTTTGCTTCTTACTTTTATCGCTATCTTATATGGGTTATGGTACCCAGAGATTAGGCGAGAGCAATACATTG
>CAWGBX010000012.1:0-127598 GCA_963820925.1 uncultured Acidobacteriota bacterium
TTCTCACGGGCAACCCGGAAGTAATTCTTAGTTAGCGCTTATGGACGACAGCCACCAACCGCGACTCCTTGCGCGGCAACCAGCGGTTCTTTTCAACTCCCATACATTGTCATCACGAGCGGAGCGTGATCGTGCGAAGCATGCTCACGCGCAGTCGAGGGATCTGTGTTCTGCCGAGCTTTAGACCACAGCCTCATAAGCTCTAATTTAAGTAGATTGGGCTAGAAGTTGACCATCCGCCCTGGTTCCTCGGCGGTAACTTTGGTTTGCCGACGACACCCCTGCTGCTACGCTAGGTTCGGCGTTGATTTCTCGCGCAGCCTGGAGCCCGACGCGATCGCGCCCTGCATCCAGGTTGGCCACGGAGAGGCATGTTCGCCCGCGAACCAGACCCTTCCCTCACGTTTGCAAATCGCCGGATACCACTCCAGTTGGCCGGGGTGGTGAACGGTGTACGCGCCTCTTTGCCAGGGATCGCTTTGCCAGGATTTTGTGACTACCGTCTCCAGGTGCTGCCGCAGGCCCGGATGCACTTCGTCCATGTCGCCGATCATGCGCTCGGTTCTGTCCCCCTCGCTCATTGCATCCAGTTGACGAGCGTAGTCCCCATAAAAATATGCCTGCAGCAAGCCTCGGGGGCCCGGCTTGTTGTAGGTTGGATGCCACACCTCGAAATCCTTGTCGGACAATCCAAACCCGTTCAGTCCTTCAACCTCCCAGTAACGGCGGCTGACCTGGAAGGTGGTGCGCACCACAGCCATGTAGTTAAGGCCATCGATTACTTTGCGCTTTTCTGCGGTCCACTCTGGTGTGACGGAAATGTGCCGCAGAACGCCGAAGGGAATCGTGCAGATGACGGCCTCGGCTTCTACGTGATCCAACATTCCCGCATGGCGGCAAGGCGATGCGCACGCGGTTTTCACCACGCTCGATATGCTCTACGACGCACCCATAGCGGATCACGTCGCTTAGCTTGGCTGCGAATGCACGCGGGAGTAGGTCGGTGCCTCCCTTGATCTTTGACTTCGGCTGTTTGTAGTGGTTGTTGTCTTCGCGGATATAGTCGAGCGCGGATTGTTGCTCAAAGCCGGCCAGCATGTAGTGCATCGCATCCGCCGAGGCTCCTCGCTGACGCAGGAAGTCCTCGTGCTGATGTCGGCCAACCGCATCATCTCCGGTGGCCAGTCGTCGCGGATCGCGAAACCGAGTTTCCTCATGAGATCGCCAAAATAGTGTTCTTCGATGTCGTCGAGCCCAACTCGTCGCTCTTCGGGCGTGAGGTCGAGCGGAACTTGCGACATGTCCACCGGTTTGTCCGGTGGGATCTTCACCCGTTTGCCCTTCAGCAACGCGACTTCAGACAACTGGGCGGGACGGAAGGGTTCCAACTCGAGCCCGAAATGTTTCACCCACTCCAGTGTGATGGTATGAGGGGCGGGAATGCGCGCTGCCCCGGCCTCGGCGTAGAGATCATCCGAGAGCCCTTCGCGGATGGTGTGGGCACGACCGCCGGGATGAAGCTGTGCTTCGAGGATGGTGACATCGTGTCCTGCATTACGCAGCTCCCACCCTGCAGAAAGCCCGGCGAGTCCTGCTCCAAGAATGACCACCCGCTTCCCGCTGGTGTGGCGCGGTTCAACCGCTTGCGGGAGCGCCCAACTCAGATTGTTGGAGAGAGACAGTCCACCGGCTGCGAATCCCGACAGCCTTACGAACTCTCTTCGGCTGAGCTTCATGTCGTCGCCATCCTACGCGGACTGCACCTTCGCGGCAACTGCAACGACACATCCTGAAAAGACAGACCAGACCGCTAGTGGCGCCCCCAGCCATTCCAAGGTCTTCCTGCATGGTAGCTTGGGCTTGTAATGTAATGCGAAAGATCGGTCCCCAACCGCGGGGGCTGGGAGCATGCTGAAGAACAGCTGCCGGGGGTCGGCTCGTTCTTTCCGACTCCGTATGAGCAAGCACCTTCATCAGCCGCTTCTACTCAAACTATTCTTCACCTTTCTGCTCTGCGCGAGCACAATGCCCGCCAATGCGCAGACTACCCAAGCCGAAGAAAAGCAAACTGACGCGATTCGGGGTGTGGTAATCAACAGCGTGACCCACGAGCCGATAGGACGCGCGCTCGTTTACTCCTCGGACAACCGTTTCGCCACGATGACAAATAGCGAGGGACGGTTTGAGTTTCAGCTTGCGAAAGCCGAGACCAACGAGAATAACGAGAATTCCAGATCGGCGAACTCCGGCGGACAGATGGCCACGTGTGGTGCCGGCGGTTGCACCACCTATGCCTCTGCTAACGGGGGCGGCTATCGTCCCGCCCAGCTGATGGCTCGAAAACCGGGTTTTCTGAACGATCAAAATGGAATCCACGATCTGCCCCAGGACACCGCCGGCGAAGAACTCATAATCCCGCTCACGCCCGAAGCTCTTGTGCTTGGCCGGGTCGTTCTTCCCACGTCCGAACCTTCCGACACCATTCAACTGGAGCTCTATCGACGCCAGGTACAAGAGGGCCGCCCGCACTGGGTTCGCGCCGGCTCAGCTTCGACGAAGTCGAACGGTGAATTTCGCTTTGCCGACCTCCCCGCGGGCAGCTTCTCGATTGGTCCCGCCCCGGCCTAATCGCCCACTACGCCACCCACGGACAAACCATAACCATCACCGACCATACCCAAAGCACGCTGCACCTGTCAGACCCAGTCGAAGTTCAACCCCGATAACCCCACCAGCTCGTTACGTTTTCATCCTGGGGCGGCGGGTCCTCGGCAAAGCCAAGCGCTCCCAACGAAGGATGTCTGTAATTCCACGTCAAACCACTTTCCTGGTACCTGCTCGACCGCAAATTTGATACTATGGGCACCCTGCGCTTCCGCTCCCAGCGCTGTATTCGCTCTTGTTTGTAAGTTTCAGGAAAGGTGAACTATCTTGCCAAAGAAATTTCTGCTTGCGGTATTCATGCTTCTGCTCGCCGTGCCCACTATATCGCTGGCACAAACGCTGCAGAACCTGGTGAACCAACCCCCGGATGGCGCCGGCATCGGTTTTCTATTGACCGATGGTACGGTGATTTTTCAGGGGAACTCTGAATCCGACTGGGTCAAGCTCACTCCGGACAAGTTCGGAAGCTACGTCCGTGGAACCTGGAAGCAAATCGCCAGCCTACCGGCTGGATATGTGCCCGACGCCTTCGCGTCCGCTGTGCTGGCCGACGGCCGCGTGATCATCGAGGGCGGCGAATACAACAACGGAGTGTTCGCATTCACCAACCTGGGCGCGGTTTACGATCCCGTGAAAGATACATGGACCAAACAGAAGCCGCCCGACGGCTGGGGCTTTATCGGAGATTCTCCCTCCGCCGTCCTGCCCAACGGCAAATATCTTCTGGGAAGCAAATTCGACAAGCGCATCGCAGAACTCGATCCCAAAACCATGACCTGGACCAACCTCAGCGACGCCGGCAAGCGCGACCGCAACGCCGAAGAAGGCTGGACCCTGCTACCCGACGGATCTGTCCTGACCTACGACGTAACCAAAGCCCCGCACTCGGAAAGGTACATCGAGTCGGAGCAGAAATGGGTCAGCGCCGGAAGCACAATCGTAGACCTCCACTCCCCCTCCCCGTTTGGCTGCATCCCCTACGGCAAGCACAACCAATATTGCTATTACCCACCTGGGGAGGTGGGACCTGGGATTTTGCGGCCGGATGGGACGGTGTTTGCTACTGGTTCGTATTCGAATGGGGGTAGTGGGCCGGGGCACACGGCGATCTATCATCCATCGAATAATAAGTGGACGGTGGGGCCGGACTTTCCTAACGGGGACAACGCGGGCGACTCGTTCGCTGTGCTGCTTCCCAATGGGAACGTACTGGTCGAGGGCGACTCCGGAACTTTATACGATTTCGATGGAACGCATCTGACCCCCGATGCGGCCGGAGGCGGCACGCCCATCCTGGTGCTGCCTACCGGGCAGGTACTCGTCGAGACTTCTAATGTTGAGGTCTACAACCCCAAAGGGACGTACCAGGCGGCATGGGCCCCGAAGGTCACTAAGTATCCGCACACCGTTAGCCGCGGCACCACTTACAAGATTTCCGGCACGCAGTTCAACGGGTTGTCGCAAGCAGCTGCATTTGGCGACGAGTACGAGACGGCGACGAACTATCCCCTGGTGCGGATCACCAACAAAGCATCCGGTCACGTCTTCTACGCAAAAACCCATGACCACAGCACGATGGGCGTGGCCACCGGAAATGCCATCGTTTCGACCAACTTCGACGTCCCCGCTGATATGGACATCGGCGCGAGTACGCTGGAAGTCGTGGCGAACGGGATTCCGTCCAAAAAGGTTAACCTCACAGTGAACTGATGGCGACGGGCACTGCTGGCGCACCCAGCAGTGCCTTTCACCACTGACAAAGCGGCATACCGAGCGCAAATAGTTCTTGTGGAGTTCTACGTTTCCCAGCTTTCGCAACGTGCGCGGAAGGTGGGACACCGTGCGCTACCGATGATAGTTCTTGACAAATTCTGGGACGGAATCGGCCACGCGCACCTCTCGCTTCGTAGAATCTGGCAGCGTGACCGTTACTCCGTCGGGGTAGTAGCGATCGGGAGCCCAGTCGTAGGCATATTCATAGATTGCCCCATTGCCAAATTCTTGCCGGATCACAAGACCCGACCGATACCGATTGTGCAGCAGAAGGTGACCGTTTTCGTCCGCAATTTTGGTCATCAAGGTTCCAATGTAATCGTAGTGCCGCTCCCGGCCAGAAGAGAGGGTCGCGGATTTTAGCATTCCCTCTTCGTTGTATTCGTAGCGTGCCCAATGGCCGGTATCGTCCTCAGCTTGCTTGATCCGCGAAAGGTCGTCGTAGCTGAACTTGATCCAATGCGCGTGCGGCGTCCTGATTTCTTGCAAATTCCGCTGCGGGTCGCGGCGCAGTTCCAGGCGGTCGCCCTGGGCATCTCGCATCTCCGTGGGTGCGCCTTGCGCCAGATTCCTGGCGTTATAAGACTCCGGGAAACGAATCTCTGACCCATCGGCAAGTCTCGTTGTCCACCCGTTGCCATTCCAGCGTTGCGTAGCTTTATAAAACCTTGTAGAGGTCTCGGTGTGCTGAAACACAGAATCAGCGTAGCCCGTGCCCTTCGATATGCGATCGAAGTACAGGAAGTCGCCATCCTCAAGAACGATTGTCTGATAGGTGTACGGATTTCTGGTGCCGATAGGTGCGATGTCGAAGGGATGATTCGCGTTCCGGCCAAAAGCATGCACGGGATTAGCAGACACCCAATCGTTTGAACGATACGAGCGTGTGAGAGGAACCTCGAACCCGTCATTGAGGTATAAGTCCGACTGACGCAGGACGAAATTTCCGTAACGCAAATCAACTTCAAAGCGATCGATAGCCCCGGCGTGGTCGGTCGGCATGGCACATTTCCCGAACTGCGGAACCACGATACCGGAACTCACGGACGCGAACACGCAAGGAAAACTGCCGTCAAATCGCGGCGCCGCGGCGACCGTGCTGCTGTACTCCGGCACCGCAGCCGATTGCATGTGGACCTCCACATACGCGTTGGGGTCGTATTCGACGACTCGACCGGACACTAGATCCACTTTCTTATGTTGCTTCTTAAAATCTACCTCGAAGGTAGTGAAAACCCACGGACCTGTTGCTCGGCCGCCGATCACGTGAGCTATCGCGTCTCCGTTAGGACCATGCACGGGAATAGTAAGATGCGCTTCCTTCCATCCGGTCTCGTCCTGCTTGATCTCTCCTTGTAGTCCGGGCTTGATCGTGATTGGCTTGCCGAGGAGCTTTACTACGTCTGCATTGTTCGTCATCCGTGCCACGGCATCGTTGGCGACTGCGGTACGCTGGGTTTGTCGCGATTTGTACCCAACTACTCCGGCGACGATGCTGACAAGCAGGCCTGCCAGCAACAGTCCGAACTGCACCGTCTTGCGATGCGAGTAAGGTACTTCGTTGGAGTGACCGCAGAGCGGGCAAACGCCTCCCTTCTTTTGAGCATCCTTGAGGGAGGTTTCCAGAATCTGATCAACTGAAGCATTGACGTGCTCTTCGGAGGGGTCGAGTTCAACGCCACATCCGCCGCAATTCATGAGTTTTCCCCCATTTAACCAACTGCCTTCTAGCGACCAGAGTCTTGGCGGACACATCATAAGCCTGACTGGCCCTGTCTTCAAAATTACCGAGGTGACGGCGATTTCAACAGAAAAAGAATTCACGCGCCTGTATTGGCGCCGATTTTCGTAGCCCTTCCTAGGCTGCGCTATGTCCGGCTTATCAAAGCCTTCATCCATCGCGCCAGTCAGCCTGCACTAGTTGCGGCGAAGTGACCCAGTGAGTCAACCAAGACAGCCAATCCGTGGCCTTCGTCCTTGATGTAAATTAGAGGGCGATGAGCAAACGGAAATCCAAGGGTGCTTACATGATTTCGTCGGTGGCCGAAATGTATGGCATCCATCCCCAGACCCTGCGGTTGTACGAGCGGGAAGGGTTGCTGAAACCGTCGCGCACCGAGGGCAATACACGTCTCTACACCGACGAGGATTTGCAGCGTTTGGAATTCATCCTGTCGCTGGCGCGGGACCTGGGGGTGAATATCAGCGGCATGGCAATTATTCTGCAGATGCGCGAACGCATGGAGGAAATGCAGCGGCAGATTCAGGATTTTGTGAAGTATATCCAGGAAGAAGTATTGGCGCGGGCCAGTGCAGCGGCCGATCCGGCCCGCGGCGCGATTGTGCCGGTTCGGCGGTCGATGGTTCCCCCGCCCCAGCCGCCCGTTCGCAAGAAGTGATTCCGATCGCCATTTGTCCATTCAGAAATTCGCGACAACCTGCTTGTCATTCTGAGCGTAGCGAGGAATCTGTTTTTGTTTAGGGCTGAGAGAAAGCAGATTCCTCGCGCCAAGGACGGCGCTCTGAATGACAAGCGTTGGAATAAAACAGTGTCAGTCACGGAACCGCAAGGCATTCTGGCTCAAACGAGAGGCCACTGGAATGACTTTCCAGTGGCCTTCTGCCTGCTTCTGCCGAGAGTGCGAAAACTTTAAGCCGCGACGTCGCTCGGCTTTGCTACTCCGGTGACGTGCATTCTGGGATCGCGGCCGAAGGTGAAGAGATTGCCGGCCGCGGGTTGATTCCCTTTCACATAAACACTGGCGCCGACGTTGAGCGTGTAATCATTGGCGGCACCACCGGGAGCGGTAACCACCCGGCCCAGGCAGGTCACCCAGGAGCCGTCGCTGAGTGGCCCTGGCCAACTTGAACCGAGGCTTGCATCGACATCGATCACCGCTCGGGGAAAGGTGTTGTTCGGTGAAGAGGCCGAACTCATCACCAACGGGGATTGCAGATTGCCAGCTCCAGGCGCCAGTGGCTGGCTGGTGCCTCGGCCGAAGACTCCGGTAAAGCGCATCTGGTAGTTGGACACATTGGAGTCCTGACTGA
The DNA here is from genome assembly GCA_963820925.1 of uncultured Acidobacteriota bacterium. Lineage (GTDB taxonomy): Bacteria > Acidobacteriota > Terriglobia > Terriglobales > Acidobacteriaceae > JABDBE01. Next base: position 7,489 of record CAWGBX010000012.1, read on the forward strand.
ACACTCTCACCATCAGATAGTCGCCTGGATTCAACATCAGATCGTTGGCGTCGCTTTGCGCACTGCCCCATAGGCTCGCACTCAGGGGTTGGGCCATAGCCTGGAAGTACGGTTGCAAACCAGGGGGCGAGGAAGTCGCCGTAAACCACGCGCTGGGCACAGTAGCAATATTCGGATTCGGTGGAAGCGGCGAGGGGAACGGCTCGAAGCTGCCGACGTTCACGTTGGACCCATTCAGGGAGAACATCAAGTTGTAAAGGTAAACTGACATAGTCTTTCTCCTTTGGCGAACGAAGTGGGTACTCAGGGCCCAAAAAACTGAAGCGAATCGCACACTATGCCCGGCATTGCAGAAAGTCAAGAACAACCTCACTTGTGTAGGGCGGACACTCTTGTCCGCCTGCAATGGCAACTACAGCAGTGCGGCTCCGACAGCAGCCGGACAAGAGTGTCTGCCCTACACTGGAACTACGGTTTAGCGGGCGTGGCGTTCAGGATGGTCAGATGGTAGCGCGGGTCGGCGCGAAGCGAAACGAATTCAGGCTCGTTCTTGATGTCGTTCAGATCCTGCCCGGCTTTGACCGCAGCCAGAAGCGCTGCGAGTGCCTGGTCACGCTTTCCGCAAAGCTCGTACACCAACGCCGAGTTGTACAGGTCAGAGGGGTTGGCATCGTGGACCTTCTCGACCACTTTCATTTCGTTGAGAGCTTTGTCTTTGTCGCCACTCTTCGCCAAATAGCTGGCTAAGTCGATTCGCAGTTCGGTCTGATTCGGATTCCGGGCAATTTCTTCGCTCACCAGCCGAATCGCATTCTCATAAGCCGGTTTGGCCTTGTCTTTCTTATTGCTGGACCAGCGGTAGGCATCGCCCAGATTGCCCCAGTTGTCGTAGTTATTAGCCCCCAGTTCTACGGCCTTCTCAAATGCGGGCACAGCCTGATCGTACTTGCCCTGGTAGAACAAGACGGTTCCGAGATTGGTATAGACATCGGAGGCAGGCTTGATTTCAAGCGCATGCTGAAGCGCGGCGACGGCATCATCATCGCGACCCATGGAGTGGTAGACCGCTCCCAGGTTTCGCAGCGCAGGTACATTGTCGGGCTCGAGTTTCAGAGCCATCTCCCAGGCGGAGGCTGCATCCTTAAACCGCCCAGCTTGATAAGCATTCAGACCCATTGCCAGGTAGGTCTTCCAGTCGTTCGGGTCCAGTTGAAGCGCACGCTTGAATTCATCGGCAGCCTGGTCGGACTTGCCGATCTTGGTGTAGAGGAGGCCGACATTACGATGAGGGATTGCACTCTTGGGATCGAGATCAGCGGCCGCGCGGAACTGCTTTTCTGCTTCGGCCGAATCGCCGTCGCTCATCTTGACCATACCCAGCGACACATGGCCAGCGGCAAGATAACTGTCCAGACTGACCGCCTTGTTCGCGTATTCAGAAGCCAGCTTCGTCCATTGGGGGTCAGGATTGGCAGTGTTCTTACTTACGTAGGCCTCGCTCAGAGCAGCGTAGCTAGCCGCGGACTGTGGATCCAGTTGGACCGCCCGCCCCAGAAGCTTGATCGCAGCATCGGCGCTACCAGCGCGATCGGAGTGGTCCAAGTCTTCCCGGGCGCGCCGATAGAGTGCGTAGGCATTGTCTTCCACCAGGGACTCTTGCGCGGCTGCGGGTTGGGCTGCTTTCGGCTTCCTGAGCCAACGCCAGTCCCCGATGGCAGCCCCAAGCAACAACACAGATAAGCCGGCGGCTATCCATATTTGTCGTTTCGAGAAGTGCCCTGGCAAACTCGGCGGCCGGGCCAGATCAATCGTCGCCTCGCTGGGACGCCAGGTGATCGGCCCGTCCACCAGGCCCACCGCGCCTCGGCGCAGTTCAATCGCGACCTCGGCCATGGTCTGAATCCGCTGCTCGGTTTTTTTCTCGAGCATTCGCGAAATCAACGACACCAGAGGTTTGGGAATATCCGGACGCAACTGGGTTAGATCCCGCGGAGGACTGAAATGAAGGTTGTGCAACAGCGCAATGGAGTTCGGACCCATGAAGGGCAAATGGCCGCTGAGCATTTCGAACATCACGATACCGAAGGAGAAAATATCGGAGCGCGCATCCACCGGCTCGCCCCGCGCCTGCTCCGGCGACATGTACGCTACCGTCCCTGTAACCGCGCCCGGTTGGGTCAAGGTGAACTGGTTGGTTCGTTCTGCATCCGTGTCGGCGTCCGAAGCCGCCAGGTTGGGATTGAACTTAGCCAGGCCGAAATCGAGCACCTTCACCAGCCCATCCTCTGTAAGCATGATGTTTCCCGGCTTAAGATCGCGATGAACGACCCCCGCAGCGTGTGCTTTGGTAAGAGCGTCGGCGATCTGAATGCAATAGCGGAGCGCTTCACCCAACTCAAGCGTGCGCTTCTTAAGCACCGAGGAAAGCGTCGCGCCGCGCACGTACTCCATCACGATGAAATCGGTGTTGCCTTCGGAGTTGACTTCGTAAATCGTGATGATGTTGGGGTGATTGAGGGCTGAGGCTGCCATGGCCTCGCGCTGAAAGCGGCGCCGGGCAGTCTGACTCAGCGGACGATCGGTTGGAAGAACTTTGATGGCAACGTCGCGGTCAAGCCGGGTATCATGGGCGCGGTAAACCACGCCCATTCCGCCAGCACCAAGATCCGCGAGAACGTCGTAGTGCGCGAGCCTTCGGCCAATCACGGCTTTGTGCCTCGATGATACGCCAAGCGAGATTTTACACTCAAGAGACGGCAGGCGCGGTGATGCAAAGCTCGTCGGCGTGTTAGTGTCGTGATCGGACCTGGCATGGAAACCGGAACTCGGATGTCGACGGTCGTGGCCATATTCCGCCAGAGATGTCCGCGATGCCGTTCGGGGAGGATCTTCCGCAAGTCGATCCTCACTGGATTTCCCCGGATGCAGGAACACTGCCCAAATTGTGGGTTAAAGTTTGAGCGCGAACAGGGCTACTTTTTGGGAGCCATGTATATCAGTTATGGCCTGGCGCTGGTCACGATTGTGGCGCTTGGCCTTCTCCTGTGGGCAGTCACGGCATGGTCGCTGCAGAAAATAACCCTGTGGGCAATTCTGCTGTTCTTGCCGCTGGCACCAGCGCTGACGCTCTTTTCGCGTGTGCTTTGGATTTATCTGGATCGGACGATTGACCCGGAATAGGCTTCGCTATCGTAAGGTTTCTGCAGCTACGGCTCGTAAACGGAACTGCCTAGTCCGGCTTTGCGGGCGGATTCCTGCATGTCTTCAAGTTTTTGTTTTTGCTCGTCCAGTTGTTTTTGCATGCGTTGCACTTCGTCCTGCTTATGAATCTGCCGTTCATTGTACTGTACGCAGTTGGCGACGCAATTCGGCCCGGCAAAACGGATCGAGGAATTCAGCTTGTCGATCTGGCTCTGTAAGGACGCAACTGAATTCTTTTGCGTTGCAATCTTTGCCTTCCACTGCTCGCCTGCGTGGGTGTCGTTGGACGCGGGCTCCGCGGGAGTAGTGTCGTGTTCGTCGGTGCTGACGGAAGTGGTTGAGACCGGCTCCTCGCGCTCCGGAAGATCCTCGTTGGTGACCACCTTGGGCGTGGCGTGCGCATCTTTTGCCTGCTTCTGGCGCTGTTCGCGAGCCACGTCCCCCAGCGACTGTCCGTAGCTGCCTGCAAACATGAACACGACTACTCCGATAACGGCAACGATTTTGTGCGCTTGACGCATGGAAAACTCCTCAGTCCTTGGCTCTTACAAGCCGATTTCATAAACGCCTTTGGGGGGGCACATCTTGGCTGTTCTCACATCCTAGCGCCGCGCCCTGTTGTGACGAAGTTACCGTCGTACCGACACCAACGGTGAACAGACTGCCTAGAAAAGGTCCGTGATAAATCCGCAGCCATGCTAGCTCTCCGAGTGGTACCATCCTTCCGACAACCATGAAAAGACAATGTTTAGTCTCCGCCCTGACCACCCTTTTTCTGGTGTGCACACTCATCTCCACCACTCAGTCCCAGAGCGAAGCAGCCCACACTATCGTGCTCCATGGGGCGCGCCTGCTGGACATCACCACTGGACAAATGTTGCGGCCCGGCGAAGTGCTAGTGCAAGGCGAACGCATCGTCGAAGTGGGTTCAAAGGTGACCCACCCGGCCGGCGTAGAAATCATCGATGTGGGTGACAGCACGTTGCTGCCCGGGTTAATCGATGCCCACGTGCACTTGTTTCTGCATCCCGGCGCCGAGGACTTGCAGACGGTGGAAGAGTCCGTGCCGCAACGAACGATTCTCGCTGTTCTTGCGGCTCGGGCTGACCTCATGGCGGGCTTCACGGCGGAGCGGGATATGGGTACCGAGGGCGCGGGTTCGGCCGACACCGCCGTGCGCAACGCAATCGATCAAGGGCTGATCCCGGGACCGCGACTGCGCGTCAGTGGGAACGCCGTGGATATTCTCGGCGGACACGAGGACGCCAATCATTTCAATCCCGCGCAGCACATACTGTCGAACGCCACGTATGCGAACAATGCTGCCGAACTTGTAACTGTGATTCGCGAGCAATTCAAGGAGGGCGCCGATTTCATTAAGATCTATGAGACCGGCCCGGACACGATTCGCGATGGCGGCCTCTCCACGGTTTACCAGTACAGCGAAGCTGAGCTCAAGGCCGCGGTCGAAGAAGCTGCCCGCGCCGGAAAGCACGTTGCGGTTCACGCCACGGGCGAACCCGGCACGCTTTATGCAGCACAGGCCGGCGTGGTCTCCATCGATCACGCCAACCGGCTTGGGGACGAGACCATGCGGCTTATGCGCGAAAAACAAATCTTTGCCGTCCCGACCTTCACCATCTTCGAATATTTCTCCGAACAGGCTGACTCGCCCGAGCAGAGAGCGCGTGACCATCAGACGCTCGACTTGCACGCAACCGAATTTCACAAACAACTGGCGGCGGGCGTACCCATGGCGGTGGGATCGGATGTCGGACCGTTTCCCCACGGCACCCAAGCCCGCGAACTGGAATTGATGGTGAAATATGGCATGACGCCGCTAGCCGCGCTGCAGGCCGACCTGCTGAACGGAGCCAAATTGCTCGGCTGGCAAGGGCAGATCGGTCAACTGAAGGCAGGCTATTTGGCCGATGTCATCGCCGTCTCCGGAGACCCATCTCAGGACATCACCGTGCTACAAAAAGTAAGTTTTGTGATGAAGAGCGGCGTAGTGTACCGGAAATGACTGCGGCAGAACCTGGAATCAGTTCCGAATCCACAGACTGCTGCCTAGTTGGGGTGCGGGCCACTAGCAACCGGCCATTTGTGACCGTGGCCACATTCGAAGTGTGCCGCGTGGCAGGGCGGTGTCCTCGATCGTGATACTACGCGGCTGCCAGGCGATCCGGGGAGATACTCGGTGATTCTTCCTCGTTGTCCTCGTCGTCCGGCACATAACTTAGGCCGAGACAGCGTGCACACCTGAAGCCGTCGACGACAAAGTATTCCTCGTCGCATCGCGCGCATCGGCTGTAACCAAAGCTATCCATGACCAACTCCTGTTTTGAGTCGGGCCCGAAATCGGAGCCGTCCCAAAGCTTCCTGGACTTAAAGTTTCCTGAACAGACAGCACGTGATTCGTGATTGCCTGTTGGCTACGCTACTTTCAGGGTAAGCTTACGCGCCCGGAGTCGTGTACGCCACAGCACACGTCACACTACCGTGTGAGCAACCTCACAGAGTTGCAGTTCCATTAGCTAGTCATCAGGGTCGCGGCGACACAATCAGGAAAAAGTGCCCCCTCGGGAACATGACTGCAGATTGGAAGAGCGTTGGGGAGATTCTGATTAAGTATGAGTTTCAACTGAGCTGCGGCAAGGACAAGTAGATTTCGATCACTTCCTTTGTGTGCCTTTGTGTCCTTTGTGGTTCCAGCATTTGCACTTCATCAACCACAGAGGACACAAAGGGACACAAAGGAAGCAAGTCACCGAACTGCACACGTGGACGCCCCGGCAACTCAATCAGAGAAAGTTAGACCTGGCCCATCGTTTACTCGTAGCGTAGCGCCTCCACAGGATCAAGCCGTGAGGCTTTCATCGCGGGATAAATACCAAAGAACAGGCCGACGCTCATCGAAGCCGTCACCGCAGCGATGACTGACCACAGGGGCACCGCCGAAGGCAAACTAGGCAGGAGTTTGTTGATCAGGAAGCTGATGCCCGCTCCCAGGGAGACGCCGATGATTCCTCCAGAGCCCGTCAGGGTGATAGCTTCGGTGAGAAACTGGCGGATGATGTCGCGGCGCCGGGCGCCGATGGCCTTGCGCACTCCGATTTCACGGGTGCGTTCGGTGACCGACATGAGCATGATGTTCATCACGCCGACCCCGCCGATGAGGAGTCCGATGGAACTGATCACGACCACGGCAATAGCAATCGCTCCCGTGATCTGACGGAACTGGCGCGCAATCCCCTCGGAGCTGGAAATGGCAAAATTATTCGGCTTGTCGATCGCAACCCCTCTGCGCCGCCGCATCAGGCCGATGATCTCGTCCTCCGCCTGGGCCTTTCTGCCCGGGAACGCTTGCGCTCCAATGAAGTTTTCGTCGTCCTGCGGATTGTGTTTGCGGTAGGCACTGTATGGCACAACCACAACTTTGTCCGCCGACGCATCTTTGAAGAACTGGCCTTTGCGCTTCTCCAGCACGCCGACAACTTGATAGAAGGCGCCTCCCACCTCAACAGACTTGCCCAACGGGTCTTCCTCGTGGAACAGTCCCTCAGCCAGGTCGTGCCCGATTACCGCCACGTCCATGTGGTGCAGGTTCTCCGCTTCGGTAAAGAAGCGACCCTTCTCTGGGTTGGCGTTGTAAACCCATTCGTAGGAGGGAATGGTGCCGGTAAATTGAATCCCATAAACTTCGTTCCGTTTGTAGCGTGCGGGAACCACGGTGATGGGCTGGCCGGGTTCCAGCCGCGGGGAAACCTCCACAGTCACATCCTTCACGGCCGGGCACTCATCCCGGATAGCCATCGTGTCTTCCCAGCTCAGCGGCTTGCGGTTGCGTTCTTCCGCGGTGAGGTTACCTCGAAAACCAAAGTCCCAGCGAAAAACGAACAACGTGTCGGTGCCATATTGATCGAGAAATCCGCGAATGTCCTGGTCCAAGCCCACCATGATCGAGGCTACGGCCACGATGGCCATGATTCCGATGACCACGCCCAACACAGTCAACAGCGACCGTGTCTTGTGCTGGCGAAGAGAATCAAATGCCAGACGCGTGCTTTCGCTGATTTCAAGCCGCACGGTTGAAACCTCTTTAAGGATGCTTCAAAAAGCTCCTAAATCTCAAAGCGCAAAGCCTCGATGGGATCCAGCTTCGAAGCCCGGCTCGCGGGGTACAGCCCAAAGAACAATCCCACCGCGGTCGAGATTGCAAGCGACAAAATCACTGCGGGAATTGGCACTTGGGACGGCACAGGCGTGAGCAGCCTCACCAGCGTGGAAAGAAGATAGGCAATGGCAACGCCGGTCGCGCCGCCCACGGCCGCCATCACCGCGGATTCAACCAGGAACTGCATCATGATGTCGCGTCTTCGTGCTCCCAACGATTTGCGCACGCCAATCTCACGGGTGCGTTCAGTCACGCTCGCCAGCATCACATTCATGATCACCACGCCGCCGATGACCAGGAACACGGAAACCACTCCCACCATGGTCGCGGCGATGGCGCCGGTGAGGTTCTTCCATAGACTCATAATGGTGTCAGACGCCAAAATACCGAAATTGTCATCAGCTTTCGGATCGAGGTGGCGGCGGCCGCGCATCATGGTGCGGGCTTCATCTTCGGTCTCCTGCATCCACTCCGGCCCTCGCGCCTGGATGTTGATGGCCAGATCCAATCCCTGCCCATGTTCGCCATACCGTTTCAAGAATGTCCGCGCGGGGATGTAGACAAAATTGTCCTGTGATTGTCCGAAGACGGTTCCAATCGGCTTGGCTACGCCTACGACCTGGAAACCCATGCCATCGATGTAGATGGTTTTGCCGATGGGATCGACCGTGGGAAACAGCTTTGTGGCCACGTCTTGTCCGATGAAGGTAACCTCTGCTCTGCCTTCGTTGTCCGCATCTGTTATGTAGCGGCCGATTTCCGGTTCCTCTACATCCATATCAGCGATGTTGGCCGTGACCCCGCGGATATTGATGTCGTCCAATGCCTGTGTTCCCAGCCGAACCTTGCCGTTGGTTCGCGTCTCCAGGCCGACGGCCCGAGGCAGCCTCATGCCGTCGCGCAGAGCTTCGAAGTCCTCCCACATGATATTCCGATTGCGCCGCACCGCTTTGAGGAAGTCCTCCTGATTGGTAATGATGGGAAAGCGGACCACGAGAAATACATTGGATCCGAGATTGGCAACCCGATTCTGAATGTAAAGGTTCGCCCCAGTGATAATCGAGACGACGAGGATGAGCACCGCCACCGATAAAGTGACGCCCAGCAGCGTTAGCGCAGAGCGCAGCTTGTGCGCGCGCAATGCTGCCAGAGCCTCGAACGCCGGGTCGCGGAACACGGTGCCCTGACGCCTGAGTTGTTCTCCAACTCGCGAGACATCAAACTTCCGGACGCTGCCCTGCGGAACCGCGGTTGGCGTCGTTGTGGGATCCGTGCTGTCCACGCTGTAATCGTATACGAGGTTTGGTTGAAAATGGTTCCGTGCAGTCAAAAAGCGTGGGAGGGTTCCGGATGGGCGTAAACATCGACACCCCGGGATAAATTCTCAGTTGGTGAAGTTGGTGATTTGGGAGGCTCCGGGACGCTTGACGCTAGACCTGGATGCTCAAGGTTGAGGTCTTGGTTGGCTGAGCTTTACCGTTTGTGGGGGCTTTGCTGGCAGAGTTCGCCTGTGTAGACGATCCACCAAGCGATCATTATCCACGATCGGCTTGGGAGTTGTTTGTCGTCCGCCACTTTGAATTTCAAGCCACCTTTGCATTAGTTCGGCAAAGTTTTCCATACTTGTCATTCATATTCTATTTCGCGATCGATAGGAACTAGCACTTTCTTTGTTAAATACGGAAATTACTCATGATGCCAGAGTCTTTAGACCCCAAGATTCTGGGAGGAGTGGCCATCAGGATCAAAGAACTCCAGCAAGCTGGGCCTCTGCGCCCCTCCTGCATCACACTCCCCACAGGTAATCTTCCCCCTGCTCGCCTTCGCGCTCACCCCGCGTGACGGACGGTCCGACTGCGTTCTGGCCGATGCCGTGCTTTGCAAGATGCACGATGCCAGGAGAACCGGGATGTGGATGGCCGACTGTAGTGCTTGAGGGGACGAAGGAAGCGGGTGGCGATCCTGCTGCGACGCTCGCACGCTCCCGGTGCACCTTGCGAATGAGTCCCAGGATGTGACTGTCTTCGACATTCTTCGTGGTGTCGGCCAACGCGAGGAAATGACGGTAAGTCTGATCAAGTTCGTAGCGGTCGAGCCGGAAACCCAGTTCTTCGCAGCGTAGCCCGAGAGCGTGTCGTCCGGAGTGTTTGCCGAGGACGAAACGCGTGCAGGGAACCCCCACGGATTGCGGAGTCATGATTTCGTAGGTCAATGGGTTCTTGATCATGCCATCCTGGTGGATACCGGCTTCATGCGCGAAGGCATTGCGGCCAATGACTGCCTTATTCGGCTGCACCGGCACTCCGGTAACTTCGGTTAACAACTGGCTTGCCGGAAAAAGCTGTTCACTCACCACCGCCGTGCGGGACGGGAAGCGGTCAGGGCGGACCCGCATGGCCATCACAAATTCTTCCAGCGATGCGTTGCCTGCCCGCTCTCCAATCCCATTGATCGTGCATTCCACTTGCCGTGCTCCCGCACTGACCGCCGCGAGGGAGTTGGCCACCGCAAGACCTAGATCGTCGTGGCAGTGCACCGAAATGGTTGTCTGCTCAATTCCGTGCACTTGCCGGCGGATGGTCTGGATCAGATCGGCAAACTCGGATGGAACTGCATATCCGACGGTATCGGGAATGTTTACGGTGGTCGCACCGGCCTCGATTACCGCTCGCAGCACGTCGCAAAGGAAATCCGGATCCGAGCGAGTGGCGTCCTCCGGCGAGAATTCCACGTCTTGGCAGAGGGATTTGGCGAAGCACACAGCGTCACGCGCCTGTTCCAGGCACTCTCGGCGTGAAAGCTTGAGCTTGTGTTGCAAATGAATATCAGACGTGGCCAGGAAGGTATGAATGCGGGGGTGGGCAGCGGCTTTCAGGGCATGCCATGCTCGTTCGATGTCGGCGCGGCAACTGCGAGCCAGGGCAGCGATCACGGGGCGACGAATCTCACGCGCCACAAGCTGCACGGAGTGAAAATCGCCATCGGAGGAAACGGGGAATCCGGCCTCGATTACATCCACGCCCACGCGGTCAAGTTGGCACGCCATGCGCAATTTCTCATCGACCGTCATGCTGCAGCCCGGGGACTGCTCCCCATCGCGTAGGGTAGTGTCGAATATCGTTACTTGCTCTGCTTCTGACAAGTTGCTCCTCCGGTCCACCAGGGTCTAAGTACAAGTCTTCTCCGCAAAACGAAAGGGCCATCATCGGTTGTGGATGATGGCCCTTCCTGAAAAATCTGTTTGTTCTATGGCTATGTCATCCGACGCGTCCTATGGGTGCAAGCACCAGGCCAAGAGTGGCCACACTAAGGGCGAGCAGACGCAGTTGTACCTCGCGTGGAGCTCGGTTCGCGTTGGATGCCAAAGGTTGCATTTGGAAAAATCTTCTACGCTCTCTGGGTACTCTAGGGCAGCCGGCGAGGCTCGTCAATGGTTGTCTTGCGGCGGCGCCATGCGAATTATCGTTGCCCGTCATCTATTTCTTGAATACTTCCGACAAATCGTGCGTCGCTATGCAGAATCCAGTTGCCTCCCCTGGTCTAGCACCAATTGCAGGAGAGCCTCGATATCCTGCTCAGAAATGGTTGGATTCATGCAGGTCAGCTTGAGCCATTGGCGCCCATGCACGCGCGTGTGCCCGATGACAGCAACTCCGTGCTCCAAGAGACGTTGTCGAAGAGAGCTGTTCAAACGGTCTCCGTCGATCTCCGCACCGGAGGGGCGATAGCGGAACACGACACAACCGTATTGCGGCTGGTGGAGCAACTCCAGAGCGGGATTGTGGTGGATGAACATGGCAGCATGAGCGGCCAACTCAATCGTACGGTCGACCATCCTGCCGAACTTGTCCCGCCCCAGGACCTGAAAGGAGAACCAAAGTTTCAGGGCATCGAATCGCCGTGTGGTCGACAGTGATTTGCTTACCAGATTCGGAATGCCGGCTTCTTCATCGGCTTCCGGATTCAGATAATCCGCATGGAGTTTGAGATGCCGCAACTTGCCGGCATCGCGAACCAGAAACGCCGCACAACTGATGCACTGCCAGAACTCCTTGTGAAAATCCATGCTGATCGAATTGGCGCGTTCCATCCCGCGCAGTTGGTCGCGATGCTGATGAGAAAGCAGCAGAGCGGAACCGTAAGCCGCATCCACATGCAGCCAGGCTCCCGCTCGTTCGGCCAGAGCGGAAATCTCTGGCAAGGGGTCGATGGAACCGAAATCGGTCGTACCCGCAGTTGCCACCACCGCGGCGGGAATCAACTGGTTCTTCTGCAAATGCGTAAGCGATTCCGCCAGGGCCTCCGGGAGCATACGAAAAGACCGATCAACCGGCACTCTGATGACGGCCTCCGTACCCAAGCCGAGTTGGTACGCCGATTTCTCGACGGTGAAATGTGCGACCTCGGAACACAGAAAGCGAAGCCGGAATGCCTGCGCGGGAAGGCCTTGGCGCTGCACTTGCCAGTTCCAGTGGGAAGCAATACAGGTATCACGCGCCAGCAGCAATGCCATGAAGTTTGACTGCGTGCCACCCGCGGTGAAGATCGCATCCGATCCAGGCGGCAGGCCCGCTTCCTGACATAGCCAGCGGGCGACCGCGAACTCCAGCATGGTTGCCGCCGGACCCTGATCGAAGGAATCCATCGACTGGTTCAAAGCGGCAATGATGACCTCAGCCGCTAAGGAAGTAATTAGAGGCGGACTGTGGAGATGGGCGATCGTGTTGGGATGCGTAGTGGCGACCGAATGCGCAATTATCGTCCGGACCTTTCCCAGAACCTCGTCTATGGGAGATCCAAGTTGTGGCAGCACGGTCCCGTCGAGCAGGGCAGCCAACTCCGCGGGACTCTTTCCACTGTAGGACTGAGTTGGAAACGCATGCCGTAGAGCATCCACCGCTTTCAGAATGCTTTCTCGATAGGCTGCCGTGCTCCCCGGTGTAAGGAATTCTTCGGCGAAATTCGAAGCCTTGCTCATCCGAGAATGATAGACGTGCCGATCCGAAAGTGCAGTTCGGTTCTAATCAGTGTCGTAGTGAAGCTGGAATCGCTCGAACCGGGTCATGGTTCGTCTGGAGCTGCCAATCGGCTGCCCACGCCACTAAGGAGTTTCTCCGCCGCCTTCCCGGGATCTTGGGTGGCAAAGTTCTCATCCAAAATCAGAAGAGAGACATCCGGGTCAATTTCCTCCAACGCCTTGCGTGTCGGTTTGCCATGTACGGATTGCAGGCGCGCGGGAATCACTACCAGTTTTGCCTTCGTTGCCTTGAGCAAGATTCGGGCGTCGTCGATAGTCGCAGTGGTCAAGGCGTTATATCCTGCGTTGCACAGCACCTCCCGCAGGAACGTGCGCACATCCGTTGACTCCCAAACGCAGAGCATGCGTGGTCTGGCGTCCCCGGTTTTTCCTCGCGAATATCGCGAGCCTAAATACGCGGCCGTGATCGCTTCCTCGGCCGAATCGTAGGTTTCAAATTTCGCGAGCAGGCCGGTCATCTCAAGTGTTTTGCGGATCCGGGCTGACACCCCGCTGAGTTTGAGGTCTCCTCCCTTCGCTCGTGCGGCTTGCATCAGGCGCACCAGGGCTCCCAATCCACTACTGTCGACAAATTCTACTTGGTCGAGTTGTAGCACGACGTCGCCGTACTTGATGAAGGAGTCTCCAACGTAGGAGTGCAACGTAAAGACTTCTTTCCCGGCCACGATCCGCCCGGAACACTCAATGACCAAGACATCGCCGACCGGACGGCTCTCCAGGCTTAGCTGCATTGCACCTCCTCACACTTGAAATCGTCACTCATTCGCTGATCTTCTCGGCTCTTAAACGACGCCCAGGGCGAGGCGGAGCTTCTGGATAACCATGGCTCGGGCGACCATCAGTAGTCTCTGTGAGCACCGTGGGTTTATCCCGATCTTTGCCAGGGCGCCGCCCCGGATTTCGCGGTGCTCGGATTTAGACAAGCTTCGATTTGTTCGAGCAATCCGGCGCCGGCTACACCGGCATCGCGGGTGGAAAACTCACTGCCCAGTTCGATCACCGGCATTCTGGCGGACACGGCCTGGAAACCTTGCTGCGTGGCCGGGGAGGTGGCCATGTCGGGGCCCAGCAGCAGGAGATCAAAACGCGTGACGCGCATCAGGAGCAGAGCGTCGCCTCGTTTGGTGCTGGTGTGGACGTCATAACCGGCGCGGCGCAGCAGTTCGCGCAAATAGGCGAGCACGTCGGCATTAGAATCGAGGCACAGAACGCTGCGGCTGGTGAGGGCCGGGGTCTCGGCGCGGGCTCCAGGGCGATAGAAGGCGGCGACCGCGTTCTCCTCTGATTCGTGGGCATCGAACAACTTCGTCAGCTGTGACAGCTCCAGAACTTTGCGGACATGTTCCGGCACATTGCAGAGCTTCAGGTCCCCCTGCACCTGGCGGGTACTGGTCAGGGTGCGGACGATCGTCCCGAGACCGCTGCTGTCAATGAATCCGACTTCGCCCAGGTGCAGGACGATAGCGCGCCGATCGCGTAACAACCAAGCAACGTGCGCCCGCAAAGAGTCGCACTCGCCACCCGCAACAATTCGTCCGTTGCAGCGCACGATGGTGACGCGTCCGACCTCGCGAGTGTCAAGCGACAGGCGCAATAAGCCTCCATACGGCTGGACCGAGCCGCGAAATCGCAACATTATATCCTGAGGAATGCGAAGCAGCCGAAAACCGGACGCGGACCGTACAATCGCGGCCGACAAACCCGAATCGATCTACCGGCAGTTTCGAAATCTGATCTCGTCCGTGGATTTATCGAATGCGCTATTGGATGTTGGGTTATCAGGAGGCGGAGACCTTCCCTTCAAATTACTGCTTTGATTCCTTGTTCTTACAACCTCAACCGAGAACGACGCCGTTTGCTAAACTGGCGAGGATTCCGGTCGATTTCCGCTTCCGCTCAGCCCTATGCACGACTCTGTCATCTGGAGTGGAGCGTATCGAGCGCCATCGGGGACCCGTTTCCCGGCTAGTCACGGCTCTCGGGTTCGCTTGCTTAAGGTGCAACTTCTGACCAGGGCTAAGGGGAATTCTGGCGCATGTTAATAACGTTTTACGGCATCAACGGACACCCAAGAATCTCAATCCCTTCCTTGAATCTTGCAACATTCGGCACGGTCACACCCTTTATTCTTTCTGCGGGAGGATTGATGAATCCATTGCGCCGTTTCCGTGGAGTTTCATGGCTGCTTGTTGTCGCCCTTCCTCTGGCAGCGCAAGTAAGGGACCAACTCAGCCAACCGCATGTTGGCCGGGTTACGGACTGGAGCTACCGACACGTGGTTGTTAGTGGCGGACTATCAGCCGCTAACCTTGAGGCCGCGAGAGCTGAGCCCCGCATTCTTTTTCACTTGGTTGAACGTAGTCTGCTGCGGGTTCATGATGGGGTGCTATCGTATCCGCCTGCCGTGCGCGACTCGGAGATCCGTGTCCCGGCAATTCCAAAGACACACCCCAGAGTCATTGACGGCACCAATGTAAAAAACATGAAACAGAAGAATCTGAAGGTTGACTGGAGCCTCAGCCTGGGCACAGGTAGTGTGGCTCAATCGATGTTCCCCGCCAAGTTCGGCTTCGATATCAATGGCGCGCCGAGCTGTGCTAATGACTTTGCGGTATTTGGCTTGAACGTCGCTGGCGTCACCAACGGCCAGGCGAATATAGTCGGCGTGAATAACCTTTACGCGGGAACCGGTCCCGCCGGCACCTGCGCTGCCAATCCCACGGTCACCTGGGCCTACAACGGGAGCACGGCTGCAGGTTCGATGCTGACTTCCACCTCTATTTCGATCGACGGCAAGAAAATTGCCTATGTGGAGAGCGCAGCCGGATCTGCTATCTTTCACGTCCTCACTTGGAAGGCGGGACAAGGCACCTCCGCCACCGCAGCGGCGGCCCCTACAATCAATGGCGCCTGTGGTGCCGCCACTTCTTGCCTCAAATCCGTTACCTACTCGACCACGGCCACCAACACGTTGGCATCTGCATGGGTGGATTACCAGACAGACAAGGCTTTTGTTGGGAGTGATAACGGCAAGATTTATCGGATCAGCTGCGTCTTTACGTGCGCTTTGAACACCCAGCCGGCGGTGGACTGGACGTTCACTCTTCCCGTCGCAGGCACGGGCGGCGCGCCAGCCACGCCCAATGGCCCGGTTTATGATTTTCCCAGCGGACGCTTATTCGTCGGTGATCAACTCGGCGAACTTTGGGTGATCAATGCCGCTGGAAGTACACCCACTCTCAATGCCGGCCCAGTCATGATCGGCGGAGGAGGATGTACCACGGCTCACCCTCCGAGCCGCACCGGAACTGGCGCGGATTGCACGGCTATGGGGACAGCCTACGGCATTCCCGACTCTGTCATCATGGACAGTTCCGGAGGCAGCCAGAGAATTTTTGCCTTATCCGGCAACAACGGCACTGTTGGCGCGAGCGCAGTGGTGGCTCAACTCAAGATGGACCTCACTGGACGGGTGAGCGTCCCCGTCGGGCTCGGAGGCGTCGATCTTCATACCGGCGCCTTTGACAATGGATACTGGAGTAATACCCCTGCCACGGGTGAATTGTTCCTGTGTGGAACCGGCCCGGCCGATACCACTCCCACCCACTATTGGATC
The DNA here is from genome assembly GCA_963820925.1 of uncultured Acidobacteriota bacterium. Taxonomy (GTDB): domain Bacteria; phylum Acidobacteriota; class Terriglobia; order Terriglobales; family Acidobacteriaceae; genus JABDBE01. The sequence goes on from CAWGBX010000012.1 coordinate 23,521, forward strand.
GGCTTCACTTCCTATCCCGTTATGAACTCCGCTCCTGCAGGAAATTTGCAACGTTTTAACGTAGCGAATCTCCCTTGCGCCCCTTACACGGAACTCTACAATCCCAGCCTGGCCCTCGGGGGGATCGCGGGCGACCACGACCTGCTAATGAGCGGGCTGGTAGGCGCGGGGGCGAACGGTTACGTTATCACCAACGACATCAGCTCCGGAAGCGTGACGGCTGGCCTGAATAGCGTGAACTACCCGGGGGGAATCAGTGGCATTATTGTCGACAATGTGAGCGCTTTAAATCAGGCGTCAAGCATGTATTTCACCACCCTCACCAACTCGAGCGTAGGAACGTGCGCCAATACCCACTGCGCCGTCAAGCTCCGACAACTCAATTTGCAATAGCAAGCAATGAACAAATCCCCTTGGAGGGGCGCACGGGGCTCGGCTGCGGCCCCGACATGAGTTCGTCCGTGTTGCAGCGAATCCATGGCGCGATCTTGAAGACAAGTCCATGACAACTGCGACGACTGTGGCAGGGGGTGAAAACATGAGGAGAGCTTCATGCAGGCTACGCTGGGTATCCTTGATCGCGTAGTTGGTTGCTGGCATTTCAATGATTTCTGGTCGCACTTACGAACATCAGCTGGCCATTTACTCCGTTCGCTTGCGCCGAGTGGAGTCGAGGCTGTTTTGGCACTCGCGGGCGGCCCAGTGCTGGAACGATGCGTTGACCTCGTGCGCCTGGAACGAGCTGTGACCGAGTCTCGGCTCCGCTCCGGGTACCCATTGCAGCGAGGTTTCCCCTGGCACACGCAGCAAGGCACACGCAGTATCGGGCGTAGCCACATTCTGGGGCGAATCGTTTTGCAGATTTCTTCCGGAAGTTAGCAGCCAGGTGTGATGTAGTCGAACCGATTTGCTATTCTTCCCGAAAGCCGGGCAGAGCATGGCTTCTCAATTGGAAACACTAACAGAAAAAAACTCGCTTGGACAAGGAAGGCGGCATCATGAAAATCGGGTTTATCGGTCTTGGGAATATGGGAGCAGGCATGTCCCGCAATCTGGTTAAAGCGGGCCACGACCTGATCGTTTACAACCGCACGCATAGCCGCGCCGAGGAACTGCAGCGTCTCGGAGCGCGGGTAGCCAATACTGCATCGGAGGCAGCTGCCGATGCGGAAGCACTCATCACCATGCTGGCCGACGATCGGGCTGTGCAAGATGTGATTTTCGAACCCGGTCGTGCGATCGAGTCATTGCCAGGGGGAGCGATACACATCTCCATGAGTACGATCAGCGTGGCCTTGTCTCGCAGGCTGGCAAAGTCGCATGCGGAGAAATATCAGACCTATATTGCGGCACCTGTTTTTGGCCGACCAGATGCCGCCGCCACCGGGAAACTATTTATCGTGTCGGCCGGACCGAGTGAACAAATCGAGAAGTGTCGAAGCCTCTTTGCCGCAATGGGACAAAAAAACTTCGTGATTAATGAAGATGCGCCCGCGGCCAATCTGATCAAACTGAGCGGAAACTTCCTGATTACCACCGTGATTGAAAGCCTGGCGGAGGCCTTTGCGCTGGTGCGGAAGTCCGGCGTCGATCCCCAGAAATTATTGGAAGTGCTCACGAATTCCTTGTTCTCGGCGCCGGTGTACAAGACATATGGCGCGATAGTCGCTGCAGACAAGTATGAGCAGGTGGGTTTCAAGATGCCGCTTGGATTCAAGGACAATCGATTGGTCCTCGCGGCAGCCGAAGAGGCTGCAGTTCCCATGCCGATGGCCAGCCTTCTGCATGACCGCTTCGTAGCCGCCATGGCACAAGGATTGGAAAACGCAGATTGGTCAGCGGTCGCGCGAATCGTTTACAAGAACGCCGGATTGTGAGGTCGCCAGCGATGCTTTCAGCGACGGCAGTTCGCACCACCAAGCTTCCATCGGGAGAAGCGGTGCCCACTGGAAACGGAATAGAGCCTTCCGGCAGGACACGGCCGGAGCGCAAAGAGAAAATACCTCCGAATGTCCCCCCCGCGGTAACGAACTTGTAATTGAAATTGCGGTACTCAAATCCAAGCTCTTGCCTACATGCGCCTAAACCGAGGCGGCGATAGGTACCCGCAAGTCGGCAAGGCACCCCGAACCGCATCGCAAGTGATTTTTTGTCGGTGTGCGCGTACCTCAGGAACTTACTAGCCTTGGCTGCGTTGAAGAGTCTGTACTTTGCGGCGATAATGCTGCGCGCAAGTACTCGTGAACAAGCTGGATCGCGGTGGCGCCCTCTCCCACTGCAGACGCGACGCGCTTGACCGAGCGGCAGCGCGCGTCGCCGGCAGCGAACACTCCCGGAATGCTCGTTGCCAAGAAAAAAGGCTCGCGCACGAGCCTCCACCCGCTGGGCGGACGCCCCGAGCGGAGCAAGTCGCGGCCGGTCAGGATGTATCCCTTGGCATCCATCTCGATGGTGCCCGCGAGCCACTGAGTATGGGGCGTGCCCCCGACGAGAACGAACAGACCGGCGACGCACAGTTTCTCGCGCTCACCGTCGACGCGTTCCACCGTGACCGCCTCGAGGCGTCTCTCACCGTGGCCATCCACTACCGAAGTCCCGAGTCGCACGTCACGGCGCCGTAGTGAAAGCACAGCACGGGTAAACGTGATCCGTCCACGCCAGCCTGGGCGAGTATCCGCCTACCTTCTTCCGACTCGCTATCGTAAAACCCAAAGGGGATCGTGCTACGCTCCAGGAGGTCGCGCAGTTGGTGGGAGCGCGGATTCCACTGCTCGCCGATGATCCGAATCGCCTCGAAACCGCGCTCCTGCCTTGTCCGGCGCAAGCCTCCGAGAAGATCGTCGACAACCGGGTAGAGCCGCGTGACTACAGGTTCGCAGGGCTTGTAGAGGAAGTAGTCGATCCGTCCCGTCTGCATCGCTCCAGTAACAAAGTCGAAAGCCGAAGGGTCAAGGTATCGCGCGCTCAGAACCCTCCGGACGCTGGGAAAGAGCTCACGAGCACGTTGCAGAAGCAAGAGGAGGTCTGCGTCCCCCAGGTCCCGCGAGACGATGAGCAAGGCGACGTTGATGCCTGCGACTGAGAGTGCCGCCAGGGTCGCGTGCGCCTCACTCGCAGTAGCGGCCTTGCGTATCTCATATTCGCTTGCGTAACGAGAGGTCAATGCGCTGGCAAATGTGGCGAGGTCGTCCGCGTCGATGTCAACAACCAGGAAAACTGAGTCGGTCACCCCCTGCCCCCACATTCAGTCTTTTCACGATTGCGTTCAGACCGCTGATTGTACGCTCGCCGGGCTCCCCGCGAAAAGGTCCGAGTCTGGGGCAATTCGGAAGTAATTTCCGGCGTCCCAACCAAGATGCAAGACGGAAGCATTGCGGAATCGGGACACATCTGCGCCGATCTCGCATAGGATGGTCTGGGCTGTAATCGCGCTGATGCCAGGCACGTTGGTGGGACAGACGACAAACCGGAAGTTATGAGAGCGCATCCCGTCTGCTCAAGTGGTCCATCGCACTTGGATCTTTCGCGCCAGCTTCCATGATGGGCAACGCAAAGTCCAGCAGAGCACGGGCGGAAAAGACATAAGACCTCGCGTCTCCGACAAGTCCTCCCTCATTCCTTGTCTTGGCTAGATAAGCGTCCACGATTTTAGCAAAAAAGTGTTCCGGCCAATTCCTGTGGGCGCCGTTGTCTGACGTGTCAAACTCCTCCATCTCACGCCACACCCGGCGGCCGTTTTCTTGTACAGGCACCTGGAAACGTGCGATTCGTTTGTCGGGCTCTCAGCCACATGCTCTACGTAATGGAGAAAGGTCACGGTATCGTGGTCCAAGCCTAACAATAAGGTCTTCCCGTCGAGGCTTAGAAAGCGATCCAGGGGTGAATGTACGCCAAAGGCGTAATTCCACGGCTGGTCGGAGATAAGGTATTCAGCTTGCTTCCCCCAGACGACAAAGCGGGCAACGTGGAGACTGACTCGCGACTCCGGACAGGTGCGCAAGAACTCGACCAGCATCCCATCGTCGCGAGCCGAACGTGCCGTGAGTGGATCGAATGCAGGCAACTTTTCAAGGATCTCCTCCTCTTGCTCCTTCGTGAGGCTGCCGCGCCCTACCTCGTCGTAGTAACGCGGGCAACTTGCTTACATCATGAGCGTGCCTTCAGCGGTCAACACGTCTTTGAGCGCAAGATGAATTTCATCGGGCCCACCTGCAACTTCTCCAACCGCGCGTACCGAAGCATGCACCATCACAGTGTCGCCAGACCCAACACCCAGCCTACGAAGGTCATTTGCCAGCCGTTCTCTTGAATGCATGTCGCGCTGCCTGAGCTTCTAATTCTAACGGTCCTCAGAAGTTCCGAAACCTTTGCCACGGCGGCGGAACTTTAACGGAAGACGTCCCCGCCGCCGTGGCCGCCTGAATGTCCATGTCATTGTCTTCAAACACAAGACAGACTTTCGGCGGCACTCGACTTTGGTGGCTGCGAGCAGAAAGGCTTCCGGGTCAGGCTCGCTCTTCTGGTATTCTCCAGCACAGACTAATGTGTTGAATGTATCCAGCAGCTTCAGCGACACCGTGACCGATTCTTTTCTGCTACCCGCGACGACGTCATGAGGTCGGTTTGCTCGAAGACGCACGGAACGGGCGGCGGGGAGCACGAATACGACTACACTAGCAGAGCGACGCGGATCGCCTAGATACGCAAACGGGCGCTTGCCTACCTATGCGGCCAACTACCTCGAAGCCCGTTTCTTATACAGCCTGGAGTGTCTATGGTGTCTGCGAGGCCGGCTTCAACCTCGCAAACTCGACCTTGGCCTCTCGCAGGATAGGAGTGTCTGGATCGGCGTCTTTCCAGCGAGAAAAGAAATCCTCGTATGCGCGCGCTGCCTTTATAGTTTCGCCAGACATCGCGAACGCCCGGCCGAGCTCTAAGTTGGCGAGGCTTCCCAACGCGAACGTCGCTAATGCTCGGTGGGCCAGGACCTTCTGAAACTCAACGGCGGCCGCAGCGCCCTGGTGTGACAACAACAGCGCTTGCCCACGAAGATACACGGGATACAAAGTTGCAATCGGCTGCGGGCTGCCTAACTCATACGGAAGAGCCGGTTGCAAAGCTTGCAGCGCACCGGCCCCATCTTGGTGGCGCAGTTGGATTGCGGCTCGAATCGTGGGCAGCCAGTAAGATTGCACGAGCGTATCAAGGGGAAAGTCGTGATCGAGTTGATCGGCAATCGTTCTTGCCCGATCTCCCTTTCCCGCGCGCGCGAAAGCCAATGCCGCGAGGATAAGCGTGTCTCGATTCCGAGCCAGCGCCAGTGCGGCGTCCGCTTGCTTGGCTGCTTCCCCAGGGTCGTCGACGTCAGTCTCGTGCAACGCGCCCAGCGCCTGCCAAAAAGCTGCAGTCTCCTTCGAGCCGCTCTGGGCTGCCGAGTCGGTGGCACGCCGCGAAAACTCTCGGGCTTTCCTGATATGACCCGCCGCGGCCTCAATGTCAGCCTGCATTGCCATAAACATATCCTCGATGCCCGGCTTCCCCATGCTCCACTCAAGCTGTTTCTGAGCCGTGGTGGTATCCCCACGCAGGAAAGCAATCTGTTGGATGAACCAGTGCAGGCCCGCGTCGTCCAGATGGCGGGCGAACGCCTGATCTACGGTAGCCATGGCTTCAGCGAAGCGATTCAGCGAAGCGTACGAAAGCGCGAGATTTTCATAGATCAAGACGCCATTCGACTCCACCCGCAAGGCCTCCTGATGCTCGGCCAGAGAGTTCTCATTCTGCCCGAGGTACATAAATATGTTGCCTAGATTCGTCCGAGGCGTCGCGTCTGTGGGGTATTCGCGCTCCCACTGTTCATAGATTGGAATCGCCTTTTCCAGTTCGCCGGTTACGCTGCCGTAGTAGTGACCGAGGATGTGAAACCGTTCACGTTCACTTACGCGTTCCCGCAGCTCGTATGCCTGGGCAAAGTTCGCGGCGGCCAGGCCACGTTGCTGGAGATTCTCGTACACCGCGCCCAGATTGGCGTAGGCGCTGGCAAACTTGGGATCCAACTCGACAGCCCGCTTCATATAGGGAAGAGCTTCGGACTCTCCTTTGGTGTTCCAGGCTCTCTGGCCTAGACTGAGCTCTCTGAGAGCCTCCAGCGAAGGAGTAGTTGCCTCAATCAGCGGCACGTCGAACTTCTGCACGGTGGTTAGAGACTCGCCGAGCTCACGGCGAAGTTTTGTGGCGGCTTCGCCGAGCGAAACCAGCACTTGTTCCTTGCCGCTCGCGGTCAGTTGCTCCTGGGCGAGCGTCTCTCCGCTGTGGCAGTTTACCGCTTTCAATCCCACGACGTATGCGGTACCCAGGCTGCCAATCGCTCCCGCCACATATGCTTTGCTCCCTGCGCGTTGGCAGACTTCGCTGGCCAGAGCGGGAGTGAGAGCTGTTGTGGGTTCACGCGTCATCAGTTTTAGGGTCTTGGCAATCTTGCCTTCAGGAAGGATATTAAGGAACGGCGACTGCCGCAGCGTGACCGTGAGCGCTCCCTTGAGAGTGTCGTCAAAAATGGGATCGCCAGTTGAGTTGGCAAAATCCCCAAGCACGATTGTGTCTTCGGCTGTAAGGCGGTTGGCGTGGCGGCCGGACAGATATGACAGATACATTGATCCGGAAATCGTCAGCGCGGCGACAAGCGTTGCCGCAGCCGCCCAAGGCTTCCAACGAATGGTAGAGGAGGCCGGTTGGCTGCGGTGTGTACTCGCTGAATCTCCATCCGCCGGGATCGACGGTGGCTCCGGACCTGTGTGGGCAGTGTGAGCCCCGGATGCGGATCGCTGGTTCTCCTCGATTTCGGTCTTCACTGCTCGCAGATCGTGGCGCATCTCGGCAGCAGTCTGGTAGCGAAGCGCGCGATCTTTCTCAACCGCCCTGGTGATGATGGAATCCAGTTTTGGCGGAATGTCGGGCTGAAGTTGCCGAGCCGGCACGATGGGCAGGCGCACAACCGCTTCCTGAATTCCCGTCGTGCTGCTTCCTGAAAAGCCCTTGTGGCCGGTGATCATTTCGTAAAGCACCAGGCCAAAAGAAAACAGATCAGTTCGCGCATCCAGTTCTTCGCGCCGCACCTGTTCGGGAGATAGGTACGAAGGCGTCCCCAAGGAATCGCCGGTTTGGGTCAAGCCGACCTCCGGGCTGGCCGAGTGTTTTCCTGTCTGCTCTCGGCTCTCGTTTCCACCGGCGCCCTCTGGCGCCTCGGCCTCCAGGAACTTGGCCACTCCGAAATCCAGGATCTTGGCCTCGCTGCGGGTCGTAATAAAGATGTTGGCCGGCTTGATGTCGCGGTGGATGATGCCTTTGCGGTGGGCGGCGTCCAGTCCGTCGGCGATCTGAGTGCCAAAACTTACGATTTCCGTCAGTCGGCCCGCCTCGGAAGAGGCCGGGACGGACTCAATCCACTCGCGGAGCGTTTGTCCCTCGAGCAACTGCATGACGATGAAGGGTTGCCCGTCATGCTCGTCCAGTTCATAAATGGCACAGATGTTGGGATGGTCGAGCGCGGAGGCGGCGCGGGCTTCCCGCTGGATTCGATCAAGTGCCTTGGGATCGCTGGCCAGTTCGCTCGGCAGGAATTTCAGAGCGACGCGGCGGCCCAACTTGAGGTCCTCGGCCTTGTAGACGACTCCCATGCCCCCGCCGCCCAGGACCTGCAGGATGCGGTAATGAGAGATCTTCTTGCCGATCAGGCCTCCCGCGACCGGGGCTTCCGCGACGGGCGCGTGGGGCGGACCTACTTCTTCCACGGGGGCGATAAACCGGTACCCCCGGCCAGTCAGTGTTTGGACAAAACGAGGTTGCTCGGGATCATCCTTGAGCACCTGGCGGATCTTGCGGATGGCCGCATTGATGCTGTTGTCGGTGTCGAGGAAGACATCTTTGCCCCAGACTCTTTCGACGATCTGGTCTCGGCTGACGAGCTGCCCGCGCTGCTCGATCAGCAGCAGAAGAAGCTCCATGGGAATATGCTCCACCTTCAGTGGTTGGCCAGACCGGCGCAGTTCATAGGCGCGGAGATCGAGCTCAAACTCGCCCCCAAATCTGACCAAGTTTGTAGAAATCGCCCCACCCGATGCCATGGCCGCACATCCCCAGACGAAGGGAGCAACATTCTACATCGAATTCAAGAGTTATTTTCCTCCCAATATCTTCTGCGAGTTACGGTCATTCATGACAATTAAGGCGTTCTTCATTCGCCCGCTATTGGAAGAAAACGAACTTTGACGCAATCTGCACTCGTGGTCGCCGGGTTGGTGGAACGACCGGCAACTGGCAGGACAAAAACAGGCGCTCTTGCTTTTGCCGAGGAGGGGAGCAATGTTTACGACCTTGACTGGATTGGCCGCGTTGTCGTTCAGCATCGGCGGTTACTTCATGAAACTGTCGGCCGGGTTGACCCATTTGCGCCCGGCGGTCTTGATGTTTGCCTTCTTCTCGGTAGGGACGGTTCTGCAGACCGTCGCCATGCGAGGGGAGCAGATGGCGATTACCTACATCGTTGTTTTGGGATTCGAAGCCATTACCGCCCTTGCTCTGAGCATGGTCCTGCTGAACGAAAGCGCTTCACTGTCTAAAATCGGCGGGGGCGCCCTGGTGGTGGCGGGAATTGTTCTTCTCCGCACTGGAAAAATCTAGTCAGTGAAAAACGCAACATGGTTGGAAAGGAATACGTTATGCGCTTCTTCCGAACTACCCACCAAGATCATCGGCGCGAAACTCACCGCGGCTCTCAAGCATCGGCCCGTGTTCGTCTTTGGAGCGAGAGAGGGGCGTGTTTTCCGCGTGCCGCCGTAGCCTTTTCTGCCCTTTCGGCGGTCACGTGGCTCAAGGAAAACGCCAGCGGGTTTGTCGGGTGGATCATGGCCAGGTGGATCACGACGGCCGAAAGAGCGCGGCGGCAGAGACACCCTGGACTTTCAGGGAATTGAAACTGGTAAGCGAGGACCTTCCGGGTAAAGTCGTTTTACCTGAAGGTTCCCCGACCAGGTCAGCACAATATTCAACGAGTTTCCGATCCTCTTCTTTGAAGGCCGCGAGGGAGTGGCTGTCGATATCGAGTTCTCCCACTACTTTTCCCCCTACGAAAATGGGAACTACAATCTCCGACTTGGTTTCGTGCGAACATCCCAGATACCGAGTGTCTTTGCTGACATCGTCCACCACCACGGTCTTTCCCGTAGACGCTGCCGCCCCGCAGATTCCCTGGTGCAGGGAGATTCGCGTATGCGGCGTCATAGCTCCTTGAAATGGGCCAAGAACCAGCACGGGTGGTTGTCCCGGTGAACTGTCCAGCATATAGAAGCCCACCCAGTTGTACCTCAACATCCGCTGATGGAGCAGTTTGACAATCTCTGACATGAGCATATGGGCAGACTTAGCTGCTTCTATCGCCAATTCGGCGAGCTCTGTCTTCAGATCCTTGCTTGTTAACGGTGTAGGCGGACCACGCCGGACGTGCGGTGCGATTAAGTTAGGGCACAGGCAGGCTTTCGATCGGCCAAAGGCTCAGAAGGAGTAACGGAGGGACTCGGTGACGGTGTTGGCATGAAAATAGCGAGGGGCGGTGGGTCCGATGAATGAGCCTTCATTGTACTGGTAGTAATTCCAGCCGCTATTCCAGGCTAACCCATGGGTCAAATCGACGCTGAAGTTCGCGACGGGCTGATAGTAGAGGTACTGCAAAGATCCGAGCGGTTGCAGGATGTTGAACTGCGGCGTGCCGCCGTCAACGTTGGTGATGCTGGCGCCGAGATTCAGGGTCAAGCGCTTGATGGGCTTGAAGCGGACGGTAAACATCCCGAAGTTGGTGTGGTTGGTGTAGTAGGAGTTGGCCAGCAGAGGATTCGACGGATCATTGGCCGCGCAGGACGCGGCGTTGTTGACGAAAGGAAGACTTACGCCCGGCGGCGGTGTGTCATTGAAGCAGATCAGGGCGTTCTGCATAACATCGTTGTAGTTGTATGCGAGATCCAGGGCGATCCGCTCGTTGGGTGCGAGCGAAGCGGTGAGTCCGTAGTTCCGGTTGTGTCCCTGGTAGTTGGTGGAGGAATCGCCGTTCGACTGCTGGAAAATATTGATCGAACCGCCGAGGACTGCCCAGGGCTTCGGTGTGTATCCAGCCTGAAAGCGGTACTGGGATTGCTTTCGGGGAGAGATGCGGACGATCACATTGTCGAAGCTGGTGTACTCCTGATTGAAGTTCAGCCGCAGCGCGTGGATGGGGCGCGCCCAGAAGCCGAAGAGTTCGGTGTAGCCGTGGATGGCGAAATAGTCTTCGTCTCCGGGCAAGAAGTCGTTGAAGTGTTTGAAGACCTGGTCGCTGTAGCGGAAACCGAGGTTGGCTCCGACTTTCTTCGAGATGTCCCAGGCGACTTGGGTCTGATTGGTGATCCAGGTCTGATTGAAAGAGGCCTGCGTCAAGGTGTTGGTGGACTCTGGGGCTGTAGCGCTAAGCGGGGTTAGCAGGTTGCACGTGGCCGTGCAGATATTATCGATCTCGGTAAAATTGCCGTTCTCCGGAATACGGAAAGCCCAATAATAAAACTTGTCGATGATGCGGATGTGTTTGGTTACGTGGACGGTGCCTTCGAGATCGACGACGTTGGAAATCTGGCGGGCGTTGCCGCTTCCCGTGGTGGTGAAGGCGCGAACGTCGCCACGAGTTTGCAGACCGTTGAAGGACTCGTCCAACGGTGTGTTCATGTCGGCCGAGCTGTAAGTGAAGGATCCGAGCAGTTCCACGCGCTGGAAGTAATTGCTGCGCAGGCTGACCCGCTCCATGGGAGTGGAAGTGTGGATGCGCTGGTTGCGGAAGTAGCTGAAGTAACCGTTGCAATCCAGATTCGTCAGTGTTCCAGTGGGACTGATCAAACTGGTCGCCGGCGGTGTCACAGCGCAAGGTGACTTGTTCGCGGTATCGATGGGCAGGCCGAGTTCGACCGTCCCTCCGCCGGGCAGAAAGGCCATGGCGAATGAGCTGAGTTGTGGGTCGGTTTCTCCTTTGTAGTAGTAGAGGAACTCGTCAAAGCTAAGGACGGTCCGAGGCGCAACCTTGAAGTCCAAGCCAAAACGATAGGCGTTCATCGTAGTGTTCCAGGGTTGGAGCAGCAGCGCGTCCGTTCCAGTGTGGATGCTGGTGTAGGAAGGCCCAGTCATGTTGTTGTGCGAATAGCCGAAGCGAAAGCTCACGACAGATTGCGGCAGAATTGTGAGATCGATATCCGTCATGCGGCGCGTCGTGTCGAAGGCGTGGGCGGAATTTAGCACGGGAATTGAGGGACTCGAGGTCGGAGGGTTCAGCGGGTTGACCAGAAGATCGTAGTCAAAGAAATTCTGGTCGCGACGGAAACTGGCCAGAAAGTTGTACCACTTGTTTTTCTCTACCCGGGCCCGCAATACGTTGTTGGGATCGCCGCCCCATCCGAAGCTGTTGACGGAAAGATTGTCGAAGAGCAGGCCCTGATGATCCTGCGATTGCATGGAAAAGGTTTCGTCGAGAAACCGTGGGCCGGTCTCGAGGTTGACCAGGGTGTCGTACATATCATTGCTGCCGGTCACGTTGGTGTAGCGATAGCCGATTTCGGCCGACGTATGAATGTCGTAATCTCCGGCGGTGACACCTTCTTGCTGCGCCGGCTGGTTCTGGTTGCCGCTGGAGGATTGCGCAGATAGGGAATGCGGTGACGACGCGATCAGGCCAAGAACTAGTAAGGAACTAAGGAGGGTCGGCAGGTCGGGTTTTCGGGGCGAGGTCATGAGTTTCCCTCACTTGAAAAAGACATCGCTGAAGTTGGAGCCGTGAATTGCTACGTGACACATGGTGCAGGCCTGATACTTGGCAGACTGGTTGTGGGCGGGTCCCGCGGGTCCCTGAGTGGGGAAAGTATGGCACTGCAGACAGAGCATGTTCACCAGACTCACCCTGAGGAAGCGAGGATTGGTTGAGCCGTGAGGGGTATGGCAACTGATGCAGCCCTCCGTCTTGACCGGCACGTGCTCGTAGACGAACGGGCCCTGCTTATCGACGTGACACTTGTAGCAGATGGCGTCGCCGTTGGGCATCGTTCTGAGCTGGCCGACGATTGCTGTGCCATGCGGATTGTGGCAGTCGCTGCACTGCAACAAACCCTCGTTTACGCGGTGGTGATAGGGTTTGGCGAAGTCTGCTTTGGCCGAGGTGTGGCACCCGTAGCACAACTGCGGCTGGTTCTGGATCAGCAAGTACGGCTTTTCTTTGGCGTGATGGGGGGAGTGGCAATCGAGACAGCCGACGTCGCTGCCGGAGTGGGGAGATTCGGAAAAATGAGCTTGCTCATGCCCTTCGCCGTGGCAGGTCAGGCAACGGGCGCTGGTTTCTTGCCGGGAGTGCTCTGCGAAGACGAATATCTTGGTTTTGTCGCCGCCACCTTCCACATGCTCTGCTCCGGGACCGTGGCAAGCTTCGCAGCCTTGCTTCGACGGACCGGCTCCCTTGTTCAGGGTGGTCTTCCAGTGAGGCGATTTCTCCCAGCCGTTGTAAATCTCCTCATGACATGTCTTGCAGGTTTCTGCACCGACGTATTTGGAAGGATCCGCTGGGGGCGCAGCCGCAACGTGCGCCGCGGGCGATGGGGCACACTTGCCGCTTGGCGGGGTGGTCTGGCCCATCGCAGAGGCGAGGAGCAACAACAGAAACAAGCCCGAGAACAAAAAAACGCAAGAGGACGGGGAATCTAAGCGCATGCTCCCTCCCTCAATATCCGCAGCTTTCATCTACGAGTGAAAGACGGATTGTTGGTGGCGCACCGGATTAAGGAATTCTCTACCATCAAACTACTCTGGCGCAAGTGGTCGGGCGAAGAAAGAATGGGTATGCGGGTATCAATTCCCGTTGTGACTCATAAAACATTCCCAAGCTGGAAGTAATTATGTTGTGTGTTTTTAGCTGAAACCGTTCCTTTTTACATATTTCTTGCTGGCTGCGACTTGATTGTCGATGGAATACTGCGGGGTTGCGCCGAATTTTTTCTGCTGCTCGTTTCTTGTGCGCTGATTGCCGGGGGAGTGCAACTTTGGATCTCCCTAGCTCCTATCCTGTCACGACATTGACTGTCATTTTCAATGCCGACGTGCCAGCCGATTTTGTCCTTGTCGACGTGACGCTTGTTCTCGAACCAGAGGGGGTCAAGCGTCAGCATAAACGAGGATGGAGCCGGCCCTCGTGAAAGCTAAGGATGCCTGTCACTCGTCGAGGGCGGTTCGCGACTGCCTCGCCGGGAGGCATTGAGAATGGGCAGCTGGGATGCGGGTCTGACACTGGGCATATTCACGTAGACGAATCTGTCGGCGGACCGAAGCGCGGTCTCTCGTACGTACGCAGGGAGGGCTCGACTGGGAGAAGGTCCTAAGAGCTTGTAATAAAACCTCTCCCTGTCCAATCGTAGTTTCAATCAATATCCTCTTATTACTCGGGGGAATCTGGCGAAAACGGACCATAAGGCCGGTTCGAGGATGTGATCACGCATTCGCTTCGCGCACGCGATACGTTGAATTAAGATGTGCGGTTTTTGATTGACAGCCTCTAGACTGAAGCGTACGGTGAGGTTGTCAAATGCCGGCTAGAAGTCGAGTGGCCTCTCTGTTCGTGCTTATCCGCACTTGCCGCGCCCTCGCCCTGCCATCGGTCGATCTTCCTGGGACAGCGTTTGACGCGACGAACACTTCAATTAATGAGACAGTGGTGCCGAATACAAGGTTCACCCACCACCCCAGATCAATAGCGGCGACGAGAGCCGCTATCCTGATTTCATTGGAATCACATGGAAAATTTCGTTCGCCTAGGCTCTGATCATGATCGCACCAGCTTCGTTCCTAGCTCGTTCTGGAATGTGCCAAGGTTAGATTCCGATAGCATCGATCACGAAACCGCGGGGTAGGCTGAGGGACACTTCGTGAAACGCGTTTCAACGAACAATTGTCTAGTGCTAATCTCCCTAATTCTGGTTATCACTCTAGTGACGCCTGGGATGTTTGGCCAGGCCGTCGCGCAAGATCGCTCCGCGATCACGCCCCCCCCAGTCGCACGGGTTCGGCCGGTGGTAGATGACTACTTCGGCACAAAGGTCACGGACCCTTACCGCTACATGGAGAGTCTGGACAATCCCGAAGTGGCGGGGTGGATGAAAGCCCAGAACGAGTACACGCGCCGCGTTTTGGGGCGCATCCCGGGCCGCAACGAATTGCTGGCTCGCATTGAACAGCTCGACGAATCCATCCCGGCTCGGGTCGGCGGAATCGTGCGCTTAGCGACCGGACGGTATTTTTACCTGAAGTCGCTGAGCAAAGAATCTGTCTTCAAGCTGTACATGCGCGATGGAACTAGCGGCCCGGAAGAGCTACTCGTGGACCCACAAAGGGCCAGTGGGGTTGGTCCTCCCGCTGCGATCAATTACTTTTCGCCTTCGAACGATGGCCACTACGTTGCCTATGGGATCTCTCAGGGCGGCTCAGAAAAGGCAGCCTTGCGTATCGTGGACACCACTACCGCACGCGACACCGGCGAAACTATTGATCGTGTCCAATTTGGTGACATCATTGGCTGGCTCCCCGGGGGACGCTCGTTCATCTACAACCGGTTGCAGAGACTACGGTCGAACGCGCCGGAAGAGGAAAAAGAAATCAAGAGCCGCGCGTATCTGCACGTAATCGGGACAACTCCAGAGCATGACACGGTCGTCTTCGGCTACGGCGTATCGCCTCTCGTCAAGGTGGAACCGGCGGATATTTCTTTCGTAGTGACAACTCCTGAGGTTCCTTTTGCCTTAGGAATGGTGGAGCACGGTTCTAATGAATTCACGCTTTATGTAACACCGCTTGACTCAGTGGGCAAGCGAAACACGCCCTGGCGCAAAGTCTGTGACGTTGACGATGCCGTGACTAGCATGGCAGTCCGCGGAGATGGCCTTTGGCTGCTAACGCACAAGGATGCCTCGCATTTCAAGATAATTCATACTCATCTCTCCAACCCTGATCTGCGCCATGCGGATGTCGTGGTGCCACCCAGCGGGGCAGTAATCACTAACTTGGCCGCGGCGCAGGACGCGTTGTATGTTCAATTGCGTGACGGAGCGGTGGAGCGTCTGCTGCGCGTCCGCTACGAGGCGGATTCGAAACCCGAGTCGATTGCGCTGCCGTTCGATGGCTCCTTTGAGCTCTACTCGACAGACGTTCGCGCGCCGGGCGTTGTCTTTGAACTCACAGGATGGACGAGAGCGGAGCGCATTTACGAGTACGATCCAAGAACGCGCAGTGTCACGGACACGAAGCTGCGGCCCCCCGGGCCGTTCGACACTCCGGAAGACATTGAGTCGAGGGAAGTGAAAGTGGAGGGACAAGATGGCACGCTGGTGCCGCTTTCGATCATCTACAGGCGTGGACTTAGACTCGACGGCTCCAACCCGGTCTTGCTGAATGGCTACGGGGCCTACGGCAGTTCGCTTGATCCGTATTTTGACCCGATAAACTTGGCGTGGCTCGAACGGGGTGGTGTACTGGCGTTCGCTCATGTGCGCGGCGGGGGCGAATACGGGAGTGACTGGCACAAAGCCGGACAGAAACTCACCAAGACGAACACTTGGCGTGATTTCATCGCGTGTGCTGAGTACTTGATCCAGAAACAATACACTTCTCCGGCCCACTTGGCCGGGGAGGGCGAGAGCGCCGGGGGTATCCTCATTGGCCGTGCAATCACGGAACGACCAGACTTGTTTGGGGCTGCGTTGATTGAGGTGGGCTTTACCGACGCGCTACGTGGCGAACTGGAAGAAAGCGGGCCCGGCGACATCCCCGAATGGGGGACCGTGAAGGATCGTGAGGGGTTCAAGAGCCTGTACGAGATGAGTGCGTATGGCCACGTCGAGAACGGCACCCGATATCCCGCGGTGATGTTAATCGCGGGGAGCAACGACCCGCGCGTCGCGCCGTGGGAATCCGCCAAGATGACCGCGCGTCTGCAAGCGGCGACAACCAGCAGCAAGCCCATTTTGCTGCGGTTGGACTACGAAGCGGGTCACGGTGTCGGCTCAACGAAAACGCAGGTGGAGCAGCAAATGGCAGACGAATGGAGTTTTCTTTTCTGGCAGCTCGGGGCTGCTCAATTCCAGATGTCCGCTGGAAATGCGCACTAGAACGTTACTGCTCTAATCTTGGATCTCGCTTCTGGGCACCTACTGATACAGGATCGGGATCGACACGGCGGAGGTACGATTCCCTCCCGGAGGGTCAGTCGCACACAAGCACAGCAGGAAACCTCGGCAATCGCGGCGCAATTGGAGACGAACTACCAGCCACAAACCGTGGGCGCGGAGTCGCGCTGTGGCCATTGTGGCAGACGCCGTTCAACAATGCCGGCACTCTGCTGCCGACACTCGAGGTCATGGTGGCTGTCGTCGCCTTTGTTCTGCTCATTGCCTTCGCCAACGTGGGCAGCCTGCTGCTATTCCGCTCATTCGCCCGTCGTCACGAAATGAGCGTTCGGCTGGCGATTGGAGCCAGCCGGGCACGTTTGGTGAAACAGCTTCTCACCGAAGGCCTCATCGTCCTTTTGCGAGATCTTATTAGGCAGGCTTTGCATTCTTGATCAGTTCCAGATCGAGGATGATCGAGACCTCGTCGGCGACAGCAACTCCGCCCGATTCCAGCGCCTCATTCCAGATGATTCCGAACTTCTTTCGGCTTATTAGAGTGCTTGCGGTAAGACCGATTTTTTCGTTGCCACGGGGGTCTCGGATCGGAGCGCTCGGGCCTTCGACATCGAGAACTACCTCCTGAGTTGTAGCGTTAATAGTAAGATCGCCGGTTACTTTGAGTTTGCCGTCGCCCGCTTTTTCCACTCGCTTGGACTTGAACTTCATAACGGGGTAACGGGCCACATCGAAGAAATCGGCGCTTTTTAACTGAGCATCACGCTTGGCAACTCCCGTGTTCACTGTGGCGCAGTCAATGGTAGCTTCGACGGCGGCCTTTGTGGGATCCTTTGGATCATAGGTCACAGATCCAGTGACCCCAGTGAACTCACCACGCACCGTCGAGATCATCATGTGCCGGACGCTAAAATGAGCGCCACTGTGCAGCGGATCGATCCGCCAGATAGCCTCCTGAGCGCGTAGAAACGGGGAACAGCAGATCAGAGCACAGGACAGGACTAACAGAAGCCGGCGTATTCCATTCCGATGATTTGCCATGTTTACCAGGTTGACCTCAAACCAATGTTCGCTACCCTTACTGTCCTTGTTCCAGAGTGATGACCCCCCAAGGCCCCCGTCCGACCTTGATCTTGTGGGTTACTTTCTGGCTGTCCAGATCCACCACAGAAAGATCGTTCGAGGGTCCGTTCGCAGTGTAAAGGGTCTTGCCGTCAGGCGAAAGAGCGATTCCCCACGGACGTTCGCCGACCTCAAATGAACTGTTCACCTTATTGGTTGCAGTATCGATAACGAAAATCTTGTGTCCCCGACCGGTGCTCACATAGAGCTTGGAAGCGTCGTGAGAGAGCAAGACCGCCATTGGTTTGATTACCCCGGGCTCACCCAGCGGAATCGCTTGAATGGCTTCGTGCTTCACAGAGTCGACGACCGTCACAGTTCCGTCATTTTCGGCATTGACGTACGCTCGCGAGCTGTCGGGTAGAAACGCAATCGCACGTGGACGCCTACCGACCTTGAATGTCTTAGAAACTTTGCCCGCCGCGACGTCAATGACAGAAATCGTTCCTGTATCTTCCGAGGTTACGTAAACAAATTTGCCATTGGGCGCTACCTTAACTCCTTCGGGTTCCTCCCCGACAGTAAAAGTCTCCGTGACCCTGCCCGTGACTACGTCGATCAGGCTGGCTTTAGAATCATCTTCGTTGGAGACGAAGATCGTTCGACCATCGTGGCTGAGATCGAAATTCTCCGGGTCCGACCCGCTTTGAATCAGCCTCAGCAGTTTGTTCTGCCGCACGTCAAATACGCCGATACCGTCGGCACTCTTATCCGGCGGTGGAAGTTTGCTCTCGTCCACTCCTGGTCCACCGATAGGAGAACCACTCAGGGCCACATAGATCGTTTTCCCATCAGGACTCGCATGAATCCCCCGCGGACGTTTGCCTAACGAGATCGTCGAAACTACTTCGAGCGTTGAGGCGTCGATCACAGTCAGGTCACCGGAGTTTTCGTTGGTTACATAAATTCGAAAGCTGGATTTAAGCAGGGTCTTATCGAGCGAACCGGCCAGCACAGCGATCAGTAGCAGAACTGTCGCGAAGAGCCAAGATCTCATCGAACTCACCATTTGTACTCCTGATAAGGTTAATTATTGCGTCGCAGCGGAGCAAAACTGTTGCCTTCGCTACCCTAGCGTCTTAGAAATTCGTAGTTAGCCGCATGGCGAAACTTCTCACCGGCCCAATGGCGTTCCCCGAGAAAAGACCGCCAAAATCAATTACATCGAGAACGTTGATGAGATTTTGGCCATCAACCTGAAATGCACATTCACGCGGTCTGACTTGTAGATATCCGACCCCGCAGACGCATTGACCTGAAACGATGGATAAATACGCCCCTGGCGCGAAGTTGACGCGATCGAGGGCCCGTTGGCCGTATTCCGCAAGTGCCGCGGCCGAATCGCCATCGAACTCGAACGGGAATCCGGTATCGTATTGAATTCCACCCACAATCCAGAAACGCGGTTTGACCTGATAGGGGAGACGGCCACGAACCGTGTTGCGCTGATCCTGCGAATCTGGGAAATGACCGCCGAGTTGGGTTTTCGCAGCCTAAGCGTCGTCGCCAAATTTGGCGAAGCTCCGCTAGTGGTTCCGGCTCAATATCGATGAGCGGCACCCACTTCTCGAAATCATCGACCGCCTGTTCGTGTAGTCCCTTGCGCATGTAGAGCTCGTATAGAATGCCGTGCGCATTAACGAAATTGGGATCAGTATCGAGCGCCCACCTAAGGAAAACCCAACAACCCAACTCTGGTACCCCAAATCCAAGTTTTGCCTTAGCATAAATGATAGTGTCCGCATGAGCCTGCTGCCAAGTGTTGCGCTGAGCCAGATCTTACAGCGCATTGAGTCCCGGGGTCGTTCCTGTGAACCCGAAGCAGTCAGGAATCATCGCAAATAAACTGTTGCTGAAACAGAGCGTCGGCACGGCTCCGCCATCCCGTCGACTCCGTATGCATTTGCGATGAGCTCCGAGCTATGAGGTCCACCAGTGGGAGCGTTTTAGCTTGATTCTGCATGGTCAATTGGCCACCATTGACCTGCACTTTCGATACTTGGGCGAGTGCGTTGAATGTCGCATCCTGATAGCCGAGAATTATGGCGACTCGGCGGAACTTGCAGGGTTCAGACAACACGCGTGCAAGGAATCGGTATCCCTTTGGTACAGCGGCCGGTTTCATTTGTTTGATCCTGGCGCCGCTGGGCCTTGCCGGTTGCGGAGTCTCCGCTAGTTCCTCGGGATCGAATTCCAACTCTGCGAACGTGGCCGTCTCGATTAGCCCGAGCAGCGCGTCGGTGGCGACTGGAGCCAGTCAGCAGTTTTCCGCTACCGTAACAGGGACGTCGAATACGAGCGTCACCTGGACGGCTTCGGGAGGAGGCACAATTTCCTCTACCGGACTTTATACCGCCGGAAGCAGCGCCGCCAGTATCACGGTCACGGCCACAAGCGTGGCGGACAGCGCTAAGTCGGCCCAGGCGAAGGTCACAGTTACGGTTTCGCCGCCTCCCGGAACTGCGTCTTCGATCACCAAAGACGGCATCACCTGGACTTTCAGTAAGCCGGTTCCTGTGGGTCAGTTTGTGACCGGCGACTACTATGTCATTGGTCCGGTCACGATCACCGGCATCAACCCTCCCCCAACCACTTCTTCTCCCTATGAAAACGGATCGGTGGTTAATCTGCCTACGGCCAATGGCAAGAGCGGCTTTGATTCCAGGCTCAATGACGGGACCGACGAGTCGTGGTGGTTTGATGCATCGTTGCGGTCGTATCCGCCAATCACGTTGAAGCCGGGAGACTCGCTGGTCTCCTCCATTAGCCTGGCGACCATTCACTCGCTGCCCGAAGTGATGCGCGCTTCTGACAAGAGTGCGAGCCCGGTGAGCACAGTTTCCGTGCTCACGATTCTGTCCGCGGCGCCTTCGGCGGACGCGTTCCGACCCTCTTACTGCGACAGAAGTCAAACCACTTACCACGCTGGCGCATTGCAGAGAAATCTTTTGCCTTCCCTGGCACCGCCGAATCCTTCGGGCACGCCAACGCTGGCCCAATTCGAAACGTTGTATCGTC
Source organism: uncultured Acidobacteriota bacterium (assembly GCA_963820925.1). Lineage (GTDB taxonomy): Bacteria > Acidobacteriota > Terriglobia > Terriglobales > Acidobacteriaceae > JABDBE01. The sequence continues at coordinate 43,884 of CAWGBX010000012.1, forward strand.
GGCCCTGGATCGACACCAACGCGTTCCTCTTCGATGCACCGGCTGAATACATGCCGAGCTACGGACAGCACATTGCCTTCGCCGACTCATATGCATCTCTGCTCTTGATGTTGAATTTCCCCGCCGCACAGAAAGTTAACCTCACAAATTACTTCGTGCAATATGGCATCGATTTATACGGCTGCCTGGAGGCTGGTTACGGATGGCCGGCGTTTGGAGGACATCGCAGTGGGAGAAAATTGCCGGTTATCTTTGCTGGAATTCTGTTGAACGACGACGGCATGAAGAATGCTTCGGCGGCCCATCCAAACCAGTTCGGCGAGGACATGCAAACCGTGTACGTCGACAAGATTCCCGGTGGGTATACGCAAGCTTGGCAGGGAGCCGCGGTGATTTATGGAGGCCACTACGGTGTAAACACCGACGGCACGCCCGTGAGTGTGGGCTTGTATGGCCCTTATGAACAACTGCAGCCGCTGAATTGGCCGCTGATCAACGGCAACGAGCAGTTAGGCGAGGCGTATCGAAGGTGCTGTACTTCGGTCTCATGGGTCGGAGAGGCGCTCACTATTCATCTTATGCACGCGGAGAGCGTGTGGAATTATCCTCCGTTCTTTGACTATGTGGATCGGTGGATGACCGAGGACGATACGCAGGCCGTCGTGGACATCAAAGCGCAGAGCGGGTTTGATTACAGTGCGGACTGGGATCGCCAGGGTCAGACTCGATATTGGTTGCAAGGAGAATTTCCTCAGTACACGTTCATCGACGATATGTGGAAATCCTATCGGTAGCTCTGCCGAGCTTCGCCCGGCTGGACAGCCGAGGGAGGCTCTCCCCACGCGATTCTTCTACGCTTGCTTTTCCCCGCGGCGCATTTGCAAGTAGGCTCGGATGAAGGGCTGCAGGTCGCCGTCGATCACGCGATCCACGTCGCCGACTTCCATCTTGGTGCGATGGTCTTTGATCAGACGGTAGGGTTGCAGAATGTACGAACGGATCTGCGAGCCGAAGTCGATATCGAGTTTTGAGTCTTCAATTTTCTTGGTCGCCGCGCGTTTCTTCTCCAATTCATTTTCATAGAGTTTGGACCGGAGCATGCTCATGGCCCGCTCTTTGTTCTTGTGCTGCGAGCGCTCGTTCTGGCAGTTGGCCACGAGCCCGGTGGGAATGTGGGTAATGCGCACGGCGGAGTCGGTGGTATTGACGTGCTGTCCACCCTTGCCGCTGGAACGGTAGGTATCAATGCGCAGGTCCTCGGGCTTGATGACGATTTCGATACTGTCATCAATTTCCGGAGAGACGAATACGCTAGCGAAGGATGTGTGGCGACGCTTGGCTTGATCGAAGGGCGAAATACGCACCAGCCGGTGGACTCCGATTTCGCTAGTCAGCAGGCCGAAGGCGTACTCCCCATTGACCGCGAAAGTCGCGGACTTTAGGCCCGCTTCTTCGCCGGGCTGGTAGTCATAGAGCACAGTTTCGAAACCTTGGCGCTCCGCCCATCGCAAATACATGCGTAGCAGCATATCAGCCCAATCCTGCGACTCCGTACCACCAGCGCCGGGGTGGATGGTGACGATTGCGTTGCGCACGTCATTCTCACCCGAGAGCAGGGTCTCGGTCTCGAGGCGGTCAACCAGTTGGCGGAGCGAGTCGATCTCGCGGCGCAGATCGGCGTCAACACTTTCACCCTCACGAGCCAGATCAAAGTAGGCAGTGATGTCGTCGCCATGGCGGATGAGGTTGGTTTCGTTGGCCAACATATCTTCCAGACGCTTTTTCTCGCGCATGACCTGCTGGGATCTTTGTGGGTTCGACCAGAGGTTGGGATCAGAGGCTTGCTTTTCGATCTCCGTCAGCCGTTGGCGCAGATTGCCTGCGTCAAAGATACTCCCGAAGTTCACGAACTTTGTCTTTCAGGACTGCATATTCTTTTTCCAGCTCTTCGACCATGATGTTGTCCTCTCGGATATTGTGGGTGATTTAGCCTGCTATGTCTCAGCCTTCTCGACAAAGTCCCGGCTGTTGTCATCCCGAGCAAAGCGAGGGATCTGTTTCTCCCGTGCCAGCAAAAACCCAGGTTCCTCGTCGCTTTCGCACCTCGGAGTGACAAGAATGGAAGTGTCGGCGATCCGAAGGTCGGGCTTTATATGTTCTCCCCACGTTCCGCTTCACTTGCGAACAAACAACCGCGTACACACCGCCGCTATCGAAATTATCGCACACAGATAGGCGAACCAGTCGCCGTGATGGGTATAGAACGTGGTTGCGCTCGAGAGCGCATATGGTGCCTGCAACGCGGTGCGTGTCTTGCGGGGCGCGCTGGCCACGATTCGTCCGTTGGGGTCGATTACAGCGGTGCGTCCAGTATTAGTGTCGAGCAACACCCAACGGTTGTTTTCGACGGCGCGCATGCGGGATTGTTTGAGATGTTGGGCATAGGCTCCACTGTCGCCGTACCAGCCATCGTTCGAGATGTTGACGAGGACCTGGGCGCCGTTGCTGGCGAATTGCCGGATATCGTCCGGGAAGATGGATTCGTAGCAGATGAAAACGCCAAGCCTGGTGCCGCCTGCGTCGAGGGGCACACGCGAGGTGCCTCGGGAAAAGTCGCCTACTTCCTTGGTTAGACCCCCGGCGAAAGAAAAGACTTGCTTGAAAGGTACATATTCGCCGAACGGAACGAGGTGTATCTTGTCGTAGCGCGAAACCCATTCACCGTTCGGGCTCACGAGGGACGCGGAATTGTAGATTTCGGTCGCCTGGTCTGGCGTCGCGCTGGCGTTGCGAGTCCCAATGCTGCCGGTGAGCAGCCACGCCTTCGACTGGCGCGCAACGTTGCTGACGGCGTCGCGGAAAAGCGGATCGCTGTTGTAGAACGGAGCAGGGGATTCGGGCCAGACGATCAAGTCAGGATGTGACGGTTCACCATGTGAATCAAGACTGATTTCCGCCAAGTCACGTAAAGTGTCATTGAAATACGGTTTCGTCCAATCGGAACCTTCGAGAATGGGCACATTGGCCTGGACCAGAACCGCAGTACGGTCCGTAGGAATTGCAGGCACCGGAACCAAACTTCCGGCTTGCAGGATCAGCGCGGCGATCACGGTTGCAAGCAGAAGCCGTTTACGCTTTTCACGTTGCACCAGAAAAGCGGCAGCCAACGCAGCGTTCACCAGCATGATCTCGAACGACAACCCGTAAACACCCGTGACCGAAGCAATACGAGCCAAGGGAATGTTATCCACCTGGGTCGTACCCAGCAGGCCCCAGGGGAATCCGGTGATGCGGGTGCGGGCAAGTTCGACGGCGACCCAGAGCACGGGCGAGAGCAGCGCTCGCAGGTTGAATGGACTGCTTCCGGCGAGCAGACTGACCAACAGGCCGAACACGCCGTGGTAAATCGCGAGATAAAGGCAGAAAAGAATCAGAATCACGATCCCAACCGGCGTGCTGACCCCGCCATATTGATGCATCACGCTGTAAATCCAGTAGCACGTGCCGGCGTACCACAGGATCCCGCAAGCGTATGCCAACAAGAAAGCTTGCAGCGGGCTGGCTGGAAGGAGCTTGACTCCTGCACGGAGTTGCAGCGTTTGCGGCTTACGGGCCCGCAAGAGCCCGATCAGCAGGGGCGTGATCGCAACCCAGCTCAGCATGTAGAGATTGGGAAGCGGGAAGATCAGAATCTGCAGCACAGCCGAGAGCAGGACAAGAAGCCAGGCACTCTTGTGAATCTGGGACACATTAGCAGGATAGCAAAATGCTGGCTTCAGGCCTCAGGCTTCAGGTCTGCCGTTACTCGGCTTCTGACAAACTCGACGATCTCTGTGGTCACGTACTCCGGCGGATAAACGTGGAAGATCGGACGCCCTGCGACTGGTTTCAGCGAGATGCCGGTCCAAGCGGCTTTGCTGGCATCCGAAACATGCAGAATGACGGCGTCGGCTTGGTCGAGAAACTCCTGGGCTGATCGTTTGAAATCCGCAGTTGCGGGATCGAGAACTGTCAGATAGAGATCCGGGCGGACAAATTTCAGAATGCTGTTCGACTCCAGGATCACGTTTCCTGATTCCGCGAGTCTGCGCCGGATGGTCGGTATCGCTTCGGCCAACCGGCCTTGCTCGGTCCGCACCCACCAGGCACGAACCGCGCCCGCTACCAGAAAGCGCGAGGTGTCGGATTCTCCGGAACGATCTTTTTCCTCTGAGATCGCCCAACTGTGATCGTCGGTGGCGCAGTGGCAGGATTCACCGTTGAGTGAACATACTCCGTGCCCGTATTGCGTGATCTTCAGCGCGGTCCAGTGGTAGGCAGGCAGAGCTGCGATCAGGCCAGCGACGACGCTGGTCTTGCCTACGCTGCGCGAATGTCCGCCGATCACGACGACTGCCATAGGAGTCTGATTCCGCGGGCGAGATGCCCGCGCCACACGAACTGCTACTCTTTTTTTGCCAAACGGGCTAAGGCTGCCAAACCTTTCAAGTATTCGCGCACCGGCTTTGCCGGCGTTCCCCAGAAAGCAATTCCCTTCCCTCGCAGTACTTTATTTGGCAATACACCGCCTTGCCCCCCAAGCATTACTCCTTCTTCGATGCGGGCGTGCTCTCCGATGCCGACCTGGCCGCCGAGAACGACGTCTCTTTCGATGGTGATACTGCCCGAGAGCCCGGTTTGCGCGGCGATCACAACGTTTTCTCCGATCTGGCAGTTGTGGCCGATGTGCACCAAGTTATCGATTTTCGTGCCTCGGCCAATGCGAGTTGCGTCCAAAGCGCCGCGATCGATGGTGGTGTTGGCGCCGATCTCGACGTCATCCTCGATCTCCAGGCGGCCGACTTGCGGAAACTTTTCATAGTGGCCAGTCGCCTGATCACGCACATAACCGAAGCCGTCGCTGCCGAGCACCGCGCCTGAATGAACGATGACGCGGTCCCCGATCTGCACACCGGAATAGAGAGTCACGTTCGGATAGAAATCACAATTGCGTCCGATGCTTGCATTCGCGCCGACCACGCTGCCGGCGCCGATCCGTGTGCTTTCTCCAATGTGCACGCCTTCGCTGATGACGACTCGCTCTTCAATGGCAACACCGTCAGCCAGTCGGGCTGCCGGATGCACAACCGCACTTGGATGGATGCCAGGCCTCCGTTCCGGTCTTGGACAAAAAAGTTGCGCTGCTCGGGCAAAAGCCATGCGCGGTTGCGTGGCGAGAAGCAGTGGCTTCGAGTTCGTCTTTGCCACCGCGAAATCGCCCACGATTACGGCCGAGGCGCGTGATTCGAGGGCCTGGCGGAGATTTTTTTCGTCGTCCACGAAAATCAGGTCGCCGGGTACGGCCGACTCGACGCTCGCGATACCGGTCAACTGCACAGTTTCGTCACCAAGCACGCGGACCTGCATAAACTCGGCAACCTCTTTGACTGACCGCGTCTTGGGTGAAAGGCCCATGGCACCTTTTTATACGTTTGCCACGGGAAAGGAAAGCTAGGGCTAGAATGCTCGCATGGAGCGAAAGATATTCTGGATCAGCTTCACCGTGCTGGGGCTGGCAGCGGATTTCCTTTTGCCCTTATGGTGGGCGTTGGCGGCAACCATACCGATTGTTTACGTCAGCTGGTGGATCGCTTACCGTAGTGACTGGTTTTGAACATCGATCCCAACTCTCATGGGTCACCCCAGCTAGTAAAGCGGCGGCTGCCCTTCAGGTCGCGTCTTCCAGCGTCGATGAACCCATAGCCATTGATCCGGATATCGACGCACGTAATCCTCGATCACTTTGGTGAACAGAGCAGTGTTGGCGACGGCGTCGGCATCGTCGTCGCCGGTCCGCACCAGAACAATCGCGGGATCAAAGCGCAGGCGGTATTTCCGCAGCGCGGGATCCCAGACGGTGAAGCCGGGGACGACAGCGGCATCGGTTCGCAACGCGATCCTGGCCAGACCGCTAGCCGTGCACGCCGGGATTCCGAAAAAGTCCACGAAGACGCCCTGAGGCGGGGTCATGTTCGTGTCCATGAGAATGCCCACGGTTTCTCCGGCCTTCATGGCGGAGAGTAAGCCGCGGACAAAATCGTCCTTGTCGACCATGGAGTTGCCGTGCATGGTGCGATATTGGCGGGTGAGGCGATCGAGATAAACGTTGTCCAAGGGCCGCATGACGACATGCAGCGGATGTCCGTGCAGGGAATGGGTGAATGCTGAGAGCTCCCATGCCCCCAGGTGCGCGGTCAGAAACAGCACGCCCTTGCCTCGCGCCAAGGCGCGTTCGAAGTTCTCGAATCCGTCGTAGACCACGACCTTGCCGACATTTTCCAGTGTGTACTTGGGGAAAAGACACACTTCGGCTGCCTGACGTCCGAAGGAAGTAAAGACTCCCCGCAGGATCTTGGCGCGCTGGCGGTGGCTCTTGTCCGGAAATGCCAGCGCCAGGTTGTGCATGCCCACCCGCCTCAGCCGCACATGGAGCACGTAAACCATCCAACCGAGGGTAATCCCGGCCGCGCGGGCCAATGGACGCGGCAGCGCTCCAATGAATTTGATCATCAGCCAGGCAAGGGCGTACTCGAGACGCTGACGCATGCAGGGGGAAATGGTGACGGTAGCACCGGGAAAATCCTACGTCAAACGAATCCGGGCACGAGGCGAAGTTCCCAGGGATCGGGTGGTTGGAAAATGGTTGTTGCAGTTCGACGGGGTAGTCTATTGATGATTCAGGTATGTAACAAAAAATGCGGGGTTGGCAACGGTGACCCTAATCTCCGCTCCCAACCCCGTCTCCCAGGTTCTGTGGTAGGTGAACCGAGTATGCTTCAGGAGCACGAAACCGGCAAGATTACGAGGGTCATTGTCCTTTGGTAACTTTTGAACGAGCCACCTTACTTCGCCGTGACCAGGTTGTGCGTAATGGCGTGGACGGATAGTGCAATCCGGTTCTGCACTCCTACTTTTCGCATCAACTTGGCAACGTGAGCTTTCACGGTGCGTTCTTCAATGCCCAAGGCGGAGCCGATCTCCTTGTTGGAGCGACCCGCTACCAGCATTTCCAGAACCTCTTTTTCGCGGTCGGTAAAGCTTACCCGGCCGGCGGGGAAGATGCGTCCCGGAGACGACGATACGCGTTCGATGAACATGGAAAGCACCCGCCGCGGTGCCCATACCGAGCCTTCATTCACCACCCGGATGGCTTGCACGAACTCGGTGGGCGAGGCAGCCTCGTCCACGTAGCCCTTGGCGCCTGAGGCGATGGCCTTCAGAATGGTCTCTTCATCGATACCGGAACCTGTCACAATAATACGAAGGTCGGGACGCGTAGCCTTCATGGTGGCCATGAGATCGAACAGGTTCTGGCCATTGCGATTGCCCAGCAGGATCAGATCGATGCCTTGCAAGTTGCCAATATCGGGAAGCGAGGCAGAGATCAGCTCGAAATCCGACTCATTATCGAACAGGGCCCTAAATCCCACGAACCGCAGTGGATCGCTCTCCACCACGGCAATACGGATCGGCGCTTTCTTTACCGGTGCAGCTTTCGTGGCCATTGCAGATTTCATAGCTTTCCTACTCGGGTTAGTAGGGGCTAGCATAGCTGCATTCGTTCCGAATGGAAAGCGCAGTAACGGTTTTGCAATTACGGCGGTAACATAGGAAACATTGATGAAAAGAGGCTGGAATCCATGAGATTACCTTTCCGATTACCGCCCCGAAGGCAGGTGGCCTGGATTGCGGTATTGATGGTTGCGGGAACGCTGCTTCCCGCAGCACAGAGCACATATCAACCAAAATTCAAGGGAGATCCGGCCCGGTCGGAATCCGAAGCCAACGCGCTCGGTTACATGCGTACCGTCATCCGGGCGCAGCAGCAATACTACAAAATAAATAACAAGTACGCGTCAACCCTGGCGGACCTGGTTCATACCGGCTCCTTCACCAAACGCATGACCCAGACCGATCGTGGAGACTACACCGTGAGTTTCCATTCCCGCAAAGATGGCTATGAGCTGACAATGACTCCCAAGCAACTGGACGCTGAACATCGTGCGTTCTACGCTAACGAGGATGGCGTGATTCACGCTGACGAACAGAAAGCGGCGGATGAGAATTCGCCGACGGTGAAGTAAGCGTGTTTGCGGGCATCGAGACGAACTCCGTCAATGAACGAGGACTTAGAAAAACTCTAATCAATACGCCGCACGGGCGGGGACGTCCGCACCTACATTAGCCAACAGGCCCGGGTTTGATTTCTGCTGCCTTGTCGTCGCTGTAGGTGATGCTGAGCCGATTGCCGCCGTTTGGATAGTTCACCGTCCGATTTCCCGGCTGACCCGAGCTTTCGGGGATCCCCAGACCAATGGCAAAATCTGCTTGCAGTTCGCTCATCCCAGGTTTGACTTGGTGTTTGTCGATTGCGCCCCAAACGTCAGCTGGCCAATGTTTGTAAAGCTCGTGGGGATCCTGGATGAAGAGCATGTCGTCGGAGTAGAACTTGTAGTTACCCTCCTTAATTGATCCGATGGGAAAGGCGTAGGTCTTGCCGTCGCTCTCAAATACCGCCATCACCTGCTGCTCGCCCGGCGATTGCGGCGCGTCGGCGCTGATGACGTCCTTGATCTGCAGCTTTTCAAGGGGCAGGAGTTTCCCGGCCTCATGCGAAAAGTCCACGTGATGGCGAGCGGGGTCGTAGGGATAAAAGGTGTAGGCATAACCGACTTTGACCCACACCGGCTGCTCGGTCAGTTGACGGGCCGACTTCAGATCATAAGGATAGAGCTTCTTGGGAGTTACGTAGTAATCAGGATTTAATGGAGGCGCCTGCTCCTTGGCCTGCTTGATGGCACTCTCATGCCGCTGGTACAGAACGTAAGCCAGCCGGGTGCCGGACACCAGAATGGCTACAATCATGACCAGTTGAATCCTCTGCTTGAGTTCAGGACTGATTTGCATAAAGCGTAACCTTACCAGACTATCCCGCCGAGACCACGCCTTCGATCATAATTCGACCGTTCGCGTCGCGAAGCCCTAGTCTGATGCGGTAAACTGACATGGGGTGAGACGCCCTTTCCGCACCCGGTTCGAGGAGAAGCTATGGCTGCCGTGACTGAAGACGAAGTTCTGAGTGCTCTAAAACAGTGCTATGACCCGGAGATCCCTGTGAACATTGTGGATCTGGGCCTGATCTACGCGGTTCGCTTGGAACCCGCCGCCGAAGATCGTCAAGATGTCTCAGTGGACCTGACGCTTACGTCTCCGGGCTGCCCGTCGCATGTCATGATCGGTGAACAAGTCAAAGCCAGATTGGAGCAATTGCCCGGCATCCGCACCGCAACCGTAAACGTGGTGTGGACTCCGCCATGGACCCCCGAGCGTCTCAGTCCCGAGGCACGGACACAACTTGGAATCGAGTAGTCTCAATAAATTGCATACCCCGGCGCGGACGTGCGTAGATCTGGCTTCGAGGCCATCAGCAGTAACGCCCCAATCCGCTTGAACGCGCGCAAGTCTTCCAAACTGTGAAATGACTTCGTCTGGTAGTCATCCGGCGTGGGCGTGTCATCTGGAATTCGATGTGCAATGACGTTTTCGAAGCCGTGTTTCTGTAACAGTTCGAGGTATTCCCCTTCCGAGCGAACGTGTACTGGCACTTTAAGCTTGTCCACCCATTGCAGCGAGTAGGGATTGTCCTTGTACAGGTTAATCAGAATGAACATTCGCCCGCGTGGCGCCAGCACCCGGAACAACTCCGCCAACGCCCGCTCCTGATCGGGATAGTAGTAGAAAGATTCGACGGAAAGCATCTTGTCGAAGAAGTTCTCTTCCCATGGAATCTGTTGCGCCGATCCCCAAACATACAGAATGTTTTCGAAATCCTTCGACGCCGCCCGCGCCTGGCGGATCATCTCATCTGAAACATCGACACCCACCACCTGCCCAAAACCCTCCGGCCCGTCGGTGACTAACCGCGCCAGCAGCCGCGTTGCCCAACCGGAGCCGCAGCCTAAGTCAAGCACGCGCTCACCGGGGCGAAGATCCATGAGCCGAATTGTCTTCCCGGTGATGTCAAGGTGATGGCGCTCCATCGTTTCGCCTTCCCCCGCTTCGGCCCAGCGATTGAATTCCTGTTGAAGACGCTCGTCGGGAGTTGCAGACTGCTCAGCCAAATTGTTCTCCTTTGTGTAACTTCGTGCCCTTCATGGTTGATGCGTTTAAATCTTTAACCACAAAGGACACGAAGTTACACCAAGGATATGCTACATTTGCGTTTCTGATGGCTCCAAATCCGCAGCCTTCCGTCGATCCCGAGCCCGAACTTCTTTATTGTCCGAAATGCGCCATTGAGGTTCCCGATCCGTTGACCTGTGGCGACTGCTCTGCCGTTATTTGCCGCCGCTGCGGTACTCCGCTTGAATCAGCGGACGAATTGGGGATGGGGTGATCGATGGAGATTCCCGTCGCATCGCCGCCATTGGCTGTGAGAACTGACGCCGAGCCCACGCTGGTGCGCGGCCTCACGCTGCTCGATTCGGTCCTGCTGCTGGTCGGCGGAATTATCGGGTCGTCGATTTTTCTGACCGCAAAAGATATTGCCGGACCTCTGCCCCACCCCATGCTTTTTCTGCTGGTGTGGGTGCTCGGCGGCGTGATTTCCATGTGCGCCTGCTTCGCCTTCGCTGAGCTAGGCTCGATGTTCCCCGACTCCGGCGGTCAATATGTTTACCTGCGCGAAGCTTACGGCGACCTGCCCGCATTTCTTTACGGATGGATGTTGTTCAGCGTTGCCAACGGCGGGTCGATCGCGGCGCTTGCAGTGGGCTCGGCCGCATACCTCGGCGGAATCCTCCCGGGCATTTCGCAGGACCATGTAGTCCTATCGCTAGTGAGCGTCGTGGTGACTCGGGCTCACGTCGTGGCTTTGACCATGATTGCGTTGGTCACTTGGATTAATGTCGTCGGACTGCGCCGGGGTGCGCTGCTGCAAAATGTCGCCACCTGGGCCAAATTTGGCGCAATGGCCGCATTCGTGATTCTTGGTTTTGCCATCGGCAAAGGTGACTGGCACCACTTCACCGCCCGCGAATGGGGTACGGTAAGCGGCCTGACCATGGGCATGAGTTCTGGTCAACTTCTCTCGGCGTTCGGCGTGGCTCTGATCGCTGTCTTCTGGGCCTACGACGGATGGGTCTACATTACCTGGGTGGCCGGCGAAGTGAAGGAGCCACGCCGCAATGTGCCGCTGGCGATGGTGCTCGGCGTTCTGATCGTCGGCGTCGTCTATGTGGCCATGAACATGACCTACGTGTATGCGTTGCCGCTTACCGAAATCGCCAAGCACGAGACCATCGCTCACGCCGCGGCTGTCGCGCTATTCTCGCCTGCAGCCGCGGTGTGGCTCTCGGCGATGATCGCGGTTTCTTGTTTTGGCGCGGTAGCCTGTGCCATCCTCAGCAGCGCGCGAGTCTCTTACGCCATGGCGGTGGACGGAGTTTTCTTCCGGCGGATGGCGGAAGTCCATCCCAAGTGGCGTACGCCCGCAGTTGCTCTGATCGGACAAGGGGTTTGGGCGGGAGTCCTCACCCTCAGCGGCCGCTACGATCAGCTTTACACCTATGCGATGTTCGGGATGGTGCTGTCGTACACGCTGACCGTGGTGGGATTGTTCGTACTGCGTTGGAAGCGTCCGGATATCCCACGCGCTTATCGTTGCACCGGATATCCGTGGCTGCCCGCGATTTACGTGCTCATCAGCGGCGCTTGGACATTGAATACTATTTTTACGCGGCCCACGGAGGCGTTGGCCGGTGCGATTATTGTGCTGATCGGTGTGCCAGGATATTTGTACTGGAAGCGGAGCGGGAAGAAGGCAGTAGTAGTGGAGTAGAAAAATGATCGAATGTTACACCTGCGGCGATCAACGCGGCGCCTATCACATAGGCCAAAACCGAACCACCAGGAGTCCAAGGTGGCACCGGTGGCAGTCCTCCTTCGAATCGGCCATAGATAACGTACTGGATGCCGAAGGCCGCGATCGAAATCGCAAAAAGGCAGGGACCCCGCTTGATCAAGTTGTCCATAAGCTTGCTGTCTATACCGGGACAGCAGTTTTTCTTGCGGGATTGAAGAATGGCGTCTTCACAATTTTCGCCGTCACCTTTTGACGGATAGCTTCGATGGTGATTTCCATTTGCAGCCTGGTGCCCAGTTTAGAGTGCGAAGTTTCGATGCTGGCCAGCGCGATCATCTTCTTCAGTACCGGTGACCACGTTGTCGATGTGGCCTTGCCTACTTGCTTCTCCCCGCAGTACACGGGAACTGCCACACGCGAGGCCTGGCTGGGCGCGGCGGGAGTGAGGCCGAATTTCTCGTAGCGCTCCTCCACTTCCGTCCAATCGATCTCAAGTCCAAGGAACTGCCTCGCGACTCCCTGTTTCTGATCCTGTTCCAGAGCCGCCTTGCCAATGAAGTTCTCTTTGTTGAGATGCACCATTTTGGCGAAACCAAGCTCGTAGGGCGAATATTTTTGCGACGCGATCAGGGCTTTCTTGCTGCTGGAGTAGTCGACCTCGATGAGCAACAGTCCGGCTTCGACGCGAGCCACATCCAGCGCCAGCATACCGGCGGCGTGAATGTCAAAGCGTTTGCCGGTTTCCATCACCGCATCCCAGACTTTCACCGCGTCGGTCCAGGGCACCCAGATTTCGTAGCCCAAGTCGCCGGTGTATCCAGTACGCGAGATGTCTACCGGCACGCCAGCGATTTTGCCGTGAGTCACGCGGAAATATTTCAAATTCGCGATGTCGGCTTCCGCCGCAGACTTCAGCAGCTTGCCCGAGGTCGGTCCCTGCAAGGCCAGAGCTGCGACTTTCTCGGAAATATCTTCAATCTGGACATCCATGTTGGTGCCGTTCTGGCGAAACCAGCGCAGGCTGGGATCGGCGGCGGTCCAGCGGTATTTGTTCTCTTCGAGACGCGTGACCGTGCCATCGTCGATAACCTTGCCCTGCTCGTCGCACCAACAGCAATAAATCACCTGGCCCACGGAAACCTTACCGACGTCGCGCGTGATTACGCGGTTCACCAGTTTGGTCGCGTCCTTGCCCGTGATCAGATACTTGTATAACGGCGAAATGTCGATCAGCGCGGCAGCGTTGCGAATGGCGTTGTACTCGTGCTCGTGATGTACTTCGTAGACGCTGACCGTGTAGTATCCCGACCACTCGCGGTAGTTGAGACTGTGGCACAACGGGAAAGTTCTTTCGTGAAACGCGGTTCCTACGGGCACAATTTGTCCTCGAATCGAAGTTTGGTTTTTCCCTTACGTGCCTCTGTTCGTCCTTCAAAGAGAGAGTCGACCCCAAAGGACACTTAAGGTACGCAAATGAAATCAAGAACTCTGACGCTGGATTATATGCAGCGGTGAGGGCCCGCGGCAAACACACAGAGTTGCGGTGTGACTCCAAGTCAACGATTCCGCGCGTGGAGATGCAGACAAAAGGCGCACTCCCCCGGTAGAATGTGGAGTCCTTTTCCTGGCGTTCATCTCAGGAATCCTGAACAAGCGTAGCGCCGGCATCTTGCCGGCTGTCCCGGGGGCATCTTGCCCATGGATCGCGACGCTGCACTATCGAAAGGTTTATGGCGTCAAACGGCTCGAAATACGATGTGATCGTGATTGGCGGAGGACACAACGGCCTGGTCAACGCCGCTTATCTGGCGCGCGCGGGCAAGAAAGTTCTCGTGCTCGAACGCCGCCACGTGCTGGGTGGCGCCGCTTGCACTGAGGAAGTCTTTCCCGGCTTCAAGTTCTCGGTATGTTCTTACGTGGTCTCGTTACTGCGTCCGGAGATCATTCGCGACCTCGACCTTCCTCGTCACGGATTGGAAATCCTGCCGCTCGATGGCACGTTCACTCCGATGCCGAACGGCGACCATTTGTGGCGGGTAAACGACCACGGGAAAACGCATCGCGAGATCGCCCGGCACTCTAAGCTTGACGCCGAGGCCTACGACGAATTCGGCAAGGCGATGCAGGCGATGTGCCGCTTCGTGAAACCAATCCTTAGCATGGTACCGCCCGATCCCGCCACGTTGAATCCGAAGGAACTGATGAAACTGCTATTCCTCGGGCGCCGTTTTCAGGGTCTCACCAGTGAGGATAAATACAACCAGGTGCAGTTGATGACCATGAGCGCCATCGACTTCCTGGATCAGTGGTTCGAAACCGACGTGCTGAAAGCCACCATGTCGGCTTCCGGAATCATCGGCACATTCCTGGGGGTGCGTTCGCCGGGTACGGCATACGTGCTATTACACCACTACATGGGAGAAATTGACGGAGCGTTCCGCTCGTGGGGATTCGCTCGCGGCGGCACGGGTGCGATTTCCAACGCCATCGCGGATGCCGCGCGCGAAGCAGGAGTTGAAATCCGCACCCAGGCTGCGATTGCGCAGATCATCGTGAAAAATGGCAAGGCGAAGGGCGTGGTGCTGGCGAGCGGAGATGAAATCTATGCTGACATCATTTCTTCCAGCGTCGATCCGCGACTTACCTTTGTAAAGATGATCGAGAAGGGGCATTTGCCGGATGACTTTCTCGAAGAAATCAATCGCTACAAATTCCGGGGATCTTCCGGCAAAGTGAATTTGGCGCTCGATGCACTGCCGAATTTTAAGGCGATGCCCGGACCAGGGGCTCATTTGCGAGGTGCGATTTCGATTTCGCCCAGTGTGGAATACATGGAGCGCGCTTACGACGACGCCAAGTACGGCAATTTCTCACGCCGTCCCTACATTGACATGGTCATTCCCACGCTGACCGATCCTTCGATCGCACCGCCGGGGAAGCACATCCTCTCCTGCTTCGTGCAGTATGCCCCGTACAAGCTGCGGCCCGGCCTCAACTGGGACGATCAGAAAGAGGCTTTCGGCAACAACGTAATCAACACCATTGCCGAATATGCTCCCAACATCAAGGACATCATCTTGTACAAGCAGGTGGTGACGCCGCTTGATCTGGAGCGCGAATGGGGCCTGACGGAAGGCAATATCTTTCAGGGCGAGCTTTCGCTCGAACAACTTTTCTTCCTGCGGCCGGTGCCGGGATATGCACAGTTCCGTACACCGATCAAGAATCTCTACATGTGCGGGTCGGCCACGCATCCGGGCGGCGGAATTATGGGTGGGCCCGGGCGACTGGCTGCACTCGAAATCCTCAAAGACTTCAAGGGAGCGGCCTAATGCTTCTACAGGAAGACCATGCCTGACGCGCGCGATGTCGTCATCGTTGGTGGAGGCCACAACGGTCTGGTCACGGCTTTTTATCTCGCCAAGGCGGGATATAGACCGCTGGTCCTCGAGCGGTGTGCGCAGCCTGGTGGGGCAGCGATCACGGAGGAATTCCATCCTGGCTTCCGCTGTTCGATTCTCGCGCACGCGGCCGGGCCGCTTCGGCCGGACATTGTCCGTGATATGCAATTGGAGAAGCACGGACTCAGGCTGATCACGCCGGACGTAGGTGTGGTCGCGCTGTCGCCTGACGGACGCGCTCTGACTCTCTACAACGACGTCAAGAGATCCGTGCAAGAGATCGGCAAGTTTTCCCAGAAAGACGCAGCCAAGTATTCGGAATTTCAGGTATCGCTCGCCAAGGTGGGTAAGGTAATCGGCGAGGCGCTGGCGCTCGCGCCGCCCAATATCGACCATCCCAACCGGGGAGATTTGTGGGGCATTCTCCAGACCGGCCGATCGATCCGGAACCTTGGCAAGAAGGATATGTATCGGCTGCTGCGTTGGGGACCGATGGCGGTCGCCGATCTTGTAGCCGAATATTTCGATACTGAACTCCTTCGCGCTACTGTCGCCGCTCGTGGCATCTTTGGAACATTTCTCGGGCCGTGGTCAGCCGGCACCAGCCTGGTTCTTCTTATTCGCGCCGCGGGCGACGCGAATCCCGCGGGCTCGGCACACTTCGCTCAAGGTGGGATGGGGTCCATAGCCGAGGCCATGGCTTCAGCTGCCACGCAGGCCGGGGCTGACATTCGCAGTGGCGCCGAGGTCATCGAAGTTCGGGTGAAGGACGGGGCCGCCATCAGCGTCGTGCTCTCGACGGGCGAAGAGATTAGCGCGAAGGCAATTGTCTCCAATGCCGATCCCAAGCGGACGTTGCTGAAGCTGGTCGATCCCATCCACCTCGCACCCGATTTCGTGATGAAGTTGCAGCACTATCGGATGCCGGGGACAGTCGCGAAAGTCAACCTCGCCCTTTCCGGTCTTCCCGAGTTCACGGCGTTGAAGGGGTCGAGCGATGTTGACGCTCTGAGTGGACGTATCCACATTGGACCGGAGATCGACTACCTGGAACGCGCTTTTGACGAGTCGAAATACGGCAACTTTTCCAAGCAGCCCTATCTGGAAATCGCGATCCCTTCGGTGACCGATCCATCGCTTGCCCCAGCAGGCAAGCACGTGATGTCAATCTATATGCAGTACGCGCCCTACAAGCTCAAGGGCAGCGATTGGGACAGCCAGCGCGTCTCGCTTGGCGACACGGTTGTCCGTACGCTGGCGCAGTACGCCCCGAAACTCCCGGAACTGATTCTGACGCACCAGATCATCACGCCGCAGGATCTGGAAGACACCTACGGACTCACGGGAGGCCACATCTTCCATGGTGAACTCGCGCTCGACCAGTTCTTCACCATGCGTCCGCTGCTGGATTGGGCGCGCTATCGCACGCCGATAAACAACCTGTATTTGTGCGGCTCGGGGACGCATCCGGGGGCAGGGTTGACCGGAGGTTCGGGTGCGAACGCAGCGCGGGAGATACTGAAACATCTGAAGAAGTAGTCTTTGCCCTGAGTAGACTCACGGGCAAATGTATTCCTCTGTGTACCTTCGTGTCCTTTGTGGTTAAGGCTTTTTAAGGGCATCAACCACAAAGGGCACGAAGGTACACGAAGGAAACCGGGTCTGACCGGCTTGTGAGCCGTGGAACGGCGGAGCTACGAATGAAAAACTCTGCTGTACTCTTGATCAGCTGTCCCGACCGCAAGGGCATCGTTGCAACCATCTCCGATTTCGTCTTTAACCACAACGGCAACATTCTCCACGCCGACGAGCACGCTGACGAGGGTTCAAACCTGTTCTTGATGCGGGTGGAATTTGATCCGGCTGAGTTTGATATCGACTTGGGCGACTTCTCCCGACACTTCACTCCGATCGCCGAAAAATTCGGGATGCAATGGCGTCTTGCCCGATCGAATTACCGGCAGAGGATGATTATTCTGGTTTCGAAGTACGACCACTGCCTGGTCGACTTGCTTTATCGTCACAAGAGCGGCGAACTGGCGTGCGACATCCCGCTGATTATCTCGAACCACCCGGACAATCAGCCGATCGCGGATTTCTACGGAATCCCCTACCTCACGGTTCCAGTCCCAAAAGACAGCAAGCATCAGGCGGAGGAGAAAATCCTGGGCCTGCTGCAGCAGCACAATCCTGATTTCATGGTGCTGGCTCGCTACATGCAGATCCTCTCGCAATGAATTCGTAAACCAGTATCCACAACGCATCATCAACATCCACCACTCGTTTTTGCCGGCTTTCGTCGGCGCGCAAGCCCTACCATCAGGCGTTCACGCGCGGGTGTGAAGCTGATCGGCGCGACCAGCCACTACGTCACCGAGGTGCTGGATGACGGTCCAATCATCGAGCAGGACGTGGTGCGCATCTCGCACCGCGATTCGCTCGACGATCTGTTGCAGAAGGGCCGTGATCTGGAGAAGGTCGTGCTCTCGCGCGCGGTGCGCTGGCACATCGAGAACCGGGTTCTGCTCTACGGGAATAAGACCGTGGTGTTCGACTAACTATTCATAGCGCAGCGCCACCATGGGATCGACTCGCGCTGCTCGCCAGGCTGGCACATAGCTGGCGACCAGGCTCACCGCGCCCAGCACAAGTGCGACGACAAAAAAGGTAAGCGGGTCCGCAGGTTTGACCTCATACAGCAAGCTCGATAACAGCCGGGTCAGAATAAACGCTCCCAAAATCCCAAATAGCAGACCGAGGCCCGTCATGCAGAAACTCCTGGTCAGAATCATGCTCAGGACGTCGTTCTTGTTTGCGCCCAGGGCCATTCGAACCCCGATCTCCTGTGTACGCTGCACTACTGTGTACGACATTACCCCATACAATCCGACAGCGGTCAGCAACAGGGCGATGGCGGCAAACAGGCCCAGCAGCACCGCCTGGAAGCGGGCGCGGCCCAGGTCGAGGGCAAGGTAGTCCTCCATTGTGCGCACGTCGTACAGGGGCGCATCCGGATCCATGGAAGCAAGTATCTTGCGGATTTCACCGGTAATGGCGTTGGGATCGGCCTCCGTACGAATTGTCAGAGTCGGCGGTCCCCACATGAGTTGGGGAAGTGGGACGTAGTAAGCCGCTGCCGGAGGTTTGACCAGATCGCTGTTGCGGATGTCCCCGACAACTCCCACAATCTCCCGGATTTTGTAACTGGCGCGTGCCACGCCGTCGCCGGCGCCAATTTTAACGTGTCTTCCAATAGGGTCTTCGTTGGGAAAGTATTTCTTGGCAAACTCCTGAGTCACAATCATGACCGGGGCGGAATTGCGCTGGTCACGCCCATCAAAGGTGCGGCCGCGAACCAGCGGTATCTGCATGGTCTCGAAGAAGCCGGGCGCTACCACATAAAAACCGGAACTGGGTTCGTTGGCCTCGGGAACCGGGTGGTCGAGCAGATTAAAAGAAACGACGAAGCGATCGTCATTGAGCGGCAATGGAATAGCGCCGGCTGCACTGGTGACGCCAGGCAGCACACGGATACGGCTGAAAAGTTCCTGCACGAAGCGGTCTTGCTGGTCGGGGTTGTAGCGGGTCTCGGACAAATCGAAACTTGCAGTAAGCACGTGCGCTGGATTGAAGCCGAGATCGGCGTGGGATAGCCGATTGAAACTACGGATCAGCAATCCGGCGCCGATCAAAAGCGTGACTCCGAGCGCAGTCTCGGCAACGACCAACCCGGAGCGCAGTCGGTTATGGCCGCGACCCGCGGTGCTGCTGCGGCCTCCTTCGCGCATCGCCTCGGAGAGGTTCGGCTTCGAAACCTGGAATGCGGGTGCCAGACCGAAAACGATTCCGGTAGCAATTGCCAGCCCTGCGGTGAAAAGCAGCACGCGATAGTCAATGCTTATTTCCTGCGCCCGCGGCAAGTTGCTGGGATACAAACCCAGAATTGCCGTCAGGCTTGAGCTGGCCGCGGCAATGCCCAAAGCCGCGCCGGCGAGCGACAACGCTAGAGACTCCGCAAGCAGTTGCCGTATCACCCTTCCTCGAGACGCGCCCAGCGCTGCGCGGATGGCGATCTCGCGTGCCCGTCCACTGCTACGGGCGAGCAGCAGATTTGCTACATTCGCGCATGCAATTAGAAGCACCAGCCCCACAGCCCCAAACAGGACCAGCAAAGGAGTGCGTGTATCGCCCACCAGGTCCTCAAGCTGGGATCGCGCCCCCATGCCTGCGTGCGAATTGCTCTTCGGGTATTCGGCTGCGAGAGCATGCGAGATTGAGGACAGGTCTGCGTTCGCTTGTTCAAGGGTAACTCCGGGTCTGAGCCTCGCGATCACGTTTAGCGAATCGTTGCCGCGCTGAGCGGTCATCGGTGTGTCTTTGGGATCGTCGGGCGTAGCCATGCGTGAAAACGTCAGCCAGATGTCGCGAGCTTGAGCTCGCACCGGAAATTGGAAACCGGCGGGCATGATTCCAATAATCGTGTATGCCCGGCCGTTGAGGTTCACTGGCCGGCCCACGACACCCGGATCGGCATTGAACTGCCGTCGCCAGAAGGCGTCGCTCAGCACCGCCACCAGGTGCCCCGGTTCATCTTCCGACGCCACAAAGCCACGGCCCATCGCGGGCTGACCACCCAGCAAACGAAACAGGCTGGCAGATACGATTTCTGCATTCACGTGTAAAGACGGTCCGGCGTAGGTAAGGGTGTATTCGTTGTCCAGGTACGCCGCGACATCGCTGAAGGAATGATTGCGGGCGCGAACATCGGCGAAGTTAGGATAAGAAATATTCTCGTTGGGAATCGCGGGAGCGCGGCGCGTGTCAAACCCGCCGATCGAGATCAATTGCCCAGGATTGGTGAAGGGCAGGGGACGCAGTAAAACTCCGTTCACGATGCTGAAGATCGCCGTGTTCGCCCCAATACCCAAGGCGAGGGTCAGCACCGCGACCGCGGTAAAACCTGGCGATTTCCACAGAATGCGAAGCCCGTACCGAAGATCCTGAAGCAGCGTTTGCATTGGTTCAGTCTCCTGGAACAGCCGGTTAGTCCTCGCCTTGGTATCGCAATTCTACTGCCATCAAAATAAGAATAACTGCTTAAGAAACATGAGGTGACAGAGCGATAGAGGAGCACGGGTGTTCGCTTGTGGGAATGTACCGTCCGACAGCGCACATTTGTCCATCCTCGTCGGTCAGACGCGATTTTCAAAGCACCTGCTAACATTCATCAGCAGTTTTCACACTCCCGTAACAATCCTTCCGTATAGTTGCGACTTTCAAGCAGTTCCATTTTCAAAACTACCTCGTACTGCGAAGGAGCCTCATGGCCACGGCAGCGACATCGGTTCTGGATTCAAAACTGCAGAAGTCCCCCGGAAAGCTGGGAATGGCGATCTTTGGAGGAGTGCTGCTGATCGGCATCTCCTATGCTGCGGTTAACTTGGTCTCTGATCTTTCGGGCTTCCACAGCACCTCAATCTTGCCATACCTTCTCTTGATCCTCGCCCTAATGGTTGCCTTGGGCTTTGAGTTCGTTAACGGCTTTCACGACACTGCCAACGCCGTGGCTACGGTGATTTATACCCACTCTTTGGAGCCTCATATCGCGGTCGTGTGGTCTGGATTTTGGAACTTCTTGGGTGTGCTCACCTCGAGCGGTGCAGTCGCGTTTGCCATTGTTTCCCTGCTTCCGGTGGAACTCATTCTGCAAGTGGGCAGCAAAGGCGGCTTTGCCATGGTGTTTGCCCTTCTGGTGGCGGCGATCATCTGGAACCTCGGCACCTGGTATTTCGGTTTGCCCGCGTCCAGTTCTCATACTCTGATCGGATCGATCATCGGAGTGGGCATCGCCAATCAGTTGCTCTCTCCAAAGACGGGGACCAGTGGCGTGGATTGGGGCCAAGCCACGAATATCGGGAAATCCCTGCTGCTTTCCCCGCTGGTCGGTTTCACCATGGCGGCGCTGCTCCTGCTGCTCTCCAAGGCCTTATTGAAGAATAGGAAATTGTACGAAGCCCCGGAAGGCACGGAACCGCCGCCGTTCTGGATTCGCGCACTGCTGGTTCTCACCTGCACCGGCGTGAGCTTTGCCCACGGATCGAACGACGGACAAAAGGGCATGGGCCTGATCATGCTGATTTTGATTGGCACAGTTCCCACCGCGTACGCATTGAACCACGCCGTGACCGCCAGGCAGTCGGAGGACTTTATTGCCGTCTCCCAACAAACGGCACAGACGCTCAGCCATTATGTGTCGTCCGATGCTGTGATTGGCGACCCCCGCGACGAAGTTACGGATTACATTCGAACCCGCCAGTTCACCCCCAACACCATGCTGGCACTGCGGGAACTGGTCACGGACATTGGCAATGAAATGGCCCTCTTTAAGGAATTGCGCAACGTTCCCGCCGACCGCGTTCGCAACTTCCGTAATGATATGTACGTGGTCAGCGAGGCTCTCCGATTAATGAAAAAGAGCGGCCAACCGCAGATCACCACGGCGGATGACGCCGTACTCGTCAACTACAAGAAGCATGTGGACATGGCCACCCGATTCATCCCCGGATGGGTCAAAGTCGCGGTCGCGATGGCACTCGGCCTTGGAACCATGGTTGGCTGGAAGAGAATCGTGATCACGGTAGGAGAAAAAATCGGCAAAGACCATTTGACCTACGCTCAGGGTGCCGCTGCGGAAATTACAGCGATGTTTACCATCGGCGCTGCAGATTGGTTCGGCATGCCCGTGAGCACCACCCACGTCCTTTCCTCGGGCGTCGCCGGCACCATGTACGCGAACCACTCCGGTCTGCAGTGGGCGACCGTGCGTAATCTTCTAATGGCGTGGGTCTTGACACTTCCCGTGGCGATGCTTTTGTCTGGGCTACTCTTTTGGGGATTCCGCCACATTTTCTGAATCTTGCGGTGATCTCAGAAAGGTCGTCGCGAGTGGTATCGAGAAGGCGTGGATGGAGGGTCGCCTCTGGAAACCCCTCTCGGACTGCGGACCTCGACGACGAAGTCGGATCACACAAATAGCCTCTTGCGCTCCCACCGATCGTTTGCTATACATGTGTGCCGCATTTATCACAGCCATACGCCTCGGGCGGGAGAAAAAGGTCACATGGATCTCTTTCATCGTAAGCTACAGGGCAAGAGTAAGGACACGCCTACCGGCCGTGACTGCCAGTTCTGTTATCGGGTTGATCCGGATTTCGCCAAGCGTGACCCCATGGATCGGTTGGTTCTATCGAAATTGGATGACACTGCTGCCGCCCATCTCACCGAGGATGGCTACGTCAAACATCGTATAGCCGAACTGTTGAAGAAGCGGGCGCTTGGTCGCATCGACGTCGATCTCGCAAGATCAGCCTGAACCCTGGACTTCGATGTGCGCTTAAGCGGTTGGAAACAAGCCGGTTAGCGCGTCACATGGAGCTGTGATCCCTGTGCATGACGGCACCGCGCTTATCCGATACAATCTTCTTACCGTGAACAATATTAATACTCTTACGATCAGCCAGCATTCCGTCGAACTCCACGAAGTCTGCGATCAACTCCAGAGAATGGGCTATGCGCAATCGAAGCGGATCCGCATTTATGGTCAGGAATTTGAGGCAGTTTCCAATCCGTTCCCGAATGGGGACGGGTTCGCTATCCGGGCTTTTTCCAAGCGAGAAACGCAGGCGCGGACGCTGCAGCTTCCCCTGCCAGTTGTGCAAATGGTGACCAGACAAAAACGCAAGAAGATAGCCTAGCGATTTCTCAGGCGATGGTTTCAGAACCGCTCCGAGGTGCATATCTCTGCATAGCCATGTCCACGATTTCGCCGATCAGTTGGGTGTAGGAACGTCCCGAGGCCTTGGCGGCCATGGCGAATTCCTGTTTGCTTGAAAGCCACGGATTCGGGTTGGCCTCGATCACATACACCTCGCCTTTCGGCGTGAGCCGCATGTCAATCCGACCGTAGTCCCGCAACTTGACGGCGTGATACGCCGCTAGCCCAGTCTCTTGCAGTTTGGTAATTGTCTCCTCGTCGAGATCGGTGGCCAGGTGCGACTTGGTGAGCTTGTGGGCTTGCGTATCTTTTTCGAATTTCACGTCGTAGCTGGCAATCTTTGGAGTTCCTTTCGGCAGGCGTGAAAGGTCGAGTTCGACCAGCGGCAGGGTTTGAGCATGCTCATAGCTGCCCAGAATGGCGGCGTAGATTTCGCGACCCTCGATGTACTCCTCGATCAGGGCAGGCGAGTCGAATTCGTTCTGAATGTATTCAACCCGCTCCATGAGTTCCTTCACGCTGCTCACTACTGCGTCCGCGCTGATGCCAATGGAACCGTCCTCTGAGACCGGTTTCACGATCAGTGGAAATGAGATGTCATGCGCGTGCTCGATCCGGCCTCGGTACGAGGTTGCAAAGAATGGCGTCTTGATGCCGTGGAACTCGAACATCTTTTTCGCTGTCCCCTTATCCTGTGCCAGGAAATGCGCATGCGGGCCGCCGCCGGTGTACGGCATGTCCAGTAGGTCCATAAAAGCCGCAACGTTCATTTCCTTGGTGTCATCGCCGGCGAAAGACTCAGTCAGGTTGAATACCAAGTCCGCGTCGCATTTTGCCAGTGCAGTTAGACACTGCGGACGACCGTCCAGCACTTGATAGAACGGTTGATGTCCGAGCTTCTCGAGAGCTTCAAAGATCTCTTCCCGATCTTCCTTTTCGGTTCGCGCCTTCCGTTTTGGTTTGGGTTTTGGCTTGCGTGCCGAAGTCTTCTCCTCCACGACAACCTCAGCTGGCGCCGTCTCGTCTTCCCAGACGTCATAAAGCACGGCGACCTTCAGCTTCGCGCTGGTCATTGCGGCCTCCAGCTTCTTATAGAATCATAGTTCTTCATTCTCGTCCTGGGTGCGCAAAACCATGATTTACAAAATCATGGATGCACAAACTTTCCCCGCGCCATGTAATTCATGGCCAACGCGGTCACATAAACACTAATCTGAATCAGGTGTTCGGGCTCACGCCCGGTATCTGCGAACAGACCGAGCTCGCTGATCCTCTTTTCTATCACCTCGATCAATTTCTTGATCAGTGGCCGTTGCGCCCCGGTCCAGTAGGCAACTTTGTCCACTACGGCTTTCCGCTGCGCGTGCAGGAATTCGTGCGCGGGCCTCGCAGTTTTGCGTCGTTTCGATGCGTCAAAGATGTCCCGCAAGTCGGTATCCAGCGCCAGGTCCGCCAGCGGGATCTCGTCGTTGGTCCGCTGGTAGAATTCCGCCACGGTAGATTCCATTTCGTCGACCGTGATGTCCGTTCGTCCGCGGCGGCGAACCGGATCCACGTTACCCAGTTTCCTGGCGATTCGATTCATATACTGCAGCTTCACCATCGCACCCCAACCCCGGTAGCGCTTGCGCCACGCGGAACGGGGAGTCAGCCATACGGCAAAGGTCTCGGCGAAATCTTCGTCGGGATGTTTCTGCGCGTACCATCCGGCTAAATGACGCACAAAATTTCGCGAGAATGGAATAGGTCGATAGTTATCGTGATAGGGGCGGCGAAAGGGACCGAAAAGCTGTTTCCACTCCGGCGTCTGGTGAAGCTTATACGCATAGTTGAACGCGTGCCCGGCTTCATGCCTGAGGTACATCATGATCTCGCGCGCATCCTCGAGGTCATTGGTCTGCTTTTCAAGATACGCCAGGTCCGCGTTCGCGAGATAGAAAGGAATGCCGATCACCGGTTCCCCTGACGGACAACCCCACTCATCACTGAGGTAGCAGAGTGGGCGGAACTTCACCAACCTTTTTTGTTCGAGCTCACGATACAACTGTTGCACCAAACGCTGCAACGGCAAGTGTTCAATGCTCAGACCGAGCTCGCGAATGGGTTTGTTCAGGATCTCCTGCAACCCGGGCCGTGATTGTTCGAGTTCGTGCACGATATCTATAAGAATGTCGATTTAGAATAAGTTGTGAAACAAATGGGGGAGAAGAAGGGACAGTCTGCGCTAATTTTAAATATTATCAAATTGCGTACTGTGGTTCTCAGGTCACGGCAGATCAAGGACCAAAGATTCGCTTCGTAATCGGTAACTGCCTCCGGGTAAGCGACCTTTCTTCAATGGCTTAGGAAGACCTGATTCAAATGCGATAGATGGTCGAACTGCCCCGCTCGGTGCAGCCAGTCATCCAAATGTGCCGGGCGACGGCGGTTTTGAGCAAACCCTTACCCTCGCTGTTTCGTCGTTTCTACTCTTCACATCGCGACCACCAAAATACGCACATCGACAAGGCTCGAATCATGCCATAGCAACAAGAGAACCGAAACAAATCTTGTTCAACGTTGTGCTGTTAAAGATAGACAGCAGTCCGTCACCGGTCGTTTGTAATTTTTCTCGTGACACGATATATCGCGCTATCGATTCTTCTGGCGGCACGTCCTATGCCGCGAGGGTCGAGCGCACGCCTGGCCCGCTTCCGCGCGACCTAGATCCGATGCCGACCCTTCGCGAGGGCAACCATGATGCGCCGTGTGCTGGTTCTCTTGACCTCGTTCCTTGTGCCCTCTATCTACGCTCAATCTGGCCTCGACTCGTTCAATCGGACAGGAAGCATTAGAGTTCGCGTGACCTCGGGGGACAGCCACGCCTGCGACGTTCGAGCCAGCGTTTTGCTCGTGAACGCTTCAGGGGCTCATATCGCCGAAGACTTGACCAACGCAGATTGCGAAGTCTACTTCGTCAATGTGGCGGCTGGAAGCTACCACGTGGCAGTTTCCGGCGCGGGGATCGAAAGCGCAGATAGCGGGAGATTCGATCTTGGTTCCCGCGGTCGGCAAGATCTTAATCTAAACGTAAAGCGGCCGGGCGAAGCGGGGAACGGGATAGTCGCGCCGGCCAGTCCGTTGGTGGCAGCGGTGGATCTGAACATTCCGGAAGGCGCACGAAAGGAGTTCGACAAGGCCAACCAGTTCTTAGCGAAGGGAAACTGGCAGAAAGCAATCGAACGACTCAATAAGGCGATTGCCATTTATCCACGTTACGCCGAGGCCTATAACAACCTGGGAGTGGTTTACGGTCGCATGGGTGATCGGGTTCAGAACTTTGAAGCATTACAAAAGGCGGTCAGCCTGAATGATCATTTCGCTCCTGCTTACCTCAACTTGGCCCGCATGGCGATTGTGGACCGTGACCTTCCCCGTGCCGAGTCTCTGCTGGATAAGGCGACCGCCATCGATCCCGCCGATCCCCAAGTACTGTCCCTGCTGGCGCATGTGGAGCTGCTCAACCACCATTATGACCAGGCCCTCACCGATTGCCGCAGGGCGCATTCCGCAGCCCGGGGCCCGCATGCCGTCGTTCACTACGTTGCGGCGCGCATCTTCGAGGAGGAAAACCGGCCCACGGATGCTTTGGCGGAATTTCAAATCTTTCTCACGGAAGAGCAATCCGGCCCACGTGCGGACGCAGTGCGAAAGGAAATGACCGTCTTGCAACAAAGGTCCGACGCAATCCAGGCAGTCCGATAATATTTGCATCTGCCGTTAAGCTGGTGGCATCTGAACAGACACGCGTTTGACAGATACGCGAGCTCAGCCCTAGAATCGACGACATAATGTTAGACCAGTACCAGAAGAATTTTGACTGCATGTGCTGTTGTACTTGTTGTTGTGCAGTCGTGTCTTCTGGCGCCGGGAGGTTGCTGACCTAGAGATTTCTTAGTTCCAGCACTTATCGAACCCACCGCCAGTAGAAAGCTGGCGGTGGGTTTTTCTTTTTATGACGAAAACTGCAACCGAGACTAAAGCACAACGAGTCGAGCGTCTGAAGCGGGAGAAGAATCCGTGGGAGGCCCTCGACGAAATCCGGGGCTTTCGCGCGAACGGGATTTGCTTCCATACCTTCCGGAATGGCTCGGAACCTACTTCCGCTGGTGGGGCGTTTACACCCAGGGCGACGGGGCCGGCGTGGTCGGCGGACAAGGCGGCGAGGGCAAGGCGTTGCCCTGCTTCATGCTTCGCATCCGAATCCCCAACGGGATTCTGAGGTCCTCGCAACTGCGAACCATTGCTGAACTGACCCAGCGTCATGCTCGTGGGATTGCCGACCTCACTGTGCGGCAAAACATCCAGCTTCACTGGATAACCATCGAAGCGCTTCCGGAGATTCTTGAAGCGCTGTGGCAATGCGGCCTGAACACTATGGGGGCCTGCGGCGACGTCACACGAAACATCACTGGCTGCCCGGTCGCAGGTGTGGATGCCGACGAAATCTGCGATGCATCGCCGCTCGCGCTCGCGGCTACCCAGATGCTTGCGGGCAATCCGGACTTTTACAATCTGCCTCGCAAGTTCAAGATCTCGATTACCGGCTGCCGGGTCTGGTGCGCCTACCCGGAGATCAACGATATCGGTTTGACCGCGATTACGCGAACGCTGAACGGAAAGCCCGAAACCGGTTTTTCGTTGCGGGTTGGTGGCGGGCTCTCAGCCGAACCTCATCTCGCGGCTCGTCTGAATGCGTTTGTGCGCGGGAACCAGGTCGAGCCAGTCATCAGAGGCATCGCTGAACTGTTCCGCGAGTCGAGCCAGTTGCGGGAGCATCGCGAGCGGGCGCGACTGAAGTTTCTGTTCCTGCGCCACGGCTGGACCGCTGATGACTTCCAGCGGGAACTCGAGCAACGAATTGGCTTCCGTCTGGATCCCGCCGCCTCGGAAGTGGCTCCCTCTGACATTTACCGCGATCACATCGGAATTCACCCTCAGAAACAATCTGGCTATTGCTATGTAGGAGCGGCGGTATTGCGTGGGCGAATCAGCGGCGAGCAGATGCGCAATGCCGCCGACCTTGCTGATGGTTTCGCAAGCGGCGAGCTGCGAACCACGAACATGCAAAACCTGCTGATCGTGAACGTGCCGCAGTTGCAGGCGGAATCTCTGGCCAAGGAACTGGATGCGATCGGATTACGCGTAGGCGGATCACCCTTCTGGCGCGGCGCGGTTGCCTGCAGCGGCACCGAGTTCTGCAAGCTCGCGATCACTGAGACCAAAAGCTTTTCACGATGGCTGGTCGAGGAACTGGAGGAGCGGCTTCCCGGCTTCGAGCAGCACCTGAAGCTGCACGTCACCGGATGCCCCAACAGCTGCGGCCAGCACTGGATTGCCGACATCGGAATCGAAGGCAAGAAGTTGAGAGTCGGCGACCGCATGGCAGACGCCTACTACTTTTGCCTGGGCGGCGCGGTTGGCCTGCATCAGTCAATCGCGCGGCCGGTCGGTTATCGCTGCCTCGCCAGCGAAGTACCGGACGCAATCGAGCGCCTGCTGCGTCGCTATTTGATCGACCGTTCCAGCAATGAGAATCTGCGGCAGTTTTTCGCGCGCCACGGCGATGCGAAGTTGCGTGCTTTTCTGGCCGGAGAGTTAGTCGAGCCTGTCCCCCGAGATTTATCGCCAGGGCGCGTGCCGCACGGGATCGAGGGTTAACCATGGACGGAAGAGGTGATTTGCGATGAAAAATCTATTTCCCATGTTCGCGAAGCTCGATGGCCGCCATGTGCTCGTTGTCGGCGCCGGACGGGTCGGCGAACCCAAGATTCGCGGACTATTACCGACCGGCGCCAAGATTCGCGTGGTTGCGCGCGAAGCGAGCGAAGTCGTGCGGCAGTGGGCCCGTAACGGCGAAATCGTGCTCGAAGAGCGTGGCTTTATTTTGTCGGATTTGGACGATGTCTTCCTGGTTGTGGTGGCCACATCCTCGCGTGACGTGAATGAACTGATCTTTCTCGAGGCGCAGTCCCGCCGTATTCTCTGCAACGTGGTGGATGTTCCCGAACAGTGCGATTTTTACTATCCGGCCGTGGTTCAGCGTGGCGATCTGCAGATTGCGATTTCAACCTCAGGGCAGAGCCCGTCGCTTGCCCAAAAGATCCGGCAACAACTGGAGCGCCAGTTCGGACCGGGATACGCTCATTGGGTCGCTGAACTAGGCGAGACTCGACGAAAAGTCCTCGCCAGCAATCTTGACCCGGAACGCAAACGATTTCTATTGCAATCACTGGCCAGCGTCGAGGCATTCGAGGCCACGATCGCGGCTGACTCGAAAACGAAATCAAGGAGTGCTGCCGTATGACGGGCAAGGTCTATCTGGTTGGCGCCGGCCCCGGCGATCCCGAATTACTCACTCTCAAAGCCGCTCGGGTGCTGAAGCAGGCGGATGTCGTATTGCACGACGACCTCGTCGGGGAACAGATACTTCGACTTGCGCCGGCTCACGCGCAAGTCCGTAACGTCGGGAAGCGCTGCGGAAAAAAGAATATCAGTCAGGAGGAGATCAACTTCCTCATGGTCACTCTGGCTGCGTCCGGATCGCAAGTGATACGGCTCAAAGGTGGCGATCCCCTTATCTTTGGCCGCGTTGGCGAAGAAATCGCAGCCCTGCGCAAGGCGAACATCGAGTTCGAAATTGTTCCGGGGATTACGGCTGCTCTGGGAGCTGCGTCGAGCGCCCAACTTCCCTTAACCCATCGCCAATCTTCCCACACGCTGGTTTTCTTAGCAGGACATTCGGCTAGTGGCGCCGACCCAACCAACTGGCACGCGCTCGTATCGTTGGGAGCCACCGTTGTGATGTACATGCCCGGCCACCATTATTCGGAAATTGCCCGCAAGCTGCGCACGGCTGGCCTTCCGGATGAGACACCGTGCGCGATTATTTCGCGTGCCACAACCTCCAGTGAACAAGTCTTTTCAACAGATGTGAAGACTCTGGGTGATGCGCCGCCCCTCCCCGCGCCTACGCTTCTAGTAGTTGGAGAAGTTCTGCGTCATGCCGGCCATCGCTTCTCACCCGAAGAACTCGGATCTTCGAAGTTCGGGTCCTGGAACTGTTGGTGTTTGGGTAGGCCGTCTTTTGTGATGCAGGCGGAGGCAGAACTTTTACGCAGTGCGAGCGCCGGACTCGGAGATGAGGAGCAGGAAGTATGAAGCAGACAGTGGAGAGAATCCATCAATTGCTTGAGCAGTGGAACCCCGAAGACTTATTGCGTTGGGCCTTCGTAACTTTTGGGGGGTATGTCGAGATTGCATCGGGCTTTGGGCCTGAGGGGATCGTGCTGATTGACATCGCCGCGAGAGTGCAACCCGAGTTTCGTGTCTTCACCCTCGACACCGAT
The DNA here is from genome assembly GCA_963820925.1 of uncultured Acidobacteriota bacterium. Classification (GTDB taxonomy): domain Bacteria; phylum Acidobacteriota; class Terriglobia; order Terriglobales; family Acidobacteriaceae; genus JABDBE01. Next base: position 74,349 of record CAWGBX010000012.1, read on the forward strand.
TTCTTGTTTCCAGAAACCTACAGACTCATGGAGCGAATTGAAAAGCGCTACGGGATCAAAGTGGAGAGGCTCAAGTCAACTCTAACGCCCGAAGATCAGGAACGTCTCCACGGCCCGGCACTCTGGGGCCGTGATCCGGATGCCTGCTGCAATCTCCGAAAGGTCGAGCCACTGCGAAAGAAGCTCTCGCACTTGCGCGCCTGGGTGACGAGCATCCGTCGTGAGCAAACACCGGCCCGAGCTGGCGCGCTCAAGGTGGAGTGGGATGCGAAGTTCCACCTCGTCAAAATCAACCCGCTTGCCGATTGGACCGCCGGAAAAGTCTGGCGTTACATTCATGACCACAATCTGCCTTACAATCCTCTGCATGATCGTGGGTATCCCAGTATTGGCTGCTCGCATTGCACGCGAAGCGTAATGCCGGGAGAAGATGCTCGCGCAGGCCGGTGGTCCGGGTTCAACAAGACGGAATGCGGGCTGCACACTCCCGAGCAAGCCAGCAGCTTGGTATCGATTATTGAACCTGCGCCGGGCCAGAGTGCGACCGAGGCTTGATCCCCTGACACGCCAGCCGGACGATGTCACCGGATTGGCTCAAAATCACTTCTCTTTCGTCGGCTGTGCCTGCTGGCGCTGCTGGTCCTCTGTCCACGGCGGAACGACGCCGATGAAGCGGGCGTAGGCGATCGACTGTCCAAGATGTTCGGCTGTGTGACGAGTCATGAAGAGCAAGATACCTCGCTCGGTGTTCCTACCTCCAAACCAGTCGAGACTTTTTTCCAGATCTCCATCCGCCATTTTCATGATTGCCTCGCGCTCATGCGCGAAGGAGTCCTTCAGAATGCCAATGACCTTGGCTTTGTCGGTCGTGGATTTTTCCAGTTTGGCGATGTCCACGCCCGCCGGTGGAGGCGTGCCGATAAGTTTCGGAAGGTTGTAGTTGGCCGCCGCGACGTGCAGGAAGACCTCTGATATGGAACGAACATCCGGGCCAGGGCACCAAGTGTACTTGTCGGCGGGAATTGCCTCGGCCAGTCGCGTGAACTTGTCTTCCTGGACCCTGACCTCAGCCAACACTTCCGCCCGAAAACCGGAAATACCGGGCGTCGGATCCTTGTACGGGTTCACTTGCGCTGCAACATGAATGGATGACACTGCCATCACCAGCAAAGACAGAGCCCAAGAAATTCGATGCATCAGAATTGCCTCCTCAAGACGATTGCGAGTTCACAAACGTGAGACGTAATCTTGCACCATTTAGTCAACCGGAGTTCCCTGGCTAGGCCCGAGCCAACAGTCCAAACCACGCGGTCGGTAAGTACGTCGCCGATTCCTGCCACATCCCTCTGTTTCTAAAGTCCTGCCACTCCTCGCCGATATACCGCAAAGCAGTCTTAATGCCGGTCCAATTCTTTGTGGCATTTACACGCCAATGTTGGACAGCATGGAGCGGGTCAATCATGAAGTCGCTAAATGAACCGCCTGCCGTCAGGAACGACTGCGAAGACTGGGCTCTGGTGATGGAACTTGCCACGCGCGAAGTATTTGACATGATGCTCGGCTGCCAACTGGCAGTGCCAGAAACCCCGCTGAACGGGTCTTTCGACGCAACTTCCATGGTGGGGCTCGCTGGAAAATTGTGCGGCATCCTGACGTTCTCTTGCGGCGCCAAGGCGGCTACTCTCATGGCTTCCAAAATGCTCGGCGTACCAGCCGTTCAGGGCACCCGAGAGGTATTGGACGCCCTCGGTGAAGTTTGCAACATGGTAGCCGGCAACTTCAAGAACAAGGTTCCCGGTCTGGGTGAAGGCTGCATGCTCTCCGTTCCCACGGTGATCACCGGCAAAAACTACAGTATGCATTCTCTGGCCGACTCCGCTGCCCTTGAAGTCAGGTTATTGTTCGAAGGCATGCCCATCGTCATTTCCCTCCGGATTCAGAGTTAGAAACCCTCAGGTTGAGAGCGGGCGCAAGGGCACTTCGCGGTCAAGCAAATTCGTTCGGCTCAAGAGCCTGCGACGCCGAGTCAGGCCCGCGCCGGCGCTGGGCCGAATACGGTAGAAACCAGCGCGTGAATCTCCTCGACCGCTTCATCCAGTTCAAATGTGAATCGCACCAGGTCCATACCTTCGAGATCGCGATGTTCCTTCAAGAGCACGGCCCACGCCGGGTCGGAGACCAAGTCAACTTTCTGGCGTTCGTAATACCCGTAACCGAGACCGCGCATGCGGCAGAGCAAATCGCTCAGGTGCACCAGGGCCACTAGTGGCTGAGCATTATGACTCTCCTCGATAGCGTGATGATGTGCGATGACCTCGATCACGTCGTCGGCCAGTTTCCATTTTTCGGCCAGCGCCTTTCCGGTCTCGCAATGCGTGAACCCCATGGTGGCACGTTCCGCCGGCTCCAGCGGAATCTCCTCCTGGCAGGCGCGCTTCATCGCGGTGGCAAACTCCTGGGGAAAAACCAGGCAGTTCACCATGAACCCGATGTCATGCAACAGACCCGCCATATAAGCCTTCTCGCCATCGGCGGCAGCCAGCTTTTCGCTGAATTTTCGGCACACCATGGCGCATCCCAGCGAATGCCTCCAGAAAACGTCGGGATCCAGCACCCACTTCTCCGCCGGGAAAGCCTGTCCCAGGCAGCAGGTGAGAAGAATGGTTTCGTACCCGGCGTAGTCCCAAGGTGAGCACCGCTCCCTTGATGGATTTGGGCGGCCGCGCCAGGCCGAACAAGGGGGAGGCCGCCACGCGCAGGCATTGCGCGGCGATGGTGTTGTCATAGGACACCAGCCGCACCACTTCGTCCACCTTCGCTTCCTCCGCGGAACCGACTCAGCAACTTCAGCAGAGGCAGAAAAACTGCCGGGATGGCGGGCATGGTCTCGATGCGTTCCACGCGGTCACGAATCGTTGCGGCGAAGGATGTAGTCATAGCTTGCCACTCTTGAGGGATGGTTTCCAGTACGCGATCGTTCCCGGGAAAATGAACCAGGTGAAACTTGTCATTCAACTTCATTAGCGATTCCGAGGTCCCGAGAAAAAAATAGCCGCCAAAATTAAGATTGCTGAAAAAATGGTTGATCACCTTCGACTTCGAGGCACCGTCAAAATAGATCAGCACGTTGCAGCAGAAAACCAGATCCATGCCCTTCATGAAAAGCATCTTGGAGTCATCCTGCAGGTTCAGCCGGCTGAAAGTGATCAGCTTTTTTACTTCCGGGCGCACTTGCAGTTTTTTCTCGTCAACTGTCGAGAAATATTTGCGCTTGTAATAGTCGGTGGTGTTGCGCAGCGCGTAGTCGCCGTAAATGCCGGCCTTGGCGGTTTCGACTGAACGGTCGTTCAGGTCGGTGGCCAGAATCTCGATCGTCCAGCCCTTGAGCAGACGGTCGCTTTCCTCAAGCATGTTCATGGCCAACGTATAGGACTCTTCCCCGGTGGAGCAGCCCGCACTCCAGATGCGCAGTCTTCTGCGTGATCTGCTTGGTTTTTTCCGCCACGATTTCCGGCAGGATCACCTTCCGCAGCGCGTCGAGCTGGGGCTGGCTGCGGAATAGGCAAGTTTCGCCGATGGTGATTTCGTTCAGCAGCTGCCGAAGTTCCGCGTCGCGGCTGGGATGCGCGGTCAGACGGTCCCAGTACTCACGCGGACTCCGCAGCCCCCAGGTGTTTCATCCGCCGCCCGCAGCCATCGGCCAACAGATAGAGTTTCTCCTCGGCTGAAAGATGCCGCGACACCTTGTACACCAAGTCGCGAATTTGCCGGATACATGGGGTCAACAGGTCTCGGCGACCTTGCTGGGAGCAAGCGAAGTAGTAGCGGCTTGGTTCGGCGGATCATTTTGCGGGCGCTCCAGACTCGCATAGCTTGTTCAAGTCAAGGCGGACTCGAGAACCGCGGCTCTGCATCACCCGGCGCGTGATCTCCGGCGCCAACTGATCGAGAGGATAGGCAGCATCGTCCAGGCCTGAGGCGTGCACCAGGCCAGGCATCCCCCAGACCACGGAGCGAAGCCTCGTCCTGAATGATGACGTCTCCGCCCGCCTCGCGAATGTCTTGCGCGCCGAGCACGCCGTCCGAGCCCATTCCGGTCATCACAACTCCAAGAACGTTTGCGCTCGTAGGCTGCCGCCACGGAGCGAAACAGCACATCGACCGCGGGCCGGCAGGAGTTCTCGCGGAGGTGCCTGATTCAAGCTCCAGTCGCCGATGCACGCCCGCACGAATCACATTCATATGAAAGTTTCCCGGCGCAATCCAGGCGTGCCCCGGTGTGAGAATTACGCCCGCGCTGCCTTCTTCCACGGGAATCGCGGACCGGCTGGCCAGCCGCTCAGCCAACAGCCGGGTGAAAATGGGTGGCATGTGCTGCACCACGACAATGGGAACGGGAAAGTCGTTCGGAATCCGCGGCAAGACTTCGGCCAGATGCATTCGGACCTCCAGTGGAGGTGCCGATAGCCACAATTTCGATGCGGGGGGCGGAGACCCGAACTCTAGCCGGATGCCGGGACGGGGCCGGCGGCAAAGCTGAAGTTGCGGCGTTGCTACGCCACACAACGCCTTGATCTTGGGGATGAGCTCAGCGCGAATTCGTTCGATCGCGACCCCGGGACTGCCGCTGTTGCTCGGCTTCGTGGCGTAGTCTGACGCTCCCAGCGAGAGCGCATCGAGGGTCGCCGCCGCCCCGCGCTCGGTCAGCGTGCTGAACATGATGACCGGCAACTTGGGATACAACTTGCGTAGCGCGGCCAGGCGTCTCCAGGCCGTTCATCACCGGCATCTCGATGTCGAGTGTAATCAGGTCGGGATTGAGCAGAGGGATCTTCGCCAGCGCAATTCGTCCGTCGCTGGCTGTGGCAACCACCTCCAGAGCGCGGTCCTCCGCCAGGGTGTCGGAGAGCAGCTTGCGGATCACGATCGAATCGTCGACGACGAGGATGCGAATGGGGATCATAGCAAGCCGTGTCTTTCCGCTTCGCGACCGAGGTAACCAGTCGCCGGACAGCGACTGAAAACACGCAGGCGCGAAGCAAGCCAACCAGTGTGTGCGTGCATTTTATAAACCGGCATGCGCCGCCTTGCTCTGCCTCGGTTCTTGGGGCGTCGCGCCCGTTCCGTGATCGGCGACACTAAGCTTGAATTGCTCGACCAGACCGCGCAGTTGCGACGACATCTGCACCAGTTCGTGCGCCGCCTTCTGAGTGTCGGCCGATCCGCGCGACGTACCCTCCGCCGCCTCCGCCACCCCCGTAATGTTGCTTGCGATTTCGCCACTGCCTTGGGCCGCTTCGCTCACGTTGCGCGACATCTCATTCGTGGTCGCGTTCTGTTCTTCTACCGCCGTGGCAATCGTGCTCGAGATATCGTTGATCTGGTTAATCACCCCGCTGATCGATGCGATGGCGTCCACCGCCGCTTTCGTGTCCGTCTGGATCGCCTCGATATTACGGCTGATGTCTTCGGTGGCCCTGGCCGTTTCCTTGGCCAGTTCCTTCACTTCATTGGCGACGACGGCAAATCCCTTGCCTGCCTCGCCGGCACGTGCGGCTTCAATCGTGGCGTTGAGTGCTAACAGGTTGGTCTGCTGCGCAATCGAGGTAATGACTTTGATGACCTGTCCAATTTCGGTGGAGGATTCGCCCAGCTTGAACACGGTGGCGGTAGTGGTTTCGGCGACCCTAACGGCGGAGGTTGCGACCTTGGCCGCCTCGGTGGCGTTTTTGGCAATCTCCTTGATACTGGCACCCATCTCTTCGGCCCCGGTGGCAACGGTCTGGAGGTTCTGGCTGACTTGCTGGGTTGCGTCGGAAACCACTTTCGCCTGAGCCGAGGTTTCCTCCGAGTTGGCCGTGATCTGCTGACTGGTGGTGCTGAGCTCCTCACTGGCGCTGGACACGCGCTGGGCAGTGGCTGCGATCTGGATCAAGAGATCGTGCACTTTTTCGACAAACAGATTCAAACATCTGCCTAACTGTCCGATCTCATCCTGGCGCACCTGATCGACTCGGGCGGTGAGATCATTGGCTTCGGTCATCGCCCTGAATCTGGTGGAGAATGAATCCAGCGGGCGGGTGATGCTGACCGTAACCTGCGTGGCTACCCCCAGCAGGAGCATCAGGGAAAGTCCGCACATGGCAAACATGGCGCGCGTAGCCTGCTTGGCCTTGCTCGTAGCGTTCACCAATGCTTGTTTTCCGCTCTGCTCTAATTGGTCGCTGCTGTCCTCAATCTTGGAGGCGCTGGCTTGCGTGCGGGAAGACTGCTGAATGCGCAGCGCGTCCACGATATCGCCGGGCTGTACCGCACCCTGTTCCACCAGAATCTCGCCCAAGCGGCGTGGATCGCCTTCATTCTGCTTCTCGGCCGCCCGCCGGATCTCCGCCGACGTGACGCCGGCGGTTTGCATCAGAATGTCGCCAATCGACGGGGGCAAGGCAGGCGCATCGGGAGTGCTCCCCGGCCCGGGAGCAGCCTCTCTCTTTGTCTGGGTTTCGGGCAGTTGCTGCAGGCGGGTCAGCGTGTCAATCAGCTTGGTGTCGTCGCGCTCTCCTTCACCCCCGCTGACTTCGATACAGCTCAGCATCTGGCGGACCGCGTCCACCATGCCCAGCAATGCCGTAGTAAGTTCCCGGTTGAGCGTGAGCTGCCCGTCGCGAAGCCGAGTCAGCAGATTCTCTCCGACATGGGCCACCTTTTCTAGCTTATTGAAACCCAGGAACCCGCAGGTGCCCTTTATAGTATGAATAGTCCGAAACACACTGGCCAAGGCGTCGCGATCGTGAGGGTTTTTCTCCAGGCCGACCAGTTCCCGGTCCAACCGGTCCAGGTTTTCGTAACTCTCGACCAGAAAATCCTGGACGATATCGCTGTCACTCATCGCTGCCCTCCTTCCCGTTTTGTAGTGTTTTCCAACTGGGCCGACAGGTCCAGCTGTCGCTGCCGCATTGTTGACCTTTTGAAGCGAGATTCCGTAAGCCAGCTTCCGGGTCGTCGGAAACAGTCCTCTTCTCTAGCTACCTATCGTCCGTTCGGCAATTTTCATTAGGGAGTCTCTGGTTAAGGTGGGAGGGACGTACCCCATTTTAAATTCATGCTTAAATCAGAGTTTCCTGAAGGAGCCCTTTCCGGGAAGGAAGGCGGAACGTCAAGAAATCACGAGACGATCCCAGGCCTCAAGGTCTGTCGTGGAGATATGCGGATTTTGGCGAGACGACTATCTGGGAACGCCATTCGCAACCACCGAAGTACTTTCGCCTGGCTTGGTCTCCCACTTCAAGACCTTAAGATCGAGGACGAATATCGCATACATCACCGGAACCTGAAGCTTGGTGATGAGAGTCGCAAGCAGCAACCCCCCAATCTGGGCGAAGCACAGGGGCTTCCACAACGGTCCACCGTGCATAGCCAGCGGGAACAACGCGAGCACAGTGGCAAAAACCGTGATCAGAACGGGACGAAGGCGGAGGATTCCTGCATCAATGACGGCATTCTCGAAGTCGTCACCCTCGATGTGTCGCTCCTCGATGAAATCGAAGAGCACAATCGAGTGGCTGACGATCACGCCCACCAGGCTGGCAACCCCGAGGAAAGCCATGAAGCCGAAGGGCTCATGCATGACCCAAAGCGCCGCGAAAGCTCCTACCATCCCGTACGGAGCAGCTGCCAGCACGAGCAGGGGCTTGATACCATTGTTGAACTGGAAAACCAGGGCAAGATAGATCGCAGCGATCGAGATCACCATCACCCCCGCCAAATTCTGGAACCCGGTTTTTGTCTTGTAGTACTCGCCTCCGATCTGCATTTTGAAACCTGGCGGAAGCGATTTTTCAACGTCCTTCAGCTTGGGCATTGCGTCCTTTAAGACCTCGGAGCTCAAGTGCCCGGCTGCGGGGAAGCTTCGCACGCAGATCGTGCGAAAGTGATCCATGCGAATAATCCGCCCGTTCACGAGTTCGTGCTCCACGTTCGACACTTGCACCAGCGGGATTTTGGTCTGATCCTGAGAAGCATACACGTAGAGGTTTTGGACATCGGAGAGTTGTGCGCGCTCATCCATACGCAGACGGGCAACGACGGGAATCTGCTTCTGTCCTTCCTCGAGCGTGGTTACGGTCATGCCGCTGATCCCGGACGTAGACGAAAGAGCCACATCGGAATTAGTTACTCCCGCGAGGTTGGCGCGGTCCGGATCGACGGTTAACGTGATCTGGGCGTTGGGGTCGCCCCACTCGTTTCGTGTGCGCTCGGCAATGGGAATCGCACGAAAGATGTCTTCGATCTTACCTGCCAGCTCCTCGAGGGTTTGATTGTCTGCTTTTTCCGAAGACGCGCTCACATCGGCGGTGCTGGAGAGTCGGATCTCGATTGGGTAGTCGATCGGGTTGGTCAGCAGTTGACGAGCATCCAGCCGGGCACCAGGCACTGTAGAAGCAAGAACCGGCTGCAATTGCTTGACAAACTCGGGCGTAACTTCCTTATCAGTCACTTCAATCAGGACCTGCGCGTAGTTGAGTTGCTGCGCCTGCGGCGAAGCCGAAAACCAGAACCGTGGCCCACCCCCTCCGACGAACGTGGTCACATAGCGTAGCACTTGCGCGGGCTTGCCGTCTTTCCCAGGATGTTCACGCCCGTACTTGTCGGCCTGCTCGCGAATGATTTGTTCCGCTTTCAGCGCGCTCTGATTGGTAGCGTCCAAATTGCTGTCGTTGGGCAGCCATACATCGATGTACGACCAATACTGAACATCTTCTGGGAAGAATGCAGAGTTGAGCTGTGCAAAGATGAAAGAATCCGACGGCCAGGAAGGCCAAAGACCCGATGAAGAACTTCCAGCGGTGTTCCATGGAATAACGGCATGCCCGAGCGTAGTAACCGGTGAATCCCAATTCCCGCCGCTCACTCATCGGCCGCTCTGTTTTCTTCTCAGGCTTCATCAGGTAATACCCCAGATAGGGAACGAAGGTCATGGAGGCGAGACGGGAAGCGACCAGCGAGCAGGTCATTACGATAGGCAGGCTGAAAAGAAACTCGCCGGTTGATCCCGTGAGCAGAAGAAATGGCAGGTAAGCAACGATGTTTGTTACCGTAGCGTACAGGATCGCCGTCGCCAGTTTGGTGGGCCCGAGCCAGGCCGCCACGATGTTGGGATGGCCTTCCGCGAGCATGCGCTTGATGGAATCACCCGCGACCACGGGATCGTCCACCAGCAGTCCCAGAGCGATAATCAGGGTAGCGACGGACACTTGCTGGATGTCGATACCTAGCAGGTACATCATTCCGAAGGTCATCGCCAAGGTGATAGGGATAGAAATCGCCATCAGCACTGCCGAGCGCCATTCCCAAAATCCGATCAGCGAAACGATCACGACCAGGAAGATGGCTTCGTAAAGCGCGTCCATAAAAAGGTCGATGTTTTCCTTGACCTGCAAGGGCTGATCCGACGTCCTTACAATCACCAGGTCATCGGGCAGATATTGTCGAACTGCAGCCAGCTTTTCGTCCACGCTCTTGCCGAACTGTTCGATCTGCTGGCCGTCCTTCATTTGCACCGCGACCGTGACCGCCCGGCTGCGGTGCCAACGACCATCGTTGTCCTTCCAAGTCAGATAATTCAGATAGCGGGGCGGGCTCTGATAGCCGCGAGAAATATCCACCAGGTCCCGAAGATAGACCGGGCTGTTGGCCGCAGAACTTGACACTCCGATAATGACGTCGCCGATCTGCTGCGCATTCTCAAATTTGCCCGAGGGGTCGATCTGAATACTCTTCGGACCGGCTTCCAACGCGCCTCCAGGAATGGTGGAGTTCCGTGCTTGAAGGATGTCCTTGAGATTCGAAGGTTTCATCCCGTACTGCGCGAGACGTTCCTGGGAGTAGTCGAGGTATATCTGCTCGGGCAGAACGCCCTTCCGGTCGATCTTCGCCACCTGGGGCGCTCCTTGGATGGTGCGACTGATGAGATCAGTGAAGTCATCGAGATCGCGATAAGAATATTTGTCGCCGGCGGCTGCGGCCAGGGCTGCCTGAGTTCCTTGCGGATCGCGAATGAAAACTGCGGGCCAGGCGTCGGGATGAATTTCAGACCGGTGCAGCTTGTCGGTGAGAAAGCGGTCTGCGATCGCCCGCAGTTGAACGTCGTCAAACTTGGAACTGACATCCGCGCCCACAAATCCGGTTCCCTGAAAGAAGTGCGGATCAGCGATTACATGCGTCTGAACAGCCGCGTTTACGATCGACTCGAAGGACTCGCGTACCAGTTCCGGAGCGACCGATTGCGGAAACGCACTGACAATGCTGACACGCGGCTGCTGAGCATTGCGCGACTCCTCACTTCGGGTTCTTTCAATCGCTCGCCGGACGGCTGTGGCACGCAGAGCAATCTCTACAGCACTCGCCGGCGGGCTCGCAACTGTCAGCATGAGAGCCGCAGTGTCGCCGAAGTCGCTGTTGAACTGGATAGGCCCGGCACCCTGCGGAAGCTTGTTGTTCAGATTATTGAGTTTGAGATTGATGTCGCTGAACTGCTTCTTCGTGTCCTTCACGGCATCGTCCATCTGCACGTACACCATGGACAACCCCGGAAAGCTGATGGATCGAATGCCAAAATCTGACGGCGTGGGCGCGCGCACAAACGCGTTTTGTGCCATGGTTTGCTCGACCTGCCGCGTGACCTGCTGTTCGACTTCCTGTGCTGTCGCTCCCGGCCATTGGGTCGAGGCTACTGCTACCCGGATGGGAATAGTGGGATCCTTCCGCTTGGGCATGTTCTGGTAGCCGTACCGGCCCCACGCAAATACTCCAAGGAGAAGAATGAACGCTACCTGGCGATGCTCCGTGAAGAAGCGGGCAGTATTGTGCACATTCGCGACGATGTCGGCTTCCGACCTATGCGCCATAACGGTAGAACCGTTTCACGAAATACCTCACCGGCTCGAAGTCAGGGAATAATCTGCACCTGATCTCCGCTTTTCACCATGCTCGCACCCGTGGTGATGACCCTCTCGCCATGGTTGAGTCCACCAGTCACGGCGATCATGTTCCCGTAAGCGTCTCCCAACTGGACCGACCTCAGGCGGGCGGTCACGACGTCTCCCTGACCCTCAGCGACCATCACCGCAAATCCCTCCGGACGCTGCGGATCTCGCACTACCGAGCCAATCGGAATCGCGGTTACGGCGTGCGCGAGATTCTGCCCCGGTATTGAGAGCGTCGCGATCATTCCCGATTTTAGAAAGTTGTTCGCGTTCTGAATCGAGACTTCCACGGAAAACACGCGGCTCTTGGCATCGGCCGCGGGAGAGATGGCCGTTATCCTGCCCTCGAATTCTCCCTGCGCCGCGTCCGTCGTGATGGCCAAGCGTTGTCCAATCCTGGCCCGGCTGATGTAAATGTCGGGGACGCCAAAAACTGCTTTCACGGTTTGCGTATCTGCGATCGAAAAGCCGTTGGTCGCAGGGCCCACGAGACTGCCCACGTCCACACTGCGTTTGACGATCCAGCCATCGAAGGGCGCCGCCAGCGAACAGTAATCCAGCGCAACCTGCGCCTCGCTGACTTGGGCCTTGGCGGCTGAGACCGAGGCAGTAGTGCTATCCAGTTGCGCCTGGGCCGAATCCATTTCCGGCTTGGTGGCACTCTGACTCGAATACAGCGCCGATGTGCGATCAAAACTTAACTTGGCCTTGACATACTCCGCTTGGGCTCGCGAGAGTTGCGCGTTACCCTGCTGAAGCTTGTCGAGATAGTCTTGCCGGCTTACCACCGCGAGAACGGTGCCCTTCTTTACCCAATCTCCCTGGTCCACGTTGCGGCGTCCCCCGCTCGCGCTCGGCACCTGCAGAACGCTTTCCACATAGCCGTTGGACTTAAACGCTAAATCCACCTGCGTGTAAGGGACGATGCTGGCCGAATATTTCAGCGCATTGCCGACATCGATCGTTCCCACCTGGGCCGTGCGCACCGGGACGAGCGCCTTGGGCTGCGGGTTCGCCTGGTTGCAACCTGGAAGACCTAGGCTGACCCCTCCCGCCAGCATCAGGCCCAACATTGCTCCACCCATCTGCTTCATGATTTCACTCTTCCCCCAGAGCTTTTTCGAACTCCGCCTTGGCCGTCCAAAAGGCCAGTAGAGCCTGTTCGTAATCGTGATCTGCGCTGGCTACCGCCGCCTGTTGCTGCAGAACGTCGCGTAGCAAAACACTGCTCTGCCGGAACTTGTCATTCACCTCGCGCAATTTCTCGTTAGCCGCGGCTTGCGCCGCTTCGGCAACAGAGAGCAACTGGCGGCTCTGGTCGAGCTTTCGGAAATGATTGTTCACATCCAGCAGAACCTGGGAACGTGCATCCTTCAATTGATACTGGGTCTGCTCCAGCATGATCTTTTTCTCATTTACCTCGTCTTTCCGGCGTCCCCAATCGAACGGCTCCCAGCTCATTTCCACTCCCGCCGCAGCAATGTTCTTTGGGAGGATTTCGGTATTCAGCGGGCTGGAGTAGTGGAATGCCGCGCCGATGTCGGGGATGTACTGGGATTTTGCCAGCTTGCGGTCCACGTCTGCCCGCTGTACGTTGATCTCGGCCTCTTTGATCTCGGGGCGCTGCTCAAGCGCAGTCTGCTGGGCAAACTGCAGATCGGTTTCTTTCAAAGAAATCGGCGGCACCTCTTCGGTGGTAAAGTCCGTTTCCAGGTCTCTCCCCAGCAGATAATTCAATTGCTCCTTTTGAGTCTGAAGATTGTTCTGTAGCTCGACGACCTGATAGCGGGCCTCGGCGAGCTTTGCCTTAACGTCCAGACTTTCGGACTGCAGCACTGCTTCTTGCGCGATGTATTGCGTCGCGACGCGGTCGGTCTCTACGTACTGCTTGACCGTGGCTTCCGTCGATTTAAGCGCACTTTCTGTCTGCAGCACAGCATAGTAAGCCTGTTTTACATCGGCAACCACGGACTGCCGCTTGCCTCGAAACTGCTGGCTCGCCAAATCGGACGACAGCTGTTTTTCCTGGATCGCGAGATGGATTTTGTACAGCTGGCTGATCGGTTGCGCCACCTGCGCATTGGCGAATCCGGTTATGCCTTGAGATAGCTCTATTCTCGTATTCTGGGACGGGTTCGGTAGGCCGTTGATCTTCCCAAAAATGCCTTGGCTGAAGGTGAAGGTAGGTGAATTCAGGTCGCCGGACGCGAACAGGTAAGTACTGATCGCGGGTAACCGCCTGGTCTTCGCCGCCGCGACCTCCCATTTGGACTTGTCCACATCCAGGTTGGCGATTTTCAGGGAAATATTATTGGCAACTGCTATTTTTATGGCTTGGTCAACGGTCAGAAGCGGTGGAACTGGAGCGGCCTCCTGAGCAGCAAGCCAGAACGCGATAAGCAGAAAGGCCGCCACCGTCAAAAGCTCAGAGATCGTTCTACGCGGCACTCGCCCCATGAATAAATCCAAAGCTCGGAACCGGATCGCGTGGTGGCGGTCCGACTTTTCGTAAGGAAATCGCACGCCTGCTACCAGCGCCCCATGTCACTTGTGCTTCCTTTTCACACTCGAAAACCGCACCATAGTACACCACATCGCTCCGTTTCGCGTCAGCGTCAAGGGATTTTCATCGGACGACATGAGGGTGTTTCGAGAGAGGACACCCACCGGACAGTTAAGACGGCGACGCTACGACGAACCGACTCTAAACCTTTTACAGATTCGGGACACGCTTGTGACAAACGCTTCGGGCAAGTCAGGCATTTTCATAACAGCTCTTCTCCCCCGACCATGCAGTAGCGGTGCTGGGTGCCGTACGGTGGCGCACCCAACCTTTTTCTGCCAATTGACTTTTCAGAAAATAAGACTAGGAGAATTTGCTATGAAGAAGTTTGTTCTTGCAATCATGGCACTAATGATGGCGGTCGCAGTTATCCAGCCCGCGGCAGCACAAAAATTCAAACCACTGCACGAGTTCAACGGTGTAGACGACGGCCGAAATCCTGAGGGGAAACTGCTCCGGGACGCAGCCGGCAATCTTTATGGAACCACGTTCACGGACGGCATCGGGAGTGCGGGCACCGTGTTCAAGATCGACAGCACCGGCAGGGAGAAGGTTCTATTCCAGTTTCATGTTTCCGATGGGGCAGATCCGTCCGCGGCGCTTATTCAGGACCAGGCGGGAAACTTGTACGGCGTAGCCGACGAAGGGCCGGGCGGCGCTGGTGTCGTATACAAACTCTCGCCCCAAGGCGAGCAAACCATACTGTTCGCTTTTCAGGGATGTCTCTTTTGCCACAGACCGAGGGTTCCAAGCGGAGCGCTCTTCATGGACAAAGCTGGCAACCTCTATGGCACAACCATATTTGGCGGCAAAGGCAAGTGCCAAAGTGGCTGCGGAACCATCTACCGGCTGGATCCGGCGGGCAAACTGCACGTGCTCTATGAGTTCACCGGCGGTGCGGACGGTAGCGTGCCGGTCGGCCCTCTGGTTCCAGACGCAAACGGAAACCTGTATGGCGTGGCCCAGGCGGGCGGAGACCTGTCTTGCTCCGAGCTGCGAGTGGGTTGCGGCACCGTGTTCAGATTCGCCAGGAAGAGTGGCAAGCTGACTGTCCTACACACCTTCCATGGGGCGGACGGTGCAACCCCGCAGCCCGACCTTCTGCTGGACACAACCAGCGGCAACCTCTACGGCGCTGCCAGCCAGGGCGGCATATCTGAGAAGGGAGTGCTGTTCAAAATCTCCAGCGACGGTAAGTACATAATCCTGCACCGTTTCACGGGAACGAATGATGGGTCGTCACCAAATGGGGGACTGGTTCTGGACGAAGCTGGAAACTTGTTTGGCACGGCGCAGACTGGCGGCCGTGGCACAGACGGAACCGCGTTTGTGATCAACCCAGCTGGCCACCTGAAACTGTTGCACACCTTCAATGGTGGATTGGATGGAGCATTCCCGCAAGGCGGATTGATCCGTGACCAAGCGGGCCACCTTTATGGAGTCGCAGTTTCGAACGGCTTGATCGGTCAACAGAACGGAGACGTGTTCGAGATCACGCCCTAGGTTCGCCGCAAGACAGAAGACCTAGCATCGGGGCCGCATTCGCGATTCTACAGGGTGCGGCACCGATCATACTGACAACAGAAGGACGTGCGCCTTGACTGGCGGTTGGCCGTGAGCGGCGTTCTGAGCCCAGGGTTATTGGAAATCGAATTCAAAAATTCATAGGAAAGCTGGAAACATGCGAAAACCAAATTTATTCTCTGCCGCAATATTCACCTTGGCGCTGGCCGTAACGATCCCGCCAGTGCAAGCTCAAAGTTTCAAAACACTGCACCAGTTTAACGTTGCGATCAAGGGCGAGGGGGCAAATCCCCACGGAGCACTTCTCCGCGACGCCGCCGGCAATCTTTATGGGACGACCCTTGACGGTGGCACTGGCGACGGAACGGTATTCAAGATCGACAGCACGGGCAAGGAGTCGGTCCTGTTTGCTTTTGATCTGCCTGTGAGTGGTTCCTCCCCCGATACACCCCTGATTCAAGACCGGACAGGAAATCTGTACGGCATCGTCCAGGAAGGGGGGCCGGGTGGCGGCGGCCTTGTGTACAAACTTTCCCCTCAAGGCGAGCAAACCATCCTGCACGCTTTTCAGCTAATGCCTCGGGGTGGCCCGGTAGTTCCGACCGGCGGCCTTTTCATGGATAAATCCGGGAACCTGTTTGGCACGACGTTCTCTGGCGGCAAATGCCCATCGGGATGTGGAACTGTATTCCGGCTGGATCCGGCGGGCAAGCTGCACCTGATCTATAAATTCACTGGCGGTTCGGACGGTAGCGAGCCGTTCGGGCCCCTGGTGCAAGATGCGAAGGGCAACCTGTATGGCATAGCCCGAGCGGGCGGAGACCTGTCTTGCCAGGACCCGGACTTCCCGGGTGACGGTTGCGGCACAGTGTTCAAGTTGGCGAAGAATGGCAAGTTCACTGTCTTACATACCTTCGCAGGCGGAAGAGATGGCTCAATTCCGCAAGCTGGCCTTGTTCTGGACGCCGCTGGCAACCTATACGGTGTCACTGGCGTTGGCGGCCACCGTGAATTCGGAACCGCCTTCAAAATCTCCAAAGCCGGGGAGTACACGATCCTCCACAGCTTTCTCAGAAAGGAGGGGACGAGCCCCAATGGAAACTTGGTCCTCGACCAGGCTGGCAACCTCTATGGGACGGCTACCTCTAATGGAGCCCACAACCTCGGGACGATATTCGAGCTGAGTCCTGACGGCCTGCTGACCGTCTTGCATCGCTTTACGGGAGACGTCGATGGAGGAATCCCGGCCGCTGGACTGATCCGTGACGCAGCAGGCCATCTTTATGGAACGGCCAGCCGGAACGTCTCGAAACGACGCCTACAAGGAACGGTGTTTGAAATGACGCCCTAACTGGCAGCGCGGCTCGGAGCAGACTTCGGTTGCTCGTGATCTCTGCTCCGAGTTGGACTCGCGTCTTTTTTTCGCGCGGGTCCGCATACACAACATTGTTGAATACAAACCTAGATCAGGAGACTTTATGAAGAAATTTGTTCTTGCAATCATGGTGCTGGTATGGGCGGTGGCGATGCAGCCGGCGCAAGCTCAGCATTTTCACGTACTGCACGAGTTCCAGGATGGACCGAAGGATGGGGCAACTCCCAGTGGAGGGCTGGTCCGAGACCAAATTGGCAATCTTTATGGAACAACCGGCTTCGGTGGCCCAAGCCAAAAAGGAGTCGTGTACAAGATCGACTCTACCGGCGCCGAGAGAATCCTGTTCGCCTTTGATGGCGCGAATGGAAGTCTTCCGCGGTCGGGCTTGATTCTGGATCAGGCGGGGAACTTGTATGGCACGGCGGGCGGGGGGCCAAATGACGAGGGTGTCATATTCAAAATCTCGCCGTCGGGCGAAGAGACAGTATTGTTCGATTTTCCCTCTAAGCTTCCCATCGGCCCGATCTTCCCCAGCGGCGGCCTCCTCCTGGACAAGCGTGGAAACCTCTATGGCGCCACTACACTGGGCGGCAATGGCAACTGCATTGATGGCTGCGGAACCATTTATCGGCTGGATACGGCTGGCAAGGTGCGCATGCTCCATCAGTTCACGGGCGGCGCGGACGGTCTCAGCCCGATCGGATCCCTGATTGCCGATGCCAACGGGAACCTCTACGGCGTGGCTCAGGTCGGTGGAGACTTCAATTGCTCAACCGAGCGCTTCCCCGGCGAGGGCTGTGGTGCCGTGTTCAAAATTGCGAAGAACGGAAAGTTCACGGTCTTGCATGCTTTTCATGGTGGAAAAGACAGTGACCTTCCTCAGGGAGGCCTCCTCCTCAACCCTGCCGACGGCAAATTGTACGGCGCCGCCACCGGCGACGGAAATGTCGGCGGAGTTCTGTTCCGGATCTCGACCACGGGTCAGTACAAGGTTGTGCATCGATTCACGGGAACGGACGGGTTTGGGCCCAACGGGGTGCTGATTTCGGACGAAGGTGGCAACATCTATGGCACCACGATGGGCGGTGGTTCCCACGGACTTGGGACGGCGTTCGAAGTGAATCCGGCCGGCCACTTGACGGTATTGCACAGCTTTACCGGGGGACGGGACGGGCTAAGCCCACTGCCTGGCCTTACCCGCGACCCAGCCGGCAACCTGTTTGGGGCCGCCTTCAAGAACCTGCGGACTAAGCACAACGAGGGAGATGTGTTTGAGATCGTGCCCTAACACGGCAGCACGGCCCGGGGAGCCTTTCGCACTGTTCATGATAGCTGCTCCGGGCAAGCCCACTATTCACCGCACGCAAGGGCGATGTGAAGGCAATGTGTCCTAACTAATTCCCTTAGAGTTGTCGTCTTCTCGCTTCAGTTTTCGATATTCCAGGTAGACAGATGTTGCGGCGGTGCTGCGACCGTTGGGCGGAGTCACTGCAATGTTGGTAAATGGAACTGCCACTGTGAACGTCTCGGGACCGGTGCTTGAGATCACGCTCTGGCGCGGGCACAGCCCGGGGCACTTTTCGCGTTGCACGTAATTGTTGCTCCGATCTGGACTGGCTCGTTTTCGCACTGTTGCATAAACCGCAGATTTTCGGAACCTAAAGTCTAGGAGATTTGTTTATGAAGGCATTTATTCTTGCATTCACCGTGGTGGCGCTCTGCTTCTTCAGCTTGGCTGAGACTCCGAGCGCAACCGGGCTTAACCATCAACCGGAAGCCGGAGCTTTATTAGCGCAAAAGAGTGCCGCGCAATCCGCGCTCCATCGTCCCCCTTCCAGCGCCGATTGCGTCTTCACCTTCACTTCCGGCGCCGACAATACTTTCTTGAAGTTTTGCGTGACCGCGACTGGGAACGTCACCGTCTTCGAGAGCCCAGCCGGCCACGAGCACATCGCCGTAGGCGCTGATGGCGAGGGGTATGGCTTCTGTGGCAGCACTTCAGGCGTTGCGTACCTCGACTACGCCGAACGTGGGGACAGCAAGAACTGGGGTACGGCAACCGTTGTAAGTCACAACGCAACCTCCGTCACGATTGCCCGCACTACGAGCGACGGCTTCTGGACGCTGACCCAAACCTTCACCCAGGTCGCCGGACCTTCGCCGTTCGCAAGAATTACTATGACGCTACAGAACAACTCCGCCATAGATACCACAGCGATCCTGCTGCGCTACGCGGACGTGGACGCGAGCGGAGAATCGCTGAATAACCTGGATGCAACTCTCGAAAGTGCGTTTGGCTGGAATTCAACCGAGGCCACCACTCGGTTCGGGTTGGTGCTGCAAAATGTGGGTAACCCCCCCGCCGAGATTCTCGCTGGGTTAGCACAGGACGTTCCCGATGGACCGGACCCGTGCAACCCCTTCTTGCACGAAGCTGCTGGACCGGTGACCGCCACCGACGGATCGATTGGCTTGTTCTACGGGCTAGAGATTCCCCAAGGCACGTCGAAGACGGTAACGGTCAGGTACAAGGGCTTTTAGTGCGATTCCAACGGCAGCGGGAAGACAACCTCTTTCGCCAAGAAAACAAAATCTTTTAGGAGATCATTTTATGAACAAGCTTGTCCTTGCGGTCACCGTACTCATACTCGCCGTTCACAGTTTCGCTGAGACTCCGAACACCACTAGCGTTAGAACACAACAAGAGGCAACTGCAAGGTTGAAAAAGAAAACAGCTTTAGAAGCAGTAGCCCACAACCGCTTTTCGACCGCCAAGTGCTCGTTCACCTTCACCTCCGGCTTCCAGCTCGCCTCTCTGCGGTATTGTGTGACTGCAAACGGCAACATCATCCATTTTGAGGCGCCAAAAGGTACTCCGCTCATCGCTACCGACGACCTCGGTGAGGGATATGGTATCTGTGACGCTACTACGGGTACTGAGTACACCGACTACGGTGGTTTTGGCGACAGCGGAAACTGGAACCCCGCGACCGTCGTGAGTCATGACGCAAAGTCGGTGAAGATTGCCCGCACCACGGCTGATGGCAGTTGGACGCTGACTCAAACCATCACTCAGGTGACGGGGCCACAGTCCGCAAAGATTGCGATGGCACTGACGAATAACAGTTCCGTAGCCAGACTAGCATTCCTCCTGCGCTACGCAGATGCGGATGCTGACGGCCTCGCCCTGAATAACCTCGATGGAACCAACAACAGCGCCTTTGCATGGAATTCCATTTCATCGAACCCTACCGGGCTTTTTGGACTGGTGCTGCAAGAAATAGGAGCGGAGCGGCCTAACTCGGCCCTCGGGTTTGCGCAGAACACCTTCCGCCCACCGGTGCCATGTAACGCCGAGGCGAACTTCGTCGAAGGACCTCTGACCGCGACGGATGGATCATTGGTCATGCTTTACAGGCGCACCTTGGGTCCGCATAAGACAGCGACCGTGACGGTAGCTTACAGGGGTTGGTAATTTCTGACTCAGCTCGTGCCTGACTGCACCAGAACAACGAGTAGGAGATAGAACACAATGAAGCGAAACATAAACGCGCAAATCCTTTCAGGTTTTATGACTGCAATACTTCTGACCAGTGGCGCCTGGGCGCAAACCAAGAATCTGGAAGCGATTGCCACTCTGAAGTTCTATCCAGCCGCGCAGGGAAACTCGTTTGCCGTGGGAACCAACCCGGGCAGCGTCCTCTTTGACGGTAGCAGCGTCTGGGTAGCCAACACCCCCGTCCGTTCGCTCACCAAACTCCGAGCTAGCGACGGAGCCAAGCTGGGGACTTTCCCAACTCCAGACTTCGCGGCCGCCATGGCATTTGATGGAGCCAACATCTGGGTGGCGAATCCGCACCAGCACAGTGTCAGCAAGCTGCGCGCCAGCGATGGAGCAAACGTCGGCACTTTCCAGGCTGGACTTAGTCCCGGCGGAGGCTTGGCATTCGATGGCGCGAATATCTGGGTTTCGAATTCTTTTGACAACACGATCACTAAGCTGCACGCCAGCGATGGAACGAACCAGGGCACCTTCCCGACCGGTGTGGACCCGGTAGGCGTAGCCTTCGACGGAGCTAACATCTGGGTGGCCAATAACACCGACAGCACCGTCACCAAACTGCGCGCCAGCGATGGAGCGAATCTCGGCACTTTCCCCACCGGGCACGGCCCGAGAAAGGTGGCCTTCGACGGCTCCAGCATCTGGGTCGCCAACGCTTTCGGTAATACCGTGACGAAGCTCCGGGCGAGAGACGGATTGAACCAGGGCACGTTCCCGGTCGGTCGCAATCCGGTGGCTCTCGCCTTCGACGGCGTCAGCGTTTGGGTGGCAAATTTTAGCGATAACACTGTGACCCGGCTGCGCTCGACAGATGGTCTGAATATGGGAACCTTCCCGACCGGACGATTACCCGATGGTGTGGCCTTTGATGGCGCCAATATCTGGGTCACAAATCAGGAGGACGGCACCGTTTCAAAGTTGTAGCTACAAACTGCTCCGCAAACTGGGTGGGTCCGCGTCTGCGCCGGTAGAGTTTGAACCCTACCGATGATGACCAGCGAAGACTATAGATTTCCTTTCTCCCATCTGTCGTCTTTTCCCTGCCGTTTCCGATATCTCAAGTAGGGTGTAACCGAGGCGGCTGCGAGAAACCACCTCCCACACCCCCAGGAAATGGATTTGACGTTGTTGGAGAGGACTCGTACCCGTGGAAGATCTCGAAAAAGCACTAATCCTCGATCAAGGAGATCCGTTCGCTGATTTCGATTCAAGCTTAGCGATGGGAGTGTGCGCGTCTACGCAGCGATTGCTCGACAATCTGCTTGGCCGTCTCGAAGTAGACGATTCTGCGATGTGCCTGACACACAGCTTCATTTTTGAGTTAGACGCTAATTTTGACGAGTGATATCCGTCCAGAGCGAGGGAAACGGCAAGAAATGCCGGCTGCTCGTCGAAACACCGTGCTGGATCGAGCGTTGCCACCGAATCGGATCTAACCGCGCCGCCGAATGGGCAAATGTGAAGTTATCGGCATTAGACGAAACCTGGCTTCACAAAATCGTATGACACATGCTCTCCTATGCTTCATTGACAATGGTGTACCCGGGGCTCGATTAAACCGAACTCATCGGAGGCATCGTGAATGATTCTAATTCAGCGACGGGGCGACATGAGATAAAGCGTCGACTGCTTCGGTCCGAACGAAAAACTGAGAGTAAGCGTTTGGAACGGGTTCAAGAGGCACTTCGAAGAAAACTGCGGGCGACCGCACACACCGCGAAATCGGAAGTACGGGCGTCCTAGGAATGCTGTAGACCGTGTCGCAACTCCCGCAATGAATCACGTTACAACGCGCCACTTCGAACTGCAATCGGTCTGGGCCGCAGTGAGAAGAGATTGCACGAGCTTGTCGGCTAGCCAATTCCGGTACTTCTGCGAAGCTCCCCTGCTCCCCCACCAACATCCGGTACACATCCGTTCCGCTAAGCACCCAGAAGATATCCCGGGCGGTCTTGCGACTGCATGTGGGCACCGGATTAGCGGAGAAACCACAGCTCTTCGAGGCGACGGTGCACAACCAGCAGATGCTCCTTAAGCCCTGGGATGCAACCATCTTCGAAGACGTTCAAAGCAATCCTTTTTTCAGAATGGGTCAGATGGCGTGGTGGCGTTCGACACTTGCTTTGACTTCGCCGAGGGTGCGAACCGGCTGCTGACGGCGGCCCACAATCCAATCGCAATGAAGAACCCGGACGTTGCGTGGAGCTACAACAACGCGCGTTGGACGCTGGGAACGAAGGACCTTGACGAAACCAGAAAGGCAGTCGCCCCCTATACGGTCGCACCCATCGCTGATCGCATTCGGCAAGATGCGCTGATCCTGGCCGGCGCGGAGGACCACTTTGTTCCGTTCCACCAGACTGCGGACTTCGAGAAAGCGCTCCTGAACGCACGCAGTGTGACAACACAAATTCTCGATCGCGCTTCGGGCGGTGCGGCGCACTGCCAGGCGGGCAATCTCGCGATTGTTTATTCAGCCATCTTCGACTGGCTCCTGGAGAAATTTCCGGAAGGCGCACGGCAATAGTCGCGCATGATACTTCCCACCGCGCACGAACCAAAAGCCGTCTGCAGTGGGATTAGAAAAACTGGCGGAGAGAGTGGGATTCGATCACCGCCGTCTAGCGCAAGTGCCGATGAACACTACACTTCCGTGATAATAGCCTGTGTTTGTGCTGGTTACAAGCGAATTCGATCTCAGGCTACAGTTTCTATAGTTTCCCTCGTAGGCCACATTTCCGCTGAAAACGGTATCAGTGGTATCAGTGAGAGCGTGAAGTTTCTCCGACAATTCAAAGCAGCACGTTGCCCAGGAAACCCTCGACGGTTTGAGACAGAGGGCCGCCAGAGCAATCGCTCCGCTGAAACCGCCGGACGAAATCTCGCCGTTACAAGTGGGGAACCTATTCAACTACGGCGAAATCATAGCACCACCCGAGGTTTTGGCTACCTGGGAAAATCAGTCCACATACCTCCGCAGAGGGACTGTAAGTCACGCCCCCGTAAACCTAGACGCCCCCTCATCTGCCATAATCTTTCAATGTGCGGTCGCTATCGATTGTCGCGTCGGAAGCAAATGATCGAAGAGTATTTCGACAGCGTCTCAGGCGAAGACGACTGGACTCCGCGCTACAACATCGCGCCAACTCAGCCAGTCCCGATCATCCGGCAGAACCCGAAGGAACCTCGCCGGGAATTGTCGCTGGTGCGTTGGGGTTTGATCCCCTCGTGGGCGAAGGACATGTCCGGCGCAGCCATGATGATTAACGCCAGATCGGAAACAGCGGCGACGAAGCCTGCGTTCCGCGATCCGTTGACCAATCGCAGGTGCCTCGATTCCGGCGGATGGATTTTACGAGTGGCAGCGGAGGGGCAAGGCGAAACAGCCGTACTGCTTTGAAGTTAATGACGGGGAATTGTTCGCGTTCGCAGGACTGTGGGATCGATGGAGAGACCCGAGTGGGCAGTGGATCAAGTCGTGTTCGATCCTGACGACAACACCGAACGCTGTGACTTCAGCCGTCCACGACCGTATGCCTGTCATCCTCGATCCAGATAGCTATGACCTGTGGCTCGATCCGGGGATGCAGGATGCAGGTGCAGCGTCCGAACTGTTGAAGCCCTACGATGCTCGGCTGATGCGGTGCTCTGCCATCAGCACGAGGATCAACTACGTGTCGAATGACGACGCAGAATGCTCGCGAGCTGTCGAACTCGCCCCAACTCAGGATCAGCTATTCTCATAGCACGATGACGAACGACGAACGCATGCAGCGTCGGTCTAGTGTGGTCACGACGGTAAACGCTCCAACCACTGACGCTGCAGCGGCGGTCAGGCAATCTAGAATTCGAGCCGCAGTTGAAAGGCGATCATCCGTGGGCTGCTGTCACCGCCGAGTCCTACCCCCAGTAACCCAGTTGGAGGCGACGTAGTGTACGTCAGCGCTCCGAAACCAGTCTGCGTAGACGGCTTGCCGGGAATGCCAGCCAGCACCATGCTGGGCAAGACCGAAGTTCGGATGGTTGAAGACATTGAAGAACTGTGCGTCGAAGCGCAGCTTCATGTGTTCGGTCACCGGGAACCATTTCGTCAGATAAAAGTCGCTCCACACGAAGTCTAGTACCGCGCAGGGCGTTGCGACCGAGATTCCCGAACTGGCAATTCTGTGGACTGTCGCCGCCATTGCAGGCTCCGGTGCTCGGATCGACTGCGGAGACAAACGCATCGGGGTTGAGCCACTGGATCGTACCGGGCTGCGTAACGCCCGCAAGTGGATGATGCTCGTAGAGTGGCACGCCGGGTACGACGTTCGCGAATTGCGCACCGCTGCCCTGCACGATTCCTTGACCATTCGCGGAATACGGCGTGCTCAGCACTGAAAATGGAACTCCGCTGTGCCAGAACATTGTGCCCGAAAGCTGCCAGCCGTTCAGCTACGTACCCAAGCGAGTGGCTTCGCACCTTTATTGGAAGTTGGTAGACGTACTGTCCGGTGAGGTTGTGTCGGATGTCGTAATCGCACGCGCCATAATCGCGAGCCAGTTTTCCCGGCAGCGGCGAGAGAATCCCTCCCGCAGAAAATTGAAGAAACCCGCCGTTCGATACTGTGTCCAAGCAATGGCTCCAAGTGTAGTTGACCTGTCCTTGCAGCCCATGACTCAGGCGCTTCATCGCGGTCAGTTGTAGCCCGTTATAGTGGCTGTTTGCCCCGGTTGAAAGCTGAGTGACCGCACCAAAACGGGGGTCGGTCGGCTGCATGTACGGGAAGGGCGCGAAGCATCCTTGGCACACGGTTTGATAGCCATTGACCTGCGTGAGATAGGGTTGGTTAACGGCACGGGTGCCGACGTATTGAGCTTGCATGCTGGCGGTCGTTCCGAACTGGTGCTCAATCCCTAGACTCCACTCCATGAAGTACGGCGCGTGAAGTGTGCCATTTGGCACGGCAGAGATGGCGACTGGCGGCAGGCAGGTAGCGGCATTTGCGAGCGGAGATGCACAGGAAAGTTGTCCGTTCGCAAAGCCAGAACTAAATCGCTGGTCTGCGGCGACAGTCGCATCGACTGCGCTGTTCGGTACTCCCGGCGCAATCGCGGCACCGCCCACCGTGCCCAGAAGACCTCCTTGAAACGTTCGCACGTAAGGTGGATTCATTCCCACGAGATCGGCGACCGTTCCGGGCAAGATGTCGCTGAACAGTCCGAAACCAGTTCTCAGCACGGTTTTCGGTTCGAACTGCCACGCAATCGCTGTCCTTGGTTGCAGGATCGCCAGCGGAGTGGATGAGAACAAATTTCCAAGGTGCGTCTGAATCGCAGCGTTGAGCGGCTGATTGACATCGTGCGAGATCGAATCGAATGAGCCTCGAAGACGCGCAACTTGGTCGTGCGGGTTCAGCGGATTGGAATTGAACGTGTCGCGGATACCGACCGTCCATGTAAGCTTGGGCGTGACCTTCCACGTATCCTGCGCGTAGAGATCGAGATTTAAGAAGTTGAACGGTTCATTCTGGTTGGTCGGGAAAGTCTTCGTGGCAGTGGATGCCACACCGTAGATGAATTGCGGCAGATCGGTATAAGTGACGAGGGGAACCGTGCCTTCGCCGAAATCATAGTCGTTCAAGCGCAAGATTCGCACATTTGTTCCCACCCTGATCTCGTGTGATCCTCGACTCCAAGCGAGGTTGTCATTGATGAAGAACCGAGAAGCACGTCTTCCCTGAAGCCAAGTGTTGTCGAGACCTCCGATAGTGGTGAAGGGGGCATTTGCCCCGCTGCCCTGTAGCACGATTGGAAAGGCTGAGAGAGTCTTCTGGAAGTCGCTCGGCGCGAACAGGCTCTCATACCATGAGAATGCCGGATTGAAGTAGTTCACCAGATTTTGCGAAAACACATGCGTATATCCAGCCGCGAACGAGTAGAGAGGCTGCGGAGAAATGGAGTTGAAGAGCGGGTTGATCGGGTCTGTGTAGGCAGCCTGCACGCCTGTATCGGCTTGAAAACGAAACCATGCGGTGTTGTTCGTGTTGATGTTGTAGTCGATTCGGGCGGTCTGCACCTGCTCATGGTCGTCGCTGGAGTGCGAGATACTTTGCCGATTGGCGCAACCGTTGCCGCTCGGGGTAGCGCCTGGAGCCGGAGAGCCGTCCGAATTGAATGGGCATCCCAACACTGCGAGAGGCACCCCGCTGGTGTTCCCGTAGAGCGAGAACATCTTCTGGTAAAAGGGCACGAGTTGCGGGGCTGGCGCGTAGCGTTGATCCTGTTACGGAGTCGGTGCCGCCGAGCGGAAGCTGCTGCAACACGTATTGCTGGAATGCCGGAGTGGGCACAGTAGTCGGCGTGACGATAGGCAATGCGATTCGAACCCACTCGCTGTCGAAAAAGAAGAACAGCTTGTCATGAAGTATCGGACCGCCCAAGCTGCCCCCGAAATGGTTTACGTTTGAGCGCGGTTTGTGGTTGCCCGGTGTGGCATTCGTGAAATAGTCCGCCGCGTTGAGGATCGAGCCGTTCCAGAGTTCGTACAGGTTTCCGTGAAACTGGTTCGTGCCAGATTTGGTGACGTAGTTAATCTGAGACGCGCCGTACCTGCCTTGATCGACAGAATAGGACAGAGTGTTGACGGTCACTTCGGAAATTGAATTTAGCCCCAAGACAAGATTGGTTGAAAGCCCGCTGTTGAGGTTGGTGAGAGGATCGTTGGTCTCCAGTCCGTCAACGATGTATCCGTTGGAGAGCGCGGGAAGTCCGTTGAATTCCACGTTGCCATACCCGTTCGTACCGCCCACGAAATCATTGCCGCTCCCAGCCGTGTTGATGAGAGCGCCGGAAGCGAACTGCAAAGGGTAGGTCATGTCGCCGCCCGGATTGGGCAGGTCTTCGAGCGCAGGAGCATCGAGAGTCGTTGATGTGTTCGCGTTGCTAGGATTGATGATCGGAGCTTCCGAACTGACCTCAACGGTCTCGTTCGAGCGAGCTACTTTCAAGAGTGAAGTTGACGGTTTGCTTTTGTCCCAGACCCGAGAAGACGTTGTCCGCCTCTTGTGGTTCAAACCCCTGCGCTTCAATTCTGACTGCGTATGCACCCGGTTTTAGCTGGGGGAAATTGAAACGACCTGCTTCGTCCGTCTTAGCGCTGCGCTTTGATCCTGTGTCATGGCTGGTTACCGTTACCATGGCTCCCGGAACAACCGCTCCGGTCGCATCAGTCGCTTGGCCCACAATCGCGCTGGTGGTCTCGCCTTGACCCAGTGCCTCTGCTGAGAGAACTGCGACAGCAACGACCAAAACAACAAGACGACTGCATCCCATTTGAAAGCCTACCTCTTCGATTTTCCCCAACGAGCAAGTTTAGATGGATTAACTGTAGATGATGCTCCCTAGTTAACCACAGTTAATCAACAAAGTCGAGCGACTTGTGAGCGCGGGCGGATCGTTGAAGAGGAGCAGGTTAAGCCGGGCGAACTCTCATCCGTCATTACTCGATGACTCTTACTGCCTCGGTGTTGGTGTACAGTGCCATAATGCTGTGAGTGGCATCCGCGCTTCAAATAGCTTCTCCCAGACACTTTACCGGCTTCGTGAAGGAAGCGCGCGAACGTATAGAAAAAGCGAGAAAACAGGATGCGGCTGTTAAGAAGTCTATGGAAATAGACAAATGCGAGAGTCGATAACACGTTTTTGGGGAGGGAGCCGCTCTTGAATTCGGTTTTCAAGTTTACGTATTCGCTATGCGCTGTGGTGGCACTTGTGTCTGCGAGACCTGTTGGCGGCTATGCCCAAGTTGCAGATCGGCTTTCCCAGGTAAGGAAGTTATATGTCCAGTCGCTCGGGACGGACAAGGGGGCAGGCGAGATCCGTGAGCAGATTATCCGCCAGCTCCGAAAGAGTCACGATATTAACGTTGTCTCAGATCCAAAGGAGGCGGACGCGCTGATCAGGGGGACGGGCCGGATGTGGGTAACAGGGCACATTTCTTTTAGTCCCCGTTCCAATAGCCTCACCCAGCCTACATTCGAGGGATTCCTCTCCGTGGAAGTGGTCGGCAAGAATGATGAAACGCTTTGGTCCTATCTGGTGAGCCCCAGCAACTTTCCCTGGAATGGCATAGCCAATGACCTTGCGACCCAGCTTGTCCGCAAGCTGCTCGCCGCTCTCAAAGGTAAGGATGGTCTAGAACCGACCGTCGCAACTTCGCTTGGGCAAGTCGAAGGAACGTTGACTGGTGCAGGCGCTACATTTCCTGCACCCCTTTATCAGCGTTGGTTCGAATTGTTTCAAGAACATCATTCGAGAGTGCACATCCGCTACGAAGCTGTCGGGTCTGTAGAGGGAATCCAACGGTTGAGAGAAGGTAGGGTAGACTTTGCCGCTTCCGAAATGCCATTGTCAGACCAAGCTATGTCGGAAGCTCATGAACATTTCCTACATGTGCCCACGGTCCTCGGCGCCGTGGTTGTCATCTACAACCTGAAGGGTCTTCACGAGAGACTCAACTTTACGCCGGAGACCCTGTCCGGGATTTACCTCGGAAAGATCCGCAATTGGAATGATCCCCAGATCAGAAAGTCAAACCGGGGCGCAGTCCTGCCTGATGCCGCCATCGCTGTAGTTCATCGCTCGGAGGGCAGCGGTACCAGTTTCGTGTGGACCGATTATTTGTCCAAGGTTAGTCCGCAATGGAAAGCCTCGGTCGGCGTCGGCACCACAGTGCGGTGGCCGGTGGGAACCGGGGCAGAGGGCAACGAGGGTGTTGCTTCTGCTGTACAACATACGCCAAACTCCATCGGGTACGTTGAATTCATTTACGCGATCCAGCATGAAATGAGTTTTGGGGCAGTCGGCAACGCAGCAGGGCAGTTCATCAAGGCGGATATTTCCAGCGTGACCGCTGCGGCGGCAGCAATGACCGATAGTGAGGGACAGGAATTTCGTGTATCGATCACGAACCCGCCTGGCAAGGCCGTATATCCCATTGCAACTTATACGTGGCTGTTACTTCCCGAGCAGATAGAGGATAAGAACAAGAACGATGTCATGAGGGAACTCCTTCGTTGGGCGCTGACCTCAGGCCAAAAGAAGTGTTCAGCTCTCGGCTTTGCGCCCTTGCCGACAGAGGTCGCGAAGCGCGCGTTACTGTCGTTTGATCCCATGAAGTAGTTTTATGTCTGATCCGCGATCCAATACTGGGCAGGTAGAGTGTCCTGCTCCCAACATCCAGTCCTTCATGTTCTAACCGAAATTAACAGCCAAAAACCAGCTGTTTACTATCTCGTCAAGTGCAGAATTCATCCCGTTATGTTCTCACCCCTCAATGCATTGAGGGGGTGAGCATTAATATCTCTCTAAAGTTACCCCACCCCCCCAACCAACGGCCCTTTTATGTTTAGCTATTTGCCGGCCTACTTCAGGTAAGACTTAACCATCCCGATCACTTCGTCGGCGGCTGAAACCTGTCCGGCACTGGATTTCTTGCCTCGGAGCACATGATTGCGGATGTGGCCTTCCAGAAGCTCGGCCATCAAACTATTCATGGCTCCTCTCGCCGCGCTCATGAGCTGTAAAACCTCTGAGCAGTCACGCTCTTCGGAAAGGGCTCGTGCCAGCGCTTCTACCTGACCTTGGACGCGCTTAGCTCTAAGAACCAGCTTTTCTTTGTCCTTGATGGTATGACTCATTGTGTTATACGATACCCCCTATAGTATCACTGCTTGTCTCTTACAAGTGACTCCGTTCCCGGAGAATTTTATGAGTATTCCACAACCGATTGAGAAGCTCGACCTAAGAGCCTCTCTACCCGGCGACGACGGCCAGAAATCACTTCAGCAAGTGAACTCCCACGATACACCGCACGAGTACGATTTTGAATGGGTTGAACTCATAAGGATTGGCGTCGTGGCTTTAGCCGCCGCTGCCGTTTGGTTCCGCGTTTGGGAACCCTTCTCTCGAATCAGTGTCATTGGCCTTCTAGCCACTCTGATCGGCGGATATCCGATATTCAAGGAAGCCTTCGGGAACATCGTTGAACGGAAAATGACGATGGAGCTCTCGATGACCATTGCCTTACTTTCGGCTTTGGCTATCGGCGAATTCTTCACCGCTCTGGTGATCACGGCTTTCGTTCTGGCAGCCGAGGTCTTGGAAGGGCTTACCGTCGGACGAGGACGGCGCGCCATCCAGGACCTTCTGGATTTCCTTCCCCGCACAGTACTGGTCCGGCGCAATGATGAAGTGGTTGAAATACCCGCTGAGAACCTTCGAGTGGGGGACTCGGTGATCGTGAAACCGGGGGGACGTATCCCGGTCGATGGCCTGGTACTGAGCGGACGATCCTTCGTAGAGCAGGCAGCCATCACCGGCGAGGCAATGCCGGTAGAAAAATCTCCTGGGAGCACAGTTTACGCAGGAACCATCAATCAATCGGGAGCCTTGGAGGTCAGGGCGGATAAATTGGGCCGGGATACGACCTTCGGGAAGATTATCGAAGCCGTCGAACGCGCGGAGAAATCAAGGGCACCGATTCAAAAGACGGCCGACCGTCTCGCGGGCTACCTCGTATATTTCGCCTTGGGCGCCGCAGTTCTAACCTTCCTCATCACCCACAATGTCAGGTCAACAATTTCGGTTGTAATCGTCGCCGGAGCCTGCGGCATCGCGGCAGGAACGCCGCTCGCCATTTTGGGAGCGATCGGCCGAGCCGCCCATCACGGCGCGATCATTAAGGGCGGGCTTTACCTCGAAGCACTGGCCAAAGTAGACACCGTACTGCTGGACAAAACGGGCACACTGACTTTCGGAACACCTCAGATTCGGGATGTAGTCTCGGCCAACGGCTTTACCGAGCGAGAAATTCTAGCCGCTGCCAGTGTCGCGGAACGCAAGTCCGAACATCCCCTTTCCAAAGCAATCATTGCGCGCGCGGCCGATCTCGCTATACCGGTTGTCGATCCCGAAGAGTTCACCTACACGCCTGGAAAAGGAGTCATTGCACATTACCGAGGGGAAGAGATCATCGTCGGCAGCCGGACACTTCTCGTGGAACGAGGCGTGAAAAGGGTTCTACCAGTGAATGGCCATGGCATTGGCGGCATATCCGAAGTTTATGTCGCCAAGGGGGGACGTGTGCTCGGCACAATCCGCATCGCCGACGTCCTGCGTCCCGAAGCGAAGAGTGCGGTCGCCGCAATGCGTGGGATGGGACTGACGACGATCTTGCTCAGTGGGGACGCGCAGGAAGTAACTACATTGGTGGGGCGCGATCTCGGCGTCGACGAAGCTGTGGGAGAGCTCCTACCCGATCAGAAAGCTCAATGGGTCACCGATCTTCGCGCAAAGAATCGAACGGTTGTGATGCTCGGGGACGGCATCAACGATGCTCCTGCACTAGTGTTGGCCAACGTTGGAGTTGCGATGGGATCGGGTACGGATGTAGCTCGGGAGAGCGCCGATGTCATCCTGATCGGAAGCGACCTCTCGAAATTCGTCGAAGCGTTGCGGATTGCGCGGCGATGTCGGGGCGTCATCATGCAAAACTTCGTAGGTACGCTCGTCAGTGGACAGCATAGGAGTGGGAATGGCGGCTTTTGGTTTTCTGAATCCGTTACTGGCAGCCTTCATTCACGTTACCTCCGAGCTGGCTTTTATTCTCAATTCCACGAGATTGTTGCCGCGAGGTTCGAAAATGGGGCGATGAGTGTTGAATCGTACTTCGGGACCGGGCCTCGGGTTACGTGACTATGTATCTGGCTTATGTGATCCACGATCGGAAGTGGCGCGTCTTGGTAGTCCTGCTTGCTCTGATTGTTATCGCTGTGTGCGTTGCTGCGTTTGCCTTCCTCTCGGAAAAATCACGGGAGCCCTTTGGAATTGATCAACTCTACGGATGGTTGGATTGAGGGCATCTGGCGGCATATCGGGAGCTGGTCAAGCGCTGTGAACCGGGACTATCTACTTACGACGAAGCGCCTGGTGATCGGCCAGGTTACGATCTGCCGCGGTTGTTGTTGCGGCAATACGCAGCGTGGGTTGCCGGAGGTTCCGGTTGAATGGCTCAAGAACGAGTGGCGAAAGCGGGGGCTGTTAAAGCGAGTCCAATTGACAATCAGCGGTTGTGTGGGGCCATGCGACGTTCCAAATGTGGTTGTAATTGCGAACTCGTCCGGCACGGAGTGGCTGGGGAATATCGAACGGGTTGAGCAGTATCGCAGCCTGCTGGAATGGGCTGTCCGGTGCAAGGATGCAGGCGAGATGTTGGCTCTGCCGTCCGAGTTTCACCGCTGTAGAATCAGCCCCTTTTGTTCTTAAGGGGTGAGGGTGCATTCCGTTATGCCTCCGTTCGTTCTTGAGAAGCGGCCTTGAATCAAGCCCAGTGGGAGACTGCCCGACATGCAGAAAGCGTCGCAGCCTAAACTCGGGTATCCGCATCGAGCAACAGCTCCGTGGTTTCGTGTACTTCTTGACGAGGTGAGACGTAGTGACCTGGCGGCAATCTTCGCCAAAACTCACAATCGGAGAAAAAGTAGGCAGGGTCGAAGAGAAACGATCCAACTCCTCCTGATGATTTTGGGCGCCATCGTTGCTGCAATAGTGGGTATCTACGCAGGCGTCACCTCTTCCCACCACCATGAGCATTAGCCTTCCATAACAGAAACACTCATGGCGTGTGACCGCAGATTCGTCCTGGTTGGTCCGCTCGGAACCACAGCAAATACTGTGTTTACCAGAGTGCTCGACCCTTCGTGAACAACCGGAATTGCAGAATCAGGCATCTCAATTGCATCTGCTTCCTGTTTCGGTGTAGATTCGAAATAACGTATTCATAGCATGCGGTCGATCTCGAAACCGATAGCTTGGATGTGTCTGCTGCTGACACTCTGGTCAGCGTTTGCGCTTGCTGCGCATCACCATTCGAGTGCGACCGAAGCGGCAAAGTGTACGGTCTGTGTTGCTGCGCATTCGGCGTCGCCTCAGAAAACTTCCACACAGCCGAATGCGACTTTCATCCCGTTAGCCACCTTTCGGCCAAAGCCCGTTTCAGCCAAGCAGCGCCTGATAGCGTTTGCCCTGAGTGTCCGCCCTCCTCCTAGCGTCTAAAGATCAGATTCCCCGACATACATAGTTGCCCGGTTTGCATCCCTGTGAACCTGGCTTTGATCTTCTGGACCAAACTCTACTGGAGGAATTCATGCCGGCTTCATATAAGAAGTCGCTTCATGCGGCTTTTATAGCGGGTTTGTATTTGGCGATCAGTCTTAACGCTTATGCGCAGTCCAACTCGGCAGCTCTTAGCGGCACGATCCTGGATCCGTCCGGTGCCGTAGTTCCGAATGTGACGGTTGAGATGCACAATCCAGTCAGCCACTTTGACCGATCGACGACGACGGATAGCAGCGGAAGATTCAGTTTCGCGAACGTTCCATTCAATCCCTACCATCTGAGTGTGACTGGCGCTGGGTTTGCTCCTTACGCCGAAGATGTCGAACTCCGCTCCGCGGTGCCTTTGGAGGTCAAGATCAACCTCCAAGTGGCCGGATCTTCCGAGAGTGTGACGGTCGAAGCTTCGGGAGCTGATCTATTGGAAAACGATCCGACATTTCATACTGATGTGGATCGTGGCTTGTTCGACAAACTGCCTCTGGAAAGCCAGTCCTCGTCCCTAAGTTCACTGGTGACGCTCGCCTCACCCGGAATCGCCGCTGATTCCAACGGTCTTTTCCACGGATTGGGCGATCACGCGGAGAATTCGTTTTCGGTCGATGGGCAGCCCATTACTGACCAGCAGAGCAAGGTTTTTTCCAACCAAATTCCTCTTGATTCGGTCCAGTCGATGGAGGTCATCTCCGGCGCACCGCCCGCGGAATTTGGTGACAAAACGAGCATCGTCATCAATGTGACGACACGTTCCGGTCAAGGGGTCACCACACCTCACGGCAGCGCCATCGCTTCGTACGGATCGTTTGGTACTTCCAGCCTCGGTTTCAACCTTTCCTATGGAGGCAAGAACTGGGGAAATTTCGTTTCCGCCAATGGTTTGAACAGTGGGCGATTTCTTGATCCCCCGGAGTTTGCGGTTATGCACGACAAGGGCAATGAAGAAAATTTCTTCGACCGCGTGGACTATCAAATTTCCAATGTTGATACAATTCACCTGAATTTTGGGTTTACGCGTTCCTGGTTCCAGACTCCGAATACATTCGATTCCGAATTTGCAACACCGTGGAACGGCGTGGTTGTCAGTAACGGCGGACTCGGTCCGAATGGCATCCCGGTAGGGCCTGCGGACCAACGTTCTCAGATCAAGACGTTCAATATTGCGCCCTCGTGGAATCGATTACTCAGCAACACCGCGGTGTTCACTCTGGGTGCTTTCGTGCGCAGAGACCAGTTCAACTACTACCCTAGCGCCAATCCATTTGCCGATCTAGGACCAATCAACCTGCAAAGGGAGACGGTGTCGCAGAACCGAACCCTGACGAACGTGGGTGTTCGGTCCGATATTTCCTATGTGAAGGGAATCCACAGCCTGAAGGCGGGGGCCGTCTATGAGCAGACGTTTCTTGACGAACATGACCCGCTCGGCATAGTTGATCCGACGCTGAATGCTCCCTGCCTCGATGCCAACGGCATCCCGGTATTCGTCGGAAATCCAGGGCTGAACAATCCGGCCAACTGTGCGGGAGCAACCACGACCAACCAGGTGCTCTATCCGACACCATTCACAGCAAACCCAGGCTTCGATCCCTTGCTGGGCTGCTATGACCTGACACGGACGACGCCATCCGGCAATGACGGCTGCCCAACATCTACGAGCACCCTGTACACCTTCAACGGCCACACGGATGTGAAGGAACTTGCTCTTTACCTCCAGGACACGATCACCGTAAAGAACTGGGCTTTCAACCTCGGTTTGCGCGGCGATTTCTATAACGGTTTGACGACCCACAAAGAAGCCGAGCCACGCCTCGGTATCTCCTACAACATCAAGAGGACGAACACGGTTCTTCGTGTCTCCTATGCTCGATTGTTAGAAACTCCCTTCAACGAAAACCTTGTGCTCTCCAATAACGGTTGCGCCAATCCTGTTTTGAACCCGCTGCTTGGTTGTACGGTGTCAGGTATAACGCCATTTGTTCCGGGCTGGCGGAACGAATTCCACGCCGGGTTGCAGCAGGCGTTCGGAAAGTATGTTGTATTCTCAGGCGAGTACATTTGGAAATACACCCACAATGCTTATGACTTCAGCGTGCTTGGTAACACGCCGATTACATTTCCTATCGAGTGGGAAAGATCCAAGATTCCGGGTTACGCTGGCCGGGTGAGCGTGCCTAACTACCACGGATTCTCGGCGCTAGCAGTGTTCTCTAGCGTCGCAGCCCGTTTCTTCACACCCCAGATTGGTGGAGCTGGTGCGGTACCTTCAGCGGCTCTGGCGGGTCCTTCCACGGCCTTCCGGATCGATCACGACGAGAAGTTCAATCTGACAACCCACTTGCAATATCAGCTAGGTAAAACCGGGGCATGGGTTGGGTTCAATTGGCGGTATGACAGTGGCCTGGTAGCCGGACAAACACCCTGCTATGGCGGGAACTGCGCGCAGACCACAACTCTGAACGGCCAACCAGCCATTTCTATGACGGACTCCTTCGGGACTCCTTTAACAGCCGATCAAGAATTCGAGTCAGGTTTGTTTTGCGGCACGCAGCGGGCAACGCCGTTTACGCCTCTCCCGAATCCGTGTCTCGTATCGCAATTTGGATCGACACTACTAAACGTACCGGCCCCAAACACGGAAAACGATGACAAGAATCCACCACGCATCGCTTCCCGTAATTTGTTTGACCTTGCGGTGGGTGATGACAATCTCTTCCGCGGTGACAGGTTCAAGTGGAGCCTGCAGTTAACCGCCGTTAACCTCACCAACAAAGTAGCCCTTTACAACTTCCTTTCGACCTTCAGCGGAACCCACTACGTCACGCCACGCTCGCTGGCGGCTGAGATCGGGTTTCACTTCTAGTCCCGCGCGGGAAGGGACTACGGGAAAGAGAACCCCAGAGCCCCTTCTCTCACAAGTCATGGATCAAACGACGATGTCGAAGTATTCGCCCCATGGAAGAGGCAGAAGAAAATTCGTTGAGAAATTCACGAGCCGACAAGGTCTTTGGCTGTTGGGAATAGCAGCTGTGATGATGATGGGAATGTTGCTGCTGATCCTGCTTGGATACCTGAACGTCGACATGGATTAAGTTTTCGGGCAGCCTCAGGGCAGGTTTGCCTAGTGCAAAGAGCGTGATCGCCCGTTTCGGCGGGATGGCAGGCGTGTTGGTGCTGCCTGATGCGCGTGAAGGCAAGCGCAAGCAGCGGGAGCGATACCGTCAGATTCGTATCGGCAAGTCGGTCTTAGACCACTTCATCGAAGAGAACACTAACCAAACATCTACGCTCCTGAGCACCGAGCGCAATCGGCGCAAGGTCCGCAGATGAAGATCGAAGGCGACGGTCATGTTAAAGGCAGCAAAACCGCCGGGGTCGAACGGATGGTAATGGTGGGGGAGGGCTGCAACGTACGCTTACGCTTTGGCTGGCTTCTTTTTGGCTTGCGGTTTTCGTGTTGGGCGTGGGTACAAGCGGTTGGCCTGTTCGACAATCATGACCTTTATAGACATTTGCTGCTCCTTATATGGGTGTTTATTTTGCGACTTTCGTCGCCGCATCTGCCCTAGTGGGCGACCAGTGTGGAACGATGAACTGTCCTCATCTGGTGGGCACCGCAGCATGTGCGGGCCGCTCTTGATGCGCGGTTAGAATCTAAGACTATTCAGAACATGTCCATGGCCCATCCGTAACGGTTACCTGTGATGATTTCGACCCGCTCGAAGGCCAACTGCGCTTGGTCATCAATCGTTTCGATAGGTGTCTGCACCTACCCCCTTTTAAAGAATTAGAATGGCACGCCCAGATTGTCTCGCCCAATCGACGGACTCAACCGGTAAGTCATTCCAGTCCTATACAATAGTTTCCCTCTGTCAAATACTGAGGGGGAACAATGGGAAACCTAAACAATGCGCTCCAGCAGCTTCGTGCTGAGCGCAAGCAGGCGCAGTCACATGTGGAGAAGTTGGATCAAGCAATCTCAGTGATCGAGTCACTAAACGGTTCGGGAACAGTCAGGCAAGCAAACCAACCGAGCCCGAATAATATCGCAGGCTTCACGGCGCAAGATGGCGCAGGCGCAAAGGGCAAGGTGGGCGAGGGCTCGGAATGGAATCGCAGCCAGTAGTTGCGATAGCGAAGACAACGGGCGCGGCTCTTATTAAGCACACTATGTCAGCATCAGCCCGCAGGAAGATCGCAGCGTTTCAGCGTGCGAGATGGGCGAAAATAAAGGCTCAGCAGAAGAAGGCTGCATAGTCAGGCCGCGGGAATCCAGACGAATCCATAAGCCATGAAAATCACACTGGAGGACGCTTTGTCCTTACTCGGCAAGTACGTGGACGAACGTACGCCCGTACTTGCTGTCTTTATAACTCCCTCGGTGTCAATCGCCCGAGTAACAGGGCTGATTCACATTTCCGTTGTGGATGTAGTTGGTCCGCACCTGATCGTTGGAAAAGATAACGGTACGTCCGCCAAATCAAGTTCCGACTTTCAGATTGCGAGTTTTCGTACGGCGATTTTCGTGACGCCAGTGCTGAAGATTTTGGCGCGGATAGAGTTCGAAGGATTTCTGGTCGTAGGGTCCAGCAGGGGCGACACGCTGTCCCTCTTTGACATAAAACGTTGAGCAGCTGGGACTTCAAATACTCGGAAAAGCGCAGACTTCGCATGCTCAAATGGCTTGGAACAGTCCCCGCGGTCGGCATCTGCACTCTTTGCAATCGCGAGTTCGCGGTTCCCATGACTGCGATGAAGAGGGTTGCCATTAATCGACTGGCCTTGCCGCCTTCTTTATGTTCGATTTTCTGGGTCTGCGTCTCGCAGCGGGCAGCCCTGCGGCTGCTGGCTACGCTGGACGCAGCGTCAGCAATGTGATCTCCGGCGGGACGCCGATCCGCACCGGGAAACCGAACGTTCCCAGCCCCCGATTCACATAGAGCGAAGCCTTCTGCAAACCGTTCGCGGACACGGTACCGGCATGGCCGTCCATCGGCAGGTGATAAAGTCCGGCGACGAAGGGCGTGATTAGGCGAGCCGGGCTGACGCTGTGATCCACGATCTCAAACTTTATCTGGCCGCCGTGAGTGTGACCGGCGAGGCTGAGTTCAATGCCGAGCTCGGCAGCGCGATGAAACGAATTCGGATTGTGCGAGAGCAAAAGATTCGGCATGTCGCGGCGGACCAGGTGGCTCGATTTCCTGCAACATGGGGCCGGTGTGCTCGCCCCTCACCATGTGGTCGCGCTGGTAATCGACGCCCAGCAGATTGAAGCGGGCTCCCCTTGTGCTCGACAACCGCGCTTGCGGCGCGCAGCAGCCGCATTCCCTTTTCGCGGAAGAGGCGTTCCGCGTCGTCTTCCACTCCCGCATAGATTTCGTGATTGCCATTGCATCCCCAAACGCCGAGCGGCGCACGCAGCCGGCTCAACTCGGTGATGCAGGCGTCGAGCGGATCGCCTTCGCTGCTGACGAAGTCTCCCGTCACAAAAGAAATGTCAGGCTGCAGGTCGTTAGCCATGGCAACAGCGCGCGCGATTTCGTGCGGCGGCATGTAGTCGCCAATGTGGATGTCGCTGAGCTGAGCGATGCGCAGGCCGTCGAGCTCCGGCGGAAGATTGGCGACGGGCACATCAACGCGCTCGATGGTGTAACGCAAGCGCCCAGCGGCAAATCCATAGGTCGCTGCGAGGAATGGAAAACCTCCAGCAAGAACGGCGGCGTATTGAAAGAAGGTCCGGCGCGAGGGACTGAACCCACCCGCAACCGCTCCGGGGCGAAGCCGGGCAGCAGCATTGGTGAGCCACTCGATCGCTCCCACGGATTCGACCGCCAGGAATCCGAAGAATGAAGCGACCAACCACAGGCGGGCAACCGTGGCAAGCGTCTTGCCGAGGTCGAAGTTGCCAAAGCTAAGGCGCGAGATCCCGCGGCCAAGCAGCGGATCGAGAAGCGTCGAGAGAAGTGCGGCGGCGAGCGCAATCAGTCCTACATGAAGACCGAAACGCCAGTTGGCATTCGAGAACGAACCAATCCACGACCACGCTCGCACAAACCAGAATCGCTGCACGGCATAGACAGCCAAGAGAAACAGCGCAAAGAAAAAAACTCGGCTAAGAATCAGGGTCAATACTCCAAATAGACTTTCGCTCGGTTAGATGCGTTTGCGCCGAAGAAGACTCGACGCAACAGCGGGGCGCCAGCCGTGCCCCAGAAAACTCGAGATTCAATTTGTATCAGGCATCGCTCTAGAAGTTGTCCTGCGTTTTTCAATGTTCCCCTGATATATATCGATCCACGGAGTGTTATTCCGAATCGCAAACAGTGCGCATCTGACTGGGCTGTTTCTCGAGGTTGATCTCGCGGGTGGAGCTGGCCCATGCGGGAGAAGCGCGAGAGCAGGGCGAGGAAAGAAGGCGAGTTAACCCATAAAAGGCACCGACAGCTGCAGAAATCAGACTGACTCGCCACCAGACACTGGGTAGCGGTGCGTTGGCCAAAAGAAAATGATCCGAAGCCACACTATGGGAAGAACTAGAATCAGCGGCTCACCGAGCAATGTGGCACGAAAATTGGTGCTGCACATCTATACGCTGATTGGTGTAGCAAAAACGTGCTACAACATGGGTGAATTGCGTGACAAGATGGCCGAGATGTACGGAAAAGCCCCGGGTGCAGATGACTCTGTATCTACCGCCGGCACGATACCAATAGTAGCTACTTGCTCTCGGTAGCCTCTCTCGCGATTCGCACGGCGGCTTGGCTGAAGTCCTCGCGTGCTTTTTTCCCTTGATTCTGTGGCGGACGGTGGGAGGACTTCTTTTCGAGTTGATCAGCCTCTCGCTGTCCTTTATCGGCTTTTGTTCGTTTCTCTGACATGCGTAGAGTTTCCCACACGCCGGAACCGATTGCTAGCCCTGTGGATTTCAAACCGCACCACTACGGGACTCTGTGGCAGACCTGTGGCAGATTGACAACGGCAGCGCACCAGCCTAGCATTGTTATTGAGCAAGCTACCTCTTCTTACTCTTTCAGGTCCCCTGAACTAAGTCAGCCCATCTGAAATGTTTCCTCTTAGCTTCCCTCTGAAGGAGGAATTCAGCCATGACCGTATTAACCCGGTGGGAGCCGTTCCGTGAGTTTTCCACCATGCAGGACCGCATGAACCGCATGAACCGTCTTTTTCGTGAATCGTACAGCCCCGAAGGCCCCGAGGAAGCCTTGACGACCACCGGCTTCGCACCTCTGGTAGACATCTACGAAGATGCGCACAACATCACTCTGAAGATCGAAGTTCCGGGCATTGATGAGAAGGACATTGATGTCCGCATCGAAAACAATGCCCTCACCGTGCAGGGTGAGCGCAAGATCGAGAAGGAAGAGAAAGAGGAAAACTTCCGTCGCGTCGAGCGGCAGTATGGAAGCTTCACTCGCTCGTTCACTCTGCCCACGACCGTGGATGCGGAGAAGGTGTCGGCCAACTATGACAAGGGCATTCTGAAGATCAGCTTGGCGAAGAAGGCGGAAGCGAAGCCCAAGCAGATCAAGGTTAACGTCGGCAGCGAGAAGACCCTCGAAACCAAGGTTGTCGGCAAGGCCGCGTAAAACCAGCGGGTAGCGAGAGAAACGGGAGGCGGCTTCGTCGCCTCCCCATAGCAGTTTGGACTGCTACCTTCCGGGAGTGGTTATGAACACGGGCAGATTAGGACCACCGTACACGAGAGTTTGGGCGCAATTTTACAAGGCTGCGCTCTTTGAGTTGGACTCCGACAAAGTCTCAGACCGAATCGCTGAAGCGGAGACGGCACTTGTGACACGTGCACGCGAACTGTTTCACTCGGCAGGAGACAATGTCGAAGAAGAGCAGGCTGTAGATGACGCGATGTATGCCTTGCACGCCCTTCGGAGCGCGTTGAAGTGTAGGCCAAACGAGAAAAATACCTCCCCAGACCTAGCCGCTTGAAATCGACTGGAGATCAAGGCGATGATGGATGCGAATTACATTTCGGAACGTCTCGGCAGCATGAGACAAGAAATAAGCGATCTAAGAGTCACGACCGCTCGCTATTGGAGCAAGGACCAGCACACCGCGCTGGAGAAATCCGCTTTCGCCTTAGGAAAGGGACGTTTGTTGGAGATCAAACGGGAAGTGTCGGACATGATGAAACGCTGTGCTTGAACCGTCGATGAGTTGGGCCAAAGCGTCGATCTCCTCCGGCAACGTGACTACCGGGCGTCACTAGCGAACGCGGAGGCGAGTTTGTTGACCTGCGCCTGAGCTGCGACACTTGCACGGATCCTTCCGCCCTACCGTCCCCTAGCATTTTGGTGGGAAGTACCGGAGATGTGCGAAACTACGGACAATGCGGCAGCGAAACCTACGAGTGGTCAAATGGATCGGCACGATTCCTGTTATAGGAGTATGCCGGCTGCGACCGCTCGTTCACGGTTCCGCTGCCCGCCATCAAAAGGGTCGCAGACCGCAAGAAAGTCTCAGGTTCAATTCACCGAGCATAAGTGTACGCGCGAGAATGCTGATCGCGGAGGGTCAGTCTCGGTGGAGACCGACTAAGTCCTCCGAAGTGACGATGTGCTTCGGTTGGAAGCCCGAATCAATCTGCTGCTTCCCATCTGAATCCCAGCTTCAAGTGCCTCGCCTCGCTAGGAAAGATTTTCGCCGGATTCAAAGGGAGTCTCATCAGAGTAACGCCCCGTGATGCCATCCTAATAATGATGTGCACAGTGAGAGTTATTTTCCGGCTCCTGGACTGGGATGGCGGTCGCTTTGTGACGAAGCGTTTGTAGGATTTCTGTCATCTGCTCATCTTCTGTTGGGTGCCTGACGTGATCAGACCGACTCAATCTCAAAATCGCGGCGGTGAGGCAACGCGCCGTTAACACTGACGAAACGATGCACATTCTCGGCTACCGTGACGAATGAACTCGTCGCCCGCTTTCCTACGGAACTCTTCGCAGACAGTTGCTTAAGAGAGCATGTCGTATCGTCCGGGCACCTGTTTCTCTTGCCGAAATGGATTTTTTTCCTATACGTGAACTTCGCTCCCAGCGTGCACAGGTTCCGACGTCATCCATGCGCGCCGCCCAGAAGTAACCTGAGCTCGCGGGAGCGCGATGGGTGCCGCAGCTTGCGAAGGGCCTTGGCTTCGATCTGGCGAATGCGCTCGCGGGTGACGGCGAATGACCGGCCAACCTCCTCCAGCGTGTGCTCCGAGCCGTCCTCCAGACCAAAGCGCATCTTGATGATCTTCTCTTCACGCAGACTGAGGCTGTGCAGCACTTGATCGGTCCGTTCCTTCAGGTTCCTGCTGATGACCGCCTCGGCGGGCGAGACTAGAGCGTGGTCTTCGATGAGATCGCTAAGATGAGAATCCCCTTCCACGCCAAGGGGGGTCTCCAACGAGATCGGCACCCGCATGATCTTGCGCACCTTGCGCACCATGGCCTCGGGGATGTCCATCTGCTTGGCAATCTCCGCTGATGTGGGTTCGCGCCCCCACGATTGGACCAGCTGCCGCGAAGTGCGGATCAGCTTGTTGACGACTTCGATCATGTGCACGGGGAGGCGGATGGTGCGCGCCTGATCGGCAAGGGCTCGGCTGATGGCCTGGCGAATCCACCACGTGGCATAGGCGGAAAACTTGTAGCCGCGGCGGTACTCGAACTTGTCCACCGCCTTCATCAAACCGACGTTGCCCTCCTGGATCAGGTCGAGGAACTGCAGCCCGCGGTTGCCATATTTTTTAGCGATGGAAACGACGAGACGCAAGTTGGCTTCGATGAGCTCGTGCTTCGCCTGTTCCGCATTCATCTCGCCCCGGATGATTTTGCGCCG
This sequence comes from uncultured Acidobacteriota bacterium, assembly GCA_963820925.1. GTDB lineage: Bacteria > Acidobacteriota > Terriglobia > Terriglobales > Acidobacteriaceae > JABDBE01. Next base: position 117,359 of record CAWGBX010000012.1, read on the forward strand.
CGCGCAGTGCAGTTCCGGGAAAGTCACGCCGGCATCGCTTTCCAGCCTTTTCATGTCGGCGCGATGCTGACGTTTGCAACTCGCTCGGTAACGCCACACTACAAACATTCGAGTCATCGACGTGCTTATTTCATGTCATCTTTCTTGGTCTCACTTGCGGTGGGCATCTTCACTTCTGTGATGTGAATTGAATCCTTGTCCGGGTAGACGTGAGCCTTCGCGTGCACATAGTGTCCTCCGTGACCCTTAAGGGTCTCCGGATTGTCCACATTCCAGGCTCTTGGTCGGTTACGAACCTCAATTTGTCGCCATCTTGCTGAATTGTACCCATGATGGTTGTCAGCCGAGCCCCTGCGGTCGTCTGAGTCTTCCCTGGCGCCTGAAGGGGAGCGTCCTGCGAGAGAGCGGGGACGACGCTCAGGGCAAAGCACAGACAGAGAATGGCCAACAATAGGGTTTTCATGGAAGAAACCTCCGTCGTACCGCCTCGGCACTTTGTAAGCCGGGAAGGCGGACTTAGCCGCCTTCTCGTGCGAAAAGCTCACAGTTCTACGCGGCTACGGGAACAGCGATCTTGTGGAAGGTCGAGTTGACAACGTCAGACGTCTGAACCTTGGGCGTTCCCTCGATAAATCCTGCCATCGTCTTCAACACTTGCGGATAAGTATTGGTGTTGTAAGCTTCGGCATCGGTTTTGTTTTCCCAGAGACTGATTGCGGTCACATCAACTCCGCCGGGACCAGCGAATGTGATTTCGTCCTTAAAACCCTTCTGTTTACGAAGCAAAGGAAGGACGTCCTTCTCAAAGGTTCGTGTGTAATCGGAAAGAGTATTGGATTTCAGATGAATCGAGACATTGCGTGCAAACATGGCAACCTCCTTAGGTTGGGGTTGCTAGAGAAAGAGAAACTTCAGATGGGCTGACTTAGTTCAGGGAACCTGAAAGAGTAAGAAGAGGTAGCTTGCTCAATCACAATGCTAGGCCTGTCCCCTACGATTGTCAAACGTCGCGGTGGCGCAGGCTGGTGGTGTCCTGGCTGGGTTGCTGCTTCTTTGAAAGCTCGCCCTCGAACTGAGTTTCAACTTCTCCACGACCAAGCGAGTCTTTTGTGTCGGTCAACACGATCGAATAAACGACTTTGTTGCCTTCAACCTGAGCGGTGATGAACCGCCCGTCGTCCGGAAGTTCTTGGTAGGTGAATTTCACTCTTCTGCCATCTGGCAGTGCTTTAATCCACTCGTCGCTTGGCATTCTCAGTTCCTCCACGGCGAGAGCATTAATGCCGCTTGACCTTTCGCTTGGGTAGAAGAACGCGTTTCACTGAAGCGGGCATTTTGCAGCCGGTGACTTCGCGGTAGATGCGTTCGATGGTAGTTTCTTTGCGGCGAGCCATGCAGCACCCCAACCGCTGAATCCTACACCTGAGCAGGAGGACGCACGAAACCTGACAACGCGCTGATAGTAGGTTAGTTTGGTTTCGTGGGCTGGTCTACGCTCCACTTGGCCAGCTGGTTAGGGTCCCGCGGACGTTTGCCTTGCCGATCGTCACTTCACAGAATCCTTATCCATGTGGACTCGTTGAAAATGAGCATCGAACATCTTCCGCATGAGCACCTTCAGTGAGAGAGTGTTGCCCGTAAGATCGAAGCGTACATTGGGGCAGGCTGAGTACATTGCCCTTTAGAAAGCCGTTATCGGGCTTTGATTCCATGACCAGCTCAGCTTTGTCCACCCATCCATCATGCCACAACGAGATGCCAAGTCCCCAACTACCGCCACGAGCGGTCCTAGGCACGCAAGACCGGCGGTTCCTCAGGTGTGCAAAACGAGAAGGCTTCCATGCCTCGCTGATCTGCTATCACGCTCGACTTGTTAAGGTGAAGAATGTGTCAGCCGGCGTCAGCGAACGACAAGCGCTTTCGAACCTAATACGTTTCTCTAGGTCACGCGACCCGATCATGAAGTATGATTCGCTCTCAACACTCATGTCGCCAGTCGATGTCGGCGCCAGCCTTGCAGGCTTAGAGCACTGCCGCGATGTCCCGCTCTTTCCCATCATCAGTGGTTGGGAGCGGTCGGAAAACCGTCTTAAACGTCTGCTTAGTTGTGTAGGAATGTCTAAACTAATGGAATGGTTTCTACTGTTCTTAGCCACGATGGCCTCCAGTCACGCAGAAGACCGTCGCCTCGCAAGGATGGCGGAGAGGTGCGTATATAAATAGTATACGCCTTACTAGGTGCGATGCGTGGCGGCCCACGCCGAGAGGCGGAATCCCGTTCGGGAAAGCGGCGCTATGCGCAAACAGTGCGGCGGAATCGACGAGAGTGCGCACGATGAGCCACGTCGCACACAACAAGACTGCCGCAACACCAGCGTCGCTCGCTGGCTAAAACGAGCGCACAGCAAAAGAAGGCGGCATAGGATTCCTGATGTGTATTCCGCATTGGCAGCCGCGATCCTGGCGCTGCGCCTGGTGTTCATCCTATGGGTCGTATTCGGCGCCACGGTCACGCGCAGTCGTCCGGCCTTGCGCTGGTTACACCTTGGTTCCCTGATCTGGGGCATTCTGATTGAAATCCTGCCCTGGAACTGCCCCCTGACGTGGGCGGAAAACTGGCTGGAGGCTGGGGCGGGCGTTGCCCCGTACCAGGGCGGATTCCTGCTGCACTATCTCGATGCCCTGGTGTATCCGAATGTCCCGCCTGGTTTGCTAACCGGCTTCGGGGTCGCCGTCTGTGTCGTCAATCTGGGAATCTATGCTGTGCGTTTCCACCGGCGGAGGCTCGCTGGCTGGTAGAAGGCCTGGAAGAAAGACGCCGACATTGCCATTCGTCGGCTCAGCCAAAGATTGCCGCGGCCCAGCGCTTGTCTCCTTCACTTGGCCGACATCACGAGCAACAGCACAGTCAGCATGGCCATCACCAAGGTTGTGATCAGCAAAAACGTGCCATGCAACGGGTGGCTGTGGAAGTAGCGCCCATGGTGTGTTCTGAAATGTAGCAAGGCTCTCATGGAGGCCTCTGGGGGGCCCACACTCAAACACCGTTCGTCGAGGGGTTGCAGTGATCTTGGTCGCAATCCGGTCTTTATGGTCAGACGGTAGTCGAATACTGTCAGCTCTTCTTGCCGGTCACGGCAAAGAACGCAGCCGCTTCCTGCTCCTCATTCTTGCTGTCGCAGTGCGGGCAAGAAATCCGTTTCTTGTCGTGCTCCGCTAGGGTCAGGACCGTCTCAAAGGACTTCTTGCAGTCGTTGCAGATATAGTCGTATACGGGCATAGGGCACCTCGCATGGGGTTCTTCTGAGAATTGTAGCGCGATTTGAATGGCAAGGGGCGAGCCAGCAATCGATGCAAAGGTCCTGCCGCACACGGTTCGGTGACGGGCGGGCAGATTCGAACTTACGTTCCGCGTTGAAATGCTGCAAGGTGCATCGGAGGTTTCTATGAGGACAACTGTGAAGAAACGCGCGCGACGCACAGTACGGAAGGCGACACCCTCCAGTCGAAAGTCGGCCAGACCAACGAGCGCGGCTCCCACCATACGCCAAATCGGCCATAATTGGGCGCAGAAACTGGAATACCGGGGACCTGGAGAAGCTAGTTGCCGCTTACGCTCCGGACGCAGTATATCTTCCGCCGCATCACGAGGCCGTGCACGGGCGGGATTCCATTCGAGATTATTTGCGGGTACTACGCAGCCACGGTGTCTCCGACCTCGCATTCGACGTCACCTACATCAAACAGAGCGGCGATGTCGCCTGGGATATGCGAACGTATCGTATGAGCATGCCCCAGAATGACGGCACAACGAGACAACACCACGGTAAATATCTCACCGTGTGGAAGCGCGCCGGTAAGAACTGGTTGATTGCTGCCGACGCCTGGTCGAGCGACTTGCCCCCGGCACACTGAGAAGTCGCCGACGAATCTGCTCTACCGAGGTCGCAGACCGACCCATGGACACTCGGCGCGATCCCTAAAGTTTGTACCCGATCTTCCTTAAGGAGGTCGTGCCACCAGGCTACGTCGGTTGGCCCTTCGACGCCCTTGGCTGAGCTGCCATCGATGACCCCGAGCATGCCCCGGCCTTGTTCGCTCCGGGCAACGAGAACTTCAACCGGGTTGGCAATGGCACAGAAGATCGAACACACCTCTGGCACGTTGCGGATCGTGTTCACATTGATGGGGTATGCATCCTGGAGCACGAGCACAAAGACGTGTCCGCAACCGAGCGCCTGTGCGTTGCGTACCGCAACATACCAGAAGCCTTGATCATTGCCCTCTGCACGCGTCAAGCAGGCTCCGAGCTTATCGGCTGCCACGTGGCTGGGATCGCAGACTGAGGGCCGGTTGTGCGATGTCGCGATGGAAAGAAGCTTGTCGCAGTCAGGAAGCGGAAAAGCGAGGGCGCGTAAAAACCTGCAGGACCGCGGCCAGAGCGCGCACACGGAAGGCGAAAGCGCGGTAGCATTAGAATGACTACTACAACAGTTCGCACATTCCGCGCTCCTAAGATGGAAGGGTTTGTGCCAGCCCACTTCAATGTCGATTCCGAAAGGCGCCTCGTGACTGTGAGATTCGATAGCGAAGTGACCCTACAGGATGTTGTACAGTACCTCGAAAGTCTGAAGGCCAACCCGGCCTTCGATCCAGGTTTCTCCGAACTGGTGGATTTAACGCAGGTCATGAGCTCAGAGGTCGATTTTCAAGCGGCTATGATGTTGTCGCATGAGGTAGATCCGTTTTCGCGGAAGGCGAGACGGGCTTTCGTGGCACCCAGAGTGGCCACGTTCGAGGACGGTACGCATGTACCAGATGGCGCGAGGTGACGACGGCAGCATCGCAGTTTTTCGTACGATGGACGGAGCCAAGCACTGGCTAAATATTAAGCAGTCCGCATCAGGAACAGCATCCAATGGCTGAGCAAATCGTACGATGCTCCTGTTGCCTAGGATCAGTTATTCGCATGCGCAAACGCCTGATTTCTCCGATTTTGCACGAGCGCTTACCCTTTGATGCGGCGGACTCGATCTGGCCAACTTGGGCATGGTCGAGATTACATCAGAAGATGAAGCATATCCCATCGAATATGCGCTGCAACTCGGAGACAGACGGGGCTGGCGCGCTGCTGAGGCTGGACCTCAGATCATCCGACTTCTGTTCGACCAGCCACAAAGGCTCAAACGTATCCGGCTGGTTTTCGAGGAAACCGAAATCCAGCGCACACAAGAGTTCACCCTGAGATGGTCAGCGGATCACGGGCGTTCCTTCCGAGAAGTTGTTCGCCAACAATGGAATTTCAGCCCACCGGGGACGATATGGGAGACTGAGGACTACACCGTGGACCTCTCCGACGTGACCGTGCTTGAATTGAGAATTCTGCCTGACCAGAATGGCGGAACGGCTCGCGCATCGCTCGCAAGTTTGCGTGTGGCTTGACGAATGCGCTGGGCAAAGCACCAGAAAGGAGCGCTGAGCCAGCAAGTTTCTCTTGGTTCCGTTGATTTACATATCCAAGAAAAACTACGCATTTAAGAAGTTCGGCCGGAACGTATGCCATTGCTTTTCGTTGAAGTTGACGGGTGCTCTAGTGAGCAATTTTATCAGTGGTCGCGGAAGTAGTGCGGCCTTGGTGGGCTTACTTCTAATCTTGAGGGTAAACAACAGGGATCAGTCTCAGTGTGTCCCGACGTTCTCGGCCTTGTGATGGTGCAATGCCACATGCTCTGAGGAAGGGCAGCGTCAACGACCGGAACCTCTGCCGTGCGCAATCCCCGGTTACCGAGGCATGCGATTGTCGTGAACAATCGAGTTGCGATACACGAGTTAATGAAGGTCGACGGGCGCGTATCTCAAGGTGTCAGACGAGCAGGCCAGCGCAGCCATGGCTCTTTATTGCCCCATCGTCGGCAGAGTCTTGACGTAAGTCCTCTGACAGCCAATAGTCGCAATCTGAACCGTCGCCCGAACGCGCTATTCCAGACGACGACCAACGCGGCTATTGCTGCCAACACAACCACCGCTGTGACACCGAAAACGGGGTTGATAAATTGCAAGGCGCTGCAGGCCGCTAGGATGAGAGCGAGGTCAACGCGCATCCCGCCGCCAGTTTTCACGAATAACCCCCCTTTATTGTGGCAAGCGCATTTTCTATTTGCTCGATTGTCGAGAGTTGCAGCAGCAGCGCCACAGCCAGCCCGAGGGCGAATTCAGAGCGCTCATTTGGTCGGACATTCTCTGCCGAAATAAAATCAGCCACTAACATGGTTTTCTCCGCCATGGTTTTTTCGCCGCTGTCGTTACTCTTTGGCGATGTCTGGATTCCGTTGCAGTTCCGCCATGCATCGATCTTTTCTTGCACGGTCTTCGCCTGAGCCACCGCCGACAGCGAATTCTGATCGACATTGTCCGTTGGCATCGCGCACGGCGTACACAACCACGTTCCATCGGGCATGATGAAACCGTCCGCTGAATTTATGCCACACCGCTCACACGTGAACATTTTTTCCTCCAGTTCCGGGCGAAACTTGATCCACCCTACTTCGGCATGCAGTCATGCGAGCAACAGTCCTTCGTCCTTCATGCCCTCAGCCAATCCCCAAGCACAGCGATGCTCAACCACGAGAGCGTTGCCGAACCACTGGGCATCGGATTGAACATGCTCGTCGATCCACTCCTTTGCATGCGGCGTCAACGGGCAGAACAGGAACACGGTTCCTTCGTTGCGCACCAATACGTCGGGCGTGGTTTTGGCTTTAATTTTCATGTGGCTTTGGTTTGCAGGTCCTTTCTACCTGCCGCATCTGCCTTAGTTAGGCGACCACCGTGGAACGCTGTTTTGTCCTCGGTTGGCGGAGATGCCGCTTGGGCACCCCGCTCTTGATGCAAATTCACGATTAGAATCTCAGATTGTTCGGAGCGCGTCTATGGCCTGTCCGTAATGGTTACCCTCGCTTGCCAAGATTTACTCGTCCGTAGACCAATCGCATATTTGGAACTGCATGGCTCTTTCGCACGTCCCCATCTGATTTCAGCGCTATAATCGCGCGCATGAAATCTTATCGTGGAGTCTCGATTCTCTTAGCAATGTTTGTGGCGGGTGTGGCCTGCATGGGGCGAGCGGCGAGTGCGCAGGCGTCGCCGTCCGACGATGCGCAGGCGCTGGTGAAACAGGGTCAAAAACTCAATAGCGAAGGCAAGCAGGATGAGGCACTCAAGCTGTACAACCAAGCGCTCCAGACGTCCCCGAATTCGTACGACGCACACCTTGAGTCGGGCGTAGCGCTTGATCTGAAGGGGGATTACGCGGCCGCGCGCGACCACCTCACGGAAGCGATCGAGGTGGCTCCCGCCGAACCAGAAGAACCGCGCACTGCGAGTGATGGCGATTTCGTATGCGTTCGAGAGCAATTCGGCCGAAGCGGAGAAATACGAGAAGCCGGTATTTGACGCGCTGATGGCGAAGTCGGACTTCGAGGCTGCGGCCGGAGTGGCCAATGAGCTGGCGCGCATCAAGCTCGAGTCGGGCGATATCGACGGCGCTGCAAACTGGTACAAGATCGGCTATGACACCGCGATGCGCAAAACGGAAATGAAGGACGCCGACAAAAACCTGTGGGCATTTCGCTGGGCGCACGCCCAGGCCCGTATTGCCGCACGCCGTGGACAGCGCGACGAAGCACAGAAACAGGTTGCCGCGGCCAAAGTGGCGCTCGAGAAGGCAAACAATCCCAACCAGGCACAGTTCTTTCCGTATCTGACCGGATATGTCGCTTTCTGCGGCGGCGACTACAAGACGGCGATCACGGAACTAGAGAAAGCGAGCCAGGAAGACCCGTTCATCTTGATGTTACTCGCCCAGTCATATGAGAAGGAGGGTGACGCCGTGCGCGCAAAGGAGTATTACGGCAAAGTGATGGCAAATAACGGGCACGGTCCGACGAATGCGTTTGCACGTCCGGTGGCCAGGAAGAAGTTGACGCGCGGGTAGCAGCAGCCCCCTGGAAACCAATTTCCCAAGGTTCCGCTAGCGCACGGCTGCCACCTGGCGAGCTGCCTCGATCCTAGGCCGATGACGAGGCAAACCGGAAATAGTCGTCGCAACTCAGCCGTTCACCTCACCAACTCGTCAACGATGGCTTCGACGTGAATGACGGTTGTATCGAGAAACTCGATGCCCGGACCGGCGGTGTCGCGCAATAGTAACGGGAGCTCCGTGCCGGCGAGGACTAACGCCTCAATGCCGTCTTCGCTCCTCATCCTTTGCGCAATGTTCAGAATCCCCGTCCTGGTTTCCGGCAAGAATCGGTTATTCAGCAGTTCACCGATGTACTTCCCGTGAATGAATTCCCGCTCTGACTCGTTTGGTCGAACCAGGGCGATCCCGGCTCGCTGGAATTCCTCCGGGTAGAAGCTCGCTCGCATGGTGAACCCAGTTCCAAACAGTCCCACCTTCTTCAGGCCGAGCGCCTTGGTGTAGTCACAAGTGACGCGCACAATGCTGAGAAGAGGGATAGCCGAACGGCGCTGGACCTCGTCGAAAACGAGATGCGGCGTGTTCGCTGCGATGAAACCAAAGTCCGCGCCTGCACGCACGAGCAACTCCACACCGGTGGTAAGATAGTCGGCCAACTCGCCGAGCCGCCCAGCATCAAGCAGCGCGATCCCCTTATCAACATCGAGGCTGTTGATGATCACGTGCGGATATCCCCCATCCGGCTTGAGGGCGCGAAAGCGCGCAATGATGGAGCGATAATAGTCAACCGTAGATTCAGGCCCAAGCCCACCGATCATCCCTGAGGTTCGCATGCTACGGCCAGAGATGCGTGGCGAGCACTGTAGGATTCGACTATAAGGGCCGTTATATGTCTTGACCTTACAAGTGCAGCACAGGGTGTCCTGTTTCGAGCGAATGTCTAACGGGGATATTTCGGGTCAGAAGTCGGCTTCGAGGACATCTGTCTAAGCCAAGTCGGCGCAAAGGGAAACCGCAGTCGCGATCTCCTCGCAGCCTGTTTCTGGACCGCGTGCGGAGCCGGCTTGCGGATAGTCTGCAGCGTGGGATACTCGGCTTCGCGATTATATGCGCATAACTGACAATCGGGCCAGGACGCACGGTAAATGCAGGACAGGAATGTTCGCAGGGTCAATAATTCGGCCAGACGCCGGAGTGGCAAGCTCAAGCAAGTTGGCATCCGGATCCCTGAAGTAAAAACTGGCACCCCCTCGCTCCCACTGAACTTCCGATTCAATTTCGATTCCACACTCGCGCAGTCGCGTCCGCCAAGTTCTCGAGCGCATCCGAGGAAATGGCAAAGGCGAGGTGGCCAGAACCGCGTGTCTCATGCGGAGGGATGATGCCTCCGCGAATGACGACCGGATAATTAGACCCGCCCTGAGTGAAGAGCAGGAGCACATCCGGGCCAGCCCGCAAAGCACAGAAGCGCTCGTCGCTGACCATAGCCTCAAAATTGAATAGCAATTGATAGAATTCACGCGCGCGATTGATCTCCGCAACATTGATGCAGGTCTCGACGATTCCATCCACCCGCAGATTCGAGCTCTCAACTGGTCTCATCATTTCCAATTTTAATAACACACCACCCGGGCCGGAAAGCGTCAATGGCGCAGCAAGGAGGCTGCGACCAGCAGCGCGATCACAGGTACCAACGGCGCCCCTGCGGCGACGGGCAACCTAGTCACCCTCAGATGCTCAGCGAGGCTGTATGCTTACCTGGCGGTCCACCCGCCATCGATGAGAATGCTCGCCCGTGATAAGGGACGCTGCGCGGGAGGCAAGGAATACGACCACGCCCGCCACTTCCATTGGGTCACCAATTCGGTGAAGCGCGGCAATACGCTCGATCACGTCCGAGCGGAACTCGGGATTGGCAAGACAGCTCTCCGTCCCCGGAGTACGGATAAATGTGGGTGCGACCGCATTCACAGTGATGTTGTGTACTTACCCCACTCGACGGCAAGGCATTTGGTCAGATGCGCAACGGCAGCTTTGGTCATGCAGTACACCGACTCGGTCGGCAGCGCCACGAATCCTGCCTGGGAACTCAGATTGATGATGTGACCGCTCTTCTGCTGGATCATGACGCGCGCAGCAGCCTGACTAGCGAAAAATGTTCCCTTCAGATTGACGGCCAGCGTCAGATCAAAGTCCTCCTCGCTCACGTTCTCCGCGAGGTTGTCTGGTGCGAGTCCCGCATTGTTGACGAGGATGTCGATC
>CAWGBX010000013.1:0-148639 GCA_963820925.1 uncultured Acidobacteriota bacterium
CGGAGCTGCGCCTGGCTTCCGTGACCTTCGCAGCCATCCTCGGACGCAGCTATTTACGAGGAGGCGCCTGCTGTCCTGGCTTTCCGCTTGACAATTTCGGTTTCAGCTTGCGGCCAATCGTCGAGTGCGTGCCCTTCTTCTCTTCCGCGTTGTTCGTACAGTTCGTGCGCACGTCGGCAGATCTGTTCCTCCACGTCAGCGATGGACCGAGGCCTTGGGTCTACCAACGTCGGTAGAGAGTTTTTGGTTCTGGTAGATTTCATCGAAACCGGACCTCCCGTATCGGATAAAGTTTAGAGCCCCTTAGCGGCGCCGTTAGCAGCAAACATGTAAAGATCTGATCTTCCGTTCCCAGTAACGAAGGCTCGCCAATGCGGCGTTGGGCGCAGCGACTATGTGTCAGCAAGGTGTTCACTTTCAATATATTCTTTTCCTAACCGCCGTTCTCTCGTAACCCACGAATTTAGAAGCCGAAATTGCGCCAAGTGTTCCCTTTTGGGATGGGCTTCGTTCAGCGCTCCATTTCACGATTGTAAGTGGAGGGTGCCTGCTGGAGAATCAAGCTATGAACGCATTTGCAATCAAACTCGAGTCGCAAGAAGAAAGTCTTAAGCATCTTGGTCTGGCCAATCTCGGGCAGGTCTATTGGGATCTGCCCACATCCGCTCTTTACGAGGAAGCCATTCGCCGTTATGAGGCAGCCTTGAGTCATCTGGGGCCGCTCGTCATGCGCACCGGGCAACACACCGGTCGTTTGCCGCACGATAAATTCCTTGTCCGTGAACCTTCGAGCGAAAACAAAATCTCCTGGGGCAAAATCAATCGCCCTCTCGCATCTAGATAAATTTGACGGCCTCAAGTACAGGCTCTGCGCGTATCTTCAGGGCAAAGATGTTTTCATTCAGAACTGCTACGCGGGAGCAGACGAGCATTATCGTCTGCCTATTCGCATCATCACCGAGCGAGCCACAGCCGCCTTGTTTGCCCGCACCATGTTTATCCGTGAACTGGACTTGGAAAAACTGGCTCTACACGTCCCGGAATTCACGGTGCTGCACGCACCCAATTTTCATGCCGACCCGGAAATTGACGGCACGCACTCCGAAGCGTTTGTGGTGATGCACTTCGGGAAAAAATTGATTCTCATTGGCGGCACGGCCTATGCCGGCGAAATCAAGAAATCAATTTTTACGGTGATGAACTATCTGCTGCCGCAAAAGGGTGTTATGGCAATGCACTGTTCCGCGAACTACGGCAGCGATGAAAATGACGTGGCCATCTTCTTTGGTTTGTCGGGCACTGGAAAAACCACGCTGTCTGCCGATCCCGACCGCACATTGATTGGGGACGACGAACACGGCTGGAGCGACAGCGGCGCCTTCAATTTTGAAGGCGGCTGCTATGCCAAAGTCATCAAACTGTCGCACGAAGGCGAACCAGAGATTTACGAAACTACCCGGCGTTTCGGCACGATTCTGGAAAACGTCACGATGGATATGCGCACGCGGCACGTCAATCTGGATGACTCCTCGCTCACCGAAAACACCCGCGCGGCTTATCCCATCACGCATATTCCGCACATGACACGCACTGGCAAGGCCGGGCATCCGAAGCACATTATCATGCTCACCTGCGATGCGTTTGGCGTTCTTCCACCCGTGGCGCGTCTGACACCCGCACAAGCGATGTATCACTTCCTTGCCGGTTACACCGCGAAAGTCGCGGGCACGGAAGCTGGAGTCAAAGAACCGCAGGCAACGTTCAGTCCCTGCTTCGGTGCACCGTTCATGGCGTTGCCGCCAACGGTTTATGCCAAATTACTCGGCGAGAAAATTGCCCAGCACAAGGTGGATGTATGGCTGATCAACACCGGTTGGAGCGGCGGGGCTTACGGGCAAGGTCAAAGAATCAAACTCGGATTCACCCGCGCCATGGTCAAAGCTGTCCTCTCCGGTGTGCTTAAAGATGTGGCCACGAAACCTGATCCAATCTTTGGAATTGCCGTGCCATTGTCATGTCCGGGCGTGCCCGACGAAATCATGAACCCGCGCAACACCTGGCAGGACAAAGCTGCCTATGACCGCAAGGCGCGCGAGTTGGCCGTCATGTTCGAGAACAACTTCGGGGAGAGTGCCAGTGATGCATCCGCAGAAATCAAGGAGGCTGGCCCGAGACACCAGAAGTAGGCGCACCCATTCAACTATGTTGAACAGACTGTCCGTTTTTTGTCCGGCGCACGAGAATGCGCTCGCGATGCGGAAGGCTCCGTTATGACCGACATCGCCCGTCTGTTTCAAGCATTCCTGGCTCCCGCTCTCTTTGTTTCCGCAACCGCTCTGCTGATCCTCTCGATCAACGTCAGGCTGATGGGTATCGTCAGCCGATTGCGGCAGTTTGTGCACGCCAAGCATGACGCTGCCAGGAATAACCGTGTGCAAGAAGCCGAGGCCTACACAGCACAGATCGGCTTGATCGAGCAGCGGGCGGAAATGATCCGGCGCTGCTTCCTTCTGGTGCTTATTTCTCTTGCTGGGACGATCGTGGCTTGCCTGCTTCTTGGGGTCGGTCTCTACTGGAAGGAAGCTGCGGCGGCGGCGGTCGTTGTCTTCGTTGTAGCAATGATCTGCTTGCTGGCGGGAACCTTCTACTACATCCGCGAAGTTGTGGTGGCTCTCAGTTCAGTACACAACGAGGCATGCGATTCGCGGTTTATGGACCTGGGAACCCCGCCCGAGGTCCGCGGGCACAATCCGCTCTGATCTCTGGAACGTCAACGTCTGCTCGCAATTCTTGTGGCGGCCGATGAGATCAATGGGATCCACAAAGATCTTGCGGCCTGGTGCGGTAGTCGAAGTGGACGATTAGTTCTTGATCAGGAGGGAAACGACGATGGGCATGCTTTCAAATAGCAGCCTGACTTCAAGAACTGGAGAGTATGGCTGCGTGTGTAGCGTGTAGTCACTGCCAGTAACTACGGTGGGTGGAGAGAGTATGCAGCCTTCAGCCATACCCGCAATCTTGTTCTTGAAGTTGCCAGCTACGATATTGCAGATTTCGCCGAGCGCGTCCGACACGTCTGGACCAACTTTGTCCAGGGCCACTCCCAGCATCTTGGAAGCTATGAGCGCAGCTGCCTTGGCATCGCAGCGGACACTGAGCACGCCGCACAACTGGCCGGCCAACCCCACCATCGCAGTAACCTCCGGAGCTGGTTCTTCCGCCGTTGCTGGTACGGCCAGTTGGCTGCTCAGCATAAGCTCGAAGACTTCCCGCGTCGCCATTTCGAGCAGCGGAATCCAGTTTTCGTGGATGGCGTCGGCAGCGGGCAACGCATTCCCGTTCATGCCTTTCCTCCCAGTAGGGGGCAGCGCTTCATAATGTGGCAACGAACCTCTGGCCGCGGTGGTTGCTGGTTTGCAGCCGTCGGGCATGCGGGGTCGCATCTGAGGCGCATGGGCACACACGAGAACTGGGTGATAGGGCGCAACAAATAGGGCGACCCCTTGTGGGATCGCCCTGTTAGTTTGCAGTTCGTGACTTACGAACTGGTTAGAAGATGATCTTGCCTGAGACCTGGACGACGCGCACTGAGGAATCAAATCCCAGGAACACGCCGTACGGGCTGGTCGGCATTGGCTGCATGGCACTGATCTGACCGAACGTCGAATCAGAGAAAACGTTGTCCGGGTTCTGGAAGTTCGGGTGGTTGAACACGTTGTAGGCCTGGGCGCCGATTCCGAGCTGAACGCCCTCAGTGACCTTGAAGGTCTTGAACAGGCCCATGTCCATGTCGAAGAAACGCGGTCCGGTGTACTGGTTACGCCTCATTGGCGAATAGCCAGAAGTTGCGACCGCGCCGGTGTCCAGGAACGCAGCTGCATTCAAGCAAGGGGCCGCGGTGCCATTAATGCTTGCATTGCCTTTGCCGCAATGACCCTGCCCGGGGGCGTTGCCAGGGAGAATCGGGGTGGCCAAATTGTCCATGGCGCCGTTGACGACACCGCCTTCCAAGTTACCATCAATGATGGAGAAGGGTAGTCCGCCGCGCCAGAACATTTTGCCCGACCATTCCCATCCGCCAAAGGCATAGTTCATGAAGCTGTTGCCAAAGTGATAGGAGGGATGTACGACGAAGTCAGCGTTGAAGGTGCTGCGAACGTCGTAATCCGAGCTGCCATAGTTGCACGACTTTAGGCTCTGCGGGCAAATCTGTTGCTGAACAAGGTTGTAAGCCTGTGTGCCATAGGGGAAGATCCCGCCGTTGGAGAGTTCGTCGAGGTTGTGCGCCCAGGTGTAATTCGCATGGGCGGAAAACCACTTGGCGAAGTTACGTCTGAGGCTGACGGTCAGACCGTTATAGTTCGAGACCGCGCCGCTCAGCGTTTGGTTAACCGTCCCGTAGTTCGGAACCGCAGGCGCCGCAGGGAGTGTACCCGCCGGCCAAAGGCCAAACCCGTCGTAGGCGTTGTAAAAGCTGTTCGTGTAGGGAATGCGAATGCCGTGATTCCCCACATAGTTCACAACCAGCACGGTTGCAGGATTGATTTCCTGCTGGAATTGCAGGTTCCACTCCTGCCACCTGGGGGCGTGAATGGTCCCGGTGAGACCCGTGAAAGCGGGAGGAGCAAAATTCACTCCAAAGGGCAGCAAGGAATTCGCGATCTGGGTGTAGGTAGCGCCACTGGCAAAGCCATTGTTAAAGGCTGCCGCAGATTGGCTCCAAGTCGAGGCCGAGCCGTTCGGGCCGGGATCGAAGGCCGCCGCGCCGGTCGCCGGACGAACGCGAATCGCCACTGAAACTGGCGGATTGCCTAGGGGACCGTTGGGACCATCCACCAGACCAGTGGGTGGGCTGTCGTAGAAGATGCCAAAGCCGCCGCTGATTACTTGCTTCCCGGTGCCGCGGGGCGACCAACTAAACCCGAAGCGCGGTGACCAGTCCAGAGTGTCCACGCCGGGGTAGGCCTGGTGCTGGTTGTATTTGATGTCGGACGTGTACGGAACATTGCCGGCGTTGGCGCCCGCCACTACGCTGGGCAGTGAGAACCAATCGCTTTTGAAGTTGGCAAAGCAGTTGATCTGGCAAACCGGGTTGGAGTTGCGCTCCGCGCGGATGGCCAAGGTCAAGGTCAGGTTCGGCTTTACCTTCCATTCGTCCATTGCGTAAACGCCAAGACCCCACAGAGCAACCGGTACATTGGTAAACTGATTATCGGCCCTGCGGTACTGGCCTGCCAAGCCATTGGCCATCAACTGTAACGCGCTGACCGAATCGCCGTCGGGGCATGGGCTTACGTTTACAGAACACGCGCCCAAACTAAAGTAAGTTAGCGGGGTGTTGTAGAAGAAGTTTTGATCGCTGACGTCGTAGCGGCGAAAGTTGCCACCGAACTTCAGGCCGTGGTTTCCGTGCGTCCAGGTAAAGTTGTCGATAAATTGATACTGCGTGATGTTACGTCCCTGAGGGAACGCTTCCATCCTGCCGATGACGCTGGAATCAGCGGGCGCACCCAGCGGGTTGGTCCCGCCGAAGACCAGGGCTTGCGGGAACGTAGCCAGCGCCTTGGCTTGGTCCTGCTCAAAAACGACGGCGTAGTGGCTCAAAGACGCAGTGAACTCATTGGTCTTGGTAGGAGAGAAAACATGGGTCTCGTTGAGCTGCATGTCCCAAGAGGGCTGATTGGACAAGGCGTCGAAGTTGGAGTTGACGGGATCGAGGTAGGTTGGCTGCACACCGTGATCCACTTTATACCGAAAGAATAGTTTGTCGTTCTGTCCGATGTTTTGGTCGATTTTGAAAGCGATAATCCATTCCTTCGCGAGCGCGGACGGGGTGGAGTTGAAGGTGGCAAAACAGGGTGTCGTCGCCGGGTTGAAGTTCACCCCTGGCTGAAAAGTCAGAGCGTTGCAGGCAACGTTGTTGGCGATGGGCTGCGCGGCGGCGGCTCCCGGGGCATTGGCAAACAGGCCCATCATCCCCTGAAACAGCGGAAGAGAAGCCGGCTGCAGGATGCCCACGTTCTGCAGAACCGCACTGGCGAATTGCGGCGTCGGAATGGTGGTCGCGAGGACATTCGGCAGAACGAAGCGTAATCCCTCGGTGTCAAAGAAGAAGAACGTCTTGTTCTTGATAATGGGGCCGCCCACCGAGCCTGCCCACTGGTTGGCGTTGGAGAAAGGCCGCGGCGTCGCTGGGTCGGAATTAAGGTTCATCCAGTTGTTGGAATTCATGTTCGCCCCGTTCCACCAGTACTGGGCGTTGCCGTGGAATTTATTGGTTCCGGACTTGGTTACGTAGGTGACTTGGGCGCCGGACAACTGGCCATACTCGCCAGAGTATGCGTTGGCGATGACCGTGGCTTCTTCAATCTCGTTAGAACCGATCGTGAGGTTGGTGGCGCCGGAGTTGTTGATGTTGAAGTACGGGTCCATGTCATTCTCGCCGTTGACGGTGAACAAGTTCGAGGTCGCCGGCAAGCCATTCATGGTGAAGTTCCCATAGCCACCTGTGTTGTTCATCTGGGCGCCGGGCGATGTCTGGGCGATGTTAGTAATGTCGCCGCCCGGGCTGGGCAGCAGCGCTACTTCCTGCTGGCTATAAGGGGTCGCGATGCTCGCACTGGTCGTATTCACGACAGGCGCAGCGCTGGTGACTTCGACGGTCACCGCCGAGGCTGACATGTTCAGCGAGATGTCCGTGGTCGCGGTCGTGCCTACAGAGACCGTAACCGGAACTTCCATCGTAGAGAAGCCGGTCTCTTTGACTGTGACTTGATACTTGCCGGGCTTCAGCAGCGAAAACTTATAGTAACCGGTGCCGTTAGTCTTGGTGGTTTGAGCCGAGCCCGTATCCAAGCTCTTCAGTTCGACGGTCGCATTAGCAACGACCGCGTGGCTGGGGTCGGTAACCGTGCCCGCGATATCGCCAGAGATAAGCGACTGTGCAAAGGCAGCGGGCGCCATGAGGCCGACTACCAGCAACAATGTGATCAGCGCGTTCCTAAAGTTAAAAGCCATTTTAAATTCTCCTGGACAACGAAAGTTCGTGGCGCGACCTGCTCAATCGAGAAACTGTACCGCGGATCGATCCACCCGAAACGATCAAGACCCGCGCTTACTCGGCTAAAACGGTCCAGACAACTACAAACTACTGTTAGGCAACTTGTGTTCCAAAGAACTGTCTACTTGCGTCCATATAACTCAACTAGTTATGGGGATGATTTGTTATCTCTACCAGAATCGGAAGGAACCACCCCCAACTTGATATGAAATCTCATATTAGGGTTGGCAAACCTGAACGGGATCAATTGGTGCTAGCCCAAGGAAATGGGCGGACTCTGGTTATGCAGGCGGAGGTTCTTGCTTGGAAGTTTCAGGGGGTGCGTCGAGCTCTGCTGAAAGCTGGGACTTGAAGCCGCCGGTGGCTTTATCAAACTCTTTCTTAGCCCGGCCTATGTGCCCCAGCAGAGTGTGCATCTGCTTAGGGCCCAATATCAGGAACCCCAGCAGAATCACCAGCAGTAGCTCTGTACCAAGACCCACAGTCTTACCCCTTGGTCAGTGTCTGGTCGTTGGCGGTGACGGTAGCTGGGTTTTCTTCCGCTTGCTCTTTTATGGCCGACTTAAAGCCGCGAATACCTTCTCCGATTCCCTTCCCCAGTTCGGGGAGTTTCTTAGGCCCGAAGACGAGCAGAGCAATTCCGAAAATGACCAGCAGATGCATGGGTTGAAACAATCCTTCAAACATTGAGTGCTCCTTAAGATCTAAATGCGAACATACGGTTGATGAAAAGGAGGGCGCCGTCACCGCAATGTCAGGCACGGCGCCCGCCGCTGCGAACCGAGTGAAGAGGCCCTCCCCAGAAGGCCGCTGGCACCGCGACTGCGCAGGTTTCTAAACGCCGCGTTCCGCAGCGTCGGCTGCCTGAGCCAGCTTGGTAATGGCGGCAAAAAATTCCTTCGATTGCCCGATAAACAATCCATCATTGGTGAGGGCCTGAACTGCCCCCATCGCGGCACCCTTTGTATTCGTGGGTCGAATAATCGAACAGGGCTGGAACTTGCGGCTGAGGAATGGGCAGGGTTCAGGCATGATGAGGTTGCCCTCCAAGGATTCCGACGAATTGCCGGCGAGTTCCTGGAAATGCACCTTTGAGCCTGTCACCGGGTCGACGTCGGTCAGAGTGAGCACGTTACCGGCCTTGTCCATCCAGGTCTGAAAGTGGGCTGTCTCAGTTGGTCCAATACTAAGGAGAATTCGCAAGACTTCAACATTGGTTACCCTTTGAGCCAGCGAAGGGTATAGGCTGCTGCCGCCCTGCTCAATGGTACAAAAATGGAATCCAGCGGTGAAAGCAATTGCCTTGAGATGGTCGGGGACGTCGAAAGGGGCGATGTTGGCACGGCCGGTCAGGTCATCGTCGGTTCTGGGAATGGCGGTTCGATTCACAATCGTCTCGGCCTGGCCGAAGGTGAAGCTGGGGTCGAGATCGGGGTTGTGCTTGCTGCTCCGGTAGCGAGTCCAAAAACTGGTGTCCACGGTGAGGTTCATCAGGTTGGTGAGCCGTCCAATATCAGCGGCCCCGCTCGCCTTGCTGCTGGGTAGATTGGCAAATCGATCGAGGTTGACCGGGTCAGCGCCGATCGACTCCAGATACGAGTTGATGAAGGCGAAGTGGCTCTTTTCATCGTCGGTATTGTCGTGGATGTACTGTGGCATGTCGCCATCAAGAATTTCGAGGGCAGCCATATAGAGTGGGCTTCCTCCGTTGACTCCGTGTTCTTCGGCGTCCTGGGTGCCCCCGAGTTCGGTATATTGTTGCCAGAGATCGCTTTCGATGATTTCCGCTGCAGCCAGGAACTGCAGAATTGCGATGTCTCCTTTTGTGATGGCTGGACCTTTGTGGTTAGTTTCACCCAGCGCTGCCAGGCCGCTGCTCAGAATGCCAGCCCCCACAGTGGCCGCAGCGCCGGCGACGGCGCCGTTCTTTAAGAATGAGCGACGATTCGAAGTGCCTCGGATCTCTGCAATTTCTTTCATGTTACTACCTCTCCAAAGTATCCCTGTTTTGAATGGCGGGATGCGTGAAGTGACTGTAGCGTGCGGGAATTTGTCTTTTGTCACACCGATGTCTGCTGGATGTAAAAGTTGTCGAGTCTTTTTGTCTTCACGATGTCATCCCCATGTCAAGGCATGGATTCAATGCACAAAAAAATCTCTTGTCTGAAATTTGGACTGTGGAAAAATGACTAGACACCGGAACGACGTTGGTGATGACATCCAAACCTAACATCGAGATTGCTTCTATCGGGCCGCGGGTCGAAGCCACGGCGGCCAAGCGTCCCTCACGGACGACGCTCGAGGGCCGCGTGGTCAGCGTTGTGCCGCTTGACCCCATCGCCCACGCTCAGACCCTTTTCGACCACACGCGTGGCGAGGAGAACGAAGAGTTGTGGCGTTATCTGTTCGAGGGACCGTTCGAGACTCGCGCTGATTTTGATTACCATCTCAAACAGAAGGCGAGTTCGGAGGACCCGTTGTTCTTCGCCATTCTCGACAAGCCTTCCGGCGATGCGGTTGGGTACGCTGCGTACATGCGTATCGAACCGGCACATTGTGTGATTGAGGTTGGCAGCATCCTCTACACGCCGGGTTTGCAGCGGAGCGTTGGAGCGACTGAAGCGATGTATCTGATGGCTCGGCATGTTTTTGAAGATTTGGGATACCGCCGCTATGAGTGGAAGTGCAACGCGCTCAATGCGCCATCACGCAATGCAGCTGTGCGTCTGGGGTTCACGTTCGAGGGAGTCTTTCGCCAACACATGATCGTTAAGGGATGCAATCGGGATACGGCATGGTTTTCCATGCTCGACACTGAATGGCCTAAACGCAAAGCTGCTTTCGAGCGCTGGTTGGACCCGTCGAACTTCGGCGCCGAGGGACGGCAGAGGACTTCGCTGTCTGGGATGAATCTTGAAATAACAAAATAACAAATAGAGGTTTGTGAAGCTGGAGCATCGTGCGCAGGCCTCCCGGACGAGGCGTCCGGGCTACGTGAGTATCGCGGAGGAGCGCGAGCGCCAATTAGTGGGCGGTTGCGGTTAGTTCATGAACGATGCTGTTCACGAACGACTTGGCGTCTCCAAAGAGCATCAAGGTTTTGTCGAGATAGTAGAGAGGGTTGTCGATGCCGGCGAAGCCGGGACTCATGCTGCGCTTGATCACCATGACCGTGCGTGCCTTATCCACATCGAGGATGGGCATGCCGAAAATGGGGCTGCCGGTATCGGTGCGGGCGGCGGGATTGGTAACGTCATTGGCGCCGATCACCAGGGCAACGTCGGTTTGGGGGAAGTCGCCATTGATGTCATCCATTTCGATCAGGCGGTCATAAGGGATATCGGCTTCGGCGAGCAGGACGTTCATGTGTCCGGGCATGCGGCCGGCCACGGGATGAATGGCGAAGCGCACATCCACTCCGCGTTTCGTGAGGGCATCGTAGAGTTCGCGAACTTTGTGCTGGGCTTGGGCGACCGCCATCCCGTAACCGGGGACGATCACAACTTTGTTCGCAGCGGCGAGGATACCAGCGGCTTCGTCAGCCGTGGCGCTTCGCACAGTTTTGTCTTCCTGTCCCGCTGCTGCCGAAGCCTGGACTTGTCCGAACGCTCCAAACAGAACATTGGTGAATGAGCGGTTCATGGCCTTGGACATAATGACGGAGAGGATGAGGCCAGAGGAGCCGTCGAGCGCACCAGCAATAATAAGGAGCTTGCTGTCGAGAACGAATCCCATCGCCGCGGCGGAAAGACCGGCGTACGAATTGAGCAGAGAGATGACCGTTGGCATGTCGGCGCCGCCGATGGGAACGATCATGAGCACGCCGAAAACGAGAGGAACGGCGATCATCACGGGAAAAAGTTGCCGTGCTCCCGGATGTATTACCAAGTAGGCGGCGATGGCAACAGAAACCGCCAGTAAAGACAGATTGACTACGTTTTGTCCCTTGTAGGTGAGCGGGCGCTGGGGCAAGATTTCCTGGAGCTTTCCGGCGGCCATCAAACTGCCGGTGAAGGTCAGCGAGGCGAGGATGACCTCCAGCGAGATTACCGCCATCATGAAGCGCGGAACGTTTGGTGTTCGGAGATAGAATTCCGCAGTGCCCACCAGGGTCACGCAGAATGCACCGAAGGCGTGGCTGAGTGCGGTTCGCTGGGGGACAGCCGTCATGTGCACCAGGCCCAGCGGAATCCCGATACCGGTGCCCAGCACGAGTGCGATGATGATCCACTTGTAGTCGACGATTCCGTGATGCAACAGGGTCCCGCCGATAGCCAGGGCCATTCCGATTTCACCGGCCCGGACACCGCGCTGGGCGGTAGCCGGACTGCTCAGCCATTTCAGCGAAAGAATGAAGAGAGCACTGGCGACGAGGTAGATGACCTCGATGATCTGCTGATTTCCCGCGAAGTCGGTGGTCATGGTTTTGTGGGACGGCTGGACTTGAACATTTTGAGCATGCGGTCGGTAATCAGAAATCCGCCCACGACGTTGCTGGTGGCGGCGACCACTGCCAAGAATCCAAAGACGAACGAGAGCGTGCTCTTGTGCTCGCCCACCAAAACGATGGCGCCGACGACCGCGATGGCGTCCAGAGCGTTGGTCAGCGACATTAATGGCGTGTGGAGCAGAGGCGAGACCCGCCGGATGACTTCAAATCCGATGAAGGCGGCCAGCATGAAAACAAACAATCCGTTGATTAAGGCAGAACCCATGTTTCCTCCTGCAATTCTTGTCGGCCCGGCACGGGCGGAGACGCCCGCGCCTACATTCGTTATGCACCCTGCGAGACCAGTGCTGGCAGCGAGAAAAACTCCCGGACCCGTTGGTTTACTACTTCGCCGTCCCGGGTTAGCAGCGTCTCGCGAGTAATTTCGTCCTGAAGATTGATCTGCAGCTTACCCTCTTTCCCAAGATGTAAAAGAAATGCGGTGACGTTGCGTGCGTACATTTGGCTGGCGTGATAAGGGACTTCGGTTGCGATATTGATGCGACCGATGATGGTGACGCCGTGCTCGACGATGGTCTTGCCGGATTGCGTCAGTTCGCAGTTGCCTCCGCGCTCGCCAGCAAGGTCAAAGATTACCGAACCCGGCGCCATCCCTTTCACCATCTCCGCCGTCACTAGCACGGGCGCCTTCTTGCCGGGGACGACAGCAGTGGTGATCACGACGTCGCTCTCGGCAACCACCCGAGCCAGCAATTCGCGTTGTTTCGCATAGAAGGTCTCATCCTGCGCAGTTCCATATCCGCGCGCATCCTGGGCATCTTTGGCTTCGATGGGGAGTTCGACGAAGCGTCCTCCCAGGCTTTGCACCTGTTCTTTGGACGCTGGACGCAGATCGTAGGCTGAGACCACCGCACCCAGGCGGCGGGCAGTGGCGATGGCCTGAAGTCCAGCGACTCCGGCGCCAATGACGAGAACCCGGGCTGGGGTAATGGTTCCCGCTGCCGTGGTCAGCATGGGGAAAATTCTGGGCAGCGTGTCGGCCGCAATCAGCACCGCTTTGTAGCCGCAGATAGTGCCCATCGAGGAGAGGGCATCCATGCTTTGCGCCCGCGTGGTACGCGGCACCAGTTCCACGGAGAAAGAGGTCACGCCGGTTTGGGCAATTTGCTGGATCACTTCCACCGACCCGAGCGGCCGCAAGAAACCGACGAGGACCTGGCCCCGACGCAACAATGGAAGGTCAGCTTTTCCCGTGATGTCATTGGAGCCGTAGCAGAGGACTTGAACGACGATGTCCCCATTCGCGAAGAGGGCGGCACGATCGGGAAGAATCTTCGCGCCTTTTTCGATGTAGAGCGCATCTGGATAACCCGCTTCTACTCCCGCGCCCTTTTCGACGACGACCTCAAATCCTGCTTTAACAAGATTCGGGACCACCACGGGGACCAGCGCAACCCGCCGCTCCCCCGGATAACTCTCCTTGGGTACGCCAATAATCACGACGTTGTTTCCTCTTGAGTCGGGTAAGGCACGAACCGCCCATTGTAGCGGATGAGCGTCCGCAATGCAGTAAGGCGGCCAAATGCGAGCAATCAATCCTTCTTGGGAGGACTTTGAGGAGGTGCCCCGGTCTCCGGCTTGTTATCGGTTTTCTCCGGCTCTCCGGGTTTTGGTTCTACATTCTGGACGATTACGGAGATACGACGATTAGATGCATCGAGCGGCTGAGCGGGGCTGCGCAGCATCTGATTGGCGTAGCCTCTGACTTGCGAAACCTGGTCGCCTCGCAAACCATCGTGCTGCATCAACCGGCGGGCAGCGTTTGCCCGATCCGTAGAAAGCTCCCAATTCCCGTATTCGCGCCCCCCGGCGTAGGGCTTGGAATCGGTGTGGCCTTCAATAGAAAGATGGTTGGGGAGCTTTCCCAGTTCCTGTGCCAGCAGCGACAGCAACTCTTTCCCGTTGTCACTTGGAGCTGAATTGCCAACTTCGAAGAAGGTCCCTGTTTCGGTTTCGAGCAGTTCGATGCGCAGGCCTTCAGGGGTTATGGTCATTTCGATCTGGTCTTTAATTTTGTCGAAGTTCGGGACCCTGCGGATGGCCTTCTCGAGTTCTTCCCTCAATTTCGGCATGTCGTCTTTGGTGATAGCGAGGGCCTCGGCAGTGCCCACTTTGGTGGAACCCATCTTGCCGGCGGTTCCGGCGGGATCTTTGAAGTAGCCAGCGACGGCTTCTTTCACCGGTTTGCTGGTGTTGAGCAGCCAGAGCACGATGAACAGCGCCATCATCGCCGTCACGAAGTCGGCATAGGCAACTTTCCAGGCGCCGCCATGGTGTCCGCCATGTCCGGCCTTCTTCTTGATGATGATGACGGGGCGTGAGCCATCCATGGGTTAGGTTCTCAGGCCGATGCCGAGGCAGCGGCTGGAGCTTCGGGGGCAGCCTCCCCTGCGGGCGCTGCGTCACCGTGTCCCTTGCAATGCTTCTCCACTTCCAGAAAGCCAGGGCGCACGTGGCCGGGAATCGCGCGGCGTGCGAACTCGACCGCCATTATGGGCGCGGTTCCCTTCAAGAAAGAAATCATCATCACGCGCAGGACGTGCAAGTAGGCACCCTCATCATCAGCAGTCTTCTGCATGCTGGAGGCAAGCGGCCCTACCAATCCGTAGCAAAGCAGGATGCCCAGAAATGTACCGACCAGGGCTGCGGCGACTTTGTGTCCGATCTCTTCCGGGGGCCCGCCGAGTGCGCCCATGGTGATGACTACGCCGAGGACGGCGGCGACAATTCCCAGGCCGGGCAACGAGTCGGCCATGCTGCTCAGGGAGGCGATGGGCAGACCCGCACCGTTGTGGTGAACTTCCATGTCGAGTTCCAGGAGTTGGTCCAGGTCAAAGGCTTCGACTCCGCTGATGGCCATGCGCATGGTGTCGCAGAAGTAGTCGCGAACGTGGTGATCTTTGAGGAAGACAGGATACTTGGAGAGGATTGGGCTCTTGGCCGGGTCCTCCACGTCGGCCTCCAACGCCATCAAACCTTCGCGGCGTGCTTTGTTCAGGAGCTCGTACATCATTTTGAGGGAGTCGAGGTAGCGTTGTTTGGTGAATTTCGAACCCCCGAACACGCCCACGACTCCGGCCGCGATTTGTTTCAGAATGTGAAGCGGGTTGGCGATCAGCACCGTTCCGATCGCGGCGCCTCCGATAATGACGAGCTCAGCGGGCTGGATCAGAACTCTGATGTTGCCATGTTCCATCAGGTAGCCGCCCAGCACCGCGCCGAAGACCACGACGATTCCGATAATTGCAAACATAGTAGATCAGATCTCCGAGCCGCCCGAGCTTGCTTGCGAAGCAGCTGCGGCAGCGGCGGCAGTCGGTTTCGAGGAAGATTGTTGCAGCGAATTTTGTGCTCGCTTCAAGAGGGAGTCGATCGTGTCCCCGGCCTGAGCGGTCGCGTATCCCACCGATGTGGTGACGGTTAATTCGTCGCTCCACCATCGCAGGCCAGCGCAAGTCACCATCTTCCGAATGCGTTGCCAAGTCTGTTCCACGCCGGGATCCGGACAATTGATCAGAATCGCGAGGAATTGATCTTCCGCCCAGCGCCCCACGAAATCACTCGGGCGAAAAGCGCTCCTCATGGTTTGAGCAACCACGCGCAGAATGGCATCACCGGCTTGCTTGCCGTAAGCGGCGCGGAAATGCTCCAACCGGTCTACCAGAATGACAATGACTCCGAACGGAAGTTGGTAGCGGGTGAAACTGGCAAGATTCTCGGTCAGGTGGAATTGAGTAAACTCGTGATTCGGGACACCCGCGGCTTCGTCCATGCAGCCATGCGCAGCCAGGGTCTGATTGTCCCTGTCCGGCACGAATTTCTGTTCGTCAAAACTCTCCACAATGCCGAGCATCGAGCCATGCCGGTCACGGATGGGAGCGATCCGCATCAGCACGTGAACCGGATGTCCTTCCTTGTGGCGTAATTGCATCTTTGTTTCCTGGGGCTTCCCATCGTGCATGGTTCGAGTGAAGGGACAGGTTGCGCCACACGCGACACAACCCTGGTCGTTACAGTTCACCAGAATATTTTCCCGGCAAGAGCGCCCCACCACTTCATGCCGCTTGTGTCCGGTGAGCCTTTCGGCGCCCTGGTTCCAGAACAGGATCTTCCCGTTTCGATCCGCCACGGATACGCCCGTCTGCAGGCTGTCTAGCACGATGCGGAAGATCTCCGGATCTTGAAGTTCAGACATAGGGAAGTTGGCAGGCGTCGCTGGAGGTCTCATCGGCAGGAGAGTGATAGGACTTCAGAATGCTCGTTGCTCAATTATGAATGGCGATGACGTACGCTGCGATGCATCTCGGGTTAACCGAATGGTCGTGTACCTCCGGACAAGCGCAACTCACAAATAGCAGATCGTCCACCGGAAGTGACCCCCGAGTGAGTAAAGAAAATCTCACATCTGGCCGAAGGAATTTGTGTAGCCCCAGCTGCGCTACTGATGCGCGGTTTGGGTGTGTCCTTTTGGAGGCTGGAGAAGATCTATGTTTCGACGACTGTCTGCCACCTTGTCAGCGGATCCACCCCGTGCTGCTCGAAGTCGACGGGCGAAATTTCGGAGTGTATTCCGTGTGCTCACAGTTCTTACGTTAACTGCAACTGCGATTGCCCAGCAAGGAACGAAAGACTTGAGCCAGGCCAGCTTGGAAGAATTGACCAACATTCAAGTCTACAGCGCCTCGAAGCACCTGCAGAGTGCTAGCGATGCGCCTTCGTCAGTGACGGTGGTCACGGCCGACGAGATCCAAAAGTACGGCTTCCGTACGTTGGCCGACATTCTGCAGAGTGTGCGCGGCTTTTACATGAGCTACGACCGCGAAGACAGTTTCCTGGGAGTGCGTGGCTTCGGACGCTTGGGGGACTGGAACAGCCGGGTCTTGGTTTTGATCGACGGCCACCGCATCAACGACAACTATCTCGGGCAAGCCATGCTGGGCACCGAGTTCCTGGTCGACGTGGATCTGATCGAGCGCGTGGAAATCATTCGCGGTCCCAGTTCTTCGCTCTACGGCGCCGATGCCTTCTTTGCCGTGATCAACGTGATCATCCGCAAGCCGCCGCAATTGAAAGGCGTGGAACTCTCGTTTGCACCTGCCAGTTTTGGCACCTACCAAGGACGGGCCAGTTATGGCGGCCAGTACGGAGGGATCGGCATGCTGCTCTCCGGCACGTTCTACAATAGTCAGGGACAGACTCTGTTTTTTCCCCAGTTCGACAGCCCTGCCACCAATTTCGGCATCACCCGAAATACGGACTACGAAAACTCGCAACACATCCTGACGACCATCAGTTTCCGGGGATTCACCCTGCAAGGATTGTTCAGTGCGCGCGATAGGGGCGTTCCGATCGGATATTTCGGCACCGTGTTCAACGACCCTCGCACCCGTAACGTCGATCACCACCAATATCTCGATCTCAGTTACCAGCATTCGATTGGCGAGAATTGGGAATTGACAGCTCGGACGTCCTATGACCAAGCCCGCCTGCAAGCGCCGCTGGCATTTTCCACTGGGCTGCCCGACGGATCGACCACGGTGGACACGTTCTCTTTCCGGGGAAACTGGTGGGACAGCGAAATGAAATTGAGCCGTACCCTGTTCGAGAAGCACAAGATCACTCTGGGCACAGAGACTACCGACAATCTGCGCCAAGACCAGGGGAACTACACTCCTATCGGCAACGTCTTCGAGACCGACCCAGCAAGCTCAGTGGTCTGGGCCCTCTATGCGCAGGATGAGTTCACCATCTCCTCCAAACTGACATTGAGTGCCGGACTTCGCTACGATCATTACTCCAATTTTGGTGGGACCACCAACCCGCGTGTGGGGTTGATCTACCACATCTTCCACCCGACCACTCTGAAACTGCTATATGGCGGGGCTTTCCGGGCACCGGAGCCCTTTGAGACCACGCCCGATCTCGGGGCCTTCTACGACAACAATCTTCAGCTTCGTCCGGAAACAATCCGCAGTGTCGAAGGAGTCGTGGAGCAAGAGCTTGGCCACCACTTCAAGCTTTCTGGCGGCGTCTTCCACAACTGGATTGACCATCTGATTTCCCTGGAGACGAATTCCAGCGATGGCAAGTCGGTGTATCTCAACTCCGGTACGGCGGATGCCACGGGTGTGGAAGTCGAGTTGGACGGCCGCTTGGCCGGGGGTTTCGAAGGCAATGCAAGCTACAGTTACGCAAACGCGACGGAGCCGCTAACCCATCAAATTCTTAATAATTCTCCTCAGCAACTGGCCAAGTTGAACTTGATCGTACCCGTGGTGCAACGAAGGCTGTTTGCCAGCCTGGACGCACAGTACACCAGTCCGGTCCAGACCTTGCTGGGAAACACGGTCAGCGGCTTCTCCGTTTTCAATGTGACCCTGCTCGGACACACACTGGGGAAGCACCTGGATCTATCCACCAGTATCTACAACATTCTTGATACGAAATACTTCGACCCCGGGCGTCCCGAGGACGTGCAAGATGCGATTCAGCAGGACGGAAGAAGTTTCCGGATCAAGATCACGGGCAGGTTCTGAGAAAACATCTGGCGACAAAAGGTACTGGTGGACGCGAAAAAACTGGTTGGCGGAAATCAAGATGTAAGGCCGCGCAAGATTTGTTCGAGAGCGACATGTGGATTGTGAGTTCGACTCCGGCGAAGGTTGAGGGGATGCCAAGTCCATATCGCGTTCTATGGCTGCTGGGCGTGCTGACACTACTGCTCAGCGGCACGCGTGCGCAATCCCCCACTGCTGGCGAGTATCAAGTGAAGGCGGCGTTCCTGTACAACTTCGCGAAATTTGTCGAGTGGCCAACGAGTAGTTTCTCCGATGCGTCTGCGCCGCTTCGAATCTGTGTTTTTGGGAAAGATCCCTTTGGCAAGCAACTGCGCGACATCACCAACGAAAAAACAGTGAACGGACGCAAACTCGAGGTCTATCAGTTGGTCGATCTGCAACTTGCCAAGACTTGTCACGTCCTTTTCATCGCTTCCTCAGAAAGGGCCCAACTGAAGCAGATCTTTGAAAGTCTGCGAGGGACTGGTGCTCTGACGGTAGGCGACACCAAAGGTTTTGCCGAGCAGGGGGGGATGATCAATTTTGTGCTGGAAGACAACCGGGTGCAGTTCGAGGTGAACCGCAAAGAAGCAGAGCAGGCAGGGCTCAAGATCAGTTCCAAGCTCTTGAGCGTGGCGAAACTTGTAATTGTGTAAGCACCGTTGGGAGCAACGCTGATGCGTCATTTTGGAGATTTGTCGATCCGCCACAAGCTCACCGTATTGTTCATGGCGATCAGCGGCTTCACCGCATTGGCGGTTTCCTGCCCCATGGCCGTTTATGACGTGATGACATTCAGGCACGCGGTGGTCCAGAGCTTGGCCTTGCTAGGCGACGTTCTGGCCGGTAACAGTACCGCTGCCTTGACATTTCGAGACTCGGATGCGGCACGAGATGTCCTGCGGGCTTTGCGCGCCGAACCTGACGTGA
Source organism: uncultured Acidobacteriota bacterium (assembly GCA_963820925.1). Classification (GTDB taxonomy): domain Bacteria; phylum Acidobacteriota; class Terriglobia; order Terriglobales; family Acidobacteriaceae; genus JABDBE01. Next base: position 19,058 of record CAWGBX010000013.1, read on the forward strand.
CTGCTGCCTGCATCTACACCTCCGACGGCAAACCTTTCGCTCAATACGCGCGCGATGCAAAAGATTCAGGGTTTATACCGCCACTACCGCAAACGGAGAGCACACAGTTCAAGAATGGTCATCTGGTCCAGTTCCGAAAGATCGTGCTTGCCGGTGAGACAGTGGGCACACTGTACCTTGAATCCGACCTTCAAGCACTGCACTCGCGACTGCGCGGATACACCATCAACTTCGTATTGACTCTGCTGGTCACGTTTTCCATCGCTTTCGTGCTAGCGTCACGCTTTCAAAAACCCATCTCGCAACCGGCCCTTGACTTGGTGGGGACTGCCAAAGCGGTTTCGGGGCGAGGCGACTACTCGGTCCGGGCCGAGGTGCTCAGTCATGACGAATTCGGACTGCTGGCGAGTGAGTTCAACGGCATGCTGGAGCAAATCGAGAGGCGCGACTTGGAACTCCAGCAACACCGGGAGAACCTGGAGGAACAAGTTGCCCATCGCACCGGCGAGTTACTCACCATGAACACGGAATTAACGTTTGCCAAGAATGCGGCTGAAGCGGCAAGCCGCGCCAAGGGAGAATTCCTCGCCAACATGAGCCACGAGATCCGTACCCCGATCAACGGCATCATGGGCATGACCGAATTGGCTTTGGATACAGAATTGAACCCAGAACAGCGAAGCTACCTGCTCCTGGTACGGTCCTCCGGGGAGTCGCTGTTGTCGGTGATTAACGACATTCTGGATTTCTCCAAGGTGGAATCGGGGAAGCTGGATCTCGAGATGATCGCATTCAATCTTTACGACTGCGTCGGCGAGACCATGAAAACCCTGGCTTTGCGAGCTCACCAGAAGGGGCTGGAGCTGGCCTATGACGCCGACCCGGAAGTGCCCTCGCAACTGCTCGGCGATCCCGGACGTCTGCGCCAGATTCTGGTAAACCTGGTCGGCAATGCAATCAAGTTTACCCAGCATGGAGAAGTGCTGGTCACAATTGAAAGCGAGTCGCAAGACACTCGAGGCGTCCAGCTCCATTTCAAAGTGAAGGACACGGGCATCGGAATTCCTCTGGAGAAACAAGGACTGCTTTTCAAAGCCTTTTCGCAGGCTGACAGCAGCACCACCCGCAAGTACGGCGGAACCGGCCTTGGTCTGGCGATTTCGGCGCGCCTGGTGGAATTGATGGCGGGAAAGCTGTGGGTGGAGAGCAGTGAGGGAACCGGAAGCACGTTTCATTTCACAACTCGCTTTGCCAGAGCCGAAGTGAAGGTGCAACCTGCCTCTACCGCGCAGGCGGCTGAGTTACGCGGTCTCTCGGCATTGGTGGTGGACGACAATGAAACCAATCGACGAATCCTGTGCGAGATGACTCGGGGATGGGGAATGAGACCTTGCGCCGCGGAAAGTGGCGCGATCGCTCTGGCGGCCATCGAGACAGCGCAACAAAAACGCGACCCTTTCCGGCTGGTTCTGATCGACGGCAACATGCCGGTCATGGACGGGTTCGAGTTGGCGGAAAGGATACAGAAAAGGACAATGCCCGACGGCGAGACTGAAGCCACCGTACTCATGCTGACTTCCGGCGGGCAACCCGGCGAAGCCAATCGCTGCAAGCAGCTGGGGATCTCCGCCTATCTGCTCAAACCCGTGCTTAAAGCCGACTTGCTGGCAGCCATGCTTACGGCGCTGAGTCAAAGGCAGATGTCGGCCAGTGACAGCCCTGCGCTGGTTACCCGCCACACCCTGCGCGAATCGACCGGCAAACTTAGAATTCTGGTGGCAGAAGACAACGCGGTGAACCAAGCAGTAATCATTCGTGTGTTGCAAAAGATGGGGCATGCTCCCGTGCTGGCGCAAAACGGCAAGGAAGCACTGGCGTTCGCCTTGGCAGAGAAATTTGACCTGGTTTTCATGGATGTCCAAATGCCGGAGATGGATGGGATCGCCGCCACGGCAGCAATCCGGGAAAGCGAGAAGACCAGCAGGACTCACCTGCCAATCTTCGCCATGACAGCGCACGCCATGAAGGGCGACCGGGAACGCTGCCTGGACGCTGGCATGGATGGCTACATCACGAAACCGGTGCGCTTTAGCGACATCGAGCAAACCCTGTCTGGCTTGGCAAGCGCGCCCGTGGCGTCGGCCAAGCCGGTGGCACAGACGGCATTCTGGGACAAGGCGGAAGCTCTCGGTCGCATCGGAGGCGATGAGGAATTGCTTCAGGAACTGTGCCAGATCTTTCTGGAAGAATCTCCAAAGCTGCTCCAGAAACTGCAGCAGGCATTGGCGTCAGGAGACTCCGACGGGGTCATGCGGGCGGCTCACAGCCTTAAGGGCGAGTCCAGCTACCTGGGCGCGGGCGGAACATCACAGGCTGCCCGGCAATTCGAAGAAATGGGACGAAGCAAAGACCTTTCGCGCGCTGGCGATACGCTCGCCACGTTGGAGCGGGAAGTGGCTGGTCTGCATCTCCACCTGAAAGCGTTGGCAACGGTGAACCCATGAATAAGATTCCAGCAGAGCCAACCAGAGAGGTCGGGGATCAAAAACCAAGTCTTGACGCGAAAGCCTCATCACTCAACGCGGTGCTGATCGCCGAAGACGATCCAATTTTTCGCCGTATTCTGGAGAGCTGGTTCAAACGCTGGGACTACCAGGTTACGGCCGTGCAGGACGGGGTAGATGCATGGGAAGTCTTGCAAAGGGAAGATGCTCCCCAACTGGCGATCCTTGACTGGATGATGCCTGGTATGGACGGAATAGAACTCTGTCGCAGAATCAGGAGCCGCGATCAAGGCGTGTATCGCTACGTTCTGCTGCTCACAGCCAAGGACGACAAACAGGATGTCATTGCAGGCTTGGAAGCAGGCGCCGATGATTACTTGACCAAGCCGTTTGATGTGGATGAGCTTCGCGCCCGGGTGCGGGCCGGCAAGCGGATTCTCGATCTGCAGGCCGCCTTGATTCATGCCAAGGACGAATTGCAATTTGCGGCAGCTCACGATCCCCTGACCGGACTTTGGAATCGTGGCGCCATTCTCGATTTGCTGAAGCGGGAAGTATACCGTCGACAACGAACCGGGGACGCCCTGGGCGTGATCATGGCCGACATCGATTACTTTAAGAAGATCAATGATACGCACGGGCATCTGATCGGCGATGTCGTGTTGCAAGAAGTGACGCGGCGGCTGGCTGCCGGCGTTCGACCTTACGACGTGGTTGGGCGCTATGGCGGAGAGGAATTCCTGGTTGTCTTCCCCGGTTGCAATGCGGCCAATTTGATTGTCGGGGCGGAGCGGCTGCGCCATTGTATTGCGGATCAAGCGATCGAAACCAGTGCAGGCCAGATTCCAGTCACTCTCAGTGTGGGACTTGCTTCAGTCGAACAAGACGAGAAGGAAACGCTCGATTGCGAGGTTTTCCTGCGCGCCGCCGATGATGCACTCTATGCCGCCAAGGCACGCGGCCGGAACCGGGTGGAATCTGCTCCTACGTCGCGGGTGGCTGGCGCCTGATTGCGGGGATCGAGTCAAGAACGCCTATTCGCAGAAATGCTAACGCCAAAGTAAATCGGCGATAGCACATTCGTGGGTACTTCTAGCCCGGACGTGCCATTCACAAAAACTAGCGGAAGACTTACATTTCCGAGTGAGCAGTTCTGGGGGAGGGCTGCCCGGGCGTCCAATGACTCGAAAGAGTTCGGGCGCCCGTTTTTTATTTTCAAATAACTTCATCTCGGTCGAGCTACGCACCCGTTTCACAATCTTACAAATCTTTCCAAATTGTTCGGATGCTGAGCGTTCGCTGAACGCCCTCTTGATGGAGATCAGGTTGATTGAGATCAGTACGTTGAAATGGTGAAGTTCACGGTGATGCGAGCTTCGGTTTCGACCGGCTGGCCGCTTTGGTAGTAAGGCTTGAAATGCCACTGCTTCACCGCCTCGCGGGCAGCCTCCGAAAGAATTGCCGGCCCACTAAGTACTTGTATGTCCTGAATGCTGCCGGTTTTGCTGATCAGCGCCTCGAGTATGACCGCGCCTTGCACTTTCATCTGCTTCGCAAGCAGCGGATAGCTGGGGTCTACCCGGGAAACTACTTGCGCACCCCCGGGCGAGAGCTGAACATGCGCTGTGGCGTTCGGCGCTCCGGGACCGCTGCCCTGGCTCTGGGCCGATTGCGCCGGGACATCTGCCGTGCTGGTTTGCATCTCTAGTTTGACGGAACTGTCCCCGGGACTAACGGCTCGGTGCTGATTGCCGGCTACGACCTCAACCTCGAGAGGAGGAAGGACTGCGCGATTGGTTGCCGTAATAACGGGCGACATCGCATCCTGTGTTCCACGCGAAGGTGTAGTTGCTGCCAGTCGCTTGGATTTTGGCCGCCCGTGGGTCGGTGCCACAACTTTCGGCGGGGCGACGGGCGTCACCGCCTTGCCTGGAGTAGTTGCTGGGCTGGCCTGAGGTACACTCTGCTCGGGAGTTTCGGATTCGGCGTTTGGACCGGGCGGGAACCAGAACTGGCGGTCCTTGAAGAGGACCGCAATCAACGCTAGCACCAAGACAAGCAGAGCGAAGAGCATCCGGCGGCGCTGCTGCTGCTGTTCGAAAGGCGCAGGTGGCAGAGGACGGCTAACCTCCGTACCGCCATTCTGCTGCAGCATAGGCATAGTGCGAATTTCCCTGCCCCTGCCGAACCCGGGACTTGCTGCCTAGTATGCCTCGAAATAGTCCGCAAAGCTAGAGCCAATCGATGGGTTCACTCTTGCGCATTTGCGACGGAAGGACGGCCTCAGCAGACCAACTGTTCGCGGCTCAGCTTCAGGCCATTCAGGTTACCAAGCACGGTGACTGCGATCGATTCGGTCAGGAAGAATTCATTGGCGAGTTCCCTGACTTCTTCCGCGGTGACGCTCTCGATTTTGTCCATCAGTTCGTCCATGCTGTAAAAGCGATCGAAGTACATCTCCTGCCGGGCCAGGCTGGACATGCGCGCGGTCGAGGACTCCAGTGACAACATCAAGCTCCCCTTCAGCTGATCTTTGGAGCGGCGAAGTTCTTCGGCGGGAACATTCTCCAATTTGAGCTTGCGGAACTCGGAAACAATCGATTGCACCACTTTGCCTGCCGATTCCCTTGAAGTGCCGGCATAAACCGAGAGGCAGCCCGTATCGCGGTACGGATTCAGATCGCTGTAAATCGCATAAGCGAGGCCCTGGCGCTCGCGGATATTCTGAAACAGACGCGAACTCATTCCGCCCCCCAGCAGTGTATTCAGGATGTAGGAGGCATGGCGTCTCTCGTGCGCGATGGGATGGGAAGGCACGCCAACACAGATCTGCACCTGTTCCAGAGCTTTCTTGTTGCGCATGATGATGCGCGGGACAATCTTCGGCTGGGGACTGTGAAATCCATTCTTGATCGGCTTCATGTGCTGGAAGTGTTTGGCCACCAACTCCACGAACTGCTCATGTTTCAGATTTCCGGCGGCGCAAATGATCAAATTGCCTGGGGCGAAACGCTGCCCGTAGAAACCGAGCACAGGATCTCGCTCGAAGGTCTTCACCGTGTCCTTAGTTCCCAGGATCGGCTTGCCCAACGGGTGATCTCTCCAGAAGTTTTGGGTAAAGATCTCATGGACGAGGTAATCGGGACTGTCTTCGTCCATCTTGATCTCTTCCAGGATCACACCCCGTTCGCGGGTGATGTCCTGGACGTCAAATGTCGGGTTCAGCACCAGGTCGCTGAGCACATCCATGGCAACGGGGAGATGCTCATCCAGCACCTTGACGTTAAAGCAGATGCACTCCTTGGCGGTGAAGGCATCCATGTTCCCGCCGATAGAATCAACCTGGCGGGCAATGTCCTCGGCGGAACGATGCTTGGTACCTTTGAAAACCATGTGCTCGACGAAATGAGAGATGCCGTTCCATTGCGCATCCTCATCGCGCGATCCGGTCTTGATCCAAATACCGATTGAGGCCGAACGAATGTGCTGCATTTGTTCGGTAATTACAGTTAACCCGTTGGGTAACAATTCCCGCTGGATGTTTCGTACTTCTTCAACCATACTTTTTCCCCAACGGCTCCGCGGTTCAGGATCACGGCGGGCTTCCACTATTGTTACACACCCGGCAGACCTCCCGCTAACGCATGGTAATGGATTTAAAATCAAGCAGTTACATGGGAATCTCCGAAACGGAACAGTTCCAGGGCACCAGCCTGCTGCTCTCCTCTACAATCATGGGGAGCCATTCAGCATCGCGAAACCATGAATGAAGAGAAAGAAAGGGCGCTTTTCGGTCTCACGCTTCGTGAACTTACCGCATTTGCGGAGGAATCCGGCCAGCCCTCGTACCGCGGGCGCCAATTGTTTGAGGCTCTCTACCGCCAGCGGTTCGTGGCTGTCGGGCAGATTTCAACACTTCCGCAGGAATTTCGGGACAGCCTAGGAGAGCGCGGCTTGTCTCTCGGGGTTCCGGCGATTGAAAAGAAATTCATGTCCGGCGATGGCACGGCTCGGTACCTCATCGGATTCGCTGATGGGCAAAATGTAGAGACGGTCTGGATGCCCGAAGGCGACGACGGTGAAACGGGAGACGGGAGCGAGGCCGGGAACGAAGTCGAGAAGGCAGAGGGACGAGCGTGGAGCCGCGCCACTATTTGCGTGTCCAGCCAGGTCGGTTGCGCCGTGGATTGCCACTTTTGCCTGACCGCGCTGCTCGGGGTAAAGCGTAATCTGACCGCCGGGGAAATCGTGGGACAGGTCTGCGCGGTGCTCAACGACCAGGGCGTCCATCCGCCACAAGACCGCGTGAACCTTGTATTCATGGGTATGGGTGAGCCCTTCTTAAACTACGAAAATTTCATGCGAGCCGTCTGCCTGCTGGCGGAGGGAGTGGGAATCCCCGAATCGCGCATGACGGTCTCGACGGCAGGCATCGTGCCCCGCATCTATGACCTCGGCACCGAACCGGTGCGGCCCAAATTGGCTATATCGCTCAATGCTCCGAACGACGAGCTAAGAACCCGGCTGATGCCCATCAATCGCAAGTGGAATCTGGAGAAGTTGGTGGCGGCTGCACGGGATTTCCCTCTGCGGAACCGGGAAAAGTTGACCTTCGAATACGTTCTGCTCGACGGCGTCAACGATTCCGAGGCTAGCGCCCGTGAACTCACCGAACTGATCCGCGGAGTACGCGCCAAAGTAAACTTGATCGCGCTCAATCCTGGCCCGGGGATTCAATTTCAAACCCCATCCCAGAGCCGGGTGTTGCAGTTTCAGAAGATACTGATTGCGGCCGGCGTGCCCGCATTTATCCGTCGTCCGCGGGGACGTGACATCTATGCCGCCTGCGGCCAGTTGAAGCGCACCGTGGAACTCGTTGCTTCCTGAGGAGTTCCGGCGGATCCTTCGTGTCTTTTGTAGTTCTGGCATTTGACTTCACCAACCACAAAGCACACAAAGGTACATAAAGGCAGATCATGAATCCGCACCAGTCTGTGCCCACTCCTACTTGCCGTCTCCCAAAGACTTAATCGACCGTTCCTCAGCGGACAGCAGCCTTGGCTTCGGAAAGTAATTCGGGCGACTTATGAGTCCGAGACATCGAAGCGGCTTGGGCCGACTCTACCACAGCGGGCAATTCGATGCGGAATATCGCACCGCCCTCTGGCCGATTTTGACACGCGATTTTTCCGTTGTGTTCCTGAATGATGCCGTAGCAGACGCTAAGCCCTAAACCTGGCCCCTGACCGACCGGCCGAGTGGTATAGAAAGGATCGAACACCCGGTCCGGCTCCTGCATGCCCGGTCCATCATCGGAGAACTCCAGCACCACCCAAGCGTCCTGCAATCGCGCGGTCACCGTAAGCGTGCCGCCCGTATCTGTCATGGCATGCAGAGCATTATTGGTGACATGCAAGCAGACCTGCAGGAGCTGGTTAGAGTCGCCGAGAACGCGCGGCAATTCCCTCGCGAAGTCGGTGTGAACTTGAATATTCGGACCCCGTGATTGCGGCACGCAGAGCTTCACCGCGGTCTGTACCAACGCGTTTATGTCGACCAGAGTCTTCTCGGCGGGAACCTGCTTGGCGAAACTAAGCAGACTGGAAACCAGGGTTCGGGTCCGGCGTACCTGCTGCTCAATTTTTTGCATCAGTGCCCGCTGCTCATCGCTGAGACCCGTTGCCGCCAGCAGATCCGAGTAGCCCATCATAGCGGCAAGCGGGTTGTTCAGTTCATGAGCAGCGCCGCTCACCAGTTGTCCAAGGGACGCCAGTTTCTCCGACTGTACCAGTTGCGCCTGTACCCGTTTCAGGTTATCAAACGATTCCTGTGAATCGGTGAGCAATTGCACAAGTTCGCGGTCCAGCAAATGCTGTTTGAAGAAGACCAACGTACCCATAACCAGCATGCTGGCTAAGGTCAGTACCAGCCGGAATGTGCGTACCCGTTGCGGAATTCCACCGTCGAACAAAGACCATGCGGCGAACAGGGGAAGCGAAAAAATAGCGGTCATGCCCAGCCGCGCAACCCACACTCCGTAGCTGCGATAGGTCCGGGCAGGCTGTTGCTTGCCCGGAGAATGGAGCGCCAGAATACCAACCACCATGATCCAGGCCATGGAGATGGCCAGTGGCACATCGTACAGGCTGCCGGTGTGATACTTCTTCTGGGCGATCGCCCAGTTTATAAGGTAGGAACTCAGCGAATATGTGAGCCCCGCGCCAAACCAATTTGCGTAGATGATTCTCCAGGAACCATTGCTCCGGAAACAGAGCACGCCCAGGGCGGCCAGAAATACTATTTGCTCGGTAAGGTAGAGGCCGTCGAAGTTGTGATTATAGCTGTGCTCGTACGCTTGCACATATTGCCAGGGAATCACAGCAAATAAATAAAGATATACCCACCAGACCAGCAACAGTGCAAAATCAAGCGTTCCCAACCGGGTGGCGCGGTCGTCTTGTTGCACGTGCGGCTGTAGGGCCAACGCCGCTGTCATGGGCACGAGATGAAGGAATAATACGACGTCTCCGCCAAAGGGATTTGGGAAATCTCTTCGCAGCAGGACCTCGAAGTACATCCACAAGCCCTGGTACGACAGCCAGAACGTCATGCCAAGCGTCAGCAGTGCCCAGAACAAGCGGACGCGGCCGCGGGTGGCGAGGGCGTTGAGCAGAAGCGCAATCGTACCGGCAAGAACCAGAATGAATTGCACAATGTCGCTCAGGGCAGCAAGGGCAAAGCCGCCTTGAGGCAGAAATCCAGACGCCAGCGCCTGGGCGCATACCAAGCCTAGGGCGGCCGAGATCCACAGCTTCGAGCGTCCGGACATAATCATCCGATCCTGATTCTTAGGCACAATACACCAGAGCGAAAGTTACTCAAGTAACCAGGACGGAGCCTGGCAAAACTTTCAGGTCGTCTTTCTTGAGTCTACCCTTTTTAGAATGTTAGTGTTAGATGGGATTCAAAGAAGTTTTCGCTTGCTCTCGGGCTCTATTACAAATAATATCCGCGTAACATCATCCCTGGTACGCGGTCGTACTCGATTGCCATTCCATGCACTGCGAGATCGGTTCCTTTGGAGACTCCGGGCCCCCATGGGGCCCGGCGAGGTACGCCGGACTGAGGTGTGGCTGGCGACCGCGCGAGTTCTGCTGGCGGTATCCGCTCTCGTAGCTATTCGGATTGATCCTGAAGGTCGCTACTCTCTTTGGGCCTACGGACTGTTAGCCTTCTACATCGCCCAGGGTGTCGTCATCTTGATGTTCTTGCGGAAGCGGCAAGAATCGACGCCGAATTTTCGTCTCCTGGTTCACAGCGCGGATGTGATTTGGCCAGGCCTCATTTCAATTTTTGCCACCGGGCAGAGCAATCCTTTCTTCCTGTTTTTCGTTTTCGTTCTTGCGGGTGCGGCTTACCGCTGGGGTTTATGGGAAACCGTGGGAACCGCGGTTGCCGCAGTGTTGTTGCTGTGGATAGAAAGCTTCACTTTGATTCATCTGCACTTCGTTGGCTCGGTCAATGGGTTTCTTTCGCACCATAACCTGCACCTACCCCCCATGCAAGTGAGCACCACAGAGTTCGAACCCAACCAACTCTTCATGCGGTCCGTATCTTTGCTCGTATTGGGCTTTCTGCTTGGATATCTGGCCGAGCAGCAGAAACAACTTCGCGCGGAAAAGGCAGTGATTGCCAGGACGCTAGGGAAGGCGAGAGTCGAGGCCGGCCTTACCGGAACCATCGAGGACATCGCCGGTGAGCTGCTTTCGATGTATGGCGCGAAACAGCTGATCATCGCCTCCCAAGAAACTAGTAACTATCGCGTGTTTGTCGGTGAACTGCGCCGTAGTAGTGAGGGTGATACAACCTTTCGATGGCTCGATCCTTCCGCGAGTGACCGCGAGACCTACCTGTATGAGTCTCCGGCGGCGACCTGTTATGCCCGGCGAAGTAGAAGTAATAGAGGCTCGGGAGATTTTTCGCTCGAGGGGCTGGACCGGGCAGGCGGCAGGGTTCGGGATCTTACTCCGGAATTTCTGGGCCCTCTTTCAAAACGGTATGACTTCCGAACTTTGATGACAGTGTCGTTTATGTTTGGACGCGAATGGTCGGGACGAATCATTCTGTTGGATCCTTCCTTAACCGGCGACACCGAGGAAGAGCTGCGCTTCTTAGAAGAATTGGTGCGCCAGGTTGGACCGGCTGTCTACAACGTGCTTCTGTTGCGGCGGTTACGGCTGAGGGCGGGAGCGGTAGAGCGCGCGCGGTTCGCCCGTGAGTTGCACGATGGCGCCGTCCAGTCCCTTATCGCGGTCGAGATGCAGGTTGACGTTCTGCGCCGTCAATCCCCTGGCAAACCTGGTTTAGTTACGGAAGAACTGGGCAGGATTCAAGGGCTTTTGCGCGAAGAAGTTCTAAAATTGCGGGAACTGATGCAACAAATGAAAACCCTCGATGTAGATTCTAAGAAGCTTTTGGGATTACTATCTGACACGGTAGAGAGGTTCCAGCGCGAGACCGGAATTTCCGCGCGGTTCCTGTCGGATCTGGACGAGCTCAATATGCCGCAGCCGATATGCAGGGAATTGGCGCGTATTGTGCAAGAGGCGCTGGTCAATGTCCGGAAGCACAGCAAAGCTCGGCAAGTACTGGTACGACTGGGTTCCCGCAATGGCGCGTGGCACGTGCTGATCGAAGACGACGGTCGCGGATTTCCATTCGCAGGGCGGGTGTCTCAGTCCGAACTCGACACACTGGGGAAGGGGCCCGTGGTCATTAAAGAGCGTGTCCGTTTGATCGAAGGCGAACTCACGATAGAATCAAGTCCGGGCCAGGGGTCGCGTTTGGAAATCACTGTCCCACAGCGCCGGCAAGCAAGCTATGGATAATCGACGACCGCAGCCGACTCGCATCCTGATTGCCGATGACCACCCTATTTTTCGGGACGGCTTGCGGCGCCTTTTGGAAACCGAACCCGATCTTAAAGTGATCGGGGAGGCATGTGACGGCGCCGAGGCAGTCAAGCTCGCAAGACAGCTCAAACCTGACATCCTGCTCCTCGACCTTGCTATGCCTCGTCATCCCGGCTTAGAGGCGCTACGCGAGATGAGTTCCGCTTCGAACCAGAACGCGGTTCGAGTGATACTGCTGACGGCGGCTGCGGAGAAAGCCCAGATTGTCGAGGCTCTGCAGCTTGGGGCTCGGGGCGTGGTATTAAAGGACTCCGCTACCCAGCTTCTGCTGAAAGCCATTCATACCGTAATGGCAGGAGAATACTGGGTTGGACGCGAGAGCGTCTCCAACCTGGTGCAATATCTCAGAACCCTGGTGCAGTCATCCGGGGAAGAGGCCCGGCAGAAGAAATTCGGGCTCACACCGCGGGAACTCGAGATTGTTTCGGCCGTGGTTGCTGGCTACTCCAACAAGGAGACTGCGGAATACTTCAAAATCAGCGAAGACACGGTCAAGCACCACCTTAGCAATATCTTCGACAAACTTGGGGTTTCCACACGCTTGGAACTCGCGCTCTTTGCCGTCAATCAATCCCTCCCTCTAAAGCCAATCGCCTGAGTCATATGGCACTTTTGTGCCATATGCTGACACCTAAGAGCCATTGTCCCGGCCCTCGCCAGCTAATTAGCATTTAGAGGACAACTGATATCAGGGGTATCTCTGCTGATGTCAACCTGGTAAGCAATTCCTCTGACCCGGGTGAGGAGTGCTCAACTGGGGAATAAGGAGGAGCCCGTGGCAATGTTTTTGCATCAGCTGTGGTCGGATGAGCGAGGACAGGACGTCGCGGAATATGCCGTCATGCTGGCGGTTGTATTGGTGATCGTCGTAGGCACCATCCGTCTGATCGGTGCGAACGCCAACAACGTGTTTTCATCAGTTGCCAGTTCCATCGGGCAGTAAGTTCGAAGCCGGCGATTCGTCTCCGGTATTCAGCTCCATCTAACCTTCGTAGTTCAAGGCCACACCCAGCCTCGAAACTAACCAGCATTTCAGGCTCTCGTCAGCAGTGTACGATTTTCGGGCTCTTGATACCTCGCGTAGCGTTACGTGTGTCCACCACCAGTTGCGAATCGCGCACGATGCCCGCGTAGTCGTAGTCGGAGTGATCGGTGACGATCAGCACACAGTCGTACTGGCCGAGATTTTCCAGCGGCGCACATTTCATCTGCAGATCGTATTTGCGCCCTTTGCCGACGGTCGGAAAGTAAGGATCGTTATAGCTGACCTGCGCCCCATCTTTTTGTAGCAGTTCGATAATGGTGAGGGAAGGAGACTCGCGCAAGTCGTCGATGTCCTTCTTGTAGGCAAGTCCCAGGACCAGCACTTTGGCGCCGTTTAACGCTTTCTTGTGCCGGTTGAGAGCTTTGCCAACCGATTCCAGCACGTGATACGGCATGTTGGTATTGATTTCACCAGCCAGTTCAATGAATCGTGTGCGGAAATCCCACTCTTTGGCTTTCCAGGAAAGATAGAACGGGTCCACCGGAATGCAGTGGCCGCCCAACCCGGGACCGGGATAGAAAGGTTGGAACCCAAAAGGCTTTGTTGCCGCTGCTTCAATCACTTCCCATATGTCGATTCCCATACGTAGCGACAACAGCTTCAACTCATTTACCAACGCAATATTTACGCAGCGATAGATATTTTCCAACAGCTTTGTCATCTCGGCGGCGGCCGGTGAGGAAACCCGGACGACCCGATTGAAAATCGCACCATACAGAGCCGCGGCCAGATCCGATGCTTTGGCATTCAGTCCGCCCACTACTTTGGGAATGTCGCGCCGCGCCACCGTCGTATTCCCGGGGTCTTCCCGCTCGGGAGAGAAGGCGACGTAAAACTCCTCCCCATTCGAAGCGTTTCCGCGCGAAGCCTTTAGCCCGTGCCGATTGCCTTCCTCCAAAATGGGGATCAGCACCTCTTCCGTCGTGCCGGGATACGTCGTGCTTTCGAGAATTACCAGATGTCCGGCACGCAGATTTGGGGCAATGGACTTGGCCGTGTCTGTGATGAAACTTAAATCAGGTTCATGGTATTCATTCAGCGGCGTGGGGACGCAAATGATGATCGCGTCCATCTCCGTCAGCCGGGAATATTCGGCGGTAGCGCTGAATCCGCGCTTTTTCGCTGCCTGAATCTCCGTCGCAGGAATGCGAAAAATGTAGGAGCCTCCCTGGTCCAGGGTAGAGATCTTGCGGGCATCGATATCGAACCCGGTCACGGAGAATTTCTGTTCCGTGTATAGCAGAGCCAGCGGCAGACCTACGTAGCCAAGCCCGATCACGGCAACACGCGCCTGTTTCTGCTCAATCTTGCTCTTTAGGTTGGAAAACAAAGCGGCAGGCATTGATTCAATGGTCATATTTGGAAGTGTGTTCAAGCTGAAGTTTAACATGTTGCTCACCGCCACTTGAGAAGCCGGCGCACGAGCCCTGACGGAAGTAACTTGCGGGCTTGGTCGTTACCAGACTCGAGATTTCGCGTAGTCTGAATGGTTCAGACAGATCAAACAACCGCAGTTTCGGTGAGTGACTCCGAACTGCAGGAAACGAATCCATGGCAAGATTCCGGTTCATTCCCATCTTGGGAGCACTATTCATAGTTGCGCTGTTCGCAACGTCCGGGAGATTTCTGGTCATGAATCAACCTCGCAAGTCAGATGTGGTGGTTGTCCTAGCCGGAGAAACGGACCGGCGTCCAGCGCGGGGTTTGGAGTTGCTCGATCAGGGTTACGCTCAACGGTTGATTCTCGATGTTCCAGCTGAGGCCAAGATTTACCAATGGAACCAGGCGGAGATCGCGCGAAAGTATGTCGAAGGGCTGCCGCAAGCCGGCTCAATTTCGGTTTGCCCGATTTACGGACACTCGACCAGGGACGAAGTTCAAGATGTGGCCCGCTGCCTTCAAGGCGTCAGCGCTCATAGAGTTCTGCTGGTCACTTCCGACTACCACACCCGGCGAGCGCTTAGCATCTTTAACCGGGTTTTGCCCGGAGACTATGGGGTGGCGGCAGTCTTCGACGAACGCGAGTTTGGAGCGCAATGGTGGCGACGTAGAGAGTGGGCCAAAGTGAACCTGGAGGAGTGGTTGAAGCTCATATGGTGGGAACTTGTCGATCGCTGGCGTTAGGGATTGCGATCCGGAGGCGCGTTGCGCGGTATGGGGTGACCAGAGAAGGCAATTGACGGTCGGTGGTCCTCGGGCTAGCATCACGGCGTGGAGCTTGTGCAATGAGTGTCTCTATGCTCCGAAATATTGTTTCTTGGGTTCTGATCGCCGTAACTCCCGCGTCTCTGGTTGCGGCGGATGCTGATTCAGGTGCAGCCATGCTCTATGGCAGGGGCAAGGGCACGGTCTGGCTCAATGGCAGAGCCTTGCCCAGTTCCTCCGCCGTGTTCCCGGGTGACTTAATTCAGACGCAGCCAGAGTCCCTCGCTACTCTCGATGCCTCCGGCTCCGGCGTCATCGTCCTGCAGGATTCTCTGGTGAAGTTTGAAGGGAACGTCGTGTCTCTTGAGCACGGTGGCGTCAGTGTGGCCACATCTAAAGGCATGGTTGCGCGTTCTAAAGAAGTCACGGTGACTCCGGCATCGAATGTATGGACAGAATTTGAAGTTGCGGACGCCGATGGAACGGTTCAAGTAGTTGCCAGTAAGGGCAATGTTAACGTCAATTGCGGAAAGGGTACTGCCAACCTCGTCGAAGGTGAGCAGGCCACTCCCGACGATTCCGGGAACTGCAGCAAGAAGAAGCGCAAAGGCGGAGCGCCTTTGCCACCAGGACACGGCGGCGTATTGACGGATCCTTATGTCCTCGGCGGAGCCGTGATAGCCGGTGGCGTGATAGTTTGTCTGCTGCTGTGCAGCTCCTCCAAACCATTCCTCAGCCAATGGAAACCGTAGCTCAAGCGGGGTCGGTGTCTACGGTGATGCCGGTCGAAACGCGGCTCCATAGCACACATTATGCAAAGGGTGTAGAAGAGCGCTGCATTGGCGGGGATCTGCAAATTGAAATCCACGAAACTGTGAACCAGGATTCCGGTCACGCCCAGCATAGCGGCTAAGGTCACGGCGGTATTCGTATCGGCTGGCCAACGTTTCAATTTCTTCAGGGTGGAACGAAAAAGTGTCAGTAGAAACCACAGACCGGCGGCAAAGCCGAGCGCGCCCATTTCAACCAGCAATTGCAAATAGTCGTTATGGGCCATGCCCACCTGGAGATTGATCGAGAGACTGCTGAACTGCGGATAGATCTCAGGAAATACGCCGAAACCCCATCCTAAGACAGGCTTTTGCGCGAACATTCTTAGTGCGTCGCGATCGATTGTCAGTCGTGTGCCTCCTGACAGCTCCGTTCGGGCGCCGTTCTGAATGCTAGCTATACGTTCCACCAATTCGCCGCCACCGAGCCAAGCCAGTAGCCCCAACGCAATGACCAGGAACGCACCGAAGGCAAATACTGTCTTCCACTTCTTCCGTCGTGTGATTAGAAAGCCTGCGAGCAAGGTCATCTGCGCAACCAACGCAGCCATACCACCTCGCGATCCTGAAAGAAAAATCGTGCTCGCCATGATTGCTGCCACCAGGCCCGCAAGCGCCCGACGGGAGCCCCGAACCCCGCCGGCTAGAGAAACGATGAGCGGAATCGGCGTCAGCATCTCCATCAACCCGGCATAGTGGTTGTGGTTTACGTATGGACCGTAAATCCAGCCGCCGGATTCTGCAGTCCTGAGCCAGTAGAGTTTGCCGTTGGATGCGATGCCCTGCATCAAAGCGAACATCGCAACCATGAAGCCGTATCCAGAGTACAGCCACGCCAGAACGTTGACCTGCGATGTTTTGCGAAGGCACTGAACCACCAAGAAACACAATAAGCCATAGGAGCAGTACAGCATGGCAGCGGAGGAAGTATTGGCACGATAAGCGGTTCGGCCCGACGCAAGCTGCCATAGAATCAGGCCGCCGAAGAGCAACATAGGAAAAAATAGACGGTTGCCCACGATTTCCAATTCACGAGCTATGACTTGCCGTGCCGCCCAAAGCATGAAAAGCAAACCCGCGCCCACCTGCACGATCGAAATCGACCATGATTCCACCGCGCCAAATGCCAGTGGCCCAAACAAGAGGAGGCAGAACACGCCGTACAAAAGCACTTGATCCAGCACCGAACGGGAGTGCTGCCGATGTGAGTTCGACTCGGCATTCAATGCGAGTGGCAGCGGGGAAGTCACTGACCACCTACCGTGGTTTGTTCCTGGACGAGACGGCGCTGAGCCAGGCGGACGTCGTCAATCCACACCTTGCCACGAATCGCATTTCCGGGGGGCACACGCTGTATCCGTAGAACCAGCAGTTTCGTATCCGGGCCGGTGCTAAATATCCCCCCTACTTCCTTCCAGAAATCCGCGTCTTTGAGCTCCTCGCTGGCAAAGTAGTTTGCCCCGGTAAACCGGTCCTCGAGCAGGAATCGCGGCCCACCCGCGCCCTGCAAGCCTTGCGACTTGAAATATGCGGAAAACTCGTATGTTGTATTCGGTTCGACAGGAATGAGTTGCCGGATACCTGCGTCTTCCATTCCACGACTGTCAAAAACAATGGAGAGAGAACGATGACCGGAATGCGACTCGGTTGCATCCAGCGCCAGCGAGACATCCGGTGATTTCTCGTACAGCCAATCGAATCCGCCGTTTAGTACCGGCAAACTGAAGTCGCCATTAATCACAAGATTCTCCGGCGAAGACTGATATCCAGAAAGATCGCACAAACTTGCCGCTTGTCGCCAAGCCAGATGAGCCTGTGCGACCTCTCGCTGATCGATGAGATATTTGACATAATCGAAAACATATCGCGTTTCCACAGGGTGCTGAAGTCGAATCATCTGGGTCCAAACTCTTGCCGCGGCAGCCGGTTCATTCCTGGAAATCAAGAACTCCAAGAATGACGAGTAGACGTCGGCGTTCTGCGGTACGACGTCCCGCAGCAGAGATTCAATATCCGGCTTGATCCGCCAGCAGCGATCCAAAGCCGCAGGCGGCAGGTAAGGATCATTCTCCAGAACCACGTGGAATTCTTGCAATGCTTTATCCGTTTCGCCCAGAGTCCAATAAAAATTCGCTGCCTCCCATGCAACATCTGGCGTGGATGGATCAGCGGTTATGGCATGTTGCACAGCATCCTTCTGTTGATCGCTGTTTGCGAGCCGCCGGTAGCTCCTGGAGAGTTCCAGCCAATAGACGGCGTTGTGCGGGTTTAGCGCAGTCGCCGATCTGAAGAATTGTGCCGCGGTCTCTGGTTCATTCTGGGTCTGAAGAAAATAATGTCCCAGCCGGTATTGATAGTCTGCAATCTCCGGCTCCAGCCGAGCGGCCATTTGCAAACTTGTGAGGTCAAGCTTCTGGGAAAAGCGATCGGCAAGGAATGTACGGGCTACCGATCCAATATAAACGACCGTGAGCGCCAAGCATGCGCCTAAGAATATGATCCTTCGGGCTGGGCTTTGAAGCGCAATCCTCATGCCATCGGTTTCGTGCGAGTGCACTTTGCCCAGTCGCTGCCCCACCCTACGCCCCGCTGGAGGTGGCTTCAGAAACGACATCCTCCGCGTTAAATGCATCCTCTTGGTAGTACCCGTGGCCGTATTTTCCCTGATATTCGTAGTGATAGTAATAATCGGGCGAATTGAGATCGACCGCATTCACCAATACGCCGCATACTCGTGCGTTCACTTGCAGGAGGAGGTCGCGCGCCCGTCGCAAAGCCGGTTTTGTGGTGTGTCCAGACCGAATGACGAGAACGACGGCGTCAGCACCGGTCGACATAACAACTGCGTCAGTGACTGACAGAGTCGGTGGCGAATCGATGACAATGTGGTCGTACTGTTTTCGCAACTCCTCAAGAACGGTTTTCATCTTCGCGGAGGCTAGAAGTTCGGCTGGGTTCGGCGGCGGGGTTCCCGCCGGAAGTATGAAGAGCTCAGGCAGAATCGTCGACGGAATGATTGCCTGTTGCAGGGTCGCGGTGCCCGTCAGCACATTGCTAAGCCCCGTCTTTGGACCCATGCCGAGCGTCTTGTGAATGCTGGGCCGGCGGAGGTCCGCATCAATCAGCAGGACCCGCGTGCCTTTCTGGGCCAGCACAATCGCGGAGTTCACGCTGGTGGTGGTCTTGCCCTCTTCTGGAAGAGCGCTGGTAATGAGAATGACCTTGGGAGGTCCGCCGGCAAATGTGAGAAGCAGGGAAGTTCGCAGGGCCCGGTAGGACTCCGCCATCTGCGACCGGGGACGCGATTTCGTTACGAGTTCGACTGCCTCTTTGGACGAGGCAAGAGCTAGCTTCTCACGGCCCACCAATTCCCTGGTGCTTCGAGACCCCAGAGGAATCATGCCCAATGACGGAAGCGACGATATGGTTTGTGCCTGCTCCGGGGTCCGCACGGTGTTGTCCATGCTCTCCACCAGAAAAGCGAGTCCGATGCCGCTGGAAAGGCCAAGAGCCAACGCAAAGGCAAGATTTTTCAGGAGATTTGGTCCCGAAGGCGCTGTGGGAACCCGAGCTACATCTACGATGCGGAAGTTGTTCGACCTTAAACCGGCGGTAACGCCAGCTTCCTTCAATCTCTCGAGCAAACCTTCGGAGAGTGTCCGGTTCGCGTCGACGTCGCGTTTGAGCAGGCTGTATTCGATTGCACTTTCGTTCAGCTTGTTAGCTTCCTGTTTCTGCTGCTCCAGAGCGTTGCGCAGCATGCCTTCGCGCTGCACGGCAGCGAGATAGTCGCCGCGCAAACGAGCCGCCACCTTGCGCATCTCGGTCTGAATCTGCTCGTCGACTTCCTTGAGTTGGCTATTGAGTTGAGCCAGTTTCGGATAGGAAGGCCCGAATTGTGTGTTCAACTGCGCTACCTGGATCTTGAGATCGGCTTGCTGCTCCCGCAACTTTTCCAGTAGGAGCGAATTAGCACTGGAACCTTTTGCGGCGCCGTCGACGTTGGCGGCAGCGGCCGCCGCGATCGAATCGGAATCACCGGCTCGCACCAGGTGGTAAATCGATTCTTTCTCCATCCGGGCGGATTCAGCTGCGGTCAATTCGCGGTTCAACTCATCGAGCTTGGCGGTCGTAATGTTCTGCTTTTCGTCGATCCCGAGGATTTCGTGCTCCTTCTGGTACTTGACCAGTTTTTCCTGTGAGGTCTCTACCTTTATTTGCAGATCGACCAACTGTTTGGAAAGCCAGTCCGAAGCCTGCATGGTGGATTCGAATCGCGTCTTGAAGTTCTGCTCGACGTATGTGTTGGCCAGGGTGTTCACGACGCGCGCCGCGACATTTTTGTCCGGGCTGCGGTACCGGATTTCGATGATCCTGGTATTGGGGACGAGCGAAACCTGCAGACTGCTCTTGAAGGTGGCTAGCGCAGCTGAAGTCATCGCGGAATCAGGCTGCATCGCGTCCGTTGTTAGTTCCAGGGATGAAGGCGAAGGTTTGCTCTTAGCCCCGAACTCCGGCTGCTTGTCCAGATTTAGTTGCCGGATGACCTGGAGCGCCAACAGATCGCTCTTTAGAATTCGTACTTCGGTATCCAGGTCAGTTGGGTCGTAATAATCGACGCTGCTCGATGAGTCCTTCAAGTTGAAGGTGACCGGATCCATCTTGTTGATGGCAATGCTACCAACTGCTTCGTAGATGGGCGTACTCCGGAGAGTAGAGATCGCAACGACTCCCAAAACCAACACAACGCTTCCGATTACCACCCACTTGCTCTTAATGAGAACGCGCACGTACTCCCGGAGAAGAGAATCTTGCGTTGGAACGCCAGGATAGCCCGGTGGGGCAGCGTTGCGGTTGAATTCAATCGGAAAAGGGGTCTGCAGTTCGCGCACGATCTGGCCGTTCATCGGTGATAGCGGTCCCGAATCCATCAACACTCCCGGAGAGAATCTGGGCACGCGGGGAAGTCCCTTCAGACCGCCGCCCGATTGGGCCCAGTCTAGCACCGCAAGGTAAACACCTATCGCTCCTAATTAGCCGGGTTCCTTAGTGTTAACGGGGGTTCCCACAGGTTTGAATGGCTTGCATCTCCGCTATACTGGCGCTGGCAAATTCCTTTTTGACTGGTATGCGACGCGAGACAGCCCGCGCAAGTTTGTATTGAAGAGTGTGTTTTCACTTCGAGGGATTGCATCGATGAACTGGTCCGAACAGGTCGTACTGGTCACCGGCGGCACGGGTTCTTTCGGCAAAAAGTTCGTCGAACTGATGTTGCGCGAATACCGTCCGCAGAAGCTCATCATCTTCAGCCGTGACGAATTGAAGCAGCATGATATGCGGGCTTCGGGGTTCGACGATCCAAGCTTGCGCTATTTCATCGGAGATGTTCGCGATGTGCAGCGTTTGGAACGCGCCTTTTCCGGAGTCACAGTCGTGGTTCACGCCGCGGCGCTCAAGCAAGTTCCGGCCTGCGAGTACAACCCGTTCGAAGCCATCCAGACCAATATCATGGGCGGCCGCAATGTTATCGATGCGGCGATCGACCGCGGGGTACGCCGCATTCTGGCCCTGAGCACGGACAAAGCCGTAAACCCGATCAATCTGTACGGCGCGACCAAACTCTGCGCGGAGAAAATGTTCGTGCAAGCGAACGCCTACTCCGGTGCACAGAACACTCGATTCAGTTGTGCTCGCTACGGAAACGTGCTGGGCAGCCGAGGCAGCGTCATTCCGGTATTCCAGGAGCAGCGCAAGCACGGCAAGATTACCATCACCGATTCGCGCATGACCCGCTTCTGGATCACGATCGAGCAGGGGGTCCGGCTTGTGGTTCGCTGCATCGAGCAGATGCATGGAGGCGAAATTTTTGTTCCCAAGATTCCGAGCATGAGGCTGGTGGAAATGGCCGAGGCGATCGCACCTGGTTGCGATGTGGAAGCGATCGGGATCCGCCCGGGCGAGAAGCTGCACGAGGTGCTGCTGTCGGAAGATGAAGCTCGCCACGCCCTAGAAGTGGAAGATATGTATGTGATCCAGCCGGCGCATCCCTGGTGGCGCAAAGAAAACTGGAAGCATGCACGCCCGCTGCCGGATGGATTCCGTTATGCCAGCGATAACAATCCCCAGTGGCTGAGCGCCGAGGAGTTGTACGAACTTGTGAGCGAGCACTTTCCAGCGCTAGTCCCTCTGCCCTCGGAACAAGACCTCCGGGTTCGGGCGTAGGAATCGGCTCGTGGAGTTAGGAACGTTCAGGCAAGCATGAAGGTTGCTGCCATTATCCAGGCCCGAATGGGCAGTACACGTTTGCCCGGCAAGGTTCTGATCGACCTTGGAGGCGAGACGGTCCTGGCCCATGTAGTACGGCGGTTGCGAAGGGCCACGCTCATCGAGGAAATTGTGGTGGCCACAACCAACTCGGCCGACGACGACGCCATTGTCCGCGAGTGCCAGCGTCTTTCCGTCAGAGTCTTCCGCGGCGAGGAGAATGACGTGTTGGACCGCTATTATCAGGCGGCGCAGTGCATCGGTGCCGACGGAATTGTGCGTATCACGTCTGACTGCCCCCTCATTGATCCGGAAATTACTGACGATACCATTCACTCCTTTCTGGAGCGACGGCCTGACTACGCCAGCAACGCGTTGCAGCGAACTTATCCTCGGGGGCTTGATACGGAGGTCATGACCTGGGAGGCTCTCGCGCGTACGTGGCGGGAAGCATTGTTGTTCTACCAGCGATCACACGTTACGCCGTACATCTACGAGAATCCGGATCGGTTCGACGTTCTTTCGGTCAGGGGCGAGGCCGATTACAGCGGTCATCGGTGGACGCTCGACACACCGGAAGATCTCGCCTTCATCCGTGCGGTTTATGACCGCACCGATGACAACGTTTCCTGGCGCGAGGTCCTCGCTCTGTTGGAGCGAGAACCCGAGTTGGTGGAGTTGAATGGTGATGTCATGCAGAAAGCGCTGTACGAGGGCTGATGTCACAGAGAGAGCCGCAATCGAGTTGGGCGTACGCGGTCTCCCTGATTGGTCAGCTTTGCTCAGGACCATGCCAGAAGTCGACGCTGGCCTTCGCCGGTTTCGAAACTTGTACGAGAGTGGATAGCAAAATCAACTCAAGCGTTTTCTAGCCAGGGCTAGCTGAATGACCGCGCTGAAATTGGGGAGAAAGATTGTCGGGTTAGAAAATCCCACATACTTCGTGGCGGATATTTCAGCGAATCACGATGGAGATCTGGAGCGCGCTAAACTCCTCATTCGGCTCTGTGCCGAAGCTGGCGCCGACGCCGCCAAGTTTCAGAACTTTCGGGCTTCCAAAATCGTCAGCGACAAAGGTTTTCAAACGCTGGGCAAGCAGCTATCGCACCAGTCCGGATGGAAGAAAAGCGTCTTCCAGGTATATCAAGAGGCTGCTTTGCCTTGGGAGTGGACGCCCATCCTCGAGCAGGAATGCCACGCCCACGGCATCGATTACTTCTCTGCCCCTTACGATCTGGAAGCGGTCGATATGCTCGATCCCCATGTGCAACTTTTTAAGATCGGTTCCGGGGACATCACCTGGCCCGAGATGCTGCGCAAGATTGCCACAAAACAAAAACCGGTGTTGCTGGCGACAGGAGCCTCGGAACTTGCGGACGTGCAACGCGCCGTACAAGAGATGCTGAAGATCAATCGAAAGCTAGTGCTCATGCAGTGCAACACCAATTACACCGGGAGTGCTGACGCCTTCCGGCACATCCACCTGAGAGTGCTGGAAACATACCGGGCAATGTTTCCCGAGCTTATTCTTGGATTGTCTGACCATACTCCGGGGCACGCCAGCGTCCTCGGCGCGGTTGCGCTGGGCGCGCGCGTGATCGAGAAACACTTCACCGACGACAATCGCAGGGAAGGTCCAGATCACCCGTTTTCAATGACTCCGCAAGCATGGCGCGACATGGTCGACCGCACTCGCGAACTCGAATCCGCACTAGGTTCTCCACTCAAAGTCGTGGAGCAGAATGAACGCGAAACCGTAATTCTGCAGCGCCGGTGCTTGCGGGCGGCAGTTGATATCGGCCCGGGAACGGTGCTGCTTCCTGAGATGCTGGAAGCGCTTCGTCCTGCTCCGCGTGACGCGGTAATGCCCTTTGATTTATCGCGAGTAGTTGGCAAAACACTGACTCACGATTTGCCGGCGGGCGAGTATCTCAAATGGACCATGCTGACGGACGCTGAGGTTCATTAGTGCGGATCCTTTATTTCTCCGATAACGATTCGGATCATAATCGCAGGTTCCTGGAAGAGCTGACCTCATTCGGCCACGATGTTTACTTCCTCAATGTCACGCAGGCGGGTTCTGCAGAAAACTGGCTGCCCCGTGGAGTACAGAGATTACAGCCGAAACAGAGTGTCCCCCGGGATGTGGATCCAAGTCAGTTCGCCGGCTTCCTGGCCGAGTTTCAGTTTTGGTTGAAAGAAATTCGTCCGGACCTCGTGCATGCCGGTCCGGTTCAGACTTGCGGCTATGTTGCGGCTCTTTCGGGCTTCCACCCTCTAGTGGTGATGTCCTGGGGCTCGGACATGCTAGTCCATGCGGATCGCAGTGCAGAGTGGAGACGCGCGACCGAGGTTGCCTTGGGTGCGGCAGATGGATTCTTTTGCGACTGTGAAACCGTCCGCCAATCTGCTCAGCGTTATGCGGCAATTCCGAATGCACTGATCGTGCAGTTTCCGTGGGGGATCCGGCGGGGCTCGTTCTCACCTTACGGGCCAGCCGAGCCACGAGAGAGATTGGGTTTGAGTCCGGACGCGTTCGCTTTCATCAGTACGCGATCGTGGGAGCCCCTCTATGACACTGATGTTCTTCTCCGGGCTTTCCACCAGGCATACAGAACGAACAATCGGCTGCGTTTGCTTTTGCTGGGCGACGGTTCGGCGGCTGGCCGGGTTCGCAGCTTTGTTGCCGAGCATGATTTGAACCAGGTGGTAATCACTCCCGGATTGATTGAAGGTACAGAAACGCCGCGCTGGTTTCGGGCCGCGAATGCATATGTCAGTTGCGCCAGGTCCGACGGAACTTCAATTTCGTTACTGGAGGCCATGGCGACTGGACTTCCCGTGGTCGTCACCGATATCCCATCCAACCGCGAGTGGATCGCTGAAGGTGACAACGGCTGGCTGGCAACAGCCGGTTCCTCTGAGGAGTTTTCCGCGAAACTTCTTCGCGCTGCGAGTGCGTCGCCGAATGATCTTGAAGCGATATCAGAGCGGAACCAACGGTTGGTGGCTGAACGCGCGGACTGGGATAAGAATTTCCCCAGCCTTCTGCGCTTGTATGAATGTCTCGTGACTAGTTCATTGGTAATGAAAACGTGAAAGTCGTTAGCCCATTGCTGAAGCACGTAGTTTACCCTGGCTTTTCCAAGGCGGGATACTTGCGGCGCGCGGCCCGCACTGGACCCGTCGTGCTGACCTATCACGGCGTTTTTCCCACAGGATACAAAATCGTTGCTCCCGGCCTGGATGGCAATCTGGTGAGCCCGGATTCGCTTCGCCACCAGTTCCTATTCCTTAAAGAACATTACAACGTGATCACTCCAAGGGAATTCCTGCTGTGGTGTGAGGCTGGGCATGAATTGCCTCCACGTTCGGTGCTGTTGACTTGCGATGACGGCCTGCGGAACTCGCTCGTCGACATGCTGCCCATTCTTCAGGAGTTCGAGTTTGAGTGCCTATTCTTTGTCACTGGCGCGTCGCTCAGCCCCACGGCCACAATGCTCTGGTACGAGGAACTTTATCTAATGTTTGTGGCAGCTCCTGAAATTTTTACCTTGGAGCTGCTCGATATCGGACTGCAAACGGAGGCGTGCCGGCAGGAAAAACGTTCTTTGTGGTGGGAGTTGGTAAGAAAGCTTTCGCAATTTGACATGAATCGCCGGAGAACATTCTTGGAAAGAATAAGGATGCAGTTGGGACTCGCCGAGCGATGGGACGCCGAATACCACGAAGATCCTGCACTTAGCAGACGGTTCTTGATGTTGAACATGCCGGAACTGCATCGGCTTGCGAGCGCGGGGATGTGCATCGGGGCACACACCCTCTCTCATCCGATGCTGTCGCAGTCATCGCCGGACGTGGCGTGGAGCGAAATCTCAGAGAGCAAGCGCAACCTCGAACAGACTTTGGGGCAGGAAGTGTGGGCGTTGGCTTATCCCTTCGGCGATTTGTCGTCGATTACATTGCGAGAACTGCAAATGGCGAAAGGAGCCGGCTTCAAAGGTGCGTTCCTCAACGTGGACGGTGATTTTGGAACAAAAACCCCGAAATTTGCTCTGCCGCGGGTGCACATCACCGGCGAGATGAGCCTGGCCGAATTCGAGGCACACGTTTCCGGATTTCATCGATCGTTGCAGGAATTGTTTAGACCGGTAAACCTGAGCACTGCGGTGGGGTCGAACGCTTGAAGAGAGACCACGACGTATTTGCGAAAAACGGCAATCATTCGATCAACAGGAACCCTTGCGCCTAGTTCTGCACAGACATATTCCGAACGACCACGTCCTGGCCCGCCAGTGGAACGACCTGGTGCAGCAGATGGAGTGTCCGGAGGTTTTCTACACGTACGAATGGGCGCTCGCTGTGGGCCGCGCCTACTGCGATTCCATCGTACCGCTATTGATTTTAGCTTACGAGAAAGATTCGTTGGTTGGCGTGGTAGCGTTGGCAACCGATGATACGCGACGAGAGACATTCTTCCTGACAAACGCAACCGCGGACTATTGCGATTTTGTTTCATTGCCCGCCCGCCGGGTTGAGTTTGTGAATCTGGTCTTTGGGGAGCTGCGAAGGTTGAAAATGTCTGCGTTAGTAGCAGCGAACCTGCCGGCTAGTTCCGCCACCGCCCGCGCGTTGACTGTCGCCTCGCGGGTCCGCGGTTACGTCACGTTCTCCCGGCCGGCATCCCTCTGCGCCCAAATAGAGATGGGATCGCCGTTGGAACGGCAAAATCTGAAGGCAGTCGTGGCCAACCGCAAGGCCCTTCGCTATTCCCTCAAAGGCCTGGGGAAACATGGACCGGTCAGCATCGACCATCTGAGGTCGCGTGACAGCCTTCGGGCGGTACTGCCGGAGTTCGTGCAAGCTCATATCGCCCGATTCTCCAGTGCAAACCGGCACAGCAATTTGGCACATCCACAGCGGCAAGCCTTCCTCACCGAATTGGCTGACTTGCTTTCTGCCGCGGGCTGGATCGTGTTGAGCTGTCTCCGAGTAGGTAACCGTTCAGTCGCGTGGAGCTACGGGTTTAGGTTCTGCGGAAGCTGGTTCTATTACCAACCAACGTTTGATAGTGACTGGCGGCAATTCTCGCCAGGATTTTGCCTTCTTTCGAAAATTGTGGAAGCCGGCTGTGACGATCCTGAAATCGTCCGGGTTGATCTGGGACTGGGGGCGGAGGGTTACAAGGAGCGATTCGCCACGGGTACTCGGCAAACGATGGACTTCACGGTTACTGCCTCGACCGCACGCTACCTCAAAGAGGCCGCTCGCCATCATGTCGCTGCTGCTATCAAGTCTTCTCCGCGTCTGGAATATCGTGTTCGGCGGATCCTGGGGCGCGTCCCGGCGGGTGGCGGGCACACTTGAGAGTCCTGCTGCTACATTCCGACGACACGTTTCCGCTGCCCAGTCCCACGGAGCACTGGGACCTGATCGTTGACTTTGCGCGTGCCCCAGAGACGACCTATGACAGATGGAGTCGGCAAGCCGGCTGTCCTCTGCTCAGCCTCGGCAATTTCGCTGAAGAAATTGAGGATCTCCACAAGGTCGCGCAACTCCTGCAGCTCGGTGCGGGACTTATGTTGGACCGGTGGGGAATCGATTGGTGGGACGTGTTATCGCTGGAAATTGCGCCCCAGCTTCAGCAGTTCATGCTCGTGCACCGGCTTTCAAAAGAACTCGACGCGAGTTGCGAGCTGTATTCGAGCCGCCCCCATCCTCTCGCCACGGCTCTGCGGAGACTTCTCGGCGTTCGACTAAGGATCTTGGAAACCCGCACCCAGTCGGTCATTCGCCGGGCACGTCACTATCAATCCATCTTTTCGCAGCTCGATACGATCCAGCTTGCCCAGGTGATGGAGGATAAGTTCGACATCGATCATTCCATCCGCCGCCACTTTACTCGTCGTGGTCGTACTTCGGGACAGCCAGTCATCCTATTGCCGTCAGCCTACACGAACGTTTCCCGTGCTGCGCTTTCCTATGCTGAACTGCTCCCAGACCATCAATTTCTGTTAGTTTGCGCCCGGAGCAACGCTAAGCTTACATCGCTGCCAGCAAACGTCGGCTCGGCATCGCTGGCGCCGTACTTCGTTCCGAGCGACAAGCGGGAAACTGTTTCCCTGCTCGAGTCGTGGAAAATTTTAAGAAAGCACCTTGTTGGCGGCGCCGAAGAGTTCAGCACGGCTGATGCAGTGGGAGTGCTGGCACGGATTCCTGCACTTCTGCCTTGGGGAATCGCCCTTCGCGACGCCTGGAGCCAAGTCTTCGAATCCGAGAATGTGACCGCTTGTCTCTGTGCCGACGACAGCAATCCTCCTTCAAGCATTCCGCTCATCTTGGCCAAGAAACGCGGGCTTCCCGCCCTGGCCTGTCATCACGGCGCTTTGAACTACATGATGGCGATCAAGCAACACTTTGCGGACTTCTACCTGGTTAAGAGCGAGATGGAACGGGACTATGTACAGCGCATTTGCCATCTTGCTCCCGAGAAGATAGTCATGGCGGCCCCGGCCTCGTCGAAACTGTTGCCTTTGCCACATGAGGCTCGCCGCTCTGCTCCGTGGCTCGTTTTTTTCACCGAGCCTTATCAGACAGGCGAGTGGCGAAAGGATGAGGTCTATCGCGATCTCCTACCGCGTTTGTGCTCCCTCGCTCAAAACTGCGGACTGCGACTTGTATTCAAGCTTCACCCCTTTGAGAGCGTCAAAGGTCACCGGAGGATGTTACGCCGACTCCTCGCGGAGCAAGAGCGCCAGATCGAAGTGATTGCAGGCCCACCATCGAATCAGTTGTGGAACAACATACAGTTGGCTTTGACCGTGCAATCTTCCACCGCTTTGGAGTGCGCTGCGTTGGGTATTCCCGTCTTTCTGTGCACGTGGCTGCGAGATTCTTGGTCCGGATATGTCAAGCAATACGGGCGGTTTGGCGTAGGTCAGGTGCTAGAGTCCCCGGAACAGATCGCCGAGATTCCTCGGCTGCTAGCAAGCCAGAGCGGGAAAGTTCTTCAGCCGCAGCCACCCAGAACCATAGACTCCGCCAAATTGGCGCATCTGTTCTCGGGCGCTTACTCATTGCCAGCCGCATGCAACGGGTAACACGGTTTTCTAGGCTAAGTGAGCGTGACCATCGCCGTATATGAAATTGAAGAGCACAATTCGACCCATCACGATTTTCACGCCGTCGTGTGCCGACGAAGGGGACACCAATGCTCAAAATCTTACGGTGAAAGAAATTGTCACGCGCCTGCCTCCGGAGCTGTTTCGCGTGATCATGATTTCCGAGGGTAGGCCGGATCCACGCATCGTCGCGCGCAAGAATACAGAGCTGGTGCGTTGGACCAAACACGGGAATACTGTACGGCTGCTCTGGCGCTGCCTTTTTCCGAAGCCAGACATCTATTTCTTTCCGCGTCACGGCCCCCTGGACCGCGCGTTCTTCGATTCGAGAAAGTGCCTGGGAAAAAGAACCGCGTTGGTGAGCTACGTTGTAATGATGATGAATGATTTTACTGTCACAGGCTTGATTGGCCGCTCGATCGTCGAGGCGGACAGAGTCTGCGCCAACTCGAACTATGTGGCGGAGACGGTTCGTGAGAAGTTCGGCCTGGAGTCAACCACGATTCATGATGGAGTCGACCGCCGATTTTTCTTCGCGGTTCCGGAGAGTGCAGAGGTCCGCAGCTCCGATTCGCTGGTGGTTCTGTACGCAGGCTCCCTACAGCCGCGGAAGCGCGTCGAATTGGTGATTCAGGAGGCCGTGCGCTGGCCAAATGTGCATTTTCGCGTGGCGGGTCGAGGTGAAACCGAAGAACCCTGCCGCGCCTTGTGTCGGAAGCACGATTGCCGCAACGTCTCTTTTTTGGGTCATTTGTCGTCCGCGCAACTCGGAGAAGAAATGCGGAGGGCGCATGTGTTTTTTTTTCCCAAGCATTCTCGAGGGTCATCCCCAGGTACTCGGACAGGCGGCTGCTTGCGGCTTGCCGGCAATCGCCATGAATGTGTATCAGCCAGATTACGTACTGCATGGAGAGACGGGCTTCCTGGCTGAGTCGGATGCGGACCTGACTCAAAAGTTGGACGTGCTTCTTCGCAATTCCGCATTGCGCCAATCGATGGCGTCGGCCGCCCTCCGGCATTCGCGAAAATTCGACTGGGATCGGATTTCGGCACAATGGGCAGGAGTTTTCCGAGAAGTGGTGGCCGAACGGCAGAACTCTGAATATGTGCGGGATGTTGGGCATACCTGATCCAGCTGTCCCCTTAGGACCAGCAAGGACCGACCCGCAAACGCGAATGGAAGATGGTCTGAGGAAGTTCGTGGCCTGGTCTCGCGAATGCTGCTCCCGCGGTCGGGGAGCGACTGCATTATGAATGCAACTACTCAACTTGCGCGGGAGCAGTCCTATCCAGCGGCAGTGGGTCTGACTCGTGTCATCAACAACTCTGCTGCCTTGGTCCTGCTTGACTTGCTGAACAAAGCAATTCCGCTGATCGTGTTCCCGCGTGTAGTTCGCGCTCTCGGACCTGCGGCGTACGGACAATTGGGGTTCGCAGCTGCCGTCGCTGGCTTTTTTGGCCTGCTGGCCTCCCCGGGATTCTCCACGTACGCGCTGCGAGAAGCAGCCAAGAACAGCGAAAGCGTTCCATTTCTCGTTAAACACGTCCTCGGGGCACGGATTGTTTTCGCTGCTGGCGCTTATGCCCTGCTCGCGCTCTTTACCTTGTTCTTCGCGCAACCAGACGGTCAGACACGTCTATTGATCATGCTCTCTGGTCTCGCATTCGTGGCCAGCAGTCTTGATACACAATGGATTTTCGCAGCTCGCTCGCGCATGTCGATGATCGCAGTGCGGGGCGCCCTGGCGCAACTTGCCTACGCCGGCCTCATCCTCGCCTTGGTTCGCGGTTCCCGCGACGCGTGGATTATTCCGTCCGCGACATTGCTTTCTCTAGGTCTGAGTACTCTGCTGATCTGGCTGCCGGCACGCAGCCAATATCACATTCCCTTGCCGGAAATCTCACCGCGAGCCTGGCGTCTTTTCCTGCCCATCTGCCTGGTAATGGGCTTTTCCAGCCTTATGTCAATGATCTACGACCAGATTGATGTCGTTATGCTCAAGTACTTCCGAGCCGACGCAGAACTGGGAACCTACGTGGCCAGCTATGGTCTGATGACGATGGCAATGTCGTTCCTCCCGATTATCGGTCAGGTGTTTTCGCCACTGCTCTCGGAAACTGCGGGTCGGAGTCGCGATGCGGAAAATCGCAATGCTGAGAAAAGATATCTGCGCTGGTTCGGCAACGCTACCGTTGGTCTGGCGCTACCGATCGCAGTCGGCGGTTTTATTTTGGCGGTTCCCATCACCCGGTTTGTTTTCGGAAGTCAATATTCGGGGTCAGGAATTCTATTCCGCTGGCTGATGCTGACCATCATTACCGGGTCAGCAGCGAGCTATTGCGGAGCGCAACTCATACCGAATGGCCGGGAAAAAAAATATCTTATCTCAGTCCTTGCCGGAGCGTCGACGAATATCGTGCTGAATCTGTTCTTTATTCCCAGGTACGGCGCCCTTGCGGCTGCGTTCACAACGGCGTTCAGTCAAGGGGTTGTGGCACTCTTGAACTACCATTTCGTCAGAGACTTGATCAGGCCACGTCTCCTCCCCGCTGCAGCAATGTCGGCACCCGCCACCTGTGTTATGGCGGTCAGTCTTGCGACCATGCGGATACTGTTTCCGGTTCATGTCTTGGTACTGGTCACGCTGGGAGCCTTGGCATACTTTGGTGTTTACGCGCTGAGTCTAAGTCTGTGGAATCGATTCAGCGACCCAGGAATGTCGTGAGGAAGGCATAACCAATGAACAGTTCGTCCGCGTCATGCGAAGCCAGCATATCCGCAAAGGGCGAGCAGCGGTCCATTTGTGACACTGCAGGAGACGCCGCAGGTAAGGTCTATTGGAATTCGATCTGGGAAAAGTTGCCACCCGTAGAGCCCTATGATGGCCCGGTCTATGAGCAACACTCGGTCCTGTCCAGATTTCTTTCCCATGCCGGCGGAGGCGACGCCATTGAAATCGGTTGTGGCACCGGCAACTACATGATCTACATCAACAAGGAATTTGGATACCGCATCGACGGAATCGACTATTCAGATAACATGGACTACGTTCGCGCTAATTTGTCATACAACGGCATCCAGGACTCACAACTCTTTAATGCCGACTTTTTTGAGTTCGTGCCAGCCAAGAAATACGACCTCGTCTTATCGGGAGGCTTTGCTGAACACTTCGACGACTACGAGTCGGTCGTACGAAGACACGCCGAATGGGCGAAACCGGGCGGCCTCGTCGTCATCATCGTGCCGAATTTGACCCACATTCACAAGTTGCTTTGCGGCCTTTTTGCCCCTAACGTCCTACGCGTCCACCGTTTTCCCTTAATGCGGAACGACATCCTGCGTCAAACCCTGGAGATGGCCGGTTTGCGCGTCTTGCATTGTGAATATCACAAAACGTTTCGCCCCATTTACGAGGTGCCGAGAGCCCTACGCTTGTTCTTCAGAATTGTTGGAAAATTGTTACGGGTCTCCGGGCTTGATGACATTGGCAATCGGTTTGGCAGCCCATACCTGATCTCAGTCTCCCGGAAGGCCTAAGCTACCAGTGCGTTGTTTGGCGACCAACCCGCAGCCGCATCTGCAGATGAATGCTGCAGCTCTCGGGAAGAGACAAAAGCTATCGGTAGCAGTCTTGCTGTCGGGCCGGGAGAAGTTCAGCGCATACTACGGCGGTGCTCTGGCTCGTTGGACTTACGAAGTTTACAGCCGGCTCATGCAAGAAATCGATGTCACGGTTTTCGGTTTTCCGACGACCAGCGAAGACGTCTATCCACTTCCGCACCAGAGCAGCCGGATATGGCGCGGCTGCGAGGTCGTAAGTCGAATTCCGGGAGCGCGGCGTTACGAGGAGCAACTGTGGTTGCGGGCGTTGCTGGGGCGGCTTCGAGAGTTCGATCTCTTGCACATTCATAACCGGCCTCAATGGGTAGGTTCCCTGCGCCGAATGGGTTATCAGGGAGCGATCCTGCTTCATCTGCAGAACGATCACCTGGGCCATTGGACCTCGCGCATGCTGGATGACCTGGCGGCGCGCGTTGACCGGGTAGTGGTGTGCAGTGCCTTTCTTCGTGATTGCTTTGCGCCGAAGTCTTCAGCCTTGGCCGCTAAAACCGAAGTTGTATTCAATGGAGTTAATCGCGAGTTGTTCTTCCCCCGGCAGGAAATTCGCGAGCGCAAGACCATCTTTTTTGTGGGGCGTCTCGATGCTGAGAAGGGTGTGCTTCAGCTCCTACAGGCCTATGCCCGAGTTCTGCAAGCCCACCCTGACGCGACTCTGGTAATCGGAGGAACGACCGGTTTCGGAACCCATCAGGAGACAGGTTACGTCCGTCAGCTCCGTGAGCTGGCGGATTCTGTCGTGCAAAACTGCAAGGGCAAGGTTCACTTTACGGGTTACATTCACCACGACCAGGACTTGCCTAGGTGGTTCCAGAAAGCCACCATCTTCACCAGTCCATCCTTGTTCCAGGAGCCATTCGGCATGGTCAACGCGGAGGCCATGGCTTGCGCGACACCGGTAGTTGGTGCCAGTCGCGGTGGTATTCCCGAAGTGTTGGGCGGTGCAGGGCTGTTGGTCGATCCCGAAGACATAGAGAATTTCGCCGCCACGCTCTCCGCCTTGTTGGCGCGGCCCGCCGAGTGCGCGCGTCTTGGCGCCGCCGCCTATGAACGCTGTCAGCGAATGTTCGACTGGCGTCTGATTGCTAAGAGCTGGGCGGCCCTGCTGGAGCAAGTGGTTCGCCCCAGGAGCCGGCCTGCTCGGCTCGGAACCTAACTCGCAATTGCGCGGGCCGACGACAATGTGGTTCCTTGGACTGGATGGCTGAACACGGTTTCCGGAAAACTCATCAACCCGCATGCGAGTGCTGACTCTCACTCCCTTTTATCCCACTGCTTCCGACGATGCGGACGGATGCTTCATCGCCGAGCCACTGCGGGCAATGGAGGAATTCGGGGTCAACCCTTGCGTCGTAGCCGTGAAGCCATTGCATCACAGCCGCGCGGGATCGAATTCCATCACTCCCGTCGCGCGCTGGGTCCGGTATCCCTGCATTCCGGGTGGACTCGGTCTTGCTTCCGCCGGTGCATTTCTTCATGCAAGTCTCATCTCAAGAGTCCGCGAATTGCATCGGTCCCAGCGGATCGATCTAATCCATGCTCATGCTGCGCTGCCATGCGGGCATGCTGCCGTACTTTTGAGCCAGGAGCTCAAAATCCCTTGCGTGGTTACCGTCCACGGTTTGGACGCATTCTTTGACCGCCAGGTTCGCGGGTTCTCCGGCCAATGGTGCAAGCGCATTGCGCAGCTTGTCTATCGTTCATCATCGTGCGTGATTTGTATCAGCGATAAGGTTGCTGAAAGGGTAATCGATGGCACCGCAGCCCCGGTAAATACGAAAGTGATTTACAACGGTGTAGATGCGCAGACGTTTTCCCCGGCAGCGAGCGAATCCCTTCCCAGTACGATTCTCAGTGTCGGCAACCTGATTTCGATCAAGGGCCACGAACTACTCCTGCGAGCGCTTGCGGCCGTCCTTCCCCGCTATCCGCAGATCTCATACGAGATTATTGGCGACGGTCCTGAACATAGCCGCTTGACCAAATTGGCCAGTGACTGCAACATTGCCGGCAAAGTTCGTTTTCTGGGTCGTCAAAATCGAAAGCAGGTCGCGGACGCAATGCGCCGCTGTGTTCTCTTCGCTTTGCCCAGCCGGTATGAGGGGCTAGGTTGTGTTTATCTGGAAGCAATGTCCACCGAAAAACCCGTGATTGCGTGCCGCGGCCAGGGGATTGATGAAATTATCCGGCATGGAAGCAATGGCTGGCTCATTGATCCTGGCAGCCTGCAAGAACTGATCGCCGCGCTTTCAATCCTTCTGCAAAACCTGCAGCTTCGAAGACAGATCGGCGAGGCAGCTCGCCGCACCATCCTTCAGAGCCTTACCGCGGCACATCAAGCTAGCGAGCTTGCGGTCATCTATCGAGAGTGCGTGGCATGAGCCGCCGAGTTGTGATCATCACGGAAATCATCGCACCCTACCGCATTCCCGTCTTCAACGCGCTCGCGCAGCACCACGGGATCGACCTCCACGTGATCTTCCTGTCGGAAAACGATCCTACCCAGCGCCAGTGGCTGGTTTACAAAGATGAGATTTGTTTTTCCTACCAGGTACTTCCCTCTTGGAGGCGAAGAATGGGCAGGCACAGCCTTTTGCTGAACTGGGGAGCGGAAGCCTCGCTGCGGCGAGCGGCGCCAGATTTCATCGTCTGCGGGGGCTACAACTACGTCGCTTCATGGCAATCCATGCATTGGGCGCGTCGAAATCGCGTGCCATTCAGTCTCTGGGCTGAGAGCACGACTAGAGACTTCCGTGGCGGCCACGCTTTTATAGAATTCCTGAAAATGAGATTCGTGCGGGGTTGTGATGCATTCGTAGTTCCGGGAAAATCCGCGGTCGAATACTTGAAAAAGTACGGCGTGCCGGAGGAAATGATTTTTACTGCGCCGAACGCGGTTGACACAGAGTTTTTTGCTCGGCGAGCTGAAGCCATTCGTAGGGACGCGAGCGGGCATCGGCAGGCCCTGCGCTTACCGGATCGCTTCTTTCTCTTTGCTGGCCGTCTGGTGGCAGAAAAGGGAACGTTTGATCTTCTAAAGGCTTATCAAGCCCTGGCGCCATCGGTCAGAAACGAAATGGGTCTGGTGTTTGTCGGAGACGGGGCCGCACGATCCGAACTTCAACAGCGCGCTGCGGCCATCGACCGCGGATTGATTCAGTTTGCAGGCTTCGTCCAGCGCGAAAGCTTACCTGCCTATTACGCACTCGCAGACGCCTTGGTTTTTCCCACGCACACGGATACCTGGGGCCTGGTCGTGAATGAGGCCATGGCGTGCGGTTTGCCTGTCATTTCCTCAGACGCAGCAGGCTGTGTAGCCGACTTGGTCGGAAGCGGGTGGAACGGTCGCGTAGTTTCCGCTGGCGACGTCGGGCAGCTCTCTTCCGCAATGGGCGAGCTTGCACGTGACGCTGAACTCCGATCGCTTATGGGCAGGCGCAGCCGGGAACGCATCCAGCAATATTCGCCCGAAGCGTGGGCTGCCGGCATGGCCACTGCCGTTCTACCGTCCGGGAGACGCGCTGCATGAGTGATCGCTCATCCAAATTCTATCTGCCGATCTTGATCGCCATTTTTTGCCTGTTCGCCTTGTACGCCGCGGTTTTTCGCCCGGCGTATCTTAGTAGTTCCGATGCGCTCGCGGCTCTGCTGTTTCTACAGGTCCTGATAATGACGATTTGGAATTACCGGGCGCGATTTCTTCCCCTCCTGCTTGCCGTGTTCCTCTGGGCTGGAATGGTGCTGCCCTTGAATGCAGCGTGGACTTCCGGGCGATGGCTTGTTCTGGCCGTGGGCGCGCTTGCTGGTCTGATTGTTTACGCTAGAGATCAGCGACACTCCTTCGCAATATTCCATCTAGCGGCGCTCTTTTGCGTCGTGGCGGCCCTCGTGTCCGCTGCTGTGTCTGCATATCCCCGCCTGGCGTTTCTCAAGGCGATGAGCTTGTTGCTCCTTTTCCTCTATGGTTCTTTCGGCGCGCGAGTGGCCGTAATAGGAAGAGAGACCAGTTTTTTCCCGCGACTCGTACTGGGTTGTGAGCTGCTCGTGTACACCACGGCAATTTCCTATTTCATCTTTCACTCCGAGATTTTCGGCAACCCAAACTCCTTGGGCGCAGTCATGGGAGTTGCCGCAGCCCCAATCCTGCTGTGGGGAATTCTAGTAGGCGGACAGCCAACGGCCCGTCGCCGGCGCGCATTCGCTTTCATGCTCGCGCTTCTGTTGCTCTTTAGCAGCTATGCCCGCGCCGGTATCGCGGCGGCGGTAGTTTCGTGCATTTTGATATGTGTCACCCTGCGCCGATATGGGCTGCTGCTCAGGGGGTTGGGCGTTGCTCTGCTCCTGGCCGCATTCGTGGCAGTGGTGGTTCCTCTACATGAGCAACCTTCGGACTCACTCACCTCCATCTTCGTTTACAAAGGTCATAGAGGAGGATGGAATTCTAGCCTCCCGCAAGTCCGCGTGGGATGAAACAGTTTCGACGATTCAGGGACATCCATGGTTGGGCAGCGGGTTTGGAACCAGTCCGACCAGTAGCGAGGTCGTGCAGCGAGCAGGAAGCTTCGAATCGCTTCGTGAGGCAACCCGAGAGCATGGCAACAGCTACCTGGCGATTACGGAATGGGTCGGATTTGCGGGAGGCATTCCGTTTTTCGCGCTGATCATTCTGGTTGCTGTGAATGTTGGGCGTGCTGTGCTGCAGATGCGCCGGACCGGGAATGTTTTTTCTCCCGCGGTTCCGTTAGCCGCAGTCCTGACAGCAGGCCTGGTTCACGCTGCCTTTGAGGATTGGCTCTTCGCCCCAGGCTACTATTTGTGCGTTTTCTTCTGGGCGGTCGCTTTCATCATGGTGGATGTTCTTCCCGCGGGGGCACCCTCGACTGCACCCGCCGCACAAAGTGCCCCGCGCGCATGGGCTAACAGTTTTGGCATTGCGACACTCGGACGATGATGCATCTATTCTTCAACTGTCTCGCCGCCAGCGCCGGAAGCGGGTTGACCTATGTGCGTAACGTCGTTCCCCATCTCTCCGTTCGTCCGGATCTTCGGGTCACTCTAGCCCTGAGTCCTCAGTTAAGGAACGGCCTTGGCAATCCTCCCAACATTTCATTCGTTGACATGGAAATTCCGGCGGGCGCTGCAGGACGATTCTGTTGGGAACAGTCGCTGCTCCCGCGCGCGATCCGGGAAAGGGGTGCGGATATATTGATCTCGGCCGGCAATTTCGCCCTCTGGCGATCGCCTGTACCCCAGATCCTTCTTTCAGGGAACTCTCTCTACACTTCTTCCGATTTCTATGGTGATCTTCGTGCGCGCAGAGCGTATCGCATCTGGTTGGACACTTTGGCACGAGGATTCTTCGCGCGGCGCTCGATTCGATGGGCCGACTGCACCGTGGCTCCGAGCAGAACCTTTGCCGATACGCTGCGGGGATGGGCCGGAGGCAAAGTTGTCAGCATCTACCATGGCTTTGATCCGGAGATATTTTTCAGGGACCAAAGTCCATTGCCTTCCGCGATACAGAACAAGATCGACGCTGGCAAAAACGCTTTACGCCTCATCTTCGTGAGCCACTACAACTATTACCGGAATTTCGAAACTTTGTTGCGAGCCCTGCCCCTTATTCAAGAGCGCTTGCCTGGGCGGGAGGTCCGGCTCTTCCTGACCTGTAAACTGTCCTCTGAAGAGAATTCTGGCTCCTATCACGCAGCATCTGCAGCTGCCCTGGTCCAGCATCTCGGAATTTCCGACCACGTCGTCGAACTCGGTGCAGTTCCATATAGCCTTCTGCAGCACGTCATCCGCGCCTGTGATATTTACGTGAGCCCCGCCTATGCCGAGACCTTTGCCCATCCACTGGTCGAAGCCATGGCCTGCGGTTTACCTGTCGCCGCCTCCGATCTGCCTGTGCATCGCGAGATTTGTGGGAACGCAGCTCTGTATTTTCCGCGCTTCTCTCCCCAATTGCTGGCAGACAGTATCGTGCAGGTAGAAGAATCCTCAGCGCTGCGAAGACGCCTCGCCGAATGCGGGTTGAAACGGTCGCATGAGTTTTCCTGGCACGACCATGTCGATCAGATCATTTCGCTCGCTCACAGCCTCAGACACTCTAGTCGCGGCTATCTTGGCGCAGCATAGCCATAGCGAAGAGAAGCCACGCCGAAGGGATGAGCCGATTTCTTGCGGCTCGTTAATCCGCGCACGCAGCCGTGGCTTGCGGCGTATAAGCCCGTGACTTCAAGCTGCAGTAAGCAACCACACTGTTAATAATGTGATCGAGGGACTGGGTCGGCGCGTAACCGAACCACTGGCGGGCTTTCGAAATGTCGGGAACGCGCCGCCGCATGTCTTCGAAGCCCGCGCCGTACGCCTCATCGTAGCTGAGATATTTAATCGTGCTGGTGGACCCAGTTGCCTCGATGACTCTCTCCGCCAGCACATTCATCGTCACTTCCTCGGTGTTGCCGAGATTGAAAACCTGCCCGATCGATGCATCACAGGAGATGCATTGCACTAATCCCTTCACAATGTCACCGACATGGGTGAAACATCGGGACTGTTTTCCGTTGCCAAATACAGTCAGGGGCTCGCCGCGAAGCGCTTGCTTGACGAAAGTTGGCAACACCATCCCGTACCGGCCAGTTTGGCGCGGGCCCACGGTATTAAAGAGCCGCACAATTGTTACCGGCAGTCTTCGCTCGCGATGGTAAGCCAGCGCCAGGAACTCATCAATCGCCTTCGAGCAAGCATAACTCCAGCGCCCCTTTGTGGTTGGCCCAAGGACGAGATCATCCTCTTCAGAAAAGGGAAACTTAGTCGACTTGCCATAAACTTCCGAGGTCGAGGCGATCAGCACACGTTTCTTTTTCTTGGCCGCCAGTTCCAATACCAGTTCAGACCCGCCCACATTGGTTTCAATGGTGCGCACGGGCGATTCCACAATGTTGAGCACACCGACGGCGGCGGCCAGATGAAACACGACTTCCGCATCGTCAATCAACTCCGCCAGCAGGGGTTTATCGAAAATAGTGTCAATGAAATAGCGGAACCGGCCGTTTTCTTTGGCTTCGCGAATGTTCTCCATACTTCCGGTCGAGAGATCATCGACGATCGTGACGTCGTGCCCCTGCCCGAGAAGGTAATCCGAAAGATGCGACCCAATGAATCCCGCCCCACCCGTAATCAGAATGCGCATGCAACTCCTTGAGTCGGGATTTATTCTATGCCGACTCGTTTTCGAAGCATGGACGAAAAACCGCTTTGCATCCGTAACGTCTCCAAAGAGTCAACAGACGCTGCCGTCACCGTTTGGACCAAAGCCGTGTCCCTCTGTCATCTTTTCTGTCATATGGGAGCCGCCCGATTCAGCGCTACTATGTTGCCAGCGATCTAGCACTTCTATGCAGACAATCGAGGAACCGAAACTCCTGCAGCCCGAACCGCGCGCCGTGTCCTTGCCCGTGAGCGTGATCATTCCTGTCCGCAACGAGGCGCGCAACTTGCCGCGATGCCTGGAATCCCTGCGCGCAGCCGGTGAAATCTACGTCATCGACTCCGGCAGCACCGACGATACCGTGGACATCGCCCGCTCCTTCGACGCGAAAGTCGTGCAGTTCCACTACCACGGTGGCTGGCCCAAGAAGCGTCAGTGGGCCATGGACACGCTTCCGCTGGCATACGACTGGATTCTCCTCCTCGATGCCGACGAAGTTTTAACACCCGAATCTGCGGAAGAAATCCGGCAAGCCGTCCAGAATCCCCGCTTCCACGGCTACTATTTCGCCCTGCGCATGTATTTCCTGGGACGCGTGCTTCGCCACGGAGATGCCAGCTTTTACACCAGCCCTCGACTTCTTCGCCGCGGCAAAGGCCGCTTCGAATGTCGGTTCAAGGATCAGGATGCTTCCATGGGTGACATGGAAGCCCACGAGCGTGTGGTGATCGAAGGAAATACGGCGAAGTTGCAAAATCCCCTTGTGCATCACAACGTCAATTCCCTCTCGCGCTACATTCTTAAGCATGACGAATATTCGAACTGGGAAGCGCAAGCCTGGCTGGCGGGCGAAAGCAGCTACCACGACTTGCCGCCTTCTTTGTTCGGAAGCCAGGCGCAACGCCGCCGCTGGCTGAAAAGAAATTGCCTGGGCCTGCCAGGCTCACCCTTTCTGTTCTTTCTGTATAAGTATTTTTTGCGGTTGGGATTTCTGGATGGTGTGCCCGGACTAATCTACTGCGGCTTCCAAGGCATCCAGTTTTTTCACATCAAAGCCAAGATTTACGAATTGCGCATGAAGAGGACGTCTTGAGCACAACCCCCACTGATTTCGCCGCGGGTGCGGTCGCATATCACGCGTCATTGGCGAGTGAATGGGAACGTCGTTATCGAAAACCTTCCTTTCAAATGCGCCAGACTGTCCTGCTGAAGTCCCTGGAGGGTCGTGAGTTGGCCGGCACTCATTGGCTTGACGCAGGCTGTGGTACGGGCACGCTTGCACGCTGGTTGGCAACGCGTGGCTGCAGCGTGATCGGAGTCGATGCCGCTTCCGAAATGGTTGCGGCGGCCCAGTCTGTTCCAAGCGAGAACAGTTCTGAGCGGCTCAGCTTTGTGCGAGTACAAACGATCGCCCGTCTGGAGCTCGACGATCGCTCGTTGGATGGCATTCTGTGCTCGAGCGTCCTGGAGTACGTCCCTGACCCAAGCGCTTGTCTAGCGGAATTTGCCAGAGTTCTTCGGCCAGGAGGGCTGCTGCTGGTCTCAGTCCCGAACCGCAATTCCCTGGTACGCAGATTGCAGCTTACCTTCCATGCGTTGGGCGGACTCTTCGGACACAGTTGGTACAGGTTCCTGGATTATTCGCGCCATCAGTATTCGAGACCTGAGTTTGAACGATTGCTAACCCAGGCTGGCTTCTCCGGCAAAAAGATCGTGCCGTTCGGAAGCCCGCTACCGCGCCTGGCACAGCGAAGCCGCCACTGGGCGCCTTTGCTGATGTTCGTTGCTCAGAAGCTTGCATGAAGCACCGCACGCAGAATTGAATCAAGGAAACCACTTTCGCCGATGCTGATCCTGGGACTGAACATGTTCCACGCCGACTCCTCCGCCGCACTCGTGCAGGACGGCGAGGTGGTTTTCGCTATCGCGGAAGAGCGTCTGAACCGCATCAAGCACTACGCCGGTTTTCCCTCGCTCGCGATTAAGGCTTGCCTGGACTTCGCAGGTGCGAAGATTACAGACGTCGAGCACGTGGCAATAGGTCAGGACAGCGATGCGAACCTGGCTGAAAAAGTTAAATACGCTCTGGCCAATCCCGCCAAGATTCTGAATTTCATCCGCCTGCGCCAGCGTAAGCAACCGATGCGTGATGTGCGTTCACTGCTGTCCAAGGCACTCGATGTCGATTTCAAAACTCTTCGCTTTCAGGAGCATCACCTCGAGCATCACATTGCGCACATCGCCAGCGCTTACTACTGCTCGCCCTGGGAAAAGGCCGCGGGCTTCAGCTACGACGGCTCCGGCGACTTCGTTTCCACCATGATGGCCCGATGCGAAGGCAATCACATCGAGGTCCTCGATCGTGTTTTCTTGCCCGACTCGCTGGGCAGCTTCTACACCATGATTTGTGAATTCATCGGCTACCAGCAGTACGGAGATGAAGGCAAGGTCATGGGACTCGCGCCCTATGGCAAAGACACATTCTGCGAACGGCTTGGCGAAGTGATTGGTTTGAGAAACGGCAGCTTTAATCTTGATCTCAGTTTCTTCAAGCCCTTAGGCAGCAATCAGGGAATGCAGGTTTTGCCGGACGGCACGGTGCGGCTGGCGCGCCACTTTTCCCCTGCGATGGTGAAAACCTTTGGCGACCCGCGTGAGCCGCGCACCCAAATCACTCAACGAGAGATGGACCTTGCCTACGCCATGCAGCGTCGCTTTGAAGATGTGTTCTTCCATCTTCTTAATCAACTGCATAAGCGTGTACCGTCTCATTATCTGGCCATGGCGGGAGGATGCGCTCTCAACAGCGTCGCCAATGGGAAGCTTTTCATGCACACGCCATTTCGACGCACATGGATCCAACCCGCCGCCGGCGATGAAGGATTGGCCATCGGCGCGGCTCTGCACACGTACCACTCGGTTCTCAACCAGCCGCGCCGTTTCGTCATGAAGAACTCATACCTCGGTCCCGAGTTCTCTGACGCGCACCTCGAATCCAGTCTCAAGAAAGCGAACCTGCGTTACCGCAAACTGGAACGCGAACCACTGCTTGATGCCGTTGCCCAACAAATCGCGCTCGGTAATGTTACAGGCTGGTTTCAGGGACGCATGGAATGGGGTCCGCGCGCCCTAGGCAACCGCTCCATACTGGCTCATCCCGGTTTGCCCGGCATGAAAGATATTCTGAACGCCCGCATCAAGCAGCGCGAGTGGTTTCGTCCATTTGCGCCCTCGATTCTCGAGGAACGCCAGTGCGAATATTTCGAGCACGACCATCCGTCGCCGTTCATGCTCCACGTGTACAAAATCCGTCCGGAAAAACGCGCTCAGCTTTCTGCGGTGAATCACGTCGACGATACCGGCCGCTTGCAGAGCGTCAGTCACGAGGAAAACCCGCTCTACTATGAATTGATCGGCGCCTTTGAGCGCAAGACGGGGATTCCCGTGGTCTTGAATACCAGCTTCAACGAAAATGAACCGATTGTGTGCCAGCCCGAGGAAGCGATTGACTGCTTCAAGCGTACGCGCATGGATGTTCTCGCCATCGGGCCTTACGTAAGCATGAAGACCGAGAACCAATAACTAGGAACCGAGAACTGAAGGTCAAGCAAGCCATGGCAGTCCCCGCGATCTCGTTAAGCGCGATCAACCGGAACACCGAACTGAATCCAGTTCGCATTTGCACCTTTGCTCGCTTGCGCGCCCTCGCATGGAGCCACGACGTACTCTATGCCTCCCGCGGCTACACCCTGCTCAGCGCCAGAGTGGGTACGCACGCGGCCATCGAGTGGAGTCATGTCGGACAGTTCCGTCCGGCGGCGTGGCGAACCGTCACTTCATCTTCCCGGCTGGCATCGCGCCTTTTCCGCGATGGTTTCCACGCGCTCGTGGCTTTGTCTTCAGGGCACTTGGTAGGTGCCGTGCCGCACGCCATTGTGACTCTGGCGCCGGGGGACAAAGAGTTCCGCGTATCCCACAAGTTGCTTCGCGGCACCCGTCCCCTCCACCTGGCCGTGACTCCAGGCGACGACATTTTCTGGGGAGAATACTTCGACAATCCGCAGCGCGATGAGGTCCACATTTACGGATCCACAGATCGCGGCGCGCACTGGGACGTGGCCCACACATTCCCTAATGGCACGATCCGCCATGTGCACAACATCGTCTATGACGAGTGGGGAAACTGTTTCTGGGTGCTCACCGGCGACGATGGTTCAGAATGCCGAATTCTCCGCGCCTCGTGTGATTTCAAGAATGTCGATGTAGTTCTATCGGGCAACCAGCAAGTCCGATCCGCAGCGCTGGTCCCAACCCGCGATGCGCTCTATTTTTCTTCCGACACACCGCTCGAAACCAATCATGTGTACCGCCTCGATCGACGGGGAATCGATCGACGGGGAAACCTTGTCAGACTGGCAGCACTGAACAGTTCCTCAATCTACGGATGCCGCGTCGGAAATGCCGTTTTTTTCTCCACCATGGTGGAACCGAGTCCCATCAACTCCGACCGCACTGTATGTCTCTATGGCAGCCCCGACGGCCTTGACTGGCAACGTGTCTGGCAATGGGAAAAAGACCGCTGGCCCATGGGTTTGTTTCAATACGGCAACGCATTCCTGCCGGATGGCAAGAACACTACCAACTTGCTGGCAGTGACGACCGTTGCTGTCGAACACGCCGACCTCGAAACAAGCATCTGGCAAATATGACGGGTTAGTCCCCGGGGGAATCCCGCATGTCACCAGCGCCGCGCTTTTCTCATGCTAATGTCCAGTTGTGAGTCGTCTGCAATATTACCGGCGCATCTTCAGCGCCTATCTGGTTCCGGGAAAGAGCCACCTCACCTTTTGGCATGAGACGCCTCAGGAAAATCTTGGCGCGAGAGTCGATCTGCTTGGTGAGTACTACATGTTGTTCGCCGAAAAGGCGGACTATCCGGGCCAACACGATTCCGCGGGCATTCCAATGCTCGATTACCACGGCGAGATCGGCCTGCAGCACAACCCCATCGCGATTGCGCAGTGGGGACTGGGCAACTACAACCTCTTTTGCCAAACCCAGAATGAAGAACCAAGAAAGAAATTCCTCGCCGCCAGTGACTGGCTTTGCGACCATGTTGAGCCGAATTCGCATGGGTTGTGGGTATGGAATCACCATTTTGACTGGGAATAT
Source organism: uncultured Acidobacteriota bacterium (assembly GCA_963820925.1). Taxonomy (GTDB): domain Bacteria; phylum Acidobacteriota; class Terriglobia; order Terriglobales; family Acidobacteriaceae; genus JABDBE01. The sequence goes on from CAWGBX010000013.1 coordinate 63,943, forward strand.
CGTTCGCCCTTGAAAGCTCCGTGGTATTCCGCGCTCGGCCAGGGCCAGGGAATTTCTCTGTTGGTTCGCGCCTTTCGCGAAACTGGCGCCCCTGCATATCTCGAAGCTGCGGAGCGCGCGTTTGCCAGCTTTGCTAAATCAACCCGCGATGGCGGCGTCACATTCATCGACGCGCACGGTAACCTTTGGTTCGAGGAATACATTGTTTCACCGCCCACCCATATTCTTAATGGGTTCATCTGGGCGGCATGGGGTGTCTATGACTATTTTCTCGCGACGCAAAACAGTGCCGCGCGGGATTTGTTCGCGCAGGCCGCACTGACCCTCCGCGCCAATCTCGATCGTTATGATCTCGGTTTCTGGTCGTTGTATGAGCGCTCCGGCACGCTACTCCCCATGGTGGCCAGCCCTTTTTACCATCGATTGCATGTCGTGCAGCTGCGCGTGATGTATCGCCTCACCGGTGACGAAATATTCGCCCGATACGCCGACAAATGGGAAGCCTACGCGCGCAGCCGCGCCAAGCGCACCCGTGCTCTTTGCTATAAAAGCGCATTCAAGCTTTGCTACTACTAGAAAATCATGAAGATTCTCTACGTGTCACAATACTTTCCCCCGGAAATGGGAGCACCCGCTGGCCGGGCCGCGGAGTTATCGCGTCTCTGGGCAGAGGATGGCCATGAAGTCACGGTTCTGACCGGATTTCCTAACCATCCCACCGGAATCGTGCCGCCCGAATATCGCCGCAAGTTTCGCCATTTGGTCGTGCGCGACACCTACCACGACGTTAACGTCGTACGCACCTGGCTTCTTCCCTTCCCCAACCGCAAAGTCTACGAACGCATGTTGAATTACAGTTCGTTTTGCGTTTCTTCCGCCACCACTGGCATCTTCCTGCACCAACCCGACGTCGTAATCGCCTCCTCGCCGCAGCTACTGGTCGGGCTTTCGGGCTGGTGGCTGGCCCGCTGCAATGGCGTGCCATTCGTCTTCGAGGTCCGTGATCTCTGGCCCGAGTCGTTGACCGCGGTTGGCGTTAGCCGTCACAATTCGCCGCTCCATCGCGCGCTCAAGAAGATCGCGGGATTCCTCTATCGCAGTTGCGACCGCCTCGTCGTCGTTTCTCCGGCTTTCAAGGAATATCTGATCGAACACTGGCGGGTTCCTGAGGAAAAGATTTTCGTGGTCGAGAACGGAGTCGAAACCAGCCTGTTTAGCAGGCTTACTCCGAACCTAGCCGTGAGACGCGCGCTGAGGGTGGAAGACAAATTCGTCGCCTCCTATATCGGCACCATGGGCAACGCGCACGGCTTGGATACGCTGCTGGAAGCCGCGGCCCTGCTGCGCGAGAGAGCGCCCAAAATTTTATTTCTGCTCGTTGGCGAAGGCGCTGAGAAAGCGCGCATCATTTCTTTGGCACGCTCCCGCGGACTCACCAACGTCCGTTTTGTCGGCCAGCAGCCCCGCGAAAAAATCCCGGCTTACATCACCGCCTCGGACACATGCCTGGTCTTGCTCAAGAAGTCTGAGCTTTTCAAGACCGTTCTCCCCTCCAAAATGCTGGAGTTTATGTCGTGCGCTCGCCCTGTGATTTTGGGAGTAGATGGCCACGCACGCAAGGTCATGGAGCAAGCCAACGCAGGAATTTTTGTCACACCCGAAGATCCCGTCGCATTGGCGGATGCAGTCGTGCACCTTGCCGCTGAGCCCGCTCTACGCGAATCCCTGGGCCGCAATGGCCGCCAACACGTTCTTCAGTATTTTTCTCGCCAGCAGACCGCCAAGGCATATCTCGACGTATTGCAAGATTTATTGGAAGCAGGTCAACGCTGCACCTCCGTGGCCGTAGCTTAATGCAATGTAGGCGCGGGCGTCCCCGCCCGTGCGGGTGCCAATTTGAAATTCACCCAAGGCACAATTTTATTAGGGAATGGCCACGATGCTGGCTGCGGTTGCGGCCTGCATCGCCGCTTCCATCGCCCGGCCGGCAATAACCTTGCCAGTGCTCGTGGGGACAAAAAGAATATCGTCCGCTTGCATCTTGACATCCGGCGCTTTGGCTCTCAGGATTTTTTTCAGTTCTACCGGAGTTTCGCTGAGCCCGTCGGGTCCCCGGTGGATGATCCTGGCGCCGCCCAGATTTGCTGTGCGAGTCGTCCCACCCGCCAGAGCGATTGCTTGCAATACCGTCAGATGCCCGCTGTCCATCAGAAATCCGCTCGGCCTCCCCACATCCCCGACGACGTAAACCAGGTCGGCTTTGTGCACGATAATCGTGTCGCCCGGCAGGATGGGGATGTTGCTCTCGGGGTCGTCGGTTACGTTGCGCGATAGCGGGACAGTAATCGATTTGTCGGGCTGATCGCGATGTGTAACCGCAATGCTTCGGCCCGCCTTTTCTGTGAATCCTCCGGCGACTGAGATGAGATCGAAAAGCCGCTGCTGTCCCGGGACCGGATAAACTCCCGGCCTCGCGACTTCGCCCAATACGCTGGCGCCTTGCGACGCATACTGGTCCACGAACAACGTGACGTGAGGATTCTTCACGAAGCCGCCATCAGAAAGGCGTTTCTGCACCAGTCCCTCAGCCTCTTCCGCGGTCAGGCCAGCGACGTGAACATAGTCGATGAGCGGCAGATAAATTTCGCCCTTAACGCTGACGCGAGCTTTCGTGGTCAGTTCTGGTACGTTGTAAACTCCGACCTCGACCAGGTCTCCAGCTCCGAGCCTCAGCAAAGAAGTTGAATGTGTTGTCGCACCTGCGTCCGGCTGCGGAGCGGGCACAGCCTGAGTTGCTATCGGTGCCACGGCGTTTTCAGCTCTTGCACCCGTCGCATGTGTTTCTGGGGATTGCTCCTGAGCCGCAACTTCCGGTGCGAATGTCGCCAGCAATAGAAAGCAGAAGACCCAACCGCAGACGAACTTGACCGGACTCCATCGCATGGACGATGTCGAAACTTCCATTGCCATTTTTGCAAGAAGTCTAGCACAGCCAAGACCCGCGACAGATCAGCGTTCTAGCCCGGTGCTTAGATCGCAAACACCGCAAATCTCAGACCGGTGCAACCGGTCGAGAGCGTTCGCAGACTCGTCCAGCGTACCAAAACAGAGAATAGTGGCGCGCTGTTGATGGTTGTAGGATTTCAGGAGTGCGACAGGTTCCAGGGAAAGAGTTAGATTGCGCTCCTTCTCAACCAGTACATCGACTTATCGAAGAAAGGCGCTGCAGAGTTTCACACGGCTCCCGGCGTGCTTTCACTTTCGATAGAGGAGTTAGTTGATACTTTTCTACCTCGGGATATTTGTAGGGTCGCTGCTGCTGTCATTTGTTCTGACCAAGTACGTGCGCGATGTGGCGAATGCGCGCGGCTGGGTAGCGGCCCCCGCTCTGGAGCGGCACCTGCACAGCCGTCCCCTTCCGCGATTCGGTGGCGTCGCCATCTTTCTCTCTTTCCTTCTGACCTTTGCAATTGCCTTGCCCGCCAGTTGGCATCACCTCGCGAGGTTCGGAGTCTCCTTCAGAACTCTGCTCACGATTCTGCTACCCGGTTGCCTGATCTTCGCGCTTGGTGTCTATGACGACATTCATTCCGTCAGCCCTTTCGTGAAGGTTGCCGTTCAATCGGTGGCAGGCGCAATATTGTTTGCCGGCGGTCTTCGCATCCTTGATCTGCCCGTGCTCTTTGGCACTCACCGTTTCCCTTGGTTTGTGGGTCTTCCTCTCACCGTTCTATGGGTCCTCGCCATCACGAACGCGTTTAACCTCATCGACGGACTCGACGGGCTGGCCGCTGGCTCTGCCCTCTTTTCCACGATGGTTGTATTCGCCGTCGCCCTGGTTTCCGGTTCGTCTCTGGTTTCGCTCATGGCCCTGGCGCTGGCCGGTTCGATTCTGGGCTTCCTCCGTTTTAATTTCAGTCCGGCGACCATTTTTCTGGGAGACTGCGGCAGCCTCTTCATCGGATTCATGCTAAGCGCCCTGGCCCTCCAAGGCGCCCAGAAGGCCCCGACTATCATCGCGGTTGCGATCCCTGTGGTTTCTTTTGGGTTGCCTATTCTGGAGACTGCGCTTTCTATTGTTCGGCGGTTTCTGGGGGGGCGGCCGGTTTTTACTGCGGACCGCGAGCATATTCATCACAAGCTTTTGCAGCGTGGGCTTTCTCATCGGCAAGTTGTCATTACTCTTTATGCAGTTTCGGCATTGTTCGCTTTGCTCAGTTTGTTTCTGTTGTGGCCGACCGGCGATACGCTCGGATTGGTCCTCGCTGTGTTGGGTACTGGAGTGTGGATCGGCGTGCAGCATCTTGGTTACGTAGAGTTTGGCGAACTGCGTCGCGTTGCACACCGTACGATCGAGCGCCAGATTCTTATCAACAACCTCGCCATACGCAGAGCCACGGAGGAGTTGAAGGTCACCCGGGATTACGCCCAACTTTGTCGCATCCTGGTGGCCGCGCTCGCGGGCAACGATTTCGACGCCTTCGACTTGCGCTTGCATTCCCAATCCACCGAACTCCCCTCCGTCAACGGATTGCATCTCATCTCCCGTTGGGGAGAGACTGCTTGCCTTCGCTGGACCAAGCCGGGCAGCCACTTTGATCAGGAACTGACCAGCTCATGGTGTCTGACTCTTGATCTGGTCACCACCAGAAATGACCGTTGTGGCTCGATGACCATTTACCGTCTCTATACTGATCGTGAATTGCAGTTCGACATCAACCTGCTCACCACGGTGTTCCCTGTCGCATTAGCGGACGCTCTGGATCGCGCCTCGAATCCCGCGCTGGAAGTGATAGCGACGGCTGAGCGGGATTCAGGATTGGTTGCTGCTCAAGCCAGCTAAGGGCCCGTGATTGAGTCATAAATGTTGCTGCGGGCATCCGGTGTACGGTTCCGTGACATCCTTCCTTTGTGTACCTCGGTCCTTCGTGGGTCTAGCATTTTCACTTCATCAACCACAAAGGTCACGAAGGTACACAAAGGAAGAAGATCACCGGACTGCACACATGGACGCCCGGCAACTTGATCCCCCGGGCCATAACCGAGGCCGTGTGTTTATCCACAGGCCTGAACCAGCCCGGTCACTTCTGGATGGTCGCGCTCCCATGTACTTTTCTCCATTCGCTCGCCAAGAAAGAACTCGCGGGAGGAAATCCGAAAGATGAAAGAGAAGCTCACCGGGCAGGATATCCACTTTCTGACCTTGCCGACCGCTGTGTTTTGCGTTGAATGTGAGTTGATCAGCAAGAACAACACCCCGTACTGCATGGCTTGTGGATCGCGCGCCGTGCTGAGCCTGTCGCGAGTGCTAGGCGGATCTTTACGGGGACAGCAGACGGCTCATCTGATCGCCGACGCCGAATTGGATCGCCTGGTGCGCGAGCTGCTGCGCACGGTTCCTGCGTCCACTTCGGAAAATCGCGTTCCTGCCTCTTTTGCGACGCTCGCTCCTTCGCGGGGCCATGCTCGAGCCATGGAGTCGCAGCCGATGCAAAGCATGGTGCATGTTTCCCGCAACGAACTTGATCTTCGTCCCGGGGAAATTGATCTCGAGCCTGCCATCAGTGTTATTGCGGAACGCGCGCAAGCCCTCACCGGAGCCACAGGCGCTGCTATCGCCCTGCGTCACGGAGACGAAATCATCTGTCGCGCCCGCACTGGCCGGACTGCGCCCGATCTCGGAGTGCGCCTGCAGACCGACTCCGGCATTTCCGCCGACTGTGTCCGCACCGGCGAGGTCGTGCTGTGCCACGATGCGGAGCGCAACCCGTTGGTTGATCTGGCCAGTTGCAGACGTCTCGGAGCACGTTCGATCCTGGCCGCCCCGCTGCGCCATTTCCGCAAAACGCTGGGCGTATTCGAGGTTCTGTCACGCACTCCGCACGCCTTCGACGACCGCGACGTGGCCACCATGCAACTGCTCTCCAGCCTGATGGTCGCCGCCATCTCGCGCTTGTCCAGCATTCAGCCGCTCAGCCAACACCGGAGTGCATAAAGCGGCTGAGCAGCTATCGAAGCTATGCCTCCGAGTTGGTCTGGTGCGGATCAATGCTTGTGATGTTCTGCAGATGAGGATGAGAGATTCGACGTAACGCATGCACCCGCCCCTTGCAGAAGACGCAAGGAGCGGGGCACCCGGCAGTGCTTTGTTGTGCTGGGATAGGTCGTTATGCCGGAGCATTTTCACTTGCTCATCAGCGAGCCGCAGGTGGGGACACCGTCCACGGTGATGCAAAGCGTTAAGCAGCGGTTCGCGCAGAGAGTTGTGCCAAGGCGCAGGCAGCGGCGTCCATCAAGCACCCGCCCCTTGCACAAAACGCAAGGAGCGGGGCACCCGGCACCCGGCCGGAGCACTTTCACTTGCTCATCAGCGAGCCGCAGGTGGGGACACCGTCCATGGCGATGCAAAGTGTTAAGCAGCGGTTCGCGCAGAGAGTTGTGCCAAGGCGCAGGCAGCGGCGTCCATCAAGCACCCGCCCCTTGCACAAAACGCAAGGAGCGGGGCACCCGGCACTCGGCACCCGGCAATGGGTTTGTGGTGATAACTCCGAAGAGAATTGAGCAGAAAGCGGTTTTGTGCAAAATCTTGTCAAGACCCCTGAGAGGACCGATTTGAGTCAAGCTATTGATTCAGTGGGAGAAATAAATCTCGAAAACGTGTCATAGTTACCCTCTTCAGTCTGCTAATCTAGAAGTATAGGTAAATTTCAGGCGCGGGCTTCATTCCCGCGCCTTTTCTATTTTCGCCGAGCCGCAACTCAATCCGATACTCAAGGAGAAAAGATCAGGCGCAGCTTAAACGCTGGCGCCTTTTCTTATTTGTGTATGAAAAAGCAGTGTGCAGTTCGAGTCAAGCAGGATGCAGCATTATGGAAGGGTGAGAATCTTGTGGCAGACAGCGGTCACCCTAAGCGCAAGGGCGAACTCGCGGAATTGGCGTTCCTGTACAAGGCAGTCAGCATGGGCTTCGGAGTCGCCAAGCCGTGGGGCGACAGCGAGCACTTCGACTTTATCGTGAGTTCAGGGCGACGGTTGTGGAGGGTGCAAGTGAAATCCGCTTACAAGGCAGGCAGAGATGGCTACGGGGTTCGCGCCTGCGGCAACGAAGATTGCGGTCTCGAAATTTATACAGCGAAAGAAATCGATGTGATTGTGGTCTACCTGGTCCCTGAGAACGCCTGGTACGTGATCCCCATCGAGGCAATCAGGAAACGCCGTTCGCTTTACTTCCATCCCAACGGCAGCCTGACGGGAGTTTATCAGTACGAGCAATACCGGGAGGCGTGGCACCTGATGCGGGAGGCGGGTGAGGTGAGGTCGAAATAACGATTAGCAAGTTCCCTTTAACCAGCAGCAGCGCCTGCGTCGGTTCGGCTCTATTCCGAATTGGACCGCTTTTGAAAACGGCCCCATCCCCGGATTCTTTGATCCTATAAAAACATGCCCAAGCTGGGGTAATATGTATCCCTGATTTGGTATGGAGACCCTTCGGTCCAACCCGGTGGAGGCCGGCCGGGAATTACCGCCTGCCATGCGTACTCGCCGACGGCGGGTGCGGCAGAAAGTTCACACTCCCGCGTACGCCAGCCTGAATGGAAGTTCGAGTGGCCAGGTGCTCGATCTCAGTGAGATCGTCGACATCAGCGAAGGAGGCATGGCCATTCAGACTTCGTTTCCGCTGCAGGTGCAGCGGAGCGTGAACCTGTGTCTCGATCTGACGGCGACCCGAGCGTGTATTCACACGACCGGAGAAGTCGTTTGGTCGGATCGGTCGGGGCGCGTCGGGATCCGCTTTCCGCAGATGCCGGACGACGCTGTCCGCCAGCTCAAAGAATGGCTTTTTGTAAATGTGATGGTGGCGTGTGTCAATCACCGGGCCGATCTTTTATCTGCTGATCGCGTGTCTAGCGAGCGGCTATCTGGCGAGCGGCTATCCGCCAGTCAGTTATTCCCCAGTCCGGTGCCTCAGTTCGTTGTCGAGAAACCGACGGAGAACAGCGCCCTGGCCAACTGGATGCGGCAAGAACTCGAGCCCACAGCTCCCGCCGACTACACCTCCATCCTGACCGCGCTGGCCGCGGTCAAGCGAGAAGTGGATGCCCTGGGCTCCGATCTTGATGGCGCATTGCAACTGCTGGCGCAGAGAGCGCAGACTTTCACCCGGGCCACCGGTTCAGCAATTGCTTTGACCGAGGGATCAAGCATGATTTGCCGTGCCAGCGCTGGGCAGGATGCTCCCGGGCTGGGGGCGCGGTTCAGCAGTGGTTCAGGTTTTTCGGGCGAGTGCGTGCGCACTGGTCAGTTGCTCCGCTGTGAGGATTCCGAAACCGATCCCGTGGTCGATCGCGAGAGCTGCCGCCAGCTGGGCATTCGCTCGATGGTCGCAGTCCCGATTCGCTGGGACGATGCGGTGATCGGCATCCTGGAAGTGTTCTCCCCCGAGCCCTACGCCTTCAACACCAACGATCCGCTCGCGCTTAAGCGCCTTGCTGGAATCGTCTCCACCGCGGTCCATCGCGCAGGCGCACCGGAGGCAATTCTTGACGAGCATGATTCTTGGGAGCAAGGTTCTCTGGAGAATAGTTCTCCGGAGCAGGCTTCTGCGAAGGCCGTTTCTCCAGCAGTCGCGACCAGCGTAGACGATGAATTTCCTGTCGAAACCCCGGCAGATTTGCCTCTCCCTCATTTCTCTCGCTCTAGTAAGATTCTTCTGGCTGCGGCTGCAGCCACGGTTCTGTTCGCCGTATCCTGGCTGATTCCGCCGCGCGATTTCGCTAACTTCATAAGAAGAACCTCTGCTTCCGCGTCGCAACCGGCGGCGAAAGTTCCTTTGAGTCCGCCCGCGCCAACCGTAGTCGCGATCGGCGGCGTCGAGGGCATACGCAAACTGGCCGAGCAAGGCGACGCCACCGCGCAGTCTTCCATGGGAGTGCGCTATGCCGCGGGCGAAGACGTCCCTCAGGATTACGCAGAAGCGGTGCGCTGGTTCTCCCTGGCGGCCGAGCAGGGACACGCCAAGTCGCAGGGAATTCTGGGAGCCTACTACTGGGCGGGACGTGGCGTATCTGAGGATCTGGTGAAGGCCTATTTCTGGTCGGTCCTGGCACAGACGGGTGGAGACGAAGCCAGCAAGTATCGCGTTTCCGCTCTCGCTTCCCATATGACGCACGCGCAGATCGCGGCGGCCCAACAGCAGGCCAATGACTGGATCAAAGAGCATCAATCGCTCAGCCAGAACGCCCCCGCCCCGCATTGATGCTCCGGTGTGATGGGTTCCTGATCTAAGAGTGCGTCGTCTCCACGCTGTTGTAGCAGTTTGGTCATTCGAGGTAGACTCCGTGCGCGGCGCTGGGCTGACCATTGAGGATGCCGGCCGACTGCAGCTTTCAACAAAGGGGACCTATGTTGCCAAGGAAACTGCTTTTCGCGGTAACCGTGCTTCTGTTCGCTATCTCCAGCGCCTCGCTGGCACAGAACCTTCAGAACCTGGTGCACCAGCCGCCGGACGGCGCGGGAATTGGATTTTTGTTGACTGACGGTTCCGCGATCTTTCAAGGGAACAACCTGTCGGATTGGTGGAAGCTCACTCCTGATGCCTTCGGAAGCTACGTCAAGGGAACCTGGTCGCAAATCGCCAGTCTGCCCTCCGGGTACGATCCCCTCTATTTTGCTTCCGCCGTTTTAGCCGATGGACGGTTGGTGATTGTGGGCGGCGAATACGATAGCTACAACTTTGTACTTACGAACAAGGCTGCGATTTACGATCCCAAGAAAAATACCTGGACGGCGCTCGGTCACCCGAAGGGCTGGGGCTACATCGGAGATTCGCCGTCTGTGGTGCTGCCGGATGGCAAGTTCATGGTAGGAAGAAAACTGGATAAGCGGATGGCGGTACTGGATCCCGCGACCCTCAAATGGACGGAGGTAGGCTCGGCGGGGAAGAGCGATTTCAACGCCGAGGAGGGTTGGACGCTCATGCCCGACGGCTCAGTCTTGACCTTCGATGTGAAGCGTGCCCCGCACTCGGAGAAATATATCTCTTCGATGGGGAAATGGGTCACGGCGGGCAGTACGATTGTGGACTTACATTCTCCGTACGAAGGCGGTTGTATTCGTTATCCGGGGGGCTGTTATCCCGCCCCGGGAGAGGTGGGTCCCGGCATACTTCGACCCGACGGAACAGTTTTCGCTACCGGCTCGGGTTCTAATGGCGGCAGCGGAGCTGGACACACGGCCGTTTATCATCCGGGAAAGAAGTCTACTGATCCGGGCAAATGGACGGCGGGCCCGGATTTTCCGAATGATGATAACGCCGGCGATTCCTTTGCGGCCTTGCTGACGAATGGCCGCGTGCTGGTGCTGGGTCACTCCGGAATCCTTTATGAGTTCGATGGGACCAAGCTGACTCCCGGGCCTTTTGTGGGTTTCGGGACGAGTTTGATGGTGCTGCCTACCGGGCAAGTGATTGTCGCCGGCGCCCAGGTCTACACTTCGTCCGGGAAACCCTCGCCTGCGTGGGCGCCGAGTATCACTAGTTATCCACACTCGATCGCGAAGGGTTCCACCTACAAAATCTCCGGCAAGCAGTTCAACGGCTTGTCGCAAGCGGCTGCATTTGGGGACGAGGATGAGACCGCCACGAACTATCCGCTGTTGCGGATCACGAATCACGCCAGCGGTCACGTTTTCTATGCCAAGACGCATGACCACAGCACCATGGCGGTGGCTACTGGCAGCGCCATCGTTTCGACAAACTTCGATGTGCCTGCAGAGATGGAGACCGGAGCAAGCTCGCTCGTGGTCGTGGCGAATGGTATTTCTTCCAAGGCAGTGAGCGTGATGGTCAAGTAGCGTTGCGGTCCGCAAGTTCGTGGCATAGCAAGGCGGTCATGCTGAGTGTCGTTAAGGTTGCAGAGTTGATTTCACAATGCAGGGGCGCCCAGGACTTATTGCAGGGCTAACGAGCGTGCGTGAGAGCTGATCTTCCGCCCCGCTGGGGCTTGTCGGTTTCGCACTTTCCCCACGGCTTACGCCGTGGACTGCATTCTTACGCCGCTTCGCGGCTAAAGCGCGGGGAGCGCTGCGCCACCCAAAATCGGAGTTTTTCCGCAGCCTATGACGCCGTGCCCTGCCAGGAATGCATTTATGAAACCAGCCCTAAGCGGGGGACGGTTAGCCTTTTGGTCGGCCCGTTTGCATCAGACCTGCTTTTTTTCTCAGCTTCGCATAAACCTCAGGAAGGTTTTTCCTGAGCCATTTGTAGCACTCCCGGCGCAGCAAGGTGTGCTTCCGGTTGTGTTGCTGGCGTCGCTCCAGAGTGCGTTTCTGTTGGGCAGTCAGTTTTTTTTTCATCTGTGAGTTCTCTCTTTCTTTAAGATCCCGAACAAGAGATTTTCATACCGCGGAACATTCGTCTATGTCGATGCAACCCAGGTCAGGCGCGAAGAGACCGAACCCCAACTAGTCTTTCGCCCCGCTGGAGCTTGTCGGTTTCCCATGGCAAGAAACGTATAGTATCTGTTGATGCTGATCTTATCGATGATACCCTGTTCAACGAATTTCGCGAACGCCCTTGAGTCAAAATGCGAAAAAGACTAGGCCACCTCAAGTTCGATCGATCGACTATTGGAAAGGCTTGGCCACCCCCGGAGACTCGAAGCATGACACGTATTCGCACAACTTGGTTTTCAGCGCTCGTGTTGGGATTCATCTTGACGACGGTATGGCTCGCTGCGGCGCCGTTTCGCGCGCAAACCGCGCCGGCGATGCAACCGGGCGACATCGTTATCCAGTTCGATGTGCCCATGAAGACACGCGACGGCGTTAGCCTTTACGCCGACATCTATCGCCCCAAGTCTCCGGGCAAGTTTCCGGTCATCCTTATGCGCACGCCGTACGACAAGAGTGCCGGCTGGGCGGTGGCGCCCGTCTTCAAAATGGTCCCGCGCGGATATGTGGTGATCATTCAGGACGTGCGCGGCCGTTATACGTCGGAGGGTGAATGGTACCCGTTCAGGCACGAGCAAGCCGACGGCTTCGACGCCGTGGAATGGGCGGCTGCGCTCCCCTATTCTGATGGCAAAGTCGGGATGATGGGCGCCTCTTACGTGGGGGCGACGCAGATGCTGGCCGCCATTGCCCGGCCGCCGCACTTGACCGCGATCGCACCCAACATGACCGCGAGCAACTACCACGACGGCTGGACTTACCAGAGCGGGGCTTTCGAGCAATGGTTCGATCAGAACTGGACGTCTCAGCTGGCGCAGAACACGCTGGAGCGCCTGATCCACGAGAACACGGATGCTCGGGTCGGCGTGCCTACGCTTCCGCTCGCCAACTATCCAGTCTTCAATTTCGGTCAACTTCCTGCGGACGGCCAGCTCACCGCCGCTCTCGCGCCCTATTATCTCGACTGGCTCGCGCATCCCGATTACGACGATTACTGGAAGCGGTGGTCCATCGAAGAACATTTTTCAGATATTGCCGTCCCCATGCTGCAGGTCGGCGGCTGGTATGACATCTTCAACGGCGGCACGCTGCGCAATTACATGGGCGTTAAAGCTCACGGTTCTACCGAGGCGGCGCGGACGCAGCAACATCTGCTGATCGAAATCGGCGGTCACGCCGGCTTTGGCCACCGCATCGGCGACGTCGAGTTCGGAGCGCACGCCATCGAGAACGAATACACGGATGTGATCCTCGATTGGTATGATTTTCTCTTCAAAGGTATCCACAACGAATTCGACAGCGACAAGCCAGTCAAGCTTTTTGTCATGGGTGCCAACGAATACCGTCAGGAAGACGATTGGCCGCCGCCGCAAGCTCGGCCTACAAAATATTTCTTGCACTCCGACGGTAAGGCGAATTCGATGCGCGGCGATGGCTCTCTCTCGACATCCACTCCCAAGTCCGAGACCGCCGACGCCTACGTTTACAATCCCGCCAATCCCGCGCCCACGATTGGCGGCCCGCTCTGCTGCGATGCCGAACACATGGAACCCGGTCCGCGCGACCAGCGCCCCGTAGAAAATCGCGATGATGTGCTGGTGTACTCCACCGGCCCGCTCGACCGCGATCTCGAAGTTACGGGCCCCGTCACTGCCACCCTCTTCGTCAAGTCCTCGGCGGTTGATACCGACTTTACAGCGAAGCTCGTGGACGTTTCACCCGACGGATTCGCGCAGAACCTCACCGAGGGCATCCTTCGCATGCGCTACCGCGTTTCCCCGGAGCATGCCGGGCTGATGAATCCCGGCCAGATCTATGAAATCTCTGTCGATCTCTGGGCCACGAGCAATGTTTTTCTGAAGGGCCACACCCTGCGTCTGGAAATCTCCAGCAGCAATTTCCCGCGCTTCGATCGCAATTTCAACACCGGCGAGGAGATTAAATTCGCGCGCACTTATGTCAGCGCCACGAACACGATTCTGCATGACGGCCAGCATCCCTCCGCGCTCGTGCTTCCGGTGATGCCGTCGAAGTGACTATGGATTAGGTGTGGTGTTCAGGTTCGCGCGAGGCGCAATTCTCGTTAACCTCCGGCGACTAAAGCCGGCAGGATGCCGAGGCCGAAAACAACCGCGAACTTGACAAGTATTCTGGTCTTTGTCGAGGGAGTGTCATGGTTAGTTCTCTCCGTCCTGGCCATCACTGAAGGCCGAAGTTGCTGTGGAGCTACCCCAGACTATGCTGTTGCCCCAGACCACGCTGAAGCCCTGGTCCACGGTATTGCCCCACACCACGGAGTTTCCCCAAACCACGGAGTTCGCACTTAACACCGAATTGCCCCAGATGATGGATGTGCCCCAGACTATCGAACTGCCCCAAACGACGGACGTTCCCCAAGTCACGGAGTTGGTATTGACAATGTTCACGGTGTTGTTCGCAGAATTGTAAGTTGCGGTCGGAGACAGGGCCACGCCGTTGGCGACGTCGGTGCTGGCTAATGCCGCTTCGAGATCAAGATACCCAGCGCCGTAGGTGAAAAGGTCATACTCGTTGCTGTAAAGATTATTGTAGACGTCGTAGGAGTTGCAGTAGACGCCGAATCCCTTCCACGCCGTCTTCATGATGCGAGCCTTCACTGTATCCGGCGTTAGCGTGGGATCCTTTTGCAGCATGAGCGCAACGGCGCCACTGACCACCGGTGTAGCCATGCTGGTTCCGCTCAGGCGAAAATATTGGGACGGGCAGTTCGTCGTACCGCAGTTCCCGTTAGGGGCAATCTCGAGACTGGGAGTGGCGATGTCGAGCGTGCTGTTCTTCACCAGCAGCGACCCGATGCGGTTGCCCGGCGCGACGATATCGGGCTTCACGATGTGGTCGATTAAGGTCGGTCCCTTGGAGCTGTAGCTTGCGATCGCGTCGTCGACTCGGGTGGAGCTTCCCATGGTTCTGGTCGCGCCGACCGTAATGACTGCCGGATCGTTACCCGGGGCGCCGATGGTGGCGAAACCGTGAGTGTGCATCGAATTGTCTCTTCCGCTGTTGCCCGCGGCCACCACGACCACGATGCCAGCGCTCCAGGCTTGTTCTACGGCCTGGCAGAGAGGATCGAGCGTGTAGCTTTCAAAAACCGGCCGTCCCAGGGAAAGATTGATGACACGAATGTTGTATTGAGTCTTGAGCTGGATGGCTCGCTGAATGGCGGCGATCACCTGGCTGTCGGTGCCTGCACCGTTTTTGTCAAGTACGCGAAGGTTGATAATGTTGACATTCGGAGCCATGCCCACGATTTGCCTCGCGTAGCCGCTGCCGGTGCCGGATGCCGCGCCGTTTCCCCCCAGGATGCCGCTAACGTGAGTGCCGTGCCCATAGGCATCTACGGCGGAGGTATTTCCCGGAACAAAGCTCTCGCTGTGAACCACACGGGTTCCGTTCGCATTGCGAAAGTCAGCGTGGTCTGCAACACCGCTGTCAATTACCGCAATCCCCACACCGGTGCCATCGAATCCGTATTGCTGGGCCGCCACATCCGCGAGCACGGCCGGAGCGAAGCTCTCGTAGTCGTTAAGATGAACCGTGCGGTCCGGTGAAACGTACAGAACATCAGGATCGCTCTGCAGGTTGGCCAGCGCGGAGACCGGAATTCTGAAAGCAGCAGCCTTGATGCTGTGGAGCTTGGTCCTCAGCATGGCGCCGTGGGCCGACATTCTCTGATAGTGCGCGGCGCCGGGAGTAACCTTGAATTGCACGATCACGTCGATCATGGCGTTGGAGTTGTGACGGTCGAGGTCCCGGGCAAACCTTCCAGCGTACTGTGTTTGGCCGGATTGGTCGTGCGTTTGTGACGGTGCCGCCAAGCTAGCGGTTGCAAAGAGAGTCGGAATCACAAGACGCAAAAGCGCTTTCCCGATGCCCTTCCATTTCTCGTTATGTTTTTCTGACTTCATTGATGGGTCGCTCCAATACTCCCATAGCTTGCCCTCTCGTCAGCTGCCCCAAACCGCAGAGGCCAGGAATGAGACAGCGCGGTTCAAAACCGTTTGGGGAATAAGTTGGATCACTTCGTAGAACAGCACGGTTGGCACAACCAGCCGTCCGATTTGATTCTTGATTGGCATCTGAACGCCCTCGCTACCGAGTCTTCCTCGGTGGTCTAACGTGCAGGTCGAATTCCAAAGGCGATTACGCTCAACTAGCTTAAAATCAATGCTTTATCCTAGCTCTGGCACTGCCTTGGCGCGGGACAGATTGTCCTCCGGACTGGGTGGGACAATACCTATGCGGCTGAAAACAAGAGAGATGGCGGGTTCGCCCGCGCCAGGGGACAAGTTGTCCCCAAACCCAACCCTGGTGCTCAGTGAGATTGACGTGCTCGGGAGTATACAAAAGGAATGGTAGGCGCGGCAGGAATCGAACCTGCAACCCTCGGATTAGAAATCCGATGCTCTATCCGTTTGAGCTACGCGCCCTCAGTAACTTACGAGTGAATTAGTTGGCTCGTGTCACTTCTGGTGTCACTTGCTCAACCTTGTTCTGTACGCTTTCCTCATCAGTATCGCATAGCCTCTGTACCGCTGCTAGGCGGTGCTGGGGTGCTAAGTGAGCATATCGAACTGTCATTTGGATCGTCTTGTGACCCATCAACTCTTGAACCGTGCGAAGGTCAACTCCCTTCATCACAAGCCTGCTCGCAAAGGTGTGGTGCAAGGGAAACAGCTGTCGGTCGATGGCAGTTTCGTGGAGGCGAATGCGGCGAAAGAGAGTCGTATTCCCCGGGAGCAATTAGCCGAAGCTGCCCGAGTCCACTACACCATGCGCCAGTATCTGGTGGAACTGGAACAGCAGAACCCGGTGGAAGAACCGGTGCATGAGCAAGATCAGGTATCAACCACCGATCCCGATTCCACCTACGCCACCAAAGGTGGTACACCGGCCCGGCTGGGTTATTACGACAACTATCTGGTGGACAATGCAAGCTGCGTGATTGTGGGAGTGCAGGGAACGGCGGCGCGAATGAGCCAAGAGACCGTCGCCGCACAAGACATGCTCACGCGTTTCGCACAATGGCAAGGACGAGAGCCAGAATCGGTGGCCGCCGACACGACGTACGGGAACGGGGAGTTCTTGCAGTGGTTGGCGGATCGGAGCATCACTCCTTATATGCGAACCCGCGACAGTATCCACAGAAAGAACAGCCCGTTCTATGGTCCCGAGCATTTTACTTACCAGCCGGAACACAATCGCTATATCTGTCCCGCGGGCCAGCCCCTCAACTATGGTGGTCGAGTTCATCGCAATCGCGCCTACAACTACATCGGAACCCGCAAGCGTTGTGGTGCGTGCTCACAAAGAGGGCAATGCACCAGTGCAGCCTTCCGATCTCTTATCAACCACCGGTACGAAGCGGCTCGGCAACGGGCGCGGGATTTGGCGAACACGCCAGAGTTCGCCCATGCACAGCGGCAAAGAAAGAAGGTGGAAGCCTTGTTCGCGGAACTCAAGAATCAAATCGGGCTGCGTCGCTTGCGCCTGCGGAGACTGAAGTTTGTGCGGGAGCAGTTCTTCTTAGCGGCAGCTGCGCAGAACATCAAGCGACTGGTGCGCTTCCTCAGCCAACCGACAACTGTGCAAGCTGCCGCTTAGCTGAGGTGGGAGGCAAAACTCGACGGCAGCGACGATCGCAGCCAAAAAGACATTCCGATCACGGGCTTTTTCAACAGCCACGGGATGTTATGCCAACAATAGCGAACGGCCCTGCCCCGGTGACCCGACGCCTGCAATTCTTCGCCCGCCGCCATGCTACAATTCCGACGCCAGGAGGAGGTTTGTTATGCATTCAGTAGAAAAGCCCTCTCTCTACGACAGGCTCGGTGGTGTCTATAGCATCGCCACCGTGGTGGATGACTTCATCGACCGAATCATGCATGACCCGAGATTGAACGCCAACCCTCTCGTGGACGAGGCCCACCACCGTGTGCCGCCTGCCGGGTTCAAATATCTTGCGACAGAGATGGTCTGTTGGGCTGCGGGTGGTCCGCAAAGATACACGGGCAAGTCGATGGTGGATTCGCATTCACACTTGAGGATTACTGGCAAGGAATGGGATGCGTTCATGGACGACTTTCAGCAGACGCTTGACAAGTTCGCGGTTCCCGCGGGGGAGCAAGCCGAACTGAAAGCGATTGTTAACAGCACCCGATCGGATATCGTCGTGGCACCTCAGGTATCAGCTGCCTAGGTCTACTCCCAACTCAGGTTCAGTAACCTGAGAATTGGCTGAGCCACTTCCGGGATCAACGAGGTCGCGGTAGGGACGACCATTGCTGATCGCCCCCCGCACAGATCCGCACGAGCGCTCATTAGCGCATGCGGCTCTTATCGCAGATCAATAACGGCCAAGCGTGCTGCTTGTCCGCACACTCGCCCACCCGTGGGACACGCGCTATCCCGCTCTATGTCGGGTACGTGTCGAGTGGGAGGGTGTTCTCTTTGATCAGCAGCCTTCCCTCCTCACTCTCCGCCGACGAGCCTGCCGTCTTTGTTCGAATGATTCATCAGTACTATGCCGCTGTCCGACTCCTCGCAGACGTACATGCGGGCCGTGTGGCCTAAGCCTTCTCCCGCCGTCCTGCGACTCACTTTTGCCGCAGGCGTCTGCGAGGTCTCCCGGTTCTCGTGCATGAAGTTTCTAGGCGTGTCTGGGGTCTTCGACTACGCCGGACCGAACAAGAGCTCGCGCTATCGCGCTTGTTCATGTTGCCTTCCGCGCATTACAAAGACGTCGGCGTCCGGATTGCATCTTTTCGGAGCTGAATACCCACCCCACCTATCCTCTATCTACGCTTCACTGTGTCCCTCGCGGTAGCAGCGCAAGACTCGAGGCCGAGCGGATCGCTACTCCTTTCTCGTAAGGCTCTTTCATCCTCTACTTCATGCCGGTTCAGCCCGGCGCACTGTAATGGGGATTTTGCAACACTTACCCAATCGTTCAGTTGCCAGAGCGTCTAACAAAACTGTCGTAGAAGAAAAACCGCCTGATAGGAAGCGGCTTCATATATTTCGTAGTCCGCGCTACCACTACGGCTTGAGCCGGAACGGCTTGTTGCTGATCAGCGTGCCAGGGGGAGTGGTCACCGTGATAAACCCAGTCGTCGCGCCGCTCGGAACCGTGGTCTTCAAATAGGTGCTCGCTGGATCCCCTGGTTGTGAGACATGTGCCCACAAACAGGGGCAAAATATGCACCGTAGCACCAGGGCAGTGCAACCCCGATTAGCGGCCGTTGGCTCCGGTCAGCACCCAGGTGCTGAAGAAGTCGGCGTCCCAACTTCCGCCCCCGTAAATGATCAGGCGATTGTTTGCGGAGTCATATCCGCCTACGTGGGCAGTGCGTCCCCCAGGCTTTGTGCCTGACGGTTGCAGTTTGTTCCATTGAGGCTTACCTCCGATGCCGTTGGCATTGGTCAGCACCCAGGCGTCGTTGAGCTGTGGGAAACCAGTGTCGGTATTTGCATTGCCACCAAAAATCATCATGCGGTTATTGGCAGCATCGTAGGCTGCCACATGCCCGTCGCGTTTGGGAGGCAAGCCCGCAGGTCCCTTCGCGATGATTCTCTTCCAGGCCGGAGTGCCCCCTAGGCCATTGGCGTGCGACAAAGTCCAGACCGAGTTGGTGTCCCCCGAGAAACCTTGCGTGTTGCCCGCGAACTCAACCAGGATGTTGTTCGCCGGGTCGTAGACGACGGAAGGTGAGTCCTGTCCTGTCGGAGGGCCACCCTTAGGAGAAAGCGGCGTCCAGACGGGCGTTCCGCCCGAGCCGTTGGCGTTGCTCAACACCCACGTATCGGAAAAGGTCACATCCTGATTGTCCCCGCCGTAAATGATCATTTCGTTGGTCACGGGATCGTATGCGGCACCGTGGCCCCAGCGAGGCGCCGGAGGTGTGCCGCTGGGAGCGAGCTGAACCCACGTGGGAGTGCCCGACACGCCGTTGGCGTTGTTCAAAACCCAGACATCGTTTTGATAAGCCGCACAAAACTCGCCGGTGAAGGTGCATCCACCGAACACAATCATGCGGCTGTTGGCGGAATCGTAGACCGCGGAATGGTAGGTGCGGGCGGGCGGAGAACCGGGATCCCCATTGGGGATTACAGTCGTCCAATCACTGGTTCCGATTCCGTTCGCGTTCGAGAGCGCCATTACGTCATTGACGACTGCGTTCGCGCTGGCTCCACTAAAAACGATGAGGCTGTTGGTCCGCGCGTCATAGACCGCGGCAGCTGCAGCCCGTTCATCCAGGATCTTCGTCGGGAACAGAAGCGTCCATGTCGAGCCAGTCGGAGGCAATTGCGTCTCTACTGACGTGCGAGCGGATGTGAATCCTTGATACTTCCGCGAGTGTCGAGCAATGGACTGTCCGACGGCTGAGAGCGTGAGCGTTAGTAGTAGCGCAATAAGGGTGGTGTTTCGTACGAGCCTGGTAGTCTTCATATGTCCTCTCATGGTTGTCGAATAAATTGTTGTCATACGGTGCTTTCCATTCGCCGGCATTCAGTGTGCGAGCGTCAGGAGAAATGTTCCGCTGCCGTAGTAACCCTTGCCATCGTCGTAGTTGCCGCTGCAGATGATTTCGCCCGCGTCATTGATGTCAATCGCACTTTTCAACTGATAGGATCCCTGCGAGAGGGGCGCGGAAATGGTGTTCAGGTCTATCGGCTTGCCACCCTGGTAGATCACGGCCAGATAGGTGGTAGTGGCAATCTGACCTATGACTTGGTTGTGATTGTTGATGCGGGATGTGTTGGAATAACCTTGGCCTCCGCTGATGTCGATTGCCTTTCCGTTCTTGTAGAGATAAGCGCGGATCTGAGTTCCGGCGGCGTCGAGTGCAGTGATCGCCAAATGGCCAGCCCGGTTGATACCGGTCGCGAAGCCGATAGTGTCATAGCTTGGCGGCTGCAACCAGAGCGGCGACGTAATCAGATCGCTGCCCTGCATGGGAAACGGTCCAGTGTGCAGGAAAGGCAGGTTATATTGGCCTTCACAGGCTCCGCCAATGATCTGCCCGGCGTCGTTAATGCCCGAAGTTTGTGAACAGTAAGTCGGCTCGTAAGTCCAGGTTCCATTCTTCCCGTTGTTGACGCTCGGCGTCCAAAGGAGCGCGTGGTAGTAGATTCCAAAGCCAACGATCACGCCGCGGTTGTTGATGCCCGAGGGGTGTTCGGACAAAGTGCCAAGGCCTGGAATTGTGACCAAGGGAAAGGTAACTGCTTTACCCTTGTCCCCGTGGAGCACACCCGTGGAGCTGTTCAGCGTTTTCGGCCTCCACATCCAGGATTGGGTTTGGTTTCCATCGCCGTGTCCCGGCGTGTATGCTCCGCCCGCCACCTGTCCGCGGTCGTTCAGTGCGGACGCCCAGCTTGACTGGCTACCCGCCGGAAAACCAGCGGCGGTTTGTAAGTCATTCAGGCTGCCCTTGGTGCCATAGTCCTTGGCGGGAGTCCACAGCATCGCGTGTCCGTTAGCGCCTTGACCTGCAATCTGTCCCCATCTGTTGATCTTGGCAGCCGAAGATAATCCCGAGTTCGCTGTTCCCAGAACTGTAACGTTGTAGACATGCTGAGCCGCAGCCGTCTCTGTCATCAAGAAGGCCAGGATTACAAACATCGAAACCTGTATTGATCGCGTTCGCATGGTGAATCTCCTTTTAGTGGTGTTGAAAGTGTCATGCTTGTTGTTCTCTTTCGGTTAGGCGAACGGTCGCCTTCAGAACACAATGATCCAAAACGCTGTATCTATGCCCTCGCCGCTCAGGTTCAGAGTCGCAACCAGAATCTGGCTGGTGGAAAGGTTGCAGGTATTTGGATCCGACACGCAGGTCGTGGTTACACCCGCGGAGGAAACGGAAATAAACCGGTCGTTGACCTGAAAACCAAGATCAACAACGTCGACACCTTGGGTGCGGTGGGTGATGCCGAATCCGCAAGGCGGAGTTGATATTGCGGCACCGCTCCCTTGCGAGTTGTAGCAACGCGTAATCGCAGTGCCGTTTTGAGTGTAAGGATCTACGAAAACCATGGCCTTGACCCAGCCGCCTGCGCTGCGGTCCTGGGAGACGTTGCTAGGCGTCAGGAAGCCAAAGCCTCCATTCCTGGAGACCCCGTAAACTCCGGTGCCGCCTGGGCCGTCATTGATTCCCGCGACGCCTGAGCCATTGGGAGTGTGAGTAATGCCATCGACGCCGTCGGCGCCCAATCCGTTCGAGGGACCGGTGCCGAGACTCTCCCCGTAGACGCCCTGTCCGGTGTTGCCCTGCGCCAAACCGAAGAGTCCAAAACCGTTACCCTTGTTGACCCCGCCGACACCCGCGGAATCCGCGTTGTTGACGCCGCGTACGCCAAGGCCGTTTGTACTGTTCCCAAACACGCCGGTTGCGCCGGATCCGGAAACACCCGTACCGTTAGCTCCTCCGTTTCCTGCCACACCGATGTCGCCGAACCCGTCAACTCCAACCCCGCCGGAACCGTTTGCGATTCCCGTTACTCCGACATTGCTCGCCGAGGCACTCAGGCCATTGCCTGCCGTTATTGCTCCAGTGATCGAGGTGTTTCCGAGCGAGTCAATGGTGATGCGGTTGGCTCCCTGCCCGCGACCCACGAAGATGTTTCCATTGCCTGTCTCGAACTGACCGCCGATGGCCCCAATGCCATGAACCCCGATGCCTGCGGGACTGTCTGAGGCTCCATACACACCTCGAGTCTCACCACTCTTCCCCGTGGCGTGACCGAAGACCCCAGCAGCAAAAAAGGCGGTGCTGCTGGTGACGCCTTGAATGCCCGTACCAGACGTCGCCGGGGCCTCCACATCCAGTTGCGCTCCTGGCGAAGTGGTGCCGATACCCACCGTGCCCGCAAAAGTGTTGTTCTTGGTGAACGCGTTGTTCGCATTCAACTGGGGAATCTTGGTGGCGTCCAGATTCAACGTGACATTGCCCGAGGTGCCACCGCCGGTGAGGCCGGTGCCCGCTGTAACACCGGTAATCGTGCCGCCTCCCGCCGTGGTTTGCTTGCTGCCGTCGGGGAAGATTACGCCGTTGCCGCTCCCGCCGAGGGTCAGGTTGCCTTTGACAGTTTGGCCAGCGTTGAAAGTGTTTGATGAGGCCAGCAACGGCACTTTGGTGGTGTCGAGATTTAGAGTTACCTTGCCTGTAGTGCCTCCGCCGGTGAGATCTGCGCCAGCGGTTACGCCCGTGATTGTGCCTGTACCCGGGAAGGTTTGGCCCGAGACAAAGGTTACCGTGCCTGCGTTGCTGACCTGGAAGGCGGTTCCGGAAATGGATAGCGCAGGGTGGGTGGTTTTTGGAAACAGCGTGAGGGTGTCGCGAAAATCTCCCGTGCCTTTGACGTCGAGTTTTGCGGCGGGCGTCGTGGTGGCGATGCCAAAGTTTCCCCCTGTGGTCTGAAAAATCTTTGAGTTGCCGATGGTTGAGGGTCCGGTGAAAAGTGGGACAAAATTAGCTGTGCCACCGCCGGTAATCGTGCCCGCCGGCGGTAGAGCGGCATCACCGCTTGAACCGGGAACCGCAGCCGCCATGAAGGCGGAAGCCGGCCTGCCTCCGAGGGTCTCCGCGTCGGCTGCCTTCAGAGCGTAGGGCACGCTCATCAGCAGAACTCGCGGCTGCTCGACCTGATTCGCGACCTGTACGCCCAGCCAACGAGCTTCACCAGAGGCAAATAGTTCCACCGGCAACGGCTTGGCGCTGCCCAGAGAAACGTTGTAGCGGCCCGAAGAATCCACTTGCACATTTTGCGTCTCCATCCACAGTACGCCGCCGCCGACTTCGCTTCGGTAGAGAGAAAACGTAATACCGATCACGCCAGTAAGCGGCTTGCCGTTGACGTCTTTCGCGGTCCCGTTGAATTTCACATATTCGGGCACCACGCTGGGCTTCTGTGTTTCGGAATTGGAGGTTGGCGATTGTGCCACTGAGAATGCGCACATCGCCAGGGTTAGCATCAACGAGCAAAATTTGTTTCGTATCATGACTGTTCTCCCTCGACGGTTTATGTTCTTTTCGGAGGGCCGGCCCCTCGCCAACTGGCAAGACCCCGTGTGCCCACCGCTTCCATGACGGCTAGTAGTGGCAGTCGATCACGATTCCCGACTTGGTCGTATTGCTGAGTTCGATCGACGTGATACCGAAACTCACGGTGCCGATTGCGCTCCCCGACTGGAAAATCACATCCATGTAGGTCACATCGGCGAAACTGAAGCCCTGAGTCTGAACGAACTTGCTGAGAGGCAGTTCGACGCTGAACTTTCCCGCGTAAGCCGGTAGGTTGCAGCCGCCCTGGGCATAGGGCCCGCCGGTGTGCGGCTGGATGTTGAAATTCAGGCCCTCGGTCAAGCCGGTGAAATTAACGCGAATTTTTTGGTAGGGAGTAAAGTCCGCGTTCAGCGAGGTCTGGTACCCATAGCCCATGTCAATTCGGGGACCGGCGAAGTAGCCGCCCGTCTGGACCATAGCGGCTGGCTGGCCGCCTTTGGCGGGAAGGAATCCATAAAAAGAAGCCTGGTGGTAAGGGTTGGCAAGGGCGCACTCTCCTTTTTTATTGGTGTCACAGATCCACATGTTGGTGTCCCGGCTGCCGCCCATCATGCTGCCGGTTTGAATATTTCGGTGTATCAGACCGGACGTATATCCGGGCGACTGGTAATGTCCCGTTGTGAAGTCATCGATCGTTAAGTCTTGTGCGCCGGCAGTTGCAGCAATTGCGGCTATCAGCAGAGCGACAAACATTACGTAGCGGAATTTCATAAGAGTTTCTCCTGGAAAATTGAATTGCTTTAGGTCGGGAGCATTTTCGGCAGCAGCGGCTCATCAGCCCACTGTCGCCTTCATCTGCTCCCTACCAACAACTGCGGAAAGCAGAAGGAGAATCGGGTCAAAATATTTGTAAGATGGCGAAATTTGTTTTTCGAAGTGGAGAGCGGCCAGCCCGGCGGGCGCGCCGCCTCGTTGACTTGACGGTTGAGGCAGGCTAATCTTACCCAACGCTTGGGGGTCTTAACTGCTTGTGTCCCAACATTCCCAACCAGTGACCGCACTTTTGGTGCGCTGGAAAGCGGGCGACCAAGACGCCTTGGAAGCGCTGGTTCCTCTGGTCTACAAAGAGCTGCGCGACATCGCCCGGCGACATCTTCAGCGGGAGCGTCCCGGGCACACCTTGCAAAGTGCGGCCCTGGTTCACGAGGCTTACATGCGGTTGTTGGACCAGCGGCCTTTCGATACCGAGAATCGTGCGCATTTTCTCGCCGTGGCCTCGCGCCTCATGAGACAGATCCTGGTGGACTATGCCCGCAGCCATGGCGCTGCCAAGCGCGGGGCGGATCGCAAAGTCGATCTCGATGCCTCGCTCGTTCTGCCCCAGGTGCGGAGTGCCGACGTGGTTTCCCTGGATGATGCCCTGAGAGACTTGTCGAACCTGGACGAACAGCAGGGCCAAATCGTCGAGCTACGTTTTTTTGGCGGCCTGGCGACCGAGGAGATTGCGGAAGTGCTGGGCGTTTCGGCATCGACTGTGAAGCGGGATTGGAATGTGGCGAAGGCCTGGTTGACGCGAGAAATGAAACGAGGAAATCGTGGCGGCGCCGGAACAATGGCCAAGAATTAAGGAGATCGTTGGGGCGGCCCTGGAACGCGATCCCAGCGAACGCCCTGCCTTTCTCGACCAAGTCTGCTCACAAGATAAGGATTTGCGTTCGGAGGTCGAGTCGCTGCTCGCCGCGCACGCTGACGCCGGTGCACTGTCCGGGCCCTTGGCGGTAAGCACTGTGGCCGAAGCGTTGGGAGAAACCAAGACAATTGGGCCGTACCGGCTGATTCGGATTCTCGGCGTTGGCGGGATGGGCGAAGTTTGGCTGGTCGAGCAGACTGAGCCGGTACGCCGACCAGTCGCCCTCAAGCTGATCCGGGCCGGATTGTACGACGCGGATCTGTTACGACGCTTTCGATCCGAGCGGCAGGCGCTGGCCATCATGGACCACCCGGCCATCGCTAAGGTGTTTGACGCCGGCGCCACCCCTGCGGGCCAGCCATATCTGGCGATGGAGTACGTGGACGGCCTCCCCATCACCGATTACTGCGATCGCAAGAAGCTGGGCATTCGGGAGCGGCTGAAATTGTTCGTCCAGGTGTGCGAAGGTGTCCAGCATGCCCACCAGAAAGCCATCATTCATCGCGATCTGAAACCTTCGAACATTCTGGTGGCGGAAATCGACGGCAAACCGACGCCGCGCATCATCGACTTCGGCCTGGCAAAAACCGTGGCGCCGGTGCCGGGCGAAACCCTGTTCACACACGTGGGAGCATTTCTCGGCACACCTGGCTACATGAGCCCAGAGCAAGCCGATCCGCACCTGCACGACATCGACACCCGCACTGACGTTTATTCGCTGGGGGTGATCCTATACGAATTGCTGACGGGTGATCTGCCGTTTGATACGACGCACTGGAAGAAGCTACGGCTGGAGGAAGTGCTGCGGCAGTTACGCGAGATGGACCCGCAGCGTCCGAGCACAAAGATTAGTGCGAATCGCGAAACGTCCACGGCGAGAGCAGAAGCGCGGGGGACTAATGCCCGGCACCTGACCGGTCTGCTGCGCGGCGATCTGGACTGGATCACACTGAAGGCGCTGGATAAGGACCGTTCGCGAAGGTACGGCACACCATCGGCACTTGCGGCCGATGTCGATAACTACTTGCAGAATCGACCGGTAGGGGCCCGCCCGGTGAGCACGGGATACCGGTTGCGGAAATATGTGCGCCGGCATGCGGTGGCCGTGACCGTGGCGGCCGGGGCGGCAGCCCTGTTGATCGCGTTCGCTGTGACGCAGGCGGCGGAGTTGCGGCGCATCACCCGCGAACGGGATCGGGCGGATCGCATCACCGCTTTCATGATCAACATGTTCAAGGTATCGGACCCCAGCGAAGCGCGTGGGAACAGCATTACGGCCAGGGAAATCCTCGACAAGTCGGCGCAAGGAATTAATTCGGGATTAGGCAAGGACCCTGAACTCCAAGCCCAGTTGATGAACACTATGGGCAACGTGTACGTCGGCCTGGGATTGTTTTCGCAGGCACAGTCGATGTTCGAACGCGCGATCGCTACTGGACGTCGTGCCGGGGGACAGAGAAACGCCGCAACTTTGTCCGCCATGTCCGGCCTTGCCTCTCTCCTGCTTCGGGAAGGGAAATACTCCGAGGCGGAAGTCAAGTTGCGCGAAGTCCTCGGCGCGCAGCGCCAGTTGTTAGGACAGAACCATGAAGCAACACTTCGCTCGTTGCGGGGCCTGGCGTCCGCCCTTGAGGCGCAAGGCAATTCGAAAGAGGCTGAAGCAACCCAGCGGCAGGCCCTCGATGCCGATCGGCGCAACCTTGGACCGGAGCACTCGGAAACGCTGCTGTCGATGAACGAACTGGCCAACATCGTAGACCGCGAAGGCCGACTGCCAGAAGCTGAGGCGCTGTATCGGGAGGCGCTTGAAATCCTAAACCGCACCCTTGGCTTCGACCATCCCCAGACTTTGATAGTCGCGTCGAACCTCGCGGGCGTCTTAGGAGAACAGGATCGTTTGGATGAAGCAGAAGAACTGGAGCGTAAGGTGCTCGCATCCAGAATCCAAGTTCTCGGTCCTGAGCATCCAGACACGCTGCAAGTGCAACACAACTTGGCAAACAATCTGGACTATGGAGGCCACTACGCCGAAGCGGAGGAGCTGTATCGCAAAACGCTCGAGAGCCAGCGGCGAGTGCTCGGGCCCGACCATGCGGAGACTCTGAAAACAATGCACAATCTCGCAGCGACAGTGGGCAGGGAGGGACGAAGAGCGGAAGCCGAAAAATTGCAGCGTGAGACACTTGAGGCTCGCCGCAGGGTTCTCGGTCCAGACAATCCCGACACGTTGAGCACCGTCGGTGAACTTGCGATCACTCTTTCCCATGAGCAAAAGTTTGACGAGGCGGCGAGGTTACTATCCGGACTTATGGACGCTATAAGGCACCCACAAGGAAGAGAGTATGCTGCCAGCGCATGGTACTACTCCGCGTGCGGTGCTTCCCTCGCAGGGCGACGTGAGGAAGCGTTCGATGATCTCCGTCAGTCCATCGATCATGGCTTCGTCGATGCCAGCTACATGCGGAGGGATGATGATCTAAAATCCATTCGCGATGACCCCCGATTCACAGAGCTCGTTGCAGAAGCACAGAAGCGCGAGGAGGCAACGGCGCAGAAAACCAACTAGTTCCCTGCGATGTGCCTGTGGCGGGCACCTACTGTACAGCTAAGTGCTGTCCCGGAATCCAGGAGCAACTTCATTAGATCCGCATTGCCTACGAAACCCCACCCATTTCCCGTCAAACCGCATTGATGGTCACACACCTAACCTTAAGAGAACCTGAAGGATACAAGAGAACGAACCATACTTATTTTCTTCTCCGCGACGGCGTTTACGATCAGCTCTGGGCCGTGAGGTCGCGGTAGGGACGACCATTGCTGATCGCCCCCCGCACAGATCCGCACGAGCGCTCATTAGCGCATGCGGCTCTTATCGCAGATCAATAACGGCCAAGCGTGCTGCTTGTCCGCACACTCGCCCACCCGTGGGACACGCGCTATCCCGCTCTATGTCGGGTACGTGTCGAGTGGGAGGGTGTTCTCTTTGATCAGCAGCCTTCCCTCCTCACTCTCCGCCGACGAGCCTGCCGTCTTTGTTCGAATGATTCATCAGTACTATGCCGCTGTCCGACTCCTCGCAGACGTACATGCGGGCCGTGTGGCCTAAGCCTTCTCCCGCCGTCCTGCGACTCACTTTTGCCGCAGGCGTCTGCGAGGTCTCCCGGTTCTCGTGCATGAAGTTTCTAGGCGTGTCTGGGGTCTTCGACTACGCCGGACCGAACAAGAGCTCGCGCTATCGCGCTTGTTCATGTTGCCTTCCGCGCATTACAAAGACGTCGGCGTCCGGATTGCATCTTTTCGGAGCTGAATACCCACCCCACCTATCCTCTATCTACGCTTCACTGTGTCCCTCGCGGTAGCAGCGCAAGACTCGAGGCCGAGCGGATCGCTACTCCTTTCTCGTAAGGCTCTTTCATCCTCTACTTCATGCCGGTTCAGCCCGGCGCACTGTAACCGGGATTTTTCGCCAACTACCGTCGTAAAGCTTGATGGTTGCGATGGCAAATTGCTTGAAAGTCGTACAGTCCGGCTTTTTCGGTTTCGCTTAGATTGTCTCGCATATCATCACGGCTGAGGCTGCCCCAAACCTCACCTGTCTGATCTGAACAAAAGACCCAGAATCCCCACATTCCCTTTAGACGCTTGTCTGCGGGGTATGCAGCGACCAAGTACTCCGTCGCAGGAGGTTTCTCTTCGTTATGACAATGCAGTTCAAAGTCGTATGTGCGTTCACTGGGTGGTCGCAAACCTCCGCCTCGCAAATCGTCGAGCTGACAAGCAAAGCCCCGAGTCGGATTATTCCTTGCAAATTCTCTCTGCCCCTCATTGATTTGTTCAGGTACAACTGAGCGCGTGATGCCTCAGCCTCGTCTCTCGCTCTTGCCCACGCTCGGGACAGAAACCACCATCCACCCCAAGTGCAGAAGGCCACGAGAGCTAATAAACTCAACCGCTTACACTCATCTGAGGATTCCGTTCACGTGAGTATCATCGCATCCAACAGCGGCCTGAATCCAGAATTGGAACAGTTTCTGTTAACAGCCATTACACTCAAAACCCCTCAATCATCGCCCTCAATCTTCGAAGGAGCGAAGCTGACATTCGAAGACCGAGACCGCGAACGGGCCGAAACACGATCAATCGATAATTTTCCCACCACGCGAAAAACTCTGAGTCGATCCGCGCCGGAGTCCCGTGATCGTAAAAAAAAGGGAACCCGGCGTGGGGGTCAAGTTCTCAGGTCCCAATTTTCCGGTGTCACTTCTGGTGTCAGTTGGTTTCGGAAGTTGGCGCACGATCGTGCGTGTCGATGCTGGCAGTGGGAAGTAGATAGGGTGGTCAACACTGCCTTTAATGAGCCTGATGCAGAACGGCGCGTTCCGGTGCGGAGTCGTCAGAAGGGACTAGAAATCCGATGCTCTATCCGTTTGAGCTACGCGCCCATGACCGTGCCGTCCGAGGTGTAGTTCTGCTGTCAACTGCTCAGGTGCACAGCCTCAGTATCGCATAGCCTAAGGCACCGTCGAGTGGTGGGTCCTGCGCGAAGATGGTGCTGAATTGGCAAATCGAGTGTTCTCACCTGCCGTAATCAAGCGCTGATTCCAGCGTGATTGGCCAGGTTGATCTGAGCGGATCCCTAATGGAAATTGCTGAACGGACGATAGAGCTTTAGAGAAGAGGGTCTGCGTTCCAGCGACCCGGCGCTTTGCTCGCCCAAGGGAGGCTCGCTCCGGAAAACGCCAGACGGCAGGGCGTGAGCGTTAGCCTGACGGCCCATGGAAATCACTCTCCACCTGGAAAGGAGCGGCAGCGATGAGCGACAGCGACATCGTCCAAGATTTTCTGGTCGAGAGCGACGAGAACCTAGACCGGCTGGACCGGGACCTGGTCGGCCTGGAGAAAAATCCGCATGACAAAGATGCACTGGCGGGCGTGTTTCGTACCATTCACACCATCAAGGGCACGTGCGGCTTCCTGGGTTTCAATAAGCTGGAAAAGGTCGCGCACGTCGGCGAGAACCTGCTGACACGCATGCGCGACGGCCAGCTGATTTTGAATCCAGAAATCACGACAGCTCTGCTGGGCATGGTGGACGCCGTCCGCCAGATGTTGAAGGAAATCGAATCGACAGGCCAGGACGGCGAGGCAGATTATCCGGAACTGCGGGAAACTCTGACCCGGCTGCAGAACCCTGCCGCTGCAAGCGTTGCCCTGACACCGCCTTCCCCTGCTGCTCTCGATGCGAAGCCGCTGCCCACACAGAGGCATCCGGTCTGCGCTCGTGAAGGAGATTCTCTACCCGCTCCGCCGAAGCGACATTGCCGGCACAGTTGCGCCCGCGGCCGAGCTTCGGAGAAGAAGGACGATTCCCCACGCAAGCCCTCACGCGGGAAAGATCGGCGGCCTGCTGGTCGAGCGTGGGCGGTGCAGGCTTCCGACATTGCGAGGGCACTCGAAGCAGCAGGAACGCGGAGATCGCCGGCGTCTGGGCGAAATTCTTGTGGCCTTGGGATTGGCCAAGCCGGAAGACGTCTGGCGGCCCAGCAAATCTCTGGAAGGCAAACCGCGGGACACTGCGCCGGAGACCATTCGCGTGGGCGTCAACCTGCTGGACAAGCTGATGACGCTGGTCGGCGAACTGGTGCTGGCCCGCAACCAACTCCTGCAATTCGCAAACGCTTGGAAGACACCGGCCTGCAGGCCGTTTCCCAGCGCATGAACCTGATCGCCACCGAACTGCAGGAAGACGTCATGAAGACCCGCATGCAGCCGATCGGAAACATCTGGGGCCAGTTCCCGCGGACAGTGCGCGACGTAGCGCTCGGGTGCGGCAAGGAAGTGGCCATCGAGATGGAGGGCAAAGAGACCGAACTCGACAAGACCATCATCGAGGCAATCAAGGACCCGCTCACCCATCTGGTGCGCAACTCCGTGGACCATGGCATCGAGCTTCCCGAGGAGCGCGTGAAGGCAGGTAAGGATCGGACCGGACGTCTGATTCTGCGCGCCTTTCATGAAGGCGGACAGGTCAATATCGAGATCAGCGACGATGGCGCCGGCTTGAACGGGGATCGCATCCGCAAGAAGGCAGTCGAACGCGGAGTGATCACCGCCGAACAGGCCGCACGCATGCCGGAGCGAGAAATCTTCAATCTGATCTTTCTTCCCGGATTTTCCACTGCGGAAAAGGTGACCAACGTTTCCGGCCGCGGCGTCGGCATGGATGTAGTGAAGACGAATGTGGAAAAGATCGGCGGCACGGTGGACGTTCAGTCCACCCGGGCCGGGGCACGACGGTGCGAGTGAAGATTCCGCTGACCCTGGCCATCATCCCGGCTCTGGTCGTCACCTGCGGCGGCGATCGCTACGCCATTCCCCAGGTAAGCCTGCTCGAACTGGTGCGGCTCGAAGCCGACGAGGTGGGCAAAGGCATTGAAATGGTCCATGGCGCACCGGTGTACCGGTTGCGCGGACGGCTGCTGCCTCTGGTGTACCTCAACCGTGAGCTCGAACTCACCGCAGAGGCGAGCGCCGAGACCAGAAGCAATGGCGCAGTCAACATCGTGGTGCTGCAAGCCGACGAGCGGCAATTCGGACTGGTCGTCGACCAGATCAATGACACCGAGGAAATCGTGGTCAAGCCGCTGCGCAAACAGCTCAAGACGGTCAAGACCTTTGCCGGCTCCAGCATTATGGGCGACGGCAAAGTCGCCCTCATTCTGGACGTGCTCGGTTTGGCGCAGCGCGCCAGCGTGGTTACCGAAACGCGGGACCGCGCCTGGCGGAAAAAGCCACGGAAGTCGGTGGCGACTACGGGAGAAAAGCAAACCTTCCTGCTGTTCGCGGGCCCGGGCGATTCCCGCATGGCCATCCCTCTTAGCACGCTGGCGCGGCTGGAGGAGTTTCCCGTGGCGCAGGTGGAAATGTCGGGCAGCCAGTGGGTCACGCAGTATCGCGGCCAGATCCTGCCCCTGGTTCGGCTCAATGTGGTGCTGGAGGAGACGGCGCAACAAGCTGCGCGCCCTGCAGGCCCCGCCCGCGTTGGATTCAGCACCGATTCAGGTGCTGGTGCTGAATCACGACGGACGCTCCTTCGGCCTGGTGGTGGAACGGATTCTGGACATCGTCGAGGACCAGGCGGAGGTGAGGTCGGCAGCGACCCGGGCGTCGGTTCTCTATTCCGTCGTAATTGGAGGACCGGGTCACGGAATTGCTCGATATCCCGGCTATTCTGCGCGGGGTGGATGCAGCCGCTGCGCGGGTCACTCCTACAACTCGAGCGCGCGGAGGTTGCGAACTAAACCATGGCCCACACTTCACAGTTTTGCACGTTCTATCTGGACAAGCTGCTGTTCGGCGTGGAATTGAAAGGCGTTCAGGAAGTCATCCGCTCGCTGGAGATGACCAAGGTTCCGCTGGCGCCGGCGGTGGTCAGTGGCCTGATCAACCTGCGCGGCCAGATTGTGACGGCGGTCGATCTGCGACGGCGCTTGGAGCTGGAACCCAGTCCGCCGGGCATGCTCGGCCATGAACGTGGTAGTCCGCTCCGAGGACGGCGCAGTCAGCCTGTTGGTGGATGAAATCGGCGATGTGGTCGAGGTCGAGGAGACCAGCTTCGAGCCGCCGCCCGAAACCCTGGGCGGTTCGGTCCGGGGCATGATCGTGGGAGTCCACAAACTGAACGACCGGCTGATGCACGTGCTGGATATCGAAAAAGCCTGCCAGATGACCGACGTGGCTGAAGCTGCTGCGGGGGAGCGCCGGTAGCATCGTATCCCGGGAAGGCTGTCATAGTGATTGGCTGCGCATCAATCCATTTCTGGAGAAAAATGTGAAGCCGTATCACGTGTTGACTGTGATATTGGGGTTGCTAGTGCTGGTACCATCGGCGCATGCGCAAAACGGGTTCTTCTCCTCATGGGAAGATCGGGCGCGGGCAACCTTGGCACAACAGCCCGCATGGCCCACAGCATTGGCTACGGCCAACGCAGGACTGGTTCAAGTCTTCCGCTTTGACTTTGTTCGCCAGACCACGCCCACCGAAATCACGACGTTGAACTATGGCAACGGCAAGGGCCTATACCTGGTTCCGTGGTACAAAACGGAATTTGATATCACGGTCCCTCCCTATATCGAACACAATTCATTGAAGCTCAAAGATGGCTTTGGCGACCTCAGCATGCTGTTGAAGTACAGAGTCATATCCGGTAACGAAACCGGCGCGTATTCCGTAAGCGTTTCTCTGGGTGGCACTATTCCAACTGGAAGCTACGCGAACGGAAGTATGGCGGGAACGATTTCCCCGACTCTCTATGGGGGGAGAGGCTTCCGCAGACTCGATGTGCAATCCAGCCTGTCCACGGCTCTGCCCACGGGGTACACCGCCAAGTTAGGGCGCCCAGTGGTGTGGAACGCGGTCGCTCAGTGCCGGATCGGCAAGATCTTCTGGCCGGAGATTGAGAACAACGCGACTTACTTTCGGGGCGGACTCCGTGACGGCAAGTCTCAGGACTTCGTAACTCCCGGCTTGATGTTGAGCAAGTTCAAACTTGAACACATCCCCAGCAACCGCCTGTCTTTGACTTTTGGAGCAGGGGAACAAATTGCTGTAACCCGGTATCACAGCTACAACCACGGGTTGATCTTTACCAGCCGGCTTGCTTTTTAGGCACTGCGCCAGTCGTGGAAGTAGCGTGGGAACCTGGCCTAGGTGCCCGCGGTCACCTGCCGTGCCCATTCCATCGGTTGCACGTAGGCCGACGCAACGTCACTCTCAGTGAGATGCAGCTCGCTGGTCAGTTCACTCACAGCTTTCCAATGCCCGGATTCTTGGGCCAGCATGAGCTGATAGAACAAACGCAGCCGGCTGGCTCCGCCCAGCAGGACTGCCTTGCTTTCCTGATCGATGGGGATATTGTTGAGCACTTGGTGCATTGGGATCTCAAGAATCGTGTCCATCAGAGAAAGCATGCCCCATCAGAAACGAGTCGGAATCGCAATGGGCGATCTTGGGCGAGAGCAGTTCGCGGCCGCCGCACACTGATTCCGCGTCTTCCCAAGAAATGCGGACAGAGTCCGGGTTTCGCTCTCAAAAGTAATCCCGAGGAGGGGCGGCCCGCTGATTAATCGCGCTAAAGTGCACTGTTCCTCCCGCCGATGAAGACCTTGTACCTGTAGCAGGCGCGGGTCGCTGGTCGTACGAAGCAAGCCTGTGCAACTAACTCCAAGAATGTGGTGCCGAAAGGTGAGTGCTTTGTGGCTTGGTTCAGCAAAATGAAAATCGCCTCAAAACTAGGGATGGGGTTTGCTGCAGTGCTGGCGCTGGTCGTCATCCTGGGAGTTTTTTCTCTGTTTCAACTCTCCAAGCTGAACGCCAACGTGTTGGACATCGGGGGTAATTGGCTGCCCAGCATCACGTACCTCAGCCAACTCAGGTTCGAAGCGTCCACAGTGCGGCGGTGGGAGCTGAACTACTTAATAACCGCGGATAAAGCGGTTGTCGAGCAGAAAATGAATGCGGCTCTGGAAAGAATCGCGGAAGACGAGAAGCTGTATGAGTCAACAATCTCTTCCGAGCAAGAACGCGGTCTCTATCAAGGATTTCGTTCCGAATGGGACAAGCATTTAGCGGTGCAGGCGCGCTGTTTGGAACTCCTCCGTCAAGGCAAGGAAAAAGAGTCAATAGCTTTGTCGACGTCGGAAGGAGTAGCCAGCTTCTCGACAGCCGACCAGTTTCTAGCCGACGATGTGAAGGTGAATGCCAAAGGAGGAGCGGATGCAGTGAAATCGGCAGCGGCGACCTATTCCTCCTCTCGCTATTGGGTCATCGGTTTGCTGGCTGGAGCCTTCATTGTTGGCCTCGCTATCGCCATAATCATGGTGCGAGCGCTAGTCGCGGCGGCCGTCAGGGAGAAGTTGGCCGCTGATGAAGTGGCCCAGGGGGTGGAGCGCGAAAGGGTGGCGGCGCAAGAGCTAGGGCAAAAAGTGGACAGCATACTGACGGTTGTGGCGGCCGCAACCAAGGGCGACCTCACCCAGGAAATCCAAGTGCGCGGCAGCGACGCCATCGGGCAAATGGGAGAAGGACTGGGAAAATTCTTCGCCGATC
Organism: uncultured Acidobacteriota bacterium; assembly: GCA_963820925.1. Classification (GTDB taxonomy): domain Bacteria; phylum Acidobacteriota; class Terriglobia; order Terriglobales; family Acidobacteriaceae; genus JABDBE01. Next base: position 99,230 of record CAWGBX010000013.1, read on the forward strand.
TGCGCCAAAGCATCGGCAGCATTGGGGCGAGCGCCATAAATTTGGCGTCCGCGTCCGAGGAGCTGACCACGGTCAGCCAGCAGATGAGCGCCAACGCCGAAGAAACCTCGGCTCAGACCAAAGTCGTCTCCGGCGCGACCCTGCAGGTCAACCAGAACCTTCAGACCGTTGCCACCGGCGCGGAGGAGATGGGCGCCAGCATCAAGGAAATCGCCAAGAACGCCACGGAAGCCGCCAAGGTCGCAAGCTCCGCAGTCCGGGCCGCCGAAACTGCGAACGCCACCGTGTCCAAATTAGGCGAGTCTTCGGCGGAGATCGGCCAGGTGATTAAGGTCATCACTTCGATCGCCCAGCAGACCAACTTGCTGGCTCTAAACGCGACCATTGAAGCGGCCCGCGCCGGCGAGGCGGGCAAGGGTTTTGCGGTCGTCGCCAACGAAGTGAAAGAGTTGGCCAAGAAAACCGCCAAGGCCACCGAGGACATCAGCCGCAAGATCGAAGCCATTCAAGTGGATGCCAAAGCCGCCGTGGCTTCTATCGGTACCATCAGTGAAGTCATCAACGAGATCAACGGCATCTCCAACACCATCGCCACGGCCGTAGAAGAGCAGAACGCCACCACCAACGAGATGGCTCGCAATGTGAGCGAAGCGGCCCACGGCAGTGGCGAAATCACCAGCAATATCGCGGGTGTGGCCGAGGCGGCGGAGAGCACATCGCGGGGGGCAACCGACACCCAGAAAGCCGCCCAGCAACTGGTGCAGACTTCCACCGAACTCCGCCGCCTGGTCGAGCAATTCAAAATTGACGACGCCCAGAACGGACGCGGAAACAGCGCGGTAGAGGTCGGGGCAAAGAGCAAGGCGACCTATGCCGGCTCGTAGACCATGATCGACCTAGCCGGCGAACGACTCAGCAGAAATGTGCAGAAAGCGTAGGGTCATGTGCTTTCGCTTGCCTCACTTCGCTGAAGCGGCTGCTTTCCCCGCCTTTCCGACGGTATACCAACTAAAGTCTTCGCTCCAGCAACCGAAGTTAATGGGAGCAACCAATCTGGGTTCACGCTCGTGCATGAGGCGTGGGCTCGCGAGGGCAAGCATGAAAACAACTTTTGTACCGGCGGTTCTCAGAGTGTCCAAGGTCTTAGGCTTAACCTTATGCATGACCTTTGCCCTATCAACTCACGCGCAGCAGGGTTCAAATGCCGCACCTGGCCCGAACGACGCTACCCAACAACTCCTGCAACGGGTTAACGAACTGGAGGCCAAGGTCAAACAACTAGAGGCCAGCCAAGCCGCGCCGGCACCCCCACCAGCCCCCGCGCCCGCGACAGTGCCAGAACCCGCATTCGACCTGCCCACGGTGCATGAGGTCGCGCCTCGGTTACAAATGAACGTTTTCGGCGACCTGGGCTACCAATACACCGAACACATCCCCAATACGTTTGACTTTGGCTCCCTTGACCTGTTTATGAGGTCCCGCCTTTCGGACAACATTTCCACGCTGGGAGAAGTGCTCTTCATTGCGGAGAGCGACAACAGCGTCGGGTTAGACGTCGAAAGGCTATTGCTCCAGTACCGGCAGAGCGACTACCTCACGGCAGCGGTTGGCCGTTACCACAGCTGGGTTGGCTACTACAACACAGCCTTCAACAAGGGAGAGTTTCTGGAAACCACGACCGACCGCCCCTTCATGTACGCTTTCGACGATCAAGGCGGCCTTTTGCCCATGCAGGAAGTTGGCCTAACCCTGACCGGCAAGATTCCCTCCGGAAAGATGGGACTGAACTATGTAGCTGAGGTGGGCAACGGCAGCGCCTGGGGGCTGAATGCGGAGCCGGTGCAGAACTACCAGGATCAAAATAATAGCAAGTCCATCAACGGCGGCCTTTTCATGCGCCCGGAGGCGATCCCCGGCTTACAAGCGGGATTTTCTGTCCGCCATGACAACCTTACGATTCCGGGCCCGGCGATCGGCGAAACTATCGCTACGGTTCACGTCGTCTACACAAGCAGCAGTTACGAGCTGCTGAACGAGGGCGCACTCGTGCGCCACAACGAGTCCGGCGGTCCCGTTTTCATCACCAGCGCTTTTTACACCCAGATCGCCCACAGGTACCGCGGATATTTTCCATACTTCCGCTATCAGTACTTCAACGCTCCCAGCAACGATCCAGTGTATGCCTACGGCCTCCCGAACTCGGAGGCGCCGCTTAGCGTCACCACATTCGTGGGCCGACTCGATGGTCCCTCGGCCGGACTCCGCTATGAGTTGTCGGAACACTCAGCCCTCAAATTGCAGTACGACCGGTTCTCTCTGAGAGGTCTGCCTAGCGAAAACGGGGTGAGTTCTCAGTTCGCATTCACGTTCTAACGGAGACCGCCATGAAAAAGACCCACACCCTTATACCTGGTTTTCACGTAGTTGCGATCATAGCCGTTGCCATAGCTATCTGGTCGATGGCTTCTGTCGATCCGGTTCAGGCCGCCGGCGACGCGATTGTCGTCATCGTAAACAACGCGAATCCGGTCGACAGCTTGAGTCTGGGAGAGTTGAAGAAACTCTTTCTTGGGGACCGCAGCCGCTGGGATACAGGGAAAGCGGTTGCGCCCGTAATGCCCGGCCCGGGTGCGCCCGAACGAACTGCGTTTCTGAAGATCGTCTGCGGCATGAACGACGCCGATCTAGGCAAGTATTTCCTGCAAGCGGCGTTCACCGGAAAGTCCGCCACGCCACCGAAAGAAGTCGGAAGTGCGGCGGCCGTAAAGAGCTTTGTCGCCGGCTCACCCGGCGCCATCGGCTTTGTTAAGGCCAGCGATCTATCCCCAAGCGATACGACGGTCAAGGCGGTGAAGATCGACACCGCGGCCAGCGATCCCGGGTACAAGATCAAGATGTAGAAGGCAAACGACAGGACAGAGCTCAGAGAGGCGCGCAAGATGCAATTAACAATTAAGACACGGTTGCTCGGTCTGACGATCAGCGGGTTGCTTTTCGTGGCCGGAGTAAGTGCGACGGGATATTGGGGCATCTCGTCGGTCCAGAAAACAACCGCCGAGGTCGCGTCCACGGGTTCGGCCATTCGAAATCACATCGAAGCTGGCGTCTACAACGACCTCACCCGGGCCGACACATCCGCCGTTTTCACGACCAAAGGGGAGGATCAGCAGAATAAGGCGGAAGAGTTTTCCCAACATAGCAAGTTATTGCAAGATCGTATCGCAAAGGCCCGTGATCTTGCCGGGGACCCGAGCAGCCGCGCCATGCTGGATTACGAAAAACAATTGAGCGCACAGTACGCAACCGCGGGCAATGCACTGATCATTACAATCATCCACAGCCCCAGCTCGGCGTCTGGCCAACTCGGCCCTTATCTGCAGCTTTACAAAGAGCTTCAGGGAAAGCTCGAAGAGACCAGCGACCAGTTAGGCAAGAGCGCGCAAGAAGCGGAGCTTGCCGCAGCCAAAAACGCAGCCCGCGCCACACACACTATGTTTGCCATGTGCGGGCTATCGCTTCTTCTGCTGTTGGTCCTGGCATTATCCGTTATCCGTAGCATTACGGCTGCGGACGCCAGGGAAAAGTTAGCAGCCGCTGAGGTGGCCCGCGGAGCGGAACGCGAAAGGCTGGCGGCGCAAGACCTAATCCAAAAGGTAGACAGCATTCTGGCAGTGGTGGCGGCGGCTGGTAGAGGCGACCTCACGCAGGAAATCCAAGTGCATGGCAGCGATGCCATCGGCCAGATGGGGGAAGGACTGGGAAAATTCTTGGCCGATCTGCGCCAAAACATTGGCAGCATCGGCAAGAGCGCTACTAATTTGGCGACGGCGTCAGAAAATCTGACCACGGTCAGCCAGCAGATGAGCGCCAACGCCGAAGAAACCTCGGCTCAGACCAAAGTCGTCTCCGGCGCGACCCTGCAGGTCAACCAGAACCTTCAGACCGTTGCCACCGGCGCGGAGGAGATGGGCGCCAGCATCAAGGAAATCGCCAAGAACGCCACGGAAGCCGCCAAGGTCGCAAGCTCCGCAGTCCGGGCTGCCGAAACTGCGAATGCCACCGTGTCCAAATTAGGCGAGTCTTCGGCGGAGATCGGCCAGGTGATTAAGGTCATCACTTCGATCGCCCAGCAGACCAACCTGCTGGCTCTAAACGCGACCATTGAAGCCGCCCGCGCTGGCGAGGCCGGCAAGGGCTTTGCCGTCGTCGCCAACGAAGTGAAAGAGTTGGCTAAGAAAACCGCCAAGGCCACCGAGGACATCAGCCGCAAGATCGAAGCCATCCAGGTCGACGCCAAGGCCGCCGTGGATTCGATCGGCACCATCAGTGAAGTCATCAACCAGATCAACGGCATCTCCAACACCATCGCCACGGCCGTAGAAGAGCAGAACGCCACCACCAACGAGATGGCTCGCAATGTGAGCGAAGCGGCCCACGGCAGTGGCGAAATCACCAGCAACATCGCGGGTGTGGCCGAGGCGGCGGAGAGCACATCGCGGGGGGCAACCGACACCCAGAAAGCCGCGCAGCAACTGGTGCAGACATCCGCCGAACTCCGCCGCCTGGTCGAGCAATTCAAAATTGACGATATCCAAACCGACCGCGGAAGCGGCACGGCAGCGATTGAAGCGCGAAGCAAGAGGGCCTCTGTAGGGTCGTAAAGTCCTCGCATACTTGGTTGCGTGGTGCGGTTCTGTACCTGGAGGGCAGGGCGACTTCCTCTGGTCAGAATACCCCTCCCAGATCCCTCCTGATTACGCTCGACATTGAACTTGAAATAATGATCGGCAGAAGGGAGACATGTCCTAGGGGCGGACACGGCACTCGCTCAGCGGAGCCTAGCTGTGAATCTGGAGGGAAATCACGATGGGCATGCCTTCAAATAACAGTCCGACCTCAAGGGTTGGCAGGTCGGCGAGGGAATGCAGAGTGTAATCGTTGCCGGTGACCACCGTGGGCGGGGAGAGCATGCACCCTTCCGCCAGGCCAGCAATCTTGTTCTTGAAGTTGCCCGCCACCATATTGCAGACTTCGCCGAGCCCGTCCGCCACTTCCGGGCCGACCTTGTCCAGTTCCACGCCGAGCATCTTTGAAGTCATGAGTGCAGCCGCGTGCCCGTGACAGCGGATGCTTAGCACGCCGCACAGTTGCCCCGCCATTCCTACCATGGCAGTAAACTCCGGGCTTGTTTCCTCCGCGACTGCCGGTACGGTCAGGTGGCAGCCTAGCATGAGTTCGAAGACTTCCCGCGCCGCCACTTCGAGCAGCGGAATCCAATTTTCGTGACTGCTGTTGGCAGCAAGCACTTGATTCGCCGATTTCATGATTTACCTGCCAGAACCGGGACGACATGTTCCCTGATTTGCTCCGGCGTGAAAGGTTTGCGTATGTAGCCCCGGGCGCCAGAGGAGAGGGCTTGCACCACGTGATGCTCGCTGCCCTCGGTCGTAATCATGATTACGGGCACGTCTTTCGCGTTCTCGACACCCGGAAGCTGCTTGATAAATTCAAGCCCGTCCATCACTGGCATGTTGACATCACAAAGGATCAGATCGACCGGGTTTTCCTGGAGAACAGCAAGCGCCTCGGCCCCGTTCGCGGCCTCGAGGACCTGGGTGAGGTCGATGCCTGCCTGGCGCAACGAGCGCTCCACAATCTTTCGCATCACCGAAGAATCGTCGATGATCAGAGCACGTATGGGCATAAGGCGGTACGCATTCTCCGCCCGGGAGACGGCGGATTATTTTCCTGTAAACGTTTGCTTCTGAATATATCGGCATGGAGTAACAGGACTTTAGGACAGCCTAGCAGGACTGGAGTCCGCGAGGGTTCGGTCTCCATTGGGTTTTCGCGATGAAAAAGGACCCGTGGCCGTGTTGCAGCGGATTAGGATGATTCCGCTCTGGATTCCGGCTGCAACCCCGCAGGTGGAATGCGTAATGCGCAACCCTCCGTCAGAATCACTGATCGCTCGATCAAGTTCTCCAGTTGCCTGATGTTGTCTGGCCAGTCGGAGTTCATGAGGAAACTCATGGTCTCGGCCGGAATACTCTCGATCTGCTTGTTCAGGCGGCGAGCGAACTTCTGCAAGAAATAACTTACCAGGGGAGGAATATCTTCACGTCGTTCGCGCAGTGGAGGCACCGGGATGGGGAATACATTCAGTTGGCCGTACAAATCACCGCGGAACGTCTGTTCTGCGACCCGCTCTCCCAGATCGTATTGGGAGGTCGCGATCAGACGCACATTCACCTGAAACGTGTGTGTGCTGCCCAGCCGTTCAAATTCCCGGTGCTCCAGCAATCGAAGCAGCTTGGATTGAAGGTCCAGCGGAATGTGTGCGACCTCATCCAGGAAGAGCGTCCCCTTGTTTGCCAGTTCGAGATGAGCGATCTTTTTGTGACTTTCGAATCGCTCCTCGCGTCCAAATAGATCGCCGTCCAGCGTCGCGCCTGCGGTTGGGGCGCAGTTCACCTTCACGAAACTCTCGTTCCTCCGGGCGCTTATGCGGTGAATGGCACGGGCAATCAACTCCTTACCTGATCCAGCCTCACCGAGAATCAACACCGGAGTGTCGCTGCGGGCTACTTTCATTGCCAACTTCAGCATTCGCTTCAGTGCTGGACTGTCACCTACGATCTCCTGAAAGTTGTTTTCCGGGCGTTCGTCTTCCATAGATAGAGTCATCTTTGGCCATCTGTCCCACCAAGAAAGGGTTGATTCGTGATGCGCCATGGCGTTTTTGACAACCGGCAATCTCGCGGTTCAATCGGGAAAGTAGCATCGCAAGCGTGAGGAATCTATTCTGCGTTCGTACCGACTGATTCAACGTTTGCAAAGAGAAGCTTTACAAAGGTTTAGGGCACAGGGGCTGCTTCACCGAAAGGGCCGGGCTGATTCGAGAGCGCTTACCGCAGCACTGAAAGTGCTTGCGTGAGAACTGGCATCGCGGATGTCGTCAGGTCGAACGTGGGGAATACCGAGAAGAAATTCTTGGACAACTCACGCTTTAGGTGTAGATTAGCGGCACATTCTTTGCGCAGCCAGCTGATTTGCGTTCTCGGCTCAACAGGACACTTGCAGCCGAGTGCATGTCTGATCGTCTGGTTGCCACGAGGGGGAGAATGGCTTCGGATCCATGCCAACATTCTAAAAGGGTCAGCGGTCTGGTGAGGTTAGACTTCGCCCGCCCCGACGCTCCTGACGGTTCTGCATACTCAGGGGCGGTCTCGGTCGGCGTATGTGAAGAGTGCGGACAGATTGAACTTTACGCAACGCTTCACCGCTTGCTCTGTGATTGGCTACTGAAGACCTGAAAGTTGACACGTGCCACTCGAACAGCCAATGCCTGAGTGTGCCTGTCGGCAGGAGGTCGTATGTCAACCCCCGCAGCCAGTGCTGGATGGTTTGAACCGCCGCAGTTTCCCACACGTCAAGTCCTTTACGGAATGGCCGTACTGTTCGCGACTGCAGTCGTTCCATTCCTGATCTGGCCGGGTCTGGCGAATCGCATTCTGGCTACGAATTTCCTACCCCATCTGTATTGCTACCTTGGCAAGCCGGGATTGGTGTGGACGAACGTGATTGCTGACTCCCTTATAGGTCTGTCGTACGTCATGATTTCCGCAACGCTTGTTTATCTGGTTCAGAAAGGACGCAGCGACATACCATTTCACTGGATGTTTCTGGCGTTCGGCTTGTTCATCGTTGCCTGCGGTGGCACTCATTTCATGGAGGTGGTTACCGTCTGGGTTCCGGTTTACGTGCTTTCCGCAGGTGTCAAGATTGTCACAGCCGTTGGCATCGGTGGTAACGGCCGTGCTGCTTCCCTTCACCGTTCCACAGATCCTCTCTCTGATTCAAACCGCGAAGGCTTCGGAAGCGGCGGAAGGCCGGTTCCGCGGGTTGCTGGAGGCGGCTCCGGACGCAGTTGTGGTGGTGGATCGCGACGGCAGGATTGTGCTCGTCAATGCCCAGGTAGAGAGATTGTTCGGGTACAGGCGGGCGGAGTTGCTGGATCAAAAGATTGAGATGCTGGTGCCCGAGCGCTTCCGGGGCCAGCACCCGGGACACCGCATTGACTTTTTTGCTGAGCCCAGGGTGCGGCCGATGGGGGCGGGTCTGGAACTGTACGGGTTGCACAAAAACGGCCACGAGTTCCCGGTGGAGATCAGCCTGAGCCCGCTGGCGACAGAAGAAGGCGTGCTGGTTTCGAGCGCTATTCGAGATATCAGCGAGCGCAAGCGCGCAGAACAAGACCTGCGCGAAAGTGAAGATCGTTACCGCGATCTGGTGGAAACACTACCCGATGCGATTTTTGTAGTAAGCGAAGAGCGAATCGTTTTTGTCAATCCCAGCGGGGTGAGATTGTTGGGGGCGCAAAAGCCGGAGCAGATCGTTGGCAAAGCTATTCCCGAGATCGTCCATCCCGGGTCCCTGGATTCTATAAGGCGTCGCAGTCAGGCAGCTTACCAGACAGGCGTTGCAACTCCCCCGATGGAGCACGTTCTTATCGCTCTCGACGGTTCATCGGTGGATATAGAGTCGGCGTCGATACCCATTCTCTGGAAAGGATCGCCAGCCATCGAAGCGATCGCCCGCGATGTCAGGGAACGGAAACTGGCGGAGGCGAGACTGCGAGAATACGAGAAAGCCGTGGAAGGTCTGGAAGAAATGATCGTCGTGGTTGACCGGGAATATCGCTACGTGCTTGCGAACCGTGCGTTCCTGGACCATCGATGCCTGGAGAGAGAACAAGTCGTTGGACATTCCGCCCAAGAAATATTGAACCCGGGAGTCTTTGAAGCAGTGGTTAAGGAAAAATTGGATGAGTCCTTCAAGGGTAAGGTAGTCAGCTATGAGATGAAGTACACATATCCCAAACTCGGCGAAAGGGACGTATCGATCTCGTACTTTCCCATCGAGAGCCCCAACGGTGTCGAGCGAGTCGCCAGTGTTATGCAGGACATCACCGAGCGCAAGCAGGCAGAGGCAGCATCGCTGAGGCTCGCCGCCATTGTGGAATCATCCGACGACGCGATCGTCTCAAAGGATCTGAATGGAGTGATCACCAGCTGGAATGCCGGCGCCCAGCGCATTTTCGGATACTCGGAGGCGGAAGTTTTGGGGGCAGCCGATAACCATCATTATTCCTCCCGAGCTCTGGAAGGAGGAAGCGCGGATCTTGCAGGGGTTGCGTGCAGGTGAGCACATTCAGCATTACGAAACCAATCGTGTGACGAAGCAAGGGAAGAGAGTCGATGTGTCGTTGACCATTTCGCCGATGCAGGATTCGGAAGGAAGGATCGTGGGCGCCTCCAAAATCGCGCGCGACATTACCGAGCGCAAGCAGGCGGAGGAAGCTCTGCAGCGGAGCGAAGCCGAGGCCAAGGCGCGGGCTGAAGAATTAGCGGCCATTTTGGATGCAGTACCGGGCATGACGCTCATTACCCGAGACCCCGCCGGACGCACCATCACCGGCAGCCGCGTGGCTTATGAGTTGCTTCGGCTACCCTATGGCGCCAATATTTCCAAGTCCGCGCCCCAAGGAGAGAGGCCTTCAACCTTCCGCGTAGTGAGGGACGGACAGGATGTTCCGGTCAGCGAGTTGCCAGTTCAGAAGGCCGCGGCTACAGGGCAGGTGGTTCGTGAATCCGAGCTCAGTCTGCTGTTCGACGATGGCACCTCGCGCGATGTTTTCGGCAATGCGGCACCGCTCCGGGATCGCGAAGGCAAGGTCCGGGGAGCGGTGGGGGTTTTTGTTGACATCACCGAACACAAACGGGCCGAACAGGCGCTGCAGGAGTCGCAAGCCGCGCTGGCTCGAGTGGCTCGAATCGTCGCCATGGGTGAGTTGACGGCAGCCATCGCCCATGAGATCAACCAACCCCTTGCGGCCTTGGCCACGAACGCAAGTGCCTCGCTGCACTGGCTCGACGCACAACCGCCCAACCTCGACGAGGCTCGAAAAGCCGTAACCGGAGCCGTTCGGGAGGCGAATCGCGCCAGCGACGTGATCGCGAGGGTTCGCACGTTGCTGAGGAAGGCGTCACCTCAAATGGAGCCATTGGATGTGAACGAAGTCATCCGAGAGGTGCTGGCTCTGGTCCGCAGCGAGCTCATAAGGGGCGGGGTTACCGCGAGGACGAAGCTGGCCGCCGGTCTGCCCGCAGTGCTCGGCGACAGGGTTCAGCTGCAGCAGGTGATACTGAACTTGATCATGAACGCCATCGACGCCATGATCATGATCACCGACCGGCCCAGGACGCTACTCATCAAGTCGGCAAAGGACGCGGACGGTGTGCTGATCCAGGTGCAAGATTCTGGAAAGGGACTCGATCCCGAGCATAGCGACCGTATCTTTGAGTCATTCTTTAGCACCAAGCCTCAGGGTATTGGAATAGGGCTTTCGATCAGCAGTTCCATTGTTGAAGCTCATGGCGGACGCTTGTGGGCGACGCCTGGATCCGCATACGGGGCAGTTTTTCAATTGATCTTGCCGAAGGCAGAAAGTAGCGCATGACCGAACCGCAATCCATCGTGTTCGTGATCGATGACGATGCAGCGATCCGCAATGCACTCAGGAGCCTCATCCGCTCGGTGGGTTTGCATGTAGAGCTCTTTGGTTCGGCGCAGGAGTTTGTGCAAAGTAAGCGGCCGGATGTGCCTTGTTGCCTGATCCTCGATATCAGATTGCCCGGAATCAGTGGCCTCGATTTCCAGCGAAAGCTGGCTGAAGCCAACATTCCCGTTCCGATCATCTTCATTAGCGGGCACGGCGACATTCCAATGTCGGTTCGGGCCATGAAGGCGGGGGCTGTCGAGTTCCTCACCAAGCCATTCCGCGATCAGGATCTGCTGGATGCGATTCATGTTGCACTGGAGCGCGACCGGGCCAGACGACAACGGGAAGCGGAAATCGCGACTCTGCGGGAGCGCTTTGAATGGTTGACACCTCGGGAGCGAGAGGTGTTGCCATTGGTCGTTTCCGGCCTCCCCAACAAGCAGATAGCCGCAGAAATTGGAACCAGCGAAACTACAGTCAAGGTTCATCGCGGCCAGCTCATGCGAAAGATGGGTGCGGATTCTTTACCTGAGTTGGTAAGAATGGCCGAGAGGATCGGTATATCCTCGACCAAGCCCTAGACTTTCGTAAGGTTCTCCCCTACGAAAGTTAAGCACGTGCGGCGCAAGGCACAGCAAATTCGCCATCTGACCTATTTACCTTTTCCGCAAGGGACAGGCACAATGCTTCCCAAGCCGAATTTAGGTTGCTGAGAAAGCGCCATGTTCGTCTTCCAGCCCGCTGCAGCCCCCTCAGCGGCGGGCTGTTTTTTTTGAGATCCAAGACTGGTAGGCCAGCAGAACGGGAGTTCGGGGCTAGAGACTAGAACCGGAGTTGCGCTTCTAAGCCAACTCCAATTCAATCTTCTTCGCAACCGGATCCAGCTTCGTGATCCGAAAACTGCGAATCTGCCCGGCGCGGACGGCTTCCGGCTTGGATTCGCCAGTGCCAGCACCGCCCCTCCAGCGTGCGTTCAGCATGGAACTTAGCAATCCCAGGTCGGCTTTCGATTCGACCGGCGGCGTTTCCTTGGCTCGACCCTCGGCAGCAATTCGGCACGTCCCCTGGATACCCTCGCCCAGTTCCACGCGCGCTTGATCACCCGAAATCTCCATCACACGGCCCGAGACTACATTGCCTACCTGGTGTTCTGCGATGTACTCCTCGATGCTGGTCGGCACCAGTTGCTTTATCCCCAGCTTCAGCCGCCGTTTTTCTGCATCGACTTCGAGCACTTGCGCCTTCACGGATTGCCCAACCTTCAGTACGTCCTGCGGGTGATTGATGCGCTTTTCGGCACTGATGTCGCTGATGTGAATCATGCCTTCGATGCCCTCGGAAAGCTGAACGAAGGCGCCAAACTTGGTCAGGCTGGTGACCGGACCTTCGATCACCGAGCCCACCGCAAACTTCTGTGCCGCATCGGCCCACGGGTCGCCGAGTGCCTGCTTCAGGCCCAAGGAGATACGGCGTTCGCCCGGGCTGACACCGAGAATCACGGCTTCCACGGTGTCACCCGGCTTCACCACGTCGCTGGGCGTTCTCACCTTCTTTGCCCACGACATCTCTGAGATATGGATCAAGCCCTCGAGCCCGGGCTCAAGTTCTACGAACGCACCGAAATCGAGTATGCGCGTCACCGTGCCGCGAACGCGCTCGCCCGGCTTGTATTTTGTCGCCACCGAATCCCACGGATCCGGCTCCAGCTGCTTCATGCCGACAGAAATGCGTCGCTTCTCCGGATCAATCTTTAGAACCTTGACGTCGATCTCTTGCCCCACCGACAGCACATCCGCAGGCTTGCTGACGCGGCTTCTGGAGATGTCGCTGACATGCAGCAGCGCGTCCACTCCGCCAATATCGATGAAAGCACCGTAATCAGTGAGGCTGCGGACCGTGCCGTGCACCGTTGCGCCTTCCATGACCTCCGAGTAACGGCGCCCTTTCGCCGCCCGGTCTTCCTCTTCGGCAACGATGCGTCGATCCACGACTACGTCTTCGTCTGTCTCGTCGAGCTTGGTAATCCTGCAGCGGATTTCCTGTTCTACTAACTTTTCCATTTCGGCTGCGTCGCGTGCTCCGCTGCGCGACGCCGGCATGAACGCCCGCACTCCCACGTCGACGCTCAGTCCACCTTTGACGACGGCCGTCACCGTACCCACGATCGTCGTCTTCTCGGCAAACGCCTTCTGCAGTGCTGCCCAATCCTTTGGCCGCTCGACTTTGCCGAGAGTAAGTTCGTAGTAGCCTTCTGGATCGCGACCCTTGATCGACACCACCAGCTTGTCGCCGGCCTTTACGGTCTCGCCTGCACTTTGGAACACTGACAGCGGCAGAATGCCTTCAGTCTTGAAACCTATATCCACGAGAACCGAATCGACGGTGACGGCAATCACCGTGCCTTCGCGGCCTTTTCCGGCTTCCGCGGGCTTGCGCGATTTGCTCTGCTCGAACTGGGAGAGAATGTCTTTGAATGACTCGTCAGGTTCGTTGATGGGTTGGGATTCGGGACTGCGTGTGGACATGAAAGGTCTACAGCCTCACTGTGGGATCGTCTCGACTAGGATAACACCGTGCCATGCGCGACAAGATTACAGATTCATCAAAACCCAAACCTGTTCTGTGGGTTCGGGATCCAGCAAGTAAAAAAAGCTGGCAGCCTTTGCTGCCAGCCTCTTTCAGCTCCAGAACGCGGGCCGCTTACCGGCGTCCGCCACCGTGGAAGCCACCACCAACTGGGCCGTGTGCATAGCCGCGGTTAAGGCCATACGCTCCACGTCGGTTATAAGCATACGCACCAGGTCGGTAGTACCCGCGACCGTAGTAGCCATATCCGCGTCCGTAGTAACCATAGCCGGGTCTGAAATACCCGTGGCCGTAGTAGCCGTGATACCACGGTCCGGCTCCGATGAACAGGCCACCCACAAACCATTGCGGACCATAGTAGCCGTAAGGTGCGCACGCGTACGGATAATATGCGTAGTAGCCGTACGCGCATGCCGGGGCTGGCCCGACGTAGCCCGGTCCCACTCGAATGCCCACCGCAACCTGTGCCTGCGAGTAAGTTACTGGAAGCATCAGAATTCCCAGCAACGCCAGATACCTTAGATAACGCATTGTGACCCCCTTTTGGACCTGCGCTCTTGCTGAAGATTCAGCAGGTCCGAAGGCCTTCAGGCATCTCAGTTTCGTCTGAAGCGCCCTACCTGATCTGTATAAACACTGAACTAAGGTAAAAGTTCCAGGGCGTTGCGCCTCTATAACTTGCGGGAAGGCTCAAGCACTTACCGCGAATGGAAGGGTTTGGACCTTCTTCTGACAATATCCATCGTCCGAAGCACGCGGTTCTCGCCGTTTTGTTTTGTATACTGCCCCCGTGCCTCATGGCCGTGGCACCCACGATGACTCCTTCCGCTCCATCACGGCTTGCGTACATCGACTGGATGCGCGGTCTGGCCTGCGTGCTGATGTTTCAGACACATTGTTACGACTCCTGGTTGGGTGGCGATGCGCGCAAGAGTACGTTCTTCATGTGGTCCCAACTGGGCGGAACTCTGCCTGCGCCGCTGTTCCTTTTTCTAGCGGGAATCTCCTTCGCGCTCGTGACCGACAAGTTGCGGCAGAAGGGCGTGCCCGCAGGTCAGATTGCACGAGCTACGATTCGCCGTGGGGCAGAGATTCTTGGGTTGGGTCTCTTGTTTCGCCTGCAGGAGTATCTGATTGCGTGGGGCTGGGCGCCGTGGAGCGACTTGTTGCGCGTGGATATTCTCAACATGATCGGACTCTCCATGATGCTGATGGGTGGGGTCTGCTGGATCGTCTTACAGCTCAGCTCCGGATCGCGCACGCGGTTCGCACTGGGTTTGACAGCGGTCAGTGTCGGGATGAGCATTTCCCTCTTGTCGCCATTGATGTGGACGAGTTGGCGTCCGCGCTGGTTGCCTTGGCCGCTTGAGTCTTATATCGATGGCGTACACAACCTCGGCGAACCACAGGCGTGGCTGTTTCCGATCTTCCCCTGGGCAGCGTTCGCCTTCATCGGTCTCGCGGTCGGATTTTTTCTTTTGAGTGACCGGGCGCGAACACTGGGCGCTGCGACCTTCGTATTACTTGGAGTGGGTGGAATCGGGCTGATCTATCTGGCACGCCGGCTGGACGCGCGTCCGCAGCGGCTTTATGCAGCTTATGATTTCTGGCACACCAGTCCAAACTTCTTTCTGATTCGTATAGGAATGCTGCTGGTGATTCTTACGGCAACTTACTTGTGGTGCAGATGGGGAGCTGGACAGTGGGGTTTCAGTCCTTTGATACAACTCGGCCAGACTTCCCTGCTGGTTTATTGGGTGCATATTGAGTTCGTATACGGTCGACTTTCCATTCTGCCGAAGCGAGCAGTCGATATTCGCACGGCCTCGTCTTGGGTTGCTGACTATTTTTCTTTCGATGTTGCTGTTGTCGGTGTTGCGCACTCGGCTTAAAGGGCATGGCACCGAAGCACTGGCTTGGTTCCACAGGCCAGTAAAAGCCAACTGACTTCACTCCGCGGACAGTTGCCGGATCGCGTTCCCTATCAGCTTTAATCCAATGGCCCAATTTTGGCGCGATCGAACTTCATCCTTGCCGTATCCGAACAGGTAAAACGTAATGTAGAAGCCATCACGAATTTCTTCTTGTCCGCGTATTTCCTCTTGCTGATGGTAGTAACAGCGGCGAATAAGAAACTCGGCGGCAGCCGCAATTTCAGGAGCTCGCTGCAAGAGCTGGGTAAGCCGTTTTGCCAGATGCTCATGCTCGGGAAACGAAAAGCGTTTTGATTCATCAGAAAAAAAGAAATCGACATAGGACCCGAACTTGTGAGTCGCTTCGAAGATCTCCTCTTCGGGATTCATATCTGCGGCTAGCCATGAATCACACTTGGCGCTCTCGAGGGGGCTCGCCGGCAAGTTGACCTTGGAAAGAAACTCACCCAATTCCGGCACTCGCGAGGCTTCCTCAACATTGAGCACAAGCTCGGGATGACGCTTCAGATCGTAATAGCGTGGGCCACCGCCTTCGGCAGCCCACGGCATCTCGAGGGTTTCGTCATCGGCGCCGAGTTCGACTGCGAAGTCGGCGTGCACGCTACCTTGCAGGGGCAGGCTGCGGAGCCGCCTGCGGTGTCGCGCTCGGAGTAGAGAAATTCACCTTCGGAACCTGGCGGGACTCCTCCGAAGCGGCAAAATACGCTTCGTTCGGTTTGAAGCCAGCCCAACCGGCGTAGATGTTGTTGGGAAAGTGCTGCACGTAGGTGTTGTAGTCCTGGAGCGCGTCGTTGTAACGCTTGCGCTCGACGGCAATGCGGTTTTCCGTTCCCGCCAACTCATCCTGCAAGCGCAGGAAATTCTCGTTGGACTTCAATTGCGGATAGTTCTCGACGATCAGCGAGCAGGCGCCCGATTGCGCCATCCAGTTGTTGATTGGCGGCGATTTTGTCCGCGGGCGCGTTGGCTGAGAGCAGTGCGGAACGCGCATCCGCGATATCGCCGAACACCGTTTGTTCCTGACCCGCGATGCCCTTCACGGTTTCGACCAGGTTAGGAATCAGGTCGGCGCGGCGTTGCAGCACAATATCGACCTGCGACCACGCGGCCTTGACCGCTTCATTCTTGGTCACCAGGGTGTTGCGGACGCCTACGTACTGTCCGAACGCAACCAGCGCGATCAACACCAGGACAACAATCACGATCAAACCTGTTTTCATGGTTCCTCTCCTGTAAGAAAAGGCTATCAAACTTAGGCGCTGCGTGGTCCCGTGGAGTCTAGCATTTTATCCACTGCCGCGGTTACCTGCTGCACCGCGGCCAGGTAACGAGTAAATACGTCGGCGACATCCAATTGCTTCGGTCTCTGCTTTGTGCTCGCGAACGTCGAGCAATTGCAAGAACGCAGAAGCATCGAAGGGAATACGCGCGGCCAGCGCATTGACCACTTCACGTTTCTCCTTAGGAGGCGTGTCGCCAAGTGCAATCAACGCGTGACGGAACAGAGTCGTAAAGGTCGACAATGAACCCAGCAGCAACTCCCACAGTTGCTTCTTATTGTCCCGCGGCCAGCAGCAGGCGCTCGCGCAGCAGAATCAGTTTCTCGCGCAACTCATACTCCAGTTGGGCACGATGCAAGTGCATGGGAACGTGGAGCCCGCTGAGGACATCCTCGCCGAATAGCACACGGTGGCGTTGCTGCATGTCGAGAAATTCGATGGAGAACACATCTGTGGAACGCTCCAGTTCCTCGCGGGTAAGGACCAGCGGCGCATGTCGCTTCTGCCGGGTCCACCACTCAACCGCTGGCGCCATCGCGGTGAGCGTCGCGAATGAGGTCTCTCGCAATATGCAAAGCAGGTTGACATTGGAGAAGTCAGGATGGAATTCTCCGTCCGCAGCAGAACCGTAAAGGATCACGCTCTGAAGATTTTCGCCTGACGCTGCACGCAACCGGCTGACGAATTCGTTGATCTGTTTTTCCGCAACCATAGTGCCTCTTCATTTTCGAGCTACCAGCTTCCACTCGCGCCGCCACCGCCCGAGCTGCCACCGCCAAAACCTCCGAACCCGCCGCCACCCCCGCCGAAACCACCTCCCCCACCGTATCCGCCGCCGCGGCCTCCCAACAACATGCTGAAGAGGAGCAGCCGTCCAAAGCGGGTGGATAGCAAAATGACACCAATAACAAGGAGGACGATAATCCCACCAATGGGCAGGCCGGTATTCGGTTCTTCCTTCGCGGTCGGGGCACTTGGCCGGGCGCCGGTCAACTGAATACCCGCGTCTTGCACGATCACATCAGCAATCCGCATGGTCAGCAGCGACACGGCGCCATTGAAGTCATTCTGTTTGAGCAGGGGGACGGCTTCGCGTCCGAAGCCACCGACTTTGCCATCAGGCAGAATCGGCTCAAGCCCGTAGCCAACTTCAATTCGATATTGCCGGTCCTGCGTGGCCAACAGAATCAACACACCGTGGTCGGTGGACTTGCTGCCGATACCCCATTGCTTGAACAGGGCGACCGCATAACTTTCGATGTCAGAGCCGTCCAGGGATTTGATGGTAACCACGGCAATCTGTGCATGCGCCTTCTCGTCGATTTGCTGGCAGATGCTATTGAGTTGCGCCACGGTGCTCGCGTTGAGAACGCCAGCAAAGTCGTTGACGTAATTAGTCGGCTTCAGTTGCGATATGGGCTCAGCGTGAAGAAACAACGCCAGCGAAATAAGTAGCGCCGTCGCTAATACGATTTTCGCGACCGGTTTCATACGAGAAAGTGATTGTATAGGAGAGCAGTCGAGCTTGCGCTCGACCGGACAGCCGGGTGCGCCCGCCGCCACGCGGTCAAAACGTTCGCAGAAATTCCACCACCTGCCGCTCCGCCCAATGGCCGTCGTCGCCGTCAGGTTGGGCGAGGAATGAGCAGTGGCCACCATCGTCAGTCTCGACGAAGGTGATGTTGGGATTCGAAACGAATCTTCTGCCGCGTCTCCGGAAGAATGCGAATGAAGGGATCGTTGGCTGCATGCAGGATCAAGGTTGGCACTGCAATACGGTCGACAACGTTGGCGGCGGCCGAGCGCTGGTAATAATCCGACGCGCCATCAAAGCCACAATAGTAAGCCGTAATCTTGTCGTCGAAATCGCGGAGGCTGGTCACGCCCCGCGCGCGTGAGCGGTCGAATACCTGAGGAAACAGTCCCGCTTTCACCCTGAGGCGACGGCGAAGTTGCCACATAAAGTAGTACTCGTAAAGGCGGTTGGCAGGCACATGCAGAGCGTCCGCGGAGGCTGCGAGGTTCACGGATGGGCACACAGCCGCGACGGCGCGGAACTGCGACGGTCCTTCCCTTCCCCATTCTCCAGCGAGCTTGAGCACGAGATTGCCACCCATGGAGAAGCCCGCGAGGGCGAACCGCGAAATCCGGTCTTGACGCAGCAGATTTTGGGTCACGGCAGCGATATCCCGAGAGCGTCCCGAATGATAGAGCGTAGGCGACAAAGCGTCTGTGCCACCACAATTGCGCTGGTTCATGCGCACTACGTTCATGCCCGCAGCCATGCCCTTCGCGGCGATGCCCAGCATGTATTGAGATTCGCTGGAGCCCTCAAGGCCATGCACAATAATCACAGTCAGCGAATTTTCCCGATCGGGCTGCCAGTGGCAATGACACAACACCCGCGCGCCGGGTTCGACTTCGATCAATCGCTTTTCGGAGGGAGGGAGCGCAATCCGCCGGGGCAGAAAGAAACTCGCCAGGGTTTGCAGATGTCCGCCACGCAAACCGCGACGTGGCACAAATTCTCGTGCTGCCGTTTGCGTAGTTCCCACCCTTTGATTTTAAATGGATATGGTCTGAAAACCGTCAGGAGTTGTCCATGCCCATCTTTGAGTACATCTGTCAGGAATGCGATCATCAATTTGAAGCGCTGGTCTATGGCAGCAAGAAAGCCGAATGCCCCAAATGCCAGAGCAAGAAGCTGGCACAACAACTTTCGGTTTTTGCGATGTCAGCCAAGAGTTCCGCAGGCGCATCCCCTTCAGTGGGAGCGTGCGGAAGTTGTGGCGACCCGCGTGGGCCGGGCGCTTGCTCGATGCCTGACATGGATTGATTCCGCCCGAAAAACCAACTTCGAATTGCATCCCGGCTAAGGCTTAAGGTGACTTTCGGCACTCGTTTCGGGTGACCCCGGTAAGTTTCAAACGCTACAAATATGCCATATCTTCTCAGGAGTCGGCTCCAAAGGTGCCCTATGGATCGTCGTCGCAATCGACGTGTCGCCGCATTCCTGACGGTGCGCATCTGGGGTGTTGACGCTAAGTCCTTGCCCTTCACGCAGCACGCCCAGGTCAGAAACATCAGTGATCGTGGTGCAGTGTTGCAGGGAATGTCCGCCCGGTCAGGGCAGGCGGGATTCTCCATATTCAACACGATGAAGATCAGGCCCAGTTTCGGGTCGTGTGGGTGGGCAAGGCGGGCACCCAAAGACAAGGTGAGATTGGGGTCGAAAGCCTGTCTGCTGAGCCTTTCATCTGGGATGTAAATCTGCTCCACTGCGCTGAGGTTGTGGGAAAAGGGTAGAGGGCTCCGGGTTCTCAGGTGTTAGTTCGCCAAGAATCCCAATCCCTGGGCAGATTTCGCTCCTGATTTGCGGACTGTTCGCGATTGCACTATTCTGCCCCTTCCACCATAGCAATCACAGGAGAACACTTCGTGCGCATTATTTTTGCCGTTCTGATGCTGTGTTCGGTATTTGTGTCTTCTTCCGCAGCTGAGCCGCGGCAATTGAATCTCATGCCGTTACCGGCCAGCGTGCAAATGAAGGCCGGCCAGCTTGTGGTGGATTCTTCGTTTACGGTGGGAATCAACGGCCACTCTGACCTGCAGCTGCAGCATGCAGTCGAACGATTCCTGGACAGCCTTCGACGCCAGACGGGCATGCCTCCATTAGACATGAAGGTGACGGATGCAGCTCAAGCCAAGCTGGTCGTTCATAGCGAACGCGCAAGCAAAGCTGTATTGGAACTCGGCGAGGACGAATCTTATTCGCTTGAGATCAGCCCCGCGGGGGCGAAGCTCGATGCCGTTACGCCACTCGGAATCATGCACGGGCTGCAGACATTTCTCCAATTAGTACAAACTACTTCCGATGGCTTTGCCGTACAGGCAATTGCGATTCAAGACAAACCTCGGTTTCCCTGGCGTGGATTGATGATCGACGTGGGCCGGCACTTCATACCGCTCGACGTGCTGAAGCGCAATTTGGACGGCATGGCAGCGGTAAAGTTGAATGTATTTCACTGGCACCTTTCGGAGAACCAGGGCTTTCGCGTCGAGAGCAAGAAATTCCCCAAGCTGCAGGAGATGGGATCGGACGGCCTCTATTACACACAAGACCAAGTGCGCGACCTGATCGCCTATGCCCGAGACCGCGGCATTCGCGTTGTCCCCGAGTTCGATATGCCCGGGCACAGTACCGCGTGGTTTGTTGGCTATCCTGAACTGGCCAGCGGTCCGGGGCCGTATCAGATCGAACGCAAGTGGGGCGTCTTCGACCCGGCAATGGATCCGACCGAGGAGCGTACCTACAAGTTTCTCGACGGCTTCATCGGCGAGATGGCAAGCCTCTTCCCTGACCAGTACTTCCACATTGGCGGCGACGAGGTTAACGGGAAGCAATGGGACGCAAATCCAAACATTCAGGCATCCATGCGCGCCCATGGGCTTAAGAGCAACCAGGATCTTCAAGCGTACTTCAACACCCGCGTGCAGAAGATTGTGAGCAAGCACGGAAAGATCATGGTGGGATGGGATGAGATTCTGCGGCCGGATTTGCCCAAAGACATCGTCGTGCAATCGTGGCGCGGGCAGGATTCGCTGGCGGCAGCCGCCAAACTGGGATATCGCGGGATTCTCTCCTTCGGATATTACGTCGATCTGATGTGGCCCGCCTCGAAACATTATGCGGTTGACCCGATCAGTGGGGCAGCGGCAAACCTGACTCCTGATGAGAAGAAACTCATTCTCGGTGGCGAGGCGTGCATGTGGTCGGAGTATGTGTCGCCAGAGAATATTGATTCGCGCATCTGGCCTCGAACTGCTGCCATTGCGGAGCGGCTGTGGTCGCCGCAAGATGTGACCGACGTTAATTCCATGTATCAACGTTTGCACGAAGTCAGCCTATGGCTGGATTGGCTTGGACTCACGCACAACACCAGCTACGAACCCATGCTGCTCCGCATTGCAAGCCCAAATGATATTTCTGCCTTGCGCACATTCACCGATGTTGTAGAACCGGTGAAGGACTACAACCGAGAAGAGCTCGCCACTGTCGAGGCTACAAGTCTGTCGCCGCTGAATCGTGTCATCGACGCGGCTCGCCCGGAGAGCGCAACTGCTCGACAGTTTGCCAATCTCGTGGATACGCTGATTGCGGGCCAAGCCGATCCCGCGGCCAAACGGGAAGTCAAAGTGTTGCTGATGCTCTGGCGCGACAATCAGACGAATCTGCAGCCGCTTGAGGCTCAATCGCTTCTCGTGAAAGAGATCGCTCCACTATCGCAAAGCCTCTCAGCGGTAGCCACTGGCGGTCTGCAAGCGCTGGACTACATCGACCGTGGCGAGCGCGCACCGGAGGTGTGGGCAACACAACAGTTCACGTTATTGGAGCAAGCGCAGAAGCCGCAGTCGCAATTGTTGCTGATGGTGGCGTCATCGGTCCAGAAGCTGGTCGAAGCCAGCAGTGGATTGAAGGCATCGGCTCCGAAGTAGGGTCATTCCGGCAGCCCGGGTGCTCAACTTCGATTCGCCAACTCCCCGACCGCCCGGTATGCCTGATCGATGGCCACATCTGTATAGGCACTCGCGCCTGCATCCGAGTTCGCGATGGCGATCCGGCCAAATGGCTTTCGTCCCACGACCCATGGCTGTTCATCCTCTGGCCAGTCAGGATCGAACAGAGAGTTGCGGCTGTAGGCATAGCCGTGCGCCCACCGGTTTACGGTGATGCCCTCGACATCGCGCGCTGGATCAAAGCCTGCAGAGCCCAGCATTCGGCCTAGTTGATCACGAACGTTTCGTTCGAAAGTCGAAAACTGCGTTCGCATCAGTTCCGCCCGGCCCGCACGAAATTGATCGCGCTGTGGCAGTCCCGGTTTGCAGGGCGTGCGCAGCATGAACAGAACCATTGGCTCGTCGGGTTTGGTGGGAAATTCATATTGGCCGAGGCTGACAGGGAAATCGAGCGCCGTATAAGTGTGGTAACCGCCAGGCGCAACGATCTGATGAATGCCCAGAGTCTGGAATGCAGTCCAGTTGCGGATAGCCACGTGCGTGTACACCAGTGGAACTTTCACCAGGGAGTGAAGCGCATCCTGCTGCTTTTGGGGAAGGTCGGGACAGAGATATGGAATCATCATGTTATAGCAAGCCAGAACGCACACACTTGCCTGTACGCTTTGCAACTTGCCGCCGCGCATGTACGCGACGCCGACCTCTTTCGCCGAAGCTGCAGGTCCATCGTGGCGGACTTGCACCGCGCTGGAGTTCAGGCGAATCCGTACCGGGGCCTTGGCATCGTCCAATCGGCTGTAGTCGGCGCGAGCGGTGACCACATCGTCCATACTCTGGCCGGGAATCGATCCCGGGATCAAGGACCGCACTAGCAGACGCGCGATTGACGCGTTGCCGTCCGGAAAATGGAAGATGTAAGGTTCTTCCTTTTCCGACTCGCCCAGGTTCAAGCCGTCGAAGCCGGGATAGCTAAACGAGTGGTAGTCGTCAGGATTTTCGAAACATGCGCGAGCGGAAACAGCATCAATGCCGACACCGAACAAGTCATGCGGGTAAGTCTGGAAAAAGGGCAACGCTTCTGGATTAAGCTTGCAAACTGTGGTGAGATAGTCGGCATAGCTTATTTTGTTGAGTCGTGCAATCTTCTGTTCTCTCGACAAGCCCGGCAAGTAGTCGACCTTCTCCGCGTAGACACGGGCGATGTCGCGGCGAGCGGATTCTGAAAGCGGCGCTTTGCTGAGGAAATCTGGCCATGGCGTCGATCCCAGCCCCAATACGAGCCGATCTTCGCCAAACGTATCGCGGTCGAAAAAACAAGCAGTATTCAGCTTCGCGTACAGCTTTTGATCGTAAGCCTGATAAAAGCGATGAGTGTCGATGCCCAGCTCAGTAATAAGACCCTTCGCCACCTTGCTGTATCGCGCCGGGCTCTCAATCGACTGTGTCCCGCCATAGCTTAGTAACATCCTGTTGCTGACGCGAAATTCATTGCGCTTGGCGTGTCCACCGAAATCGTCGTGGTTGTCGAGGATAAGAATGCGCGCATTGGCCCCTGCCTGTTGGCGGAAGAAATAAGCGGCTGCCAACCCGCTAATGCCACCTCCCACGATCACCAGATCGTATTTTTCGCCGGTGCTTTCAGGTTTGCCCGCGGAATCCCAGAACTCTCCGTCACGCAGGCTATGTGCGGAAGTGTAGGTGCCTTCGTGATTCCCGCGCATCCCCATCAGAGCTGGAGGATAGTAATTTGGTTCCTTCTCGGGAGCAAAAGTCGAATCAGCGAAGCCCAGGCCGTGCAGCCATGGAGCGCTCGAGGCCAAGACTGAGCCGCCTACGGCAAGGGCGACTCCATCCAGAAAGTCGCGCCGCGTGATCTTCCGGTTCATACCCAGGTCGCGGTCGCGCAAATCATCGCTCATGGAATCTCCAAACTTTTGTATGAAGCAGAGCAGGTTCGGCAAGAACCAGAAGCTTACTATAATCGTGCAATGTTATAGAAGTGCGCGGAGGACATCGAAGCAATAGCACTTATCTGGGAATATCCAGGAACTCACTTCCACCAGATAGAAGTGCCAATCAAGGCCAGCATCTCTAAGACCGCCAGTGAAACCCACAAGCGTTGCCGAAAAACAGACCGCCGCAAATCCCTTTTCAGATCCGCTTCGAGAACATGGACGAATTCGACTTCAGCCGGATCCGGCTTAGGCGGGGGCGGAGCGACTCGGGGAGCCGTCACGAAGGCCGCCTTCGGCTTGTCGGGATAAAACACCTTGGGCGTACTGATCACGGAGGACCAGCGCGGCAACTGCATCGTACCCTCGGTCAAGCTCGGGTCATCCATCGGGGCCGACGTCAATTGCAATGCAGGCAGTCTCTCAGGGGCAGCCGCATCGGCGAGGCTACGCAGCAGCGAGGTCCACCACATGTGACTCATCTGATCGCCGATCAACTCGCCCACATCGACCGGCCGTGACTCCAATTGCAAAGGCGGCAGCGTCTCCGGCGAAATCACGTCGCCCAGATTCGTAAACACGGTGCGGTACCACGGCAAACTCAGGATGTCACCGGCCAGCATGCCCACGTCCACGGGCCGCGAAGTAAGACGCAGTGGAGGCAGCTTCTCCGGCGACAAAGTGTCCCGCAGGTGATCAAGCAAGCGCTTCCGCAGAGGACGGTTCCAGCTGTCGGACAGCAAAAGCTCCAGTTCGGGGCCGTCGGATAGGTTGGCAGAATCGGGCTTCTTCTCTTCGGAAGAGCTGGGGCTGGTGGGATCGGAAAACATTCGTGATCGTGGTCCTTGGGTGATTAAGTCTTTCGGCTGACAACTCACTTACAAATACAGTTTAAACCGGTTGGCCAATTGCGGGAAGTCCGGTCGCAGGAGCCCCGGCAGCATCACGGTTTGGTGATCAGCACTCCCGTCACTCTGTCATTCATGGACTCGGCAAGCTTTCTCGCCTGATCCTGTGTCGTTCCGTTCAGTAATTCGAAATCAACGGTCGCATCTGTCAACAGCGACACGGTTTTGTGAAACATTTCCATCCGGACAATGAATTTACCATCCGCCCCTTGGATGGCTTTGAACCGGCAGCTGTCGCGCTCTACGTTTGCCATAAAGTTTGTGAATCGACCGCGATATTATCATATCGCTCGACCCCTCGACGGGTCGACAAAATGAACCCCACCCGCGCCAAATAGTGTCTAATGCATACAGTGGATCCAGATCGCAAAGCAGCCCGGCCCAAGCGCCCCGCCCGAGAAAGGCTTCTCGCAGTTCTTCCCCAAGTATGGGAACTGATTCGCCCGCGCCGCGGAATGCTAGCCCTCGGCTTTCTGCTGATGGTGATCAATCGCGTTTCCGGACTCGTACTTCCCTACTCCACCAGGTACCTGATTGACGGCGTCATCATTAAGCACAACGCTCAACTGCTCAAGCCTCTCGTTCTGGGCGTGCTGGCGGCCACCGTGGTACAGGGAATCACCTCGTTTTCGTTGACGCAGCTGCTGTCAAAAGCTGCGCAGCGGCTGATCACGGAACTTCGCCAGAAAGTTCAGGCGCACATTGGCTGGCTCCCCGTCTCTTTCCACGATTCCACCAAGAGCGGTGTGCTGGTCTCGCGCATCATGAGCGACGTCGAAGGCGTTCGCAACTTGATCGGCACGGGATTGGTCGATCTGGTGGGAGGTTTAATAACCGCGGGCATCGCCCTGGTCGTGCTGTTTCGCATCAGCGCGCTCATGACCGCCGTCGCTTTCGGATTCCTGCTGCTCTTTGCCCTCGCGCTCTATAAGGCTTTTGGAACCATCCGCCCCATCTTTCGTGAACGCAGCAAGATCAATGCTGAGGTCACGGGCCGGCTCGCGGAGTCTCTCGGGGGGGTTCGCGTGGTCAAGGGTTATCACGCCGAAGAACGCGAAGAGAATGTTTTCGCGCGTGGCGTGCAACGTCTTCTCGATAATGTGCTCCGAACTCTAACCGCAACTTCGGTCATGAGCCTCTCCGCCAGTTTGCTGCTCGGCGTGGTTGGAGCCGTAATCATGTACGTCGGAGCGCGCCAGATCGCCGCGGGAATGCTGACCATCGGTGGATTCTTCACCTACACACTTTTCCTTGGCTTCCTGGTCGCCCCCATCATGCAGATCGTTCAAATCGGAACTCAACTCACCGAAGCTCTGGCCGGTCTGGAACGCACACATGAAATCATGAGCGAGCGGCGCGAAGATCACGATCCCAAGCGCACTGTTGTCTTGAATGAGATTCGCGGCGACGTCGATTTTGATCATGTCAGCTTCAGCTACGACGGTAGCCGGATGGTTCTCAACGATGTCTCGTTTCACGCCGCACCCGGCACGGTCACCGCGTTGGTTGGGCCATCAGGGTCCGGCAAGTCCACCATGATCGGACTGATCACATCTTTTCACGTACCAACTCAGGGTATGGTCCTGGTTGACGGCGTCGATCTGAGCACGGTGCGGCTGGATTCTTATCGCACCCGCCTGGGTGTGGTCTTGCAGGAGTCGTTTTTGTTTGACGGCACCATTCGCGAGAATGTTGCTTTCTCGCGCCCGGATGCCAGCGAAGAAGATATCCTGCGCGCCTGCCGCATCGCGCGAGTGGACGAGTTCGCCGAGAGTTTTCCGGACAAGTATGACACCGTAGTCGGCGAACGCGGCGTGAAGCTCTCGGGAGGACAGCGCCAACGGATTTCGATTGCCCGCGCCATTCTGGCGGAACCGCGCATCCTGATTCTGGACGAAGCCACATCCAGTCTCGACTCTGAATCGGAGCAACTGATCCAGCAAGGTCTTTCCTACCTGATGCAAGGACGCACGACTTTCGTCATTGCTCACCGGCTTTCCACCATCCGCCGCGCGGACCAGATCCTGGTGATCGAGCAAGGGAGGATTGTCGAACGCGGCACCCACGAAGAGCTCTATGCTCTGCGCGGCCGCTACTACGATCTCTATACCAGACAGCATGGCGTCGAGACCAATCTGTTCCTGGCTCCCGGTGAAGGTGATGCTGTGCCTGTCTCGGCTGGAGATGGAGGGTCCAAGCCTGCAGGGAACGGCGATCCCGACCTCGCCGATACCTTGCGACTGGTAAGGGGAGACACACGTTAACCCATGCCCGGCAGCCAAGGCGAATCCAGTTTGAACGGCTCCACGGCAATCCGCACGGAGAATTTGTGCCGCCATTACCGCATGGGCGAAGCGCTGATCCGCGCCGTCGATGGCATCTCGATCCAGGTTGCCGCCGGGGAATTCGTCGCGCTGCTCGGAACTTCGGGCTCCGGCAAATCGTCGTTGCTGAACCTCATCGCCGGACTCGATCGTCCTACTTCCGGAACCGTGGTCGTTGAGAAAAACGATTTGGCAAAACTTTCGCGCCAAGAGTTGGCCAAATATCGCCTGCATACGGTAGGGATGGTATTTCAATCCTTCAATCTGATCCCCAGCATGACCCTACTGGAAAACGTGGAACTGCCTCTGCGCTTCGCGGAAGTCGATCGCGACAAACGACAGGGATTGGCGAGGCAAGCGTTGGACCGAGTCGGCCTCGGGGCAAGGTTGCGACATCGGCCCACTGAGCTTTCCGGCGGAGAGCAACAGCGAGCCTCGCTGGCTCGGGCGTTGATTAATCAACCGCGGTTCTTGCTGGCGGATGAACCCACCGGCAACCTCGACAGCCAGACGGGCACGGAAATCATGAACTTCATTCGCGAGTTCAATGAAACCCTCGGCATGACGATAATCATGGTGACGCATGAACGCGCTCTTGCCGAGCGCTATGCCAGCCGGTTGATTTTCCTCGCGGATGGCAAATTGGTTGGCGATCAATCCAATGTGGTCTCCGCCACTGCTGTGCAAACACGCGGAGGCGGCTTGTGAAGACTTACGATATGGCCGAGTTGGCTGTGCGCAACCTTCGCGAGTCTTTTCTGCGGAACTCGCTCACCACGGTAGGCATCTCCGTGGGCGTGGCTTCTCTGGTCGCGATGCTTTCGCTGGGAATTGGCTTGCAGCAACTGGCCGGCCGGCGTCTGCAGAAATCTGGATTGTTCGACACCGTGGTCGTCACCTCGCGCCGCGACTTGCGCAGTTTCAACCGCGAGCAGGAAGAAAGCGGCCCTGCTCCAGTCGAGAGTCCGGCGCTCGACGAGTCCGCTCGGCAGAAGATTGCGCAACTCCCTAATGTACTTGAGGCTTATCCCGACATCAGATTCATCACCGAACTTCGCTATCAAGACAAGCCCTATTTGACCATGATGGCAGGACTTCCTTTTTCAGCGAAGAACAATGATGCCTTCGATGGCATGCAGGGTAGTTTCTTTTCCTCTGAGACTGCACCCGAAGTCATTCTGCAGAAATCGTTCGCGGCACAATTGCTGGGTAAAACTCCGAAAGCAGGGGGTGAAGAGGCGAGCGTGACCGAACTGGCAAAGCCCCTCCTTGGCAAGCAGCTGACCATGCGCTACGCGGAACGAACCGCGACACCTACGACAGAGGCAGCGGCTAAGAAAGACGCTCAACCGGGCGACTCCGCTAAGATCAACAATCCCGGCGGCACGGCGTATTCGGTAGTCTCGCGCGAAGTAGCGCTAAAGATCGCCGGCGTTTGCGATCTCGATCCCGACAGCATGCGCGGTCAGGCCAGAGCACGTATCTTTCTCCCGCTGAAGCTCGCGCAAAACTTGCACGTGATGCAGCCTTCCGACCTGCGCGACACTACAAACATGGCGGGCGGTGTACCGGCCTACACGACTGTGGAGGTGCACGTAAAAAGCCCAACTCAGGTTCAACCCGTCGAAGACGCGATCAAGAAGATGGGCTTCAACACTTTCTCGATCATTGACGCGACACGCAGCCTGCGGCAGTTTTTTGCCGTGCTCGACCTGTTTCTCGGAATCTTCGGCAGCCTGGCCTTGGCGGTTGCCTCCATTGGAATCATCAATACGCTGGTGATGGCAATTCTCGAGCGCCGCCGGGAGATCGGAATCATGAAGGCCATCGGCGCCAGCGATGGCGACGTGAAAGGATTGTTCTTTGCCGAGGCTGGAGTGATGGGCATCTTCGGCGGCGTCGTAGGGGTCGCACTCGGCTGGACCATAGGACGAGTGATCAATCTGGGCACGAACGTATACCTGAAGCGCCAGCATTTTCCGCCGGAACAGATTTGGTTTGTCCCGTGGTGGTTGGTAGTCGGTGCGGTCGTGTTTGCGATTGTGGTCAGTCTGTTGTCCGGTTTATACCCCGCAAGCCGCGCTGCGCGTCTCGATCCGGTGCAGGCATTGCGCTATGAGTAAGCTGGATTTCACGCTTCGGCCGCTGCGATTTTTTCTCTTCTTCTGGTTTGCTATCTCTGCGTCGGCTCAGAGCCGCATCGATTGCAATGCCCTGAAGAGTCGCATCCTTGGGGAAACAGTCCACTACTGCGTACTGTTGCCGGCCAGCTACGATTCCGTACCCGCAAGGCGTTATCCGGTCCTCTATTTCCTGCATGGGCTCGGTGAGAATGAGCAGACCTTGTTCAAAACCGGCGGATGGAACCTGATCGAAGACTTGCGTGAGCAACACAAGGTCGGCGATTTCCTGATCGTCACGCCAGAGGCAAAGGCCAGCTTCTACGTGAACTCCGCTGATGGCAGAGTCCGCTACAGCGATTTCTTCCTGCAAGAATTCATACCCTACATCGAAGGCAGATATCGCATTCGTCGCGAGCGCCGGGCGCGCGCGATTACCGGAATTTCCATGGGGGGCTACGGAGCACTTCGTTTCGCGTTTGCCGATCCCGGAATGTTTTCAGCAGTGAGCGCGCAAAGCGCAGCCCTGATGACCGAGTCGCCGCAAGAACTCAACGCCGCACTGCGCGCCGGTACTCCGTTGGGCAGATTGCTCGGATCAGTCTTCGGCAATCCCATCAACGTTCGCCACTGGCAGGAAAACGATCCCTTTTCGCTGGCCAGGAAAGACAAGACCGCCATCGGTACACTAGCCATCTACTTCAACTGCGGGAGGGATGACGAATATGGCTTCGAAGTAGGCGCCACGGCGCTCGACCGGCAACTTCAGGAAGAGCGCGTCAAGCACGACTTCCATCTCTATCCCGGCAACCACAGCGCGTCATACTTTGGCGCGCATATTGGCGAGGTCATGGAATTTCACGCCAAAATGTTTGGGGCCGAGAAGTAGATTTCTCGGCCCCGGCAAGCGTCGCCTTAGAACCGCTTCCAGCTGCCAGCTCCTAGCTAGACGCCTGAAGCTACTTGTTTTCTTTTACATCCTTCTCTTCGACCTCTACAGCGCCGGGCATCACCTTCTTGAGTGGCGCCTTGCGCTGCTCTTCGAGTTCCGGATGCGGCAACGGTTTCCGCGGCAGCATCTGGTCACGCATGGCGGTGTTGTAAACGAAGATAGCCTCGACCGTGGCTGCCTGTGCCAGGTCACCCGGCTGCAGCCGTTCGTAGGTATCCATGTTCGAGTGGTGAGTGCGCGAAGCGTAGTCAAGCTTGTCCTGAATGAATTGGAAGCCCGGAATGCCCACAGCGTCGAAGGACTCGTGATCGGTGCCGCCTGTGTCGCGCACGCTGATCGTGGTCACTCCCAGGTCCTTGAATGGTTCGATCCATTGTGCAAAGATCGGCGCTTCGGCAACGTTTTCCTGCAGATAAACGCCGAGAACCTTGCCCGTGCCGTTGTCCACATTGAAATACCCGGAGACTTTCTGCTGATCGGGCTTCAGTACAAGCGGACCAGCGGGCTTCCGCAGCCACTCCGGCAATTTGATCTGGTCGGGCGCGGTCGAGAGCGGCACAAATCCAAAGTGCTGTTTCACGTAACCGATCGAGCCATACACGCCCTGTTCTTCCCCAGTCCACAGCCCAATGCGAATCGTGCGCCGTGGCTTGACCTGGAGCGCATTAAGGATGCGCATGACTTCCATCGCAACCACCGTACCGGCTCCGTTGTCGGTCGCACCGGTTCGCAGCCGCCCACGAATCCAGATGCCCACCGACCATGACGACTTCGTCCTTCAACTTCGGGTCAGTTCCCGGAATCTCGGCGATGGTGTCGAAACCGTGCTCGTGATCGCCGGTGAACTTTACATCGACGTTCAGCTCAATGGTGACCGGGACGTTGGCTTTCAGCAGCCGGTAGACACGTCCGTAGTTTTCAATCGCCACGATTACGACTGGAACCGGCTGAATGTGCTCTCGTTGGTAGCTGACCAACCTAGGCCGCCGCTACTGTCCACGAAAATGGTTCCACCAGAACCGCCGTTATTCCTGCCATCACGGCTCGGGAGAATCACCGCGAGTGCATGCTCGGAGGCCAGGAATGCTGCAACCTTTTGCCGTAGCTCAAGTCTTTTCATGAGCTCCGGCGTGAAGTATTCAGGCTCGCGGAGTGAGTGGATGGTCGACAATCTTGGCCAGATCCTTCTCGTCCTCCCGCTCGAACAGTGGCTTGTCCACCGGCTTGACTTCACGCATCTCACCCAGCAGAACCATTTTCCCGGCGAGCTTGCCTTTGTACTTGTCCAGGTCTTCTTCTTTCTTTACGTCCATCCATATCGCCTGCGCACTGACCGGCCCGTTGCTCGAAGGCGACCACGGCGCGGCCTGTGTGATGAACACCGCGGTATCCGGGCGAAGCCATGCGCATCCAGGTATTGAGCTGCTGCCAGCCCATGCCGAATTCGCCCCAATCTTCGAGATGCGCATTCGTGCAGCCCATGGCGGCGAGCTGATCGCGCGTCCATTCGTTGGCATGCTTCAGGTTCGGTGAGCCCGTCAGCCGAGGACCGATCCCGTCCATCAGCGCGGAGGCGTACTCCATCACGTGCGAGTGAGCCAAACCTTCGATTCGTATCTGCTGATACATGTTGTAATCAAGGGTTTCCTTTGCCGGCTGTGGCAATTCGTAAGACGGCTTGTTAGCCTCAGAAGAGTTTGCGTTGGTCTTGTTTTTGTCGGCTGCCGAGAGTGGCAGGACGCAATAGATTAACAATGTGATCGTGGTACTAAGCAGCTTGGGATATCGCATCTTTTGAAGATTTCCTCGCGTATGAAGTGCTAGCAGATTATCAGAAGGCTGTCCGTCTCACCAACCGAAACCCGAGGTTCGAGGCAGCGCGAGTGCTCACCAAATCCAACCGTTTCGAGTCTATCCTTGGAGACGAAGTGTCTGGAGATTGATCCTATGTTCAAGCATCGCGTTTTGGCACCGATGTTGCTTCTTCTCTTCCTCAGTTCGATTTTCATCCAAGCTCAAAGCGCGCCTTCAGCCTCAACCCAACAGACCACACCTCGAAAGACGAGCAGGCCTTACACCGGGGATCTCTCCATCTTTGATTCGCCCGGACGAGAGGAGAGGCTCCAGATCAACCGTGTCATGGACATTCTGGAGATCGCCCCCGGTAAGAGCGTAGCCGACATAGGCGCCGGCTCGGGGTGGTTCACCCTGCGCGCCGCCCGACGCGTCACCGAGACCGGCAGGGTGTACGCGGTCGACATCAATCCTGAGGCCACCCGTTATATCGACAAACGAGCTCAGAAAGAAGGCCTGCACAACGTGAAAACAGTTCTGAGCAAGAGCGATGACCCGCAACTGCCCGCCAACCAGATTGATTCCGTTCTGTTGCTGAAGACCTACCACGAAGTTGACAAGCCCATTGCGCTCTTAGGAAATCTTCGCACCTCTCTTCGCCCCGGAGCCAAGGTTGGAATCATTGACCGCAACGGAAATGGAGAAAATCATGGTGTCGCTGCAAATATCGTTATCAAAGAGGCCTCGGAGGCTGGCTACTCCTTGTTATCACAATATGACTTTGTCAAGGGCGACGGAATGGACTATTTTCTGGTCTTCGCCGCGAAACAATAATTCCCCCCGGCAGCAAGATCGTTTCGGCAGGTATTATTGAGCGCGGGTTTGGGACGCGACTGCATGAAACGTATTTATCTCCTATTGATGGTTGCCGTCCTGGCACCATTCGCCTATGCGCAGTCGGCGCGCGACAGCAAAACGCTGGTCATCACCCACGTGACCGTGATCGATGCCACCGGTGCTGCTCCTAAACCGGACATGGCGGTGATGGTTCGTGGCGGCCGCATCGTCGGGATCGAAAGAACGCTCCACAAAATACCCAAACAAGCTCAAGTGGTCGACGGCAGCGGCAAGTTTCTCATCCCCGGACTTTGGGATATGCACGTCCACACCAATTTTGGCGACTGGCTTCCGGGCGGCGAGGAAATTATTCTGCCGCTGTTTGTCGCTAACGGAATCACCGGCGTCCGCGACATGGGTGGCGACCTCCATCAACTGCTCAAGTGGCGAGATCAGATCGACGCGGGGACAATTCTCGGCCCGCGCATGGTGATCTCGGGGCCCATGATCGACGGCGCTCCGCCTCATTTCCCGGCTTCGGTCCCGGTAACCACAGCCGCGGAAGCCCGCAAAGCGGTGGACGATTTGAAGCAGGGCGGCGCCGACTTCATCAAAGTGCAATCCTACATTCCACGCGATGCCTACTTCGCCGTCGCCGAAGAATCGAAAAAGCAGGGCATGACCTTTGTCGGGCACGTTCCGGACGCTATTCGCGCCTCCGAAGCGAGTAACGCCGGACAGAAGAGCATCGAGCACTTCACCGGAATCTTCGAAGGATGCTCGACCATCGAGGACGAGTTATTAAAAGGACCCAAGGGACCGCGCCGAATGGTTGAAACCTACAATGAACCCAAGTGTGCGGCCCTGATTGCTCTGCTGGCGAAAAATGGCACGTGGCAGGTGCCGACCCTCACTTGGGAACGAGGCCAGTGGCTGATTGACGACCTGGACCTCAGCCAAAGTCCCGGAGCGAAATACGCCGCTGCTACCTGGCGCAACAAAAGCTACAAGAAGTTCACGGAAAGCATCCTGAAAGAACTGGACACGGATCCAGTCACCTACCGCCGTCAATTCGTGGCCAAGGAGCTGGAGATGACGTTGGCCATGCATCGTGCCGGTGTTCCGTTGATGGCAGGCACTGATACCGCCGCTGGTGTCTACGTGATTCCCGGATTCAGCCTGCATCAGGAATTGGAACTGTTCGTGAAGGCGGGCCTGACTCCGATGGAGGCCGTGCAGTCCGCCACGCTAAATCCTGCGAAGTTTCTCGGCCGCACGCAGGATTTCGGTACGGTGGAAACGGGTAAACTCGCCGACCTCGTCCTGCTGGACGCCAGCCCGCTCGACGACATTCGCAATACCCAAAAAATTTCGGGCATCGTATTGGGTGGACGGTATTTCTCGCGCGCCGACCTGGATAGCATCTTGAAAAGCGTGGAGGCCACCGCTCGGGAGAAGTAGCGAAGGCCGGAAGATTAGCCAACGACTTCAAAAACCTTCAGTGGCACGTTCCATCATCCTCAAACTGGCCG
Organism: uncultured Acidobacteriota bacterium; assembly: GCA_963820925.1. Lineage (GTDB taxonomy): Bacteria > Acidobacteriota > Terriglobia > Terriglobales > Acidobacteriaceae > JABDBE01. The sequence goes on from CAWGBX010000013.1 coordinate 133,530, forward strand.
CTACTCGCCATCGACGCTAGCGAGTGCGCGCAATTGAGAATTTTCTGGAATAACGGGTCGTTATTTAGCCAGTCGGGAGACATGTATTTTGCCGCGTCCATATCTTTGCGCGCCTGTAGAATCTTATTGCTCCACTTTTGCATATTGTCCAACTCGTTGGTGAGTAGTTGGAGAGCCTGCTGATCCGAATCGGTTGATGCTGCGACCGAGGCTAGCCTGAGCGCTGCCGTGGCCCGGTCATGATATGTAGCTACCCAGTTCGGGGTCACCGGGTAGCCATTCTGGATGGCGTTCGCCTGCGCACTTCGCCATTCCCGAATTATGGCCATTTCTTCGATGCCTGCGGTCATGAAGTTTTTGGAAAATGCGGAATCCGCAGGCTGACGCGTCGAAGGTGTTGCTGCCGGAGTGCTCGCAGCGCAAGGCAAGGTCAACGTGATTTGATCGCCCCTGAAGCCGAGAGAGCCATTCGCAAGTTGAGCCAGCGCTTCAAGGTCGACGAAGGATCGGCCGTTTATCTGCATAACTGCGACTTGTCCGGACTGGCCGTTCACGACTAACGTCCGGTTCTGCTGGACAGTTTGCGAGAACGCCAGGCCGGGCACTATCAGAAACACTACCAGCTTCAGCGGTGCACTCCACAATCTCTCTGGCATAAGGCAACTCCTGTAACCACGATGTCATCGAGTTCACAAGAAGGGAAACCGAGGTGGATCCCTGTCCTCAGCTCTGCGGTTTCCCGGACGACGAAGGCTCTGCCGGATATGAGAATGAAGGGGCAGAGAAATCCATGAAGCAGACCCAAGCTACACGCCGCAAAGGGATTTTTGAACTAGCAGGAATGATAGTTTTTGACTATTTCCCAGTACCTGTCGCTTGCGACAGTTGCGCTACAACCTGACCTGTGATGAAGTGACGCAGCGGTCCGAAATGAACCATCCCTGAAATCCATGCGGTTATCCACCCGCAGTTGCCGGCTCCTCGGAGCCACCGGCGCCGGGCCGGACAAGAGGATGAGGTGAGCTATGAGCAAGAATCCAGAAGCCCTCCGATTGCAAGAAACCCGTACTGACAAAATTCCATGGAGAAAGTGGGGGCCGTACCTGAGCGAACGACAGTGGGGTACGGTCCGTGAGGACTACAGCCAGGACGGGAACGCCTGGGACTACTTCAGCCACGACCAGGCCCGATCCCGGGCTTATCACTGGGGTGAAGATGGTCTGGCCGGCATCAGCGACGACAACCAGTTGCTATGCTTCAGCGTAGGCCTATGGAACCACAAGGATCCAATACTCAAGGAGCGCCTCTTCGGGTTGACCAACAGCGAGAGCAACCACGGCGAGGACGTCAAAGAATATTACTTCTATCTCGATAGCACGCCAACCCATTCCTACATGAAGTATCTGTACAAGTACCCTCAGGCAGCCTACCCCTACGGTGACCTGGTCGCGACCAACAAAGGGCGCAACCGTAGTGAAATGGAATACGAGCTTCTCGACACTGGCGTCTTCAATAAAGATCGTTACTTCGACGTTTTCGTTGAGTTCGCCAAGAACACTCCCGAGAGGATATTCTGATCCAAATCAGCGTGTGCAATCGAGGGCCGGAGCCAGCGACGTTAGATGTTTTGCCGACTCTCTGGTTCCGTAACACCTGGACTTGGTGGCCGGACACACCGCGGCCGTCCATGAAGCAAGTCACGGGTAAGAATGACTCCCGTTTTGTCGCGGCCTCGCACGCCCAACTGGGTGACCGCTATCTGTATAGCGACAAAGATGTTCCGCTGCTTTTCACCGAGAATGAGACCAACAGCGAGCGGATCTTCGGTACACCCAACACCAGTCCCTACGTCAAGGACGGGATCAACAACTACGTGGTGAATGGGAAGCAAGATGCCGTCAACTCACAGCACACGGGAACCAAGGCTGCCGCTCACTACCGAATCAGCGTCGGCGCGGGCGAAACTGCCACGATCCGACTGCGGCTTAGCGACCTGGCGCCTGCTGCCATCGGCGATCCCTTTAAGAGCTTTGCCCAAATCATGCAGCTTCGTCAGGATGAGGCAGATGAGTTTTATCGCTCCATCACGCCGGAACGTGTCAGCAAAGATGAGGCGCTCGTCATGCGCCAGGCGCTTGCTGGGATGCTGTGGTCCAAGCAGTATTTCTTCTTTGACGTGGACAAATGGCTGCAGGAACACGGTGTCGATCCGATGAAGCCCGGCGGACGCTTCATGAGGAACAGCGAATGGTTCCACATGCTGAATCAACACGTCATCTCGATGCCGGACAAATGGGAGTATCCGTGGTACGCCGCCTGGGACCTCGCGTTTCACACCGTCGCGCTCTCCACGGTCGATGTGGAGTTCGCCAAAGAACAGCTGGACCTGATGCTGCAGTCGTTCTTCCTGCATCCGACCGGTCAAATCCCGGCCTACGAGTGGAACTTCAGCGACGTCAATCCGCCAGTACATGCCTGGGCGACGATTTTCCTTTACCGGACGGAGCAGGCCCTTAAAAGGGGAAGGCGACCTCGAATTCCTCAGGCGGTCGTTTGCGAAGCTGACCCTGAACTTCAGTTGGTGGGTGAACCGCAAAGACCGGTTTGGCAACAATCTGTTTGAAGGCGGCTTCCTCGGGCTGGACAACATCGGCGTCTTCGACCGCAGCGCGGCGCTGCCGACCGGAGGCAGCCTTGAGCAGGCTGACGGCACCGCGTGGGTCTCCATGTTCGCCCAGAACATGCTGGAGATCGCTATTGAGTTAGCGGCCCACGACAGCTTTTACGAAGATATGGCCATGAAGTTTGCTGAGCATTTCCTTTGGATCGCGCGCGCCATGAATCAGATCGGGGCCAGAGGGTATGTGGGACGAGGAGGATGGTTTTTACTACGACGTCCTGCGCCTCCCCGACGGCAGCGCCAGGCGGCTCAAGGTTCGCTCCATGGTGGGCCTGCTGCCTTTGTGTGCTACCACGGTGATCGAGCCGTGGCAGCGCGAACGGGTACCGCGAGTAACGGAGCGTTTGAGAGAACGCTTGGAACGTATGCCCGAACTACGCAACAGCATTCACGCAACCGGGCGTGGCCATTTGGGGTACGCCGGGCGCGGCATTGCTGCGCTGGTGAATGAGGACAGGTTGCGCCGGATTCTGACACGCATGCTCGACGAGAACGAATTCCTCAGTCCTCACGGCATCCGGGCGCTCTCCCGCTACCATGACGAGCACCCGTTTGTCGTCCATGTGGAGGGCCAGGAATACCGGGTGAATTATCTTCCGGCAGAATCCGACACCGGCATGTTCGGCGGAAACTCGAACTGGCGCGGCCCGGTTTGGATGCCGGTGAATGCGCTGCTGATCCGCGCTCTGTTGTCCTTCTACCTTTATTACGGCGACAACTTCAAAATCGAGTGTCCAACCGGCTCGGGCAACCGTATGAATCTGTTCGAGGTGGCCCGGGAAATCGCCGATCGGCTGACAAGGATTTTCCTACGCGATAAGTCTGGCCGACGACCAGTGTATGGCGGAACCGAGAAATTCCAGACCGATCCGCACTGGAAAGATTACATCCTGTTCTACGAATACTTCCACGGAGATAACGGCGCGGGTCTGGGGGCTAGCCATCAAACGGGCTGGACCGGGATTGTCGCCAAACTGATTGAGCTGTTCGGCCGACTCGACGGGGCTCAGCTCCTCGATGCCGGTAAGGCAGGCGGGTTTGCGAAGAAAGAACCGGCATTGGACAAGCGGGTAGCGTGACCGAATTCAGGCGCCGCACTATGGGAAAAATGAAGCTTCCATCAATCAACACCTGCATCCTGCGGAGGCCTGAATAAGATGGCGAGCCGTGTAAGCCCAGCGGCAATAAGAAGTGCTAACAACGGGTCACCGTGAGCATATACGTGGCATCGGACTGGAATCGCCGTAGATTACGCCTCGGTAGAACCTACGCTCTTGGCGCAGGTCTCGCTATCTTTGTATTCGTTGTCTCAACTGCCTATTCGCCCGCTCAGCTTCCGACCTCTCCGGCACCCCCGCCAGCCAAAGCCGAGCCCACAGCACCCTCCGACCCGCTAGGCCGTGAAACACCACGGCGTGCGGTCATGGGTTTGCTGAAATGCTCAGAAAACGAAGACTACGAAACCGCCGCCCAGTACTTGCAAGCCGCGCCCGGGCAGAGCACGAACTTGCCCCAGCGAGTCAAGGAACTCTACGCATTGCACCAAAGGTTCAAGGGCAACATCGCCTTGTTGAGCGACGATCCCAACGGCAGTGTGGAACCCGGGCTTCCGCCAGGCCAAGTCCGCGCTGGCGTGTTGACGGTGGGTAGCACGGCCGTGGACGTGATCCTGGTGCGGGTGGATGATCCAGACATCAGGGAAAATATGGCTGATCTCGAAAGATACGGTTGCGAGTTTGCCCACGCTCTATGCCCAAATGGAGAGCGAAGCGCCGACACTAGCCGATCGAATCATCCCTGCCACGTTGACCGCTCAACGGCTGCTGGGGATGTCTGCTGGCGCAATGGCTCGGGTGGCTACTCTCGATCCCGATCTCGTGGCTGCTGGCTTGGCTGTTGGCGTTCTTCTTTAGTGTGCCCGCCCGGGTCCGGTGCAAACTCCGAAAACTTCCTTTCAGGCCAGCGTGGGAAACCCGGCATGGCATGCCGGTCAAGTGCATCCTTGCGATCGTGATCCACAGCATTTTCGTCTTTCTGCTGGAGCCGCCGCTTTTGTATCGCGTCTACTACTTTCGTCTCATGGCGACATTGCTGATGGGATGTTTCCTCTGGCTCCTCAGCACGATCACTGACCGAGGCTTTGAACATGCGGTCGCCCGGACGCGAACGCACCGCAGCGGCGGCGAGTCGATCCTCGTCCTGATGCAGCGGCTTACGCGCATCGCGCTGTTGACTATTGCGGTAGTCGCAGCACTCGGTCTGTTCGGGTTTAACGTCAAGACGACCCTTGCTGGCCTCGGCATTGGAGGACTGGCGATAGCGCTGGCCGCGCAAAAAACACTGGAGAACCTCATTGGCGGGGTCTCCTTGCTGATGGACAAAGCCATACGGGTCGGGGACTTCTGCCAGATCGGCGATCAACTTGGTACTGTAGAGGACATCGGGCTCCGTTCTCTGAAGCTGCGCACGCTCGACCAGAATCTATCGGTAGTTCCTAACGGATCGCTGGCGCAAATGCAATTCCAGAACATGGCGCGCCGCGGTAAATTACTGATCAACCAGACTTTTTCGCTGCGAATCGAGACCCAGGCCGAACAACTACGATTCGTGCTGGATCGCGCGCAGAGCATGCTGGACCAACATCCTGAAATCGAATCCGGGAGCTGTAGAGTTCGGGTAATGAATTTTGTCGGCGCTGCTTATCAAATGGAGCTGTTCGCCTATGGCAAGACGGGTGATTGGACACAATTCACCGCCATTCGCCAGGATGTGATATTGAAGATAGCGGAAATCGTAGAAGCCTCCGGTACCCGGTTTGCGGCTCCGACACAATTGGCGTATTTGTCGAGAGACAAAGGCGTGGATGCGGAGAAAGCAAATGATATTGTGCGTCGAGGGATCGAGCCCCGGGCCAACGATGTGTTCAAGTTCCCAGGCGAAGCCCGAACCGGCACCGAATGATCGCCTCCGGTCCGAACCGGAGCATTTATTCTCTCCTCCCGTGTGACTCATACCAACGCTGACAAATCCAATTTCTCGCAGCGTTGTGTTTCAAGCATTGCGCCCGTCATGGAAGTATTTCTCAGTGGGCGAAGTCACTTTGCGGACGTCTTCGGCATCGTGGACAGATAGACCACCGCTGCCGCCGCCGTGAGCTTGACCTCTTCTTTTTCATCCTTCAGACCAGAAGCTAAATCCGGCAGTAACGCAGGATCGCCTCGCCGAGCCAGGGCATCGAAGGCGGCGGCCCTCACCAGCCAACTCTTGTCGGCGGTTGCGGCAACCAACGCCTTGCCGGTGCGCGGATCCGGATCCTTCGCCAGTATCTTGATGGAGGTCGCTTTTACTATCGGTTCTTTCGACTCGCTCTCATGAATGGCCTCATAAACCTGGAAACCGGCTCCCCCATACGGCACGAATCCGATCCCTTGTTCGAATGCCATGGCTTCCATTTGCTTGGGATTTCGCAGTAGCTGGTTCAGTTCTTTCTCTTCGCCTCCCACCAAACTCTCGCCCGACTTGCGTTGCCCCGTGAGTATCGCGTAATAAACCTCATATCCTTTTTCGTCCCCAAGCTGGATCAGGGATTTGGCCGCAGCCATAACCACTGCACCTTCCGGATCGTTCTTGGCCGCCGCAGTCAATTGTGGGATTGCACTCTTGGATTTCATAACGCCGAGGGCCAGTGCAGCCGCCCCTCGCACATCCGCATCCTTATCTTGCAAGCCCTTCTCCGCCATATCCACGGCTTTGGCATTGCCGGGGATTAATTGCAACACTCTCATGGTAGCGACACGCTGCTCGCTGCTTTTGTCGCCGGCGCCAGCCTGCAGGATGCTCCAAGCCTGGTCGGGCGGTGCTTGGGCAGACATGGATCCTGGAGAAAGGGACCAAAAGGCCCCGACACAGGCCGCTACCATGAGTGTCCGAAATTTCCATTGTGGATTGTTAAGCGCTTGCATTCTGCTCCTCCTTCATCAGAACAATCGATCGCAACACTTGCCCGGGTGATATTCGTCCGGTGACGACGAGGGCGACCTAAACGACAGGCGAGCGCCATTTTCGGGGCGCTCGCCTTCAACTTGATGATTATGCTCCTTCACGGCCTCAAGGTTGAAGCTCGCGGTCTTCCAAATCAAACGAAGCAAGGGAACGGGCGGCCTTACGGACCGCCCCCGTGAGTTCGTTTCGGTTAGTTGCTGGGGCCTTTGGCCGCCGCCGCCGCCTGGGCCATCTTGGCGGCCATTTCGGCTTTCAGGGCATCGAGGTTGAAACTCGCGCCATGCTGCATCGGTGGGAAATCCAGGAAGGTCTGGATTTCCTTGGCCATCATTTGCTGGACGAAAACAAAACGCCAGAATTGATACATGTACCAATCGCCGAAAAACATCAGCGACCCATTCCTCGTCATGTCTTCTGGAAAGGCCATTTTCTCGTACGGATCAAGGCGCAGATTGATAATCGTAGGCACGTCAGGATGGTTCTTGACTCCCAGCCAGCCTTGGGGTTGGTCGATGAAACGATACTTGTAGTCGTCAATGCGCACCGCGCCAAGCGTGCTTTCGCCAAGGTAAAAGATTTCGTGGCGATTGGACGGGCCTTTGCCGGTGAGCATGGCGGTCTGGTCGTAGCCATCGAGATGGTTCTTGTAAGTCCGGTCGCCGATTCTCACCCCTTTGAGCAATTGCTCGGTGATGTTCGGGTTTCCGCCCAAAGAGACGAACGTGGGGAGCCAGTCCAAGCCGGACATTATGCCGTTCTGAACGGAATCCGGCGCGACATGGCCGGGCCAGCGGACGATGCATGGCACGCGGAAACCGCCTTCCATGATCGTTCCTTTCGCCTGCGCGAACGGCGTGGTGCCGCCATCGGGCCAGGTGAACGTTTCGGTGCCGTTGTCGGTGGTGAAAACGACAATGGTGTTGTCGTCCAACCCGGCGTCTTTGAGGTGTTGCATCACGAGGCCGATGTCGTCGTCCAGTTGCGCCATGCCGGCTTCTTCGATGGACCAACCATTCTCCGAGGTCATCATTGCCGCGTATTTGGGCGAGAGGTGGGTGACCACGTGCATGCGCGTCGGGTTCATCCAGACAAAGAATGGCTTGCCATCGGCTTTGGCTTTGTCGATAAACTTCAGGCTGAGGTCGCGGATCGTGTCGTCCACCGTCTCCATGTTGTACTTGATGCCGGCAGTGGGGTGCGGCGGCAACGGCCCTTCATCTACGATCTTCTGTTTGCCGATCTTGCCCCAGCGCGGCATCTCGGTGGCATCATCCGTGTCAGTGGCCCAGGAATGAACCAGGTTGCGCGGGCCAACGACATTCAAGAGATTCTGCGGATAATTGGGGTGGAACGGGTCTTCCATGGCGTCCAGGTGATACAGATAGCCGAAGAATTCGTCAAATCCGTGGACGGTGGGCAGGAACTCATTCTTGTCACCGAGATGGTTCTTGCCGAACTGGCCGGTCTCATAGCCCTGGGCTTTCAGCGCGGTGGCGATGGTGACGGCTTCCGCCGGGATGCCGATCGGCGCGCCAGCCTGGCCGACGGTGGTCATTCCGGTGCGAATGGGCAGTTCGCCGGTGATGAAGTTCGCGCGACCCGCCGTACAACTCGCCTCGGCGTAATAGTCGGTGAACAGAGCACCCTCCTTGGCCAGCTTGTCGAGGTTCGGCGTCCTGCCAGCCATCATCCAGTGGCCATAGACGCCGATGTTCGTTGTCCCGATGTCATCGCCCATGATGACCAGGATGTTGGGTTTCTTCGCGCTGTCTTGTGCATGTGCAGTCGCACTGCCACCTGCGAGAAAACTCGAGACGGCTAGCGCTCCCAATGCCAATTTTCCAAAGCTCTTCTTAAACTTCATTTCCTTCTCCCTCCATGCCTTTCAAATGTCGAAAACAATGCTCTCTCACTCACGACGCTATTCACCGGAAGCCATTATTGACAGTTCCGCGCGCCGCACAACTGTCGCTTGCGACAGTACAGCAAGAAACCTTGAGGTCAGTGAGATCAGTGCCACGCCCTACGATGGAAGTCACACATTCGTGACCTTCTTCCGTTGTGTACCTTTGAGTCCTTCGTGGTTGATGAAGTGCAAATGCTGGAACCACAGAGGACACAAGGGTTGTGATGGAAACTTTAAATGTCCTCGTCCACGGCTCAGTTGAAACTCAGACCAAACCAGAGCTTCTCTAGAAGTAGAGGCTCAGCACCAGGCCCAACTGGTTCAACTGCTGGTTTGGGCTCTTGCCAGTATTGTTCTGGTGCTCATAGTACGGATTAAACTCAACGTGTTTGCCCACCGGCAACAAGCACCCGGCGTAGATTGCGGTGTCACTCCATTTGCCGTATTGACTCTCGTAAAATGGCTCTACGCTGGCATACGGTGCAGGATGATAGGAGCGAATCGTAAGCCGTTTCTCGATTTGCAAACGGTTGCGATAGCGCCACGAGAATTTACCACTCTTCCAATCGAGATCTGCCCGATTCCGGTCGGAGAGCAACAATCCCGCCTTCAACGGAAAGTGAAAGGTTGCGACTGGCTCAACGCGATTCTCCGCCGGCGAGTTTGGGGAAGGCATATATCGGTAGCCAATGGAAAGCACCAGGGGCCGGGATTTGGAGTCGTCCAGATCGAACGCTGTAGTCTTCTTCAGCTTGACCAGCGGTTTCAAGTAAAACTCGACGCTCGGGCCTAGCTCAGCCTGCGTTGGATCACCTCCCTCTCTGGTCTCTTTGGCCTGGAAGCTCACGCGCACATCAGAAGACAGCTTGTAATACGCATCGACTTCGGGCAGAAATTCGTCGACTTGCGCACCTGCATGTCCCAGCATCGGCACCAGCAGGGTCAACCCAATCCACAAGGTTCGAACGTTCGTCAGTTTTCCAGCCACCGAATATCTATCCGCCCGCGAAGGAAAGCAACCTAGGAGTGCGCCGAAGCCGTTGTAAGAAGCTGGAGCAGCAATGACGCCGCGATAACGATATGCAGTTTCTCGCCAACGGATTTCCGAAGCATTCTTTCTCCTTCACTGTCGCCGCCGGCGTTTTTGGACACTGGACACGGAAGGAAGCCGTACGCTGGAGAGGAACAGATTTCCTGCAGCGTATAGCCCAACCCCACCCCCGCCGAAGATTTGGCGAGGGCGGAGCTGGTGCGAAAGGACGAACAAAAATGAAGCTATCTACTCCGGCAGTTCAATTCAACTGTCAAAACTGCCAGTTCTGCACTGGTATTCCTTTGCCTTGGTTCTGTCAGTACTTAATCTCGACCTCGCTCGCGCTAACGAGGTCGACCTTACTTACTGTCCAGCCAGAGCTTTGTTGACCAGAACCTTGACTTCCACGCGGCGATTTTCGGCACGACCCGCCGCCGTCTCGTTGGGCGCCGCGGGATCAGCCGTACCCATCGCTCCGGGCGCGATGATGTGCCGCACGGGAACCTTGCAGTCCTGGATCAAGTAGGCGATCACCGCCTGGGCGCGATCCATGCTCAACTGCTGATTCATGGCGGCGTTGCCCGAGGAGTCGGCGAAACCCTTCACGTCGATGATGTAGCCAGTCGTACCTACGGCATCTTTCGCCAGCTTCGCCAGCGCAGCTTTGTCGCTCGCCGAGATGACCGATTTCCCGACGGCAAAGTTGACGCTGATGTCAGCCTTGGTGTCATATTCGCTCAGCTCGGAGAAACGCTTGGTGGTGTCCGCGATTTGCTGCTGATTGGCCGAAATGGCCTGCGCATTTGCGGAAGTAGCCGCCTGATTGGCCGCGATATCTTGCGAGTTGGATTGAACGCCCTGCGCATTCGCCTGAGTAGCCTGCTTGTTCGCCGCAATATTCGAGGCGTTGGTTTGGACGGCTGCCTTGGTCGGCGTTAAGCCGGCTTGAATGGCTTCCGCCATTTCCAGATCATCCTTGTCGAACGTAATGGACTTCGCCACCAATCTGTTCTGTGCGTCGCCAACACCGTCGGCCGTGATCCTGAGGCCCGGGACAAGAACGGTCACGGACATCTGCTTCTTGCGCAGGCCGAGACCTTTTGGCTGTTGCACCTTGGTGTCATCGTTAAGAACGACGGTGACGTTTCCGCCATCGGCGCTCACCACCAGCGTCTCTCCGGTTCGAGTGGCAATCACTCCTTTAACCTTTGCCTTCTCGCCGTTCGTTACGCCATACGCCGATCCTGCCAACAAACAGCACAACAACGCAGTACATGCAACTACCGGTTTCCATGTTCGCTTCATATCGAGTTGTCCATCCTTTCCATCAGTTATGCGCAAGCGGCCCGGAGCAAGGCTAACCGGCGCGTTTTGTGCCCTGGTCTCGGGCAAAACACTCCCACGACGAATATAAGGGTGCGATTTACTCCATTGGCATTATCGATGGTTCTGAGCTTCGCGCAACTGTCGCTTGCGACAGGTACAGCCAGAATTTTTGGGACTAATCGAGAGACCGCCAACCACTCTCAGACCGGTCTAGATATGCAATGTGGGAGATATAAACGTATGACCTTGAAGAACTTCGCGGATTGCTGGGACCAAATCGCTCCCCAGATGCCGCTTCGAAACATAGCCGCTGGCCCCGGCCGCAAATGCGGCCGAAACGAAATCGCTTTGCTCGTGAATCGTCAGGAATACGACCTTAGTCCTGCAATGGCCGTCTCGCAGACGAGCGGCGGCTTGGAGCCCATCCAGGATTGGCATCGATATGTCGATTACGAGTACGTCAGGGTCCAGGCGGCGAACCGCATCAATAGCTTCTTCCCCGTTTGCTGCGGTGTCGACAATCTCAAACTCCGTGCTCAGTTCACCGCGAACCTTGCGCAGAAAGTCCCCGTGATCGTCAGCAAGCAACACTCGGACCAAGGCCACAAGAACTCCGTTAATTGGAGGCACTGGCAGATTCACCATTCTTCAAGCTTTGAATTTACTCGGGGACAAGGAATTGTCTACTGTCGCATGCGACAGGTTCTTGCGGTTATTGCCGGTAGGTGTTGAAACTCCCTAAACGCACGAGATCATGCCGTTTTTCACGGCATAGTGCACGAGTTCTGCGTTGGTAGTGATCCGCAATTCCTCCATAATCTGGCACTTGTGGAATCGGACCGTCCGATGAGTAATTTGAAGAATGTCGGCGATCTCCTGCAAAGTACGCCCTTCGGCCAGCATCTGCAGGACTTCAGTTTGCCGGTCCGTGAGATGTTTGGAACGGGCCACCGCCCTGGGGTCACGAATGAAGGTTTCGTCCATGTCCCGCCGAATCTGCGGACTGACATACGATACGCCTCTCAGAGCATCATCAATGGCCTGTAACAGTTCCGAGGACTTTGAGTTCTTGAGCACATATGCCGATGCCCCGGTGCGGAGGGCTTCTCCTGCGAATGCGGGATTGGTATTCATGGTGAGGTAGATAAGCTTTATGTTGGGCATCGTCTTTTTCAATTCTCGCCCCGCATCCAGACCATTCAACAGCGGCATCGTAATATCCAAAAGCACAAGGTCCGGCCTGAGTTCGGCAGCGGCTCTCAGCAGCGCCCGTCCGTCTCCAACACTGCCCACGACTTCGTATTGGGGCTCTAGCAATTTTTCAAAGGCGGAGCAGACCAAAGTGTGATCGTCGGCCAGCAGAATTCGTATGCGTCTCATAATTAGTTTTCGGCTGAGCCCTGGTCTCAGATCTCTCGCAGCTTGCAATCACTTTCCCAGCATTGCGCTGCCGCTCAAACCTAGAGGGTTAATCTTCAACGGCGACCATTAAGGGTAAAGCGCAAGGTACTCCATGCCTACTATCAAAACTATCAGGTGTTGGCATTAATCGTGACCTTGGTAGCGGTGCAGGGTGGGATCGTCAGCCAACCGATTTCGCGCGTATCTATGGGGTCCTGCTCAGTTCCTCCCAGACTTTCTTGGAGGCGGTGGGTTCTACGTTCGTACTTGCTACCAGCGGTACCCTTGCTCGTATCGTCGTCCCCCAGTTGGTTTGGGAGTCGATCGCAAACGTGCCCTTCACCAGGTGTATTCGCTCCTGCATGCTGATAAGGCCTAACCCCCCATTTTCCTCCATCTTTTTTACGTCAAAACCCCCGCCAGCATCGCGCACCTCAAGGTCGATTCCGTCAGGCGCTCCCTGCAAGCGCACCTGGAAAAAACTCACACCACTATGCTTTACGCCGTTATGCAAAGCTTCCTGCACCACCCGGAAGAGGCAAAGTGAAACGTCCTGAGGCAACGGACTTGGCACATCTTCGTGAGTAAACTCAACCACCACGCCCTGCTGCCGCGAGAATTCGCTGCAAAAGTTTTTCACGGCCGCGATCATGCCCAGATGATCGAGTATCGAGGAGTGAAGTTCATGGGATAGAGCCTGGACATCACCGGCGATCTCGGAACAGTGCTCCCAGACTTCCTGGATGCGTTCCGCCTGAGTGGGCGTGACGTCCAAATTTCTCAACGAGTGCTCGATTTCAAGCGAGAGAATGGCAAGTCTCTGGCAAATATCATCGTGAAGCTCGCGCGCAATACGGCTGCGTTCTTTTTCCTGGGCTTCAATGAGTTTTCCACCCAGTCTGTCCAGTGTCTCCTGCGCCAACCTTTGCTCGGTAACGTCGACGACCGAACCGATAAAGCCAGCGAAAGACCCGTCTGCGTTGAACCTGGGAACGCCTACGTCGAGCACCCAACGGTATTCTCCGTCATGACGATGCAACCGATACTCCATCCGGAAAGGCTGCCGCTGATCAAATGCCCGGGTGTAGGTCGCGAAGCACCGCTGTAAATCCTCGGAGTGGACGCCCTCTGCCCAGCCGTTCCCGAGTTCCGACTCCATTGATCGCCCGGTGAAGTCCAGCCACGGCGTATTGAAATAAGTGCAAAGTTTGTTGGTATCTGACATCCAGATCAGCACAGGAGCTTCATCGGCCGCCAGGCGAAAGCGCGCTTCACTTTCGCGCAGCGCCTGCTCGGCTCGCTTACGATCGGTAATGTCACGGGCGATCTTCGACACGCCCACAATCTTGCCTGCCGAATCTCGCATCGGCGATATGGTCAAAGACACACTGACCTTCTCCCCGCCTTTCGTGACTCGGACCGTTTCGTAGTGTTCAATGCGCTCGCCAGCCTCTAACCGATGTAGAATCTTGCTCTCTTCATCCCGCAGTTCGTGTGGAATCAGGATTGTAATTGGCTGTCCAACGGCCTCCGTCTCGGTGAATCCGAAGATACGCTGGGCACCCGCGTTCCAACTCAAGATGATCCCGTCCAGGCTCTTGGAAATGATCGCATCCTCAGAGGATTCCACGATGGCGGCGTACCTGACTCGCGCCTCCTGTGCTCGTTTGCGCATCAAGGCGTTGGAGAATATCTCCGCTAATGTCTTAAGCCGATTTACCAGTTCCTCACTCCACACCGCTCGACGTGTCGTGCTCAGAAACGATATGCAGCCAAGAAATTCGTCACCTACCTTCAGCGGGAGTGTGGCTGTAGAAACGGCGCCAATCGTCCTGAGATATTCCCTTTGTACAGATGCTTCCTCTGGCAGATCATTTAAGTCCGAGACCAGCATTACTTCGCAGCGCGTTGCCCACCGGGGAAAGTCGTTGGGGCTTACGACCGTCGGAAGCAACTGAGCGTCCGCGCCGCGCCAAGCCGCGGCTGCAATCAATTCTGGTTGTTCTCGAGAAGTCTCGAAGACTGTAATCCAGTTCATCTTGAGGAACGCTGCAATACGTCCGAGACTCTTCTCCATATGTGCGCCAACTTGAGCGTCGGGCAGGTTGATGAAGGTTGTGGAAAGATCGGAAACCAGGGTTTCGAACCCCAGGCGCTCGAAAAGGGACAGCTCGACATTTCTCCTTTTCCTCCGTTTCCACAGCAACCCAAAAATAAGCAGGGTCTGCAGCAGGCACAGAGAAGTGAGCCCCACGATATATGGCTTATAGCTTTGCCAAACGATTGGCTGGTCGTACAGCACAGCACTGACGGTCGGAAGCGGGGTCGCTTTGACTCCCGCCGCGGCGCTGAACCGCGACAGTAGGCAGCAGGCAAATAACATAATGAGGACAAGCCTCGACGCTCCCCAGTCTCCGCGTCGCTGCTGGCCGTGTGGCCCAAGCGGGCACTGGCCAACTCGAAGACCCTGGGCCCGGACAACGCGGTGATCTAGACCTGGCTGCAACGATACCTCGAAGACAATTGGGAGCGGCATTTCCCGAGCAGTATTCGTACTCTTAACTCGAGTCCTCCGGCACACTACCACAAAGGTAGCGTAACGGCGCATAATACCGAGGTGAACTGACTAGACTGCTAGTATTGGCCGAAAACTTTACTAAAGGGGGCTACCGCAAGGTGCATCTCGAGATGAGCGTTTCTGACCGCGTGGGGCCGGCGGGAGGGAAATACAAAGTAGTAGCGCGGAGGTTTGGTAGCGCTAC
>CAWGBX010000014.1:0-421667 GCA_963820925.1 uncultured Acidobacteriota bacterium
GGGGCTTTGACCGCTTATCGCAACGATGACTACGATGCGCGACGCTTTTCACCTTGCTCGGAATCCTGCTCCCTCTCGCGCTGACGGGAATCGTCGCCCTGCGAAGGATTCTTCTTTGAAGGATCCTGCTGATTCGGGCTCTGTCCGCCTTCGTGCGACGGGTTTTTCTTGGACGGGTCCTGTTGGAAGTTCTTTTCAGTTTCGGTTCCCATGAATTGCTCCTGTATATAGGCTCTTGATGGCGGCACAGGCTTGCAGATTTGTGCGGCCGTCAGGAGCGTTAGTTGCAGGAACTGACTTCAGGGTAGCTTGCCAAGGATGAGATTCTTCCGTACGTTAAGGGCGCCTGGACTTGTTTTCTTCAGTTGGAAAGAAGCATAACTAGGATCGGGACACTCCCAAGTTTTGGGACAGAAGGCAAGCGCCGGTCTTTAGAGAGGAAGGAATATTCCGACGCCTGCCTTCCACCCCTCGCGTTGGGGCTGATCTAACTAATAAATCGGTGGCGCCGCGAAACCCATCGGGCTGATTCTGTATTTGCGAGAATGGGTTCCCTTATTGGACCGTTCACCCCCATTCTGCTCCAGCCTCGTTCGCCAAACTCCAGTGGAAACACCCGGCCGGGAAAAGAAGCACCGATCACTTAGGGAGGAGCTATTGGTAGCCCTTGTAGAAGAAGCTGACCCGGGACGGGTGATCACGAATTGTCGCCCGGGTCATCGGAATGGATTCGAACAAAACGTGGAATCTAGATTCGGCTACTGCCTGTGCGTGTCAAGTGTGTAGCGAATGTGATCACGAACAGAACCAGGAAAATGAAAAACAGCAGCTTCGCGATCCCAGCGGCAGCAACAGCAATGCCAGCGAATCCGAAGACTGCCGCAACGATCGCAACCAGCAAGAACATCAACGCCCAATAGAGCATATTGCCTCCGTTTGAACTTTGTTGTCACTCTAACTCGTGTTAGCCATCCGCAGACTAGACCGTGTCAGACTCAATGACGATCCGACTGACTCTGTAGTTTCGCAATGAAATTCCTGTAGGACCATTGTGACCGGAAATGCATTTTCGCAGTTCAGGCCGCCGACTTCGACCTCCGCCCCGCCGTTTTGACGGTTCGCTTTGCATTCTGAATTCGCCCCTGGGGAATTGCCACATTGATTTGCTCAGCAATACCGCCGAGAGTTTCGTCAGCTTCCTTCTCCTCCTGCAACGTCTTTTCGAGAAGAGCCGCAGCCTCGCTATCTCCGAGCAGCGAGGCATATGTCCGCACGCAGCCGTACCCTGCCATTTCGTAATGTTCAACTCGTTGGGCAGCGGCGATCAGAGCCGCGTCCTTCACGCCGTCTTCCATGTCTTCTTTAATGACTTCGCCACCCTCCTTCACCAACCCCTCCATGGCCTTGCATTTTTGACCTTTCGCCTTTTCCCCTATTTTTTCGAAGATAGTTTCAATCCGGCCAGCATGTTCTTTGGTTTTTTCCAGATGTTCCTCGAAAGCAGTGCGTAATTCTGTCGAAGAAGCTGCCTTTGCCATCTTCGGCAGGGCTTGGATTAATTGATGTTCTGCGTCATACAGATCTTTGAGTTGTTCGAGATACAGGTCGTGCAGGGAATCCGCTTTCATTCTTAAGCCTCCGGGGAATGTAAATGTAGATGATCGAACTAAATTGGACGAACCCTTGCCACGGCCTACCGATCGGCCTTCTCTTCGCGCCTTTGCGGCAGACGGCGGAGGCGAGAAGCAGGAGCCAGCACTGTTTTGCCAACTCCTGCTCGACAGGAAGGCACGTTGAGGGAACATTCCATGCGGGGAGCATAGGTTGACGAAGGCGCGGGAGCAATCCCACCGACTCTGTACTGTGCGCAAGGATTCTCTGTAGCAACTATCTGAACTGGGATGTGCACGAAATGGGGATGTGCCCAGATGACTGCAAGAACGAAATGAATGCCGAGCGGAAAGGGAGAACAGAAGAGCAATTCAACGAAGAGCAATTCAAGACAAAAGACACCATAGAAGAGACTAACCCTAGTGTCTCGGGGCATTCCGGTAATAAATTCGAACAAAGGCCGGAATGCGGTACAGCAACAACGAGAAACGCCTACAGGCTGCACTGGATAGACCATTCTCGCTTTCGACTCTACTCTGCGAAATGTCAATTGCGACGAAACTCAATTTTTATTTTCGTCGGACATGAGCTGGACTTAAGACTCGAAAGGAGACTCCGGTGAACAGCGACTCTGCTAACACGGGCACAGTTCCTCTGGATTCCGATGTGATTAGGCGCGCCCAAGAGGGCGATTCCGATGCGTTTGCCGCTCTATTTCACGCGCACAAGGCACGAATCTATTCCGTGTGCTTGCGTATGACCAACAATGCCGCGGAAGCGGAAGATCTCACTCAGGACGCGTTTTTGCAGGTGTTCCGAAAGATCGCCACGTTTCGGGGAGACTCTGCGTTTTCGACGTGGCTTCACCGCATTGCAGTCAACACGGTGCTGATGCATTTTCGCAAGAAATCGCTCTGTCAGGTTTCTCTGGACGAGCCCTACAGCAACAGCGACGGTGCCAAGATACGTCGTGAGTACGGGACCAAAGACAATCGCCTGGCGGGCTGCGTCGACCGTGTCGCATTGGCCTGGGCAATCAAGGACCTGCCGCACGGGTACAGGACGATTTTCTTGTTGCACGAAGTCGAGGGCTATGAGCATCAGGAAATCGCGGAGATGCTCGGCTGCTCAGTGGGAAACTCGAAATCACAATTGCACAAAGCCAAGCTGCGAATTCGCGAGTTGTTGGCCCGTTCGCCGGAAGTCCGGGCGGTAGCGATCCGAGACGCGCGCCCCCGCGCCAAACAAACAAGGCCGCTATTCGAGAAGTGGGACCTGTCCATTGCACGGAGTGCAGGGCTGCACGTCGCTCCGAACATGCCGCAATTGGCGGGACCAGCGTTGTGAAGCTTTGTCTCACTAAGGCATGTCTGAGCCAGATATACGGCGTGGACCGGATGGAACGGAATCCGGCCGGACAGTAGAGTTCTTAGGAGAAAATCCTGCGTGCCCGCATTGGGTACAGAAGAGGTTTCAGATGAGAGTTGGAAATAGTACGGCAGCGAAATACCTCGTCACGCTCGCCAGCATCGTTTTCATTCTGGCCAGCATGACTTGGGCCGCGGACAATGATAACGATAAAGATCAGTCTGATATCAACAAGCGCATTGTGAAGTCGGCTGAAGTTCTCAACGAAATCATGGGAACTCCTGATAAAGCGATTCCCGACAAGGTCATGGACCATGCGAAGTGCAT
Organism: uncultured Acidobacteriota bacterium; assembly: GCA_963820925.1. GTDB lineage: Bacteria > Acidobacteriota > Terriglobia > Terriglobales > Acidobacteriaceae > JABDBE01. The sequence goes on from CAWGBX010000014.1 coordinate 3,307, forward strand.
AGCGGTGGTGCCATCAGTCGTCAAAATTGCGGTGGGCTTCGGCGGCGAGTATGGCAAGGGCGTAGCTACCTGCAGGACCGCCAAGGGATGGAGCGCACCTGCCCCAATAAGTATCACCGGCGGCAGCTGGGGACTGCAACTCGGCGGGCAGGCCATTGATCTCGTAATGGTAGTCACCAACGACGACGGCATGCAGCACTTGCTGGCAAGCAAATTCAAACTCGGGGCGGACGCTTCGGCCGCGGCAGGACCGGTTGGCCGCGACACAGCTGCCGACACGGATATCTCGATGAGAGCAGAAGTACTGACCTACTCCCGAGCTCGCGGCGTTTTTGCCGGCATTGATTTGAGCGGCGCCGTCGTCAAGCAGGATAAGGACGAGACCGCCCTGCTGTATGGCAAGCCGATTCCGTTCGCGGACGTTTTGAGTGGCAAAGTCGCGCCTACCCAGGGAAGCGAGCCTTTCCTGGCAGCGGTAAAGAAGTATTCCACTCAGGCGCGGGAACAGGGTGAAGTAAGGGCCCCCGCCTCGCCCAACACTGCGAGCACACAGACAAAGTAAACGAATCCCGGTTCAGCACGACGGCCAGGCCCGATGCGGTCTGGCCGTTATTCATTTTCGCTGCAGCTTATTAACCCGCGTCTCCCCGCGCACACGCATTCGCTTCGCGGTCAGCAGGAGACGCTGCGAAGAAGGGAGACCAAGCGTGTCTGAACCAGCTGACAAAACGCCGACAAGTCTTCCCGTAACTTCGTCGGTACCTTCGGAGATTCCGGAAAAGCAGGAAGCCCTGGCTCGGGAAGTACTTGTGGCTCTTGAGCGAAGCCGAACTCCTTTCGCCGTCGCCGGCGCCTTCGCATTGCTCCAGCACACCGGGATATGCCGCACCACCAAAGACCTGGACCTTTTCCTCACTCCCGAGAACTCGTCCGCTGCTCTCCGATACTTGCAAGGACATGGATTCCGATGTGAGGTATGCGATCCCGTATGGCTCGCCAAAGTTCATCGGGATGACTATTTCGTGGACCTCATCACTGGTATGAGTAATGCGGCGGTCAGCGTGACTGAGTCCTGGATTCGCTATGCGCAGGCGGCAAACGTCCTGGGCATCCAAACCCGGGTGCTGGCAGCGGAGGAGTTGCTCGTGTCCAAGCTGTTTGTCACGCGCCGCGAGAGGTTTGATGGAGCGGACATTGTGCACATCATTTACGCGACCCGGGGAAACTTGGACTGGGGTCGCATTCTTCACCTTGCCGATGAGCATTGGGAGATGCTGCTGTGGGCTCTTGTCCTGTTCCGATATGTCTACCCGGCACAAACTCATTATGTGCCCATAGTTCTGTGGCAAGACCTTCTGGGACGATTTCTGAAGCTGACTCTAGAGCCCGATGGGAAAGGCAAGTTTCGTGGCAGCCTGATCGATGACAACATGTTTGCCATTGACGTAAACGACTGGGGGCTCGACGATGTTCTGCAGGAGTATCGCTCCCGGAGGCTGTCGGAGATCGGAATTGCTGCTGATCGCCTGTGCGGTTAGCAGGAAGGAAATAGACGGGTATGAGGATAGCCGCAACTGCCGATTTGCATTTCGCTCCACAGAGCGCCACGGTGTTGCGCGGTCAATTTGACAAAGTTCGTGATGACGCTGACCTGCTCATCATCGCCGGTGATCTGACCAACTATGGCCGGCCAGCGGAAATGGAACCCCTGCTCAATACTCTGGTGCGTCTGCGAATTCCTATTGTCGCCGTGCTCGGAAATCACGACTATGAAAGCGAACAACCAGCAGAACTGATTCGCATGCTGACGGCGGAGGGAATCAAGGTGCTGGATGGAAGCGCCTATGAGCGCGACGGAGTCGGCTTTGCGGGCACCAAGGGGTTTGTCGGAGGCTTTGGGCGCGGGGCTTTGACCGCGTTTGGAGAGCCTGAAATCAAGGCTTTCGTGAGGGCTTCGATCGATGAGGCTTTGAAGCTGGAGCGGGCTATGGCGCACTTGCGCACAACCAAACGCGTGGTCGTGCTGCACTACGCTCCGATAGCGGCAACGGCAGAGGGCGAAGCACCAGAGATCTTTCCCTTTCTTGGAAGTTCACGGCTGGCAGAAGTAATCGACCGGCACGGTGCCGATCTGGTGGTGCATGGGCACGCTCACAATGGGACGTTGAATGGGCACACAACTGGCGGAATCCCGGTCCACAACGTTGCCATCACTTTGCTTCAATCACAACAACCGCCCGCCGCATACCGGGTATTCGACGTCTAGGAATGCATTAAGACGCGACGGAGCAACGTAGTTTCTTCATTGTTGTGGGTGATGCGTTTGGTCTCGACTCACGGATGGCTACATTGACCGAACTGCTTGGGCGATATGAATCTTTCTCCGCGTTCGTCCAAGGCTTTGATAATTCGTTCGATGAGGTCGGCGAACTTTTCAGAATCGGGTTCCTTAGCTGCAGCTGCGCAAAGTTCTCGCCAGTCGGTTTGATTGCTTTCAGCCACTCTCCACGCTCCTGACCCTCGTTGTGAACCGTGATGGCTGACAGCAACTACCGTGCCAAAACACTAAGTTATTCATTTGCAAGAAACAGAGCTGAAGCTGCGGTGTGTAAATCTTGCCTTATGCGAAACAAAAACCTTGGTAAGCATTCATCCCGCTTGCTGAATTAGACGTGCGGTCATGTTGGAGTGATCACATGAGGGATTTACCCACTCATCTGTTTTTCGCAGGAGGCGCAAAAAATACATGGCGTTTTCCATTGCTTGCTGCTCGCGAGCTTGATCCTCACCTGTACCGAACAGTTCGGCCGCCCGCGCCGCGAGGGCTCTTTCCGCCTCAGCGATGCGCTGTGGGATCTTGACGCTGTCATCCTCGAAAAGAGCCGCCTTGTAAAGCTCTTTCCAGTCGTTCGCAGGTGGGGATACGCGCATTATGACTTTCATATTATTTCGTCTCCACTGGATCCAACAAACGTCAATATTTCTAGAACAGAGCAAAATTGTGAATACAGTGAATCCTGTACGTCGTGCCGCATTTCTCGCCTCCGGCGGCATTTGGGACTTTGAGCGCTGAGCGGTTTACCAGCAGTGGCGACTGGTGGCGTGCTACAACGTTGTTAGCCGTGCAGCCGTCAGATGGGAATGGCGGGCAATCAGGCCCGTACTGCTTTCATTGGGGTCGGGCTACGCCAGAAACCCAATAGCAGCATCTTCCGGTTCCTGCTAGGCTGGTCGAGTTCCAGCTGGGAGTGAGCGGCCCAGGTTTTTGTCGTTTCCCTGCCTTGGACTCGCCGAAGCGGAACGACTGTCAGGCGAGTCACGCCCACTCCCGCTGGGCAAGCCCTGGAGGATCGTTGATGGCTCAAATAATCTGGCCGCTTCACCGGTGGAGCACTTTCCTGGACAAAATTACACGCGATCACGTTTTCGTCGGCTGTTAAGTAAGTGCAAGATCAGTCAATTTCACGCGATGCGGGTTTGGCACGCCTTGTGCTGAGTTCTCGGAGTCGGCAGGGCAAAGTAGTTTCGACCAGGGCTAGGATGAAATCTTTTCGAATTCTGATTGCAGACGACCATGAAGTCGTACGGCGTGGTATCCGCGCGCTGCTCGAAAGCCATCCAGGTTGGGAGGTAAGTGGCGAAGTGGAGGACGGGCGCGAGGCGGTGGAACGGGCCCGAGAATTGAAGCCAGACCTCGTCCTGCTGGACATCGGAATGCCGAATCTAAACGGTATAGAAGCAGCCCGGCAAATTCTCGCAAATGATCCCGAGATCGATATTCTTATCCTTACGGTGCACGATTCCCAGCAGGTGTTGCGTGAAGTTCTGCAGGTGGGAGCTCGCGGCTTTCTGTTGAAATCCGACGCCGGCCGGGACCTCGTAACCGCTGTAGAAGCCGTGCAACGCAATCAGACTTTCTTTACCAGCCAAGTCACAGAAATCGTGGTTGACGGATACTTGAACCCGGATCAGAGGAACGAACCTCGTGCTAAAAATCGTCTAACACCACGGGAGCGCGAAGTGGTGCAGCTTCTTGCCGAAGGGAAAACGAGCAAGGAAGTGGCTGTGGCTCTGAATCTCAGTGTAAAGACAGCTGAAACCCACCGTACTAACATCATGCGTAAACTGGATCTGCATTCCGTCGCCGACCTGACTCTCTACGCTCTACGTAACGGAATCGCACAAGTTTTCTAAGCCGAGGGCGTGGCCCTAACCAGCATGGCCAATCGCCTGGGATAAAGCTTACTGGCTAAAGGCGCTACTTGTTGTGGCATACGGGCCCAAGCGGCCTGCACCTTCGCTAGGATTACGAAAATCTGATCATAAACTCAGCAAGTTTCTTGGGCTGTAAGGTGTCCAGTGTATTGCCTGCCGGTTGTTGAACCGATAGGCTCCACACAGGGCGTCGGAAAACCTAGTCCGTGATCCACGTCTGAAAGGAGAGTTCCGGTGGTTCGCATCCTGGTAGCGGACGACAGCCCTGCGATACGGCGTTGCCTTCGCGGGTTGCTGGATCACCACGCCGATTGGCTGGTTTGTGAGGAGGCCAGCAATGGCAAGGAAGCTGTCGAGCGGTTCCAGCAGGCCAAGCCTGACCTGATTGTGCTTGATTTCCAGATGCCCGAGATGAATGGCTTGGACGCCGCCCGCCTCATCGCCAATGTCTCACCCAAAACCCCGATTCTGATGGTCACAGTACACCTCTCCAAACAGCTGAGCGAGGAGGCCCGGAAAGTGGGGATCCGGGGCGCTTGCGCAAAGGCAGACATCAACTGCGTCGTTGATGCGGTGGGTGCCCTGCTTCGTGAGGAAACCTACTTCCCGAACTGAGGGTCAATCGGCAGCCGTAGCATTAGCCGTCTTGCCTACTGGCGGAAGGGGCATGGTCACAGAAACCAAGGTTCCGGACGCCCTCGACTGAATGTCCAGCTGGCCGCCAAGTTCGCGGAGGCGCTCTCGCATTCCTGCAAGGCCGACGCCAAAATTGGTACCTTTAGCCTGGAAAGTTTTTAGCAGATCCTGAGGGATGCCCTTTCCGAAGTCCCTCACTTCAAGAATCACCCTGTCTGGAGAGAGCTTGAAAACAACCTCGGCTCTTGAACTGCCGGAGTGGCGGTGAATGTTCGTCAAGCTCTCCTGCAACACGCGGAAAAGCGCGAGCTCGATTGCCTTGGGTCCACATCATTGGGCAAATCCATCTTCACTGCAATCCCGCTGCGCTGCGCAAATCCGTCGAGATACCATTTCGCTGCCGACGAGAACCCGGCTTCGTCTAAAAGCGGGGGGTGTAGGAGATGCGAAATCGTTCGGGTTTCCGCGATGGATTGATCCAAGAGTTGAATCGCTTCTGACAAAAGTCGATCGGCAGGTTGAGAATTGGAAAACATATCCAGATTCATTTTTACCCCCGCTAAGTACTGCCCCAGACTATCGTGGAGCTCGCGGGAGAATCGTCGGCGTTCCTCATCTTGCAGTTGTAACAGGCGGCCGGTCAGACTCCGTAGCGATTTTTCGCTATCGTGGACCGTGCGCTCCGCTTGCTCGCGGGCATCGAGCTCCCTGGTAAGGAGCTGATAATGTATAGAAAACATCAGAAGCGCCAGAATAAATGCGATCATGAGGACAATCACCGCCAGAACGAACAAACGCTTGGAAGCTTTTGCACGGACATCCAGTAATTCTTGCTCCTTATCTCGCATTTGCTGCATTGTGGAAGTCACTTCGGAAACAATTGGCATGCCTCGACGCGTCAAGTCGTCTTGCCCTTGCCGGTCCTGGGGCGCGGACTTTCTGAGCTCGATCGACTCCCGAAGGAGGGCTATCCTGCGCGCCGTTAACTCTTCCAGACGCGTTAACCGATTCTGCTGCTCCGGGTTGTCTTTGGTCAGTTCGCGCAAATGCTGAAGAGCTTGGTAAATTGCGGGGCCCGCCGCCTCAAAGTTGCTCAAGAAGTCGGCGCTTCCGGTGACTACATAGCCGGAGCGGGCGCGTCCTGCATCTACCGCTGCTGAATCCAAGTTACCCAGAGCGGCCTGAACTTCATAAGTGTGGACCACCCATTTCTCACTTTCCATGAGACGCACGATCGTGAAATAGGTAGCCAGCCCGCTAAGGCAAAGCAGAATTACAGCCGATGCGAATGCTATTTGCGCTTTCTTACGTGCTGCGGCATCACTTGCCGTGACATGGTTTACACTCGCAAGGTCCGTGATCCTCAAAGTCGATTTTTGGGGCCGGCAGTGTCTATCAACCTTTTACGTTTCTCTAGTTCTACTGTAAGCTGCGACAATTTCTGCGGGTCGTTCTCAATCGTAGCCAGCCAGCGGAGTTCGCGCCACAATTTGTCGAGGTTCTCCGCCATCCCCTGTCTTCTAACCCGGGACGACTTAATCAAGTTGCGGCACTTGCTGCCTTGTACGCCTGAGAAGCGATTCATGACTCGACCCCGCTTTGAGGCATGCCGGTCTCCACAGACAATCGTGGCTGGCATTCGGTTCGAGCAAGGACCTGGAGCGCTCGCAACGCGTCCGCGATTGCTTGCTGCTCTTCTACGGATTGGGGGCCAATCTGTTTAAGCTCTTCGCTTCTTTGATAAATGGCCTTTTCCGCGGCTTCGATTCGCCGCCCCAATTCTTCAGGTTGAACTTCCAATAGAGCCGCCCGGTATGTTTCCTGCCACCACAGCCTCATTGTCATTCTCTTCTCCATTTATAAGCTGTACGCAGCATACAGACCCTACTAAAAAAGGGTGAAAATAGAATATCCGCACCAATAAAAGGAGCAAGGGAGAAGCCAATGCGCTCCGGGAGTATCGCGGACGAGCTAACGTATATGATAAAAGAATCCTGTTTGCAACAGAAAAAAAATGCTTGACAAGCTCGAGCGGGAATCTTATAAGTCTTTCTTAAGCGTTGTCGCAGGAGTATAGATCGCGTATGACTAAAGAAAACATAAAAAATCAAAAACCTGCTTTGAACTATGACCGCGTGGTCCTCGCCAACCTTCGAAGGAATCGACGCGGCAAACACCACGAACTTGTAGAGGGCGTCTTCCAGGATTTGGCAACGTTGCCCAGCGGCTCGGCGATCAAGATCCCTCTCGCAAAGGTGGATGGAATTACCTTGGCAAACCTGCGATCAGCGGTTCATCGTGCCTCGGCTTCCAGGGGCTTGGGAATCGAAACTTTGTCGGACGATGACAATTTTTATATTTGGAAGGCCACAAAGTAGCCTTTCGGTGAGTGCCTTCATGTTATTGGCGCTGGTTGTCGGCCAAAAAGCGCCCACAAGGGCCTCGTCTCTGCAGACATTCCGGGAAGAACCTACAGGGTTCCCTGTATTTCGGAAGGGGACAATACGAGATTAAAATCAGCTCGGTCCTCAGAAGCGCCGTTCCGTTCCATCCTGGCGCACCAATTTGAATGTCGCATACGACGATTAGAGGAGCATTAATTTAGATGGGCACGGTCAACCGTTCGAGCCTGGACGCTGTATCGCTCGCGCCTCTCGCGCATTGGAGCGACCACGGTCATCCGGCGCATGTAGTTCAATTCTATGGAGAAGATGAATTCCTTCTCGACGAGTTGAGCCGATTTATTGGTACTGCTCTTGGGGCCGGGGAAGCTGCGATCGTCATCGCGACCAGAGAGCACCGGGATGGGCTAGCGCGAAAGTTGAATGCCTGGGGTCTGGATACAGACAAGGCGGTTGCACAGGGAAGGTACGTTCCACTGGACGCAGCCGAGACTCTAGCGAAGATCATGATGGATGGATCGCCCGACGCGGCCTGCTTCACTAAGGTTGTGGGCGGGGTGATGGCAAAAGTCAAGGCTGCCACCGGAAGCGAGCATGGCCACGTTGCCGCGTTCGGGGAAATGGTTTCACTGTTATGGACGGCGGGAAAACCCGATGAGGCGATTCGTCTCGAACAGTTGTGGAACGAGTTAGCCGAAACTCACTCGTTTTCTCTCCGTTGCGCCTACCCGATGTCTAGCTTTTATCGTGAGGAACACGGTGACCTACTGCTTAAGATCTGTGCGGAACATTCCGGGGTAATTCCGGGCGAAAGCTACACCGCTTTGGTCAGTCAGGACGAGCGCCTTCGCAGCATCGCTCACTTGCAGCAGAAGGCAAAGGTGCTTGAGACGGAGATCGTGCAACGCCGACAGGTCGAGGAGAAGCTGCGGCGCAGCCAGGCTGAGCTCGAATCCCTGGTAGAGCAACGAACTGCAGCGTTGCGACAGCTTTCGTCCAGGCTGCTGAGTTTGCAGGATTCTGAGCGTCGTCGTATTGCCCGCGAGCTGCACGATAGTCTGGGGCAATACTTGGTTGCGCTGAAGCTGAACGTGGACATACTCCGACAGTCTCCGGGGCGAGTGGAATTGTGGTCGCAGTCAGAAGAACTAATGGAACGATGTATCGCTGAGGTTCGAACTCTTTCTTATCTGCTGCACCCACCTACCATGGACGCTGTGGGGATAGCCTCGGCGGCTCGCTGGTACGTCGAGGGCTTCGGTCTTCGCAGCGGGCTCAAATTGATCTTGGATGCACCAAACGATCCGGTCCGCTTGCCCGACGCCATTGAACTCGCCCTCTTTCGTGTGCTCCAAGAAGCGTTGACTAATGTCCATCGCCATTCCGGTGCTTCGATGGCAGAGATTCTGATCCGGCGATCGTCCGGACAAGTGATTTTGGAAGTGAAGGACAATGGCCGCGGCATGGAGCAAGAAATGCTCGATCGCTTTCGCGAGGCGGGCACGGGGACGGGCGTCGGGCTTATGAGTATGCATGAGCGCGCACGTGAACTGGGGGGGAAGGTTCGGATTGAATCGAACGGCACGGGTACATCGATACGAATAACAATACCGGTGCCAGCCGATTGCGCTCCTGGTGCCTGACCGGTTCGTAATTCCGTCGTCATTGGAGCACAACACTTGGAAGCACAAGACTAAAGACTTGGACCGGAGTCCGACGATGTCGTGGAGGAGCAATAACATTAAGAGATTTTGAATAGTCTTTTTCGGCCCTCCCCCTGATCTAGAAACGAATTTATGACAGTTCGCATTTTGGTTGTGGACGACCACCCGGTTGTACGGCACGGGCTAAGGACTTTGCTGGGGGGGCATCCCGAGTGGGAAATCGTTGATGAGGCAGCCGACGGAATTGAAGCCGTCGCTAAGGCTGATCGCTTGAAACCCGACGTCGTAGTGCTCGACATCACTATGCCGAATATGAGTGGGCTGGAAGCCTGCCGGCTGATCCGCAAGACGGCGCCGGCATCCGAAGTTTTGATTGTGACGCAACATGATTCTCCGCATATGATGCGCGAGGCATTGGAAGCGGGAGCCCGAGGCTATGTCGTGAAGTCCAACGCGTCTCGCGATTTATTGGCGGCAGTCGAGGCGGTAAGCCAGCATCTGCCTTTTACGGCTCTGAATGGACAGTCCGCGAATTCTGGCTGAAATTGACACGCCCGATCAATTGACGGCGTGGTTGCTGGGTGAATGGGGTTTATTCCGTTGAAACGTGGCAAAACTTAGAGAGGTGAGCTATGAAACTGCGAATCCTGATTGCTGACGATCACGAAGTTGTGCGGCGCGGGTTGTGTGCACTTCTGCAGGCACACGATGGTTGGGAGATTTGCGCGGAAGCCAAGGACGGGCGCGAAGCCATCGAAAAGGCTGCGCAGTTGAAACCGGACGTGGTTATCCTGGATGTTGGGATGCCAAACCTCAATGGTTTGGCGGCAACCCGGCAGTTGACTCAGCATGATCCCCATTGCAAGGTCATCGTCCTGACGATCACCGATTCAGACCAGGTAATACGGGAGGCTCTGGATGCGGGCGCACGCGGGTTTGTTCTGAAGTCCGACGCCGCTCGGGACCTGGTTTCTGCTGTCGAGGCACTGCAGCGCAACCGGATGTTCTTTACTCCCCGGGTAAACGACATGGTGCTGGCGGGCTTTCTCGACAAAGGGCATAACGGGTCAAATGGTGAACCTCCAAGGTTGCCGAAATTGACTACACGGGAGCGGGAAGTGATTCAGCTTCTGGCCGAGGGGAAAAGCTCGAAGGAGGTAGCTTGTGTCCTCAACCTGAGTACGAAAACTGCCGAGACACATCGCAGCAATATTATGAGAAAACTTGGCTTCCACTCGATTCGGGATCTGGTGGTTTACGCCGTGAAAAACAACATCATCCAGGTACAGGTACCGACCCAATTTCAGAATCCTACGGAAGGTTCAGCAGCGTAGCGGCAAACAAATAAGGGGAGCCGTAAGGCGGCTCCCTTGTCAGCAACCACGCCAGGAAGGTTCTAGCTGGCCTTACGTCTTTGTTCCAAATCAGATTCACGGGATTCGACAGCGTTCCACTCATCAACCTGCTTTTGAGCCGCTTCTCGTGCGATACCATATTTCTCTTGAATCTTTCCGACCAATTGATCGTGCTTTCCGTCGATGACGTTGATGTCATCATCGGTTAGCTTGCCCCAACGCTCTTTTACCGACCCTTTGATCTGTTTCCATTTACCTTGCAGTTGATCCGAGTTCATTTGATTTTCTCCTTGTATTTATTTTGTTTCGCTATTAAGCCTGCGTTCTGCCTAAACCGCTCGAGGCAGATCCCTGTTGGTCCTGGCGTCGTCAGAGCTGGCCTCGCCGGTCGACGAAACATCCTGGGCACCTGTGTGCTCCAGGACTTGCTTGGCCCGCTTTGTCCACTCCGAACTGTCGCAGTGAACGGAAAGCAGGATGCCGCCGTCCTTGACCCTGCCTTCATATCGCTTGGCTTCGTATTCTGGAATGCCCATTCCAATCAGAGCTCCAGTGATTCCACCTACTGCGCCACCGACGCCCGCTCCCGCGAGGGCCGCCATAATCGGACCAGCAGCGATAAACGGTCCCAGTCCGGGTATCGCCAGTGCGCCGACACCTAGCAACCATCCCATCGCGCCGCCCAGCACTACTCCGGTTCCGGCGCCTGCTGTAGCTCCTTCCGGCGCTTTGGTGCCTTTCTCGTGGGCGAAATCCTTTGATCCCGCGCTTTGCGGAAACAGCACAGAAATGTCCCTGTTGCTGAAACCCGCTGCCTTCAAGCCGTCAACTCCCATTTCTACGGTGGTGTAGCTCGGGTAGATGCCGAAAACCGCTGTGTTCTTTCCTGCCATGGTGAATCCTCCTTAGTATGTCTTGATTGCGATACTTAGTTTTTCGGTTTAACGTCCAACTCGTCGTTTACCTTGCTTGCGCCCGCTACTTCGGCCGCCTTGGCTTCGATCGCTCGCTTCTCGTCGTCCGATCGCACCGGTCCCTTCAGAGTCACTTGACCATTCTGTGTAACGATTTTCACGTTATGGGCATAGGTCGACAGAGACTTGTCATTCATAATGGACTTGCGAATCTGTTGAGTAATGTCTCGGTCCGAACGGTTATCTTTCTGTTGATCCGCGGTAGGTTCATTTGCATTGTGATCTCGCTGATTGACCTTGGTGTTGTCAGCTGGAGCAGGAGCATTTTGAGTGGCTGAGTCCTGAGCAATCACCCATGCACTGCCTAACAGCGAGCTTATGAGAAGAAACGTCCTTATACCGCACTTGAGATTCATTGAATCACTCCTTACATGCGTCGGACTTGGCCGACAGAATTTGCTCATTATTTAGTTGATTGCTCGACCCGAGACCTCAAACCCTAGAATTCAACTCAAGATTTGACCCAAACTGTGCCGAGTCGCCAACGTCTTTCCTTCTCCTGAACCATAGTGCGTATGTCCGTCGCTGCCAATCGAGTTCGGGCCGTAGATCATCCGAGGATGACCAGTAGACATTGAGGAGAGAATCACGCTGTTGGGTATCGGTATCAGCAGAAGGAAAGGACTCCTGTACCACGAGAACGGCGCTCACGTACCCCCTTCACCCGATGGCGTAGACAGTGGATAGGCCATATATTCTGCTGGCTAAGCGACGGGGCGGAGCGGACGGCGCGTAGCAAGCGTTCTTACCCTAAGAAAAAAGGAGCCTGACATGCTTTGGACAATATTCGTGGTACTGCTGGTCTTGTGGCTACTGGGCCTGGTGAGTTCGTACACATTAGGGGGCTTCATTCACATTTTGCTGGTGCTTGCGTTGGTCGTCCTTGTGATCAACCTGGTAAGCGGACGCAGAAGCGCGGTATAGGTACCAGGCACAACGCAGGGTCGCTTGTGCGAATGCACGCTGATTATGCGACCGTCGCTTTATACCCAGGGGATGCATCCAAGAACTGACTATGCGACTAACTCGACTGATCCTCGCCAGAGGCGCTGTCTTCTTGTCATTCGTGTTCGTGTGCTCAGGGGTAGGGACCGGATATTCAGTACTCACCCACGAAGAGATTATCGACCTGCTCTGGAAAGATGACCTTCGACCGTTGCTGCTTGAACGCTTTCCCCAGGCGAGCCAAGAAGATCTGAAGCGCGCTCACGCTTATGCCTATGGCGGCAGCGTGATTCAGGACATGGGTTATTATCCGTTTGGCAACAAGTATTTCAGCGACTTGGTCCATTACGTACGGAGCGGTGATTTCGTAACGGCCCTCATCCGCGACTCTTCCGATCTCGATGAGTATGCCTTCGCGTTGGGAGCACTGGCACACTACGCTTCAGACAACAGCGGTCATCCTACGATCAATCGCGTAGTCGCGCTAACCTTCCCCAAGCTGGAAGGAAAATACGGGCAAGAAGTTACGTACGTGGACGATCCCAAAGCGCACATTCGTACGGAGTTTGGCTTCGACATGGTGCAGGTAGCCAAGAATCGTTACACCTCCGACAATTATCACGATTTTATTGGTTTCGAGATTAGCAAACCTCTTCTCGAAAACGCATTCGAAGAGACCTACGGTCTCCAACTGCAAGACGTCATCCATAATGAAGACTTAGCTATCGGAACATTTCGGCACGCCATTAGCAGAGTCATTCCTGAGATGACTCGCGTCGCACTGCTATCACGCCGCAAGGAGATCGTCCGAGATACTCCAAATTTCAACGAGAAGGAGTTTCTCTATCATCTTTCCCGGGCCAAGTACCAAAAAGAATGGGGGAACGGATATCGCAAACCAGGAGTGGGAACCCGCATGTTGGCCCTCTTTCTGAAGATCGTCCCCAAGGTTGGCCCGTTTAAGGCGGTAGCCTTCAAGATTCCCACCACTCAGACCGAGGACATGTACATCAAAAGTATTAACAAAACCGTGGATGACTATGGCGCGCTGTTACATGAGCAAAGAGTGGGGCGGCTCACTATCGCGGACCTGGACTTCGATACTGGCCGTGAAACTCGCGCCGGAGAATACTCGCTGGCGGATAAGAGCTATGCCCGTCTACTAGACGACTTGGCTAAGCATAACTTTGATCAGGCATCCCCTGAGCTGCGCCGAAACATTCTCAGCTTCTACTCTGACCCGAATGCGCCAGTCTCCACTAAAACAAACGCGAAGGCGTGGAGAACGACCCAAGAGGAGTTAGATAAGTTAAGAGTGAGCAACGCTGATCGTTCGGTCGACGCGGCATCGAGATCGACTCCCAGACAAGAGTCTTTGGAATAGCCACCATTCGTTGTTCATAAACTTTCCTGTTTTTTATTTCTGGGCCGAACGGCCATCCCTAACCCTCCACTTGCCATCCTAGATGCCGCACGCGAACCATTGAAGGAGATCTTTTATGTCTGGAAAGAATACGGCAGCATTCGGAATTTATCGGACTCAAGCCGACGTTGAGTATGCAGTCGACCTACTGCGGGCGGATGGGTTTCGCAACACCGACATCTCTGTTCTGTTTCCTGAGAACAAGGGTACCAAGGACTTCGCGGTAGAAAAGAGCACGAAGGCTCCAGAAGGAACCGCGACTGGAGTGACCACCGGAGCCGTGGTCGGCGGAACCCTGGGTTGGCTCGCTGGAATTGGCGCGCTGGCGATCCCTGGAGTGGGTCCGCTGATCGCAGCCGGCCCCATTGTGGCGGCTCTAACCGGCGTCGGCGTGGGCGGGGCGATCGGAGGGATCGCAGGAGCGCTCATCGGCATGGGCATTCCGGAGTACGAGGCCAAGCGCTATGAGGGCCGGATTAAGGAAGGCGGGATCTTGCTTTCGGTGCACTGCGATGATTCAAACTGGACAAAGAAGGCGAAGGACGTCCTGGAGCGCACCGGCGCGACGGATATCGCATCGACCGGAGAAGCCCGTGCCGACTGGCAGAAGACAGACAAGCCGCTGCCGCGCGCGAGTTAGTGCCGGAGATTTCCCCTGGGTCCGTAACTTATTTTGCGAACCTAGGGTATCTCCCCTATTGGGTGCGGCATTCGGTTCACTCATTCTTGTGCGGGTACGCGCTGCAAATCGGCGCCAGCCGACAAAGGATGGAGGCTATGCTTTGGACAATCTTCGTAATCCTGCTGGTCCTGTGGCTACTCGGAGTTGTCAGCGCTTACACATTGGGTAGCTTGATCCATCTCTTGCTGCTGATAACGTTGGCGGTACTGCTCATTCATATCATCGAAGGCCGTAGGCCTCTGGCGTGACGGAGCAACCGGACCAAGAACACGATCGAAACCGACCGAACTCTGGTCGCAGATATCGCCGGGAGGCGCATGTGATTAGACTTGGAAAATGTTCGACTGCTCTGCTCTTTCTGACGTTCGCGGCTCTCGTGTCGCCGGCATTCTCTCAACAGCAGCGCCGCTGTAACCGGCGACCAGGAGTCGGGATACCGAATGAGCGTGGTCGCCCACAGCACCCAAGCGGTGGACTACCACCACAAAGGCTCGACAAAAGTAGATATGAAAGGCACTGACCTGGCCTCTGAAGTGCGCGGTGAAGCCAAAGTAGAAGGCCAAGCTGGAGGCGTGAAAATCGAAGCCGAGTGGAGCACTTGCGCCCCGCAAACACGTTCGGTTTGGCATATCTCACCTATGTCCTTTGGGCGATCACTCCAGAAGGAAGGCCGCGAAACCTGGGCGAATTAGTTGTGAACGACGGCAAGAGTTCGGTGCACACGACCGCGGACTTGCAGGCATTTGCCCTGATTGTAACCGCGGAACCTTATTTCGCGGTGACACAGCCCAGCGACCTGGTTGTGGCGCAGAACGTGATTCGTCGCGACACTAAGGGCGGGGTCGAACCGGTGGATGTGAAGTTTGAACTCATTTCTCGCGACACCTATAACTCCCAAGTGCAGCCGATCAACTCTCCCGTATACGAAGTCAGTAACAAAACACCGCTTGATCTACTCGAGGCGAGGAACGCCGTTCGAATTGCCAAAGACGCTGGCGCCAGTCAATATGCGGCTGCGGAGTTGCAAAAGGCACAGGACCTGCTGAACCGGGCTGAGGATTACTACCACCGCAAGCAAGGGAATGGTCCCATCGGAACGGTGGCTCGGGAAGCAACCCAGACCGCCGACGAAGCGCGAGTAATGTCCATCAAGCGTGAGCAGGATGCGGAACTCGAGCAGGAACGCAAGGCGGCCGCCGATCAGACTGCACAGGCTCAGGCCGATGCGCAAACGCAACAGGCTGCTGCCGCCCAAGCGCAAGCGCAGGCGGCGCAGGCAGAACAAGCGCGGCAACAGGCGGAGTCAGCTAGGCAGCAGGCCACGCAGCAAGCACAGCAAGCGGAAAGTGATAAAGCCCAAATGCGCGCTCGCATGTTGCAGCAACTGAATCAGGTTCTGGAGACAAAAGACACCGCGCGAGGCCTGATCGTGAATATGCCTGACGTCCTGTTCGACACAGGAAAAGCGGACCTGCAGCCATCGGCTCGGGAACGTTTGGCGAAGGTTGCCGGAATCCTGATCGCCTATCCGGATATCCGGGTGGAAATCGACGGGTACACGGATAGCACCGGGAGCCTGGAGTTCAACCAGCAACTCTCTCAACAAAGAGCAGACGCGGTGAGGAATTACTTGTCTAGCCAGGGAGTGAACTCGTCAGCCATAACCACCCAAGGTTTCGGTCCCAGCCAGCCCATCGCTTCAAACGATACCCCAGCAGGACGTCAGCAGAATCGCCGCGTAGAGCTGGTAGTATCAGGTTCGTCAATTGGTCAGACCGTGGGGCAAAACCTTCCAGACCAGAATAGCAACCCCGCACCTGCGGGCATCTCCGGTCAAACTGGCGCGGTGCTCCCCACGCAGCCTAGTCAAACAAGCGTGCCAGCAGGTCAGGGGACAATACCGCAGAGATAACACGGTCCCAAAGCGGGCTAGCGGGCCGGAGCGGGGGATTCCGGCTCCTGCCGATTCGCTGGCACAATCTCACGACGCAACACCCTCAAGTTCGCCAATGCGTCTGCCAATGCTTGGTGCTCGGCGCCGTAGGAGTTCTGATGTGCCAAGTCCATGTGCGTCAGGATGGCCTTGTAGGCTTGCTCAATTCGCTCGGGTAGTTTAGCCGGATCCAGTTCAAGCAAGGCAGCTTGATAGGGAGTTCGCCAGTCGTTTTGCTGATCTGTGTTCACGAAATCACCTCGAACAATGTGTGCCGCAGTTTCCTCTGGACCATTGCTGTGGAAGTGGTTCCCCCTTACCAAGAGCGTTATACCGCGAAAGATAAGCCTTGCCGCAACCCATGTCTGTTCGGTGTCGGACAATCGGCACCAGGTCATTGCTTGTCCTGCCTGTTGAAGCTTTTCCTGGCGAAATGGTACTCACAGGCATGCGTTCCACACCGCTCCCTTGGAAGCTTTCGCAAGCCTAAGACATGTTTGGACAGTGGGCGTAGGCTAGTGGTCGGAGAGGAAGATTGTCTGTTCGACAGCGAACGGAGAGGCTTCAGATGGCTATTTCAGTCCCAGCCCGCCATTAAAATGCTGGATGACTCCGTAGCACTCGCAGGCAGCGTCTTCGAGGGCTTTGCGGTTCAATATCTTCACGGTGCCGCGCAGGTTTTCGATCAGCCCGGCATTTTCCAGGGCTCCTGCCGCCAAGGTCACACTCGGGCGTCCGGTACCGAGCATCTGCGCAAGGAATTCGTGAGTTAACGGAAGCATCTGGGAATCCACACGATCCTGGCACATCAGCAACCAGCGCGCCAGGCGCTGTTCAATCTCATGTAACCGGTTACATGCTGCAAGCTGGGCGACCTGCATCCCGTGCATCAGCGAAAAGCGGCTAAGTTCCGACCGGAGTGTCGAAGCGCATGGTAAAACCTCTTGAAAGACCTCCGACTGTATCCGCACTCCGCTTCCGGACATCTGCATGATCGCCCGGAAGGTCCCCCGCAGCAGACCCACGGTGAGAGACATCCCCACCATCCCTTCCCTGCCCACGATGCCAACTTCAACACTTCTGCCATCAACGCTGAGCGCCACCAGAGAGGTCATGCCCTCATTCAGAAAGTATCCGAAGTCGACCTTCTCGCCGGGTTCGTGCAGGATCTGGTACTGGGGCAATTCCGCTGGCTCCAGATGAGGTCGCAGCAGGTTGTACTGGTCATCCGGAAGCGACAACAGAATGATATTGTTCACCGCCCTCCCCGCTGCGTCGGTACGCGCGCCCGGGAGAAGTGGAACCGGCTTATTCGGCCGTGCTGGCCTCTCACTAATTATGTTTCCGTTTCCCAAGATGCCCCCTGATCAGCGTGATTGGATGCGATCCGGGGCGCCGATTCAGGTCGGGGAAACTGTAGTTTCGCCCATGATTTCACCGATATCCGAACAGACAAAAGCGAAAGGCGGGCGAAGGTTGAGGTGTTTAGGATCGTCGAGGCACGCAGGTTACGCCACCGAAGACTGCACTTCTCGTAGCCGCCGCTCGAGAAACCGGCGCTCGCTATCATTGGTGACCAGGGCGAGAGCCAACTGGTAGCTCTTTCCCGCTTCGACGAGAGACCCGAGGCGACGCAGCAGATCGGCACGCGCTGCGTGGAGCAGGTGATAGTTGGCAAGATCGTCGTTTGCGGCTAGCGCATCAATCAGCGGAAGGCCCGCCTGGGGCCCGTTCGCCATGGCAACGGCCACCGCGCGGTTCAGCGCCACGATGGGAGACGGTTGCACTCGCGCAAGCAGATCGTAGATGCCCACGATCTGCGGCCAATCCGTATCTTCAGGTTGGGTCGCCTGACAATGCAGGGCAGCGATCCCCGCTTGTAGCGCAAAGGGGCCGGGCCCGTCACGAAAAGCTTCCTCCACCAGCGGCAACGCCTCGGCAATCTGCCGTGAATCCCACCGGCTGCGATCCTGCTCCTCGAGAATCACGATGTCTCCGGCCTCATCAGTGCGGGCATCGCGCCGTGCATCGTGAAGCAGCATCAGGGCGACGAGGGCGGTCGCTTCGGCGGGAGGCTGCGGCGTCATCAGCGACCTCACCAGGCGCCCCAGGCGTATGGCCTCAGCGCAAAGATCGGTCCTTACCAGTGGCCCCGCCCGAGTGGCTGCATAGCCTTCGTTAAAGACGAGATAGATCACGGTCAGCACGGCGTCAATCCGAGCCGCCATTTCGTTGGTCTCAGGCACGATATACGGAATGCCGGCATCGCGGATCTTGCGCTTGGCGCGCACCAGTCGCTGCGCCATGGTCGCCTCAGGCACGAGAAACGCCCGTGCAATCTCATCCGTCTCGAGGCCGCACAGGGTGCGCAGAGTCAGCGCTACCTGCGCCTCCTGGGCCAGCGCGGGGTGGCAACAGGTGAAGATCAGGCGAAGGCGATCGTCGGGAATTTCACTGCTGTCATAATCCGGCTCTTCGACAGTGCGGACCAGGCCGGAGGTGGCGTACGATTCAAGTTTTTCCTCGAAGCGCGCTTTGCGTCGGATGCGGTCGATGGCCTTGTGCCGAGCCGTCTGGATAATCCATGCGCGCGGGAACTCTGGCACGCCGGAAACTCGCCATTGCTCCACGGCGGCTGCAAAAGCTTCCTGGGCCGCCTCTTCCGCAAGGTCGAAGTCGCCGATGAGGCCAATCAGGATAGACACGACCCGGCCCCAATCGGAGCGGTAGACTGCGGCTACGGCTTCGGTGGCATCGAGGGGCATGCCTGATTGTAAATATATTTTCAGCGCAGTGTCGATTTGGCCGGCTCCCGTTCGATTTACCCGTGGAGGCATCCAAACAAGGTGCTTCAATTCATTTAATAATAAGGAGACATCAATGCGATTCATGGTGATAGTTAAGGCCAACAAGGACTCGGAGGCAGGCCTTCTTCCCAGCAAAGAGATTCTCGCGGCGATGGGAAAATACAACGAAGAACTGGTGAAGGCTGGCGTAATGCTCGCTGGCGAAGGACTGCAACCGAGTTCCAAGGGCAAGCGCGTCAAGTTCTCCGGAGCGAAGCCGACCGTGATCGACGGTCCATTTGCTGAGACCAAGGAACTTATCGCCGGCTTCTGGCTGTGGCAAACGAAATCGATGGAGGAGGCGATCGAATGGCTCAAGCGTAGTCCCTTCGGAGGCGGCACCGAGATCGAGATTCGCCCGGTGTACGAGATGGAGGACTTCGGCGCCGTGGTCACACCCGAGATCAAGGAGCGAGATCAGCGTCTTCGCGCACAATTGGCCGGGAAGAAATAGTCGCGCGTCTAAGCCCACATCGAAGATTCGAGTGATGATCGGAGCGATGCGTTGTGACATTTCGACCGAACTCTTGACGTAAACTTTTCTTACACGGGTGTCGATTTGGACATCTTGCGTTCGACTTACTGATGGAGGGCCACAAGTGAAATACATGTTGCTCATCTACGCCGACGAGAAGGCCTGGACCGAGGCCGAGCGGCAGCAGTGTTACGGGGAGTCGACACAGCTTGCGCACACGCTCAAGGCGAATGGCCAGTTTCTGGCCACTTCCCCGCTGCAGCCCGTGTCGACGGCGACCACGGTTCAGGTACGCAACGGCAAACGGCTGGTGACCGATGGTCCTTTCGCGGAGACGCGGGAGCAACTTGGCGGATTCTTCATGGTCGACGCCAAGAACCTGGACGAAGCGATTGACATTGCCGGACGCATTCCGGGCGCACGCAAGGGGACGGTCGAAATACGGCCCGTATTGGAGATCGAAGGCTTGCCTTAAGGTAAGCCTCGGTGTAGAAGGCTTCGTCGATGCGACCGGGCAGTAACGAGGAGAACTATATGCACAAAATTACCCCGTTCTTATGGTTCGACGACAAAGCCGAAGAAGCGATGAATTTCTACGTTTCCATATTCAAGAATTCGAAGGTAGGGACGATCACTCGCTATGGAGAAGGAGGGCCGGGACCGAAGGGGACGGTCATGTCCGTGACCTTCCAACTCGATGGGCAAGACTTTTTCGCATTAAACGGCGGCCCCCTCTTCAAGTTCACGGAAGCTATATCATTCTTCGTGAACTGCGAGACGCAGCAAGAAGTAGACGAACTGTGGGAGAAGCTTTCTGCAGGCGGAGAAAAATCAAGATGCGGTTGGCTGAAAGACAAGTACGGCCTGTCGTGGCAAATCATTCCCTCCGTCCTAACCAAAATGCTGGGAGACAAGGACGCCGGGAAAGCCAAGAGGGTGATGGAAGCAATGCTTCAAATGGATAAGATCGACATTGACCGTTTGAAACAGGCGTACGACCAAGGATAGCTCCGCATGGACCACCATTCACCAGTGCAAAGGAGGAGAGGGCTATGAAACTGAATTCTCATCTCACGTTCAACGGCCAATGCGAGGCGGCTTTCAAATTCTATGAGCAGTGTCTTGGCGGCACGATTGTGACCATGCTAACGCACGGGGAATCGCCGATCGCGTCCCAAGTGCCATCTGAATGGCGTAATAAGGTACTGCATGCCAGCCTAACCGTCGACAATCAGGCATTGATGGGTTGCGACGCTCCGCCGGAACACTATCAGAAACCTCAAGGCTTCTCTGTGGCACTCCATGTCAAAGACCCGCAAGAGGCGGAACGCAAGTTTCACGCATTAGCAGAAGACGGGACGGTGCAAATGCCCATCCAGGAAACCTTTTGGGCCGTCCGCTTTGGCATGCTTGTCGATCGATTTGGCATACCATGGATGATTAACTGCGAACCAGCGGCCTGATTCTTACGTTCAGGGATTGCTGCTAACGGACGATCTCTGTCGCAAGTCAACGTCGTCGTTTTTTACGAAACAATACAAAACTTAAGGAGAAAAAATCATGGAAACAAAACCCACGCACGAACAAGCGCAACTCCAAATGCAGGTGTTTGAACAGCGCCGCGAAGCCCGGCTTCGGCAGGCCCGAGACTGGTTCTTCAAGAGCTACTTCGCCGACACCTGGAACGACGCCATGCGAGTCGCGGCGCCCGGCACAGAAGGCGGCACCAACTTCATGATGGTGGCCAGCTATTGGGAACAGACCTGCGCTTTGCTGAACTATGGTCTGCTTCACGAGGACTTGTTCTTCGAAACCAGCGGTGAATTCTTCGGCGTCTGGGAGCGGATCAAGCCAACCATCGCGGAAGGCCGAGAACAATGGGCCAACAAGCAGTTCCTCGCACATCTGGAAAAGGCCGCGCAGCGCTTTGAGGTCTGGATGGACAAGCGCTCGCCTGGTCATATCGCTAAAATGCGCGAGTTCATGAAGCAAGTGCGTGGCCAGTTGCAAAAGGCCGCGTAGAGCTGATGAGGCAGCAAGACTGGCAATCGAGCCTGCGCCCCCAGGTAGTCGGCGCAGGCTCACACTTCGAATCCCGTCTTTCAGGAGGGATCAATGAACCCAAGGATGACTGAGAGAATGGTATTGGGAGCTTGGGCTCTGGTGGTCATGGTAGGCGCGTCTTGGCAGGCCCACGCCCAGGCCGCAAAGGTACCCTACTCCAGCATGGCCCCTCTTGACCAGTACTTGATCCCGGATCGAGACGCGGAGATAGCTTTGGCTCGTAGCGCAGCTCCGGAACGACTGACCGTGTTCTGATTCCGGTCGGCCATTGGTCGGACGGGACGGCCGCTCCCGAAGATGAGCACTGACGTCCGGGCAGAATTGGTAAGCTAGCGCGGACGAATACTTCGTTGTGTAATACCGCCTGGGAATACCAGCGCCACACTGATGCTGATGAAAAGGAGCCAGGGATGAGCAAGGTACGAGTTCTGGTTGGCACACGCAAGGGCGCATTCGTTTTGACGTCGGATGGCAAGCGCGACAAATGGGATGTCAGCGGCCCCCATTTCGCGGGCTGGGAAATCTACCACGTCAAGGGATCGCCGGCTGATCCCAATCGTCTATACGCATCGCAAACCAGCGGCTGGTTCGGCCAGATCATTCAGCGCTCCGACGATGGTGGCAAGACATGGCATCAGCCAGGAACGCCGCCGGGCGAGGCGACCGCGCCGGCCAGGCCCGCCCAAGAGCGAGAGCAACAAGTTTGCCTATGACGCGTCTGACGAGAGCGGCAAGCCGCTCACCACGCATCAGTGGTACGACGGCACGCAGCATCCGTGGGAGTTTAAGCGGGTGTGGCATCTGGAGCCATCGCTCACCGACCCCGACACGGTTTACGCCGGAGTCGAGGACGCCGCTCTGTTTCGCTCAACCGACGGCGGGCAGAACTGGAAGGAACTCCCCGGACTGCGCGGCCATGGCACCGGCCCCAAGTGGCAACCGGGCGCAGGCGGCATGTGTCTGCACACCATCATTCTGGATCCGAGCAATCCCCAGCGGATGTTCATCGCGATCTCGGCCGCAGGTGCCTTTCGGACTGATGACGGCGGCAAGACGTGGAAGCCAATCAACCGCGGACTGCGTTCGCAATATATCCCTGACCCGGATGCCGAGGTCGGGCACTGTGTTCACCATATCGCGATGAACCCCTCGCGCCCGGGTGTGCTGTTCATGCAGAAGCACTGGGACGTGATGCGCAGCGACAACGCTGGCGACCAGTGGGTGGAGGTTAGCGGAAACTTGCCAACCGATTTCGGGTTCGTGATCGATGTTCACGCGCACGAACCGGAGACCATCTACGTAGTCCCGATCAAGAGCGATTCGGAACATTACGTGCACGAAGGCAAACTGCGTGTCTTCCGCAGCCGTACGGGCGGAAACGAGTGGGAGGCGCTGACCAAAGGCCTGCCGCAAAAAGACTGCTACGTAAACGTGCTGCGCGACGCCATGGCTGTCGACTCGCTCGACAAGTGCGGCGTGTATTTCGGCACGAGCGGCGGACAGGTGTACGCTTCGGCCGATGCCGGAGACAGTTGGGCTCCGATTGTCCGCGATCTTCCGGCCGTGCTTTCGGTCGAGGTTCAGACACTGCCATGATCAAGCTAACATGATCCGCGTCATGCTCCCGCAACACTTGCGAACGCTGGCGCATGTTGGCGTCGAGGTGGAACTCGCAGGTCGAGGGTCCGGTCACGCAGCGTTCGGTACTCGACGCGCTGGAGGCCCGCTATCCCATGCTGCGCGGGACCATCCGCGATCATGCAACGCAAGAGCGACGGCCGTTCCTGAGGTTCTTCGCTTGCGAGGAGGATCTTTCCCACGAATCACCGGACGCTCCGCTACCCGACTCGGTCGCGGCGGGTACCGAGCCTCTTCTCATCATCGGGGCAATCGCCGGCGGTTAGCAGCGTAGCCCGCCAAGGCTGGCAAGACGCAATGAACGCGAGTACCCTATTCCTTCGCTTATTCAGCCCAATTAAGGATGGAGGAATTTCCGGTGAAGAGATGGATCGCGTGTGCACTTTTCGCATTCCTGGCAACCAGCGCAATCTCCGCCCAAGAACCATCTCCGACCCAGAATACAACCGACCCGTACCGGGCAACGTTAGATCGCCTGGAATCGCTGACCACTCTACCGCTCCCCGATTGGCGAGTTCACGGCGATGTGCCGCATCCTGAGGATCCGTCTTTGTACGATTCGGGATGGGAGACGGCCAGAGTCGGGGACAAATGGGCAACCGGCTCTCGCGTGCTGCGCCGCTGGATTGTGATTCCGGAGAAGATCAATGGTTATGCGGTACAGGGCGCACGTGCGAAATTGGACTTCCGCTTCGACTTCAATTGGAACAACAAAGGCCCGGTCACGATCGCAGTGTTCTCCAACGGCTCGCTGGTGTCGCGAGGAGACGACGACATACAGCAGCCCATTCTCCTGACGGAGAACGCGCAGCCGGGACAGAAGTTTCTGATTGCCGTGCGGATTGATGCTCCCGACGTTGAGACCGAATTTCATCACGCACAGTTGAGCATTGAACCCGCCGCTGTCCGGCCCGATCCAGCGCTGCTCCGAACGGAAATTCTGGCGGCCCGTCCGATGATTGTGGCTTATGAGGAAGGTCGGGGAGAACGCCAGCGACAACTCGACGCGACGGTCAAGGCCATTGATTTTTCGGCGCTCGACAAGAATGACGAGGCGGGTTTCGACGAGTCGCTGCGCCAAGCGCAAAGCAAACTGCAATCGTTGAATGCATGGTTGAAACAGTTCACGGTTCGCGCGGTTGGGAACTCGCATATTGATATGGCGTGGTTGTGGCCGTGGACAGAGACGGTTGAGGTCGTGCGCAATACGTTTCAGAGCGTCCTCGATCTGATGCGCGAGTATCCGGATTTCAAGTTCACTATGTCTTCGGCCCGAACCTACGAATGGATGCAGGAGAAATATCCGGACATGTTCGAGCAGATCAAACAGCGGGTGAAGGAGGGCCGCTGGGAAGTTATCGGCGGCATGTGGGTCGAGCCCGATCTCAATATGCCGGACGGCGAGTCTCTGGTGCGCCAGATTCTAGTGGGTAAACGATATTTTCAGAAGAACTTTGGCGCTGACATCAGGATCGGCTGGAACCCCGATTCTTTTGGATACAACTGGCAGCTTCCGCAAATCTACAAGAAATCCGGCATTGATTATTTCGTGACCAGCAAACTGCTGTGGGCCACGGACTACACAAAGTTCCCCTACCGGCTGTTCTGGTGGGAAGCGCCCGACGGAAGTCGTCTGCTGACCTATTTTCCTCACGAATACGCCAACGACTTCAACCCTCAGCAGATCGTGAAGGACCTGTCGATTTACGCTCCGCTAATCTACGGGAGCAAAATCAGCGATCCTCCCCAGATGCTTTACTTGTACGGAATCGGCGACCACGGCGGCGGCCCGACGCGCACCATGCTTGATCAGGCAAATCGTCTTCGAAATCCAAACACGGTCTTCCCGAAGGTTGACTTCAGCACCGCCAAACAATTCTTTGCCGACCTGAACCAGGAACTTCCAAACCTTGAAGTGCCCACCTGGAACGACGAACTCTATTTCGAATATCACCGCGGCGTCTACACATCGCAGGCGGACACCAAAAAGCGAATTCGGCGTGACGAAGGACTGATCCTCGATGCGGAGAAGTATGCGTCGCTTGCTTCCCTCTTCGGCCGCTCGTATCCGCAAGACCAGGTCGAATTCGCATGGAAGAATCTGCTATTCGATCATTTCCACGACGTAATGCCGGGTTCCGGAATCGCGGTCAACTATCTCGACGCCAAGCGGAATCTGGAAGACGTTGCGCGCTCCGCGAATCAGGTTACGGATGACTCGCTCGAGGAGATCATGGCTCACGTCAACACCCAAGGGGACGGCGTGCCGGTTGTGGTTTTCAATTCGCTCTCCTGGCCGCGAACCGAGGTGGTTGAGGTCGAGACACAACTTCCTGCCCCGGCAAAACAGATCGAAGTAGTCGGTGCCACGGGGCAACGAGTTGAGTCTCAATTACTGGCAATGGATTCGGTGACGAACCGGGCGCGTCTTCTCATCCTGGCGAATATCCCAGCGTTGGGTTACAGGACCTACTTTGTGCGCACCGCTGGCAAGCCGGCAAGCTCTGCGGACGCATACAACCGCCCCCTGATGCAAGTTGTCAAGACCTCTGAGAATGGCATGGAGAATGGAACCGTCCGCCTCAAAGTTGACCCGCAAACCGGATGCATCACCAGCCTTCTCGATCTGCGAAATCAAACGGAAACACTGGCTCCCCCGGAAACCGACACGGGCGGCCCCACAACGTTCATTTGTGGAAACCTCTTGCAGGCTTTCTATGATAAGCCCAAGCAATGGGACGCCTGGAACATCGATTCCGATTTCGAGAAACAACATTGGGATTTAGATAAAGCTGATGAGGTAAAACTAGTTGAAAGCGGGCCAGTACGCGCCGTGATCCGCGTCAAGAAACACTTCCAGAATTCCATTTTCGTGCAGAACATCACCATGTACGCCGGGGTGCCACGCGTCGACGTGAAGATGCAGGTAGACTGGCATGAGAAACACATTTTGCTGAAAGTGGCGTTTCCTCTGAGTGCCCACAGTGACAAGGCCGCTTTTGAAATTCCCTACGGCTCGATAGAACGGCCGACTACGCGTAACTCCCCGGCTGAACAAGCCAAATTCGAGGTCCCGGCGCAGCGCTGGGCTGATCTCTCCGATACCAAACACGGCTTCAGCCTGCTGAACGACAGCAAGTACGGATACGATGTGAAGGGCAATGTGCTGCGTCTTTCGCTGCTGCGTTCGCCGGAATGGCCTGATCCGCACGCTGACGAAGGTCATCACGAATTTACATACTCTCTGTATCCGCATGTCGGAACGTGGAGAGAAGCGCAGACCGTGCGCCGTGGCTACGAACTGAACTACAAGCCGATCGCGATGCAGTCGCAGAAACACGAGGGAACGCTCCCGAGCCAACACTCGTTCGTGCAAGTTGAGCCGGCCAACGTAGTCCTGACCGCGATCAAGAAATCAGAGGACGATGACTTTTTAATCCTCCGTTTTTATGAATGGGCGGGGAGAGAAGCAGATGTAGAACTCCACCTTCCAGCAGGAGCGCAGTCGGCGTCAGAAACCGATCTGATGGAGAGGTCGATTGGCGACCTCGCTGTGCACAACGATGCCGTCACAGTGCATACCAAACCCTACGAGATCAAGACTCTGAAAGTGCGATTTTCGAGTGGCGCGCTCCCGGCGGCAGTTCCTTGGCGCCGCATGGGCTTTCGCAAGGCGGCACCGTGGCTAGATCCCGAGCAGGTTGGTTTTTAGCTTCACGTATCCGTGTTCGTCGGCCCAGAGGTTCAAGGGGATGGTCGCCAGTTCGTCTACCACAGGCACGGCGCGGCCATTCTTCGTGAGATCAACTGTCTTGATGTAGGATTGGCAACTGTCGCAGCCTTCGACTCGCACGTTGGAGAAGTCGTTTGCCGTATAGACCGCAAGTTTGTCTACGGATTCCTCTCCGCAACCCGGACACAGAATCCGCCGAAACGGCCACTCCGTGGCGCAGAGCGCGCAGATGAGAAATCGCTTTGACCCATCTCCTTCGGGACGCAGCACGCCGGCTAGCGGCTTCCCCCCGCAAAAGGGACAGAACGCGAGGGCGTCATTGCCGGGCTTGTGTTCGCTTCGATCCGCCAGGCACTCCGCATAGGGCTGCAGAAATATCCAGGCCAGCAGTGTTTCGGATTCGCTCGAAACGGGGTGAGAATCCGATGCCGTTCGCCAACGACCGTTGAGCAAGTCGCGGCAATGCGCAGACGACTGCTTTTTCAAATTGGCGGCAGACTCGGCCACTGGTTGAGGACTGAAATCGCCCACACAGGAAAGGAACTCCTGAAACTTGGGCAGGAGCAGAGGAAGATCGAGATTCTCATCGAACAAAGCCGCAAGCTTTTTCCGCGAGCCATTCCCCCGGGCCGCGTCGACGTTGGCGTAGAGTTCCTTCTGGAAAGTGGCGATGCCTTTGTAAAAGCGCAAGGCTTCGGCCGCAAAAGGATGTGCGGATGTCAACTCGTCCGCACGTTGAATTCGCTGATCCCATTTGGATCGCTTCATTTCCGCAAAGGCCGATTACCGGTGACCTGTTCGTACCAGAGACGATGATGCGTCTTCGCCCATGCAGTGGAAACCTCGCCGCGAATGATCGAGGTAAATCCGCCACGAACCATGGCCGTGCCCATATAGACGTGAATGATGAAGCCGCCGATGGTGGCGAGGGCTGCGACAACATGCACGGTGACGCATAGCAGTCGGAGCCAGTGCAAACTCCACGGGATGGATTCAACAAACCATAAGCCGAATCCGGACAACATCAACAGGATCACGCCGTAAAACATCAGCCAGAAAAACAGTTTTTGCCCATAATTGAAGCGCCAAATCGGCGGAAGATCTTCGTCCTCGTTGCGGATGTAGTGCGCCATCGCCTTTTTCCAGGCGAGATCGGCGTCATTAATGGCCATGTCGCCGCGCCACATCTTGTACATCCACAACATTGAGAGTGTGAAAGCCACGCCAAACCAGGGATGCCAGAAGCGGGCCGTCGGTCCTCCGCCCACCAGGTCAGCCAGCCAGAACATATACGGCGACCAGAAGGCAAGGCCGGTAATCAGGCAGTAGATGTAGGTGAACGCGCCAAGCCAGTGGTGAACACGCTCGCTCAGCGTATAGCGAAGAATTCGGCCTCCGCCCTTGTGTCCGGCGTGGGTGGAAGAAATGACCTGCGACGTGCTCATGGCTGTCCTCCATTTCCATGCCTTCCGGTCGTCAACTTGCTTGGGGCCATAACGGAGGTAATGCATCGTCACGCCGACGACCCCAAAGAGCATGGCGAGATTCCCCATCCACTTCGCCGGTCCCTTCCAGAAGCGGGCCACCCATGGAATATGCGGATCCTTGGGCAGCCGTCCATATGCCTCGGGATTGGTGACGTCGTGCAGAACGTAGATGACGCCGGTTCCACCCACACCGGCCGGATCGTAAACGCCAGCCTTCTCGATACCGATAGTTCTCGCGTAGCTGCGTGGCTCGCGTCTCGGCCAGGTCTTTCATGTCATCTTTCGTACCGAAGTGCAAGCAACCGGTGGGGCAAGACTTGATGCACGCCGGTTCCAGGCCCTCGCTCACGCGGTCCGAGCACAGCGTGCATTTGAACATCTTCTTGGTAGCTGGATTGAATTTGGGAATATTGAACGGGCACCCGCTGACGCAATAGCCGCAACCAATGCAATGCTCCTGCTGAAAATCGACGATGCCGTTGGCATATTGCACGATGGCGCCGTCTGCCGGACAGGCGGCCAGGCAGCCCGGTTCGGCGCAGTGCATGCACTGGTCTTTGCGCATGAGCAGCGTGACACTGCCGTCTCGCGTTCATGCTCGTTGAACTTGATCAGGTTCCAGTAATTCCAGGTCGTCTCCGGCATGGTCTGGTAACTGTTGTCGAAGACAGTTTCGGTGAACGTGTAGCCGTTCCATTCGAGACAGGCCACTTCGCAGGCTTTGCAGCCGATGCAAGTGGTGGTGTCAACCAGTTTGCAGACCTGATAGTCGCGCTCGACGCCGGCGCCCGGGAGCGGCCCGGCGTGGCCGGAGATTCTGACGAATTGCCAACGTCGCCTGGCTCATGACGTTGCCTTACGCCTTTTCCACCTTCACCAGAAAACCCTTGAATTCGGGCGTGTACGCGTTGGGATCGACCACCGTCGGCGTGAGCCGGTTGAGGATCGTCCTCGCATCCCTGCCCGCGTCTTCCTGAATTCCGCGATACCCCTGGTGAATGGGAATGCCAATCTGGTAAACCTTCTTGCCGTCAATCATCATCGGCTTGATGCGCTTGGTGACGAACGCTTTGGCGATGTAGTAGCTGCGCGCGCTCGTCACTTTCACTTTGTCGTTGCCCTTGATCCCGAGATCCTGCGCCAGTTCCACAGGAATCTCGACGAACGGCTCGGGGATGAGCTGCACGTTCATCGGATTGTTCTTGGTCCAGTAGTGATAGTGCTCGGTCAGCCGGTAGGTAGTGCAGACGACGTTGAAGCCGTCGCCCGGAGTGGCGTACTTGTCTGCGGCGTGTTGATAGCTTCTTAACCACGGGATTGTTCGACTGGTTGGGATGAGAAGGCATTTTGGACCGGGCTCTCGATCGGCTCGTAGTGCTCAGGGAAGGGTCCATCAGCAAACGCGCCCAACGGCGCAAATATTCGGCCAGTCGCCTTCGGGGGTCATGATGAACGGCCCCATGTGGTCCTTGGGATGAGAATCCGCCTTGAAGTCGGGCACATCGTTGCCGACCCAGAGTTGCGCGGCTTCGTTCCACCAGACCTGCCTGCGTGTACGCATCCCACGGCTTCCCCGACGGCATCGCAGGACGCGCGGTTGTACAGGACGCGACGATTGGCCGGCCAGGACCACGCCCAGTTCGGGTAAATGCCTGGCCGGACGGATCTTCCGTGCCGCGGCGTGCGAGCTGGGGACCGGCTTCGGTCCAGCATCCGGAATAGATCCAGTTGCCGCAGGAGGTAGTGCCGTCGTCTTTCAGCCAGGCGAAGCCCGGCAATTGCTGTCCTCGCTTGATGACCTGACCTGGGTCTTGGGATCGGTTAGATCCGCCAGCGCCTTGCCGTTTATCTCCTTGGCCAATTCGGCGAGCGAGGATGCTGGAGATTCGTGTAAGACCAGGTCAGGTTCAGGATCGGGTCGGGGAACTTGCCGCCTTCCTTCTTATAGAGTTCGCGCACTTTGAGAAAAATCTGCGGCCACAATGTCCTGATCGAGACGGCATTCGCCAGGCGGAGGCACGGCGACATTCTTCCACTGCAGCCAGCGCGCCGAGTTGGTCATGGACCCGTCTTTCTCGGCGAAGCCCGCGCAGGGCAGGCGATAGACCGTCGTGTTGATGGTCTTCATTTCCTCGGGCGTGATTCCCGGCGACTTCCAGAATTCGCTGGTCTCATCGGGATAAATCTCGCCGACGACGAGGAAATCGGCTTTCTTGAGCGCTTCAATGTTCTTCTGCGAGTCCGGCCCGATGGCCACGCCGTTCATGCCGAAGGCGAACATTCCTTTGACCGAGCCGCGGTACATGTTGTCCCAGATCTGGGTCCAGGAATAATTGCGATCCACCTTGGGCATGTAGTGGAAGGCAAAATCGTTTTCTTTCGTCGCCGCGTCCCCGAACAGGGCCTTCAAGTACGACACCGCGAACTTCGGCGTGTTCGACCAGTAGTTGAACGAATCCCACGGAGCCGGCTTGGAGGCAGTTGGCGTGATGCGCTTCAGATACGCGGCGAGGTCGGTGTCGGTTGGGTTCGGCACCTTCAGGTAGCCCGGCAAGCTGTCGAACACGCCGCCCATGTCGGTGGCGCCCTGAATGTTGGAGTGACCGCGCAGAGCGTTGACGCCGCCGCCCGCGCGGCCGACGTTGCCGAGCAGCAATTGCAACATGGCAGCGTGCGAATGATCTGTGTGCCGAAGGTATGCTGCGTCCACCCCACCGCGTACATGATGGTGGCCACCTTCTTCATGTCGCCGTCTTTGCGGACGGAAGTGAACAGATCGGCGGCCTTCAGGAACTGATCTTTCGGGATGCCGGTGATGCGCTCGACCATTTCCGGCGTGTAGCGCGAATATTGCTGCTTCAGCAACTGGAAGACGCAACGCGGATGCTGCAACGTAAGGTCGTAAGCCACGTTCGGAGGCAGCATGGGCAATGGCGGTGGCGTTGCTCCGGAGCCGGCAGCGGGCTTGCGGGCAGCATGCGAGGCGTGGCGCCGCCGGCTCGTTAGCCTCCTCGTAATTCCAGGTGGATCGGTCGTAGGTTTGCGTCGCAGGGTCGAAACCCGAGTACAAACCATCTTCAGGCAGTTTGAAACCTTCCTTCACGATGAAGGCGGCGTTGGTGTAGTTGACGAGGTAATCCTTCGCGATGCGATTGTTTTCGATCGCGTAGCGGAGCGATTCCGCCGAGGAATAGCGATATCCGCTCCGGCGCGAATCTGAAGGAACAGGTCGGAAGTGGCAGCGGTGCGCGTAAAGCGCGGATCCACAACGATCATCTTGGCGTTGCGGTTGCGCTTGGCTTCGATCGCCCACTTAAAGCCGCAGGGATGGTTTTCGGCAGGGTTCCCGCCCATGATCAACATCATGTCGGTGTTCTTGATGTCGACCCAGCCATTGGTCATGGCCCCGCGTCCAAATGTTGGTCCCAAACTTGAGACCGTGGGGCCGTGTCAAACCCTGGCCTGATTTTCTATATAGGTGAGGCCCAGGCCTGCGCATGGTCTTGACGACCAGGTAATTGAATTCGTTGGTGTCGGTGCAGCCGCCGATCCAGGCGAGGCTTTCGCAGCGGTTTACGGTGCGGCCTTGCGCGTCTTTCTCGATGAAAGTATCGTCACGCGTCTTCTTCACCCAGTGGGCGATCTCGTCGATGGCCTGCGGCCAGGCAATGTCCTCCCAGTGATCGGAGCCCGGACGCCGGACCTGCGGCTTCAGAAGCCGCCGCTCGATTGAGGATGTCCTGCTCGAGCGAAGCTCCCTTCGGGCACAGCGTGCCGCGATTGATGGGATGGTCGGGGTCACCCTCGACGTGGATGACCTGCGGCGTCACGTTCTTGGCTTTGTCGCCGATCGTGTAAATAAGGACGCCGCAGCTCACCGAACAGTACGGGCACGTGGATCGCGTCTCGGTCGCTCGAGCAATCTTGAGTTGGCGAAGCTGCGCGTAGGCGGGGGCGAGGTCAAACCCAAACAACGTTAACGCTGCGCCTCCCAGCGTGGTGACTTTCAGGAAATCTCTCCGGGTGTTGTGCATGAGTCTGACCTTCCTTTCGCACCAGAAGCTATCGGATTCTTCCGGTCAAACAGCTACAGGAGTCCTCAGTCAAATCAAGCAAAGCAGAGACGGACATTCGCGTCAAAATAGCATACTCGCGTCGAAAGATGACTGCAACCATTCGACGCTAGGAGGATGCAAGGCGTGAAAAGGACTCTAGGGCGCAATGCTGTCCGTGCGCCCGTTTGACAATCCGCGGATGAGGCATCTTCGGTCCGGGATATTGACTTCTGGTCAGGCCCGAGATTTATGTTGATCCGCTATGCCCCAATCAACTTGGTGGATTCTGCAATTCGCGCGGCGGTGGAGGGGCTGTACAATTGCTCCGCCGCGCCTGAAGCCAACAAAGGGAGCCACTATGGCGAACGTCACTAATCGTAGCGAACCATCCCAGACGGTGTGGGACCAGATTGCAGAGAGTCAGTCGTTCAAGGATCTGATGGCGACGAAGAAGATCTTCATTGTGCCCGCATTCGTATTCTTCGTTGTCTACTACTTTGCGTTACCGGTACTGGTCGGCTACGCGCCGCAGTTCATGTCGACCAAGGTGTTTGGCGTGTTGAACCTTGCCTACCTTTTCGCGCTGTCTCAGTTTTTCGTAGCCTGGCTCATTGCCGGCTTGTACGTGAGAGCCGCAGCAAACTTTGACCAACTGGCGAAAGACATTGTTGGCAAAGCCGAAGATCGGCAAGGGAGGCAAGTAGATCATGTCGAATATCTCGCTCGTGATGTTCCTCCTGTTCATTGCTATCACTTTAGGTATTACCTATTGGGCGTCGAAGCACTCGACCGGCTCCAGCGCATACTTTGCGGCCAGCCGCCAGATCAAGGGCTGGCAGAATGGGATCGCGGTTGCGGGCGACTACATGAGCGCAGCATCGTTCCTGGGAATTGCCGGCATCATCGCTTTCCAGGGCTATGACGGCTTTTTGTTTTCGGTGGGATGGCTGGTGGCTTACCTGACGGTCTTATTGGTCATTGCGGAACCGCTGCGCAATGCGGGCAAGTACACCATGGCGGATGTGCTCGCTTACCGCCTCAACCCGAGACCAGTGCGGGCGATGGCCTCGATCAGCACTTTGACCGTCAGCACTTTTTACATGATCGCTCAGATGGTAGGGGCCGGCGCCTTGGTGAAACTGTTGCTCGGAGGGTACGTCACCTACAACAAGGCGGTGGTCGGCGTTGGCATTCTGATGATCGTGTACGTGGTTTTCGGTGGCATGTTGGCAACAACGTGGGTACAGATCGTCAAGGCAATTCTGCTGATGGCGGGGACCGCTCTGCTGAGCATCTTAGTGATGGCTCACTTCCATTTCAGTTTCGCCGATTTTTTCGGAGCCATCGGGCATGTGACCTATCACGACGCGAAAGGTCAGGAGGTGGTTAAAGACTTCCTGCAGCCGGGGCTTCGTTATAAACCGCCTTACGGGCCGCTGGACCTGATTTCGCTCGGTCTCGCGCTGATTTTTGGCACTGCCGGGCTGCCGCACATCCTGGTGCGGTTCTATACCGTGCCGGACGCCAAGACAGCACGTCACAGCGTGGTTTGGGCGATGGCCCTGATTGGCAGCTTCTATATCATGACCACGTTCCTCGGGTTCGGAGCTGCGACGGTGGTGGGCCCGGATTACATCAAGACTCACGGGGGAACGAACATGAGCGCCCCGCTGCTGGCTCAAGCTTTGGCGGGAAACATCTTCTTCGCCTTTATTTCCGCCATCGCTTTTGCCACTATCCTTGCGGTCGTCGCGGGTCTCACCATCAGCGCGACGACTTCCTTTTCGCATGACCTCTGGACCAAACGTTATCCATAAGGGAGTCGAGCGAAAGCCGGGTGAGGAAGTCCTGGTGGCGCGTATCTCGGCCTTTGTGGTCGGCGGGGTGGCAATCACCATCGCGATCCTTCTGGGACCGACTGCGAACGTGGCATTCCTGGTAGCACTTGCGTTTGCTGTAGCCGCTTCCGCGAACTTGCCAGTGATTGTGTTTTCGATTTTCTGGCGGAGGTTCAATACTGCGGGAGCAGTCACGGGACTTGCCGTTGGCTTGCTGGCTTCGATCGGACTCATCATAGTAGGCCCCAGCCTGATGGCAATCGATCCGCCCACGGTGACCGGGGCGGCTCGGCACTTGATCCAGGCGAAAGCTCTGTTCCCTTTGGAGAACCCCGGCATTCTGAGCATACCGCTGGGATTTCTCGGGGCTATCGTCGGCACGTTGTTGAGCCACGAACCGACTTCGCAGCACAAGTTCAACGAACTTCTGGTCCGCTCAAACACCGGACTGGGTGCAGAAAAAGCCAGCGCTCACTAGGCGCTGGTTTCGCGCTGCCTCCAGAGTAGACGAGGATGGTCCCTCGGTTACCTTTTGAACCCGCCCCAGGTTGCAGCGCGAAAACCAGACCATGATCGAACGAACCTGCGCTTGCACATTAGCATCGCGCGTCGAGCAGATTCGTGTGGATTATGAATCCTTTTTCCGACTTAGTGAGTTCCGGA
The DNA here is from genome assembly GCA_963820925.1 of uncultured Acidobacteriota bacterium. Lineage (GTDB taxonomy): Bacteria > Acidobacteriota > Terriglobia > Terriglobales > Acidobacteriaceae > JABDBE01. The sequence continues at coordinate 38,335 of CAWGBX010000014.1, forward strand.
GGAAGACATGGTAGCGTAATCCTTCATCTGCGATACCTTGGTCGTGGCTCGAGGCGTCCCGACGGTGTAGACACCTTCCGGAGTCTCAACTTTTCTGAGAAAATACGCCCCCCCTACATGCTCGAAGCGGACCTTTGCGTGGTCAGCAGGAACTCCATCGAAAACAATAGGGAGCAGCAGCGTGCCTTTGTCGTGGGTGCGGATAACCAAGCTTGGCTGCGACTCTGGGGAGACCGGACTGACGCTGTATGTGCCCGCGGGAAGCGTCTCGCCTCCGGCCACAAACTCGAATGGAACATTCACAACGATTCTGCTTGCGTCTTGGGCGCGGGCAGCTTTGCCTAACCCAAGCAAGCAAGTCAGAGTGAGTAAAACGGTCAAATACGACTTCCTCATGATTTCTCCTTGTCGAAGATCTTAAAGTTCATTGTTGATAGCTGCGCTGTGGAGGATTTATTCCACAATTGTCTCCTCAGCCTCAGTCGTCAAATGCTTTTTGCAACGTACATGGGATTAGACGTGGCGACCAACCACGAGATTCAGACACGATGTCATTTGAATGTCAACTCTCGGTCAAATCTCGTAAACGCACGACAGCAACATTGCTGCGATGTTCAGAACGGAGAGTTTCGGTTTGTCGCTAGGCAGGAGCTAGCGGATTGACTCCCCAGATGTCAGGCAGGACTTCGGGCTCGATGGGCTTGCGCCAAGAACCGACTTTCAAGCCGCCGGTTGAAGATCCTTCGATCCCGCTGGTTTCGAGCCTCCACCTCCCGCGCCGTCGGAGCGATCGGTCGTGGTGTTGGCGAATGTGATCTCGCCCCGAGTTTGCCGTTCTCGAGTGACTTTCCGTAAATTCATTGCGGGGTCGTCTTAGCATGGAAGAGGGGCACGGACCATCTTTCCGCTGGTCAGGGACCTAGGTTTGCTGTAGAGCTGCTTCTTGCACATACGGATCTCTGACGCGATATCGGTACGGCCCGAGACTCATGATCAGCAGCGTAGCCAGGACCGATACGCAGACAAATCCGGTCAGCGGCACAACATAGGATCCCGTCTTATCGAAGCCGAGGCCCATCAGAAAAGCGCCCAGCCCACCAGACAGGCCAAAGACAGCCCATATCCACCCGAAAATCGCTCCGTACGAACGTAGCCCAAAGTAGCGGCTCACCAAGTAGGCAATAATATCGGTCTCAGCCCCTAGACCGAGACCGACCAAAAGTGCCCCAACGAACGCAGGCCAGATCGCGTGGCCCACCGCCAGGAACGCAAGCCCGGCCGCGACTGCACCGAAAAGCGCTGCCGAGACCCGAGGTGCAAAAAACACGTCCAGCAAGTAACCACAGCCCACCCGTCCTAGGAACATGCCAACGCCAAAGAGCGAACTCGCGAGAGCCGCGACCTGAGCTGTAGCTCCCCGGTCGGCCAGGATAGCGGGCAGATGAATGAAACACGCATGCACGCTCGCAGTCACCAGAAAAAACACGCATGCCATGATCCAGAACGCGGACGTGTGCACAGTTTCGCCCAGGGTTAGCCCGATTTCGCTCCCTGCGACGGGCTTCGACGCATTGACCGCCACGGCCCCATCCGGCAGGAGACCCATGCTCTCAGGCTTCTCCTTCAGGAGTGTCACCACCAAGGGTAAGGGAATAAGCAAAATCGCGATGCCAAAGGTACTGTAAGTCATGCGCCATCCAAGCGCTTGCACCAACTTCTGCGCTACCGGAGGAATGACGATTGCGCCCATCGCCATCCCGACCATCATGACGCTGAGGGCCAGTCCTCTGCGCCGGTCAAACCAGTGCGAGATTACAACGGTGTAGGACATCGCTCCAGCGCTGCCGGCGACTGCACCCAAAGCAAAATAGAATGCGTACAGTTGCCATAGCGACCCTGACAAGAATCTGCTGGAAATCAGAATTAATCCCAGGACGGTCATGGATGGAATCAGCACTCTTCGCGGGCCGTACTTGTCGACCAATCGCCCGGCGAGCGGGAAACACAGCGCAGCGGTCAGGTTGTGAATTGTGAATGCAAGCGAAATCTTGGCGCGTCCGGAATGAAATTCCTGGGCTATAGCCCGGGCAAAGATCCCGAAGGGAAATATGACGATTGTGACCGTGCTGAGGAAGAGAGCGAGGGCTCCGGTTAACGCGATCCACCAACCGTAAAACACCTTGGCTCTTGTGCCTGTCATTTGCATATGCAAGAAAGGGGCAGACCAAGGAAGACGCCCGCCGAGACTCGGGCTAAACACTATACCGGCTGCATCTGCACAGTCAACGTGTACGGGGAGGGTTGGCAGTGGACGGTTTTTGTATTATCGCGGCCAGTGGAAGCCAACAACCAACAATCCTATCTCCCGGGATGAACGAAATAAATAGCAGCTACGCGATTGGTATCGCAACGATTGCCACGGCCAGCCAAGTAGTCTTTTTGAATTTCATGCCGTGACCTCACTAGCCTTCTGCTCCAATAATCCCACCAATTCCTGCAAACCCAGACGTGATCTGCAAGCCCCGCTTCCAAACCAGCCCACTAGCGGTGGCTTTGATGCCTATTTGTGAAGAAAATCTCACCAGACCCTGCATTGCTTAGCCCGTACCATCGGCGTGCCTGTCTTGCAGGAGAACGCTTGCTGAAACTCGGGCATATTGGCGACGACATTATTCACCCGGTATTTCGGAATCGAGTGCGGGTTAGTCAACACGACCGTTCGCATCAATTCCGGGCGGTACTGCGTGCACCACTCGTTGGCAAAAGACAAGAAAGAACTTCTGTCGCGGTGTCCAGCCATCAGTCGTCTTTCTCTTCCAGCGACTTGCCCTCCGACTGCAGCTTGTTGGTCAGCGCCATAAACGCAATGCGCAATGCCGCCGTTGTCAGCTGTGTCCTCGCCCTGGGTCAAGCGGCCATTCTGCTTGACGCCAGCCTCCGGAATTTCCTCGGTGTACTCGTCGGCAATGCACTGTCGCGTTCGTCGTACGCTTTGGCGTCCTCCGGGGTCCACCAGTCGCGCAGATTGCCCTGGGCGTCGAACTTGCGGCCCTGATCGTCGAACCCGTGCGTGATCTCGTGTCCAATCACCATGCCAATCGCGCCGTAGTTCACTGCATCGTCCATCGTGCTGTCGAAATACGGCGGCTGCAGAATTCCGGCAGGGAAGTTGATGGTATTGAGCTGCGGATCATAATAGGCGTTGATGGTTGGCGGCGTCATCGTCCACTCCGCGCGATCGACCGGCTTGCCGATCTTGTTGAGTTGGCGATGAACTCGAACACCGTCGCTTCGCGCACATTGTCGAGATAGCTGGTGCGGGCGATCTTTACTGACGAATAATCCCGCCAGTGGTTGGGATATCCGATTTTGTCCTCGATAGCGTGCAGCTTGATTTTTGCCTGTTCCTTAGTAGCCGGCTGCATCCAGTCCAGAGTGGTGATGTCTTGGTCCAAGGCGTGTTCCACGTCGTGCGACCATCGAGGCCGTGCGCTCTTTGCTCGCCGGCGGAAATGCCGCAGCTACGTACGCCTGTCCGAGCGCCATCCCAAGATCGCGGTCCGCAGCCCGCACGCACCGCCGCCAGCGCGGCAGCTGCTGTTTCGATCCCAGCAGTGTGTGGGCTGAAAAACCCCAGTTCTCATCCACAAAGCGGTCTTGCTCAAATACGGCGCCGAACCGTGCACCAGTTGCCAGCGCAGGTAGACCTGCCAATCCGCCACGGAGTGCTGTTGGATCAACGGCTCCAGCTCTGCGAAGAATGCCGGCGTGCTCACCAGGTAGTGAGGCGAAGACGGCGGGCGCCTTGACGTCAGCCAGGTAGGTCTTCCAATCAAATGACGGCGTCAGCGCCTGCATCTCTTCAAACTCATCTTGTTGTTGAGTTCTTCGGATCGCGCCGCGCGACGTTGTCCATTTGTGCCTGTGGCCATCGCGGTTTCTATCGCGATCACCGTCTTAGCATCCGGTAGCGCCTGGGTCGCGCTCTCTCCCGAAATTCCAAGTACGAGCATCTTCGCCACATGGACCTCGTACTTGCTGAGGATGTCCTTCGACTTGTCGTCGTCCTTTAAATAGAAGTCACGGTTCGGCAATCCCAATCCGCCCTGATCAATGGCGGCTACGACTTTGCTGGCGTCGTCGTAGTGCTTGTTGCTGGCCGAAGCCCAGGAGCGCCGCCCCGTCTGGTTATCGTCTCCCTGCCACGCGCCCGGAACCGCCAGATGGATCTGCGCCACCTGGTCGGCAAGTTCCGACTTGCTGTTCATGCGATCGATGTGTTCCAGACCCGGCTTCTAAACCCTTTGTCGGCTCTGCCTCGATCGCTACTTCATCCATGCAGGCCGCCAGTAGTCGCCGATCTTTTGCTCGTAGTCGGTGCGGTCCGCGGTTTGGGCTGCCGCTTTCTCCAGGGCTTCGCGCACGATGTTCTCATTCCAGTACTGCAAACCGCTGCCGGTTCCCCACGCCACTTGGTCGGGCGGAATCGGGTTGGCGGCGTTCCACTTGCTGCACGCGTATTGATAGAAGTCCTGGCAGGGATCGAGCGTCCTATCGACCAGGTTGAGATCGAAGTGCTCCAGTTTAGGAGGTGGCGGGGGCGGGACCGGTGGCGCGGGCTTGCTTACCCAAATTGATGAGGGCTTGCTTTGTGTTGAGGGTGAGGTTTGTGTCGAGGGTGCGCTTTGTGTCGAGGCCGCGCTTTGCGACGAGGGCTTTTCTTGTGATGAGGGCGTGGTCTGTGAATAGACGCCAACGACGCCGAGCGCGAGGCAAAGCGGAACCATTGCGATCGCAAACCTTAAAACACGCATCGAGATCTCCTGAGTTTTGAAAACGGAAAATGTGGTCCGAGGGACCAGAACTGCGAGCCGATTTGGCTTGAGGTGTTATACAAGTCTGCGCCAAGCAGTTTACCGCAGTTTGCGAAGGTGCGCTTGGGCTTTTCAATAACCTGGATTCGCGAGCTAAAGCTTAAGCAGGACGTGGGCGTTCATGTGCGTGAGTTTGGCCTTATCGTCATCGCTGAGCTTGAGAGAGTTGAGAAAATCACGTCCTTGCGTATTGGTGCTGAACGGATAGTCGACCGAGTACATCAGGCGGTCGATGCCCACGACATCGTACGCGCACTGGAAGGGCGGCAAGGTGAAATATCCGCTGGTCGTAACATGGAAGTTCCGATGGAAGTATTCGGCGACACTACGTTTGAGGTTCCTGGCCACGGCGGTGAGCAACTGGTTGGAACGGGCGAGCGCGTAAGGGACGCCTTCGCCCATGTGGCCGATAATGATCTGCAGGTCCGGAAAACGGTCGAACAGTCCGGCGACGATGAGGCGCAAGCTGTGGAGTCCGGTTTCCGCATGCCAGCCCCAGCCCGCGATGGAGAGAACCAGGCCGGTCTCACCCGGGAGTCCGGAGAAGTAAACATCCTTAACTGTCTTAGGAGGAGGCGCAGGATGAAGATAAATGGGAACGCGCAGGGCGTTCGCGGCTTCGAAGATGGGAGTGAATTTAGGTTGGTCGAGAAACTCGCCATCCGTGGTTCCGGAGAGTAGGGCACCCTTAAACCCTAAACGGTTGACGCAATGTTCGAACTCTTTAGCCGCGCCCGGCGGATCCTTCGTATTAAGCGCTGCGAAGCCCTCGAAACGGCCGCGATGAGCGCGCACCGCTGCAGCGAGTTCGTCGTTCGCATCGTGAAGAACCGCGGTCGCGCTTGCCGCCTGCAGGCTGCCAACCAGGGTGGTTAGCGAGAGAACCTGCAGGTCTAGCCCAGCCTCGTCCATGGCCGCGATGCGCCCGGAACCGAGGTCGAGCAACTTAGCCTGCATCTGCTGAAGTCGTGGAGGCGCGTCGATGCCGTAAGCGCCAGTTGCTTTCAGGAAATCAACAGTGACAAAGTGCTCTTCGAGGGCAATCGGTTTCATGACACGATTGGATGAGGAAAGCAGTTTCGGAGACTCGGCAAAGAACTTACGGAGAGGCGATCAGGGCTCTTGCCTGAGATATACTTTCGAAGCTTGAGCTGCTTGCAGAGGGTGTAGAGCGGCGCTCTAGAAACAGCTCCGCACGGAGTTCCATTCGCAGAAGGAGAAAATATGGCAACCACTGTACAAGCAGGCTTGAGCCCTGAATTCGCAGCCGGCATACGCGAGACCCTACTCCAGTGGTCCGCCCGGGAAGTGGAGACAACCAAGAAAGTTCTCTCCGCGATTCCCGATCACAAGGCCAACTACCGGCCAGATCCCAATGCGCGCACTGCGTGGGAACTGGCGTGCCATCTGGTTAGCTTCGATGTCCATGTCCTCAACGGAATTGGTGAACTTAAGCTAGGCATGGACTTTCCAGATGAGAAAAGCAAACCCAAAACCGTCGCTGAACTGGTCGATTGGTACGACAAGAATTTCAAACGTGCCGCGGACCGGATTCGCGCACTGACGCCGGAACAACTGGCTACACCAATCGATTTTCTCGGAGCTTTCAGCCTTCCAGCCGTTGCTTATCTTGCGTTTTTCAATAATCACAGAGTCCATCACCGCGGACAACTAACCACCTATCTGCGCCCCATGGGCTCAAAGTGCCCCTCGATTTATGGAGCCAGCTTCGACGAGCCTTGGCAGGGAGCTAAACCCGATCGCGTTCGAAGCAACTCGGAAGCCGACCGGTAGGGATTGCTCCCGGTTGGGAGCACAGCCGGATTCGTAGCGGGATATGGCTAAGGCCTATCGACTGCGTGCTGCGAAGGATTGTGGCGACGGGAGTAGTGCGTGGTAAGCCAATACCGCCAAGGATCGGATCACTTCGTGACACGAAAGACGGTGTTGCTTGAGAGCGTGCGAGCCGGCGTGATCACCGTGACCTTCCCGGTTGTGGCGCCCTTTGGTATGGTGGCCTTGATTTCCGTCTTCGAAACGACGGTGAATTTTGCCGCGGTGCCATTGAAGGTGACGCTGCTCGCACCCGTCAAATTATTCCCCAGGATAACAACCACAGCACCCACGTTGCCAGACCTGGGCCGCGTCTCCACGAACGGGGCCAAGCCTGTTGCCAAGCCGAAGACCGTGCCACAGCCTTGGGTGCAGATCAGATCGCCGCCGAATGCGGTTGTCCCGTAGAATATCCCATCCGTGCCTTGCACCAGCTCCGCGTACGGGAACGAACCGTCCGCGCATTCTGATTTGGAGCAGAAGTTATACAACGTGGTCAGCACGCCCTTCGGGGTAATCTTGAACGCGCTGCCGAAGGTACCAGACTCATTTGGCGGAGTGACCAAACCCTCGCCGCCGCTGGTACCTCCTTCGGCCGTTGTCCCGTAGAAGTTACCGTCGGTACCCTCCACCAGGCCCGCGTAGGGTTCTTCGCCGTCGGCGCAATCTCTCTCGATACAAAAGCTGTACAGGACGGTGAGTTTGCCCTGGGGTGTCATCATGAAGACGGAGCCAGCCGCGTGGGTTCCCCCGAACGTGGTTGTCCCGTAGAAGTTCCCGTTGGTGCCCTGCGCTAACCCTCCGTATGGATATGACCCGTCTACGCAATTGGTTTTGGCGCAGAAGCTGTGAAGCGTGGTTAGCGCGCCTTTGGGGGTTATTTTAAACACCGTGCCGCCGCTGTGGGTCCCGCCCTCGCCGGTTGTTCCGTAGAGGTTCCCATCGATACCCAGCACCACCCCATGGGTCGGGCTGTCCCCGTCCTTGCACTTCGATTGGGAGCAAAAGGCATACAGCGTGGCAAGCTTACCGTTAAGTGAGATCTTGAACACCGTGCCGCCGTTGTGGGCGCCGCCCCCGGACGTTGTCCCGTAAAAGGCGCCGTCGGTGCCCTGCACTAACGGGCCATAAGGAGCTGCTCCGTCGGTGCAGCCGGTTTGGGAGCAAAAGGTGTAGAGCAGAGTGAACTTGCCCTTGAGCGTAATCCTGAATGCCGTGCCAGCCTTGTCGGCCCCGCCAAGCTTCGTCGTCCCGTAGAAGTTGCCGTCGGTGCCCTGCACAAGACCGGCTACGGGGAAGTAGCCGTCGGGACATCCGGACTGGGAACAAAAGCTGTAGAGCGTGGTTCGTCTGCCCCCTGCTGTGAGTTTGAAGACCGTGCCGTAGTTGCCGTAGGCGCCGTCGAAGGCAGCGGTCCCGTAGAAGTTCCCGTCCGTGCCCTGCACCAGCACTGAGTAAGGATTCGCACCGTTTGTCCGGTCAAATTTTACGAGATCGGTGAAGGTGGTTTTGGCAGACGATCCCACTGCGGTCGCCGCACAGAGGACCACGGCGGCGAAAACTGCTTTGACCCGGCTCAATTCAGAGACACGACTCGCATTTTGAGCGTTTTCACATCCGATTGACATTTTCATTTGAGATCTCCCCAGGAGGCGGGGGAGCAGAACCGGGGCAATACCCATGCTTAATACTTCCCTTGGCGGCAACCGGGGCGAATCCCAGTCTGCACTGATCGAGAAGCTTACCTTAAGGTCGGAAGCCGGTCAAGCCATGGTTCGTCCCGATTGAGCGCGAAATTCTCCCGGCGCCCTCACGTTAGAATTGGCTCTGGAGGCCCGAAACGGGTGTACAATTGGGCGTTTGCGGAAAGTCACAAGCCAATCCCGCCGAGGACAGAGCGGGAAGCCCATGCGCAACATGGCGCCAATTACTCTACGAGGAGCTTAAGACATGACGAGGACACTGGGTTCGTGGAAGTTGCTGTTCGTCGTTGTTCTACTGTCGGCGGTCGGTGCAAGTCAACTCGCCGCGGCGAAAACACTGTGCGTTAATCCCGGAGGTACTAAGGGTTGCTTTTCGAAGATTAACGACGCGATCGCTGCCGCGAAGCCGCGCGACATTATCAACGTCGCAGCGGGCACGTATAACGAACAGGTCGTCATTGGCAAATCGCTTTCGCTGATCGGGGCTGGATCGGCGACGACGTTCGTGAATGCAGCCGGCCTGTGCAAAACTAACTTGCAGTGCAGTGCCTTCTACATCGACGGTCTCGACAATCCTGGACTGAGCGACGTGGTTCTTCAGGGATTCACCGCCGAGAACGCCGACTTTGAGGGGATCGCGGTGACCAGCGCCTCCAATGTAACCATTTGGGGAAACCATATTTATCACAACGACCGGGCGTTAGATGTCAAAGATTCGAGCTGTCCCGGCCTGCTTCCATGGGAGACCTCGGAGGGTCTCGACTGCGGGGAAGGAATTCATCTCAGTGGAGTTACCTATTCGACGATCTCAAATAACGTCGCCGACAGAAATTCCGGGGGAATCCTGGTCAGCGACGAAACGGGCGTGACCGAGTACAACGTGATAGCAGGAAACACATTGAAGAACAATGTGTACGATTGCGGAATTACCATCCCCTCGCATCCTCCTTTCAACAACTCGAAGCCTTGGGGTGTTCGTTACAACACGATCTCCGGGAACACCTCCACGGGGAATGGGACTGCCGTGGCTGGAGCAGGCGCGGGAATCCTCTTCGCTGGGTTCCTTCCGGGAGCAACCGTTTCGGGAAACTCGGTCGTCAACAATACATTGAGTCACAACGGTCTTCCGGGCGTGACCGTCCATGCCCACGGCACTGGCGAAATTATCACAAACAACATGATCGTCGGCAACACCATTTCGTATAACGGTGCCGACACCGGCGATGCGGTTACCCCAGGACCAACTGGAATCAATGTTTTCGGTGTGTCCGCGTTAAAGGGTTTTGTGATTTCGCAGAATGCGATCAGTCACGAGAGTTACGACATCGTGGCCAACACTCCCGCCTTGGTGACCGTACATCTCAATAATCTGCTCGGCGCTGGCCAGGTAGGTGTTGACAATATCGGAAAAGGCTCAGTGGACGCCACTCAAAACTACTGGGGCTGCCCAGGTGGTCCAACAAAAGCTCTCTGCTCATCCGTAGGAGGACCGAAAGTCACGTTTGAACCATTCCTCGCCAAGGCCTACTAAAAGCTGCTCTGGGCCTGGGCACTACCGAATAAAACCTTTCGTGGGAGCCGATTTCTGGCTCCCACCGCAGGTTCCTTGTTACCACATTTTTCACGAAAGCTGATGAGAAGCCCTTTGCTGCCTGCGAGGCGTGGCCGCCGTGACTTAGGGGCAATCGATTTGCGCAGGCCCTTGAACGCCGCGATTTAGACGGGCACGCAGCCGGATATCGTCCTTCACTGAAAAGTGGGACCGCCACAGCGGAAAGCTTTTTCAGTCGGCACGCCGTGCAGCCGCGCTTATCCCTATTCATACAGTGTAAGCGCAAACGGGCGAGACGCCCGTCTTGCAGTGGGTGAACTACGGCATCTTGAAGGTTTGGTCTACGGTCTTGCTGTCTTTGGCTGCCAGCGTGATTTTCTGGGTCTTTTCGCCTAGTTTCTCCTGCACGAACGCGATGGTATAAGTCCCCGGCGGCAGGCCCTTGATCTGGTACTTGCCATCCGGACCCGTGACCGCATAAAACGGGTTCTTTACCACGTTGATGTACATCCGCATCCACGGGTGAATGTTGCACTTCACCGGCAGCATGATTTCCTCGCGGGCGAAGCTTTTCTCGATGGGAGCGCCACTTGGCGGCTGAGTCATGTTCCATTCGCGATTGTCTTGCGGGGTGGGATGAATGTTGTGCGTGGTCGGATCATCGTTCTTAACGTCGATGTTCTGGCCGACCATCACGCCCAGCACGTGAGGGTGATATTTGCAACCCTGCTGGTCTATGGTGACCGCTTCTTTGGGAGGGTCGAAGCTGCCGCTGAGGCCGTCTTTGACATACACGAACACGTTGGCCAAATTGCCGCCGTCGACGACGTAAGTCTCGGCCGTGTTGACCCCTTTGCAAGCCGGATCTTGACTCATATCGATCTTTGAGGCCTTGGGAGGAGTGCCGTCGAGTTTCACCGTGCCGCCGATAGAAGCTGCTGTGCTGGGATCGACCGGTGGCGCTGCTTGAGCTTCGAGCAGCCAGAGGCCGAGGATACAGAGCACGGCAAACATTGCTACAGAAACCTTCTTATTCATGGATGTCGCCTTTCGTTTGCAACTCGAATACAGTCAATAGTCAAAACGGCAAAAATACCAATCAGCAGGAACTCGAAACTGATCTAAAAGCTTACTTTCTTGCCCTTGGAGTTGCAAGGGCCGCTAGCTCTTCAGGTCAACCAAAATTAAGACGCAAAGCATACCATGAAAGGAGATCGGCTTGGCAACCACCCTGACACATCACTGTTCCTTGGGTGGATTCTGATCCGACTTCGGTGGATTCTGATCTGGTTTCGGCGCATTCTGGTCTGCTGCCGGTGCATTCTGGTCTGCTGTCGGTGCATTCTGGTCTGCCTTCGGTGCGTTCTGGTCTGCTGCCGGTGGAATCGCCGCTGCTTTCGGACCCTTTTTGCCGGCACTCAATGTGCGGATGTAGTGCACGACGTCCCATATCTGGTCCGGCTTCATCGCATCGTGAAAGTCGGGCATCGGAGTGCCGTCCAAGCCGGTTACCAGATCACGGTACATCTCCCGATTCGTATCCCCGCACTTAAATTGTCGTCCGCTGGTAAAGTCGAAAGGGGTGATGGGATAGCCCTTGCTGTCGGTGAGCGATGCCGTCGACGGACCGTAGCCCCGCCCGTCTTTGCCATGGCAGGTCCAGCAATTCATACTTTGGAAAAGTTCTGCACCGCGCTGCACGCTCTCCGGCGTGGGGAACGGCTCAGGAGGAATCGTTACGGGTGGGTCCGGCTTCTCCTCTTGGAAACGCGTAGAGAAGGTTTTGATGTATGCCACCAGGTCGGCACGGTCCTCCCGTTGCAGCGGTCTCCAAGCGGGCATCCCGCTGGCATGCATGCCACGGCTGATGGTGTCGTAGAGATCGCTGTCCAGGGGCAGGCTCCCGCTGGGAGTGGACCGGCACTTGAATACACCTTTGGTAAAATCACGAGGTTTGGGATCCAGGTAGGGCGCGCTCTCTCCTCTTCCGTCCCCGTAGGCACCGTGGCAGAAGATGCAGTAGCGTTGATAATGAAACTTGCCGCGCGTCGCCTCTCCCGTCAAAGTGCCGATGTGGCTCTCCTGCGCTAGAGCGGGCAGGCCACACAACAAGAAAACCAGTACCGCTGCGCTATTGGACAGCCTGATTTGTATGCGCACCCGAGTATTCTCCTTTCCCCTCAGAAGTCAAAATCGAATCCCATCAGATAGCTGTCACTAATGTCGTCTCTACCGGAAAGGGTCGGCCGTCCGGCAGTGACGATACGGGAATACTCTTGGACCCAGGCGAGGCCAGCTCGAGGGTTCATGATCGGATACCAGCGATAGCCCACACTCCAAGTGTCCAGATTTCCAGCGTTGCCCTTAATGCCGGGATTCGCCTGTTGTGACATTCGAACCAGTTCGTACTTGCCGATCAGGATAAGGCGAGGATTGTAGTTGTAGTGAGCTTCCACAAACCCACCATTCCAGGATGGTCCAACCGCTCCCACCGGCAACATTGAGGGTTGATTGGAGGGCACGGAATTGCCCAGAAAAACGTTGTCGTGTCCGTGCATATAAAACGTTTGAAAGTCGAACTTGCGAACGTACCACTGCCCGTACGCACCCACACGGTAAAAGCCTCTGTTTCCCATTCCGGTACCGTGAATAGGATTGCCTCCACTGGTCTGGTAGTAAGTCGGAGATTCACCGATAAAAGTGTAGAAGCCGACCCGCTGCAGCCCCAATCCGGGCACCTCAAAGCTCTGATTGAAGTTTGCGTAGAGATTGTAGGCTTGGCTTGCCTGCAAACCGGTCGCACCATTGCTATTGTTGACCACGGCAACAGAGTAGCGGGTGTAATCATTGGGGGTGTGTCCCGAAACCTCAACGCCTAGCTGGGCGAAGCCGATGCCAGTGAAAAAGTTGTTGTCACCGGGCGGTGTGAAGAAGTAGTTGTAGTAAAGTCCCCCAGTGTTATCTTGCAGCAGAGTGCGCTCTTGAGAAATCGGCTCGTCCAGTTCAAATTCTCCCATCTTGACGTTTAGCCAGCTCGTTTTGAACAGATTGTCGAGACGCACCCACGCTTGCGACAAACCGGCGCCTGAGTTACCGATGAAGGGCTGCACAAAGAACGAAATGTTCTTGGACAGCGTGCCCGCTGTAACGATGTCAATGCCGCCGACATCGAATCCCGAGGTAGTGACAGTGCCCTCCACCAAGCCGCTGGCAGGGTTGCCTGGGGTCATGTCCACCGCTGCACGATTGTTGCTTTCCCGGTGCCAGGTTGGTGTCACACGAAACATGATCGGCCAGTAAGCCGGCTGCTGATAAATGGGAGCATCGCGGTCGTTGCCCAACTGATATCCGTTGTCTTTGAAGGTCTGACCGAAGTTGTTCAGCATGGGCCATGCTTCATGACAAGCCGAGCACGGAAGACCGTACTTACGCGCGAAAGCAGGAATGGCATGCGCAGGCGTGGCAACTGCCAATAACACCGTCCCCAACAACAACTGCGTACCAAGCTTTCTCACCGCCACAATTCCCATGTCCTTCTCCTTGAGGTTTCGGCTCGATGACGTTTCAGTTGCGCAATTCCTGCCTGGCCGGGCCAAACGTTAAGCGCCAAGAAAGCCAGCAGGAGCGAACTCCCGAGCATGTTGCTTCAGTGACAAATTCGCGATAGAGGGAATGTTTCTGCGATTGGTCGAACATGTCGCTCCCAGATGAGAGCACAATTCGGCGGAGTGCCGTAATGACAATCTAGGAACCTCCGGTTCAACGAGTCAGCGCACGCTACAAAGCCAAGAACTGGCGCTAAGATCATTCAGAGAGCCGGATAGTCGCCACTATCGCGGGTGGCTACAAATACGGGTCTTCCGGTTGGCAGTGTTCTTCGAGTATTGTCAGTGGGATGCAATTTGCTAGGCACACGGACGGTCATACAGGTTTGGGCACGGGGAACAAATACAAGATACTGTTGTTGACGCAGAGGAGATAGCGCGAGAGCGTCTGAGCGGAATCGTGACCACTGGATTCCGGGAATTGCCCTAAAATCGAGGCTTAGGTAACCCGACCACCATAGGGACTTCCGTCCCGTGTGCCTTCGGTCCCTTGTACCGCTTTGCGGCCTTTCTTATACTTTCAGTTTGTTCGATTGCCATTGCCTCCGGCCCCAAGCTGGGCCTCGCCGATCCGAGGCGAGTTACCGCTCTGTTTCCATTGACCCCCTAGGCGAGCTGGCCACGGCACAATCTGCCGGAGTTTTTGGACCGTCTGACTGATTAACGGAAGCCGGCAATTCATGAACCTGCTGCCGCATCTCGAACCTCGAAAGTGAGCAGTATGAGCTCGAAAATCCGTATCTTTGGACTATGCGTTGGTTTGGGGCTGGCTTCCTTGACCGTTGCTCGCGCGCAGGATGCGCCCATACCAATCGCTGACTGGCCCCAGTGGGCACACACTTCCTTGCACAACGGCTCGACGCAAGCCCTGGGGCAGAGCCCTAAGACTAAGCTGGCCCATATTACGTACGACCCCTTTGCTAGCAAAGAGAAAGCAGAGGAAGCAGGGAACTTGCTCGCGCACTTTCAAGTGCCCCTCGTAGATGGCGATTCGATTTTTCTCGAATATAAAACCGGAAAATACGTTTCTTGCTCTCCGCCGAGTTCGGGCAAGCCTTATCCCTGCGGACCGGATGATTGGAACACCGAAATCTGGAACGAGCGAGCCTTCACTTGGAAAAACGGCACGCTCGTCGAGGCCTGGAACTTCCGATCCGATTGGAAGCCCGAACCCAACACCGACATCGATTGGCTGAATAAAGACGGCCTTTGGGGCTGGGAGCCGGTGTTCCACGCCGCGCTCTGGAATGGCAACGTATTCGTTCCTGGCTTGGGCGGAACAATCTACAAGGTTGGCGAGAAAAACGGAAAGATGGTTGCCCACTACAATCCCTTCTCTTCGATCGATCGCAATCGATACGTGTCGGGACCGCTAACCATCGACGCGGCGGGAAACGTTTACTACAACGTGCTTGAGTTGGCCCCCAAGAATCCCTGGAGCGAGAATGTACGTAATTCCTGGCTGGTGAAGGTCAACCCCGATGGGACAGTGAACAAGGTCCGCTACTCCGAACTCGTAAAGCCAGGTACAACGGATGGTTCGCAGCGACCGGGCGTCAACATCGCGCCGGCGGTGTCCGCGGATGGCAAGACGATCTATACCGCCAGTGTTGCGCACTTCAATCCGTCGGACGCGCACATGATCGCGGTGAAGTCAGATTTGACTCCGAAGTGGCACGTCTCCTTGACCAATCTGGCGCACGGCCAGATTACAGGCGCGATTTACGATCTTTCCTCCGCCACGCCGGTAGTTCTTCCAGACGACGGTGTCCTGTTCGGGGTTGTAGGCGGAGACGGCAGCCGTGGCTATATGCTGAAGTTCGACTCGGATGGGAACTACCTGACCTCGTTCGATTTCGGTTGGGACGATACGCCAGCCGTCTATGTTCACGATGGCACCTATTCGGTGATCACGAAGAACAACTACTACGCGACCCAGGGACCCTACTACATAACGCAACTGAACGCCGACTTGACTCCCGAGTGGAGTTATAAGAGCGCCGACAATTTTGAGTGGTGCGTCAATGCTCCTGCCGTTGACGGGAACGGAACGGTGTACGCCGACAGCGAGGACGGAAATCTATTCGTTATCAAACAGGGCGGGAAGCTAAAGGGGAAGGTCTTCCTGCAGCAGTCCGTAGGCGCAGCCTACACGCCGGTCTCAATCGGGCGCGATGGAAAAATCTATACCCTGAACGATGGCGACATGTTTGTTGTCGGCAAGTGAGAGGAAGAGCGACCGACCACTGGCGTGCCGATATCTCTTCAATCCGAAGGCGAATTGCAGACTTCGTGCGACGCACCTTTGGAATATGAGCTGCGAAAATGTCCTTCCGATTCGGCCGCAAAATCGCTATACTTCGCGGGATGAACCTACCGGGAAGGCTGCTCCATCCGTCACGGCGAGGATTGATCAGCGTCTTGATCGCGGGTTTTCTTGTGATCTCCGCGGGAATTTTCTACGCTTTCGGACAGGACAAATCGCAATACCCCGACGGCTACGACGCCGTGGAAGCCGCACCGATCAGCCACAAAGTTATCTTCGAAAACGCAGCCGTACGCGTCCTTGAAATCCCAACCCCACCGACGGGGACGGTCATACCTATGCACCACCACCGCTGGCCGAGTTTCTTTCTAACTTGGGATACAGGGGGCAAAACATCGCACATTCGTTTTCATAAGCCCGACGGTAGCGTTCAGGACGTCCCCAGCGTGAACGTTCCGCCTCACCCAGGCGTATGGAAAGTGCGGTGGTCGGAACCCGAGCCAATGCGCTCTGTTGAGATCGTCGATAATACTGAAACTAACCAGGGTCCTACCCTTCTCCGTATTGAAATTAAATGTCATCCGTAAGAGCCGCTGTCTTCAGGGCGACGAACCTCGAGTTGGCCGCCGGGAATACGACGATCGACTCATGTATCTGTCCGCACTTATGACTATCAGCACAAACACAAACCAACGGCGGGAAGCACGAAATCATGAGCACTCCAATTAGAGGCGTGGGGAAGCTGGGGAGAATCCTGTTGACCGGAGTGGCCGGACTGGCCGCTCTTCTCGTCGTCGGCATAAGCCTGACAATCGGATGGAGGCCATTCATCGGGCCCAAGGCACGGCCCTTGACTGCCCGAAAGTTCGAACCGACTCCCGAGAGGTTGGAGCGGGGCCGCTACATTTTTATGGGATTATCTGCCTGCGTGCGTTGCCACTCTCCCATGGACCTGTCGCAACGTGGCTTCCCGCCATTGCCGGACATGATTGGTGCGGGCCAGGTGCTTCCCCAGGGACTGCTTCCCGGACGGATCGTCGCGCCCAACTTGACCTCTGATGCGGAAACCGGATCCGGTAGTTGGACAGACGATCAGCTCGCTCGCGCCATTCGTGAAGGTATCGGCCACGACGGCCGGGCTCTGTTTCCCATGATGCCGTATCAGAACTTCCGGGAAATCTCCGATGAGGATCTCGCCTCTGTTGTGGTTTTCATTCGCTCTCTGCCTCCGATTCGTCACGAGCTGCCCAAGACCGAAGTAAAGTTTCCAATCAATCATCTGATCAACTCTCTGCCCCAGCCCGTGATGTCGCCGGTGAGTGCTCCCGATCCCAGCGACCGCATCCAGTGGGGCAAACATCTGATGCGGGTAGCAGGCTGCGCGAGCTGCCACACCGCCAGCACCCCAGCCTGGAAGCCGCTCCCCGGGATGGAATTTGCCGGCGGCATGCCGATCAGCTTCAAGGGAGAGACAATCGTAAGTGCGAACCTTACTCCCGACGAGTCGGGAATTGGTTACTACGACGAGGCGACCTTCATCAAAGCCTTGCGCACCGGTTTCGTGGGTGCACGCCCGCTTGGGTCAGCGATGCCGTTTGTCGTCTATAAGAACATAAGCGACGACGATCTGAGGGCGATGTTCGCTTATCTGCGGACGGTAAGGCCGGTTCACCACCGCGTGGACAACAGCCTGCCGCCAACCTACTGCAGAGTCTGCAAACGCACGCACGGGGCCGGAGATCAGAACTGAGAATTCTCCGATTGTGCAGGGTCACGTTCTCGCTTCGACGGCCAGCGACAAGGCCCCCTCAGACGGTCGTTAGTTGGCCAACCTGGTCACTCGCTTCCATCGAGGCCAAACTCGCACTCGGTTCACGATGACACTCCAATAGATTCCTTTACCAATGAAATTAAAGCCGGCAGAACGTAGGACCTCCACTGCTTTTCATCGGTCACCAGGTTCTGCGAGATAAAACAGATGCCTTCGCGAGCCTGCCGGTCGCACGCCAAGAAACTCTTCTGCCCCAGGCTGAGGAAGGACAGGCCATCGTGGCTCAGCCGATGAATGGTTGGGTCTCTGTCAAGATCGAGATCGTCATCGAATTCGGCTACAACTCTTAAAACGAAATCTGGCGCATGGAGAGCGCTTGGTGTGCATGGCGAAAGTGCTCGCTGCAACTGGTCGGCTACGGCTTGGGAGTTCGTCTCCACACGAATTCTTCTCCCGGACAGTTCTGACACGATCTCGAACGGCGTTTCGGTAAATCTTTTCATAAGGTCCGGTATCGCCATTAACCCTCCCTGGCTATTCCAAAATTTCGCCCGTTTCGACGATCCCTAATCCTACGGCAAGCGCTCTCGCGATGGGTCACGGATTCGTCAAAGGTTGGAGATAATTTCATTCTCCTCAATCCATCTTCATTGTGATCCTGGCTTCTCCCAACCCAAAGACTAAAATACGAGAAGTCATTGGAAGCGATTCCCCGAGATAACAAGCTTTTGTGTAGCCAATACCTCGATCTGAATGACCAAAGTTCCGGCGGCTGGGCCCAAGTCTCCAGGCGGAACGAGGATCAAAATCGCGATGAAGCTGTTCACGAGCGTATGATTCGAAATGGAGAATCAGGAATTTGCAACTATGATTGAGCGGAATGGTGTTGCGTCCCTATCGTTCGAGGCACGTTTTTTGGTTGCGGGTTCAGTGTGGCTGATCGCGAGCAATGCTGTGGAGATTTTGACTGCTGCGCGGGAGACTTTTCTATCTTGTGACGACGCAACTGCGCCAGTCGCTTTAACGATCAATTGCTTTGTCGACTCGGAAATCCGCGAAAGCCCTCCCTGGCCTCAACCTCATTTTAGGGGCCTCGATCATCTCGTGTATGCCGCGTATGGGCCGGGGAGTTCGATGCTGATCGACCTCCGCCGCCGACGCGTGATGGGATTGCTTTCTCAGGCGATGGCGAGGGACTCGAGCTATTGGAAGCGCGTGCTGCTGCCGATTCTGCTCGGGATTACCAGCGCGTCCATTGGGATATCGGCACTTCACTGTGCCTGCCTCGTTAGGAATGGACGAGGACTGATTCTGGGAGGTGCTTCGGGAGCGGGAAAGTCTACGCTGGCCGTGCAGCTTGCCCTGAAGCAATTCGCGTATCTCTCAGATGACTGGACCTACTTTTCAAGGTCAGGTTCCAGGTTACTCGCATGGGGCCTCCCGATTCCAGTCAAGCTGCTTCCGGACACAATCAACTACTTCCCCGAACTTAGCAATGCGGAACTTGCTCCGTCGCTGAACGGCGAGTTGGCGTACGAAGTGGACCCCGCCGTACTCTTTGGTATCGATCGATCTTTGTGTTGTGAGCCTCAGTGGCTGGTCTTCATCGAGAGAAACAGGGAGCCTCGCGCTGCCTTCAGGCGGATCAGTTCGAAAGAAGCCTTTTCTCGTTTTGCTTCGGAGCTTGAGAGGTTGCCCGCGTGCATCTCGGATCTGCGGGATCTTCAGCTACAGACGATCGCCGCACTCGTAGACCGGGAATGCTGGGTGTTGCAACATGGACTAACGCCCGCACTGGTCGCCCAAGAACTCTCGCGATTCTGTCAGGATCGCCACGACAATACGGTGCTACCGACGCAATCGATCGACCTGACATCTCAACAAACAGGCCGTTTTTCTTCTCCTCCGATCCTTGAGAAAATTGATCTTGAATGAAGATCGAGGGCAAACACTTGCACCACACTTTTGGCCGGGTGCTGCGAAGGGCCTAGCCAGTCCCCAAAATACCTCGGATCGCGTCCAGGGCAAACCGCCTACCGGGATATCAGCCTTCCCGTTGACATTTCGCAATTTCAAGGATATTGTTGTCGCGTTTTGGGCGGACGGAAGAACGACACCAGCCCGAGTTTCGCGTCTAGGCGGGCAGGTGACCACATGAAAGTGATGCCCCCTCCCCTGAAGACTTTTTGACAATTCGATCCTAGGAGACGGCTGCTATGAAGAGTTCGATTTTCATAGAAAGGCTTCAGGGTTCGCAAAGTTTCACTTTTGTTCAAGCGAAATACCACCCCAGATCCAGTTATCGGGTAGCATTACTCGCTTCTCTCGTTTTGACATTGATGACTTTAGGGTGGCCCGGCTATATCGAGGCGCAGGCACAGCAAACTCAGACCCAGCAAACCCAGCCGCAACAAACGTCGGACGCTAACAGAGCAACCTCTCCGGATGTTCCCACACCCAACGCGCCGGAAACTCCCAAACCGGACGCTATTGACATTCCAGTTCTCAAGACTTCGATCAATGTTACGGATAGCATCTCAGACATTTCCCCGGCGAGCATTTCTGTACTTTCAAATAAGGCTCTGGAAACGGATCCCGGAGTAAGTTTGGACGATCAACTCCGAATTATTCCAGGGTTTAGCTTGCTTCGCCGCACCTCGGGCGTGGTCGCGAGCGCGACGACTCAAGGAGTCTCGTTGCGTGGACTCGGACTGGCCGGCCCCAGCCGAACGCTTGTGCTTTGGGATGGCATTCCTTTAAACGATCCTTACGGCGGTTGGATCAATTGGACTCGAGTCTCTCCTGAAAACGTGAGCGAAGTCGATGTCGCTCGAGGTGCCACCTCCAGCATTTTCGGGAATCTGGCGATGAGCGGCACTGTCACGCTCTTTTCGCGTCCGGAAGAGAAGAATCTCATCGATCTCTCGCAAGAAGGCGGCACGCAAGGTACGCTGATGAGTCACGGTACCTATTCCTGGTTGGGAAAGAAGGTCGGCTTCTCGCTCGATGGCCGTGGTTATATCAGCGACGGATACTATGTGGTTCCCAGTGTTCTCCGAGGCCCGGTCGACGCGCATGCTTTCAATCGCTTCGTCTCCGGTTCTCCGAGGTTTGACTGGTTCGAAGGTGAAAACAGGTTTTTTTTCAAGGCTGACGTTCTTGAAGAGTATCGGAAGCTGGGGACTTTGATACCGCAAGAGTCAACCAGCCTGGGAGAGTTCTCTGGGCATTACTCCCGCGAGATGAGGCATGATACGTTTTCCATCGTCGGGTATTACGAGAAGGAAGATTGGAGCGCTAAATACAGCACAATCAATCAGCCCCGGACGGTCGAGACGTTGGTAGACATTCAATACGTGCCTTCGCAGGGTGCGGGGGGGGCGGTATATTGGGAGCACTTCCACACCAACTGGCACCTAACTGCCGGAACCGACGTGGAATACGCGAGTGGTTTCTCCCACGACTATTCCCCGTTTACTCACGCAACAACCATCAAGGGCGGGGACCTGGTACAGACTGGCCTCTTTACCCAAGCGGCTTACCAAATTGGCCCAGTTCAATTGTCCGGGGGCATCCGTTATCAATTCACGGATGCGCAGAACAACATTACCGCGCCCAATGGCGGTATCACTTACACCAAGGGAATCTTTAGACTTCGTGGCGCGCTGAACCGAAGCTTTAGAGTGCCGACGCTCAACGAACTGTACCGGCCTTATCAGCAGGGCAATATCTTGACCTTGGCTAACCCCTTGCTGACTCCGGAGACCATGGATGGCGGCGAAATCGGATTCGACCTCAATGGTAAGACCCGTCGACTCAGCATCACGGCTTTTCGTAACTCGATTACGAACTTCATCGAACAACCCAATGTCGGCATGCAGGGGAATGAGATCATTCGAAAACGCGAGAATGTTGGCGACGGCATCAATGAGGGTTTCGAAGCGGACGTGCAACAACGCTGGGGAAGATGGCTAGGAACCATCTCGTATCTGTACGCCGATACGAGATTGACGAGCGGACCTTTAGACGGGCTGTGGGTTCCCGGTGTACCCCGCAATCAGGGTACTGCACAACTGACCTGGGTGCGTAACGGGACGATGCTTTCCGCGGGGTTTCGCGCCTATTCGTACCAATTTGACGACCAGCAGAACCAATTTGTCGACCCGGGTTATGCCCTTCTGCAGTTTGCCGGCACGCAGCATCTGTGGCGCCAGTTGTCTGCGAATTTTGATATAGAAAACGCGCTGGATCGTTACTACGTCGTGGGATATTTTCCGATCGTGAACAAAGGTGAACCTTTCACTTTTCGGGTCGGATTACGTTGGAATGGAGTTGCG
Source organism: uncultured Acidobacteriota bacterium (assembly GCA_963820925.1). GTDB lineage: Bacteria > Acidobacteriota > Terriglobia > Terriglobales > Acidobacteriaceae > JABDBE01. The sequence continues at coordinate 60,276 of CAWGBX010000014.1, forward strand.
CGCTGAGGCGCATTGTGTAAACTGGGCGAGAGAGCAAAAGCTACGGTGATCGAATCCCTCCTTGAGCCTTCGACAACCTTGGTGAGGCACTCGGCCCGTACTCTAGGATGTTTTTGGATTTCGAGAAGTCTACTCAGGCTTCGCCGCGCACCTCGATATCGATAGATGGCTGAATAATCCCTGGAATGTTTACGTACTCTTCGCCAACGTCTCTCGAGGAGGTACTCGATACTCTTTCGGAGTGGGGATCCCGGGCTCGAATTTTGGCCGGCGGGCAGACCCTCATTCCGTTGATCCACAGTGGACGCCTCAGCCCCGAACACCTGGTGGACATCAATGGCGTACGGAGCCTGGATTTCATAGATTTGCAAGACGACTTGTCCGTCGGCGCGTGCTGCCGACAGCATGATTTGGAAGTCTTCTTGCGAGATCGCAAGCGGCATCGACTGATCGCGGAAGCGTTGCCTTTGATCGCAGACGGCGAGATTAGGAACCGCGGCACGGTATGCGGAAGTCTCGCGGCAGCGCCTCTTGGGGCCGAGTTACCGGCAATCGCACTCACCTGCAACGCCAGCCTACATATCCGGAGCAAGCGGGGCGATCGCGAGATCTCCGCGACAGCACTGTACGGAGAAGACGGCACGGTCGCTCTGGCGCCTGACGAAATCCTCGCCAGCGTAGCCTTTAAAGACCATGACCATAGCGGAGCCGCTATCGAAGAAGTCCGCTACACTCAATTAAGTTTTCCGGCTTGCGGTGTAGCCGTTCTTGTCGATTCGCAGGAAGGATCATGCTCGTCGCTGCGCATCACCGTTTTTGGACAGGGCATTCCAGCTCAGAGGATAGATCAAGCGGAGTCATTCGTTGAAGGCGAAAGACTATCAACTCAGTTGATCGACGAACTGGCAGTGCGTATTCGCAGAGAGGTGCGAGTAGACTCAGCTCCCGGAATACCAGCGGACTATGCTAGACACGTCGCCGGATCGCTGGGTGCTCGCGCCTTCAAACGCGCGGTTGCACAGTGCGAAGCCCTTACCACGAGAGCTCCCCAATGACCGTGCAAACGTGTCCGATAGAAATGGAATTGAACGGTAAAACCTGCAGCGTCAGTGTCGCCGCAACCCAAACGCTTGCCGGTCTACTCCGCGAGGTTTTTGGACTCAGCACATCGATCGGTTGTGGAGAAGGAAATTGTGGCACGTGCAGCGTGTTGGTGGATGGCCAGCCCGTTCGTTCCTGTTTGATGCTGGCGGTGCAGGCATCGGGACGAGCTGTGACAAGCCTTGAGGGTCTTGCGGATCAATTGCCTCGACTGCAGAAGGCGTTCACTGAGAACCATGCGATCCAGTGCGGCTTCTGCGCTCCGGGATTCATGATCGCAGCCGCGGCTCTGCTGCGGAGCAACTCCAGGCCGACCGAAGCTGAGATCCGCGAAGCCATTAAAGGACACCTCTGCCGCTGCTCGGGATACTCCGGATTCGTTTCGGCAATCCTTGATGCTGCGGCGCAGGAATAAACGAAGTAGCCGCTCGGGAGACTTTGATTGAGTATCATTTTAGCCGGGCCACTGGCGAGGACACTTAAAGGTTCGATTATTTCCTTTGTGTACCTTCGTGTCCTTTGTGGTTGTTGCCTCTAATGCCTTAGCCACAAAGAACACGAAGGTGCACAAAGGAGGAACCGCAGACGCGGACTTAAAGAAAATAACCTATGTTGGGGAAATCCATTCGCCGCTCCGAAGACACCCGTTTACTTTCCGGAGCCGGAAGGTTTGTCAGCAACCTGCAATTGCCAAACATGATCCACGCCGCAATTCTGCGGAGTCCTCATGCGGCGGCGCGTATCAAGGAAATTCGAACCGTCGAGGCTCGCAAGATACCCGGCGTCCTTGCCGTCTGGACGTTCTCTGACTTGGCAGACATACTCAAGCCCATTCCTCAAGTGGCGCCTCATCCATCTCTACATCCTCGAACGCCGTTTCCGTTGGTTAAAGATGTCGTCCATCATGAGGGCGAAGCCGTCGCGGTTGTGGCTGCCGAAACGCGCGCGGCCTGTCGCGATGCCCTGCGTGTAATCGAAGTGAGCTACGAACCGACTCCGGTGGTCTTGGACGCCGCAGCCGGGCTATCTGGCTCGCCGAAAGTTCATGAGGATTTGCCTGACAACGTCGCCGCCCAATTCGGTCAGGAAACCGGGGATGTCGCAGCCGCGCTTGCCGATTCTGATTTCATAATTACGGAACGGTTTTCGATCGGACGGGTGAGTTCCCAGGCCATGGAAACCCGGGCTGTCGTGGCTCGCTTCGAGCCCAACGCATCCACGTCGAGACTCACTGTGTGGTGCAATACGCAGTCGCCGCACCTCTCGCGTGCGCTCCTGTCCCAGCAGGTCGGCCTTCCTCGGCACGATATACGAGTAATTGCGCCCGACATCGGCGGCGGCTTCGGGGTCAAGAATCGATACTACCCTGAGAACACCCTGATCCCTCTGCTTGCAATGCGGCTGGGGCAAACCGTCAAATGGGTCGAAACCCGTCGTGAGAGTTTCCATAGCACCTATCACGGGCGCGAGCAGATTCACGAGGCTACTCTTGGCCTCGATGTGACCGGGCGCATACGCGCAATGCGCGACCGCATTCTCTACGACCAGGGAGCTTACGTCACGCTGGGTATCGTGGTGCCGCACATCACCACAATCAGCGTTCCGGGACCGTATCGGGTTCCAAACTATAAGGTGGAGTGCACCGCTGTATACACCCACAAGTCCCCTTCAGTGCCGTATCGCGGAGCCGGCAAGCCCCAGGCCTGTTTCGTGATGGAGCGGATGCTCGACGCGGCAGCTGCCAAGCTCGGAATCGATCCAGTGGAGATCAGGCGCCGCAATCTCCTTCAGCCGGAGTATTTTCCGTATAACACCGGACTACGAGACGTGGATAACACTCAAGTGATCTACGACAGCGGAAATTACCCCAAGTGCTTGCAAGGAGTGTTGGACCTCATCGGGCACAGCTCTTTCGATCGAGAAAAAACCGATGCAGCGGCAGTCGGCCGTAAGCTCGGTATCGGAGTTTCGTGCTTCATCGAAATGACCGGTAGGGGTCCTTATGAGTCCGCGTTGGTTAGAGTCGATCCCGGTGGGCGCATCGTCCTTTCTACCGGCCTATCTTCTCAGGGCCAAAGCCACGAAACGACTCTGGCGCAAGTTTGCGCTGCCGGCCTGGAGGTCGAACCGTCCTCCATTCACGTTCAACTCGGGGACACTGCCAGCATACCCTTGGCAATCGGGGTGTACGCTGCCCGATCGGCAGTCATGGCTGGCAACGCCGTAGCGATGGCTTCTGCAGCCATTCGCGAAAAGACAGCAAAAGCAGCAGCCGCGATGTTACGGGTACCGCTCGAGGCGGTGGAATATAGCGGCGGCAAAGTGAGGGAACTTGCGGAACCGCATCGAACCCTGTCCCTCGGCGAAATCGCGGGCGCGCTGAATTCGCCCGCCCTTGTATTTCCATTCCCTGCCGACATCGATCCGGGACTCGAGGCGCTGCGCTTCTATAGGAGCACCAAGCCTGCGTATTCTAATGGTGCGTATGCTGCGGTAGTAGAGGTCGACTCCGAAACCGGACATGTCAGGATCATCCGCCACGCTCTGGTACATGATTGCGGAAACATGATCAATCCTGCCGTGGTCGAGACCCAAATGACCGGCGGCATCGCGCAGGGTATTGGTGCGTCCCTTTTTGAGGAGTTGCATTACGACCGCGAGGGCCGCGTGCTGAACGCCTCCTTAGACACTTACTTGCTGCCGCGCGCCACCGAGATCCCTACCTTAAAACAGTCGCACGTAGTCACGCCAAGCCCGTTCAATCCGCTAGGTGTGAAAGGAGTCGGCGAAGGCGGGACGATACCGGTTGCGCCTGCCCTTGCCGCCGCGATCGAAAATGCCCTGGGCACGGGCGTGAAAATTAAATGTGTACCAATCACTCCCCCGCTGGTTTTGTCCCTGAGTCGCGCAGCGAGCGAGAAAATCGATGCGAATGAAGCCGCCCGTACCGGACTCTAAGAATTACCAGACTACATGAGTGCGATGCTTGAAACAATGGAACCGACCGCGCTGCTTCTTGAAAAGCTGCCGGAACTGATTGCGCGTTGCTAGTAACTACAGTCCGGGGAAAGTTTGTCGGCTTATCCACCATCAGCGTCAGATGGCGTCTTACGCGGCTAATTCAGTCTAGTTCGGTTTTGACGGCACGTGAACACTCTTGGAAGACGGAACGAGCGCACTGCTACGCCCGACCACAGATTTTGATCTTGATCCGCAAAGCCAAATTCCCTGAGCAGGTCAGCAGTTGCTGCCGGCGTCCAAGCTCCCGGCATCCGAGAAGACAGCTAGCGTGAAATGAAAACTTGCTCCGCGAGGATAGTTGTCCGTAGCCCAGAGCCGGCCACCGTGGGCCTCAATAATCGTTCGGCTGATACGAAGCCCCATACCGGTGCCGTGTTCCTTGGTCGTAAAGAAAGCGTTGAATATCTGGCCAGCCTGGTTAGGGGGAAGTCCGATGCCAGTGTCTTCGACCGACACCAGAAGCTGTGCGTTGCCATCATTCTGGGTGCCGAGCGTGAGTTGACGCGGGCCATCGACGGCCTTCATTGCGTCGATGCCGTTGATCATCAGGTTCATTAATACCTGCTGCAACTGGACGCGGTCTGCCACAATGAGCGGCTGATCGGCTGCGAGCTTTGTCTGTACAGACACCGAGTGCTGGGTCGCCTCATTGTGCAGAAGAATCTCCATTTCTCGAATCATCTCGTTGACATCGACGCGCTCCTTTGCCACATAGCCTTTTCTGAAAAACAGCCTGACTCGGTTAATGATTTCCGCTGCTCGGTTTGCATCACGAATTATCAATGAAGCCGTAGCCCGAGCGCCTTCGAGATCGGGCTGCTCGCGATCGAGCCGGCGCAGGCAAGTAGAAGCATTCGTGATGGCACCACTGATGGGTTGATTAATCTCGTGCGCAAGGGAGGCACAGAGTTCTCCCATCGTAGTTACACGATTCGCGTGTGCGAGATCTGCCTGCGCCTTACGTAATGCCTCTTCGGCGCGTTTCCGGTCCTCTATATCAATGCCGGTACCGTACCACTTGACTATTTCTCCAAGACCATCACGCAAAGGTACATTGCGCACAAGCAACCACCGATAGTCGCGCTGTGCAGTCCAGACGCGCGCTTCAATCTCGACGGGTTCTCCTGCGGCCAATGCCGATTTCCATTTAGCGATGTATCTAGCACGATCATCCGGATGAACGATCGATTGCCAACCGGATCCAAGCAAAGCGTCAATCGATAAGCCAGTGGATTCGAGCAAGCGCTGATTGATGAAGTCCACTGAACCATCCGGCAGAGTGCTCCACACATGAGCGGGAATCGTGTTGATTACCCGGCGCAGCCGGTCCTCGCTGCTTTGCAAGCTTTCATAGAGATCCTGCAATCGCTGCGCGGTATCATTAAATACGCGCCCCAGTTGGGCAAGCTCATCTTCTCCCTGGATGGGAACCCGATGTTTGAACTCGCCTCGTGCCAACATCTTTGAACCTTCGACCAGTTGCTCGAGTGGCCGTGTGATGCTGCGTGTAATGACCAGTCCCAACGTTCCGGCGATCAACAAGGTGAGAACGACCGTCGTCGGCACAACAATAAAAATCCAGTGCTGCACCTGGCGGATATTGGCCGCGGCTTGGGTATGTTCCGTCTTTACCTCGCGGTCGACTCTTTCCACCAAGGCAGAGATAGAAAACTCGAGCGGGCGTAGCTGATTGGCAAGCCGCAATTGCAGGGCGTTCCAATCATTCGCTTCAGCTAAGTCGATCACCGAGGCGGTCTCCGATTGGAGATTCGACTGGACGACCGCGAGGGTGGGGAGAATCGTCGGGTCAGAGGAGTTGTCGGAATGCACCGCCGACAGGGCGCTTTTGGCCCGTCGCATGTCCTCTGCAAAGGTTTCATTCATCGATTGAGTCTCTGCCTTCAGACGTTCGGAGTTTTTTGCGTTCGCAAGCGACTCAAGTGTGTCGCGAAACTTCAACAGGTCTGAGTGAACACGTAAGACAGTCACCAACTCCTCGTCATATTCATCGAGTCGCTCTGCTTGCGCCTGGACAATATGGAATTGCCATAGAACGATTACGTCACCGGCCAACATCAAAATGATGATGAGCGCGAAGCATAGAACCAGGCGTGGGCCAATGTTGAGTCGCAGTCGATTCATCTCAGTGCGAACCTGTTCCCGGTTGAGCCCGGTCATTACCCATGATTTGAACGAGCTCATTCTCGAGCGCAGCGGCCGCTGCTGGAGCTGTGGACTCGCGGGTCAGCACAGAATGCAGTCCGTGGGTATAGGCTTTGGAGACCGCCTCATAGTTCGATCCGGCAACCGCTGACGGACGCGAAACGATCTCACTCCCTCCCGATTCCCCCGGTTTGTACCACCAGGGATAGATCTCCTTCATCAGGGGTGGAACTTCAAAGTACTCCACCTTTCGGCCCGACTTTTCAGCATGAGTCGCTGTGAATTCTGCGTGCTTGCGAAGCAGGAACTGGATGAACTTGACGGCCTCGGCGCGGTGGGCTGAAAAGCGGGATATCCCCAGAGCGTAGCCTCCTATGGTAGCGACGCGCGCGCTCTTTCCAGCAGGGACGCTGGTCACTCCCGCTTGGTCGCGGAACGGCTTATCTTGTGCAAAAACCTCATACACGATGGCGTGGCTGAGCAGAAACGCAGCCTCGCCGGAAACCCAAAATTTATTTTCTGCGTCCGTAGCGGTGTAAGAAACCACGCTTGGAGGAGAGATCCAACCGACCCAATGTGCCGCGCGTTCCCAAGCGCGGATAACGTTTGCGTTGTTTACGCTGATTTTTCCATCTGACTCGATGATGTGGCCGCCTCCTTCCGCTGCTTGCCATTCCAATCCTTCCATAGTAAGTTGTTCGCTGTCGGTTGCGATTGCTCCGGCCCAGACGAACCCCCAAAAATCTTTCTTCCCTTTTGCTCGCTCTCCAGCCTGAATCCGGGTGGCCATTTTCTCTAGCTCATCCCAGGTTCTGGGTGGCGTTTTGTAGCCGTACCTGGCGAGAAGGTCCGTCCGATAAACCAAAACCTGCACACCAATCGGCTGATTGGGCATTGCCACAACCTTCCCCTGAATCCTGTAGATTTCGATGAGGCCGCGATCCTCCGAGGAAATCTCTGAGGCAAAGTAAGGTTGCAGGTCGATGAGGTATTCACCCATTATTCCGGTCCAGATCGTATCAACGCCATAAAGGTCAGGGGACGGGGCACCGCTGCGGAGCAAATCCATGGCAAGCGCGAGTTTCGATCCGGAGTCCTCTGGTGTCGGAAGGTCATTGACGCGAATGCCTGTTTCCCGCGTGAATTCCTGCAAATAGGCGTCCGGAATCATCCGATGGTCGCCAGGAACTCCGCGGGCGTCAGAATCGAAAAATGTGATAGTCACAGGCTGTGCGGGCTTACGGCAACCAGAAAAAAGGAACGCTGACAGCAGAATTCCCGCCATGCCCAAATGTTGGATCCTCGCGCAGCAATCGATTTCCCGCGTTCGCACGAGAAAATGGTAACAAAATCGCGAGCGGACGTCCCAACTCCGTCGAACCCCTATCCGTTCGGCAGGCTCCCGCCGGCAACCAATTGAGGGTGAACACGAAAGCTCATCCCGACAATCCGCTGGCTGGGGCTGGTAGAGGTCAGGATCGCGGAGAACAGCGTTGAGTGCAGGATCACATCACAAGATGGGATGGATCTTCTACTTTTCTCGTGGGGTGTTGTCGAGCGACTCGATTGGGAAACGCGTTTTCCATGTGATGGTCTGTGGGTCAGTGCGGCAAGTTCAGTCCACCATTGCGATTAGCGCCAGATGTGGTCGAGAGGAAGCTATTGGATCAAAGCATCGATCGACACCCTTGCACTAGACCGCGGCATGGGTGCGGATCTGACATTCCCGAGCTCCGCCCTGCTGTGCTGACTTCGGTCTTTCAGTTGTTGCTCCTTACTTACTATGCTCATCAGTCGAGTCGAATATGGAAACTCCCTCCGGCAATCGAGACAGCAGACGTAATCGAGCCCGGTGCGGCCGCGTTGTGGCCAACTGGTGTGCCGATGAGCGCAGTCAAATAGGTACGCCAGGATCCACTTTGCCCAGGTCATGGTCTCCTCACAATCGAGGCTGAAGAGCGCTCTGCATCAACTGCTTGAGTTTTTTTCGCGCTCGTGCCGATTGGGCCTTTACGGTTCCGGCTGGTATACCCAGAATCTCCGCGGTTTCCCGGATGGAAAGACCGCCCATATCACAGAGCTGGAAGGTCCTAAGCACAGTAGGCGACAGGTGCGTCATCAGTCAGTTCACAATTTCGTTATTCCTCCTCCGGGTTAGGTCCAGGGCCTGCCAACCGCTCTGAAACTGAATGTTGCTGACCTTCTCCAATTTGCTCGTCTAGAGACACATGGACCTGACGCCGATGGCGGCGCAATCGCATGCGAGCACTGTTGAACACATCGCGGTCAGCCAAGTAGAGATCTGCGACTCTCCTCTAAATTGGTCCAAATGCTTGCAGGCGAAGACAAGGGCGTCCTGAACCGCATCTTCGGCGTCGGCAGCGTTGCCTAGAAGTCGGTAAGCACTTCTGTGAAGAGAGGGTAGGCGGCTTGCTAAAACATCATGCAATTCACGAGCAGGCCTTTCCCCACTTAATAGATCGGAATAATTTTCAGTTCCGACGTGCGCTTCGGCTTGTTGCATTTGATTATTCCTCCCAGCACGAGAAGCAGAGTCTCTCCAGAACCAGACTTGATCTCGGCTCACCTCCTAGACGGAGCAATCGAAACGATCCCAATCGAAAACTAACTAAGCGCCTACAAATGTCCGCATTACAGCTCCCAGGACGCTCTTGGAATAGAACATCAGAACGCCGGCTACAGCAGCACTCTGTAGAGTTGCAAATGCTATACGTCGAGTTTCCCGAGCCCGACTCTGTGTCGCAGGTCGTGCCTCAGCGAATGCGGCCTGCGGTGGTTGTCAGGCACAACCTCACTATGTCGGACTTCGATTACCGCGTATCGCTCGCTTTGTAATTCTTCCGTCACGATTACTGTTTTCTTCGCTGACATATAAGCCGATTCCTGTCGGATCCAATCGACAACGCGATTAAGCCAGAAGCTTGGGGGACAGTCTATTGGACGATGGTATCGATCGATACTTTCGCATCAATCGGTCAACGATTGCGTTCCGTGAGAAGACAAACGGCGTGATTGTTGAATGGTACCTTGAACGTGGCTGACTGCAAGCGAGTTGGAGTTTCGAGGTGGCTTGGTGAGATGTGGGCCCATAAAGGTCGTAATGAACATCACACACGTTGCTGCTGCGGGACAGCAGTAGAAGTCACTGGTGTGTATTGTCAGCAGAAAAACATGGGGAGCATTCTCCGGAGTGGATCAATGCAGGTGCCGCGAGTCTGATTAGGCAGGGTGTATCGCGGACTCAGCCGGGCTGAGCTGCTGTCAAGCCAAGTGAATTGGCGGACTCGCCGGCCGGAGTTTGGCCGCCATCCTCACCAGGTCGGCGAGGGAATTCGCTTTCATTTTGTGCATGACCTGCCCGCGGTGTGCCTTTACCGTGATTTCGCTGATACCGAGCTCGCCGCCAACTTGTTTATTCAGCAGCCCAGAGACAACTAACGCCATCACCTGCCGTTCTCGGGGAGTAAGTGAGGCGTAACGGTCCCGAAGTTCCTGCATCTCCGCGTTCTGAGCGAGGGTGAGACTGCTTCGTTGGAGGGCGTTCCGGATGGCGCTTACCAAGGCGTCGTTATTCAGGGGCTTGGTTAAGAATTCCAGAGCGCCGGCTTTCATGGCCTGCACTGACTGCGGCACATCACCATGACCGGTGATGAAAATGATTGGCATGTCGATCTGTTCAACCGCAAGCTGTTTCTGTAATTCAAGACCGTTCAGGTCCGGAAGTGAAAGGTCAAGGACAAGACAGCTCGGGACACCTTTTCTCGGGTGGTCGAGAAATTCTTGTGCGGACGCGAAGGTCTCCGGCTTCCAGTTCTCATCCCGGACCAAGAGTTCCAGCGATTCGCGAACGGACACGTCATCGTCAACAATGAAAACAACGGGAACGGCACTCGACATTGGTAATGCCCCTACTTCATACCTGAGTGTGCTCGCCGCATTCATTGTATCCCCCTAGAGATTCACCGGTGAACCCTCAAATGGTTTGCAGTGCGCTCTTTATGGCCGCAAGCAAAGCTGCATCGCTGAAAGGTTTGACTATAAACCCCGCTGCGCCCTGCTGGATCACTCGAGCACGAATCGTCTCATCTTTTTGACCGGTGATGAATATGGTCGGGATCTCTTCTCCGCGGCGCTTTAGCTCCTGGTGAAGTTCCGGTCCACTCATGCCCGGCATCGCGATGTCGAGGATCAAACAGCTAGTCTGATCGACAGAGCCGGATGAGAGAAACTCTTCCGCTGACGAAAAAGCTCGAGCTGCAAAGCCGAACTCCTTGATCAGGTCAGGCAGCGACTCCCGCATGGACTCATCATCATCAACTATGGATAGAAGCGGGCGTTCATTCCCGCTCCTGTCCTTAAGCGACTTCATAACAAAATAATGCGGCATTCAATGAAGGACGTCCATTGTACTTTGGTATTGCTTCTGGCCCTGCCCGCGAGCAACGGAGTGATATCAAGCCAAATGGCGTGCTTCCGCCCAACAGTCGACACACGCGAACTGATGCAAAGGTATCGATCGATACCATTGTCCAATAGATTCCTTTTCACGCCTCTGGCTTAATGGCGATTGTGCATCACATTCGGCGAATCGACGCAAGAAAGTGAGTATCCCATGAACGAGCATGAATCGTTTTCCAATCCGATTTATGAGGAGCAGGCGCGGTGGGCAGAGCGTGAGTTGTCTTCCTTCATCGCGGCAGTGACGAAATTGTACGGTTCTGAACAGGCAAGGCTTTCCGCCGAGGATTGGCTCGATGAATCGGAGCTCGTGGACAGCCCGCCTCGATCTGAAGTCCGAGATTGGCGCTCGATTACGATCGCAGCTTCGGCTCGATTGGCTAGTCGAATCGATGCCGCGCAGTATCGTCAAAAGTCTCTCACTGCCTCGACCGATACCAGAGCGTCGCCAATACCGTCATCCAATTGTTTCCCTTCCATTATTTTGTTTTGATTCGCCCATCGAGGCCGATAGCAATGAGACGATGGCCACACACAAATCAACTACCGTACAAACCCACAAATCAATAATAATTCAAAAGGAAGCCACTATGATCCAAAGCAGCGATAAACCACAAGGCAGCAAGCAGGCAGACGACAAGAATGCGATTCGTCCGTTTCATGTGAATGTTCCGGAAGCGGAACTGACCGAATTGCGCAGGCGCATCAACGCGACAAGGTGGCCTGAACGGGAAACGGTCACGGATGCATCGCAAGGCGTGCAGCTCGCGACGATTCAGGCGCTCGCGCGCTATTGGGCGACAGAGTACGACTGGCGCAAGATCGAGGCAAGACTGAACGCCCTGCCGCAGTTCATCACCGAGATCGATGGGCTGGACATTCACTTCATTCACGTCCGTTCGAAACACGAAAATGCGTTGCCGCTCATCGTTACGCACGGATGGCCCGGCTCGATCATCGAACAGATGAAGATCATCGATCCGCTGACCAATCCCACGGCACACGGCGGAAATGCATCCGATGCGTTCCACCTGGTGATCCCGTCAATGCCGGGCTACGGATACTCAGGCAAACCGACCACCACCGGGTGGGATGTTGCCCACATCGCGCGTGCCTGGGTCGTGCTGATGAAGCGCCTCGGGTACACGAAATTCGTGGCGCAAGGCGGCGATTGGGGCGCGGTCATCACCGAACAGATGGGCCTGCAGGCGCCTCCGGAGTTGCTCGGCATTCACACCAACATGCCTGGCATCTTTCCAGACGACATTGACAAGGCGGCTTTTTCCGGGGCGCCGGCGCCATCGGGTCTCTCAGCCGATGAGAAGCTCGCTTACGAGCGTTTGCAGTTCGTCTATCAAAAGGGAATCGCCTACGGGTTCCAGATGGGGCTGCGACCGCAGACGTTGTACGGAATCGCGGACTCACCCGTCGGCCTGGCGGCTTATTTCCTCGATCACGACGCGCGCAGCTACGAGCTGATCGCACGCGTCTTTGACGGACAGTCCGAGGGCCTCACGCGCGACGACATCCTCGACAACATCACGATCACCTGGTTGACGAACACGGCGCTTTCTGGCGCCCGTCTCTATTGGGAGAATTGGGGCAAACTCGGGTATTTCAATGCCAAAGGCGTCTCCATCCCGGTTGCCGTGAGCGTCTTCCCTGACGAACTCTATCCAGCCCCGCGGAGCTGGGCAGAGCAGGCGTATCCCAAACTCATCCATTACAACAAGGTCGAGAAAGGCGGGCACTTTGCGGCCTGGGAACAGCCGCAACTCTTTTCAGAAGAGGTTCGCGCGGGCTTCAGATCACTGCGGTCAGACGCGGTGAAGTCGGCCGCATGATCGGCGAGGCACCTCAGCCCATTCTTGGAGGACGCAAATCCTATGAACCCCGCACTATTGATGCTTCGAGTGGTGGTTGGGTTCGACCTTGCGTCCCATGGTGCCTAGAAGCTCTTCGGGTAGTTCGGGGGGGCATCGCAGATGCCGGATTTTTTTTCGAAAGCATCGGATTTCGGTCGGGCGGTCGATTTGCATTGACTGCAGGCCGCGGCGAAACGATAAGAACAGAAAGGTAGAGTTCAAGCGATTAGACGATGGTATGGGCGATAGCTTCGTATCACAGGGAACTCCGCGACGGTGGTGTTGGCTTACTTGTCCACATTTGGCTGATCCAAGGCAGTTGATACGAAAGTATGGGCGATACCATCGTCCGATTGCGCAGTGCATTTTGTTCTGGCTCAATGGATGCGAATTGAACGAATGAACTACGAACGGCCGACAGACTGTTGTCGGTTTTACTCAACCGGTTTCCAAGACTACTAAATACAGAGGAGAATCCAATGGCAACTGCATCCCCACCTACGAAACCCGCAGAAATTCGCATGGCCCGGCGGTCGCCCGCATATTGGCGGGTCACGATCGATAATCCGCCGATCAACGTGATGGATCCGGAAATGGTCAAGCAGTTCCAGGAAGTCATCAACGCTCTCGAGGCCGACGAGCAAGTCAGGGTCGTGGTCTTCGACAGTGCGGTTGACGACTACTTCCTGAATCACTCCGATTTCCAGGTCAAGCTTGAGGACCTGACAGCAATGCCGGCGGGTCCCACAGGCTTGCCGCCCTGGCCGGACTTTCTCGTGCGTCTGACCCGCTTGCCAGTCGCCTCCATCGCCCTCATCCGCGGCCGGGCGACGGGCAACGGCAGCGAGATCACGCTGGCCTGCGACATGAGTTTCGCCAGCCGCGAGAAGGCCATCATCTCGCAATGGGAGGTGGGCGTGGGAATGGTCGCCGGCGGCGGCCCCATGGCTCGACTGCCCAGACTCATCGGCCGAAACCGCGCTCTCGAGGTACTCTTGAGCTCGGAAGACATCAGAGCAGACCAGGCCCAGGCCTACGGTTACATCAATCGCGCCCTGCCCGACGCCGATCTAGACGCGTTCGTAGAGGCGCTCGCGACTCGGATCGCGAAGTTCGACAAATGTGCGATCGCTCAGACCAAGCGCCTCGTAAATACGAGCCTGCCGCCGGATGTCGAGCTCGGCGCCGGTTGGGATGCGTGCATCGCTTCTCTCGGGCGACCTGCCGCCCAGGATGGCATCAAAGCGCTGATGGCCCGCGGCTTCCATAAGCCAGGGGATGTCGAAAATCGACTCGGATACTACCTGGGCCAAATCGCATTCTAGGCCGGTGCCCGACGCGATTCTCAAGTACGGAAGGGTTGCATTCACGCACGAGACCGCGACATCCGTAAAATCCGATATCTGGGAGGCGCAATGACGAAAACGACAAGCTTTCAAATGGACATTCGCCCGCTCTTTACGGAGCGAGACATTCAAGGCATGAGCAAGGCGTTCAACCTGGGAAGTTACGATGACGTTAAAAAACACGCTGGCGCCATCTACGATCGCATTCGTGGAATCGGCGGCGCCGTAATGCCGCCCCCACCACCAAAAGGAGAAGGTCCTTGGCAGCAATCTCGGATTGAACTATTCGCCAAGTGGATGGCGGACGGGTTTCAACCCTAGTCCGGAGAGCCGTACACTCCGATTCCGCTAAAGCATTTAGCTTCTTGTCAAATTGAAGGCTCAAGATGAACGATCAACAAAAGAAGGAGCAGTATTCTGGAGTGCGAGATCAAGAGATCCGTGCGGCACTGGATCAGCATTGGGCGGCGTCCGATGCCAACGATTTTGAAACGGAGCACCGCATCTATCACGAGGACGCGGTGCTGGAATACCCGCAGTCAGGCGAGCGAACCCGCGGTCGACGCAACATACAGAACCAACGCGCCAGTCAGCCGAGCAAAAAGCGGTTTACTGTCCGACGAATCATTGGCGGCGGTGATCTTTGGGTCACCGAATTCATCCTGACATATGACGGCAAGCCGTCCTACACCGTGAGCATCATGGAGTTCAGGGACGACAAGGTTGCGCGGGAAACACAGTACTTTGCGGATCCATTCGTGGCTCCCGCATCGCGCGCTCAATGGGTCGAACGGATGGACACATAATCTCGAGGCCGAAACTCGATGGAGGGACAAGAGATGGATTGGAAACGGTTGGTCCAGTTTGCGCTGCTGGGTAGCAGTGATTTGGAACAATATGCCATCCTGCTGGTACGCGTTTCGCTCGGGCTGTTCTTCGCCATCTCCGGGGCAAACAAATTGTTTGTCGCCGGCAGCACGCAAACTATGTACGAAACGCTCGTTGAGGCCAAAGTCCCGTTTCCCCACCTGATGACTTATTTCGTGTCGGGTGTCGAGTTCGTTGGCGGATCCTTGCTGACCGTGGGGTTTCTTTCGAGCCTGGCCTGCGTGGCTTTATTGGTCGATATGCTTGTCGCCATCCTGACCACCAAGCTTTCCGCCATGCCTAAAGGACTTTCGCCTCTTAACTGGCTCGACGATTTCCTCTACCTTCCGGAAGTCCTGTACGTGCTCTTCTTTATCTGGCTGATCTGCTCTGGTCCGGGAAAGTTCAGTGTCGATTACTGGCTCGCCGGCAAGTTACTGAGGTGATCGATCGACGAAGCAGCTTGTTGCTAGACAAGAGCTTGATGGTCATTACCAGAAATTTTTCAGCCGCGGACTGGCGCTAAGTCCTGATTAACGCCATTCTCGCATTAGTTAAGGTTTGTTTGGCGTGCTCTAGTCATTTAAATCCGTAAACCACACCCTGTGTTCGCAATCGACCCCCGAGGGTGCGAGGTTTCGCCTCACCCCATCGCGGCGCCACCCTACGCTTTCTCGAGATCTGTATCATTTGATCCTCGCCGGGAGTTTGTTAATTACTGCCGCTCCGGCCTGGTTCACGACTTCGTCCTGGGAATCCGTGCCTCCCGAACAACCGATTAGGGACCGTGCGCACGTTCTCAATCTTTTTGTCTGGACCGGCCAGGCTAGTAAAGAACTGCTGTACGTAGAGTAGTTCCGCAGCCAATTGAAAGATATTGTCATCCACCCCTTCAAGTTGCTTGCGGAACTTTTCAAGAAACGAGGCTTCGTCCACGTCGGGACGTTCAACGAACAGCGCATAGAATCGTCAAAGATTCTGCAAGATCGAGGGGTTTCGTTCGGGAGTAAAAAGACTGTCGAACCGCGCCAGCGCGGTCTCTCGGATCCGGTTCATCGCGATGTACGTCTCTTCAGGGAATCCTGTTAAACGTGCCATGAAAACTACCTCATGAATCGACTGAGACTAGCGGGATGTCACCCGCCACGAGCAGTACGTGAGTGGCCGCAGCCATCGGTCCGACAGTTTAGCCTGCCCAGGCACATTGTCAATACTAGCGTGTTTCTGTTTCACTAATAGCCGTTGTGGTATTGAAAGTCAGCAGCCCTTCGTGCGCACGCCGATTCATAGGAGTGTAAGCTCAAAAGTGTGTCAGCAAAGATCAGAACGGGCGATCGCGTGCAAATCAGATACGAAAATCGCACCGTCGATGGTGAGTGCCGTCTCGTCTCCCGAAACGGGAAAAACATGATGTTGACTTTCCTTGTATCATCGCCGCTCGGCGACTATTTTGGAATGATGCCGGTGCTGGAGGATCGCGGCCACCTTCGCGACCTGATCAAGCGCAGACCGGTTGAAGTCACGGTACGTGGCCTGAAGAGTTAGATCATTCCGCATTCCCCTTTTGGGACTCTTCAACTTCAATCCTTAGTTGCCAAGCGGGCGTTTTGAGCACAACAACTTCGTGCCGTGGGAATTTCTCTCCCCAGGGCGCACAGTGAAGGTGAATACGAGGGTTGGCAAACTCTGAAATCAGAACGCGCCAAGTCCAGGGAGGAAAGATGATCCGCCTACCGTTCGTGCTCAATGTTATTTGCTCGCTGTCCTTCGCTCAGGTGGTCACCGGGGCTGGCGGGACAGGTACTCCGACCCAGGATAAGCCCCGAGTGTACGTTTCAGGCAGGGGCACGCAGAACTCGTCCACCCACTCGACCTCATCAATTAATAGCAGCCCCTACGGGAACCACTGGTTTTCGTCCGGGCATTCCGAGAGTACCAATGATGCCCACGACGAGGGTATGGAAGTGACGCGAGACTTGCAAAAGGAATGCCCCGGCATCATGGTGACTTTCAATCAGTCAGCGGCGGATTACACTGTGATGTTGAACCGCGAATCGAAACAGAAGCGCAGCGTTCTCCGCACCAACAGTCAGGTCCAAGTTCTCAATCGTGAAGGGGATGTAATCGGCTCAAACGCCACCAGGACGGTGAACAGCGCCTCGAAGAATGCCTGCAGTTTGATGCTGTCCGACTGGGCGCTGCACGGTAGAATCGCCGCCCCGCCGCAGCCGGTGCAAGCTGAAACTCCTCAATCTCCGGCCGTTCCGATTCCAGTAGCAACGACGTCACCGCAGCAGCCGAATGGCAACGGTGAGCATAGGATCGAAGGCTACACGACAAGCGAAGGCAGCAGCGGCATGGGAAGCGCCAGCGATACGATGTCCTTGGGCGATGCGTCTCGCTTGGCGAAGGCAAAGAAGGCAGCGGCGCAGCAGCAGCCTTGACTCCCAAAGAACATGCAAAGTTTGAGCTGAATACAGCGCGTTTTGGGGCGGACTATCGAAGGGGGGACACAATGTACCTTTTCGCATTTTGTCTTAGCGTGGTGGTGGTCCTCGTAATCATTTCACAATGCCGGGCAGCCTTCGGTCCCGAGAAAATCTGCACGCGCTGCGAGACCGTTGGCAAGGGCAAGAGCGTGACGCCAGGGTCGTTCATCATCGAAGTACTACTCTGGTGCTGCTTCATCTTGCCCGGCCTGATCTATTCAGCTTACCGCATCAGCGCGACGAAGCGAGTTTGCCTAGCGTGTGGGTCCGCGGAGTTGATCCCACTCGATTCTCCCGCAGGGCGAACGCTAGCTGCCGCAGCCCATCTAGCCGGTGTCGCGCCGCGTGCTCCTCAAGGAGCGTAGCTGGAGGAGGCCCTCTCTCTCTACTGGAGCACAAACTGGAGCAAACAGCGAGTGACGATTCTATGATCCCAGTAAGTCTTTTATTTTGTTGGCGTCCCCGACGGGATTTGAACCCGTGTTACCGCCGTGAAAGGGCGATGTCCTAGGCCAGGCTAGACGACGGGGACACAGAGGCGGGAGCCGAGGGCCAATTCATCGATGGTAACAGTGGCTCTACGCAGTGTCAAAAACGATTTCCGTTTTTTCGGCGAACACGGCATGCATTTCGGGTCCGTCCCAAGGTCGCTCCCGACCTCGTAGATGTTCTAGAATCAGTGAGTATGCCCCACCGTGGGGCCGGAGTGATTTGTGGCCGATGCCCTTTTTCTCAGCTTGTGGTTCCCCAGCTTTGAATTGGACGAGATGTTGCCGCGAACTTTGGCGGTTATGCGGCAGTTTCCATTTTCTGCGCTCCAGCCTGGCATGGGCTATGTGGCCATGCATCCCGTCTCCTGGAATGAGCCCACGATCTTCGAACAGCGCTTCAGGCCGGGCGTTCCTCCAGAGGAAGCGTTGCTTCCCGCTTCCGATTTGCTTCATGAGGATTATGCCTATTTGTTCGAAGCGTTCTGGGACCTTTGGGTCCTTTCACCTGACCGGCGCGAGTGGGTTCTGCAGCCATCACTGGTGAAGTTTCTGGTCCACGGGGTGCAGTTTGAAGAAGAAATTTATCAGCATGAGGGCCATGTCGAGGTGGACTTCGGCATAGATTCGCCTTTCCTGCAGGACGAAGTGCAACTCACCAGCGAGGCCGAAACCCGAGTTCGCGCCAATGTGCAAAAGTTGGTCGAGTTCACGAACAAGGCAGAGAAAGGTTCCGGGGCTAGTGGACGTTTGTTGTGGTCAGAGTCCGAGGAGAACTTCGCTCAGAAATTGATTGCCCGCCTGCAGAAAGTGCAATAGCTCACAACAAAGAGGTAGCGGATCAACCCCTCCGCAACCTCTGTGTTGAAGCGTTATTTCGTTCTTCCCCCTTCGATCTTTAACTTGTCGCTGGCCCCAGCTTGCGCGGCAGCGAGCCGCGCAGTCAGCACACGAAATGGTGAGCAGGCCACATAATCCATCCCGACCTGATGGCAGAACTCCACCGACGACGGGTCGCCTCCGTGCTCGCCGCAAATCCCTACCTCCAGATCAGGACGGGTCTTGCGGCCGCGTTCGATTGCGATGCGAACCAGTTCACCCACTCCCTCGCGGTCAAGCACCGCAAAGGGATCCTGCTTGAGGATGCCTTCCGCGAGATAAGTGGGCAGCACTTTGTTCACGTCATCGCGCGAGAAACCAAACGTCGTCTGGGTGAGGTCATTGGTGCCGAAGCTAAAGAACTCGGCTTCCTTGGCGATCTCGCCCGCGACCAGGGCAGCGCGCGGCAACTCGATCATGGTGCCAACGAGGTAATGCACGATTTTCTTCTTCTCCTTAAAGACCTCATCCGCGACCCGCCGCACGATCGCAGCCTGGTTCTCCATCTCCTTCACCGTTGCGATGAGCGGAATCATCACTTCCGCGTGGGTCTTCACTCCCTCCTTTTCAACCGCAACCGCCGCCTCGAAGATGGCGCGCGATTGCATTTCAGTGATTTCGGGATATGTAATGCCCAGGCGGCAACCGCGATGTCCGAGCATGGGATTAAATTCGTGGAGTTCTTCGACCCGGCGCAGCAGGCTCTTCAACTCTTTCAGCTTCGGCGAGCGGGGCTTGGTAGCCTCGAGCACCGCGATCTCAACCATCAGCTCTTCGCGCTTGGGCAGAAACTCGTGTAGCGGCGGATCCAGGAGGCGGATGGTTACCGGCAGGCCATCCATTACACGTAGCAGTCCTATGAAATCAGCGCGCTGCATGGGGAGTAGTTTTTTCAGCGCTGCACGGCGATCTTTCTCATTGTCTGCAAGAATCATGTCGCGCATGTGCTCGATGCGCTTCTCGGCAAAGAACATGTGTTCGGTACGACACAATCCGATACCCTCGGCACCAAATGCACGGGCCTGTTTCGCATCGCGCGGAATATCAGCGTTGGCTCGCACGCCTATCTTGCGGAACGGTTCCGCCCATGCCATGAACTTCATCAGTTCAGGATCGTCCGGTGCTGCGTCGAGAGTACCGAGCTTGCCCTTGATCACACGGCCGGTGGTTCCGTCGAGTGAAATCCAGTCGCCCTGTTTGAAGACCTGACCTTTCGCCCTCATCTCGCCCGCGCGTTCGTCTACACCTATGTCGCCTGCTCCCGCGACGCAACACTTCCCCATGCCGCGGGTGACGACCGCTGCGTGACTGGTCATGCCGCCGCGCGATGTCAGAATACCCGCGGCCACTTCCATACCGTGAATATCTTCCGGAGTGGTTTCTGCTCGCACCAGGATGACGGGATTTTTCTTGCTGCCGTGCCCCGCCTTTTCCACCGCCTCATCCGCCGTGAACACAATCTGCCCGACAGCAGCACCCGGAGACGCGGGCAGGCCGGTTGCCAGAACTTCGATCTTCGCTTTCTTCTCGTCCAGACGTGGAACCAGGAAATCATAAAGCTGGTTCGGCTCGACTCGGAAGATCGCTTCTTCTTTGGTGATCAGCCCCTCCTCCACCATCTGAATAGCCACGCGCACCGCAGCAAGTCCTGTGCGTTTGCCATTGCGCGTTTGCAGCATGTAGAGCTTGCCTTCCTGGATGGTGAACTCGAAATCCTGCATGTCGCGATAGTGCGTTTCCAGCCGGGTAGTGATTTCGCGGAGCTGGTCGTACACCGCGGGCATTACTTTCTGCAGTTCGAGGATCGGCACAGGGGTGCGCACGCCAGAGACCACGTCCTCGCCTTGCGCGTTCATCAGGAACTCGCCGTAGAACTCCTTGGTGCCGATTGCAGGATTGCGCGTGAAGCCGACACCCGTGCCGCTGGTATCTCCCAGGTTGCCGAACACCATGGCCTGCACATTCACTGCTGTGCCCAGGTTGTCAGAGATGTTATTGATGCGACGATAGTGCTTGGCGCGGTCGTTCTGCCAAGAACGGAATACTGCGTCGCGCGCCATGACCAGCTGCTCGTGGGCATCCTGAGGAAAGTCGCGTTTGGTGTGCTTCTTCACTACCTTCTTGTATTCCGCAATCACTTCGTTCAAGGCTTCGGCCTTCAGGTCGGTATCGAGCTTGGCCTTTTTCTGTTTCTTCTTGGCGTCGAAGACTTCGTCGAAAGCTGATTTAGGGATCTCCAGCACCACGTTGCCGAACATCTGAATCAGGCGGCGGTAGGAATCGTAGGCAAAGCGCGGGTTGTTGCCTCGTTTCGCCAGCGCCTCGACGCTTTGATCGTTCAGGCCGAGATTGAGAATCGTGTCCATCATGCCCGGCATGGAAAACTTCGCGCCCGAGCGCACGCTTACCAGTAGCGGGTTTTCGCCCTTGCCGAGTTTCTGGCCTTGCAGTTGCTCGAGATGGGACAGGGCCTCTTCCATCTCGCGGTCAACCTGCTTCGAAACGCCTCCGTGCCGCATGTATTCTCGGCACGCTTCCGTCTGGATGGTGAAGCCTGGAGGCACTGGCAGGCCCGCGTTCGTCATCTCGGCCAAGCCGGCGCCTTTTCCGCCAAGCTCGTCTTTCATCTTGCCGTTGCCATCGGCCTTGCCGCCGCCAAAAAAGTAGACATATTGGATGGTTGGTTTCTTGCTAGTTACCGCTATTTCTGCTTCGGGGAGAGTTTGCGTCGCCATAAATGAGTCCTTTAGTGTTTCGAAGATTCTTTGGATTCTTTGCCTTCGGTCACTATCTCTGAGAAGTCGGCAATGGTAGAGAATTCCTTTAACAACGACTGCAGGAGCGCCAACCGATTCGCGCGGATGCCTTCATCCTCAACCATGACCATCACTTTTTCGAAAAACAGGTCTACGGCAGGTCTGAGTCTTGAAATCTCGATGAGGGCCAGTTCGTAATTGCGCTTTGAACGAAGCGCGTCAACCGCTTCCGCCGCTTGCGGGATTTGAGATGCCAATTGCTTTTCCGCTGCATCATGGAGAACCTCCGTATCGATCGTGGAAGCCACCCGCTTGCTGGTTTCGCTGGCCTGCCGAAGAATGTTCTTGATACGCCGGAAGGCTATCGAGATCGATTCAAAATCCTCCGACGGGCGGACTTTGGTCACCGCCTCGGCGCGTGCCACTGCGTCCACGAGATCGTCAGAACCGGTCGCCAGGACCGCATTCACAACGTCGTATTTGAATCCGAGAGCGTCGCGAAGATAAAACTCCAAACGCTCGCGGAAGAAAGCCCGCAGCCCACCTGCGTAATCAACCTCGGCTGAAAACTTTCGCTCCGCAGTCGATCCACGATAGACTTCGCGGGCGTCGGAAAATAATTCACTCAGACTGAGCGGCAGCTTCCTTTCCGCAATCGTCTTTACAATTCCATTGGCCTGCCGTCGCAGCGCAAACGGATCTTTCGATCCCGTGGGCTGCAGGCCAAGCGCAAACATTCCGGCGATGCTGTCGGCTTTGTCGCCGATGGAGAGGACGGCGCCCTCGATTGAGCGCGGAACCGAGTCCTCCATGGATTCGGGTTTGTAGTGATCGTAGATCGCCTGTGCGATCGCCTGACGGGTCGCATCGGGCATCCCGCTGTCGAGTTCCTGCACGCTGGCGTACAGTCCGCCTACGATCCCTTGCAGTTCGGTAAATTCCTTCACCAACTCAGTTGTGAGATCGGTTTTGGCCAAAGACGCCGCTTTGTGCACGATCCCGGGACGAACCTGCATTCCGTTCTGGCGAAGGATTTCGCAGAGCCAACTGCACAAGCGCTGCACCCGCTTCGTTTTTTCGTAATAGCTGCCCAGATCTTTCTGAAAGGTGACATGTTTGAGCCACGCCGTCCGCTCACGCAGCGGATGCTTCTGATCGGTCTGCCAGAAAAACCGGGCATCGTTGAATCGCGCCCGGAGTACCCGTTCATGTCCATGCCGAATGATGCCCCGCGGGTCACCATCGGTGTTCAGCACCGCCAGAAAATGTGGCAGGAGCTTACCGCTCGCGTCCTCGACCGCGAAATACTTCTGATGGTCGCGCATCACGGTTACCAGAACTTCCTCAGGTAATTCCAAGAACTCACGGTCGAAACTTCCCAGTACCGCCGAAGGAAATTCGGTCAGGTTGACGACTGTATCCAGGAGACTCTTATCTTCGCGCCACCGCGCGCCAGCAATAGTGCGAGTGGCGGCGTCGAGCGCTTTGCGAATCCTCTGCTCCCGCTCGTCGCGACCCAAAACCCTCGCCGCAAGCAAGGCGTCCACATAGGCAGAACCAGCACTCGAAATCCGAATCGGGCCTTCAGCCAGGATTCTGTGCCCTCGTGATTGATTCCCGGCACGAATGCCATCAAATTCCAGCGGAATCACCTCGCTGTCGAGCAAAGCCACAAGCCAACGTACGGGGCGCACAAACTTTTCGTTCGGCTTGCGCCAGTACATGTTCTTAGGCCAGTAGATCGAGTTGATCTCTTTGGGAAGCAGTTCGGACAGAACCTCAGTAGCTGACCTTCCCTTTTTCTTGATCTTTGCGGCCAGGTACTCGCCCTTGGAGGTTGTCACCCTCTCCAACTGAGAAACATCCACTCCAGCCTTCCGGGCAAAAGCATGGGCCGCTGGCGTGGGCTGTCCGTCCTTGAACGCGACGTTCGCCGAAGGTCCGGTGACCTGCTCCGTGACATCGGGCTGAGCGACCGGAATTCCTGCTGCAAGAACCGCCAAGCGACGGGGGGAGTCGAGGCTCGAAACTGCCCCGGTGGCAGAGAGACGTTCCCGCTCCAGCAATTTATGCACTCGCTCACTCAACTCGAGTGCCGCGGCATCGATCATCCGCGCCGGAATCTCTTCACAACCGATTTCAAGCAGAAAGTCTGGCATCCACTCACCGTTAGTTTGTCGCAGCTGCAGCCGTAGAACGATTATGAAACCGCCGTCATCGGCTCCTTTTTAGCCTTCAAACTCGCAGGTTCCTCTTCCTCTGCGGTCCCAGGCGTTTCGTCTTGCTGCTGATCCACATACGCCCGGGCAATCCCCACGGCCAAGGCACGCACTCGTGCGATCACTCCTACCCGCTCGGTCACGGAAATCGCACCGCGAGCATCGAGAAGGTTGAACAGGTGCGAGCACTTCAGGCAAAGATCGTAAGCGGCAAGGACCGGAAAACGCTGCTTGTCCCGTCGCCATCCGTCACCGGCGATCTTCTGTTTGTTCAGCGCCGCATACTGATCCAGCAGCGACTTACACTCTGTTTCACACAGCTCAAAGTGCTTCCATGCCTTGTCGACATCGGCCAATTCGAAGTTGTACACAGAAAACTGTTGCTCCTCCGCCAACCGCACATCGCCATAGGTTGTAGCCCGACCAGTTTCAGGATCGCGCGCCCACACGATGTCATAAATCGACTCTACATCCTGCAGGAACGCCGCGATGCGCTCCAAGCCATAGGTCAACTCCGCCGAAATCGGATCGAGATCCACTCCACCGCACTGCTGGAAATATGTGAACTGCGTGATCTCCAACCCGTCCAGCATAACTTGCCAGCCAACACCCCAGGCGCTAAGCGTTGGCGCCTCCCAATTGTCTTCTTCAAACTTGATGTCGTGCTCGCACAGATTAATCCCCATGGCGGCCAGCGATTCCAGATATAGCTCCTGCACATTCTCCGGCGGCGGTTTAAGAATCACTTGCATTTGGGTGTGCTTGTAGAGACGATTCGGATTCTCTCCATACCGCCCATCAGCCGGACGGCGGGAAGGCTGCACGTAGGCCACTTTGTAAGGACTCGGTCCCAGCACGCGTAGAAACGTCTCTGGCGCCATGGTGCCAGCGCCGACTTCGACGTCATAGGGCTGTTGCAGCACGCATCCGCGCTCAGCCCAGAAGGCTTGAAGCCGCAGGATGAGTTCCTGAAACGTGAGCGGATTGGAGTTGCTATGGGTCAAAGTGTGGTCATGAAGCACTCAGCAGTTGGCATTTAGCACTTAGCCCAAGGCATCCGAGCAGTTGTTGGCGGAACTCAACAAGAACTCTTAATGACTAAACGCTAAGTGACAAATGCTAACCGCTGATCTTCTCGAGCATCGCTGCAGTCACGAACTTCTTCTCCATGTGCCGCTGGAGAGCCTGAAGTAGAAACTTCCGGAGGTCGGCGGCTTGCGCCTTGCGCCCCGGCGTCACCGCAAAACTCTCGACCGGCGCACGCAGCATTTGCCCTGCCAGCGTGCGGGATTCCGCGGAAATCTCGGATGACGCCAGCCGCTTATCATCGATGCAGAGCAACCCGTCGCTCAACGCGTGAAAGAATGCCCGACTCCCATTCAGCGTCCGCCCGCAGACAATGCACTGGGAAAGCTCCGGCAGATAGCCCATCAGCCGCGTCATCCACAGCTCAAAATACGTGATGGGCATCCAGATATCGGCTCCGCGCAACCCAGCCAGCACTGCCAGCGCAAGCCGGAACGCATCATCGTTGGCTTCGCGATCCGGCAGCAATTCATCGAGCAACTCGGCTAAATGCGCCAGCGCGACTGCCCGCGCATAACTCACTTCAAACGCCAGTGGTGACTCCAAGACTTCGCAGGAATCCAGCCGCGCCAACTCCTGGCGCTCGCGATCCTCGTAATAAACTCGTACGTAAGTCAGCGGCTCCAGCGCCCCGCCAAACCGTCGTCTGGACTTCATGGCCGACCGGGCCACCCCGCGCACCTTCCCTTCCAAGCGAGTGAACAGCGTGACCAGCAGGTCAGCCTCGCGCAACGGATAGGTCCGCAAAACAATCGCTTCCGACTCCTTCAGCGCCATGGAAGCTCAGCAGGTAAACTCTGATTGTAATGGAGCGGTGGGGAGATGGAAAGGCGATAGTCCCCCAACCGGGCAAAGAGCACTGAAAAAATACGATCGTTTCTGATTCAGCCTCTAAGAATAACGTCAACGCGCCTTCAGCGCCCTCGCAGGAGCACGGAATCCAATCCGTCGCCTCTTCCGTGGCTCCGGAGCCATTAGCTCGTGGATCGCCTCAATAATTGCTTGGATCGAAGCGTCGTGGCCTTTCAGATGACGCTCCAATTCGAGCAACTTGCTGGCAACTTTCCCATTGGTGGCGAGCATGTCACGTAAGCGGACAAAGGCTCGAACCACGAACACGCTCATCTCGATCGCACGCTTCGTGCTGAGAACTGTCGCCGCCATGATCGCGCCATGTTCCGTGAATGCGTACGGTAAATGCCGTCGCCCTCCGTGGTTGAATCTTGAGGTCGCAAATTGCGACCTCAAGTTCTTGTCTTCGCTGGGAGAGAGCTGGAACATAAAGTCCTGAGGAAAGCGTTTGGCATTTCGCTTGACCTGCTCATTTAAGCGCTTCACCTGTACACCATACAACTCCGCCAACTCCGAATCCAAAATAACCCTCGTGCCTCGCAGGATAAGAACCCTTGGCTCGATGGGTTTAAGCAGCACCATCTGCGCAACGCGCATGGAATCTCCGAACTGCTTGAGGTCGCATTTTGCGACCTCAAGCGGGCCTCTCAAGAGCTCCATTTTACGTGCCCCGCGGCGCGCCGAAAAGGAAAAGGCGCGCGCCCACAGACAAAAGACGCGCGCCCGACCCAAAATGGGGAATCCGACTTCAGCGCCCGAAATACTTGGCGTTCCGCTCGGTGAACGCTTTCCACTTCTCCGGCAGGTCATCCAACGCAAAGATCGCCGATACCGGGCATACGGGCACACAGGCCCCGCAATCAATGCACTCAACGGGGTCGATGTACAACATCTCCTCTTCCGCGTACGCCGGAGAATCCTTCTTGGGATGGATACAATCCACTGGACAAGCGTCCACACACGCGGTGTCCTTGGTGCCGATGCACGGTTCTGCGATTACGTAGGCCATAAAGTCTGTGTCTCCCTGAGATATGCAGAACTAACAGAACCGCTAATTCTAGCAAGAATGCCGCCAGCGGTACAGCATTCCGCAGCGAACGTGCTCCCCTAGGAACCGAAGGGTCCCTTGTCCAGGCGAAGCAACCCTCGGCGGGTTTTCTACGTTCGCACTAACTCCCTCTCCGCGCTTGGTTCATACTCGACGATATGCCCCGCCACTGCGCTCGCCGCCACGGTCAGCGGGCTAGCCAGGTACATCTGCCCTGGCCCACTACGGCCGGGGAAATTCCGGTTCTGCGCGCTGATCACCACTTGCTCCGGCCGCGTCGTCACCCCTGGCCCCGCGTTGATGCACGCTCCGCAACTCGGCTCGATGACATGCGCTCCGGCTTTCTGGAAAACATCGAGGTAGCCCCGGCGTATGCAGTAATCGCGCGTCTCTTGCGATCCGAACTGGATGTAGAATTTCACTGACTCCGCCACGCGTTTGCCATGCTTGAGCGCATCGGCAAGCACGAGCGCGTACATGTCCATATCTTCGTTCTTGCCCGCGGTACAGGTCCCGCCATAAGCGAGTTCTACTGGCACTGGCGTGTTCAGTTCGCGAATATACTTGCCATTTCCCGGATCGCCCGGCGTGGCCACCATTGGCGTAATCTCGGCGGCGTCGAGTTCAATCACGTGCGCGTACTGCGCATTGGGATCGCTATAAAGACCTTCGATCATAGCCTCGGCCTTCTTGCGATCCATCCTGCGGCGTTCTACTAGAAAATCCACGGCCTTGCTGTCCGGCGCCACAATCCCTGTGAAGCCACCGATTTCAGCGGCCATGTTAGTCATGGTGGCGCGTTCGTCGACGCTGAGTTCCTCGATGGCTTCGCCCGCGTATTCCATTACCTTGGCCAGCGCCTTGCCGTGGCGGACATAGTCCAGGCTAAGAATCCTCAGAATGAAATCCTTCGCCGTCACGTTGGGATGCTTGCTGCCGCGAAGGACGACCTTCACTGACTCCGGCACCTTCACGCGAACATCTTTCGTGATCCACGAGTTAAATACATCGGTCGTGCCGATGCCGAAGGCCACGCATCCGATCGCTCCCACATGGGGCGTGTGCGAGTCGGAGCCGATGTTCAATTGTCCGGGTAGCGCGTAGCTTTCGAGCACAATCGAGTGGCAGATTCCTTCGGAGCCCTTGCGATCTTTCAATTCGCCGTGCAGCCTGATTCCCTGCTTGGCCGCAAAGTCCTGCTGCTTCAGCTTGAGCTGAGTTGCCAAATCAAGCAACCCGAGTTTCTTCTTTTCCTCTGAGATCACTTCATCGAGAAACGTAAGATGGTCACGGAAGAATAGAATGCTCGCGGGATCGTTCACCTTAGCATCCTTGCCCACATATCGCTCGAAGAAAATGGCGGCCATGGGCGTTACGTATTCATGGCTGAAGCGGAGATCAGCACGTGCAAAGCCGGTGTCGCCCGGTTTCACGCAAGGGACGCCCACATTCCCTTTTTCGTCGAGCATGTGCCGTGCGAAAATCTTCTCCGCCAACGTCATCGGCCCTTCCTCCGTTTTGATGGACGGGAGGAAGACTTTCTTCTGCAGTCGAGCTACGTTGAATGGGAACAAGCCGCCATATTCGATCACCTGCCGCGTGATCTCATCTTCTCCCGCGGTGAATTCGGCGAGATCAATCTCCCGGCCTGTCCGAATCTGGTCAATCAGGGAAAAATTGGTTGAGGTCAGCAGCCCGAGATTCTGGCAATTCTGCTTATAGATGCGCTCGATGTTCTCTGCGATGACGATGCGAATACCCGCGCACATCTCAGCGTAGGGCGATTGCTCCCGACTGGAACCCTTGCCCCTTCGCTTGCCGCTGACGGAGCAGACAAATCCGCTTTTTTTCACGTCAGAACGCCCAATGGGAAACACGTTACCGCACTTGAGGCCCAGGTAAGGGATTTCGCCCAAAGTTTCGTCGAAATAAAAGCAGTAGTGCGCCGGCGTGATCTCGTCGGTCGAGATATCGTCACGCAGCTTGGGATTGTGCGCAGGATTCTTTGTGTCCCAGGCCAGGTCTTCTCCGGCAAGCTGCCGCTTGATGAGTTCTGGATCCTCGGTGAGAAAAAGAATGCGGCCCTGCAGGCGAACTTTGTCGTGCCGTTTTTCGATTTTGCGTTCAAGTAGTGAGCTGATCACGATCAATCGCCTGGTTCCAGAGTAGTGAGCGACACTTCTGTATTGTAACTCGCGTCGGGCGGGTCTTTCGCAACGCGCCTAGTGGTATTTATGCGTCCTATCATATTTCTCGCCCGCCGGGATCGCGACCGCCAAACGATTCTCTTTTGGTGCGAGCGGACAGGTAGCGTAGGGTGTCACTGCGCAGGGTGGATTGTAAGCTCGGTTGAAATCGATCACCACGGTTCCATTCACGACAGGACCGGTTTCCAGAAAACGTCCACCCGGGTAGGTGTCGGTTTTGCTGGTCAGATCGTTGAAAACGA
The DNA here is from genome assembly GCA_963820925.1 of uncultured Acidobacteriota bacterium. Lineage (GTDB taxonomy): Bacteria > Acidobacteriota > Terriglobia > Terriglobales > Acidobacteriaceae > JABDBE01. The sequence continues at coordinate 89,384 of CAWGBX010000014.1, forward strand.
AAGAGAGCCCTTTCGCAGGATCGCCACCCAGGTCCGTGAGCCGTACTTCCTGACCGTTGATCTTGAAGACGACGGTCCCTGCTACGGGGATTGGTGTGGTGTCACCTAAAACGTTGGGCACATCCACCGTTTTCTTTCCGTCCGAAGGTACAAAGGTTGCAGTTACCCGATAAGACAAATCGAGCGGGAAGAATACCGGGCCGCGATAATTCTTCGCTTCGTCGCTGTCGAGGTCTTTCAGGCGAATGCCAATACGCTGCGCCCGTACGATGGTTTTCATGCGCAGGCTTCCCAGTTCAACGACGGTCGGATTGCCTGCAGTATCAGGCTGCAGCTTGATCGTAGTCACCGGTTTGCCGTCGACGGTGGCGTGCGCGTCGGGAGAGAATTTCACTGTCACATCCGTCCCCTGCAAATCGAAAACACCTGCATGCGCCGGACCTTTAGGAAACACGATGGCATTACCCGCATCAGTACCGAAGCTATTCTCGCCGGGCTTGAGCCAGAATAGGCCTGCCAAGGATAACCAGTTTTCCTTGAGGTCGTCGATAAGTTCGGCTTTCCATTTATCGAATGACTGAAGGTATGCCGCATCGGGCGCCGAAGGCGACGGGGACTTGTTCGCCAGAGCCAAGTCGCCGAGCAGTGGCGCTGCGATCACCAGCACAATTACGAGGGACCATGTTCGCTTCATAGTCAGGTTGGGGACAAATCCCGTGGTCGGCTATCGTTTGAACTCATGCACATCGGGCAACGGCTCCAAGTCGCGTGCGTTGAAGACCTGTTCGAACTCGCTGAGCATTGCCGGATGAACTAATCCATTCGAGGCCAGCGTTTCGCGGCTGTCCAGCTGAAATGGCCCACCCTTAAAGTCGGTAACCTGTCCCCCGGCTTCCTGCACGATCAGCACACCCGCTGCGGTGTCCCAGGAGTTGAGGTTGAACTCCCAGAAGCCATCAAAGCGCCCACAAGCCACGCAACAAAGGTCAAGCGCCGCCGAGCCGGCGCGGCGCACTCCGTGGGTGTGCAGTGTAATCTGATGGTAGAAAAAGATATTTGGATTCTTATGGCGTTTATGACTGGGAAACCCCGTAGCCACCAGGCACTCTGCCAAGTTCTCCGTCCCAGAAACATGAATTCGCTGTTGATTCAGGTAGGCGCCGCTTCCCTTCTCCGCCGCGAACAATTCGTCCCGCGTGGGATCGTAGATCACTCCGGCGATCCGCTTTCCCTTGTAGTCCAGGGCCATCGAAACGCAAAACACTGGGAACCCATGCGCAAAGTTCGTAGTTCCGTCCAGGGGATCAACGTACCAGCGGTAATCGCTGCCCGTGTCTGCGAGCCCGCCCTCTTCGCCGAGTATGTCGTGGGTGGGCCAGTGTCGGCCGATCCTCTCCCGGATCAGGGCCTCTGACTTGCGATCCGCCACCGTAACCAGGTCGGCCTCGCCTTTGTATTCCACCTTGACGTTTTGGCGGAAGTAGTCCATCAGCAACGCACCGGCTTCGCGGGCGATGTCCGCCATGGCTGGAAGGAAGTCGCGATTATTCGAGGAGGAAGTCATTCAGCGTGAAGTCGATCTTTTGTGTGTCGCTCCCGGGGCCTCACCTGCGTTTGGCGCCGTCCTCTGCGATGTACATGATCTCGTGCTTAAAGATGAAAAGATTTGGCCCGTCCTCGCGCGTCAGCCGGACCATATTCTTATCGTAATATTCGATCCAGCCCTGGACGACTTCGCCGTCCGCGAGCTTGATGCTGACCGGTTTCTGCTTTTCGCCCAGCGACTTCAAGTACGCGGCCTCCTGCGAGGTTTCCTCGGGAGGAGTGACCTTTGCTTTGCGAGGTCCGGCGGAGCCTGCTTGTCCGTTGAATGCCATAGCTAACATTCTACACGTGGCCATGGGTGCGGCATTGTCGGGGTGAAAAACGAAGCTTAACCCTACTAGGTCAATGTAGAATAAACGCAATCGTCTCTCCTACGAGGAGGTTTGGTGATCAGAACCTCAGTTCTCCTGCTCGCCCTCCTGCTTTCGACATCACTGGCCTCGGCGCAGCGCGTGAGACCCGCCGGACAGCACGAGGCGGCCACAGCAGAGGCCCAGTTCGAGAAAAGCGTGCCCCCTCCGGCTCGCCAGCCACTGACTCTTGATTTGCAAAAACTCAAGCAGAACGCCGATGAACTGGCGGCCTTAGCGCAGTCCATTCCCCAGGCGGTCGACCAAACGACCAAGGGAATATTGCCCAAGGATCTGGAAGACAGACTCAAGAGAATCGAAAAGCTGGCCAAGCACTTGCGGTCTCAGATCGAGCACTAAAATGCCGGTGCAGGCTCCGCATGTTCAGCTGTGGAATTTAGCCGTCGATCGCTTAGTGCGACACTTGGACTCGCCCGTAAGAGGGACGGGTGGCCATCAGCTTCGCATCGCTCAGTTGGTGGATCTGCCCCTCGCTGTCCATTTCAAATATTTGATATTCGCCGCTCCACTGCTCACAGCGAGGTTTTTCTTCGCCTTGCACAATCCCCTGCGACCCCAACCTATTCAGAGCTGAGAAAACGACTGCCTGGCCGTCCGGCGACCATGAAGGAAAGCAGAAGTCCTCGTGCTTGGAATGCGCGACACCGTGTGGCTGGGAACCGTCCGCACCCATGATAAACAAACCGCGGCGATCATCGCCGGTTGCCGAGATGAAGGCAATTGCGGCGCCGTCCGGAGCCCAAGCCGGGTTCGAGTCTTCCGCGTTGTGCTTGGTGAGGCGGCGTACATTCGATCCGTCAGAGTTCACTGCATAAATCTGGAACACACCGTCGCGCTTGGAACCAAACGCGATCTGTCGCCCGTCGGGGGACCAGGAAGGATCAAGGCCATGGTCAGTCAGGCGCTTCTGATTGGAGCCATCTGGATCCATCACCCAGATCTCAGGGTTTCGGCTAGGATTAGACAACGCAAAAGCATAAAAGGCGATTTTCTTACCATCGTGAGACCAAGCCGGGCCGCAGGCATCTCCGGTGCCGACATTCGTGATCCGCTTTTGGTCGGAACCGTCTACTTTCATCACATAGATTTGCGAGTAAAGACTATCGCGCCCTGAACAGTAAGCGATCTTTGTGCCGTCGGGTGAAATAGCAGGATCAGAGCCATAGACGCGCAGCGTGGTTGCGCCCGAGCCGTCCGGGTTCATTATTCCGATCTGACTCGTTTTCGGATTCGCCACGGCTCTGGCCTCCATATCTGGCGCATCATGACTCTCGATGGCCATTCCGGTTTCACTCGTATGTCCGGAGTCCGTCGCCACTGTGATCGAGCGCATGGAAGATACTCCTATGGAGGGGTCTGCGCGCACGAAAACGATCTTCTCCTTCATACCCGATGGCGACGTTGCCGCCTTCGTCGGCGCGGGACTAGCAGCTTGCCAACAATAGGCTGTCGGGGCAAGAGACATAAGGGCGATCAGCGCAAATAGACTTAACCCTCGACGGAACATTGTGAACTCCCCCCGGACGGGCATGGTAGCTCAAGTTTCCACCCGTTCGCAATAACGCGATTTTGATTCGTAGATAGCTTGGCGACCTGCTAAAAAAGCCACCCGTCGCGAAGGACGGGTGGCTAGGTTTACGAAACGTGGTTTCAGCTTAGAAGGCCAACCTTAACCCGAACTCAAGTTGCCGTTGCGAACCGAGCGAGTAGACACCCGTTCCGTTGCCGACGCGGAATGCCTCCTGATCCGACCGCGTGGTTCCGTTGATGGAACCGCTTCCCGGCCCGAACAGGATTCCATTCATGGTAGCCGGCGGCAGGTTGAAGTTGGAGAAGTTGAAGAGGTTATAGAAGCCCACGCTGGGTTCGATGCTAAATCGCTCCTTAATCGTGTACCTCCACGCCACCTTCAAGTCCAAGGCCCGCAGCCAGCCGAAGCCGACCTGACTGCCACTGGAATTGGGGCAATTGGGATCGGCCGTCGGCGGTGGCGGACAAACCGTTTGCACCACGCCCCCCAGACTCTGCAACTGCGGCAGCGTCATCAGGCCGCTGGAAATCAAAGTCTGGCCCGCAGGGGTGGCGGTTCCTGCCACGTTATTGTTGTAGCTGTTAACAAGCCCCGTGAGGCCCGACGCATTGACGCCGCGACCGAACGAGCCGAACTTGGTCCCCGGGATGGGATCCCGGTGGTTCCGTCGCCGGTGAAATCCGTCAGGTAGATCTCGCCGGGGTCGCCAAAGTTCGGAGAAACAATCGCACTCGCCAATGGGCTGTAGAAATGGGAAGCAATCCCAAAACGGAATCCGTACGGAACATCCACATAGCCACCGAACGAGATCTGGTTGGTACGATCCAGTAATGACGGCCCATAGTACCGGGCTGTGTTCTTGTAATCGGCAGCGGCCAGGACAAAGTCCTGATCGTTGTCCGCCGGCAATCCGGTTAACTGTTGGCCGCCAGAGTTAGAGAACCGCGACAGGCTGTAAGACGCCTGGAAGTTCGCGGCCTTGATCCCCTTGATTGGGTTGGTGACATTTTCCTTCAGCGACACTTGCATGGCGTTATAGTTGGAGCGCCCTTCCGGGAAAAGGAAGAACATCGCCGCCTGAGATTCGTTACCGCCCGAGAAGGCGCAGGGACGGCCAAGTCCGCCATTGGCGACGCTTTGGGTACAGCCAACGCCGGTGACGTCGGCTTGAGGTGCCCATGCCGTTGCCAGTGTAATCTACCAGGGTCGCACCATTGGCGATTGCCTGATCCACCGTAGCAGCGCCGAATTGCGCATTGGTGGCTGCAATCGCCGCTTGCGCTCCGGCTAAGCTAAAGTTACCAATATTACCTTCGCCGTTGACATCGACCCCGACGAGGGTGCGGGTTTCTACGTTGCGCAGGTAGTCGGCGGTGAACACCAAGCCATGACGAAGTTCACGCTGGATGCCGACATTCATCTGTACCGAGCGTGGCGTCTTGTAGTCGGGTGCGAATAGTCGCGAGTTGCGGTCTCGCCTATGCCCTGCATTCATGGCCGCCCCGACATAGCTGGGATTAGGAGCCTGCAGATCGAACGGGTTTCCAGCCTTGTACTGGTTCCAGAACGAAGTGATCTCAGGGATGATGGTGCCAACGTCAACGTTGGCGGCGCAGAAGTTGGGTATGCCCCCAACGCCAGGCTGGAGCGTCCCACCAGCTATGGCTTGTTACGGGCAGGGTTGTGGCAAACCGCCGAGACAAGCACTTGGGATCGGTTGAAAGCCCCCGTGCACAACCGCAGGGTCGATCGAACAGAACGTTGTTGTAGATCACGTTCTCGTAGAAAAGACCAATACCAGCACGAATCACTGTCTTGCCGTCTTTCCACGGGTCCCAGGCGATTCCCAACTGCGGTGCAAAGTTCAGGTTCGGCTGATGAACCCGGATTTCCCAACCCGGGGAATGAGCGTTGATCGGCGAATGGCCGGCAGATCGCTGTCGGTGCGGCCGGTGTCGCGGTCATAGCGCAGGCCGTAGTTCAAGGTTAGGTTTGGCTTGATTTTCCAGGTGTCGCCGATGTAGAGACCGATACGATTGTCCGGTCCCAAACCGCCGGCGGGGAATCCTAAAGCCGGGTTCAAGGTATTGAATCCCTGCCCGTTGCCGCACCGGATCCGGTTCACGGCCAGTTCAACGGATTCGCAGTGCCTCCTGGGAAAGGTCCGGTATTGGCAAATCGAGGCAGCAAACGCCGTGGTAGCACCGCGATTGTTACTGACTCAGTAAAGCTAGCCCGAGGCGCGGTGCCGTAGAAGCTAGCAAAACCACCGCCCTGGATGTGGTTGTACGCAACCCCATAGCGAAGGGTGTGGGAATGTAACACTTTGCTGCCGTCGTACTTGACCTGATTGTTCGCTTGCGGAGTGCTCTGGGGCGCCAGCAGGTTCGGTCCCACGTAGAACGGGGCCGAACTGATCCCAGACCCGGTGCAGCAGTAGGGAAGCGCCGAATTATTCAGCGTCGCGTCCACAATCTGGTTCTGGAATTTCAAATACGAGTAGCGGAAGCTGTGCGTGAAAGTCCCCGTGTTGAAGTCGACGCCGACCACATTGAATCCGGGTGTAGTCCTTGTTGTCGTAAACCGAGTACCCGAGTCCGAAAGTGGCAACGAGCGAGTTCGAGAAGTAGTTGTAACGGTAGAACGCTTTGCCACCGTTCCCGAAGGTGTAATCTACCTTTCCCAGAAGGTTGTTTTCCCGGAAAGGTTGGGAATAACCGGTACCTCCGTCGACGCAAACGGTGTGCCGTTCAGCTGAACGGGAGCAAACGAACCCTGCTGGGTACGTTCACCGTCAGCAAAGAAGAACAGTTTGTTCTTGATGAAAGCCCCGCCAACGTTCCCGCCGTACTGCTCGCGCTGGAAATACAGATCCTGACCGCCGGGAGGATTGGCTGCGAAACTGTGGTCGCGCATGAAAGCCGAATGCCTCGCCGTGGAGGCTGTTCGTGCCCGACTTGGTGGTCACGTTGACCGCTCCCGAAGAAGTTAAGTCGTTGGAAAGGTCGAGCGAGGATTGACCGATCTGAAATTCATCAATCGCGCTGGCCGGAATATCAGCGGTTGTAGTACCGACCGTCTCGTCGCTGATGTCAACGCCGTCTACGTCAATACGGGCAGTACGGCCGAAACGGCCGCCAAACGAAATCGAGGAGTAACCGGCCTTCGTCGGGTCGAAATTTTGACCGTCCTGAATCTGAACGCCGGGCTCGAGCTGGGCGAGGTCCAGGAAGTTGCGCCCATTCACCGGCAGATTCGCAATCTGGGTCGCGTTGAGGACTCCTTGCACCTCAGCTTGCTCGGTGTTAACTGCGACCGAACTGGCTTGCACTTCAATGATCTGGCTTTCCTGGCCAAGCTGCAGCTTCACGTTCGCGGTGGCAGTGTTTCCTACCTGAACTGTCAACGTCTGGACAACGCTGCTAAATCCCTTGGCCGAGACCTGCACCTTATAATTCCCGGGTCGAGGGGACCGGAAGAATAGTCGCCTGAAGCATTTGTAGTCAGGGTCTGTGTCTGGGCAGTACCTGTATTGGTGACGACTACCTTGGCGCCACTCACGACCGCACCGGTGGGGTCCGTCACATTTCCCGAGATACTTCCGGATCCTACGGTGGTTTGCGCCAACAGAAAGGCGGAAGACAGTAAAAGGGTGATTGCCAGAGCAAACCCTACGAATGTTCCGGCAGAACGGAGAAAGCGGTTGAAATTCAGGGACATCGTCCACCTTCCTTTCAGAATCTGTTCAGAATCAGTGTTTCCGAGTCGAATGCAACTTCGGTTGAGCCGGGCTGGATAGGCATTGTCCATATTGTTTACACGCTGTTCAACAAGAATCCCGGCCAAATAGATGCCAACTGACGCCTCTCACCGAAACCCCAAGGAGGCCTTTCAGCTACAGCAGTGCAATTGACAGACCAAGACAATTAACGCAGACACTTTGGCATGTCATCTGTAATTCTGTCAATAGCTTAGGAGCCGTTATTGTGGACCTGTTGCCACCCTAGAGCAAGGCAGTGAATTCCATATTCTGTAGATAGTTACTGAAAACGAAATCAGCGGTAGGCGGATAGGTACACTAAAACTTGGACTTGATGGTGTAATACCCGGTCCGGTGCCGCACCGTCACCGGCGAGCCGGTTGCTGCTCCGTCGACTTTCACTTCAATGCGCCGGAAACTGGAATCGGAGAAGCGCTGCGAGGGATAGTACGCTAGCAGGTATTGCGTGCGCAGTTCGTCACTGATTTTTCGGAAGGCGTCGTCAAGTTGAGGCACTGAAGTGGCGTAGAAGTACTTGCCGCCAGTGTCTTCGGAAATCTGGATCAAAGCGTGCTCCCCGCCTGTATCGCGGCCGGCACTCGCCTCAATCGGAACCACGATGATGCTGTAAACGATGGCTTCGGCTTCCTGCGCGGAACGCACCGCCTCCTTATAGTCCACCCGGCTCACCGTGTCGCCGCCATCGGTGATCACAACCAGCACTTTTCTTCCCTTCCTTGTTTCCAGCGCTTCCGCTCCGAGGTAGAGAGCATCATAGAGCGCAGTAGCCGATCCCGGGTGGACCCGGTCAATCCCGCGGTCGATCGCTTTGAGGTCGGAAGTGAACGGCACGACCTCACTGACGATCTCGCTGAAGCCGTAAAGCGAGAGCGCATCAATGGGTCGCAGGATGGCATGCGCAAAGCGGCGCGCGGAGGATAGTTCGAGCGGCAGATCCTTGCGGGTACTGAGGCTGGTGTCGATATCCAAGACAATAGAAAGCGGCAAGGCCGACTCTTTGTCGAACACCGAAATCGTCTGCGGCTTGCCATCTTCTAGTAGTGCGAAGTCTTCCTTTTTCAGACCCGCGACGGGCGCACCGTGCTCGTCCGTAACCGTGACGAACACGTTGACCAACTTGACGTCAACCTTGAGCGTCGTCCCAGAATTCTGCGCGCTCGCGCCGTCGGGGCCGTCGCTATTCTTCGAACTATTCGAGGACGCTGGCTTCGCCGGCCCCGATCCGCCACTTGCCCAGGGTGGCTTGGGCACCTGCGCACGCGAGACCGTGACCGCGATAATCAGAAAAGGAAGCAGGCGTCGCATTCGGAGGCTGAAATTGTAATTCGCGCTCTTCGCACGCGCTTTCTCGTGAACATAATCTTCCCGAAGAAAGGTCGTTACGCACAAGTTTCGCAAAGAAATTCCGCCGAAAGGCAATCTGCTCACTTAGATGCAGACCTTCCTGAATGGCTGCCTTCGGCTTTGGGAATGCTGGCCGGGAAAGGTTCGCCATCGGCCCAGACCGCGCCATCCTCAAAATATTCCTTCTTCCAGATGGGCACGGTGCGCTTGAGTGTGTCGATGAGCCAGCGGCAAGCGTCGAAGGCGGCCGCCCGGTGCACCGATGCCACCACGATCAAGACGCTCGCCTCGCCGATTTCCAACCGGCCCAACCGGTGCACCATGGCGACATCGCGAATTGGAAACTGCTGAAGTACTTGTTCAGCCAGCGCGTCCATCTGCTTGAGAGCCATCTCTTCGTAGGCTTCGTAATCGAGATAGAGGGTACGCCGGCCTCGCGTATTGTCACGAACCACGCCTTCAAAGAGGACCACGGCTCCGTCCGCGGGCTGCTTGAGTTTGTCGAGCACCGCCTGCGTGTCGATTTTTTCGCGGACGATGGACGAGTAGCGCCGGCCTCGCGCAAGCATCTCGCCTTCAGCATCCGCTAACCCTCCGCTCACCGGCGGCAGGAACGCGATCTCGTCTCCTTCCTTCAGCTTCGAATCCGCCCCGGCAAATTCCTGGTTGATGGAAATCGCAATCGAAGAGGCAAGTTCCCCCAGCCTTGGAGTGGTCTCCTCATAATGAATGAAGACGTCGCCCACAGTAGCATGTTCAGGCAAAGAAAGGAGATCGCTTCCTCGCCCCGCCAACTCTTTCAGCATGCCGAAAAATAAAACCCGAACCCGCATTGAATTCCCTGTGCCGTCATTTACTGAGCGTTGCCAGTAGTGTAACGCGCCGCCCCGTGACCAGCTTTCCGAAAGCAGAAAAATGCCAGTTCCCTTGCGAGAACTGGCAGATCCAGCTACGTACATCAATTAGAGCTTATCTATGCTTCTCTTCGTGCGCAGGAGGCTGCGGCGTAGGAGCTTGCGTTGTCCGCGGTTGCGACGCCACCCGTGGCTCCGGCGCTCGCGGCGCCGGATTCCCCCGCTGCTGCTGCCATGCGTTGAATTTGGCCTGCTCGTTCTGTTGGTGCTGAGGATTCTCCCGCACCGGAGGCGCTGGCCTCACCAGCGGATGTGCGTTCTGCGCTGCCGGCGGATTCGGCATCGAATGTTGACCCATCGGCTCCGGTTGACGAGCCGATTGCTGAGGCTGCGTGGCTCCGGGGCGTGGAATGTTTGGCGATCCCGTCGGACGATTGTTCGCCGAGTTCGACGGAACCTGCGGGTGCGGAGCCTGATTGGCCTGCACCGGCGGCGCCTGCGGTCGCGCTGTTTCAGTTGGTCGAGCCGCGGGCTGCCCAGGTCGCGGCGGCTCCGCAGGCGTTCGGGTTACGGTTTGCGGTTGTGCCGGAGCCTCCGTGCGCACGTTCGGCTCCGCAGTGTGCCCTTGTCCGAAGGGCTCGCGCGGAGGCGGTGGTTGCCTGGTCGCGACCACCTGGCGGTTCGTGAGCGTGGCAGGTGGCCTTACGTTTATCGGCCGACCCGCTCCAACGACACTTTGACGGACCGGCTGCGCCGCAATGCTGTGGACCACGGGAGCATTTTCCATCTCTCTCGAATTCACTCTGGTGAGGTTCCCCTGAACTGGACGAGCGTTCACGAATGTGTCATGTGAAACCACTGTCACTCCGTTGTTCACATGTTGATTGACGTAGTTAACCCGGGTCACGTTCGTCGTGTTGTTATTGATGATTGTAGTGTTGTAAACGTTGGTCACCTGAGTCACGTTGACTCGCGTGTTGGTGATGTTCACATTGTTGACATAGCGAGGACTGGTTCGATACCAGGGCACGTAAACTTCGCGCGGAGCCAACGGGAACCAGGCCACGCCGGCGCCGATGCCGACTCCAGCACTGAAACCTCCTCCGCCCACGAAGGCGACCAGCGCGGGCGCATACACCGGGCGCACGTATACCGGACCTGGCACCCAGCACCAGGAACTTTCCACGAATGCCCAACGTCCGTAGTGGAAGGGAGCGAAACCCCAAGGTTCGTCTTCAACCCAGGTCCAGCCCCAGGGCGCGACCCAAACCCAGTGGCCATATCGATAAGGAGCCCATCCCGGAGCAACTGCAACCGGTGTCCACACCGGACCGTAGTCCGCCGCATAGTGCCAGTGACCGTACTCGTCGAGATCCGCTGCGCCCGTCATCTCGGGTGAAATATAATTATTTGCCTCGGCGTGGTCTTCGCGTTCGTCGCGCTGGAATGCAAAGTTGTCGAAATCGTCGCGATTGGGTATCTGGTCGATCTCGTGATTCAACTGGTCCGTACCCGTAAAGCGGGCCAACTGATTTGCAACCACTATGTAAGAATTTCCGCCGCCAGTGGCCTCGCCGCGGCCATTCCAAACCCTGGCATCGGTTTCAGTCCCATCCGCATTCACATCAATGCGATATTCCCCAGTGCGCTGGATCTGAAACGCCAGATTTGGCGTATCTATTTCGAAGTGATCTTCGTCATCGAGGTGCCGTACTCGTACGATGATGGAACCCTGGGACAGCTTCAACTGGGTCGTCCGGTCATCGAGATCAAGAAAGGTCACACTCGTTTCCGAATCCATGCGTATCGAAGTCGAGCCAGTCTGCAGTTCCGCTCGCGAATCCTTGTCAGCCCACAAATTGTCGCCCGTCGTGAGTGGCCGATTGGCAACTGCTTCCACCCAATCGCCCTCCCCGCCCGGCTGGAAAGAAACAGATCCCACCGAATAGCTGAGTCGCGCTACGCGGCCTGGAGGATCTTGCGCCGGCCCTTGCGATTGCGGAGGCGGTCCCTGATCCTGCGGGGGCGGTTCCTGCGCGACGAGTCCGAGCGGCGCTTGCAACATCAGCAACACCCCTGCCAGGACAATTCCAACTATCGAGATTTTGCGCGTCTTCATTGGCTTATGTTCCTCGCTTCGCCTTCTAACGGCACCGCCTACATTGTCTAATAACCCTGGCCCACCTGATAAGTTCCGTACCGTAAATCCTGCACGAAAGTAACCTGCCCTAAAGAAAACATGCCAGCCTTCGTTTCCGAAAACTGGCATCTTAATTCGCTAAGCTTGGCTCTACTTTTTAGCCTACTGGTTGCTCGCTCAGGACCTTCTCACGTTCTTCCGCATCTTGCTTCTCCTGGCGCGGCGAAGAAGGAAGGGCCAGTTCCAAAACCTCGCTGATCGTCTTGACATAGTGAATCCTTAGGTTTTCGAGTTGCTCGGGTGTGAGGTCCTCTTCCACATTCATTTTGTTTTCCGCCGGGAGGATGACATCGTGAACCCCAGCACGTTTGGCAGCCAAAACTTTCTCTTTAACTCCGCCAATTGGAAGCACGTTCCCACTCAACGTGATCTCGCCGGTCATTGCGGTGAGCGGACGCACGGGATGCCCGGTCAGCAACGAGACCAGCGCAGTGGCCATGGTCACTCCAGCGGATGGGCCATCCTTGGGAATCGCTCCGGCGGGCACGTGAATGTGGATGTCGTGTTCGGCGAAGAAAGTCTCCGGAATTCCAAGGTGCTCGGCGTTGGATCGCACCCAGGTCAGAGCGGCCTGCATGGATTCCTGCATCACCTGGCCGATTTGTCCGGTCATGGTGAATCCGCCCTTGCCCTTCATCGTATTGGCTTCAATGAACAGAATGTCGCCACCGGACGGAGTCCAGGCCAGGCCAACCACAACCCCGGCGCGCTTGGTGCGCTCCGCGATTTCGCCTTCGCTGCGAACCTTAATGCCGCCCAGGAATTCCTGCACGATCTCCGGGGTCACGACCAACTTTTCGCTCTTACCCTCAGCCAGACGGCGCGCCTGCTTGCGGCAGATAGTACCGATGTTCCGCTCCAGATTGCGCACTCCGGCTTCTCGTGTGTAATGCCGAATAATGTTGCTCACCGCTTCTTCCGGAAACTCGATCTGCTCGGGCGTAATCCCGTTCTCTTCAATCTGCCGCGGAATCAAGTACTGGAAAGCAATGTGAATTTTCTCTTCCTCGGTGTAGCCCTGGAGCTCGATGATCTCCATGCGATCGCGCAACGGCTCCGCGATGGGATCGAGCATGTTTGCCGTGGTAATGAAGAGCACTTTCGATAGATCGAACGGCACATCCAGATAGTTGTCGCGGAACGTCGAGTTCTGCTCAGGATCCAGCGCTTCCAACAGAGCCGAACCGGGATCGCCACGAAAATCGCGGCCCACTTTGTCGATTTCGTCCAGCATGAAAACTGGATCTTTGGTCTCCGCACGGCGAATGCCCTGAATGATTTGGCCAGGCAACGCGCCGATATAGGTGCGCCTGTGACCACGAATCTCGGCTTCGTCGTGCACGCCGCCTAATGAAATGCGGACAAACTTCCGGCCCAGCGCCCGCGCAATGGATTTGCCCAGCGAGGTTTTCCCCACGCCCGGTGGCCCGACAAAGCAAAGAATCGGCCCCTTCATTCCAGGCTTCAAACGCCGCACGGAAAGATAATCCAGAATGCGGTCCTTCACTTTTTTCAGATCGTAGTGATCGGTGTCGAGCACTTCCTTGGCTTTAATAATGTCGACATCGCCGCCGGAAGTTTTCGCCCATGGCAACACCGCCAGCCATTCGATGTAGTTGCGCGTCACCGAATAGTCGGCTGCCATCGGTGACATGCGTGACAGCCTCCCCAACTCTTTGAGCGCTTCTTTCTTGACTTCATCGGGCATTCCCGCGGATTCGATCTTCTGCCGCAGTTCTTCGGTATCCCGCGCGCCTTCGTCCTGCTCACCCAGTTCTTTCTGGATGGCCTTCATCTGCTCACGCAAGTAATATTCCCGCTGGGTTTGCTGAACTCGATCCTGCACTTCCGACTGAATCTTGTTTCGCAGTTGCTGGACTTCCAACTCCTTGGCCAGATGCTGATTGATCTTCTCCAGGCGAACCCGAACGTCCGTAGTTTCAAGGGTGTCCTGCTTATCCGCGGTGGAAAGCGAGGGCAAGGAGGACGCAATAAAATCGACCAGGCGGCCGGGCTCCTCAATGTTCATGGCGACGGTGGAGAGTTCGTCAGACAAAGTTGGCGAGCCGGCCACAATCTGCTGAAATAGGGTCAAAACGTTGCGCTGCAAAGCCTCGACTTCAGAGCTCTTCGGCGGAATCGCCTCGGGGACCGAGTCCACTCGCGCCCGCATGAAGGGTGCCAGCTGGGCAAACTCCACTAATCGCACCCGCTCCAGTCCCTCTGCGAAGACAAACAGGCTCTGGTTGGGCATCTTTACTACTTTGTGCACCACTGCCAGGGTTCCGACCGTATACAGATCACTGGGCTGCGGCGTATCGACGCGAGCCTCCCGCTGGGCCACCACGACGATCGTTTTGTCCTCGCCCAGAGAGTTAATCAACTGGACAGAGCTCTCCCGGCCCACCGTCAAGGGCAAGACGGCGTGCGGAAACAGCACCGTATCCCGCACCGGAAGAATGGGGAGCGCCCGGTCCTCAGGCTCGCTATTCCTTGTGTTTTCTTTTACTTCTTTGACTTCTTTGGCTTCTTTCACTTCTTTTGTATTGCGCTCAGCGCGCGACGGCTGTGCCATGATTTCACCTTGAGTGTAATATGCTCAAGTTTGATGACGTAAAGGTGCCGGAGGATGCAACTGATCCTTCCGAGATGACTTCTTTGTGACTTGCTGAATTCTAAACCTTCTGGCGAGGGTTTGCACCAAACCAAGGTGCACCCGACGATAGCGCGGAAAGCACCCCATGATTTCCGCGTCCAAACCTACCATCCATCACTTGAAAATACCTGGACCCTCCCCATTCCTGCCTTCATTCTCCTCGGCCGGACGAGGCGGGTCCCTGAATCCTCCCAATCCAACGCCTTAAAACACGTGCTGCGCCGAATCGCCCTTAAAGGTCACACTCTGCAGCACTCGCTCGTTGGAGGCATTGAGCACATAGACCTGCTGCGTACGCTCCGCCTTTTTCTGCAGCGGAACCAATTGGCACTGCACTTGAACTCCGGCTGGGTGGCCAGTATTCAACTGCCTGAAGGTCATGACGTGTTGGCTGCCGTTCATGCTGTGCAGTACTTCATAATCACCCTTGGGCAGCAACGTGTCGCCCACCCGCGTCGGTTCCGTAAACGTCACTTTACTGCTATCTGCAACCCCAAGCCCATTCTGGCTGGCGGTAGCGAACAGGGTCAATCCCAGAACACAAACCATAATTACAGCTGCAAGTCTGATCAAGTACATAAGGCCTCCGTTTTAGGCGCCGAAATTGAACGCTCGCAACCAGAATATTGCGGAAATCCGGAATGTACTGTGTCGCCTCTCACCGGTCTGTGTGATCTTTGGCCCGAAGAAACACCTCCCGGCATCATCGCGCCGCAAGATACACCCCCAGCACCTTTACCAGACTCGCGCTCTCCGCCAAATGTCGCAGCGCATTGCGCGCGACCTTGTCATCTCCACAAAGCAAGTCGGCATAAAAAACGTACTCCCACGGGCGCCCACGCATAGGCCGGGATTCGATCTTGGCCAGACTGATTTCGCGCAGGGCAAATACGCTCAGCGCTTTGAACAACGCACCCGGCACATTCCTCACCGTGAAAGCAATCGAAGTCTTATTGGCGCCAGGAACGATGTGGCGTCCCTTGCGGATCAAAAAGAATCGGGTGAAGTTTCGTTTGTCGTCCTCAATCCCCGCCGCCAGTGTCCGGCCTTTGTACACGGCCGCGGCCTGACGCCCGGCGATCCCGGCTGCGTCCCGCAATCCGCTTTCGATTACGTGCTTCACGCCACCGGCAGTGTCGTAAAACGGCGTGGCCTCGATTCCCGGATGCTTGCGGAAAAAATCGCGGCATTGGTCGAGTGCCACAGGATGCGAATAGACCCGGCGGATATCGCCCATTCTCACTCCCGGCGGGGCGATCAGGTTGTGGACGATCCGCAAGCGATATTCTTGCCGAATGAAAACATTCCGCGCCAACAGAAGATCGAAGTGTTCCGCCACGGAGCCTGCGAGCGAATTCTCGATGGGAATGACAGCGGCGCTGACCGAACCTCGTTCAACCCGATCAAATACTTCGGCCGAACGAGCGCACGGCACAATCCTGCAACCTTGAACCATGCGCTTCGCTGCTTCATGGCTGAATGAACCCGCTTCTCCTTGGATGGCAACTTTCATATCAGCAACTTACTTGTCCCGGGAGCCCGAATGCAATTCCTTCTCGAGCACAAACGCATCCACCCCATTCGAGTAGTAGCGCGGGATCGTCTTCACTACGCTGTATTCGTGTCGCTTGTAAAAGGCGAGGGCGGCTGAATTGTCCACAGCGGTTTCCAGCACCACACTGCGGCAGGGCGCGGCACGCAAGCGGTCCTCGGCCGTTGCCAGCAACGTCGAACCAATCCCGAAACGCCGGCTTGCGAGCGGAACGTCAATCGTGAGGATATGGCCGATTCCGCGCCGGTTCGCCTGCGCAACAATGAAGCCCAGAACCAGCGGCGGGGATTCACCTGCTCGTACGTTGTGCCCACGCTTCTCTTGCCCGCCGGGAGACGGCACCGCGACGACGGTGAAGGCCCCCCGAAGCCGGATATAGGCCGCCAGCTCCGTCCGTGAGTAAGCGATCCCCGGCGCAAAGCATTCCTGATCAATGCGCCACAGACTGTCGAAGTCCTCGCGCCGAAATTCCCGCAGGGCAAATTCCACCCCGTCATTGTAGCCGCAGGGCGTCACCCGTTCCCGCCTTCTTCATGACCCTCAGAGGCTTACAAATTTCATCAAAAATAGTCCCCAAAACTGTTGCGTGCTTGCACCCCAAGACGTACCATTCGCATCTGAGGTTATTTGTGGGGCGCCTATTCCTGATTGACGCCGCAGCCGCCGTCGCCTTGGTCGGGTTGTGGTATTTATGCCTTGCCAGCTACAACCACCGCCGGGGTAGCAAAGCCTTGCGCTGGGTGGAAGCGGCCTGCTCGCATCGCGGTCAACTGACCCAAGCCCGCTGGGTCGGGGCCTCGCGCCTGCAGGCACATTTGCGATTCGCCACTCACTGGTTTGAAAACGCACGCGTAACCATCCGCTTGCTTCCTCGACCGCTGCCCGTACAGTGGTTGTTGAGTGTCTGGCACAAGCAGAGAGAAACGTTGACCTTCGAGGCGGATCTCGACTGCGCACCAGGGATACGTCTGGAAGTTCTCCGCCATCGCTGGCTCACTCACACGGACAACAAACTGATACGAAAATCGCGCGATTGGACGATCGCGCGTCCCGGCCCCGTAGTGCTGACCACCTGCACGGAGTGGAAACAGGAGCTCCCACCTGTGATCAACACTCTGATGACCTCTCGCGGGCACAACCTCGTCAGCGTGCGCTTTGGTCCAGAGTCGCCGCATCTGGCCGCCACCATCGATCTCGAAGCACTCTCCGACGAGCGCGCCGCCGCCGGATTCCTGGGTGTTCTGCGCGACCTAGCCGCCGGAGCCTCCACCCACCAACAGTAGACTCGATCGTGTAGGGACGGGCGCCCTCGCCCGTCCATGCGGAGCAGAGCTCTGCAGCGCACTTAGCCGGTGCAACGTCACGATTTCAGCTATCACCGCGTTGCGGATTTCCCTTGACTTACTCCGCAGCCAGTCCCGTATTCTGCCATCAAGAAGCCTGCCCAAGTCTCGACCGGTAAATCCGGTGCCTTTTTAATTGAGGAGGAAGTATGCAGTTCGACGGCGTCGCTCTGCTCGTGACGGCCGTAATTGCTGTCCTCGCGCCGCTCGTCTCGGAGATACCGATCGGCCTGCGCCTGCCAATGGTCGTGGTCGAAGTGGGACTCGGCATCATCGTGGGGCCGCACGTGCTCGGATGGGCCTCGCCCACCGGGATGCTCGCCCTCCTGGGTTATCTGGGCCTCATTTTTCTCTTCTTTTTGGCGGGGATGGAAATTGATTTTAATTCGGTTCGCGGAAGACCCCTCACCTTGGCGGCTGCGGGTTGGGGGCTCTCGGTGGTGGTGGCTTTCACGATGTCCGGCGTTCTGTTTTGGCTGCACCTGGTCCGGGCCCCACTCTTGATCGCAGCGGCCTTGACGACCACAGGAATGGGCGCGCTCATGCCCATCCTGCGCGATTCGGGCGAACTTGAAACGCGCTTTGGTACCTACGTCGTAGCGGCGGGAGCAATGGGGGAGTTCGGACCGATTGTGCTTCTATCGTTGTTGATGACCCGTGAGCACACCCGCTGGGTGCAAACCGCGCTGATGATATTTTTCGTGCTCTTTGCATTCCTCGCCGCGGCGGTGGCGTTGCGACCCAAACCTCCCCGCCTTGTTGCCTTCCTGGGAACGACCATGAATTCCACCAGCCAGCTGCCAGTTCGTATTTCCATACTGGTGCTTGCGCTGCTCATCGCCCTGGCCGCGAGGTTTGGACTGGACCTGATTCTTGGCGCCTTCACCGCTGGAATGATCGTTTCATTGGGCAGCAAAGGCGCGCATGGGACCAAGCTGCATCATCGGCTGGAAGCGATCGGGTATGGATTTCTGATCCCGATGTTTTTCGTGGCCAGCGGAATGGATTTCGATATTCAGGCACTGATGGCGAGTCCTCGCGCCCTGCTGCGCCTGCCGCTGTTCCTGCTGCTGTTGTTTGCTGCGCGCTCGGTGCCCATCGTTTTCTACCGCTATGAACTGGCCAAAGAAGACCGCATTCCGTTTGTGTTCTATTCCGCGACATCTCTGCCATTGCTAATCGCCATCGCCGAGATCGGGGTCCAGACCGGCCGAATGTTGCCCGACAATGCGGCGGCGATCGTGGGGGCCGGGATGCTGTCGATTCTACTTTTCCCGATCACGGCAATGATCTCGCGGCGACGCACCCGGGTTCATGCTGCCTCCGCAGCGCGTTAACTTGAACGTACACATCAAAGGAAAATGTTTACTGATCGATACAGGGTATATACTCCAAAAATTGATGTTTTGCGGTAGATCTTTGAAAACAAAGGAAGTGTTCTGGAGATACCCCTGTAAAATATCCCTTCTAAAGGACTTATGGGAGGGATATCCGACGGAGATATGTGCCTTCTTTTCGTAAGTGTATGACAACAGGTCCGGGAGGCTAGAGATAGCCTTGGCTTAGCGGAATCGGGCGCGGGTCCTATGGGCGCCGACGTCTTTGCACGATCTCACGCGCGTGGGGCGGCGCGCGCCACACTTGCACCTTCAGATGGCTAGCGAATTGTCAAAGGGCGCGAACAGCTCATCGCCGTTATCAAACAGCTAATGTGTTGTCTGATTATGTTAGCTACATAGAAGCGCCAAGTCAAGGCCTAATTGCGAATCGATCCGTGTACTTGCTGTTCCCTTGAGGTGCTAGGGGGAAACTGGTTTTTGATCGGCCGGAATCGCCTTCGCTTCTGAGGGCGTAAGACGAGAGCGATCGCAATAACCGTAGCCTTTCAGACAGGCAGCGTAGTTACGTTGTTGCTCGGCGTCGGCCAGCATTTTGGCTTCGGATGGAGTCAGCTTTGAGTAGTCACACGTTTCCTGGCCGCTCCTGCACTCAGAGATGTTGCGCTGGTGTTCTGCGGCAACGGTTTGACCGGCTTCCAAAGGAGTTAGTTTACCGAGATCGCACTCGTCCCAGCCGTTCCTACAATTCTGCGCGTTGCGCTGGTGTGCCGCCGCAGCCACCTCACTCGTTTCCGAAGCAGTAAGCTTGGAGAGATCGCACAGCCCCACGCCGTTCTTGCAGTCGGAGGCGTTGAGCTGGCGTCTGGCGGCATCCACCGCCCCGGCTTCCGATGTGCTCAGATTGGAGCGATCGCAGGCTCCTACCCCATCCTTGCAGTCGGTGAGGTTGCGCTGATGTGCCGCGGCCGACGATACACGAGCCTCGGATTGAGTCAATCGTGAAGGGTCGCAGGAAGCCATGCCGTCCTGGCAGTTGGAGACGTTACGCTGGTGATTGGCTACGGCCAAGGCGATCGCTTGCGGTTCTGTAAGTTTCGAGTGGTCACAGGAATCGAAGCCGTTTCTGCAATTCGAAACGTTGTGCTCGCGGTTGCTCAGGTCCACTTCAGATGCTTGCGAGGGGCTCAACTTCGTGGGATCGCAAATCTCTCGGCCGGCCTTACAGGCAGCGAGGTTTTGCACAAGATCGGATGACTGTGCAGATGAAAGAACAGGCCAGAGAAGCAGGCAGGCTACTTGCGCCCAAAGACACCTACGTAAATTGACTAACATATGTCTTCACCTTTCAGGAGCTGGTGGAAGCTGACCGAAACCGCTACGGGGTGCCGGTCAGCTGTAGTCGACCTGCCACCGCAAGCTCCCAAGTCGCTTATTTCTTGTCTTCCTTAGCCTCGGCGATGCGCGCCTGTTGGCCGGCCTCGGACACGGCCTTCAAGAATGCTTCCACACTCTTCGGGGTCGGGCCCTTGCCCGAAAGGATAGTTCGAAATTCAATGTGCTTGCCGTAGATGGCACGAGTAGAGTCGTTGTCCTGTTCCACAACTGCACCTTCGAGCGTCAGGCCGGCAAATACACCTTTCGAACGCGAGTAAGTCAGCACTTCTGTGTTCATCTTCCAGTCAGTTCCGGCGGAAGCATGACGGCCCACTGGGCCTGCCGCACCCGATGCTTCACCGGTTAGTTCAAACTTGCTGGACAACAGATGCTGGAAACCCTGCTCGTTCATAACCAGCATGACCAGATCCACGCCTTCGACTCCGATTTGCAATCCCCAACTACCACCTCCAACGGACACGAACGCGGGTGCGCTCCAGCCGTCAGATGTACGACACGAGGCCACCCCACGGCCGTGCTTGGCGCCAAAAATGAAGCCGCCTTTAATCAGGTTTGGCACCACGAGGATGCACTTTGCGCTGCTCAGCACTTCTTCGGGGATACCTTTGTCCGGGGTCGACATAATCGCGCTGAGAACCTCCACTGACTTTTGCATGCGCTCGACCGTGTCTTCGCGATTCGAGTCTGCCCACGCATAAGTTCCAACCAAGCCCATCAAGCTCATCAGCAGCAGTGAAATTGTCTTTTTCATGATTCATTCCTTTGGGAGTTGCGGAACTAAGAGAAGAGAACTTCAGATGGGCTGACTTAGCTCAGAGGACCTGAAAGAGAGGAAGAAGTGCTCGTCTCTAAAGGCTATGATCAGCCAAGACGAAAGGAATAGCTGATCTAAATTGCTCACTTTGGTTTTGCAGCCAAGACCCAGATCGGCTGACTGTCACCATGCGGACTGACAGGTCTTTTGCAGATTGAGCAATCTTGCTCAGAATCGCTCTTCAGGATATGTCATCGTGAGCCTGTCGAAAATGGAAAGAGTAGGTCCCTTGCGTTCTTTTCTCGTCCACCTTCGTGCCTGGCGCACCTCTCTCGCTGCTTCACTGGGAAAGCTCCTGGCGATGAAAATACCACGCGGCGAAGTCGGATCTCAAAGGATGTGCCCGTTCTGCGGGTTAATCACTCCACGATCCAAGCCATTCTGTTTGGAATGTGGAAAGTCGTTCAGAGGAGTTCGTCCCGCCTCAGTTGGAACTGGAGAAAGCGTTCCTCCGTTAAGATAACGGAGCGAACGTATGCGGAAGGAACGGAAGAATCGCCGCCAGCGGGCGGCGTGATGGATGAAACGGATTGCTCCCGGTTGGCCGGCAATGCAGAATTAACACAGCGGCAAGGCCATGCATATAGTCAACGAAGCGAATCGCCGCGCTTCCGTGAGGAGTCCCTGCATCTCGGTATGCGCGCGCGCGGCGGTGGACCAGGTCCTCTAGCGTTCGGCAACGCGCGGCTCCCTGATAGGCGCGCCGGCCGGCGATGGTTGTTTTGCCGGGAGGAGTGCAAGCATCGTGACTCCAATCACGCCAAAGATCACAATGTCCTGGGGGCTATCCTTCCTGTGCATCCCGTGCGCCATGGCCTGCGCCGACATGATTGTCATCGTGAACCCATGGGCAAGGCTTGACCACGCCCCATAGGCGATCATCAAGCGATGCTTGGCCGGCTGCTTAACGGCCACCAACAGACAGACCCCAAGCGCCGTATTAAGGCTCAGGAACATCGGCATGACGTCAGTATGCCCGCTAAGCCACCTAGAGTGCCACAGATCGTCGAACAGGATGTAGCCGCAAAAGCAATAAAACAAGCCCACCAACACCAACACTACCTGCAAAGCGCGCTCACGCTTCATACCGTCCTCCGTTTTGTGCGATGCAAGGTGATTACCAACTTTTTTACTTCAGCTTGTGCGAGTGTCAGCTGCGATGCGTCCGATACTGGAACCCTGCGAGCATCCGCAGTGTGAGCAGAATGCTTCTCCCCCTCGAATAGGCTTGCCACAGGAACGGCAAGGCCCAAGGAGAGGCCCTCGGAACACAAAATAAAGGATGAATCCAATCAAATTGGGTATGAGGAAAGCGGCAATCACCCAGGCCCAAGCAGGCATTTGACGCCTTTTTGCGTCCCCGTAGATATATCCGAGGGCAAGGAAAAAAGCCGCGGTGAAGACGCCAAACGTCAAGCCAAACCAAAGCGCGTCTGGCATGGTACTGAGAAATTGTTTGGAAGCAAGTAGGGAACGGCCCTGGCTGGAAGCAAAATAGACTACCCAAATCGGGATCGCCAGTGCTGCGATGACCATTGCAGACCTGGGTAGAACCTTCCGTCTTGCGGTTCCCAACAAGACAGCCGCAACTACAAGCCCGGCCAAGAACGCTATCAAAAGCACCGCCGATTGCTGTGTCATGCAATACCTCTATTCTCACCAGGCGCTGCGAGCAGACGTAAGGCCGAGCAAAAAGATGGCAGCAGCCAAAAGAGGAGCACGTCTGCCTGGACTTGAGCAGCGTCAAAATGCATTGGGACCGCCAGGCGCTTGGCCATCTGGTACACGAGTGCCGATCCGACAAATGACATCGTGAGTGCTACCGCAAATGCCGCCCAGATCTTGAATTGCTCGTTGTGCTGTCGCATTGTCCCGGTGTGATGCGCAAGAATCTCACGGACCTGGGCTTTCGAATCTGGTTCGCTGGTAAAGGTGAATTCCCGCAACCCCCGAATCGTCCGCGCAGTTAGCTCGACGTAGCGGTTGCAGCCATCACAGTCGCGGATGTGTTCATGGATGAGCTGTCTTTCGCTCTCTGAAACCTCTTCTACAAAAGACCTGTCGATAAGCTCGCGAATTCTCTTGTCACACTCCAGGCGAATCACCCCCTTCCTCAAATGCGGATCTCAGTGCTGCAAGACCGCGATAGATTCTGGATGTCACCGTTGTCACAGGGGCACCCAAAACCTGAGCGATCTCCGGAAGAGACAGGTCTTCTTGAAACCTCAGCAGCAAAGCCTCGCGATACAGCGGTGACAGAATCTGCAGTTGACCGGCCAGGCGTATTGCGTCTTCGCTTCGAGCCGCGGCTTCGAATGGGGAAGGACCGGAGGAGGGTAACAGCAGCACTGCATCGCGATCATTTGGCAAGGCAGCTGTCTGTACCGGTTGTCGTTTTTTCCGAAGGTCATCGATTGCCAAATTGCGGGCGATCGCGAATAGCCATGGATCAAAGCGCTGCCGCCCGTTGTACTGGCTGCCCCGTTGCAGCACGCGCACCCAGGTCTCCTGCGCAAGGTCCTCTGCATAGTCTCGCCTCCCGATGAGGTATAGCAGGTAGCGCACCAGTCGATGCTGATAGCGCTCCACCAGGTCTGCAAGAAGCTCCATATCCCTCTCACGTAAGCCTCGCGCAATCTTTGCCGTTTCGGTTTCGGCTGTCGTATTGAATGTCATGGGAAGAGCCGACATATATTCCTGTATACGATCAAACCCCGGCGGATTACTCAACTTTTGACCGAAAAATCACGCTAAGATTTGCCTCGGACGGATATCGGATCAATGGGCGGCAAGGGCCTGACGTGTACAACTCGTTGATTGGCAGACCCCAAACAGCATAGATAGTTGTCGAAACCAGGCGATCACAACTCACGATTCGGGTCTGGCCGGTCTGGGTTCCGGCGGAGTCACGGGCAAACCGGATGTTGAGAAACGGCAGCTCGTTGCGGAGTTACAATGATTTTGCCGGGCGAAACGGAAGCGGGCACTGCGGGGACGCAACCATGTCGAGGGATATCCCGGTGGGCTCATCGAGACGATGAACGGGGGCGTGAGAGCTCGTTCTTGCGCCGCCCAACCTCCATCGGATCGAAAGACCCCATGCCTTGAAAATCCCCCGCCCGAAGGGCGGAATACTCACTAACGAGAACGTCGCTTCTCCATTTCAGGGTGAACCAAGACAAGTTCAAGTGGGGCGAAAAGACGCAAGGCTTAAGGATAAGCAATTCGACAACTGCATCGCGGAGGCGTTAGTGGTCTTAGTGATTGACCTCTTGAGCGGCCAACGCGTGGCGTGAAGGTGCGGCTCGCAGCAGTTGCCAGGAGCCGCGTTTACGTAGAACGTGCTACTTCTTGTTCTTAGTCCTTTCCTCGTATAGTGCGAGCCGATCAGCAATCGCGCGCGAGGAGGCTACTGCTTTTGCCCAGCCTCACGCAGCAAGCTCAAGATGTGCAGTGCCCGAGTGATAGCGTCGTGCTCTTTTCCATGGGTGCTAAGCGGCGTTGACAAAATTCGTGATCGCCTGAGAATCGCGGCCTCTGCGTGCTCGATCCGCTGCCAGCAACCTGCTCCGGTCAGACTCGAGGATTGCCGCACGGTAAAGCTTTTCCCAGTCTTGCTTGACACAACGCGTAGACCGGGCGTGATCGGTGTGGTCCCACTGAACAGGACACATGTTGACCTCCGCGCTGGGACATTACGGCAGTTTGAATTATTCAGTGTTCTCGCTCTTTGTGCGCTTGGCTCTTGGGTGGTCGGCGCAAACATGCGATTTAAACTCTTGGTCGCGCTGCAACTCAAAGTTCTGCATCATTTCACCAAAGGAGTCGCCAGCGGCCGGGCCGGAAGGGTTGAAGACCCAGGCGCATTCGGAGCAGCCCCACCCCCGGAAACGCTGATGGTCAATCCATACCAGATTCCGATTCATAGCCCCCGTGTATCGCTGCGGCCAATGTTGTCTGACCCCATGCCTAGTACGCGTTTGCCGTCAAAAGACGCAGCGTTCTCCTTTCGCTGACGTACTGCCCGATTGCAGCTGAAAACCGTAACCCAGTCTGGGCGTGGCAGAAGATGCGTAAAGGGACGGATTTTACATACGCCAAGTCGGATGGTCTGTCGGGCATCCTACATAGATTGGAGGATTTTTGTTCTTGCGCACGCCCGATTTCAGGACCTCGTTTAAAGTGGCGAAACCCAAGTGTTGGTTCAGGTTCGGTGCGTCTTGAATCGGTCAGTATTGCTCAGTATCGGGGTTGTATTCAGCGTAGTGTTGATAAGTCTTCGAGCGGGATTAACCATGCCTCGAGAATCCAGCTCTGTTTCCCCAGCATGACAGGCGAGTTCATCCCGCATCTAGGGACGGTTCGGATCTTTCTCTGTTAAGGATGGTTTGTGGAAAGCAAAGGACTCCAAGTCGTGCAGTCTGGCGAGCGGACGAATACCGAAGGGAAACCAGTCAGCAACCTGATACTTCTATCGATCTCCGATAGCGACTACGACTCGCTTCGTCCTCATCTTGAATACGTCAGCTTGCCAAACCATCTTGTCCTTCACGAGGGGGGTGGAAAGCTCGAATTTGCGTATTTCCCCAATCGAGGTTTGATTTCTCTTGTAGTCGTCATGAAAGACGGAAAGACCGCCGAAGCCGGCATTGTTGGCAATGAGGGCTTTACCGGAACACCGGCGGCGGTTGGACTGAGCAGAAGCCCGCTTCACGCAGTGGTACAAATCACGGGGGATGGGTTTCGGGTAGAGGTCGCAGCTTTGCAAAACACTTTGGAATCCACTCCGCACCTGCAATTGATGTTGAGCCGCTATGCGGTAGTTCAGGGAATGCAGGTTGCACAAACCGCCGCGTGTAATCGGCTGCACGACTATCGAGCAGCGCCTTGCGCGGTGGTTGCTGATGACGCAGGACAGAGTGGATTCAGAGTCGCTGCCCATTACCCATGATTTTCTCGCAACCATGCTAGGTACAGACAGGCCTAGCGTGAGCCTGGCAGCCGGTGTTTTGCAGAAGAAGAAGCTCATCGAGTACACCCGTGGCGCAGTGAAGATCGTGAACCGCAAGAAACTTGAAGACTCCGCCTGTGAGTGCTACGGGATCACCCAACAGTACAATGGCGAGCTGGGCTTGAAATAAGTCCGCTGACTGAAGGCACCCATCAGTAAAACTCTGCCTGCACCCCGTGGTTTCGGGGAGTCATAGAGCACCGCTCTTGCCACGAACCGTGCCAAACCGGACTGCCCTTCCCTCCCGGGTGAGCAATTTTGAACAGTCGTCCCATTTTGGGAGAGCTACCCTCGAGGTGTTTGACAGAGCGGTCATGGGTTAGTGTCGATTGACAGTGTCGACGTTCAGACCCTCACGACCGCTCTTCTTTCTGCACCCTAAACGCACGCTGTCAGGCCGGACTAACAAAGTCCGGCCTTTTTCTTTGACTTTGATGCCGTTCACGCGCTGCCTGTTCACAAAGCGGAAATCTTGAATCAGCGAATATGACCAGTACGGCGCAGACGGTGACTCCGGTGCGTGTATAGAGTGCCGAGTGAAAGTTACACAGGCAGGAATGGCATACGAAGAAGGGAACAAGATATGAAACTGCTTACGATTTCTTTGCTGGCTCTGTCGTTTGTCGGGAATCGGCGCTTCTGCTCAAACTGATACCGACACGGTGAAAATCAATCTTGGGGCGGCTGACAAAGTGGGCTGTCACTCAAAATTGGATGATCCCATTCCGAATGCTTCTCCACATTCTCGGGGAAAGAGGTGAGCTCTTCCCGTCCATTGCCAGCTGAGGAGTGTTGGCTAACCATCGGCCACTGCTTCCCCATGACCTGCCGGGACGACGGGAATGTACTGGCGTTGGAGCCCTGGGCTGTTCTGGTTGACGCTGGGCCGGCTTCACGTTCAGCACGAAGTGGAGAGTCGCCAGCAGGAAGTGAGCCCCATCCGAGTTGGTCACGAGCGCGTCCACGGACTTGAAAGCATCGTCCGGCAGATCCGCGTGCTCAGCAAGCATCACGATGGGCACCTCTGGGCTGACCTGCTTGATCTCAGCCGCGACAACCGCGCCGTCCAGGAGGCCCAGGTGGTACTCCAACACAATTGCATCCACTGGCCGCAACATGAAAAGCTGAAGGCCTTCGTGGCCATTGGTCGCCGTTACTAACTCGTATCCGTTTTCTCGCAACACGCTGAGTTGGGTCGGCTCCCGGTGTATGCAGAGTAGAGTGTTGTTGGTAGCCATGCCGGTTAGGTATACAGGCTGGGCCTCACGCGATTCTGTACAAAATTGCTCACAATCTCGCAAAGCGATGCTGGAGGCTAAATGCCGGTGGGCGCACCACAAAACAGTTTCGCGCTGGGCTGTAAAACAAAATTGTTAAAGCAGCGATTCGCCGTCAACCAAGTCGATGGACAGCCAGTTCAAGATTCGCGTCAGCTTCTCGATGTTCCTGTACGCGAACCGGCAATGGCCAGCGCAATCCCGCCGGCGATCAGCACCGCACTGACGATTGGTGACACCCGTTCACTGCTGCTGGTTTGCACCCCGATGTTCACGTCGCCAGCTTTAATGCCATGGTTCTCGGTGCGGGGAATGGGCACGACCAGGGACGCGATACCAAGCACAATCACCAGCAAACCGGCAAACAGCAGCATTTTCATAAGAGCTCCTCGCTATCGTTGATACAGACAAGTTTCCTTCCTGTTGGACCACATCCAACTGGGAGTGATCGCCTGCACATTTGATTTTCAACAGTGGGGACCAGAAAGCTGTTCACAATTGCTCAGATTGCGGCGATCTCAAGCATCCCATCATCGTTATTTCGAGAGGGAGTTGGTTCTTGGAAGCAGGTGGGAAAATCACTAGTCGTGAAGAACAACGTTGAGCAGCGAGCTGTGGACCTGCAATCCGCCTTCTATACCGCCGGCGTACTGAATAAAACCCAGTTTCCTGAATCGATTCATGAAAAAACTCACTCGCGAACGGGTGGTTCCGACCATCTCTGCCAGAGTTTCCTGACTTATTTTGGGGACGACGCTCTCGGGCACACCCTCCTTGCCAAAATGAGCGAGCAGTAGAAGGACGCGGGCCAGTCGCTTTTCACTGGAATTAAAAAGCTGGTCAACCAGATCCTCTTCATAACGGATGTTCCGCGCCAGCAAATACGCCACGAACACATCGGAAAACGCGTGCTCGCGATGAAGGGCTTCCATCATCGCCTTTTTGTCGATGCGCAGAAGCTCGCAATCCGTCATTGCAGCTGCTGATCCCATGCGCAGGGCCTGGCCGGCCAGCGCGCCTTCGCCAAAGAAGTTTCCCTCGCCTAACATGCCGATGGTCGCTTCTCTGCCGGTTTTGGATACGACGGTGAGCTTTACTTTGCCGGTCTGGATGTAGAAGACCGCGTCTGCGCCGTCTCCTTGCACGAAGATCGTTTGCTTCTTGGCAATGGCCACGTTCTTCCTGCCGTCGCCAATGGTTGCGAGGAAGGTGTTGGGATCAAACTCGCGTTTCTTCTTATTTACTGATGGCGCAGAACTCATCAACCTTGATTGTAGTCCCAAAAAGTGAGGGGCTGTCACAAATCGTGACGAGTTCCAGAAGTGAGCCATTTTGCTCAGTATTTCCAAGGGAAATGAGCGAGTCTATGGATGCCTCAAAAGAGCAATGGACATGTCAAACCAGGCGGCCCACGTGCTCTCTTGAGGCAGGTTTACCCAGGCAGAGCTGGAGAACTGAAATGCACCGTGAAGATCTAATGAAACCTGACCTGCTCAGTGAAATCGTGCTGCTGGGAATTGCTGTGGTGGTAGTCGTCGCATTGGTGCTGATGGTAGTGGCCGCTTTCACGCAACCGACCGCGATGGCATGACCAGTGTGGGGAGTCGCTCGGAGCAGTAGCTGTCTCGCATCAATGGGGAATCTCGCGATTGACAATCCGACGGCGTGAGGCTAGGGTGGTGACTGAGTGAGGACACCTTCTCACTCTTTCAGGTCTCCTGAACTAAGTCAGCCCATCTGAAGTTTCCCCTCTTAGCTCTCCTATTCAATCTATGGAGGTTGATTAATGTTTGCTCGCAATATTGCTCTACGTCTGAAGCCAAATACGCTAGCGGAATTCACCCGGACTCTGGACAGCGAAGTCATCCCCATGCTGCGCAAGCAGAAGGGGTTTCAAGACGAGATCACATTTTGCAATCTCGGGGGAATGGATATCATCGCAATCAGTCTTTGGGATACGAAGGAGCACGCGGAAGCATACAACACCGCGGGATACCCCGAAGTGCTCAAGAGCCTGAATAAAGTATTGGACGGCAGCCCGAGTGTACGAGTCTCTGATGTCATCAGCTCGACTCTTCACAAGGCTGCCGTTGGCGTTGCCGCCTAAAGACTGGGTCGCTCGGAGTGAGGCGGCTGCCTTAGTCGCCTCGACTTTTATCTCACGGTTGTGACGTGTTCTCTGGAGAAGTCTAATGACAGCAACTGTTCAAGTCGGCACTATTCTGATCGATGAACGCCCCGTTATCGCCCAGGCTCTTGGGTTGCAAAGTGAGCCGTACTCAGCGCACTGGGGCGTGGTGAATGCGCTGGATAGCCTGGCTCTTGATCGCAAGATCCATGCCGCCGGATGGAACTTCTTCTTCATGGCTGCACAGGTAAAAGTAATGTTCTTCGGTGCAATCGGGGCGAAGAACGTCCAGAATGCAATGGAGCGAATGCTGGGAAAACTGAGGCCGCTGAACTTCAATTGCCTGGAGGTGACTGGAATCGTTGCCAAACGCTTTCTGGGCGTGCCCTACACCGTGGTTTCGGCGCACTCGCGCCATATCCAACAGAGTTGCTGCCTCGATGGCCCCGCTGAACGGCGGCGGTCCAGCAGGCCGGAGGTTGACGGGTTCTTCGCTCCGCACGTCCATTCCTGGAAACTTGACGAGGATCAGATTGTCGACTGAGTCCTTGAATGTGCGGCCGTAGTGGACTGGCAGACTGGCCAGTTACTTTTCCGCACCCGCAAGGCGCCGATCTCTATGCGGGTCTGTACGGGGCTGGCCAGTGCTGAGCTCACACTTTTCCCCCGGCTTAGCGCCGCAAGTAGGACAACGAACCGCCAGGGCTTGTTTCCGTTTGACTGTCATGGCTACATAATGCAGGGCAGGTCAGCAACAAGATGTTCAATTTTGATCAGTTCGTTCATTTCAGCGCGGTCATTCTTGCGTGTCTACCTTGTGTACGGTCCGCTGCGGATTCGTTGTGAGCGCTATTGACCAGACTTTGAGTTGCTGAAGTGAGAAGGTCCAAACAGAACTCTTTGCGAGCGAGACCGGGTCGTCAGCACGTCTCGTTCGGAAATCGTACCCTTCCATCCACGCAACCCGCAGCAGCAGAGCATCATCGGGCAAGCCAAGGATGATCAGGCAAAAGGAAGCACAATGCGTTTCATCCCTTCCATTCGTTCGCTGTTGTTCGCGCTCGTAGTGCTGGCCTTGTCGGCAGCCTCGTTCGCGCAGGTCGGCATCTCCGTTACCATCGCCCCGCCATCGCTGCCGGTGTACGAACAGCCTCCCCTCCCCGCCCAAGGCTATATCTGGACACCCGGGTACTGGGCTTACGGCGAGGGCGATTACTACTGGGTGCCAGGTACGTGGGTGATGGCCCCGCAAGTTGGTTTCCTCTGGACTCCAGGCTATTGGGGTTGGGGCAACGGCATGTATGTTTTCAATGAAGGCTACTGGGGCCCGCACGTAGGTTTTTATGGGGGAATCAACTACGGCTACGGCTACACGGGTGAAGGTTATCAGGGCGGGCGCTGGGACCATGGACAATTTGCCTACAACCGCGCAGTGAACAACGTGAACGTCACCAACATCCACAACACCTATAACACTACGGTGATCAACAATACGACGGTCAACCGGGTCAGCTACAACGGTGGCAACGGGGGACTGACTGCCCGTCCGAACTCTCAACAGGAGGCTGCAGCCCACGAGAGACATATCGCGCCGGTCGCGGTTCAAACTCAGCATGCGCAGGCTGCTCGCGCGAACCCGCTACAACGAGTTTCTGTGAATCAGGGCAAGCCGGCAATCGCAGCCACTCCTAAGCCGGGAGCCTTTGATGACCGCGCTGCTGTGCCAGCAAAAGAGGCGGGCGCACCGTACAAGCCAGCAGTAAAGAGCGCGGCAGCCGAACCAACGGCCAAGCCGTCGCCCGTTCAGCCAGCGAACAACGTTCCTCGCCCCGGCACCGCGCAGGGTAACGCTCCGGCAGCGCACAATGACGTGCCGCGTCCGCCGAACGCTTCGCCTCGGCCTGAAAGTGCACCGCATCAGCAGGCACCGAAGCAAGCAGCGCCACATCCGGAAAATAAGCCCAGTCCGACCGCAGCGGCTCGACCTGAGAATGCGCCGCGACCTCAAGGCCAGGCTCATCCGGAGGCTGCTCCTCGACCACAGACTGAAGCTCGTGCACAGGATGGCCATCAGCCCGAGAAACAGGATCATCCTGAAGCACGGCAGTAGTGAAACCGGTGGATTCAACCTGACGGCTCGTAGCAGCAGGCTGCGAGCCGCAGGTTTGTGTGCGGGCTCGTCATCCGCGATGCTACGGCTCAGATCAGGTCCAGTTCTCGAATCCATTACTCTTAAACCAGCCGGAAGTCACAAACTCGAATTTCGCTTTTTTTCGTCCCCGGAATCCGCTTGAGGCATATGTGGTCAATTTTGACCAGTCTGCAACTCCACTTTCGTTGAATACTCACAAGAGGCAACATGTACGGGTGGACGAGACACCAAGCCCGTAGCCGAAGGTGACCAGACCAGCAACATGGCGTCCGACCAAATCCGATGATCGCATCGGGATTATTGGAGGACTTACTTCTATCAGCAGCCGTTCTCGGCAAACTTAGGACCAATGTCACTACCAAACACAGTGCTCCCCAAGGGAATATTAGAACCGGCCAGCCTGCGCCCCCGGGTACGGGAGGCTTCAGTTGCTCGACCGCTATCGCAATCGAAGCCACCGCTGCCTAGCCGGATCGCGGTGATCGGGAACTATCTGCCCCGACAGTGTGGAATTGCCACCTTTACCACCGACCTGTGTGCGGCCATATCCACCGAGTACGGAACCGCTCGATTGCTGGCGCTGCCGGTGAACGACACGGAACAAGGGTATGACTATCCTGCGCGGGTGAGATGGTCGCTTGCCCAGGACGAGCTGAGCTCGTATGAGGAAGCCGCTGAGTTCTTGAACTTCAACAATATCGACATGGTCAGCCTGCAGCACGAGTATGGAATCTTTGGAGGCAAGGCTGGGAGCCACATCCTGCATCTGCTGCGCGGTTTGAAGATGCCCGTAGTAACCACTCTGCACACCGTACTTCGCGAGCCGAATCCTCACCAGTGGTTGGTTATGGGAGAGATTGCCGAGCTTTCGGATCGCCTGATTGTCATGAGCCAGCTCTCGTCCCAGTTGTTGCAAGAAGTTTTCAAAGTGCCCGGCAGCAAGATCGACATGGTTCCTCACGGCGTTCCGGACCTGCCATTTCTCGACCCAAATTTCTACAAGGATCGTTTCGGCGTCGAAGGAAAAGCAGTCCTGCTCACCTTCGGCTTGCTTTCGCCGAACAAGGGAATCGAAAACGTTATTCAGGCCCTGCCGCAGATTTTGTCCAAGCACAAGAATGTTGTCTACATCGTCGCGGGCGCGACCCACCCTCACATTCTTCGTCGCGAAGGGGACAAGTATCGTGTTTACCTGAAAGCCCTGGCGAAGGAAGTGGGAGTGGAGTCGAGCGTGATCTTCCACAACCGTTTTGTCAGCCCGGAAGAGATGGTTGAGTTCATTGGCGCCGCAGATATTTACATCACTCCCTACCGCCATGAGGCGCAGGTGGTTTCCGGGACGCTTGCCTACGCCCTAGGTGCGGGCAAAGCGATCATTTCTACCCCTTACTGGCATGCGATTGAGTTATTGGACGACCGCCGGGGTGCGCTGGTTCCCTTCCAAAATCCTGGTGCGATCGCAGCAAAGACAGTCGAACTCCTGGACACTCCCGCGATACGCCATGCCATGCGTAAACGCGCTTATTTGTTCGCGCGGGAGATGGTCTGGAAGAGAGTAGCGCAGGGGTACATGGAGAGTTTTGTGCGGGTGCGCAGCGACCGTATGGAAAGTCCGCAGGTTCAGTTTTCGGCCCGCATGACCGAGAAATCGCTGAATCAGCTGCCCGAATTGAAACTCAATCACGTGAATGCGCTGACTGATGACACGGGGATACTGCAACATGCGATCTTTACCATCCCCAACCGGGCCGAGGGATACACGACAGATGACAACGCGCGCGCACTCATTTGTACGGTGCTGCTGGATCAACTCGGGGAAGCTGAATCAGCCAACCCGGATTGGCCTTTTCGGTATTTAGCATTCCTGCAGCACGCCTTCAATCCGGAGAAGAAAAGATTCCGAAACTTCCTCGGCTACGACCACCGCTGGATGGAAGACCAGGGCTCGGAAGATTCTCACGGCCGCGCGTTGTGGGCTCTTGGAACTCTTTTGGCACGATCCACAAATGAGGGATTGAGGGGTGCTGCCGGACGTTTGTTCGAGTTCTCGCTTCCGGCAGTCATCGAGTTCTACAGCCCTCGTGCCTGCGCCTACGCCCTGCTCGGAATTCAGGAGTACCTCTGTTCGTATCCTGGAGACCGGGACGCCCAGCGAGTACGATTCGCGTTGGCCCGAAGATTGCTGGATATGTATGAGTCGATCCGACGCCCGGACTGGAAGTGGTTTGAGAACATTTTGGCCTATGGAAACGCGCGATTGCCCCAAGCTATGCTGCAGGTGGGTTCAGCTTGCTCGGACAAGCATATGGTTTCCGTTGGTCTCGAAGCACTGGATTGGCTGTTGAAGACACAGCATTGCGAAACCAATGGCCACTTTGTACCGATCGGGTCGCAAGGCTTTTATCGCCAGGGTGGTGAAAAGGCTCGCTTCGATCAACAGCCCATTGAAGCAGCGGGCGCGGTTTCTGCCTGTTTACAAGCGTACCGTGTAACCGGGGATGGCCGTTGGCGCAGCGAGACTTGGTCGGCCTTCAACTGGTTCCTTGGCGATAACGATCTGCAACTGCCTCTTTATGATTCCGTCACAGGCGGATGCCGGGACGGCCTGCATCCTGAGCGAGCCAATGAGAACCAGGGAGCAGAGTCAACTCTATCGTTCTTGATGGCGCTGTTGGAAATGCGCTCGTTGCCCGAACCTGAAAAACCGGAGGCACTCAATGAGTTGTTCGATGCTTCCACGAACTAGATTCCGATCACTGCCAGCTGAGTAAAAACACCTATGAGCGTTGCCACAACAATTCGCCACGAGCCGCTGCTTCTTCGCCATCCTGCCAACCCACTCTTGACCGCCAAGGATTGGCCCTACTCCATTAATAGTGTGTTCAATGCGGGCGCGACACTACTGGCGGACGGATCGACCCTGCTGCTTTGCCGCGTCGAAGACCGACGCGGGCTGTCCCATCTTTGTGCCGCCCGGTCACGCAACGGAGTGGACAATTGGCAAATCGATAGCGAACCGACGCTGATGCCCAGCCCCAGGGAGTATCCCGAGGAAATCTGGGGCATTGAGGATCCGCGCATCACTTTCGTGCCCGAGCTGCAACAATACGTAGTCACTTACACCTCGTATTCGCGCGGCGGCCCCGGAGTGTCGCTGGCTCTGACCAAAGACTTCCGTACTTTCGAGCGCTATGGAGTTATCATGCCGCCAGATGATAAAGACTCCGCGCTTTTGCCTCGGAGAATCGATGGATGCTGGGCCCTTATTCATCGCCCGATGACGCCATCGGGGGCGCACATGTGGATTTCCTACTCTCCCGACCTGCGTTATTGGGGAAGGCACAAGCTTATGTTGGAGGCGCGCCGCGGCGCCTGGTGGGATGCGAACAAGATTGGTCTGTCGCCGCCGCCCATCGAGACTTCCAGAGGCTGGCTCGTGTTCTACCATGGAGTACGGCACACGCCTTCGGGCTGTCTGTATCGACTGGGCTTGGCGCTGTTTGACCTTGAGAATCCGGTAAAGTGTTTGCTGCGAGGAGATTCGTGGATCTTCGCGCCAGAGGCCGACTACGAGCGCCACGGCGACGTCGACGATGTTGTGTTCCCCTGCGGATATACGATGGACCCGGATGGCGACACCCTCAATCTTTACTACGGAGCTGCTGACTGCTCGATCGCCCTGGCTCGGGCCAGCGTTCGCTCTCTGCTCGATTGGCTGGATGCCAATGGAAGTTGCGAGCGGCGAAGAGCGCAGGACTGATGAAATCAATGCTCTGGATTTTGTAGTCGGCGCTTGGACGCCATCACCGTCAATTGAGTCGCGTGTCCACTATCAAGAAACGAACCCACCGGATCTGCTTTCAATGTGGGCCAGAATTTGAGTATTCCCGTACGGTCGAGTGCTGCCGCCAACAGTTATGCGCCACTAGTTCACGTGGGATGAGCCGAGGTCCGTAGCAGGCTGCGAAAAACTCTCGGCGTCGAAGTTTTGAAAGGGGCACGAGTCGCCGAT
Organism: uncultured Acidobacteriota bacterium; assembly: GCA_963820925.1. GTDB lineage: Bacteria > Acidobacteriota > Terriglobia > Terriglobales > Acidobacteriaceae > JABDBE01. Next base: position 124,750 of record CAWGBX010000014.1, read on the forward strand.
TTCGACGGGTTTCCGCAACCTCCTAGTGATTGAGGCCATTGGGGGCGCAGGCATCGCAATCCTAATTCTTCACATGTGAGCAATCTAGCTCAGACGCGAAAGCCTACACCTGTCATTCTTTATTCTGCTGAGTGAGTCGAGAGAGCGACGACCGCCAATTCGTAGTTCTCAATCTTAGGGCGCTGTGGACAAGGTCCGTACCAATTCTTCGCAGCGACCACATCCAGCCGATTGGCATTCGTCACCCGTGTCTATGCCGTGGAACCGCCGGCGAACACGATTCGACCCTAAAAGCCTTCGAATTTAGAGATTTGGGCGACACCTCGGAGCGGATGAGAGGCGTTAGCCCGCGAAATAAGAAAGGTCAAAGTTATGCCGTTAATCCAACTTCTGGAAGTTCTCATCGTGGTGGGTGTTCTGTTGTGGCTGGTCAACCGCTTCATCCCTATGCAGGCATCCATCAACTCAATCTTGAACGGCGTGGTGGTCATTGCCGTGGTACTGTGGCTGCTAAATGTATTTGGGCTGTTTCACTCCCTTTCCGCTATCCACATTGGAAAAGGATGACGAGCTGGCAACACGATTGCCGGTAGCTTCAAACGATGATTCGGCTGGCCGCCAGCAGAACCGGAGAGTTGAACTTCTCGTATCCGGCGACGCCATCGGCCAACTGTCCAGAAGCTTGCAGTAAAAGAAGGATGTTCAACGAGCTGTAATGGAGGCAACAGCCATGAAACTAGTAGGAATTATCAGCACAGCAGTTCTGTCCTTGACCCTGGGAGCCGCAGTTCCCGTCTACGCACAGCAGGAGGAACACGCTCAGCAGGAAGAGAAGCAAGCGCAGCAAGAGGATAAGAAGGCACAGCCGGACAAGCCTGCCCAGCAAGACGAGAAAAAAGCGCAGCAAGAGGAAAGAGACGCAAGCGGAAAAACCTGCCCAGCAAGACGGAAAAAAAGCGCAGCAGGAGAAGCCCGCCCAACATGATCAGCAGACACAGCGCGCCGATGGCAACCACGGCCGCATTCCTGACGACCGTTTCCGCGCCAATTTTGGTCGCGAGCACGTGTTCATCATTAACCGCCCTGTCATTGTCGAGGGGCACCCTCGCTTCCAGTACGGCGGTTATTGGTTCGGATTCAGTCAGCCGTGGCCGGTAGGCTGGCTCTACACCGACAACGTTTATGTTGACTTCGTCGATGGAGGGTACTATTTGTACAACCCGTTCCACCCCGGCATTCGCGTCGTAGTCATCGTGATCTAACGTCGCTGCGCTGGAGAAACGTTTGAGCATTCCCAATCTGAATGATTGTTGAAGAAGGAGCACAACATGCTTGGAACTATATTGATCGTGATTTTGGTCTTAGCACTCTTTGGTGCACTGCCGCGCTGGTCGCACAGCCGGGATTGGGGTTATGCCCCGACCGGTGGGCTGGGGCTGGTCCTCTGCATCGTGGTCGTTCTCCTGGTTCTTGGCCGCATTTAGGCGGTGCACCAGCCGTCAATATCGCGAGGCGCCATAGTTAAAGGGTGGCGCCCTGATGTCGGCCCCAGTTTGTGTGCCTGGCTAGGGTCAACGCAAAAAGTCTTGTGTTGCGGAGACGACAGAGCTCACTTGGGCATGAACGTAAGAATACCGACGCCCGCGCTGGCAAGCACTAGCAGAGCTGGATTTACTTTGTACTGCAACAGGATCAGCAGTACACCAACCGCAATGGCTGCGGTTTCAGTTCCGGTGATGGCGCCTTTGGCCATGCTGAAACAGCCGGCCAGCAGCAACCCGATCGATACCGGCGCTAGTCCCTGCTGAATCGACGTTCTCCACGGCCATTTCTCGAGCTTTTTCCACGCTTTGGCGACGATGAACGCGAGCACCGCGGTCGGCCCGAAAAAGGCAGCCAGGACAGCGACCGCGCCGAGAATTCCGCCAGCCCATTGTCCAATCGACACGATCATCATCATGTTGGGGCCGGGCGCCATCTGGCCGACGCTGTACAAGTGAATTAGCTGCGGGAACGTAAGCCACTGGTGCACATCGACGGTCAGGATCTTCATTTCGGGGAAAGCCGCCATGCCGCCGCCGACAGTGAGTATGGATAGATAGGCAAACACGCGAATCAGGGCTGGAATCTCATTCATGGCTTCGCACTCTCTTTTTGCGCCTTGCGCGGATGGTGGAAGAGAATGGCAAGAATCCCGACCACGACCAGCGTGCGCGGCACTCCCAGGTGCAAGCGGTTCACCGCAATCACCGTTGCTGCCATGAACACGAAATCGAAATTATGGGAGAGCGACTTTTTGCTGAGGCTTACAACGGTCGACAAGATCAGCCCCACTGCCGCCGCCGCCACCCCTTTCAATGCGGCAGTGATCCACACATGCTCGCCGTGGTGGTGGTAAAAGATGCCCACAGCGAACATCAGCAATCCACCGGGAAGGCAGATGCCGACGATCCCGGCAACTGAACCCATTACGCCGCGCAGCTTCTCTCCCACCAGGACCGCCATGTTGGTGGCGTTGAGTCCCGGCAGGCTCTGGCTGATGGACAGCATTTCGACAAACTCCTTGTCGTCGACCCAATGCCGTTTGGTTACGAGGCTGCCGCGAAGATACGGCACTACACCGCCGAAGCTGGTGGCGCCGATGATAAGAAATTCCAGGAATATCTCCCAGATGGAAACGGCTGCCGCCTTGGCAGCAGTTTCGCCGGGTTGAAGTGCGGGTTTAGCAGCCGTTTCAGTCATGGCTTACGACCATGATTCCTTCGTTCGGACAAGAAGCTTGCGTTTCATTCATGGGACTTGGGCGGGTTGCCCAGCAGCCGGTATACGGTGGCGGTCTTGGTCGCATTCAGCGCGATGTAGTCCTCGGCTGCATATTGCAGGGCGATAAAGAAAGCTTCCGTTCGGCGCAAGGCCTCCGGGCTGAGCTGCGCGCGGTCCTTGAACTTGAACTGGTAAGCGAACTCCCCGATGAGCGGACGGTGCTCACCGCGGGTACGCCAGATCGCCACGTTGGCCTTGCAGGTAAGACCCGAACCGAAATCCAGCAGGCCGATGTCCTGAAGCACCTCCTCGACGATGGTATTGCTGACCAGATGGATCTCTTCTTTCGGGGTCTTCCTGACTCTCCCGAGCACCGGAAGCATGTCGATCAAAGCGTCCATGTCGCGGATATTTTCGCGGCCTAGTCCAATAGCTCCGCGGGTGAACTGCACGTTGTGTGAGTAAAGCAGACGGATGCCGCCCAGCTTCTCCTTCAGAGGCAGGGCCTGGACCTTGAACTTGACGCGGTGATCGCCGAGGATATTCGGCCGGACGTCGGTCTCGGCCGCAGCCTGCAATTCGGGATGCCTGTACTTGAAGACGATCTCGGGCTCGCCGATTGGGAAACCGTCCTTGTACGGGATCCGACGGCGCAGAATGAAAGCGTTGTTGTAGAGGCGGAAGTCATCCGTGTCGATAAACAGCACTTCACGGATTTTGACCGGCTGCTCCAGGAAGCCTTCTGTAGTGTATTTCACGCCGTGCTCTTTAGATGGCTCGCGCATCACCTTGCCGAAGTCAAAGAAGCTCTCTCGCGAATGGAATTTGTTGGGCCGAAGAAGCAGCTTGCAGCAGATGTATTCGGGCGAATGGATGGGCATGCCATCGGCGTACTGGCCCGGCTTGAGTTGGGGGACGCGGCCCACCCAGCTGGGGGTAACCGGCTCGCGACCCTTCGGCGGGGACGTGGTTTTTCCATTTTGACGGCTTAGTGCGACTGCTGAGGCGGCTGGCATATTCGCCCTCCCAAAGCGCTGATCCCTTGCTTACGAGTTCATCGGAGTGTAATAAAGGACAGACTAGGTTGGTACTGTAAGAATCACTAGGGGGAGCAATTAACCCTGACAGTCGTCTTAAAACGTCCTCAAAGCGGGGTTTCGGTTGGAGAGCAACGCCCGCTTCGATTCAGTTTCCGCCCGGTTCGGGTACGAAGCGGTATCCTACGCCGCGGACGGTTAGCAGGTGCTTGGGTTTGGCGGGGTCGTCCTCGATGTAGCGGCGCAGGCGGACTATGAAGTTGTCGATGGCGCGGGTATCGGTGTCTTCGTGCAATCCCCAGACTTCTTCCAGGATGGCTTTGCGGGAGACGACGCGGCCGCTGTTGCGAACCAGATGACGCAGCAGTTCGGCCTCCATCAAAGTAAGCTGGATGGTGTTGCGGTTGACCCGCAGCTCCAGCTTGCCAAAGTCAAGGGTTCGCCCATCGAATGAGACGGCATCAGCGGTGTGCGTCCGGCTGACGCCCATCCACTCGCGACGGCGTAACAAACCCTGCAGCCGCGCCAGCAGGATGGGAAGTTCAAAAGGTTTGGGAAGATAGTCGTCGGCGCCGGAAGCGAATCCCTTGAGCACGTCCTCGGGCCGCCCTCGGGCCGTCAGCATCAGCACGGGAACAAAATTCTTGGCGGCGCGCAACTCGGTGGCTACCGCAAAACCATCTTTACCCGGAAGCATGACATCGAGCACCACGGCATCGAACTCCTCGCGCTGGCTTCGCTCGTGCTTGCTGCTTCCGCGTTTGCCATTTTCTTTATGACCCAGAAGCAACTCGATCGCGCTCTCGCCATCGCCGGCAACTTCGACACTGTGCCCCTCGGCTTCGAGATTGAATCGCAGCCCCTGCGCCAAATGAGCTTCATCTTCGACAATGAGCACGCGGCTCATGCCCGATTCTCCCGAACCGCGTTCTCCCGGACCGTCTTCTCCGCAGCGCCGTTCTGCCGTGAGATGTTTCGCGGCAGTTCAACGACTACTGTAGTGCCGTGTCCTTCTCCCATGCTCTCGGCAAACGCGCGTCCTCCATGCTTCTTGGCGATAGCGCGAACGATGAACAGGCCCAGGCCCGTCCCTTTGATGTGCGCCAGTGAGCGACTAGAAACGCGATAGAAACGCTTAAAGATGCTCTTCAGCTCTCCCGGAGGAATGCCAACGCCGTGGTCCTGGACGCTCAACCTCACATGCTTTTCGTCGGGCGCCTCGATGCGTATGGAAACGTCCACATGGTCTCCAGAGTACTTGATCGCATTGTCGAGCACGTTGGTCACAGCCGTGCGCAACTCCTCGGGATCGCCGATGACGCTTTCTCCCGCTCCATTGTCGGCCATGAACTCGAAGCGCAAATCCTGGGCCCCTAGATGATGACCGGTGCGGGCAACTTCCACGCAGTCGCGAACCAGACTCCCGAAGTCGATGGGAACGCGCTCGCGGCTGCTCTTTTTGTGTCCCGCGACTCCAGCCTTTAGAACCTGCTCGACGGTGCCCAGCAGACGATCAGTATCGTCCAGCATGCGACGGTAGAACTCGCGCCGTTGGCCTTCGTCGACGTCACGATGTTGGAGGGTTTGCAGATAAAGGCGGATGGAAGCAATTGGGGTCTTGAGTTCGTGCGTAACTGCATTGATGAAACTATCGTGCTGCTCGTTCCGGCGAATTTCGCGTAACAGGAAAATGGTGTTGAGAACCAGACCCGTGGTGATGGCACCAAAGAAGATGACGCCCAGGAAGACTTTGATCCCTTCGCGCCAGTTGAGGATGATCCAGCCGAAACCGACGGCAACAGCCACGCCTGCCAGGCCGACGCCTAGAACGAGGAATGTGATGGTCGCTTTGCGCCGGCTGGTGATGCGCATGGGACGATTCTACCGCGAAGAGGCGAGAGGAAGGGTGAGACTGAAGGATCGGCGACGGTTCAATGGCAGACAGCAGATTCCTCGTCGCTTCGCTCCTCGGAATGACAACGAGGATTGGTGGTCCTAGACCGAGGCCAACTCGGGAGCCGGAGCTGTCGCCTCTGCTTCGTCTTTGCGGTCCAGTTCCGAGAGCTTTACGCGATACACGTGGCGTGCCAGCCCCAATTTCTTGAGGGTCCAGATGCCGTACCAGTTCATATCAATTTCATACCATCGCAAACCGTGCCGGGCAGAAACCGGATGCGCGTGATGGTTGTTGTGCCAGCCCTCGCCAAAGGTCAGGATCGCCACCCACCAACTGTTGGTCGAAAGATCTTTCGTGACAAAGCGTCGTGTGCCCCAGCTATGGGTCGCCGAGTTCACCAGCCAAGTGGTATGCAGGCCGACCACGGTGCGCATAAAGACGCCCCACAGCAAGAAGGGCACTCCGCCAATGGCCAGCAGCACCAGACCCAGAACAATCATAGGAACATAGTGATACTTCGTGATCCAGACGTGAAACTTGTCTTTCGCCAGATCAGGCACATAACGTGCCAGGGTTGTGGTGTCGTGGTGCATGGACTTCCCGGTCAGGATCCAACCCATGTGCGCCCACCACTTGCCTTCGACCGGAGAATGCGGATCGCCTTCCTGATCCGAATACTGATGATGAATGCGATGCGTGGCTACCCAGAAGATCGGTCCGCCTTCGAGAGCCAGGGTCGCGCAAGTAGTTAGGAAATATTCGACCCACTTCGGAGTCTTGTAACCGCGATGCGTGAGCAGCCGGTGGTAGCCCATGCCGATGCCCAGGCTTCCGGAAACCCACCAGAGAAACATCGAGACGAAAAGAGCTTTCCAAGTGAAGAAGAAGAGTGCGGCAATTGCCCCCACATGAAACAGGCCCATGAAGGTTGCGGTTACCCAGTTGATTTCGTTATCGGCGGCTGGCTCGCGGTGCAGTGCTTCGAGTTGCATTGAGGGTCCCTGTATTCGTTGTGGGTGCTATAAGGTTAAGCTAGCAGGGACCGGCGGCCCGGTGTGTAATAGTTCTGTAATAAGCAGGAAGGATTGCATTACGGAAGTACCCGGACGGTACCTACTTCGGGCAAAGGCTTCAATCGAGGCAGCATGCTCAGGCCGAAGCGCCTTTTACTTCCACTCCCGCCCATTTTTCGAGCAGCGTAAGCGTCGCGGCGTAATCGAGGTCGCCGTGTCCATCTTCGTCAGCCACGTCGTAGATTTCTTCTACAGTCTCCAGGCCCGGCAACCTGACGCGGAGTTCTTTTGCCGCCTCCAGCGCCAGCCGGAGGTCTTTGTGCATCAGCCGCAGCGGGAAATTCGGAGAGAAGTCACGTTTCAGGACAAACGGAGCCTTGTACTCCACCACGCCCGAGTTCACCATGGACGCCTGGATCAATGGCAAGAGAACCTCGGCATCGACGCCAAGTTTCGTGGCCAAAGTTAGAGCTTCGGCAAAGCCTTCGTAAATAAGTGCGATCTGGAGATTCATCACCAGCTTGGCGGCTTGTCCCTTGCCGGTCTCGCCCATGCGGAAGAACTTCTTGCCGGTCGCGGCAAGGAGAGGCTTTAGTTTTTCGATCGCCGTTTCTTCTCCGCCAATGATGAAAATCAGGGTTCCGCTTTCCGCTCCAGCTTTGGAACCGGTCATGGGCGCATCGACGTATTGCACGCCCTGGGCGCGGACACGCTCGGCGAACTGGCGCGTGGCTGACGGTGAGATGGTGCTCGAGTCGACGATGGTCATGCCCTCCGCCAGCGATTCATGCACGCCTTGCGGTCCGAACAAAACACTCTCGACCGCTTTGGTGTCGGAGACGCACATCCATACAACTTCAGCTCCTTGTGCTGCTTCCGCCGGAGAAGACGCGCTTCGTGCGCCTTCCACATCTTTGCCTGCAGTGCGGTTCCACACCGTGACTTCGTGACCAGCCTTGGCCAGATTGGACGCCATTGCCCGTCCCATGATTCCTAAACCTAAGAAAGCAACACGCATGTTCGCTCCTATGAAAGTTAGTCCTGAGTTCCCCACAAGGATTAGAACTGACCGCCGCATTACGGTCAAGCAATCGTCTGGGAAATGTCTTAGAATGTGGGAAGCTCTTTCGCCTACACATTGCAGAAAGTCTGGGAAGCATTTTCCCCGGCTCTTCGTGCGCTTGAACAGGTGTAATCGGATCCAAGCCAGCATTTCGGCCAGGAGCAGATGCTAAAGCCAACGCTTACAAATCCCGTCCTCCGTAACCGCGCGCGTGCCTTTGGCCGTTTGGTGCGCCACTCCGCTGTCATTCCTCGCACCGGCCAGGCCTACAAGCCCCAATTGGTCGGCAACGGAGAGTTGGGGTTAACTTTCATTGGCCACTCCAGCTTTTTCGTCCAGATCGGTGGCCAGAACGTCATCATCGATCCCAATTTTGCCCGCTGGCTGTTTGTGCTAAAGCGTCTGCGCAAGCCGGGGGTACGGCTGCGCGACCTTCCTCCCATTGACCTGGTCCTGGTGACGCATGCCCACTTTGACCATCTGCATCGGCCATCGCTGCGCGCCATCGTGCAACAGGCACGGATTGGTCGCGCCGCGCCGCCCAGCATTGTGGTGCCGCATCACGTTCTGGATCTCGTCTCCGACCTGGGCTTCGGCGACGTGGTCGAACTTGACTGGTGGAACAGCTACCGCCATCGCGAGCTGACCGTTACCCATGTGCCTTCTCGCCATTGGGGAGCTCGCGTCATTAAGGATTCTCATCGCGGCTACGGTGGCTATGTGCTGCGTGACAGCAAGCACTCGCTCTATCACGCTGGCGATACCGCTTATTTTTCCGGCTTCCGCGAGATCGGACAACGCCTAGCGCCCGAGTTGGCACTCTTGCCCATCGGAGCTTACAACCCGCCGTCCTTTCGCAATGTCCACGCCAATCCCGCCGACGCCACCCGCGCCTTTCTCGATTTGAACGCCCGCTGGATGGTCCCCATGCACTATGGAACCTTCAAGCTCTCCCATGAACCCATGGACGAGCCTTTACAGTTGCTGGAGCAGGAAGCCAAGGCGGCTGGCATTGAGGATCGCGTGCTGGTGCTGGAAGAAGGCGTCACGAGGTTTTTCTAGAGGACATCCGGCAGCTCGTCCGAGCTAGACACCTCGCCTTGATAAGTCCGCCGGCAGTCTCGATTTTTTTCTCTTAGTTGTCGTCTTTTCCCTTTCGTTTCCGATATCACAAATTGAGGGGCACACCCGAGGTGGAACGATCCGCCTCCGAACGCTTCAGATCAATTCAAAGGAGATTCCATGTTACGTACAAGCACGCTCATGCCTCAGAACAGGGTGATGATTTCGCTCTCGCTGTTGTTCCTGTTATCGTTCGCTGCCCTGCCTGCGCACGCCGACCATATTCATTTCCTCTCCCACAACAACGCAGGGTGGTTCGATCAGGACCTCACGGCATTGACGAACGCGAGCCTCCCGAATTCGCCGACCGGAATCGCCGCCTTCTCCACCACTGGCAATAACCAGCTGCATGTTTACTACGCTACGACCGATCAACATGTCCACGAGCTATTTTTCAATAACACCAGCTGGCGGGACCAGGACTTGACAGCCGTTGCGCGCGGACCTCTTTCTCTCGGCTTCGGCGGAATCTCAGGATTTGCGGTGGGCCAACAGTTGCATGTCTTCTACCTTGGAAACGACCTGCACGTTCACCAGCTCTTCTTCAACACCGCGACCTGGGTTGACCAGGACATCACCGCGGTTGCCAATGGCCCGGTGACCGACTTCAACTCGCTGGTGGCTTTCCCCACTGTTCCGAATAATCACTTCCACGTCTTCTATTTGGCGAATAATTCCAACGATATCCACGAGCTGAGTTTCAACGGCACGAACTGGACCGACCAGAACCTGAGGATGACTGCCCACCAAGAACCGGCGGCTCGTGGCTGGATGGCGGGCTTCGCAACCGGGAATCAGCAGCACTTGTTCTTCGCCGCCTTCAGCCCCAAGGACAAGCTGCACCTGGCTCACCTTTTCTTCAACAATTCAAAGTGGGTGAACCAGGATGTTTCGGCGAAGGTCCACGGCCTGCCGCTCAGTCCGGCGGCCGGGATCACAGCATTTGCTGTTGCGGCTGGTCAGCTGGAGGCATACGGCGTGACCAACGATTTTGATGTCCACCAGTTCACGTTGAAGAACAACACATGGACGGACGAAGACTTGACCGGGCTCGCGGGTCAGCAGGACTTTAGCATTGGCGGAATGGTCGCTTACAGAACAACTCCTAACAATCAATCTCACCTATTTTATCCACCGAATGATATCGACCAGCTCTTCTTCAACGGCACCAGTTGGAGCGATATCGATCTGACCACCCTGACGGGCGGCGGAATACCTAACGGGGAAGGCGGCATGGCTGGATTCGCCATCAAGAATCTACAGTATGCGTTTTACGTAGCCCAGTGAAACGCTCGGGGCCGCGCCGATCTGCCACGGCGCGGCGCCGCTTTTGCACAGTGGCCGACCAAGCACGTGCATCACTTGGTCGGTGCGTAGAAATAATAGTCTGCTTTGTAACTGCTCTTGGATTCGGCATTGCGATGGGACTCGTCGCATCCGTCGGCTGGCGGTTTGCCGCCGTGAGTGTGGACGCGCTGGATGGTCGCCACATTGGTAAGCAAACCTTTTCCGGCGTGGCTCACGGCGTTCACCCGCAACCATGGAATGGAGCCGGCGTCCGGTGAGTCTACGTGGGCCGCGGCTTTGCCCGTGACTTCGCTGCCGTCGTTCAGTTTCCAGGTGGGACCGGCGAAGTGGCTCCCGATGACCTTGCCTTTTTCATCTTTTAGCTCGGCGTCGGGCGCCTTGAGGGTCCAAGCGAACTTGCCGTCCGCGCCGGCCTGGCAGGTATAAATCTGGGACCCGGAGGCATGGACGAGCAGGACAACTTCTTCCCCCGCTGGTGCCTGAATCGCCGGCGGGACGTCGGGCGAAGACCCTTTCTGTGCGTTGGCTGCCGGAAGCCAGAGGAAAGATGCGAGTATGACGAAGCCGATTATTGCCACCTGAGTTTGCACAAGTCTTCGCATGGCGCGATTGTAGCAGGGTATAAAATCGCCTGATTACAAAGCAAATCGTAAGGGAGCTTGCAAACACCTCCCGCGCAGAATTTATGATTCTCAAACCGATGATGATCTTGATAGCGGGTCCCTATCGCTCCGGCACAAATGACGATCCGGCCTTGATCAAGAAAAACGTTCAAGCGATGGAATCGTATGCGCTGCCCATCTTCCGCGCCGGGCACATCCCGGTTCTGGGCGAATGGCTGGCGCTCCCGCTCGTCGAGTTGGCCGGGTCCAGGGAGATCGGCGACCCAGCCTTCAATGAGGTATTCCATCCCATCGCGACTCGGTTGCTGGAAAAGTGCGATGCAGTGCTTCGCGTCGGCGGGCCCTCGGCCGGGGCCGACGAGATGGTGCGTGTTGGCAAGAGCCTTGGGCTGAAAATCTACAGCAGTCCGGGGGAGATCCCGAAGGCGGGATGACCGGTGCGCGACCGGATCGGGGCCCCCCACGCCTTAATTTAAGACAAGTTCCCGTCGCCTTTTTAACAACTTTTAACATTGGTTGGACTAGACTCTTCCTCCGGAGGATTTCTATGACTGACAAAGTGAAAGCCGTACCCGACGGATTCCATACCGTGACGCCCCATCTGACAGTTCGCGATGCCACCCGCGCCCTCGAGTTTTACAAGCAGGCCTTCGGCGCCGAGGTTCTTCACGTCGCTCCGGCCCCGGGCGGAAAGGTAATGCACGCCGCGATCAAAGTCGGAGATTCCATTCTGATGCTGAACGATGAGTTCCCGGAGTATGGCGGGGATCCCGCGCCGACTGGCACCAAGGGCTCAGGCGTCGCTCTCCACATTTATCTCGACAACGTCGACGCCGCGTTCGCCCGCGCGGTTTCGGCTGGCGCATCAGTCAAGATGCCGTTAATGGACCAGTTCTGGGGTGACCGCTACGGCGTACTGATGGATCCTTTCGGACACAAGTGGTCGCTGGCAACCCACACGCGGGATATGTCTCAGGAGGAAATGCAAAAGGAGCAAGAGAAGGCATTCAGCAAAATGCCGAAGTCGGCTTAGTACGCCAGCAGGATTCTCAAGTCTCGCAGGTTGTTGCCGGTGGGCCCGGTCATGATCGTGTCGCCTAACGCATCAAAGAACGGGTAGGCATTGAAGGCGAGTAGGCTGGCTGCCGGCTCCGACCCTCGGGACTCCGCTCGCGCAAGGGTTGTTCCGTCGACGATCGCACCTGCGGCAGGGCTGTTGCCATCGATTCCGTCGGTGCCTGCGCTGAGTACCGTGATGTTTTCGCCCGCAATCTTCTGCGCACAGGCCAGGGCAAATTGCTGGTTGCGTCCGCCCACGCCTCCGTTGGTAACCTTCACCGTGACTTCGCCGCCGGAGATGAGACAAACGCGATCTGATGTTTTTCGCAATTCACTCAGGCGCCCTAGCAGATAATCCGCCGCACGCATGTAATCCCAGTCGTCGCAACTGTTATCCAGTTCTACCGTAAAGCCGTGTCGCTCGGCTTCCTTTTTGCTGGCCTCGAGCAAAGTTGAGTTCGATAACACCGTCCACCAGCGGCTGCGATGGAAAGCCGGGTCATCGGATTTTGGAGTTTCCTCGAGGGCATGGCGCTGAAACAATTCGCGCACGGAAGCCGGAAACTGCTCCAGCAAGCGGTGCTTCGCCGCAACTGCGTAACAATCTTCCACGCTGGTGGAGTCGGGCATGGTTGGACCCGAGGCTAGAGCATCCGGAGTACTGTCGGGAACATCCGAGACTAAAATGGAAACCTGCTGCGCTGCCAAGGCCGCCCGCGCCAATCTTCCTCCCTTGATCGCCGAGAGATGCTTGCGAATGGCGTTAATTTCGGCGATGGGTGCGCCCGAGTGTACTAGCGCGCGGTAGGTCGCAATCAGGTCCTCCAAAGTGATCTCGTCATCGATCAGTTTCTCCGCAATCGACGACCCGCCCCCACTCAGCATGAAGATCACAAGCGATGACGCATTCTGCGCGCTCAACGACTTCAGCATGGCCTCGGCGGCGCGAATCGATTCCTCATTCGGTGTGGGATGCCCGCCATGAAAATAGCGGGACCCACGCGCTTGCGAACTCGGCTGTACCGAACTAGCGACGATTCCTTCAAAGTTATCTCCAGCCTGAATTTGCAATGCGCTCACCATCGTGTGAGCGGCCTTGCCGATGGAAACCACCAGCACGCGGTGGTAGGAGTGCAGATCGTAAAGGTCCTCGCAAACGCGCAACACCCCGCGCTCGCAGGAAACATGGCGCTCGAAAGCTCGATCAATGCTGGATTCTCCGAGAGCGCATTCGAAAAGATGCCGCGCGGTAACCCTCATCTCGATGGACAGTCGCTCGCGGTTGGCCGCTGCCGAAGACATGGGGAGAATTATAGAAGTGATTCGCTTTTCTCCGCGCACTCTGCGGAGACAGTCAGGACACTTTCGAAACCCAAGCTTCAATCGTTTCCCGCAATTCCCGCAAGCGCCCTTCGAAGAAGTGGTCTGCGCCTTCGACTATCACCAGCTTCTTCGGCTCCGCGAGCGCTTCCACCAATCTCTCTAGTTTCGCTCGCGGTCCGAACTGATCGCGGTCACCGCTCACGAATAACTTGGGCTTCGTGCAACTCCGCAGAAACTCAAAATCATAAGCTCGATCATCAATTGCAGCTACCGGCAACCCCAGTCCGACGACTGCTCCCACACGCACATCAGGACAGGCCACACGCAATCCCACCGCAGCTCCAAACGAAAATCCAGCGAAGATCAAAGGCAAGTGAAATTCGCGATCCACCCAGTCCAACGCCGTGCGCACGTCCTCCACTTCCCCGTCGCCATGGTCATGCTCTCCCTGGCTCAATCCCCGCGCCACGAAAATTGAACCGCAGCACCGGATAACCAAAACTGTTCAGCGCTTTCATGGTGTGAAAGACCACTTTGTTGTGCAATGTCCCCCCATAAAGAGGATGCGGATGACACACCAGGGCAGCATGGGTGGCATGTTCCGCACCCATATTGAGCAGGGCTTCCAGCCGGCCTGCCGGGCCGTCGAGGAACAGAGAGCGGATGGCGCTGGTCTGTGCAGTCATTAGCAGTTCAGCCAAAACAGAATAGCAGCATGGAGCGATCGATCAGCCTCACCCCGGGTTTACGCCCCCAACAACTCTGCGCCGACTCGCCTCGGCGTGGGTTATTCTCAATCCCATGGATGTCGTCGCTCTCACCCGTAAACTCGTAGACATTGAATCGATCACCGGCAACGAAGCCTTCGTAGGCAATGTTCTTCACGCCGAGCTTTGTCGCTTGGGATACCAGGCGAATAAGGTTCCCGTCGAAGGCAGCCGCTGCAACGTGTACGCGACTTCGCCGCAACAACCGCGCCCCGCCGTCGTTTTCTCTACTCACATGGATACCGTGCCGCCGTTTATTCCATCTTCCGAAGATGCCACTCGGGTTTATGGCCGGGGATCGTGCGATGCCAAAGGAATTATCGCCGCTCAAATCGCAGCAGCCGAGCGGTTGCGTCAAGAGGGCATTCACGTTGGACTTCTTTTCCTGGTTGGCGAGGAACGAAACAGCCTCGGGGCGCAGCTAGCGAACCGCGATTCTCCCGGCTGCAAGTTCCTTGTGAATGGCGAGCCTACGGAGAACCGGATGGCGAGCGCATCCAAGGGAACGTTGCGAGTGAACATTATTGCCGAAGGAAGAATGGCCCACTCTGCCTATCCGGAACTGGGCGACTCTGCAATCGACAAACTCCTGGAAGCCTTGAACCGCCTCCGCGCCATGAAGCTGCCTTCTGAGGACGACATCGGCCCGTGCACACTCAACATCGGAGTCATCGAAGGCGGACGGGCTCCCAATGTGATTCCAGACAAGGCTCGGGCGCAGTTGCTTTATCGCCTTATCGGGCCGACCGACGAACTACGGCGGCAGATTGAGCAGGCTGTCGCGGGCTTGGCCAAGATTGAATTCGTTCTGGAAATCCCGTTTCTCCGCCTGCGCACCCTGGACGGACTTCCGACGATGGTCGCCGCTTTCACCACTGACATCCCCGCACTCACCAATTGGGGCGAGCCACTGCTGATCGGTCCGGGATCAATCCATGTTGCTCACACCGAAGGCGAATACATCGAGAAAAAGCAACTGAGTGACGCGGTAGATTTGTATTGCTCGATTGCGAAGCGCCTGGCTGGGCAGGTTGCGACGTGGGACTTGGGCTGGACGCCTCCAAGTTCCCGCGACAAACTGCACGAACGCTGACTCGTATTTTCCTCGAGGGGGATAAATCTTGGCCGAATTCTCCGATTGAAGATGTCAATCCTCCTCGACTTGCGTCATGCATCGCTCAAACGGTTTCTTAATCCGATACTCGCAATCGTCCCCTGTCTCGCCGAAACCATTTACACTTAACCCATGACCACTCAGACGCTCAACTCCCTCTCCAAGGCGTCTTCCGCCTACCTGCGTTCTGCCATGCACCAGCCCATTCAATGGCACGAGTGGGGCGAGGAAGCCTTTGCCATCGCGCAACGCGAGAATAAACCAATCCTGCTCGATATCGGCGCGGTCTGGTGCCACTGGTGCCATGTGATGGACCGTGAGTCCTACGACAATCCCGAAATCGCGGAAGTCATCAACGAGAAATTCATCGCCGTAAAGGTCGACCGCGATGAGCGTCCCGACATCGACAGCCGGTACCAGGTCGCCGTCAGTTCAATCAGCGGACAAGGCGGCTGGCCGCTGACTGCTTTTCTCACTCCCGACGGCAAGCCGTTCTACGGTGGAACTTACTTTCCGCCAGACGATCACTACGGACGTCCGAGCTTCAAGCGTGTGCTGCTGTCCATCTCCAATGCCTATCACGAAAAGAACGACGATGTGATGGAACAGGCCAAGCTGGTTGAGGGTGCGATCTCGCACGCCGAGTCCTTTACCGGAAAAAGCGCCGAGTTTTCGCCGACCGTCATTGACGCCATCGTCAAATCCGCGCTGGGGATGTACGACCCGCAAAATGGTGGCTTCGGGAGCGCACCCAAGTTCCCGCATCCCGCTGCCCTTGATCTACTGATCGACCAATACGTCCGCTCCGGCGACGAAACCCTGCGTGCCGTGTTTGTCAGCACTCTCGAAAAGATGGCCCGCGGTGGCGTATACGACCAACTCGCTGGCGGATTTCACCGTTACTCGGTCGATGAGCGCTGGATCGTGCCGCACTTCGAGAAGATGTGCTACGACAATTCAGAATTGCTGAAGAATTACGTTCACGCCTACCAAGCTACGGGCTCGGAGTTTTTTGCGGCGGTAGCCCGTGACATCATTCGCTGGATGGATGAGTCGCTGAGCGATCGTGAGCGCGGCGGCTTCTACGCCTCGCAGGACGCCGATTACTCCATGCATGACGACGGCGATTACTTTACCTGGACTTTGCAGGAAGCCCAGTCCGTTCTCACCGAGGAAGAAGCTCGCGTGGCTTGTCTGCACTATGACATCAATGAAATCGGTGAGATGCACCACAATCCCGCCAAGAACGTGCTTTACCAGCGAGCTAGCGTAGAGGAGATTGCTAAACGCCTAAGCTTGCCGCAGGAGCAGATCCAGACTTTGCTGCGAGCGGCAAAAGACAAGCTGTATGCCGCCCGCCTGAAGCGCCCCACTCCTTACGTGGATAAGACGGTTTACGCAGGCTGGAATGCTCTCTGTGTCTCGGCATATCTCGAAGCCGCGAAAGTACTACAACTCGAAACCGCTGAACATTTCGCCCTGCGCTCGCTGGATCGCATCCTGTCTGAAGGATGGAATGCCGAAAATGGTTTGCTGCACGTGCTCGCTTATTCCGATGCGAACGCGGAACACCGCCAAGTCCCAGGCGTGCTGGATGACTACGCTTTCTCTGCCCTTGCTTGCCTGGACGCTTACGAAGTTACAGCCGATCTCAGCTATTTCAACTTTGCCAGGCGCATTGGGGATGCAATGGTCACGCGTTTTTTTGACCCTGTTTCCGGCGGGTTCTTCGATACCGGAAAGATTTTGTCCGACGAGAAAGTCCTCGGCGTGCTGGGCACGCGCCGCAAGCCATTCCAGGATTCCCCCACTCCCGCGGGGAATTCGGTCGCCGCGATAGCCTTGCTCCGGCTCCATGCCTACACCAATGACGCGGACCTGCGCAACAAGGCAGAACAAACCATCGAAATTATTGCCGGACTGGCCGCGCAGTACGGATTATTTGCCGCAACCTACGGGATTGCCGCGGTGCATTTGGCGCATCCCCACACGCAGATCGTGATCGTCGGAAATGGGGATGCCGCGGCCCGGCTCTACAATGCTGCCATAGCGCCTTACTCTGCTAGCAAAGCGGTGCTGAACCTCGCGGCCAACAAGGCGGTTCCGCAGAATCTGCCACCTGCGTTCGCGGAGACCATTCCGCAGCTACCAGCGGTCAAGGAAGGAAAAACCGTAGCCATCGTCTGTTCAGGATTCACCTGCCAACCTCCGATTTCGGATCCTGAGGAACTGACGCGATCCTTGCGTCGGCTCTCGTTGACCAATCCTCAATCCAAGTGAAGCTCCCCCAAACAAAAAAAGAGGCTGGCGTTGCTTTTGCAATCGCCAGCCTGCTGAATTCGAGAGCTGCTTAGGGGCAGCTCGGAGGAACACAGGATACCTTAGTGGCAGTGCCGTCCTGAGCACGTCGGGATCGGCGCACCGTCCTCCGGTACCGGAACTACCGGAGCGGCAAGCGCTGTGTACGCACAAATCATACCTACCATCAGGAATAACATCCTGACCGCACGTTTCATGGATTGTTCTCCTAGCGGGTCCCCTGGGAGCGGCGACCCTGACTTGGCAGGGATTATACAGGGTCGTGTCAAGTACTTCGCGCAGATTTGTTATAACAGAAACGATTCTTGCGTGCGGTTTACGAAAAACGAACTACCCTCTCGATTGCTTCATTTTTGTTGTTACAGGTGGATAGTACGTGTGCGGCTAAAACGATTTAGATCCGCTCATTTGTTACAGTTTCCGAAACCGCCTGTCCGGAATTTAGACAACCCGCGCTCAACGCACAAAATTTCTGGGGAGAGCGCGACCGGAAAACGAGGACGCGATTTTCTCTGGAGCGGACATTTTGCCGACCAAGTGCCTATCTTCGATCTCTCCACCCTTATCCGTTGGAGCGCGCGAGAACGCCCGGTCTACCATGCTTTCGAACATCGGGATCAATGAATCCCCGGGAACGGGATGCCGTAACTCGCTGAGACCCTGGTCCCAGCGCTGGGACATCAGCAGCTTGGCCGATGACTCCCGGGACGTCGTCTTAAGCAACGCGTATCCCATCCAGATCAGAATGACCAAAGTGTATGTCGGGGTGGTGATCAGGTTTACCATGGGGACTCGAATTTGACCGCCCGAAGACAGCGCCAGGGCAACCAGTTCGACCCATGCGAAACTGCCAAATCCCAGAGCGATGCCGAAGCTGAGCTGCCGACGAGAAACTCCCATGTGGCGGGAAAAAAACAGCAGAAACAAAATAAGGCCGCATTGAATCACACGAACACAACGTTGCACAATAAGCACGGCCTGCGCTAGCGGGTCCTCGGACCCGGCTTGACTTGCTGCGGTCACTACCATTGCCACCAATAACATGACCAGCGCAGCCCACTTGAATAATAGAGTCCCCATATCCTTCAGATTAGGGTACGGACGAAGGACGTCGAGAAAAATTTCGTGAATGATCTTGAAGCCTAGCGCCAAGCTGATTGCCGAACTAATCCAATATGCATAGAAGTACGTCGTAATCTCACGGTCAGTTGCGTTCGAACTGATACTAAGTTGGTAAATCGGAAACAGGATCGGGAAATTCAGCACCTGGAAAACGATGTACGCGAAAAAGACTGGAAACGTGCGATGAAGCCGGCGCCAAAACATGATCCCCGCCAGGCACAACTCCAAGACCGGATGGGCGATCCATAACGCTTGCTGGATATTGGGACTCATGGGGTTAGCTCATTACCGCAGCTTCGTACGGGCCTGCATCGCCCGTTTTCCCGCTCCTCGACCTTACCAGTTCTGACGGTAGGGTCAATGGACGAAAGTAACCTAAGGTAACAGTTACCCCCGCCATTTCTTCTAAATAATTCTCGCCCTGTCGGATAGACGCGACGCGAGCGGACGTACAACAGAGTTTCGCACCCACCGGGTGGTTACTACCAGAGAACAATCATGTTCGTGTCGGCACCCGCGACTTGCTCAGGTGGTTACGAGCAGCGCGCAGCGAATTCCCAGGCGCTCAACATGATGATTGATCTCAGGCAAACCCGCCGATTAATGTTGGAGCAGCAAACTAATTCGCTTCCCAGGCCGTTCCTTACCGTTATCGTTTCCTGGATCACGATTATTTTCATTAGTTTCGGCCTTCAGGCTCCTCGCAACGCGACGTTCGTTGTTGTGTTATTCGTCTGCGTGCTGTCGGTTTCCGCAGCGATCTTTCTAATCCTGGAGCTGTACCCGCCTTTTGCGGGAGTGATTCGGATCTCCAGTGCCCCGCTGCGTAACGCCCTGGTCCATCTCGGCCAGCAAAAGAATTGCCAAACCAGGCTTCAAACGCCACGACTACCCCTGCTCTCCGCTGCTGTTTGACAACCAGAGCTTGTTGATTATGCCGAACAGAAAAGCGGTAGTCAGCCCGAAAAGCAACCATCCATTCAGCGCTTCCATCGCGCCCATGAGCTGCCAGTGTTCTTCCAGATAGAGATTCACGTGACCGTAGCTGGTGATCGCGCTCAGCGAATAGAGCATCGCGGACTTGTAGTCCGGTAGCGCGCCAAGTAGCCAGTAGGCACCCGCCCAAATGGCGGCCTCCAAAGCGTGCAGGCTGCTGGCCAACCACGTCGTGACGCTCATGACTACCACGAACGTGACGGTGGGGTGACGGCGCGACATGATGCCACTGGAAATGCGGACGGCTCTCCGGTTTATGAGACCGAGGCCCAAGACGTGAATAACGACCGTCAGCACGATCAACGGAAAGCCCCATACCCATTCGGCACGCCAGTTCACGGGCAGGATAACGCGGAAAACGAGCGCGGCCTTCGCCATCTCCATGCAAATCTCCTTCAACCGTTCTTCAACCGTGCACCCGGCACATGAGGCGAATCGTAGGTTGTGTAAGCGCTTGGTAGTGGTGGTTCATTTTTGACCGGGCGCAGGGCCCACACTTAAAAGGCCAAGTGTACGCTCGACCAAAACTTAGAGCCTTTTCTCGCTGCGAAAAGTGAAACCTTTCAGAGGATTGGCTGCTGACTGAGTTCTTCGCGCGAGAGTCGCGATACGCGTGGCTGGGCAATTCTACGCGCCGATTGCAGGTCAGCGTCGGACCTGTCGACTTACACTTCCGGAGACGCCTGAATGTACGCCCGCATCATCCGGACTTCATGATCCTTTTCGTTGAGGTCATGGAGCAGGATGTCGCGCAGGGAAACGATCCCGCGCAGTTCCTTGCCTTGGCACACCGGCAGATGGCGGAAACCGTGGCGCCGCATCAGAAGCATGCAGTTCTCGAGGCTCTCGTCCGGGCTCACCGTCAGCGGATCCTCCGTCATTACCTCTTCGACCCTGGCGGTCCGAGGGTCGCGTCCCTCGACCACCACGCGCTTCATCAGATCGCGCTCGGAAAAAATCCCAACCAGCAGGCCGTCGCGAAGCACCGGCACTGCGCCGATGTTGCGCTCCACCATCGCCTGTGCCACCTCGATCACGGTCTGATTGGCATCCGCTCGATGCGTATGCTGTGTGTTAATTAAATCGTAAACATGCATTGGCCCACCCCGCTCGGGAATTTAATCCGAAGCCACGCGGGCGCGAGTATATGCCGAAACGGAGTCAATGAAAAGAGGAAGAATCACGTATTTAATATTGGCCGTCCCTCAATGGGCCCGAATTGGTCCCCTTTGTGGCTTTTCATGTCCTCTGTGATTATCGAACCTGATGACACCACCAATGGCAAGAAGTACGCAAAAGAACAAGGCCAACTTAGGTCGCTCCAATGAAAACAAAGTACGAGCATGCCCAGAGCGCCGTGGGAATTCCGCCGCGGGGCCGGGTCGTAAGAATAATGTTGTAGGCGTCAGAAGGCTTGAGACCGTCGACCACCGATGGCAATGGCCGCGGCTCGGCAACTGCCAGATGGGCGAGAAAGCGGTAAACGTCGGGCTCTCCGCTGTAGCCCTGGGAGACGAAGGAGATCTCCGTATTCTCGCCCGCGAAATGCCAACTCAGCGATGCTGCCAACCCAATCGCATCCTCATACGCCGTCTTCGAAATCACTCCCTCGGCCGGATTGTCGAATACGATTCGCAGTTTGCGCTCGTCTTCCCGGCTGAACTCCCGCACCTTGAGCGAGCCCGACTTGGCGGTCGCTTTCCAGTCCACATGCCGGGCCGAATCTTCCGGCATGTACTCCCGAATCAGATACAAGTCATCGCCCCGGCCCCGCGCGAAAGTTTCGAACTCGCCCGTGATCATGGGCAGAACCTCGAAAAACTCGTCTGCAGGTTCCACTCGTGGATACACGATGATCTCGCGAGCCAGGGGCACATGGCGAGTCTTGGTCAGAAACGCAAAAGGAAAGCGCGTCGCCAGGCCGAAGCTCTTCTGCTGATAGCATCCGCGGCGATCGAAACGTAGCTCAAGATCGGCCTTCAATGCGCTGCCAGCAGGGACATAGGGGAAATACGCCGACCCTTCAAAAATACTCGGCGGGGCTTCGGTTTTCGAAACTCGCCGCAGGTTGTAATCCCGAAACTGCATCCACTGTCTTTCCGGCGAACGCCCCGGCGGGACCGCGAAGGTTGCCGGCATCCACTCCCAACGTTTACCAGCGCTGTCTTTTCTCACTGAGATTACATTCACCGAAAAAGATGGCAGCCAGCGCCGCGGGTTCCGCAACACAACTTTGCCCAGCATTGGCCGGCCCGCGAACACGTGCTCGGGCAGGCGGACATCCAGTTCGAGATCGCGCAACACCAGTGCTGAGGCGAAGCCAGAAACCAGAATTGCCGCCAGCATCGCCGCCACTATGATGTAAAGCAAGTTGTTGCCCGTGTTCAGCGCCGCGATCCCGATCACCAGCACGATGGCCACGTACACGATTCCCACGCGAGTGACGTCGTAATCGAAAGCATCGCGGATACGAGCGCCCGCGACGCGGCGGGCGAGATACGGCACCGTGGTCAATCCCACGATGACGGCCAGCACCAATGCAGTGGAGGCCAGCAACAGAGTCGCCCAGAGGTTTCCCGACTCTCTC
This sequence comes from uncultured Acidobacteriota bacterium, assembly GCA_963820925.1. Classification (GTDB taxonomy): domain Bacteria; phylum Acidobacteriota; class Terriglobia; order Terriglobales; family Acidobacteriaceae; genus JABDBE01. Next base: position 146,863 of record CAWGBX010000014.1, read on the forward strand.
GACACGGTGGAAAAGAGCGCGGCGCCGAAAGCCAGCGTCAAGCCCACAATTGCCAGCAGGAAACGCACCCACACTTCAGGAATATCGAGGTGCAAAAAGCGAGAGAATCTCTGGACAGGGGAGAGACGTGGAGTGTTGGCCGGCTTCATCTGCGAGTGTTCTGGCTCGAGGTTAGCACCGAGTGGGCGGAGCATCAATCAGGTTTGCGACGCCGGAGCCAGCCTGCCGCCTTGGTCGCGGCCTCATCGGCAACGCGTCCGAACTTCGGAAAGCGCTGGCGCAGCCGGGCTATCAGACGATGCGCCCAGACATACTCGGAGGAAAGAATCACCAACCCGACGAACAGGAACAGAGCACCCTGCAGTACCGGCAAAAACAGGCCCACGATCCCCACCAGGATGAATCCCCAGCCGACCGACAGCGCCAAGGCTCGCTTGACGTGAACGTTCATCTCGCCATTTCAGGACAGGAACTCGGCCACGGCACGGTTGAATTCCTGAGGCGCTTCTTCGTACGGAAGATGTCCCACTCCCTCGAACATCACCAGCCGGCAATCTTTAAAACAGCGCTTCAACTGCACGGCTGACGCGGGATCTACCGCGGTGTCCTTGCTGCCCCAGATGAGCAAAGTAGGGATGTGCGCGATGCGTGGCAACGCCGACTCCAGTTCCTTCAGATCGCGATTCCACGACCGTGCCACGGCCAACGCATATTCGTACGAACCTGGAATACGCAACGCCTTGCGGTAGCCTTCGAGGCTGTCCGGCGGGATGCGCTGCGGGTCGCCGAACATCCGGCGGTGATAGAACTCATGCAGGGTTCGCACGCGCGGCGTGAGATTCAGAAAGAGCGGGGCGATGAGAAGGCTGCTGAGGAAAGCCGTCAAACGCTTTCCGTGCGCGGACCAGGGATTGACAGGATCCACCAGGATCAAACGCCGAATACGATCGGGCGCCAGCGCAGCTGCCGTCATGGCCACCGCTCCACCGTGCGACGTGCCCAGGAGATCGCAGGAGGCGAGACCTGTTTTGTCCATGAACTGCAGCAGGCGCTGGGCGCTGGCTTTAAAGGAGCAATCCAAGTCCGGCGGTCGACCGGAGAAGCCGGTTCCCAGCAGGTCGATTGCGAAGACCGTCGAGTGGCGTGCCAGGGTGGGAATGGTAAATCGCCAGGAGAATGAGTATCCCAGCAACCCGTGAACCAGCAGCAATGGCGGGCCCGAGCCGGAACGCAGGTAGCGTATGCGGGCGCTGTCCGGCCCACCGTCCAGAGTGATCCAGTGTTCTTCGACGGAGACTTCGGGCTGCGGATTGATGGCTGCGTCCAATGTGCTGTTCACGGCGACTTTCTGCTTGTGATGAGACAACTTTTCCTCGGCTCTAGCCTTCTACGCAAGAGTATCGCCTCTGTGGCCTTTGTGTAGGGAGGGCTTCGGCTCTCCCTTATTTCCTGGGCTGGTGCCTTGGCTTGGAGCAGTTTACTCATCTATAAACTTCCTTGCATTGCGTTACCATCCGGTAAATGGTATATACCCCAAAATACGCGTTTTCTCGCTAGATCTATGAAAACAAAGGGCGTAGTTTGGAGATACCCACGTAAAATATCCCTTCTAAAGGACTTAGCTAGGGGGATACCTCAGCACGGTCTTGATTAAGTTGTCAAATAACTGGGGACTATCAGCCGTTATCAAACAGCTAATGTTGTTGGCTTAATCTTATCTGGTTTTGCAGCGCCCGGTCAAGCTATAAACCGGTGGAGTTGTCGGAGGACTTCGAGATTGTCGCCGCACGGGGATGTTTTTCTCCGCTGCGAGAAGATTTCTTAACGCGGACTGGGCGGTTGCGTAATTGCTCGTTTTGTGGTGCCTGGTAGAAATGCCTTTGGGGTGTCGTGGTGGCGCGGGCTGAAAGGCGGATTTCTCGGGTTCTCGGGATGACAGCTCACAGTTGGTCGTGCATTCTCGCTTCCCACCCTTCCGCAGAGAACGCGGAAGGATGGGGCACCCATCGTCTATTATGATTTAGATTTTCATATTCTTTTTGTCGGTGAAGACCACACAATCCCGGTCCCGAAGATTTTCCTATTGCTTTACCATAGGAACTGTGGCATGCTTGTATGGGTAACGCATAGGAGCGGCCGTGAGTGAGAAATCGGAAGTCTGGCAGGGAACGCTGGCTCTGATGGTGTTGAAGACGCTTGAGACCATGGGGCCATTGCATGGGTATGGAATTGCGCGCCGTATTGAGCAGACTAGCGGCGATTTGCTTTCGGTCAACTACGGGACCTTGTATCCCTCGCTTTTGAGATTGGAGCAGGAGGGTTACATCGCTTCCGAGTGGGGCGTCTCGGACAACAATCGCAAAGCCAAGTTTTACCGCTTGACGCGAGCTGGGCGAAAACAACTGGGCAAGGAAGCGCGGGAGTGGGGACAGACGACCGAGATTCTGGCGCGGTTCCTGGCGCCTGAGGAGAAACCGTTATGAGGCAGATGCGGGCGTGGTTGGTGCGTTTGGGCGGATTGTTTCACAAGGAGCGGCGGGATGCAGAACTGGCGCAGGAACTTGAAAGCCATCTGCAGATGCACATCGAGGACAACCTGCGATCCGGGATGACTCCTCAGGAAGCGCGGCGGCAAGCGCTCATCAGGCTTGGTGGCGTCGAGTCGACGAAAGAGGACTACCGCGACCGGCGAGGGGTGCCATTGCTGGAAACCCTGATGCAGGACCTTCGCTTCGGCTTTCGCACCCTGCGCAAGAATCCTGGTTTCTCTTTGATGGTGATCGTAACCCTGGCGTTGGGGATCGGCGTGAATACCGCCATTTTCAGCGCCGTCTATGGCGTGCTGCTACGTCCTTTGCCTTATCAGGATGGTGCGCGACTGGTGGTGCTGCATCAACAGGCGGCGCAGGCTCAGGTCGCGAACGTTTTGTTTTCGGCGCCTGAGATTGCCGATTATCGCGGCAACAATCACACCCTGGATGCGGTCGTCGAGTATCACAGCATGGACTTTCTGCTGCTGGGGAACGATTCCGCCGAGCGGGTTAAGACCGGGGTGGTGTCGGCGAATTTCTTCGATGCTTTGGGAGTGAGGCCGCTGCTGGGCAGAGGATTCGTGTCCGCCGATGACTCACCGAACGCCGATGCAGTGATTGTGCTGAGTTACAACTACTGGCGGCGCCAGGGTGGAGATCCGGATATCGTCGGCAAGGTTTTTCACATGAATGACCGGACGCATACCGTAATCGGTGTGCTGCCGCCCATCCCGCAATATCCGGAGGAAAACGACATCTACGTTCCGATCTCGGCCTGCCCCGCGCGATCTTCCGCAGCAGTAAGCGGCGATCGAGGCATGCATATGATGACGGTGTTTGGCCGGATGAAGCCGGGTGTTCCACTTTCCACGGCCCAGGCCGATCTGAGCACCGTGGCCAGCCAAATCGCACAGCATAATCCCGACTTCTACGCTAAGGAGGATGGCTATGGGCTGCTGGCGGCGCCCCTCAAACAGGATTTGACGCGGCGCGCCCGATCCACATTGCTCGTCCTGCTAGGGGCGGCCGGCTTCGTTCTTCTGATCGCTTGCGCCAATGTGGCCAACCTTCTTCTTGCTCGCCTGTTGACCCGGGAACGCGAACTGGCGGTGCGCGGTGCTTTAGGCGCAAGCAGGTCCAGGCTGGTCCGCCAATTGCTCACAGAAACGACCCTGCTGTCTTTGGCAGGCGGAGCTTTGGGACTGGCGCTGACCTATCCGACGCTCGCGTTGTTGGTGAGGTTCGCCGCCCGATTCACTACCCGTGCCCATGAAGTGCGGGTCGATCCAGTGGTCTTGTTATTTACGCTGGCTGTGTCCGTTATTTCGGGAATGCTGTTTGGCTTTTTGCCAGCGCTCTCTTCCAGCAGACAGGTTTCCGAGGCGCTGAAGCAAGGTAGCGGACAAAGCACGAGCAGCGTGGGACGTCAACGACTGCGGGCGGGCCTGGTGCTGGTACAAGTCGCCATCTCTTTCATATTGCTGATCGGCGCGGGTCTAATGATTCGAAGTTTTATCAAGCTGACTAAAGTGGATCCGGGGTTCAGTGCGGATCGAGTGCTTACTCTCAACCTTTCTCCCAACTACAGTCGCTTTCCGAGAGATCAGCAACCCAAGCAACTGCTTGCGATTGCGGACAACGTGCTGCGCACTATCCGCAACACCCCGGGCGTCGACTCTGCTGCCCTGAGCTCGAATTTTCCGATGAGCGAACAAGCGATGACGCTGGGACCGGATCACCTTAAATTTCAAATTGAGGGGCGGACGGTTCCGAAAGGCGAATTGCCGTCGCTGACGGATGAGACGGTAGTGAGCCCGGGATATTTTGAAACCATACGGCAGCCGCTGTTGCGAGGGAGAACTTTTACCGAGCGCGACGATGCAGAAACTCCGCTCGTGGGCGTTATTAATCAGGCCCTGGCCCGCGACCGATGGGGGTCTGAAGATCCGATTGGCCGGCGGGTCAGCTTTGATCAGGGTAAAACCTGGATCACAATTGTAGGCGTGGTAGGGGACGCCAAGGAGTATGGATTGGATCGACCGATTGGTGACGAACTCTATATCCCAGTCAAGCAAGGTGGATTCCGTGGTGGCTTGGTTATGCGCACGGCGGTCGATCCGGTGAGCATGATTGCACTGATCCGCAAAACACTGCACGATCTCGACTCGCAGATTGCGGTGGACCAAGTGCAGACTCTGGAGAACCTGCGACGTGAATCGATGGCTTCTCCGCGGGTTACTACCATTCTGTTGAGCGTCTTCGCGGTACTGGCGCTGGTGATCAGCGTTAGCGGGATTGCCGCCATTATGGCCTTGTCGGTCAGCCAGAGGACGCGCGAGCTCGGAATCCGCATGGCCCTGGGGCAATCGAAAGAATCGTTGATCTACATGGTGGTTCGGCGCGGGATGCTGATCGCGGTGGCGGGGACGGCTTTGGGCCTTGTAGGTGCGGGTGTGCTCGGGCGTCTTCTCTCATCGTTACTGTATGCCACGAGTCCGACGGACGCTTTTACCTTTGCGGCGGTTTCTTTGTTGTTCGTCGCTGCGGCGGCGGTTTCATGTTTCATGCCGGCACACCGGGTGACGTTGATCGATCCATTCGTGGCGCTGCGGCAGGAGTGAAAGCGCGGGCCGCGGAGTATGGTGATTTGCAGGAAGGCGGACCTCAGCAGGTGAAAGCCGCTGGTCCATTGGGTCTTAGCAGCGCGGCCGAACCCGTGCCCTTCCACGACGGGGGCGGAAGAGGTTGTTCTTCCACGCTGCGAAATCGCATCCTGCCGCTCGCGCGGCTGCCCGGACGGGGGCGTCCGGGCCTACGTGGACGATCCTCAGGAAACTCAGATCAGAGCTTCTTCAGTATTTTCCTGAGGACGCGCATGCCCTTGTCTACGTGTTTCTCCTGGAGCAGAAATGGCGGGAGAAAGCGGAGGACCGTGTCCTGGGTGCTGTTGAAGAGGACGCCATCAGCGACGGCCTGTTCCACGATGGGGCGGGCGGGGATGTCGAGTTGCAGGCCCTGAATTAATCCGCGGCCGCGAACTTCGCGGGCGACCGAATAGCGCTCGGTCAGTGCTTTCAGTTGCTGTTGCAGATAGGCTCCGACACTGGCGACATTCTCCAGCAACTTGTCTTCTTCGAGGATGGCCAGATACTCCAGGGCGACCCGGCAGGCGAGTGGGCCTCCGCCGAACGTGGTTCCATGTTGCCCCACGGAGATCGCCGATGCGAACTCCTCCTTCACCAGAAAAGCGCCGAGGGGAATGCCCGCGGCGATGGGCTTGGCGATGGCGACAATGTCGGGAGTGACGCCGAAAGTCTGGAAGGCGAAAATGGTTCCGGTGCGGCCAAGGCCGCATTGGATCTCATCGAAAATCAGAGCGGCGTGATGGCGGTCGGCCAGGGTGCGGCACTCTTTCAGGAACTCTACTGAACATTCATAGATTCCTCCCTCGCCGAAAATGGGTTCGAGAACAATCGCGCACGTGTTGTCGTTTACTGCGGCGCGCAGGGCTTCAGAGTCGTTGCGGGGGACAAACTTCACGTCTTCGAGCAGCGGTTCGAAGCCTTTGCGGTATTTGTCCTGGCCGGTGACCGACATGGATCCGAAGCTGCGGCCGTGGTAGGAGCCCTCCAGGGCGACCAGTTGACTCTTGGCGGCCCCTCCGGCGCGATGTCCGGCGAGCCGCGCAAGCTTGATGGAGCCTTCGATGGCTTCGGTGCCGCTGTTTGAGAAGAAGGCGCGCTGCAAGCCGGAGAGGGTGCAGAGCTTTTCGGCGAGACGTCCCTGATATTCGTTGTAGTAAAGGTTAGACAGGTGAATGGCGCGGGCGGCCTGCTCGCGGATGGCCTTGACGATTCGGGGATGAGCGTGGCCTAAAGCGTTCACTCCCAAGCCAGCAACGAAATCCAGATATTTCCTGCCGTCGAGGTCGAAGAGGAAGACGCCCTTGCCGCGTGCGATGACCAACGGGTAGCGGTTGTAGGTCTGCAACAGGAACTGCTTTTCGCGCTGGATTACTTCTTCGGTGGTGGTCATGGAGAAACCCATGCGGACGGAGCCGCACTGCCTGCGAATCGGATTTGTACTGCGATCTGAAGTCGAATCATGGTGTGATCCTGTAAATCACGCCGTTGCCGTTGCCGCCGAGGATGGCGCCGTAGATATTGCCGGCCGCGTCGCGGATCAGATCACCGTTGGGAGAGCTCCCGTGCGAGAAGTTGAAGGCGTAGAACAATTTGAACGTCTGAGCGTCAGCAGCGGTAAAAAGTAATGCCAGTGCCAGCACAGTCAGGGTAAGTCTCATCGATGGGTTCTCCGAGCAGGCGACGAGTATACCATTTCCGTTTCCTCGCATGGGTGTGGCTCCGGAGCATATTTGACTATGCATATTTGACTATGCATCCTTGTCGGTCAGCGGCCGATCCTCAAGCGCAGGCAAATAAGCGTGGGGTTTGCTGAGGGTTCCAGTTAACCATCGCGGATGAGCAAAGTCGCCGTGGACAAAAGGAAATTTTGGTTAACATCGTCAAACGAAGGCTAGTACAGTTCCAAATTGGGGTTACAAAATACCACATTGACTATTCCAAAAAGCATACCCCTGTTATGGCGGTCCCTCTATAATATTGGAAGCTATTGTATCGAGGCGTCTTAGAGGCGGCCCCATGTCCCCCCTGATGGCAGTGAAAATGCAGAAGAAGGAGCAGGATGTTTTGTCCCTGCGGGCGGCGGAGCCTGTGCGGCGCATGAACAGGGATTTTCAAATTCGATTTACGGCCATCCTGCTGGCCTTGCTGACCACGGCTGCCGTGGTTTACGCCGGTTATAACCTTCAGACCGAGCGCCAATTCCCAGTCCCAGATGACGGTGTTTGGTGGGTCGAGCATCAAGGCAAACTTACCGCCGACCGCGTCGAGTTCGGCGGCCCGGGAACTCGGGCCGGCGTTAAGCTCGGCGACCGACTCACCGCGATTGATCAGCACGAGGTAAATACGACTGCGGCCCGAACCCGTCAACTATATCGCGTGGGAGCCTGGTCGAAGGCCACGTACTCACTAGAGCGGCAATCGGTCCCCGTGGATGTGGTCCTGATTCCAGTTCCGGCGGATCGGTCCCTGCACGACTGGCTGCGTCTGATCGGGGTGATTTATCTTGGCATTGGTCTGTATGTATTGCTGCGCCGCTGGACCGCGCCGGGCTCGACCCACTTCTACATCTTCTGCCTGGTTTCGTTTATTGCCTACGCCTTCCACTACACGGGAAAATTCAACGGCTTCGATTCGACCATTTACTGGGGTAACGTCGTTGCGGGGCTGCTGCAGGCCGCTCTGTTTCTCCACTTCGTTCTGACCTTTCCGGAGCAGCATTGGTTCGTCCGCAAACATCGCTGGGTAATTTACTCGATCTATGTTCCGGGGCTGCTGCTGTTGAGTCTGCACGTCCTGGCCTTCTCGTTCCTGAAAGCTAGTGAAGCATTGCGCTGGAACCTCGACCGCCTGGAGATGGGTTGTCAGGCGCTGTACTTTGTCGCTGCCGCGGGAGTGCTGCTGTACAACTACCGCCGAGCAAGTACGCCGATCCTGCGGCAACAGTTGAAATGGGTGACGCGCGGCACGATTCTGGCGATCACGCCGTTCACGCTGTTCTATGTAATCCCTTACCTGACCGGCTGGCTGCCTACGACGACCATGAAGGTCTCGGTGCTGTCGCTCGGCATCCTGCCGCTGACATTCGGATACGCCATCTTCCGCTATCGCTTGATGGACGTGGATCTGATTTTCAAGCGCGGCATGGTGTACACGCTGGCAGCTGGCGCTATTGTGGGCGCTTACATTGCAGTGGTAGCGGTGGTAGCCGAGTTAGTTCACCTGCAGATACCCAACACCGGACCCAAAGGTCTGGTGATCGCCATCGTGGTCACTGCACTTCTGTTTGATCCTGTGCGCAAATGGATTCAGGAGCGCATCGACCAGTTTTTCTATCGCACGGGCTACGACTACCGGAAAACCCTGATCGAGTTTGGCCGCGACTTGAGTTCAGAGACCGATCTGGACAAGATGCTGAGCGCCGTGGTGGACCGCTTGTCGCGGACGCTGCTGGTAGACCGCATGGCGGTCTTTCTGGCTGATGGCGAGACATCGCAATTCATCGTAGCCAAATCGTTTGGCATGACGCAGACCAGCGGGCTGGATTTGAGTTTTCTGGGGATGCCGCGGCCCGAAGACGCGGTGGGGCATTTGTTCTTCGACAACACGCACCAGGTTCCGCGGGAGACTTTGGACGCCCAACAGGCCATAGCCAAGCTTGACCTGAACTACTACATTCCCTGCCGCGCCCAGAAGCACACAATCGCTGTGCTTGGCCTTGGGAAGACCGTGGAAGGGGATTTCCTCACCAGCGAAGATGTGGAGTTACTGGAGACGCTGGCGGGCTATTTGGCAATTGCCATCCAGAACGCGCGTCTGTATGCCTCGCTGGAGCAAAAGGTTGCCGAGTACGAGCGTCTGAAAGACTTCAACGAAAACATTGTGGAGTCGATCAACGTGGGCGTGCTGGCGGTGGACTTGGCCGACCGCATCGAGTCGTGGAACTCGCAAATGGAAGTGATGTACGCGCTGCCCCGGTGGCAAGCCCTGACCCGGCCTCTGGGCGAGGTTTTCCCGGCTGCGTTTGTGGAGGAGTTCTACCGGGTACGGCAAAATCCTGGTATCCACAACTTGTACAAGTTCCGCCTGGGAACGCCGACTGGTGAAAGCCGTGTGGTGAATGTCGCCATCGCGCCTCTGGTCACGAAGGAGTTCAGCGTGATTGGCCGGCTGATCATCATGGATGACATCACGGAACGCATTGAACTGGAGGCGCAACTCACACAGGCGGACAAACTCTCGTCCATCGGGCTGCTGGCCGCGGGCGTGGCCCATGAAGTGAATACGCCTCTGGCGGTCATTTCCTCCTACGCGCAGATGCTCTCGAAGCAACTGCAGGGTGATGCGCAAAAAGGCGCGCTTCTGGAAAAGATCACGCGGCAGACGTTCCGGGCTTCGGAGATCGTCAACAATCTGCTTAATTTTTCACGCACGACCGGCACCGAGTTCACGGCAATTGATGTCAACAAGATCATCTCGGATACGCTGGCGCTTCTGGAACACCAGTTCAAGGTCATGCGAATCAAGGTACAAGATGAGCGCAGCCCGCACATCCCGCTGATCAACGGGAATGCAGGCCGGTTGCAGCAGGTGTTCCTGAACCTGTTTTTGAATGCCAAAGACGCCATGACCAACGGCGGAACGCTGCGCATCGCGACGTTGAATGGCGAAAGCGTCAGTGTGATGGTCTCAGATACCGGCACCGGCATTGCGCAAGAGCACATTCACCGGATTTATGACCCGTTCTTCACTACCAAGACGGCCCCCCGGGAAGGGCAAGCGCGAGGCACGGGATTGGGCTTGTCCGTAACTTACGGCATCATTCAAGAGCACGCTGGGAAGATTCGAGTGGAGAGCCGCCACGGCGAAGGCACAACGTTCTACCTCGACTTCCCTTTGACCAGGAAGGCTATCAATGTCTGAAGCGGCGGTGATCGTGCGGCACAATCTGGGGGAAAGGTCGTTGCCGGCAGCCGGTTCGGTGTTGATTATCGATGACGAGGCGGCGATCCGCGAATCGCTGGAAACGTTGCTGGAATTGGAAGGCTACGGGGTGGAATCCGCAGCCACCGGGGAAGAAGGACTGGCGCGCATCGGCGAACGAAGCTTCGACCTGGTGCTGCTCGACCTCGCGTTGCCGGATCGCAACGGATTGGACTTGTTGGCTGACCTTCACGTGCAGGACCCGGGACTCTCGATCATCATGGTCACTGCCTACGGCACGGTGGAAAATGCGGTAAAGGCGATGCAGGCGGGCGCGGCCAATTTTGTTCAGAAGCCATGGGATAACGAAAAGTTGCTTGCCGACGTGCGCGCGGCGGTTGCCCGCCATCGCGCGGAAGAAGAAAACGTCCAACTCAAACGAGCGCTCAAGCAACGCTACAACTTCGAGAACATTGTGGGCAAAAGTGAGCCCATGCTGAAGATTTTCGATCTGGTGGCGCAAGTTGCGCCCAGCCGTTCCACGGTGCTGCTGCAGGGCGAGAGCGGAACCGGCAAGGAACTCATCGCCAAGGCCATTCACCTGAACTCGCCGCGCCGCGAGCGTCCTTTTGTTCCCGTCAATACGGGATCGATGCCGCCTGACCTGCTGGAATCCATTCTGTTCGGGCATGTTAAGGGCGCATTCACTAGCGCGGTCGCGTCGAAGAAGGGTCTGTTTGAAATTGCCGACCGGGGCACCCTGTTCCTCGACGAAATCGGCACGATGAGCCTGGACACGCAAAGTAAGATCCTGCGCGTACTGCAGGACAAAAAGTTCATGCATCTGGGCGGGGTGCACGAACTTCAGGTGGACGTGCGGATCATCGCCGCCACCAACGTCGATCTAAAACAGCAGGTTCGGGAAGGCAAGTTTCGCGAGGACCTGTTTTATCGCCTGAACGTCATTACCATCGATCTTCCACCTCTGCGCCAGCGGAAGGAGGATATCCCGCTGCTGGCGGGATTCTTCCTGAACCGATACTCCGAGGAAAATGAGCGCCCGACGCGGCGCATCACTCCGGAAGGTCTGCGCCCGCTGCTGACTTATTCATGGCCGGGCAATGTGCGCGAACTGGAAAATGTAATCGAGCGCGCTGTGGTGCTGTCCGCAGGCGTGGAGGTAGGCCCCGAACTTCTTCCCGATCAGATTGCGGGCCGGGCAACCGCATTTTCCGCGCTGGAACGCCGTACGGACGCTTCCCTGTTCGACATCATGGAAGATTGCGAGCGGCAGATTATTGTCGAGATGCTGGAAAAGTGTAACTGGAACCAGACCGACGCGGCTGAGCGTTTTCACATCCCGCTTTCCACGCTGAATCAGAAAATTAAGCGCCTGAATATCGATATCAAGAAAAAAGTGAAAGAATAGGCTTTCACTTCATCTTTCAGCCTACAAAGAGCCACACCCCTCATTGATTACACGATCGCCGAGCTTGGCCCCCGGCCCATTACACAGGGGCTTTTTGCTGAAAGCTGACAGCTGATAGCTGAAAGCTTCCCCGGCCTCTGCTATAGTGCGGAAAGTGCGCGCATGGAACTGATCTCTCCTACGGAATTCGCCAAAGATACCGTCCAGACTTTGCAGGATTATTCCCTGCTCGCCGGACAATCCATTGCTAACGTGTTCCGCTATCCGCGCTATTTCGCGGATATGTTGCAGCAGGCGGACTTGATTGGTGTGGGATCGCTGCCCATCGTGGTGCTGACCGGTTTTTTCACCGGGGCGGTTTTGGCTTTGAACAGTTCCACCACGCTGCAGCGATTTGGCTCCCTTTCCCTGCTCGGCCAACTAGTTTCTGTTGGCATGGTTCGGGAGTTGGGCCCGGTACTGACCGGGCTGATGGTGGCCGGGAGAAACTCCTCCGGCATGGCGAGTGAATTGGGCTCGATGGTGGTAACCGAGCAAATCGACGCCATGCGCGCGCTGGGCACGGACCCGGCGAAAAAACTGATAACCCCAAGGGTGGTCTCCACTGTCTTCATGCTGTTCTTCCTGACCATCATCTCTGACCTCCTGGGAATGGTCGGAGGCGGCGCCGTTGCCCAACTGTTGCTCGGGATGGACTGGCACCAGTATTGGAGCACGGCCTGGCAGATCCTGACATTTCAAGACGTCTTTATGGGTCTGGTGAAACCGCTCTTGTTCGGGTTTATTATTTCCACCGTGGGTTGCTATTACGGAATTTCTGCCCGTGGCGGGACTCAGGGCGTGGGCAGGGCAACCACCCAGGCAGTGGTGGCGTCTTCGGTTTTCATCCTGCTGGTGGACTTTTTCGCGACCAAGTTATTGATGGCGATCTTTGGCTACCGCTGAGTCATGGCCGCACCTCCCACAGCGATCGAGCAGCGCGTGCCATCCGAACCGGATGCCGCAGCCAATATTGTCGTATTCGAAAATGTATCCATCGCTTTCGACGAAAAGCCGGTGCTCGAGGGAATTTCATTTCGTCTGGCTAAGGGCGAAACCAAAGCTATCTTCGGCGTCGCTGGTTCCGGAAAGAGCACGCTCCTCAAACTGACGCTCGGGTTACTGAAACCGGATGCCGGCCACATTTATGTTCTGGGCGATGACGTGACCCAGATGCGCGAAGAAGAGTTGTTCTCCCTGAGGCGAAGAATCGGCATGGTTTTCCAGGAAAGCGCGCTTTTCGATTCGCTCACAGTTCGGGAAAATGTCGCATTCCGGCTGCTCGAAGAGGGGGACGTTTCCGAAGAAGAAGTTGAACAGCGGGTGCGGGAAGCCTTAAGGTTCGTTGAACTGGAAGATACGCTGGACAAGTTTCCCGCCGAACTTTCGGGAGGAATGCGCCGCCGTGTCGCCATCGCGCGCGCCATCATCGCCCAGCCCGAGATTCTGCTTTATGATTCTCCGACCGGCGGGCTCGACCCGGTCACTTCCACCACCATCATTCAATTGATCGTGAAACAACGCGATGTGTACAAGACCAGCTCGTTGCTGGTCACCCATCGGCTGCAGGATGCCTTCATCATGGCAACGCACTATTTCGATCGTAAGGCAAACGAAATGCGGCCATTGCCGCCGGGAGCTCGTGGCGAGGTGCCCATGGCATTTCTCATACTTCGCGACGGGAAAGTGATCTTCGACGGTGATGCGCACGAGTTGGCGCAGTCGAAGGATGAATACATCCGGGAATATATTGCGTAGAACCGGTATTGGGGAATTACGGAATTTGGTAATCGGGTAATTTGAAATTACCCGATTATCCAATTACTAAATTACTTTCAGCTGGCCTTGGCCATTTTCGCCATGGCCTCGCGTCGCCCAGCAACCTGACCCTCCACATACTTCAACCACTCGCGGCCCTGCTTCGAGCTGTTAATCAGTTTTTCTATGTTTGCGAACAGTCGCGGGTTCTTCATTTTCGCGCGCAAGTCACCAAGAAATGGCTTTACCTTGGCGTAAATAAAGAACATCTCACCGCTAAAACTAGGATCCAGGACAAGCTCTTCACTGACCGTGCCCGCGAGAGTGAGGGAAGCAACCATACTCCAGTATCCTGCCACCTGGCGGAGCCAGTTGTTCTCCGGGGTTCCCATAGCCATTCCGATTTTCATGAAATCGTCGGCACTTTCGGGCCAGAAGTTCACCAGCCACCAGTTGCGCGCCTTGCGAATTTCGGCTTCTCGCCGCAGGTCATAAAGTTTGAGGATCAGATCAGCGTCTGCAGCAGTAGGTTTCTTCGCCATGAAAGACCTCCAAAGGAATTTGGGATTGTGGGTCGGGAAATTAAGTTGTTCCCCATTCTACGAGATGCAGGAATCCAGAAAACGGTGCAGGTTTCGGAAACAAACCCGAAAAATCATCACCACAAAGGGACAGTAAGGTTCACAAAGGAAATCGGATACTCTCGGCTTTGCTTTGCTTAATCTCCCCCAACGGCCGCGGCCTCTACCGGCACCGCTCGTTCGTACTCACACTCTTTATTTGGACACGCAATGACCGGACCTGCCTTCAAGAACTTCTCCACCAAATATTCGTGGCCGCAACTGGGGCACTTTTCCGCAATTGGCTTGTGGGCGGATGTGAACTTGCAATTTGGATAATTTCCGCAGCCATAGAAAGTATTTCCCTTGCGCGCCCGCTTCTCGACCAAGTCGCCCTCTTTGCAAAGCGGGCACTTCACTCCGATGAAGTTTTGCTTCACGTACTTGCACTCAGGATAACCACTGCAGGTGGTGAACTCGCCGTAGCGGCCGTGGCGGATCATCATGTTCCGTCCGCACTTTGGGCACACTTCGTCTAGCGGAATGTCCGGGACTTTCTTGCCCTGATCGAGGCGGCGCGTGGTCTTGCAATCGGGATATCCGGTGCAAGCCATGAACTGGCCGAAGCGTCCGCGCTTCAGCACCATCACTCGTCCGCAGTTTTCGCAATACTCTTCCTGCGTAGTCTCCTGAAGATCGGCCGAATCCAGGTCGGGCAGGTTGATGGGATTTTCCTTGGTGAAGGTGCAGCTGTTGGGATCTTCCTTGTCGTAAGAACTGCACGCATAGAAAGATCCATGCTTGCCCCACTTGATGACCAGCGGTGAACCACAACGCTCGCACTTCTCATCCGTCGGCTTCTCCATCCGCTTGATGTTCTCCATGTGCTTGGAGGCGTAACGGAGGTCTTTCTCGAATTTCTTGTAGAAGTCAGCCAGCGCGTCGGTCCACTTCTCCTTGCCCTCTTCGATCTCGTCTAACTCTTCTTCGAGACGGGCCGTATATTGGATATCGAAGATGTCGGGGAAGTTTTCAACCAGGAGATCGGTTACCACCAGACCGATTTCCGTGGGGGTAAACTTGCCGCCCAGCTTTTGCACATATTGCCGCTCCTGGATGGTGCTGAGAATGGCGGAGTAGGTCGAAGGCCGTCCGATGCCGCGCTCCTCCAGTTCCTTTACCAGCGACGCTTCGTTGTAGCGAGGCGGCGGTTCGGTAAAGTGCTGCTCCGGCTTCAGTGCCTTGAGCGTTAGCTTCTGGCCCGGATCAAGAGCCGGCAGTTTGTGTTTGAGTTCCTCGTCTTCTTCGTCCTTGCCTTCCTTGGACTCTTCGTAAACCTTGAGGAAGCCGTCGAACTTCAGCACCGAACCTGTGACTCGGAACCAGAACACGTCCGCGCCCGACTTGGCGTCGATGTCCACAGTGGTCTGGTCGAATACTGCGGGCATAATTTGCGAAGCAACAAATCTCTGCCAGATCAGTTTGTAAACCTTGAATTCGTCTTCTTTCAGATATTGCTTGATCTGATCGGGATGACGCATGACCGAAGTCGGGCGTATGGCTTCGTGGGCAGCCTGAGCCGCTTTCTTCTCTTTGTAGGCGTTCGGGGCTTCGGGCAGGTATTGATCGCCATACTGAGACTTGATGTATTCGCGGACTTCGCTGAGCGCTTCGTTGGAAACGCGTACCGAATCCGTACGCATATAAGTAATGAGGCCGACCAAGCCTTCCTCGCCCAGCTCTACACCTTCGTAGAGCCGCTGCGCGATCATCATGGTGCGCTTCACGCTGAAGCGGAGTTTGCGGGACGAATCCTGCTGCAGTTTGCTGGTGGTGAACGGCGGAGTCGCATTGCGCCGACGCTCCTTGCGATCGACAGTGCGGACAACCCAATCAGCTTTCTCCAGGGCGGCGCGGATCTTCTCCGCGTCCTCGCCTTTGGTGACCTCGATCTTCTCTTCGCCCTTGCCCAGGAAACGCGCGTCGAACGCCGGAGGCTTCGAAAGATTGGCGTCAATGGTCCAGTATTCTTTCTTTTCGAATGCCTTGATTTCGCGCTCACGCTCGACGATAAGACGCAACGCAACCGTTTGCACGCGCCCCGCGGACAGACCCCGCCGAACCTTGTCCCAGAGCAGTGGTGAAACTTGATAACCCACCAGGCGGTCGAGAACGCGCCGGGCCTGCTGAGCATCCACGAGATTCTGATCGATGTCGCGGGGATGCTCGAAAGCTTCACGGACGGCGCGCTGCGTGATTTCGTTAAAAGTAACGCGGCGTATGCGCTCAGGTTCGTCGGCCTTCTTTTTCTTCTTCTTTGTCTTGCCGTTGTCGCCCAGCTCTTCCGCCAGGTGGGCGGCAATGGCTTCTCCTTCGCGATCGGGATCGGGCGCAAGATAGATCGTATCCATACCCAGCGCCAGCTTCTTCAGCCTGGCGACAACTTTCTCTTTACCGGGAATGACAACGTATTCGGTTTCGAAGTCGTTCTCGACGTCGACCCCAAGCGTGCTCTTCGGCAAATCCTTCACGTGGCCGAGCGAAGCTTCCACGGTAAAGCCCTTGCCCAGATATTTCTGGATGGTCTTCGCCTTAGCGGGCGACTCGACGATGACTAAACCTTTGGCCAATGTGTCCTCAGTGAATGACTTTGTTTTTGAAACTAGCACGAATGGCAAGCTGGCAACAAGTTTCCAGCTTGCAGCTTCTAGCTCTTAGCCGTTAGCTTTTGGCGTGAAACCTATGCTATGAGAGCGTTTGTCAGTCTCTGCGATAGCGAAGACAACATGCGCATGACTTCTCCTAATTCGGAATCCAAGCGGGCGTAATCCGTTGCCTTCAGTAAACCTAAGTCCCTCGACAGCAAAAGGTGATACGACAGCTCAGCTCCTGATCCCATCGCGATCTGGACGAAGCGAGCCATCTCTCCATCCGACCTCCTGCCACAACCCTCGGCCAGATTCGCAGGAATAGAAGAACACGAGCGCCGAATCTGACTTGTCAATCCGTACCGTTCTTCAGACGGAAAGCATTGCGTATCTTTGTATACCGCCAAGGTCAGGATGTGCGCTTTCTCCCAAACATGCAGGTCCTTATAATTCCTCATACTAGCCTTCCAATTGCAGGTCGATCTTGGGATTCAAGCCAAAAGCCAAGAGCTAACAGCTAAAAGCTTCTTACAAAATTCTTCCCCGGCAACTGCTTCACCTTGCCTGCGAGCTCCAATTCGAAGAGTGCCGCGAATATCTCGGAGGACGACAGTGCCGGCTCCAGCCGTTCCACAATTTCATCGATGTGAGTGGATTCGTCGGCCTTGAGGAGCGCGAAAATCTTTTTTTCGTGGGGCGACAGCTCAGCTTCCCCGAATAGAGATGCGGTTTGCCCCACCTGCGATTCATTGCCGCCCTCGGGCTGGAGGGTAAGTCGTACGTCTGTCGGGAGTTCTTCCCAAACATCCTCCCAGGTGGCGACCAGCTTAGCGCCTTGTTTGATCAGTGTGTTTGGCGTCCAGGAGCCTTTGTTGGTGACGTTGCCCGGCACAGCGAAAACCTCGCGGTTCTGCTCCAACGCGCAGCGTGCAGTAATGCGAGTGCCGCTGTATTCGGCGGCTTCCACCACGAGGACCCCCAACGCGATTCCGCTGATGATGCGGTTGCGGATAGGAAAGTTCTGCGGCGCGGGAAATGTGCCCATGGGGAATTCAGAGATGACGGCACCGCCCAGCGCGAGAATCTGCTCCACCAGGCGCGTGTTCTCCTTGGGATAGACGACATCGACGCCTGTGCCCCACACCGCCACTGTTTTGCCCTTTGCCGCAATCGCACCGCGATGGCCGGCCGTATCGATGCCCCGCGCCATGCCGCTGAATATCACGAGGCCGCGCGCCGCCAGATCGCAGGCCAGCCGTTCCGACATCCCCGATCCGTATGGGGTGGGATGACGCGTGCCCACCAGGGCGATTCCCGGTTGCGAGATCACTGCCTCATTCCCGCGCACGTACAAAATAAGAGGAGGATCATAGATCTGCTTCAACTGCGTCGGATACGCAGGGTCGTCCAGAGCAACGATTCGTGCACCGGCGCTGGCGACTCTCCCCAGTTCGTCTTGCGCCAGTTCCATGGAACGCCCCGTCCCGAGCGATTGAGCCGAGACGGCGCGAAGGCCGGCCGCTTCCAATTCAGTGAGCGTTGCCCGGAAGAGGGCTTGAACGCTGCCGAAAAACTCGATCACCCGGCGAGCTTTCGTAGGCCCTAAGCCAGGCGTGAGAGCCAAGGCCAGCCACTGCATGGACGTTTCACTGGTTTTGCAAACTGCAGCTGCTGCTTCTGACACTACGCCCTCCGGGGACCTCTGCGGGCATCTATACACGCCGGGGAGACAGTGTCAAGGTAAGTTGAACATTGGGAGAGAAAGCAATGCAGGCGCGGGCGTCCTCGCCCGTGCAGTCTGGGCGACGGGTGAAAAGTGCTAACATCTTGCCGAATCCAGCACGGGCGAGGACACCGCGCCTACATTCGGTTAGAATCAATCTGTTCCCGTGATGAAACGCCTTCGGATTTCCGCGATCTCCTACCTTAATACTGCGCCTCTGATGTGGGATTTCGAGCACGGGGACGCTCGTTCCTCCGAGGCGCGCTCGCTCTTCGCCGTCTCTTACACCCTTCCCTCCCAATGTGCTGCTAGTTTGCGAGAGGGATCGGCGGATATTGGTATTATTCCCTCAGCCGCCTACGCCAGCATTCCCGATCTGGCCATTCTTCCGGGGGTGGCCATTGCTTCGCGGCGGGCGGTTCGCTCCATCTTGTTGGTGAGCAAGGTCCCGCTGGAAATGATTAGGACCATCGCACTGGACACATCGTCCATGACCTCGGTCGCACTGATCAAAGTTTTATTTGCGAAATGGTGGGGTGGAAACAGAACGTTTACTGCGGAAGGACCGGACATCGAACGGATGCTGGAGACGCACGACGCGGGTCTCGTAATAGGAGATCCCGCGCTGAAGATCGATCGCTCCCGGTACATCACTTATGATCTCGCCGAGGAATGGATCCGTTTGACCGGCAAGCCGTTTGTCTTCGCCTTCTGGGCACTGCGGCAGGCCGCTCTGACGGACACGCCTCGCGATTTGGATCTTGCCACAGTATTTCAGGAGTCCCGTGATCACGGGCTGCGGCGGGAGAGCCTGGATCTGATAGCCCGCGACTGGGCACCACGCCTAAGTTTAAACGAGGGCGAAGTCAAGAATTATCTGACTGACAATATTCATTATTCGCTCGGGCCGGATTGCCTCGATGGCATGCAGCTGTTTTATCAATACGCTCGCGAATGCGGGGCGCTGCCCTCCGCGCCGCCATTGTGCTTCCTCGATGCGGCAAGGGCGGCGCTGATTTAGTCCTATTTCCCTGCCTTACGGCTCTGCACTGTAAACTACCTGCACCTCACTCGAATGCTGCCACATCTCCAGACTCTGCTCGCGATCTCAACCTGGGTACGACTGCGCCGGCTCGGTGGGTGGGGGCTGGTTCTGTTGGGAGTTGCGGACAACTCCGTCATCCCGCTGACTGGCAGCATGGACGTTCTGACCATCTGGCTGGCAGCCCGCCATCGCGAACCATGGCCCTACTACGCCCTGATGGCGACGGTTGGAGCGGTGCTCGGCGGCTACATCACTTACAGCTTGGCCCGAAAGGGCGGCAAGCAAGCCATGGAACGCAGGCTTTCGAAAAGAAGAGCTGCGAAAGTTTACAAGAGATTCGAACGATGGGGATTCGGCGCGATCGCGATTCCAGCCCTGATGCCTCCACCCTTTCCCTTTTTTCCTTTCCTCCTGGCCGCCGGCGCCATGCAGTACTCAAGAAAGAAGTTTTTGTGTGCCCTGGTGTTGGGCCGCGGAGTTCGCTACTCGATCGTTGCCTACCTCGGTATCCTCTACGGAAACCACATCGTGCGCTTCTTCTCTCGGTACAATAAAGAGGCTCTGGCCATACTGATCGCCTTCGCGGTCGTAGGAGGAATTCTTACTCTGATCCAGTATCTTCGCTACAAATGAGAATTCAACTCCTCCCATGGGATTCTTGCACGTTTGTTTCCTTTGTGTACCTTCGTGTCCTCTGTGGGTAAGGCATTTAAAGGTGTCAACCACAAAGGACACAGAGGTACACAAAGGAATGCGGTAACGTCTGGGAACTGGCTCAGCCCAATTTGTTGCAAGCGCCGCGGCTCCGCTACAATTGTCCTTGCGTTCTCGATCGCTCATGACCCTGACCAAGCAGCAAGCCCTCGACTTGTTTCATTCCGATGATCTGATCGGTATCGGCATGGAAGCCAACGCGGTGCGCCGCAAGCTCCATCCCGAAGGCGTGGCCACCTACATCATTGATCGCAATATTAATTACACAAATTTTTGCACCGAGTACTGCACTTTCTGTGCCTTCTATCGTCCTTTAAAGGGACCCAAAGCCAAAGAGGGGTACATCCTCGATTTCGAAACCATTTACGAAAAGATTCGTGAAACCGTCGAACTGGGCGGGACTGGCGTGCTCATGCAGGGCGGCCTGCATCCCGACCTGAAAATTGACTGGCACGAGCAGATGCTCGGCGGCATCAAACAGCGTTTCCCAAGAATTCATCTGCACTGCTATTCAGCTTCCGAAATTATCGCGATTGCGGAATATAGCGAACTGAGCATTCGCGACACCATCGCCCGCCTCAGAGATGCGGGCCTGGATTCGATCCCCGGCGGCGGCGCGGAGATTCTCGATGACGAGGTCCGCTACAAGATCGCACGCCTCAAATGCCTCACCGAAGACTGGCTCAACGTGCATCGCACCGCGCACCAGTTGGGGATGAGAACCACCGCGACCATGATGTTCGGCGTGGGTGAGAATTATGAGCATCGTGTGAATCATTTCCAGAGGCTCTACGAGCTGCAAGAAGAGACGGGCGGCTTCACAGCATTTATTCCATGGAGTTTTCAGCCTACGAATACGGCTCTGGGAGGGCGCCACTGGGACGAAGCGACGGCAGTGGAATATCTGAAAGTCCTGGCCATCTCCCGGCTTTATCTCTCGAATTTCTTGAATGTGCAGTCGAGTTGGGTAACCCAGGGACTGAAAGTATGCCAACTCGGTCTGCAGTTCGGCGGAAACGACGTAGGCTCAGTAATGCTCGAAGAGAATGTCGTGCGAGCAGCTGGCGTGACCAACTGCACTACCGAGGAAGAGCTACGGCGAATCATCCGCGATGCTGGGTTCAAACCAGTGCAGAGAGATACGCTCTACCGGACGTACTTCCTGAATTAAGCGGCGCAAACCCGCACGTGTAATCCTGATGAGGTTCTGTGGTGCCGTTACACCACAAGCCTAGTATCGGAAGCATAGGTTCCCATCACAACAACCACACGTTCTCCCGATTTGGTAAGACGCTCGCGTACAATGGAGGTTTCCATTGCGCTCGTCTTGACTAACTGAGGGACTTCCTCAACTGAACAGTATCTCCATCCCGCTTAGCGCTCTCGCCGCCTTCGTCGCCCCGAAGGGGATCGGGCAGTACATCCGCCAGCATTTTCTCGATAAGACTTTCCAGGGCTTATATCACGCCAACGCTTTTGACACGGCGTTGCTGATTCCTTATTTCATCGTGCTGATCCTGCTGGCGTCCTATGGTGCGCATCGCTACGTACTGGTTTATCTCTACTACAAGAACAAGAAGAATCGCACGACGGAACCACCCGCACGCTTCGCGGACTTGCCGCGCGTCACCATCCAGCTCCCAATCTTCAACGAGCAATTCGTGGTTGAGCGGCTGCTGGACGCCATTTGCCGCTTGAACTATCCGCTGGAGAAACTCGATATTCAGGTGCTCGACGACTCGACGGACGAAACCGTCGCCGTGGCGCGCGGGCTGGTCAATCACTACGCCGCCAAGGGATTCCCGGTAACCTACCATCATCGTTCCAATCGTGAGGGATTCAAAGCAGGCGCGCTGACGGAGGGTCTGAAGACAGCCAGAGGCGAATTCATTTCGATCTTCGACGCGGACTTCGTTCCGCCGGAAGATTTCCTACTACGCACCATTCACCACTTCACCGATCCCAAGATTGGAATGGTGCAAACCCGCTGGACCCACATCAATCGCAACTATTCGTTTCTGACTGAGGTTGAAGCCATTTTGCTGGACGGGCATTTCGTACTCGAACACTCCGGCCGGGCGCGCAGCAACGTCTTTTTCAACTTCAACGGAACTGCGGGTGTCTGGCGCCGAAGCGCGATCGATGACGCCGGCGGCTGGCAGCACGATACGCTAACCGAAGACACCGATCTCTCCTACCGGGCTCAACTCAAAGGCTGGAAGTTTATTTACCTGCAAGACGTGGAGTGCCCGGCGGAACTGCCGGTCGAGATGACCGCTTTCAAGACACAGCAGGCTCGATGGGCCAAAGGATTGATCCAGACCAGCAAGAAGATTCTGCCCCAGGTACTCAAGAGCGATCAGAGATTTCACGTGAAGCTCGAAGCCTGGTATCACCTGACCGCCAATCTTAGCTACCCGCTGATGATTGTGCTTTCAGTGCTGCTGCTGCCAGCCATGATCATTCGTTTCTATCAGGGCTGGTTTCAAATGATGTATATCGACCTGCCGTTGTTCATGGCTTCGACTTTTTCGATCTCCAGCTTTTATCTGGTCTCGCAGCGGGAGCTATTTCCCGGGAAATGGTTTCGGGCTCTGCTGTATCTTCCATTTCTGATGGCGCTGGGCATCGGCCTCACCGTCACCAACACCCGCGCTGTGGTGGAAGCGCTGCTGGGAAAGCAATCTGATTTCGCCCGCACACCGAAATATCACGTCGAATCCAAAAAGGACAAAGTACGGGCCAACAACTATCGCCGGGGCCTCGGCTGGGTCCCGTGGGTCGAACTGTCTGATCGGCTGCTACTTTGCCATCACGGTGTACTACGCAATAGACAACGAGAATTACATTACTGTTCCATTCCTAGTTCTGTTCGTGCTCGGCTACTGGTACACGGGATTAATGTCTCTGCTGCAGGGCCGGTTCGCCGGCATCTCGCTTAGCGCGGAGACGCATACCAAACCATTTCCGGTCGGTGTTTGAAGGTAACCTCAGAAATTCAAGGAAGCTCAATGCGTAAGGTCTTCGTCTTCGCTGTTCTGCTCGAAGTCTTATTTCTCGCCCAACTGGGCACGTCCATGGATCGCCAACCGAACGCCGATTACCGCGCCCGGCGCCAAGCCTTGGCCAGTAAAACCAGCGGTGGCGTGGTCTTACTTTTCGCGCCAACCGCAGCCGAAGGTCCAAGCGCGATTTATGGATATCGTCCAGACAGCGATTTCTTTTATCTCTCCGGCTGGACCGAACCGGGTGCAGCGCTGCTGATCGCGCCTGCAGTCGAAGCCAAAGGCAATGACCCCTCGCGCTCCTACACAGAGATTCTCTTCCTGCCCGCCCACAACTACGTGCAGGAAAAATGGACCGGGCCCAAGCTTGGTCCGGAGAATCCCCAAGCCAGCAGCATCACCGGATTCGACCACGTCGAAGTACTCGACAGCATGCGCGACGAACTCGTCCGGCTCCTGCCCCAGCCCAGGGCGACTATCTACACCGACGTTCCCGCCCCCGATGAGACCTCGAACTCCAAATCGTCGATGGAATGGTTGAGCCGCGCCAACGCATTTCCCCTGGGACTGTCTCTTCAGGACGTTCGTCCGCTTGTGGCCTCAATGCGCACCTACAAAGATGCGGGCGAAATGGATCTAATCCGCAAAGCAGTCAATGCCTCCGTCGCCGCCCATGTCGCCGCCATGCATACCATGAAGCCAGGCGTCAACGAACGCGAAATTTCCGCCCTGATGCAGTACGAGTGGGGCAAGCGCGGTTGTGAACGTCCGGCCTACACCCCCATCGTCGGCTCAGGCTTCAACTCCACCGTGCTTCACTATTCCGACGATTCGGGGCTGATCCAGTCGGGGGACGTGGTCGTGATCGATGCCGCCGGGGAATATTCGCTCTACGCCTCTGACATTACTCGCACGCTGCCGGCCACTGGAAAGTTCACCGCCCGCCAGCGGGAGATTTACGAGATTGTCCTGGGAGCGCAGCGCGCGGCCATAGCCGCGTTTCAATCGGGAAAGTCTCACCTCCGCCGCGATCTGCCCAACTCGATCCACAACGTCGCATACGACTACATCAACACCCACGGAAAGGATCTGCACGGTGAACCTCTCGGCAAATATTTCATCCATGGCCTCGGTCATTACGTCGGCCTAGATGTCCATGATGCCGGCGACTACGACGTCCCTCTCGCTCCGGGGATGGTCTTCACCATCGAGCCTGGTATTTACATTCCAGAGGAAAAGCTGGGGGTGCGAATCGAAGACATGTATTACGTGGACCCGAGCGGCAAGCTGATCGAGTTGACCGGGGCACTCCCCCACACTGCCGACGAAGTAGAGCATGCTATGGCGGCCAGATGAAAGTCGCCGCACGCGCCTCCTGCTTTTGATATCCTAGGGCATTGTGCGGATGATGTGGTTATTTCTGATTCTCGCCTGCAGCGGTGGTGCAGTGCTGTGGGCGGGCATAGCGGCTTATCTTCGTGTGCGCCGCCACATGAAGATGACAGCTGAGCTAAGAAAAAGTGGCGTCCATCGCGAAGTGGATACCCTTTAGCACGAGCTTCCTCTCGCAGTAGATCGGAGAACCATGACCAAGCCAGCCACTGGGATCCTCGGAACTCAAGATCGCGTTCTCGACGGCGCAAGCCAAGTTGCAATTGTGATTGGGGCCAGCCTTTTTGTGGCTCTGTGCGCCCGGATCGCGTTGCCTTTACCGTTCACCCCCGTACCTTTGACCCTGCAGAACTTCGGCGTGCTGCTCGTAGGACTGGCGCTGGGTCCGCGTCGTGCCTTCGCCGCGCTGGTTCTTTACCTCGCGGAAGGTCTCGCTGGCATGCCCGTCTTTAGTCCGACGGGTCCCGGCGGCGTGGCGCAGTTGCTCGGTCCCACCGGCGGCTTTCTACTGGCGTATCCGTTCGTCGCCGGCATTGCCGGCTGGGTTTTCGAAGCGAGAAAAGGAGAAAAGACCTTCGCGCGCGCGGCCATAGCCAGTGTTCTAGCCGAGATCTACTTGTTTGTAGGCGGCCTCTCCTGGCTGGCCATCCTCACCCATTCTTTCGCGCAGGCAATACGCTTCGGTCTGTATTGGTTCGTCTTTGCCGAAGTGATCAAGATCATGTCCGCCGCCGCGCTAGCCAGCGGCTGGCAGCGTTTCCACAAGGTTCAACCATGACTCTCATCACTGCCACTTCCCAACACTCGCCTACTCCCATCACGGAAGGGAAACGCGAAATCACGGTCGCTCACAGTCCCGACTCGGACGATGCTTTCATGTTTTATGGACTGGCCACCAATAAAGTGCGCGTCCCGGGTCTGCGTTTTACCCACACTCTTTGCGACATTGAAACGCTGAACCGCAAAGCCATGGAAGGCGTCTACGACGTCACTGCGATTTCCTTTCATGCCTATCCCTACGTTCAGGATCACTACGCTCTGCTCCCGAGCGGCGGCAGTGTGGGAGATGGCTATGGTCCCATGATCGTAGCCCCGCGGGCATACTCAGTCAGCGATATCAAGCACAAGCGTATTGCGGTCCCCGGAACCTTAACGACCGCTTATCTTGTCCTCAAGCTGTTCGCGCCGGGGATTGAAACCGACGTCGTCCCCTTTGACCAAATCATCCCGCAAGTGCTCGAAGGCAAGCAGGAGGCCGGCCTCATCATTCACGAAGGCCAGTTGACTTACGACAAGTCCGGGCTTCATCGCATCGTCGATCTCGGTAAGTGGTGGCAGAAAGTCACCGGACTGCCGCTGCCCCTGGGGGGCAATGCGATTCGTCGCAGCCTCGGTGCGGAACTGATGTCCAGTGTAGCCACCGCGATCCGCGAGAGCATTCAGTACGCGCTCGACCACCGCGAAGAAGCGCTGGCCTACGCCATGCAGTTCGCGCGCGACCTCGACTCCCAACTCGCCGACAAGTTCGTCGGTATGTACGTGAACGAGCGCACCTTGGACTACGGTCCCGATGGCCGCGAAGCTGTGCGCCGTCTTCTCGACATGGGCCACAAGGCAGGAATCATTCCGCAAGCATCCCGAGTGGATTTCGCGGCCTAAGAGAGAAATTCAAGGGAGGGCTGGTTTCAGCGCTGCCGCCCAAGTCATCTAAGATCGCGCTTCAGCCCTGACGGCAGCTCGCTATCGGGGCTCACAGTTGCTGCCCCACCAAGGGCGCTTGTTCCAGCAGCTTTACCAGACTATAGAGGGTCCGGTTGACGGGCGTGGGCACACCCATCTCGGCACCTCTGCGGACAAGAAAGCCGTTGAGGGAATCAATCTCGGTGGGCTTTCCGCGAGCGATGTCCTGCGCGGTGGAAGAAACCGCCTCTGGCATCGCTTCACTGCCGAGCTTCAACGCAGCCTCAATCATCGAGTCCGCGGACAACTGCACTCCTGCCGCTGAGCCCACCGCTACCGCTTCGATGACCACCCGCTTGATTACTTCAATCGAGCCAGGATCCTGGGCGATGCGTCCATACTTCGCGCCCGTGAGCGCTGAGACCGCATTGTAGGCACAATTCATGATGAGTTTCTTCCACAGCTCGGTAGTGATGTTCGGAGAAACGCGGCACGTAACGCCGGCACGCTTGAAAGTGGCTGCAATCTCGTCGAGTTCCGCTACGCTTGCATCGTGGTTCGGCGACGGATTTGCCGAGGGATTTCCCGGCGGATTTCCGATGATGAGATCCCCACGGCCCGAGTGCTTGACCCGCCCCACTCCAGTCATCGCCACCGCGATATAAACCACCGCTGGAATCACTTGGATACCCGCTGCGAAATCAATTCTCTCGGCATTGTCCACTCCGTTCTGAAGAGAAACCACGACCGTGTCGGGCGCCAGGTAGGGCGCTAGCAATTTGGCCGCGCCTTCCGTGTCCACTGTCTTCACCGAGAAAAGAACCAGCCGCGCATCACGGACCGCTCCGAGCTCGGTGGATGCGGAAACCGAAACGCTCTCCTTGAAATGAATGCTGTCGATAAAAAGGCCATCACGATTGATCGCATCGACGTGTGGCGCCCGGCCAATGAGGGTAACGGGAGCCCCGGCGCGCGCCAACATTCCTCCGAAGTAGCACCCCACAGCTCCCGCGCCGACCACCGCCACCCGTGGCCACGGTTTTTCCTGCATGCCGCCTCCCAACGAGTAACCGGGCCACTAGCTGCTTCACCCAGATTCTCGAGCTGCTGAATGGATTGGTAGCAGACGTGATTGCTCCAAGCTAGAAGCCAGGAGCTAGAAGCTCTTGAACGAAAACACCGGATCAATATCCACTGGCACCGCTGCTGCCAACTTCAAGGAAGACCGTAATTCCGACGGCATCGCACCGTACTTCTTGAACCAGTTCTCGGCTCGCGCCCGGTCACCGGTCGCCTCAATCTCTAACAACTCTTTCGCCAGATCGTTCATGGCTCCCGGCATGCGCCCATAATCGATCGCGTACTGGCCCGAAGGTTGCCGCGTGATTGCTTCACGCTCCGAGAGATAGTTGAACTCCATCATTTCCGCTTGCCCGTGAGCCTCGGCCACGCCAAAGCGTACCGTGCGGAAAATCCCCCCAACGTAAGATGCGTAGTACTCTTCCAGCTTGTTCTTGGGAAGCACGTCGTGGTCGACCAACCATTTCAAACCATACAATCCAACTACGTCCGCTTTGGCTTCTTCCAGACCGCTGAAAATTGGTCCGATTGATTCACGAATGTCCACCTTGCCGGCAGCGGTTCGCGAGAACGCCGGCCCTAGCCCGTGCGCAATCTCGTGCATGATCGTCACCTGCAGATAACCTTCGCTCGATGCCTTGGCCGCCTGCGCCGGCAACATTACGTGCTGCGCCACGGGCAGAATCACGTAATCTACGCGCGCATCCATGAAATTTTTGAAGAAGAGCTTCTTGCTTCCCTTCAGTTCATGCACTCGCGGATCGTTAGGAAGATTGTCGGCGACGGCTTGATATCCGTGGTTCAAATCGCCCGCGCGGAATGGAGTGTCCATCACTTCCATCGGAGTCTCGAGACCTCGCTTGGAAGGCCGATCCTCCGCCGCCAGCGGGAGCGCATCCTGAATATCGGCGACGTACTTCTGGAACATCTCGAGCTTACGGCTCTCTTCCACATTGCGGATCATCACCGCCGCACCGTAAGTCGCCTTCACGCCCAGCAGGCCGTCATCGTAGGTTTCATCGGGGGCAAAAGCCACATCGAACTTAGGATTCTTTAAATCGAGCCAGGCCAGATTACTCTTGTAATAATCGTCGCTAAGCAGCGCATCGGCCCGCAGGCGCAGGAAATTCGCAAAAGCAGGATCGTCGCTCAGCCCCGCAGCCTCGCGCAGGTCTTTCGCCGCAGGATCGAGAAATGAACGATACGCGATGTGATACGGAAGCCCTTCCAGCTGGTCACCGTGCCAGCGCACCACGGTGAACGAACTGTAAATCTCATCCTTCTTTTCTGGATGCGCTTTCACATATTGCTCGATCTGTTCTCGAGTCAGGTTTTGAGGATAGAAACCGCGTCCCGGCGACATGGGAGTCGTGCCCACGAAGGGTTTGTTGTCGTCGAGCAGATCGAATCGCGAAGCATTGATCCAAAGATAGCGGCGCAGCATTTCATCTTTCGGATTCTTGCTCCCTGCCAGTGACTCATACAGGGTCAAGCCCTCGGGATCAATCTGCCGCCAATAGATTTCCTCAAGATAGCGCGAGGCGTCCACCAACTTATCCACCATCTTCACCTCGCGAGCCGTCAGACCGGCGGAGTGGAATGGCATCTCCACCCGGCGAAACTTGGCGAGCCGCTGGGCCAGGTCCGGAACAACCTGCATCCCAGCCGACTCAGCCCCCTTGGCGGCGGAGCCAGTCATCGGCTTGTTGCCTTTCTGTGCTGAAATAGTAGTAGAGAGGATAATGAGAGAAACCAGCAGTGAAACCCAGGGGCCCAGTGTCGTGAACATGGATGTTGTATTTTAGCAGAGCATTTCGTGGTTAATCGTTTTACATCTAGCGAATCAACAATGACATCACTATCATGTTTGCGTTATGACTCAGAGTTCTAATTCGAACGGCCCGCAGACCTTGCTCATCGATGCCGATGACACGCTCTGGGAAAACAATATTTACTTCGAGCGAGCCATCGCGAATTTCATTTCGTTTCTGAATCATCATGAGTATTCGGCCAAGCAGGTGCGTGAGGTCCTGAACGACGTCGAGCGCGAGTGCATTGTCAGCCATGGTTACGGGCTGCACAGTTTTAGTCACGCCCTGGTGCAAACTTTTGAGCGCCTGGCAGTCGAGCCGCTCACGCCCGCACTGCACGAGACCATCAGCGGGTTCGCCCACACTATCGCCGAGCATCCGGTCGAGATCCTGCACGGCGTTCCCGAGACGCTTCAGTATTTATCGGAACGCCATCATCTGATGCTGCTGACCAAAGGCGCCATCACCGAACAGTCCGGCAAGGTTGAGCGGTCGGGCTTGAAAGATTATTTTGCCGCGGTAGAAATTGTCGCTGAGAAAGATGTGTCTACCTATCGCACCATTATTTCGAAGTACGACTTGCCGGGCGATTCCACCTGGATGGTAGGAAATAGCCCCAAATCCGATATAAATCCCGCACTGGCGGCAGGACTCAACGCCGTCTTCGTACCTCACGGCAGCACCTGGATTCTTGAGCACGAAGAAGTCGCGCAGGTCCAACCGCCGACTCGGCTGCTGATCGTTGAAACCTTCGCAGGATTAAAAGAACACTTCTGATCAACCACACCGTGGAAACGTCTGCTGCATCTATGCGAGCCGATAAGATCCCAATTGTCGTCATCTGAGCGAAACAAGGGATCTGCAATCTTTTCAGTACGCGAGTTCGCTACTTGCTCGCGGGAACCGCGCAGAATTTGTCGAAAGCCTTCTTGAGCTCCGCCGCGATGTCCGCCGCCTCCCGATGTTCAATGTCACTGCGCTGGATCATGTGAATCAGCTTCCCGTCGCGCAGCAGCGCGATCGAGGGTGAGGACGGAGGATATCCGGTAAAGTAGCTGCGAGCGCGATCGGTGGCGCCTTTGTCCTGTCCGGCAAAGACCGAGAACATCTTTTCCGGCCGCACGGAATTCTGCAGCGCAATCCGAACCGCAGGACGCATACGCCCGGCCGCGCACCCGCAAATCGAATTCACCACCACCATAGTCGTCCCGGATTGGTTGACGATGGCACGATCGACTTCCTCGGCGGTGCGCAGTTCTTGCACTCCCATGCGGGTCAGTTCTTCACGCATCGGGATCACCATGATCTCTGGGTACATTTCTTCTCCTTGAGAGGTTTCTAATAGCCTAACAGAAGTTCCCAGCCCCAGAGTACGTCCGAGGCAAAGTAATCGCACACGAACGTAATACAGCGGCATAAGTGCTTTTTTTCGTTCGTATATAGTGGAAGATAACCGCACATGGTCATCACCGAAAACGTGCCGCTGGCCCCTCTCACCACCCTCAAAGTTGGGGGCCCTGCACGTTATTTCGTTGAGGCAACGACGATCGCCGAAGTATCCGAGGCGGTGGAATTTTCGCGATCGCGAAGTCTGCCGTTCTTTGTCCTCGGTGGCGGCAGCAACCTGGTGATCGCCGATGCAGGTTGGCCGGGCTTGGTGCTCAAGGTCGGAATTACCGGAATCAATCATCGGCACGGTCATGACCAGGTGGTTTTCGAAGCCGGTGCGGGCGAAGACTGGGACAAATTCGTCGGCCTCGTTGTCGCTCACAACATTGCCGGACTCGAATGCCTAAGCGGCATCCCCGGAAACGTGGGAGGCACCCCGGTGCAGAACGTCGGCGCCTACGGGCAAGAAGTCGCGAACACGATTGAATCCGTGCTTGCGCTGGACCTTAAAGATGGCCAACTCCACGAGCTCTGCAATGAGGCTTGCGGCTTCAGCTATCGCACCAGCATCTTCAACACCGCCGAGCGCGGAAGATACATTATTTTGCAGGTGAATTATGTTTTGAAGCACGGCGGCGAAGCGTATATCGCCTATGCCGACCTCAAGAAATACTTTGCCGGATGGAATGAGAAGCCGACCTTGGCTAACACTCGGGATGCCGTCAGAAAAATCAGAGCCGGAAAAGGCATGCTGATTACAGCGGGCGATGATGACTGCCGCAGCGCCGGATCTTTCTTCAAGAATCCAATCCTCTCCGCCGACCAGTACGCAGGGTTGACGGCGCGAGCCGCCACCAAGAATCTGCAGATTCCCAGTTACCCAGCTCTGGACGCGCAGAAGAAGGTTTCAGCCGCCTGGCTGGTTGAGCACTCCGGTTTTAGCCGAGGATACGGCGATGGACCGGTCGGCATTTCCCGCAAGCATGCGCTCGCCATCGTGAATCGTGGCAACGCAACGGCTGCAGACATCGTGGCCTTGAAGGAATACATTCAGGGTCGGGTGCACGAAATCTGGGACATCGTTTTGGAGCCGGAGCCAGTCTTCGTCGGATTCTAGTTTTAGGCAGGCAGCGAGCGTCCTCGTGCTCCACGCTACATAAGCTCCGAAGGGACAGGACCAATAGTTCACCCCGCGATGGAGCAAGCCACTCCAGTACCCGGTCGTTCGGGCGGAATCTGACTGATTTCGGACTCAAGCTTTTGCCCACCCCGCCGATTTGCAATCTGTAAGTGATCAACAGGTCGTAATGCCGTTGCTTGAAACTGCTCCGGTGCTAGAAGATGGAGGTCTCCACGGCTGAAACGGTATCCACGGTTCGCAGTTCTCTTCCCTCGACGGCTGCCTCTTGCGACCCAAGAACGACAGCCCGCGAGTGCTTGCCGACAGCGCTCTGCCATCAGCCGTCGTGTCCTCGGTGTGGCCTCTCGACTGATGAGCCGGGCAAGGCCAGGACTAAGTTGCGCGTGTTGCTGGTGGAGGACAATCCGGCTGACGTTGAACTGGAGTTGCTCACCCTGCGGAAGAATGGGTTTGAGGTGTCCAGCGATGTGGTTCAGACCGCCGAGGAGTTTACTTCGCGAATACGGACGGCCAATTACGACCTCATCCTTGCCGACTACAACCTGCCGCAATGGAGAGGAACCGAGGCGCTCGACATTCTCTGCCGCGAAAATCTGGATATCCCGGTCATCGTAGTAACCGGCTATCTGGGCGAGGAGAAGGCGGTGGATTACATCAAGCAAGGCGCCACCGATTGTGTCTTGAAAGACCATCTGGCGCGGCTGCCCGTGTCGGTACGCAGGGCGCAGGAGGAAAAACGGCTTCGCGATCAGCGCCGCCAGGCGGAGCAGGAGCTGGCCCAGAAGGCCGTTGAATTGGCTCGCTCCAACGCGGAACTGGAGCAGTTTGCCTACGTGGCCTCGCATGACCTGCAGGAGCCGTTGCGCATGATCGCCAACTACACCCAGCTGCTGGCGGAACGATATCGCGGCAAGCTGGACGAACAGGCCGACAAGTATATCGCGTTACTCGGTGGATGGCGCGGTGCGCATGCAGGCTCTGATTCACGACCTGCTGAAGTTTTCCCGGGTCGGCAAAGCCGGAAATTGAACGCCAAGACGACCGACTGCCACGCGGTCGTGGAGCAGGCCATGAAGAACCTGCAGGCTGCGATTCAGGAGAGCGGCGCCGTCGTGAATTGGAATGCGACTTGCCCATGGTCATGGCCGACGCCTTCGCAGCTCACGCAGGTATTTCAGAACCTGATCGCCAACGCCATCAAGTTTCACGGATCGGAGACACCCGTCATTCACATCGACTGCAGAGAAGCAGAGACCACGAGTGGGTGCTCACGGTTTCCGACAACGGCATCGGCATCCCGGTCGAGAACTGGCAAGACATTTTCGTCATCTTCCGGCGTCTGCACACTCGCACCGAATATGCAGGCAATGGGATCGGCCTATCGATCTGCAAAAAAATCATCGAACGGCACGGTGGAAAGACTCTGGATCGAAGCTCAAGCCCAGCCGCGGATGCTGTTTCAAATTCACCCTGCCCCTGGAACCAGCTCGCACAGGCGAGCCAGGAAGCACAGGCATGAGAGCGACCGAGGTCTTGCTGGTGGACGACAATCCCGCGGACACTGACTTGACCAGCGAAGTGCTGGCCGCGCAGCGGCCGACCAGTCACATGTCCACGCTGTCACCGACGGCGTGGAGGCAATCGCGTTTCTGCGCCGGGAAGGCAAGTACGCCAATGCGCTGCTTCCGGACCTGGTGATTCTGGACTTGAATCTCCCCAGGAAGGACGGCCGCGCGGTGCTGGCGGAGGTCAAAGCCGACCCGCTGCTGCGAAAGATTCCGATTGCGATCTTCAGCACGTCCGAGGCGCCGCAAGACATTGTGCGCAGTTACGAACTGGGAGCGAACTGCTATGTAAGCAAACCCGGCAATCTGCAGGATTTCATCTCCGCTGTGACAGTCGATCGAAGAGTTTTGGTTTGGCCTGGCGCGTCTACCACGCGAGGAGGAACGATGAAGAACGGTCATACTCACGTTTTGCTGATCGAAGACAACCCCGGTGACGCCGACCTGGTTCGCCTGCGGCTGGTCGAGGGCAATTCCGCGGTCAAGGTGAGCTGCGTAAACCGGCTTGCCGATGGGCTCGCTGTCCATGGCGAAGGAACCACCCTCGGTGGTGCTGCTCGATCTCAATCTTCCCGACAGTCACGGCGCAGATACCTTTCGCAAGGTGCTGCGAGAAAGCTCCCGGACGTGCCGGTGGTAATCCTCTCCGGCCAGGACGACGAAGCGCTGGCCATGAAGGCCGTGCACCAGGGTGTGCAGGACTACCTGGTCAAAGGCGATATCACCAGCAGCCAACTGGAGCGCGCCATGCGCTACGCCATGGAACGGCAGGCGCTGCTTCGCACCCTGGAGATGAGCCGCCACCAGCAACTGGAATTCAAGAATCAGTTCCTCTCGCACGTTTCGCACGAACTGCGGACGCCTCTGACCTGCATTCATCAGTTCGTCACCATCCTGCTGGACGGCCTGGCGGGCGACATCAACCCCGAGCAGCGTTACCACCTCGGAACGGTGCTGAACAGCGTGAACCAGTTGCGCGCCATGATCCGCGACCTGCTGGAGGCAACCCGGGCGGAGTCGGGGAAAATCCGTATCGAACCACGCTGCATTATCATCGCGGATCTGATCCAGCAGGCAGTT
The DNA here is from genome assembly GCA_963820925.1 of uncultured Acidobacteriota bacterium. Taxonomy (GTDB): domain Bacteria; phylum Acidobacteriota; class Terriglobia; order Terriglobales; family Acidobacteriaceae; genus JABDBE01. The sequence continues at coordinate 181,018 of CAWGBX010000014.1, forward strand.
TCCATGATGACTCCCACCGCCAAGGAAAAGCAGGTTGGCTTGGAAGTCGGCGTGGACAACAGGCTTCCGTTTGTCTACGCCGATCCCGACCGCATCCTGCAGGTGCTCATCAATCTCATCGACAATGGCATCAAGTTCACCCCGCCGGAGGGATCGGTGCATGGTGAAGGCCTGCATGGTGGAAGCCGATCCGAACATGGTCTACCTCTCGGTGACCGACACCGGCGGTGGCATCGGCCCGGAAGCCAAAGCGCTGATCTTCGAACGTTTATACCAGGACCCAAATTCCGTCGATAACAACCGCGCTGGCCTGGGGCTGGGACTCTACATCGCCAAGGAACTGGTCGAACTGCACGGCGGACGAATCTGGGTCGCGAGCGAAGTCGGCGATGGCAGCACTTTCTCCTTTACCTTGCCGCTGTATTCACTGGCAAGACTTCTTTTTCCAGTCATCACCTACGAGGGACACCTGCGCGATGCCTTGGTGCTGGTCAAGGTTGAGCTGACACCGCTTCCGAGCGTTTCTCGAGCTACTTGGAAGGAAATCTGCCAGCAGTGTCTGGAGACGCTGCGTCGCTGCGTTTATCTCGACAAGGACTTGGTCCTTCCGGTTACGGGAAGTGTGGGATCGAGTGAGACCTTGTATGTGGTCGCATCCACGGGTCTGGACGGTGCCGAGATCATGATGAAGCGCATTCGCGAGCAACTGGAAGCTGGCGCCGGTTTCAAAGCCGCAGGCGGGTTAAAAGTGTCGGCAACCGGGGTGCTGCTGCCTTCCACCGAGGACGGCAAAACGCTGCCAGAGCTGGTGCAAGCGGTGGCGGATCGGGTTACCAAAATGGGCACAGCAGGGCTCGAGTCGGAACCGGTTCCTGAAAGCGCTAACGGAGATACAAATGCAGTCAAGAATTTGACGGAATCAAATTGGACCGAAACAAATTAGACCGAACCAATGGAGGCATCACAATGGATAAGCCGAAAATCTTGATTGTTGACGATGACCCTGACCTGAGACGGGCACTAAAGATACGTCTGCGGGCCAATCACTACGACACGGTGCAAGCGTCGGATGGATACTCTGCCATTTCTGTGGCCCAGAAGGAACGTCCCGAACCTGATCATTCTCGACCTCGGCCTGCCCGCCGGGGACGGCTATGTGGTGCTGAAGCGGCTGCAGGACAGCGATGGTTTGTCGGACATCCCGGTGATTGTGCTGACCGCGCGCGATCCCCAATCCAACGAACAAAAGACGCTGCAAGCCGGGGCAGCGGCTTTTTTTCAAAAGCCTGCGGACAATAACGAGCTGCTGGATGTGATTCGCACGACCCTGCCGAACGCCTGGCCGGGAACCTCCATACCGTCGTAGCCTGACCGCGGCTGGCTGCGGGATGGTGCTGGATTGGATCGGGCGCTCCTTTGCTCGGCCCCTGGACGAGGCTTTCGGGCCCCGCGTGTTTCGCGGGCGCTTGCATAATATTCTTTCTAAACGACTTGCGATGGGGAGACCTTCTCGACAGCCGCGCCTTGCTTCCTTGTCGGGTTTCGGGATCCCCTTTTCATCCGGTGTGCGGCTTCCATCCCCATGATACGGGCGAGGACGCCCGTGCGACATGAGCGCGCAGACCGGCGAAACGCCCGCTCTCCATATTCATTGGTCATGCCATACGTAACCTGCCATTTGTTGGGGCGGCGGCCCGAGTTGCCGATAGGAATTCAGTGAGGCCAGGCCGAGATCGTGAACTTCTTCAAATCATTGCTTTCTCCTGATTTCATGCCGCACGGGTATTGTTATCTGTGGGATCCGCGGATGGTGTGGCTGCACGTCATTGCAGACGGGCTGATCACGCTCTCGTACTATTGCATTCCGGTTATCCTCATCTATTTCATCCGCAAGAATCGCGATCTCCCTTTCAACCGGATTTTCTGGATGTTTGGGACGTTCATTCTGGCCTGTGGCACGACTCATCTGATGGAAATCTGGAACGTCTGGCATAGCAGTTACCTGCTGGCGGGCGTGGTCAAGGGAATTACGGCAGTGGTGTCGGTGATCACGGCGGCGATGCTCATACCCCTGGTTCCGAGGGTCATTTCGCTGCCGGGCCGGATGCATTTGCAGGACGTGAATCGCAAACTGGAGGAGGAAGTTGCCGAGCGCAAGTGGGCGGAGGAAGTCCGCGGACGTCTGTCGGCTGTGGTCGAGTCATCCGACGATGCCATTATCAGCAAAACCCTTGACGGGGCAATCACCTCATGGATAGGGGCGCCGAGAGGGTGTTCGGCTACTCGTCAGCGGAGGCTCTGGGCAAGTCGATGCGCATTCTGTTGCCGCCGGAACGGTTGAATGAGGAGTCCGACATTCTGGGGCGAATTGTGCGGGGTGAGAGCGTTGACCATTTTGAAACCGTCCGCTTGCGCAAGGATGGCAAGAAGATTGATGTTTCCGTGACGATTTCGCCGATCAAGGACCGCAGTGGCACAATTGTTGGCGCTTCTAAAATTGCGCGCGACATAACCGAATACAAACGCGGTGAACAAGCCCTGAAGAAAAGCCTCGCCACCAGCGAGGCTGCGCTCCAAGAACTGGCCGATCAAAAGTTCGCTCTGGATCAGCACGCCATCGTGGCAGTGACCGACGTCCAGGGCACGATCACTTATGTCAACGAGAAGTTCTGCACCATCAGCCAATATACCGAGGACGAACTAATCGGCCAGAATCATCGCATCCTCAACTCCGGACATCACCCTATAGAATTTTTCCAGCAGATGTACCGCACCATCGCCGCTGGCAGGGTCTGGCATGGCGAAATCAAGAACCGAGCCAAGGACGGATCGACTTACTGGGTAGACACCACCACCGTCCCCACACTAAGCACGGAGGGCAAACCGCGGCAGTACGTAGCCATCCGCGCGGATATTACGGAAAGGAAGCGCGCTGAGGACACAGCAAAAGAAAACCTTGCCACTAGTCAGGCGGCGCTCAAGGAGTTGGCCGATCAGAGGTTTGCCTTCGACCAGCACGCCGATGTGACTATGGCCGACACCGAGGGCCGCATCACGTACGCGAACGACAAGTTCTGCTCCATCAGTCAATACTCGAGGAAGGAACTGATTGGCCAGAATCATCGCATCCTCAACTCCGGCCACCATCCCAAAGAATTCTTTCACGAGATGTATCAGACCATCGCCAAGGGCCTGGCCTGGCACGGCGAAATCAAGAACCGGGCAAAGGATAGCTCGACATATTGGAGCGATGCGACCATCGTGCCGTTTATGGGAGCGGATGGAAAACCGCGCCAGTACATCGCCCTCAGGTCGGACATTACGAAGCGCAAGTTGGCGGAGCAGGAAATTCAGAAACTCAATGACGAACTCGAACGCAGGGTGGTAGAGCGCACCGCCCAGTTGGAAACCGCCAACAAAGAGCTGGAAGCCTTCAGCTACTCGGTGTCTCACGATCTGCGGGCGCCCTTGCGGCATATCGGCGGCTTCTCCAAGCTGCTGGTGGAGGAGTTCGGCCCGACCCTTAATCCCACTGCGCAACACTACCTTGATCGCATTCAGTCGGGAACACAGAAAATGGGCCTGCTGGTGGATGAATTGCTGAACCTGGCGCGGGTCGGCCGCCATGCTCTCAACCGGCAGGCTACCGGATTGAATGCGATTGTCGCGGAAGTCGTAGCTATTCTGCAGCCAGAGACCGCAGGCCGGCAGGTCGATTGGGCTATCGCCGATCTGCCCTTTGTCGAATGTGATCCCGTTTTGACTAAGCAGGTGTTCCAGAATTTGTTGGCCAACGCCCTGAAATTCACGCGTCCCCGGGTCAGCCTTGATGCACGCGCACCGGCGGAGACGCCCGCGCCTCGACGCTCTCTCATTGAAGTCAGTTACACCGAGGACGACGGCCTACCCGTGTTCATGGTCCGCGACAACGGCATCGGCTTCGACATGAAGTATGTCGACAAATTGTTCGGAGTCTTCCAACGCCTGCATCGCGCAGAGGACTTCGAAGGTACCGGCATCGGCCTGGCCACGGTGCAACGCATCGTGCAAAAACATGGAGGCCGAGTCTGGGCGGAGGGGGAACTGGACAAGGGCGCAACTTTCTATTTCACGCTCGCTGCTGAAAAGCGAATTGAATCGAAAAGCACTGGAGCCACGGCTGGAGGCCAATCATGAACCCAGGGGAACTCGAAATACTGTTGGTCGAAGACAATCAGGACGACATGGATCTGGCCCTGCATGCTCTGCGGCGGGAGAAGCTGGCGAACCACATCGTCGTGGCCCGCGATGGCGAAGAAGCTCTGGACTTTCTGTTCTGTCGCGGAGCGTTCGTGAAGCGATCATTTGATCAGCCGCCCAAATTGGTGCTACTGGATTTGAAACTGCCCAAGGTCGATGGCATGGAAGTGCTCAAACAAATCAAGAGCGACCCTCGAACCAGGACCATCCCGGTGGTCATTATGACCTCCTCGAAGGAAGAGCGGGATTTGGCCGCCAGCTACCACCTGGGGGCTAACAGCTACATCCAGAAACCGGTCGACTTCGACCAGTTTCGGGAGACGGTCAAAAGCGTGGGACTTTACTGGCTGGTTACCAATCAGCCGGTTCCGACCAATGGCCTGCACGACCTGGCGACGCGAGCTGATTTGGCCTCCCCGGACGCAAAAAACCTTGCCGACCTTGGCTCCGCCGCCCGGGCGAGGGCGTCCAGGCCCACGTAAGATCCGGTCGAAGTTCTTGTCTGGTAACCATTTGCACGGAACCATCGTAACCCGATTTAGAGGCCCCGCGAAGGAGGCTTATGACCGGCGTGATATACTAGCTTTACGCTTAATACCGCGGTTGTATGGTGCGATGGCTCTGGTGCAGTATTTGATCTGAGAACTCCCGCCTTCAGTTTTTCCTCCGTACGTCTTCAGCGTAATCAAAACTAAGACTGGCAATGCTGGTTGTTGTGCCCGCCCGGAAATTCGTGTGCGCACCCCGACCGTTAATGCCAAAGAAAGCAAAATGCAGAATTTTTCAGAACTTTCGATTTCCCCGTACGTCAAAGATCGTTTGTCGTTCGCTGGTTTTTCCATTCCGACTCCGGTTCAGGCCGATGCCATTCCGCATGCACTGGATGGCAAAGACGTGCTCGCTACGGCCCAGACCGGCACCGGCAAAACACTCGCCTTCCTGATTCCGATCATGGAGCAACTGCTCAAGCAAAAGGCCGCCGGGATCGCGGCACTGGTCCTGGTTCCAACTCGTGAACTGGCAATGCAAGTCGCGGATCAATACGATGCCTTGCGCGGCAAGCAACTCTCACCCGCGGCTCTGGTCGTCGGAGGCCTGTCCGAAGGCCAGCAACTCCGCGCCATCCGCAACGGAGCTCGCGTGGTCGTCGCTACCCCGGGCCGGCTAGAAGATTTCCTGGATCGCCGACTGGTGAATTTCCGCGGACTCCGCGTGCTGGTGCTCGACGAGGCCGATCGCATGCTGGATATGGGATTCCTTCCCGCGATTCGAAGGATTGCGGCCGTCCTGCCCAAAGATCGTCAGACCATGTGTTTTTCGGCGACGCTCGAAGCCTCCGTGGTCCACTTGGTAAACGACTATATGACAGATCCGGTACGCGTCGCACTTGGATCAACTCTGAAGCCGTCCGAAAATGTGCGCGTGCAGGCGTTCGAAGTGGCCGCGGATCGCAAACAGGAAGTGTTGCATCGTTTGTTAGCTAAAGAGACGGGCCGCTGCCTGGTCTTCGCGCGCACCAAGCGCGGGACCGAGCGGCTGGCCAAGAGTCTGAATCGCGAGGGATTCGCTGCGGCCATGATTCACGGCGACCGCTCGCAATCCCAGCGAACTGCCGCCCTCGCCGGATTTCAGCAGGGACGCTACCGCATCCTGGTCGCCACCGATCTGGCCTCGCGGGGCATTCATGTGCAGGACATCGCCCACGTTATCAACTACGATTTGCCCGAGGTGGCGGAAAACTTTATCCATCGAGTTGGCCGCACCGGCCGTGCCGGTGAACGCGGCGTGGCTTCTACCCTTTTCGCCAGGGAGCAGCGGTCGGATCTGTACCAACTGGAGCGCACTCTTGGAATTCGCATGGAGAGAATGAGCTCCATGAGCGGTGAAAGAGAGCTATCTCAGAAGCAGGATCCGACGCGCGCCGGCAGTGTTCGCACTCCATCCGATCGTATTGAATCGGCTCCACGGAGCCGGATGGTTCGCCTCCCAGGCGAGGTTCTGCAAGTGCAAATGCAGAATTAATCTCGATCTGATTCGGAGAGTGACTTGGCCGGCTAGTTTGCTCCCGGCGGGTAGCCGCGATGGAGACGCAGTGGACGTCATGCGAACCCATGACGCTCGTGGCCTGGCGTCAACGAATCGGAACGCCACTCCCTGAACCGCTCGCTAGTCGTTCATCCAGCGATACGCGCGCATGGCAAAAAACATTGGCGCCGGTTATAAACGCCGCAGGCACGTACCAAATGGGATTGTGTTTCTTCTTCATGTAGTAGGTCAGATACGAAACCCCGAGGTCCGCCGGAATTCCGATTCCATACAGGGCAGCTCGGCTGCGTAGTGAGGTGGAACATAGTGCAGGAGGCATGCACTCCAGGCAGCGCATGGTCAATTCCACGTTCAGCAATGCTTGCGGAGAACATCCCGCCGGTGAGCGAAGAGTAGTTCCAGTCCGCGACACCTCGATCAACCCCGAGTGGGCCACCCATGGCAGCGGGTGGCGCGCCGTGAGATGATTTCACGACTGGAGAAGGTGCCGGGTCTCCGCGGATGCGTCAGGCCTGCGGCACTTGGTGCGTCGGGAAGTTCGGATTCATGGCTGATTCTGCCAATCTACTGGAGCTAGCCTCAAGTTCGCAGTAAGCAGGGGCCGGCTGGGATCGCTCTTCCCTTGCAGATCGTCTGCCCGTTGGACGTCCATCGATCGGACTGCGCTAGCAGCGAAAGCGCCGAGGCAACCGCAGAAAACAATACAGATAGTGGACCTCTTATAACGGTTACGCACCCTATTCCTCCCGGTGCTCAAGCTTGAGTTTCGCGAACGGCCAATCCACACACCCGCTAAAACCAGCTGGGCAGGCCAAAATCACGCGCGGAGCCCCGCTGCATTAGAGCACTTTAATCGCCGAGACTAACTTGAAGGCAGCACTCGACACCAGTAGCCGAGGAATTAGCACTTTGGATTGGACTTCTTGCGACGAGCTCGGTAGATAAGACCTGCAGAATTCGACGTTTACATGAGGCGTCGCTGCTGGTGTCTCACCTCGAAGAAAATTGTAAGTCGGCGACTGAAGATGGGTTTTCAAGATTATGTCTAACGTATTCGCTGATCACGAATGAGACTAGTGTGATTAAAATCGCTAGACTTTTCTCTCGCTTTGAGACGAGTGGTCGATGGAGCCTTCTTTCTCTCCAATCGATTCGACGCCTGGGACTTCGTCCGCGATGTCATGTCCGCCTGAGCCTCATCTCATCACCTTCGTTGAAAGCAAGTCCAGGCTCGCTGCGATTGCATCCGCAGGCTCAAGCCGGTTTTCTTCGGGATGAGACGTGCTCCACTTAATCGCTGGAACTTTCTCTCGTTTTGAGACGCTAACCGACGACGTTTCCCGAATCGCAACGGCTAACACCCGAAGAACCGTCAGTTAATGAATACCGAATTGGCAGTCGTCATGCAATTAGCAGCGCGCCGAAGAATGTAGTCGCCTACTTACACCGGCAAGTACGAACCCTTCGGTGAAATGCAAGCGGTCACCAGCACGGGCCGCAGATTACTCACAAACTTTCAGACCCAACAAACGCTATCTAAGCGACGGGGGCGAAGCCTTGTCTCAAGTGATGAGCACCGGAACTCTAGCAACGACCGCGAGCATGTTGTGGCCTCCGCTTCTCCAAAGGTGGAGCACCCTCCCCATTGGTTCGCCGTTTATACGAGTCCCAGACATGAGAAAAGGGTTCACGAGCATCTCCGGTACCGCCGGTGCCATGTTTTCTTCCACTGTTTCGCAGCGATTCATCGCTGGAAAAACGGTTGTAAGGCCCAGGTTGAGCTTCCGTTGTTTCCCGGTTATGTGTTCGTGAACATCCCTCGACGCGAACGGGTCCGAGTCCTGGATGCCCCCGGAGTTCTCTCGTTTGTCGGCCCCAAGAGCGAACCTGCCCAACTTTCCGATGTTGAGATCGAGACCTTACGTTCCGGTTTGCACCTACAGAAGGTTGAACCTTATCACGGCCTCGCAATCGGCCAGAGAGTGCGGATCAACGGCCGGATCGCTGCACGGACTGGAAGGCGTGTTAGTTCGAAATGCCAACGGCCTGCGTGTGGTCATTACCGTGAACCTGATTCAGCAGAGCGTGGCCGTCGAACTGGATGCCGACTCGGTGGAAGCTCTTTAGGTGATTTCGCAATTCGTCCCGTTCCTGAGATTTCAAATTACTCAATTTTCCACCTTCTGAATTGCCCAGTTCGTTGCCTGCCCTTTCGCCGCCCAGACTAAGACGGAACCCTGATGACCGTTCTAAGATCCAAAGCACCAACGGCACCGCGAACCGCATTGTTGAAGCGGCTGTGCAGCTATTTTCTCGCCAGGGTTTCGCGGCCAGCAGCACGCATGAGATCGCACGCCTGGCAGGCGTTAGCGAAGTCACCGTATTCCGTCACTTCCCTCGAAAACGCGATCTGTTCTGGGCGGCTACCGAATCGCGCCTGCGCCGCTCTGCGAATCAGCAAGGAATTCAGAGGACGCCTCGAAAACGACGAGAATCCACGAACCGCCATTCCAGGCATCGTCGCGCTGCTCGTCGAGACCGTTCAGCACCAACCCGAGATGCTTCGTCTGCTCTACCTCAGCCTGTTTGAACTGGAGAACGGCGCGGAACGAATACTACGCAAGCATCTGGTGCCTCTCTTTGATCCGGTCCGCGAATATTTGTCCAGGTGCGTCTCGAAGGGACTGATCCGCGATCTTGAACCCGGAGTAGCAACTCTGGGTCTGGCAGCCTCGGTGGCCGCTCATCAGGGTCTGCAACAGGTATTGACCGATCGACGATATGCCCTACGCAAACACGGACGACGCAATTGCTGCTTACAGCGACTTCTGGATGAAAGCGCTCGTGCCTGAAACTGTTTTACCGACTGCGCCATGAGTGGGCGATTGCTCAGCCCTGGATTCGCCGGGAGAGAGACCAAACTCGGCCTCGGCACAAGTACTGTCTCACAAATCGTCCTTCGCGGAGGGCACCGCGCTTCAAGAGGCACGCATTTTGGAATCGGGCACGTCTTCTTGGGAAGGGCACGGCTTGAGCCGTGCCGCCAGGAGCCATAAAAATGGGGCTTTAGCCCTGAGGGAAAAGCTCGGACCCGACGAATCATTTATGAGACCGGTTCAACTTATTCAAGGATTTTATGACCGATAACCTGGTGATCAGCAAGAAGAAGGATCTGGAGAAATTCGATTTCTCCGAGTTCCATCCTGCGACGACCATCGACGCCCTCGACGATCAGATTTCGATCGTCCAGTTCTGGCGCGTGCTGCAGAAGCGCCGCTGGCTGGTTCTGTTCAGCCTGGCGGCCGTCGTGCTTGCTGGTTACCGTCGTTTCCCTGCTTCTGCCCAAGCGCTACGATGCCTCCTCCCGCATCCTGCTCGATCTTGAAGGCACCGATGACCTCGGCCTGGAACAAGTCGTCATGCCGATCGGCCTCGATCTGAACACCAAACTGGAAACCCAGATCCACATCGTGCAAAGCGACACCATCGCCAACAGCGTAGTGAAGCAACTCGATCTGCAGCGCAACAAGGATGTTCGCCGGCAAGCTGGATGCTCAGCCCACTCCGATTGGACTTTGACAATCTTGACGTCTCAAGACCGGGCCATGACTGAATAAGCTGTTTCACAAAGCGCTCAACGTCCAACTCATCCCCAAGACGCAAATTGTTGAAGTGCACTTCCGCAGTAAGGATCCCCAACTCGCGTCCGAGGTGGCAAACGCGGTCGCCACCACGTACATCGAGCATAACTTCCAGACAAAATACAAAGCCACCCTGCAGACCTCCGACTGGCTGACCAAACAACTTGATGATCTGAAAAAGCATGCCGAGTCTGCGCAGGAAACCCTGACCGCTTACCAGAAGAAGACCGGAATTCTGGGAACGGACGAAACCCACAACATCATCCTGGACAAACTGGAGGAACTCAACAAGGACCTCTCCGCTGCGGAAGGCGATCGCATCGTCAAGGAAGCCAAGTATCGCATCGCGATGACGGAGAATCCGGAACTGATCGCCAACATCGCGCCCGAAAGCGTGCTTGGAGCGCTGTACAAGGAACGCGCCGAAGTCCGATCGCAGTACGCACAGTGGGCCGCCAAGTATGGGGCTTCCTATCCCCGAGTCGTCACAACTGCAATCGCAGATGAACCAACTGGACGCCAGCATCAGTCGAAGAAATCAAGAAGGTCGGCGACACCGTCCGGGCGGAATACCGGGCAGCCGCGAAGGCCGAGGACATGCTGCAGGCGTCGTTCGACAAGCAGAAGGGCGAAGCCTACAAACTGAACGAAGATGCCATCCAGTACGCCATTCTGCGGCGCGATGTCGAATCCAGCCGCGATCTTTATGAAGGGCTGCTGAAGAAGCTTAAAGAAGCAGGCATTATGGCCGGCCTGAAATCGAGCAACATCAATATTGTCGACCAGGCCAGCATCCCGGTGGAACCTGTCGAGCCCAATATTCCGCTCAACATGGCGTTGGCCTTGATGGGCGGCCTTCTGGGCGGCGTGGCTCTGGCTTTCATCGTCGAGAACGTCGACAACTCCATTCGCACTCCGCAGGATATTGAAACTTATTGTGGCCTTCCCTCTCTCGGCGTCATACCTCAGCGTCGCGCTGAATAGCAAGAACGGGCACAAACTGATGGCCCGCACCGGTGAACGACAGCTGATTCTGCCGGTGACCATGGAACATCGAAATTCGGGCAGCGCCGAAGCCTTTCGAGCGCTGCGGACTTCCCTGCTGCTCTCTTCGCCCGGTGCTCCACCCCAGGTGATCCTGGTGACCAGCGCCATGATGCAGGAAGGCAAGAGTTTCACCGCGTTAAACCTTGCTGTGGTTCTGGCCCAAACCGGCCAGAAGGTTCTGCTGGTGGATTCTGACATGCGCCGGCCGGCAGTTCATAAGTACCTCGGCCTGCCCATGAACAATGGTTTGAGCGCGTGCCTGGCGGGAACGGAAGAACCCGGCGCCACGACCGTCGCCGTGGACGAAATACCCGGGCTCCATGTCATTCCCGCAGGACACATGCCGCCGTATCCCTCGGAAATGCTTGCTTCCGAGGCCATGCCTCGGCTTGTCGCAGCACTGGCGTGAAGAGTTCCGCTACGTCGTCGATTGATACTCCACCCGTCCTGGCTGTCACCGACGCAGTGGTCTGCGCCAGGATTGCCGATGTGGTCGTGCTTATCGCTCGCTCGGAGAAAACCGGCAGGCAGTCGCTGGTGCGCACTCGCGACATACTGAGAAAAGTCAGGGCCAATATCGCCGGCGTCGTGGTTAATGATCTCTCTTTCGACTCGGTCGAGTACCGCCAGTACTACGGCCACTACGGATCCGAATATTCTTACTACTACCACGACAACGGAAACGGCAATGGACATAGCAACGGCAACAGCAATGGCAACGGAAATGGCAACGGCCACAATGCGCCTTCCGAAGGATTGGCATGAAGCAGATGAGAACCTACTTCAAAGACTTGTTCATTACTTTTCTTGATGTTATTCACCGGGCTCGCGTCCGCACAGGAGCAGGGCGCCAAGACCTGTCGCCCGCGATCGACATTCGGTGGCAGCAGGCTTCGGCAGCGGCGCCGCCGGCCCGATTGGCGCTGGCGATCTTCTGGAAATGAGCGTGTTCGACACCCCAGAACTCAGCGGGAAACTACGGGTCAGCAATACTGGCGACATCTTGCTGCCGCTGGTCGGATCGCTGCACGTCGCAGGGTCTGAAGGCGGAGGAGGCGCAGAACCTCATTCGCCAGAAGTTCATCAGCGGCGGATTTCTCAAGGACCCGCAAGTCACAGTGTTTATCGCCGAGTATGCGACCCAGGGTGTCGTCGGTCGTGGGAGAAGTCAAGAACCCCGGCATCTATCCGGCTTTCGGCTCGCATCACCTGCTGGACTACATTTCGGTCGCGCAAGGACTCACTCCTCTGGCGGGCACAGCCATCACCATCACACATGCAGGCAACTCCGACGAACCGCAGCAGGTAAAGATGACCGCCGGCGCAACTCCCAAGCCAGAAAACAATCCAGAGATTCTGCCCGGCGACAACGATCTATGTGGAGCGAACCGGAATCGTCTACGTCATCGGAGACGTGGCTCGCCCCGGCGGCTTCCCCATGGATCACGATGGACAGCTAAGCATCCTGCAAGCCGTCGCGCTGGCCCAAGGCACCAATCCCACAGCTGCAAAAGGCTCGACCAAGCTCATCCGCACTACCGCGCAAGGCCGCCAGGAGATCCCGGTCAACCTGAAGAAGGTTCTCAGTTCCAAAGAAACCGACCTGGCCATGAGAGATAACGACATCCTCTTCGTGCCCAGCAGCACCGCCAAGACTGCATTGAAGGACATGGAGGGGGTCATCCCTGCCGCAACCGCCGCGACCATCTACCGGATACCTTGACGCAAACCTCTTAGTGTTCCACGTGGAACACCTTTATCATCTGCTCATAGCTATACAAGTGGATATTGTTGATAGCACTCATCGTATGACACCGCGTTTGTGAGCAACTGGTTGTCAGCAAATATGACCTGCACCACATCACGTGACCGAACGATTCTCTCGCTGGAAAGAGCGGGAAGTCAGGTGCGATGTCGACTGGTTTAGCGGTCTCACCCGGGAGTGTGGCGACACCGTCAGTCGTGGCCAAACCTCTGCGGATCGCCTTCAGTTGGACTCTTGCGGGTAATGCAATCTACTACGCCTGTCAGTGGGGAATGCTCTCGGTGCTGGCGAAACTAGGAAGTGCAGCAATTGTGGGACGGTTCGCGCTGGGCATAGCCATCACGGCTCCGGTATTCATGTTTACGAATTTGCAGCTTCGAGGAGTACAGGCGACTGATTCGCGCTCAGATTTTGAATTTGCGGACTACTTCACGTTGCGGTGTCTTGCCACTTCACTAGGCTTCTCTACCGTACTCGCGATCGTGTTGCTTTCGCGATATGACCGAAGCACCGTATGCGTGGTAGTGCTTTTGGCGGCTGCAAAAGCGGTGGAATCCTTAAGTGACGTAGTCGCTGGGTTGATGCAAAAAATTGAGAGGCTGGATCAACTTGCGACTTCATTGATGATTAAGGGTGTCGCATCGATCACCGCTTTCACTGCCGTGTTTTGGAGTCTTCGCAGCCTTGCTGTCGCGGTATCAGCTATCGGCCTTACATGGCTGCTGATATTCCTGCTCTACGATTTCAGACTTGCCCGAAAAGCGATAGGTGCCGACGCCAAGATGTTGAGGCTAAATCCAGCGATCCTCGGACAATTGGTGGTACTGAGCCTGCCTCTGGGAATTGTCATGGCGCTCATGTCGCTAAACACTAACATTCCGAGGTATGTACTCGAACACTATTTGGGTGAGAGTAGACTTGGGATCTTCGCTTCTCTGGCGTACTTGGGCACTGCCGCGAGTCTGGTTATCAATGCCCTGGGCCAGTCGGCTGCGGCGCGATTATCAAGGATGTTTGCCGACCGGCAATTCGAGGCCTTTACGTCTCTGTTGCGCAAGTTTGCTTTGTTGGGCGCCTTGATCGGAGTCATCGGAGTCCCTCTGGGTGTCGTCTTTGGGCGTGCGGGGCTTTCGATGCTCTACAGGCCCGAGTACGGGAACTACCTCAATGTCTTTCTGATTGTGATTGCGACTACGGGTGTTCTTGCTGTGGCTTCGTTCCTTGGCTACGGGGTCACAGCTGCGCGGTCTTTCAAAATGCCGATGCTGGCCAACGGCGTTACCACTCTAACCACAACAACGCTTTCATTGTTGCTGGTCCCGAGGTTTGGGTTGATGGGAGCAGCGATAGCACTGCTGCTGGCCGCTCTGGTGCAGGTCACAGGGTTTGTGGTGCTCATGAAATTAGAACTTAAGGCAGCGCGGGGCCGAAGAACCAGCGCAGTAGGCGAGCGAAGCTCAGATTTCGTGTTGGAACGTAGTTTCTAGCCGTTCGTAGAAAGGATTGGAGAAGGATCGTGAACTGGACAGAAATAAGCGACAACCCAATTTGCCCTGAAGTCTTATTGCCGGTTGCCACGGAGCTCCGGAGCCTGAGAAAGAGTCGCTCCGGATATCTGGACTTGTTCGATAACTTCATCGCGAACCGCTCGGTATTGGACATCGGCGTGGTAGAGCACGATATCAGCCATATCGAATCCCCGACGTGGAAGCACAAATACATCAAGGAACGGGCTGCACATGTTTTAGGAATTGATATCGTGGCGAGTGGGATTGAGTTCCTGAAGCAACGTGGATTCAACGTGCGATTGGCGGATGCAACTTCGGACGAGGATCTGGGAGAGAGATTTGAACGAGTTGTGATTGGGGATGTAATCGAACACGTCAACAACCCCATACGTTTGCTGCAATTCGCCAGCCGACATCTGGAGCCCGACGGACTGATTCTGGTATCAACTCCCAATCCTTATTGGATCAAGCATATTTTGACTGCTCTGGTGAGAGGCACCGTCGTTACAAACGTGGATCATATTTCCTGGGTATCGCCGTCAGCGGCATTGGAAATCGGCAGACGCGCTGGCCTGTCTCTGCGGGAGTACTGGCTGATGCGACTGGGGAAAGCCCTCGCCAAACGAGCCATTCTTGATCTGCTGAACCGTATCGCGCCCGACTCCGAATTGCTCGCTTCGAAATTTGTATACGTTTACGAAAAACCGGGTTCGGCAGCGACGGATTGATCGCTTCGAAACACCGAATCCTCACAGCTTCGTTCGATCTCCAATAACCAAGAATTCGGCAATGCCCATCAAGTCGGACTGGTTTTATCCTGTGTTGATAATCGCTGCCCTCTGGCTTGCGGGTTCAGCCGTATGCTTTTCGCTCGAGGATGAAATCCGGGCGGCCGTCCTAATTCCATTCATCATCGTCGCCAGCATCGCCGTGGTGGCGCTCATCACTCGTAACGACCGATTTCTTTTTACCGTGTTGATGGTTGCATTGGCGGCGAAACTGTTGGCGTCATGGGTCTACACGGCTTTGCCAGCGTTTCAACTGTCAGACATCAATGGACTCTATTTCGACAGTGCGCGGCAGATGGCCGGCTCCTCCATCCATCTCACGGACTTCTTTTCGTTACAGCAACTATGGGGAACGAATCTGATCATCGCGATAGGCGCCTGTCTTTTCTCAGTCATTGGGCCGTCACTGGCGGGTGCCATGGTGCTGTTCGCGATTACCGCCTTCTGGGGACAGTTCTTTTTTTATCGCGCCTTCGTTTTAGCGTTCCCAAAGGCAAATCGGCGGACAGCGGCGCTGTTGCTTTTTCTATTTCCTTCGATCGTTTACTGGACGTCTGCATTTGGCAAGGATGCATTGATGATGCTGGCGATTGGAATGATCTCATACGGCATCGCGCGGCGCTTCGATATAAAAGGATGGGCAACCATACTGCTGGGGCTGCCGCTGGCGACACTGGTCAGACCTCACGTCGGGGCTTTTATGGCCGTTAGTCTTTTTGCCAGCTACCTGATCGCAGATATTACCTATGGGCGCAAGATTATTGGGCTGAAATTCCTGCTGTTTCCGTTTTTTGTGGTCACCTGCATCGTCATCGTTATGTATTCCAGAAATTCATTGGAACTCAACAGCGTGGAAGACGCGCGGGCCATGTCGGAATACTCGCATCTGCACAATCAAATCGGCGGTTCCGCGTTTGGGGAGGACGAATCGATCGGCGCGCGCCTGGTTCAGGCACCGGTGCTGATGTTTAGACCTTTCCCATGGGAAGCCAACAACTGGACGGCGCTGCTAGCCTCTTTGGAAGGTTTGACACTCCTGTCGTTAACTCTGTGGCAGCGCGTTAGCCTTTATCGTTTGTTTCTGAGAGCGCGGGCCATACCCTTGGTGGTATTCGCTATTTGCTTTATCTCGATTTTTTCTGCAGTGTTTTCCGTCGCACTAAGCAACTTCGGATTGCTAGCGCGCCAAAGAGTTATGGTATTGCCCTTGGTGCTCACTTTAGTGGCAGGTTCGAGATCGTTAAACCCAGCTCATAAATTCAGAATGAAACGCACACAGCCCGGTCCAGGAGCAAATCCACTTTGCATTCCTCTCAGCTAAACTCGAGGTCCGTCTTGTTTTTGATAACAGGTCTTTATCGTGGTGGCGCGGAGACGCAACTGCTTCTACTAACCCGGGAACTGATTTCTCGCGGTTGGGCGCCCACGATTGTAGCCATGATTTCGGGGGGGCCTTTGCGCGCTGATTTCGAAAGCTTGGGAGTCGCAGTCAAGTCGTTAGGCATGCAACGCGGCATCCCAGACCCGCGCGGTATCCTGCGCCTAGTACGCATACTGCGGCAAGAACGGCCAGTGATTCTTCATACCCACATGGTTCATGCCAACCTGCTCGGCCGCATCTCGAAAATGTTTGCGCCAGTTCCAGTCGTTGTCTCCACCGCCCAGAACATAAGAGAGGGCGGGCGATGGACAGAGTTGGCCTATCGAATTACAGACCCGCTCGTTGATTTAACGACGAATGTCAGCCACGCTGCGGCCGAGAGGTACACGCGTGTCGGAGCCGTCCCACGTGAAAAGATGAGGATGATTCCCAATGGAGTGGTCTTCCAGCACTTTGGCCCCGACAGCGAATTTCGGATTGGTCTGCGAAAGGAACTTGGCATTGGAGCTATGTTTGCATGGCTCGCCGTGGGGCGACTCGAAATCCAGAAAGACTACCCAAACCTCATGAAGGCCATATCACGGCTTTCTCGACGCAGCGTGCTGCTCGTCGCCGGAGAAGGCCCCTTTCGTTCCTCACTCGAACAATTGACGACCGACCTCGGCATCCAGGAACGAGTCCATTTCCTGGGCATCCGCAAAGACGTGCCCAGATTGATGTCAGCCGCCGACGGCTACGTTATGTCTTCTGCGTGGGAAGGTCTTCCCATGGTGCTCCTCGAAGCTGCAGCTTCGAGCTTGCCGATAGTCGCGACGGACGTAGGTGGAAACCGGGAGATCGTGTGTGACGGCATAAGCGGATTCTTGGTTCCTGGTAGAAACCCCACCGCGTTGGCCGAGGCCATGATGGCTATGGAGCGTCTACCCAATGAATCGCGTCGTGCAATGGGCAGTGCGGGGCGAACCCACGTCTCAAAGCACTACAGCCTGTCTGCCGTGGTCGATAAGTGGGAAGCGATTTATCGGTCGCTGTTAGAGAAACAATACAATCGAGGAGCTTGTGAAAGATTCGTCGCCCGCGCCTGATGATGGCAATCCACGGGTTCTTATTGCGGCAACGTCCTCTCTTGCTTGTGGTTTCTACAAGGGAGTGTTGAGGCATCTGCGAGGGGCTGGCTTCGATCCGGTCTTGCTGTCATCTCCGGGCGCAAATCTGTTGCATGTGTCAGCCATGGAGGGGGTCATGGGCATCGCGATCCCCATGGAACGGCAGATCGCGCCGGGTCGGGATCTGGTTTCTTTCCGGAGGCTTTATCGAACGGTGCGGCAGGTTCGCCCCACGATCGTCGATGCCAGCACGCCCAAGGCGGGACTGCTGACTGGTGTCGCCGCTTGGTTGGCACGCGTCCCTTGCCGGGTGTATACGCTTCGCGGATTGCGGTTAGAGACGGCGGGCGGATTGAAGCGCGCGATATTGTGGGTGGCCGAGTGGGTGGCTTGTGCGTGCTCGCATCGGGTGGTTTGTGTTAGTCCGAGCTTGCGGGCGCGTGCGATTGGGTTACGTCTGGTGTCGGCGGAAAAAGCTATCGTGTTGGGAAAAGGGAGTGGAGGAGTCGATCTCACTCGATTCTCCCCGACGAACCGGAAATCGCCTGCAACAGAAAGCCTGCGCGACAGGCTTGGAATTCCGTCTGGCGTGCCCGTCCTCGGTTATGTGGGCCGATTCGTGAAGGACAAGGGGATTCGACACCTTGTCGAGTCGTTTCAGCGACTGCGTGGGGCCTACCCGGACCTCCGGCTACTGCTGGTGGGGGACTTTGAACCCGGCGACCCGGTTGAACCGGAAGTGCGCCGCTACATTGAGTCAGAGGCGGCGATTATTCGTCCGGGCTTTGTGAGCGATACCGCTCCCTATTACTCATTGATGGATGTGCTGGCGCTGCCGACGTATCGGGAAGGCTTCCCCGGCGTTCCTCTTGAAGCGCAGGCTAGCGGTGTGCCGGTGGTCACTACTACTGCAACCGGGGCGACGGATTCGACTATTGACGGAGTGACTGGATTCTTGGTGCCGGTTGGAGACACAGACGCTCTGACGAACGCGGTTAGCAAACTCTTAGGTGATCCGGAGTTGCGAGTGCGTATGGGAAAAGCTGGCCGCGATCGGATGGAGCGAGATTTCCGTCCTGACGTTATTTGGGATGCGCTCGTCCATTTGTATCGCGACCTGATCGAAGAAAAACTTCCGCAGATGACGCTCGAGAACACGATCCCCTCAGCAAAGCGCCTTTTCGATTTGGCTCTGGCCACCGGTGCTCTCTTGTTGCTATCACCACTGCTGGCGGCAATTGCGATACTCGTCAGGCTTCGCCTTGGCTCTCCGGTGCTGTTCCGGCAGGAGAGGGCCGGCTGGTTTGGAGCTCGGTTCGAGTGTCTGAAGTTTCGGACTATGACTGATGCGCGTGATGCGGACGGTCAACTGCTTCCCGATGCCGATCGGCTAACCCGGTTTGGGCGGTATCTTCGTAGCACAAGTCTCGACGAGTTGCCTGAACTCATCAATGTGATTCGCGGAGAAATGAGTTTGGTTGGACCGCGTCCGCTGTTGGCGAAATATCTTGAACGCTACTCTGCCGAGCAGATGCGGCGGCATGAGGTTAGGCCCGGAATCACGGGATGGGCACAGATCAATGGCAGAAATGCACTGAACTGGGATCAGAGATTTGAACTTGACCTCTGGTACGTCGACCACTGGAATTTCTGGCTCGACCTTTCCATTCTGGCGAAGACGGTATGGCAAGTCGCGCAGCGTGAGGGAGTCGCGAAACCGGGTCACGCCACCATGCCTGAGTTCCGAGGCCTGGCGGCGAAAACCGACCGAGGCAACGTTGTATGAAACCGCAGCGAATTGCTGTGATTGGCGCCGGGGGGATGGCCCGCGAGGTGGCGTCGGCGCTGAAGTGGATGAATCGGGTTGAGCACCGATTCGAGTTCGTTGGCTACGTCGTCAGTGACCTCTCCCGCTTGGGAGATCGGGACAGTCGGGATCAAGTGGTCGGGGACTTCAACTGGCTCGATCGGCATCGTAGTTCAGTCGACGCGCTTGCGATGGGCATCGGCAGGCCCTCGGTTCGATTGGGTCTGGTCCGGGAACTCAGTTCCCTACTGGACGGAATCTCATGGCCTGTACTTGTACATCCAACGGCCATCATCGATCTCGAATCAGCCAGCCTTGGTGAGGGGTGCTTCATCGGAGCAGGCGTGGTTGCGACGGTGAACGTCGTCCTGGAACCGTTCGCCCTTTGCAACTTCGGCTGTACGCTGGGACACGAAGCCCGCATCGGCCGTGGTTCGGTGATCAATCCGGGGGCGAACATTTCGGGAGGCGTGGTCATCGGCGAAAGTGTGCTGGTCGGAACTGGAGCACAGGTCTTGCAATATCTTCACATCGGTTCCGGCGCCGTTGTGGGCGCGGGAGCGGTAGTTACGCGCAATGTTCCGGAGCGAACCGTGGTTCTGGGCGTCCCTGCCCGGGCACGGAATGCAGCGTTGTCCAACGCAGCCGGCAAATAGTCTTATTCCCAAATCAAATCCAACTCTTTCGCTGCCAAATCAACATGACGACTGCAGCAGTTCAACAAAAGATTGCGGCCTCACCTGCGCGCGAATCTTTGCCATTTTCGCCTTGGCCTTATTTCGCAAGCGATGAGATAGAGGCTGTGACTTCGGTCCTTCGTTCGGGCAAGGTGAACTACTGGACTGGACAGGAAGGTCGTCAGTTCGAGTCTGAGTTCGCCGATCACGTCGGGGCCAAGTACGGGATATGCGTTGCCAACGGAACTCTGGCGCTGGAATTGGCTCTCCACGCTCTGGGGATTGGCGTGGGCGATGAAGTGATTACTGCATCCCGGACATTTATTGCGTCCGCGAGTTGTGTAGTGATGCGCGGCGCGCGTCCGGTTTGCGTCGATGTCGACCGCGATAGCCAGAACATCACGGCGGAAACGATTCGGCCGGCGATCACTCCCAGAACCAAAGCAATCGTTGCGGTTCATTTGGCGGGGTGGCCGTGTGACATGGAGCCGATTCTTGAATTGGCTGACGAGTATGGCTTGAAGGTTATCGAGGACTGTGCGCAAGCCCATGGCGCCACTTACAAAGGAAAGCAGGTTGGTTCACTGGGGCACATGGCGGCATTCTCTTTTTGTCAGGACAAAATTCTGACGACGGGTGGTGAAGGCGGGATGGTCACCACGAATGATGAGCAACTGTGGAATTGTGCATGGAGCTACAAAGATCATGGCAAGAGCTACGATGCGGTATATCGCCGCGAGCATCCTGCGGGGTTTCGTTGGCTCCATGAATCGTTCGGCACCAACTGGCGATTGACGGAGATGCAATCGGCTCTCGGGCGGGTGCTACTGCGAAAACTGCCGGAGTGGGTCGAGATCAGGCGCAAACATGCGGCGCAGTTGACTGAGTGCTTCCGCTCGATGCCGGCGCTACGGGTTACAGAACCTCCCTCCGAAGTCGGACATTCTTATTACAAGTATTACGTTTTTGTTCGACCCGAACGCCTTCGCCGGGGATGGAACCGGGACCGGATCATGTCGGAGATCACGGCTGCCGGCGTGCCCTGTTTTTCGGGCAGCTGCAGCGAAATCTATCTGGAACAGGCCTTTGCGGAAGAAATGCGGCCTTCACAATGCTTGCCGGTGGCACGCGAATTGGGCGAAACCAGTCTCATGTTCCTGGTTCACCCGACTCTTCTCGACGTCCACATCGAGATGACCTGTGACGCGGTGCAGCGCGTAATGGAATTCGCCACGGCGTAGGCGCGCGAAGCAGTCAAGCCTTCATATTCCCGCCCCCAGGGGGAAGGACAAACCCAATGCGCAAGTCCAATGTCCGCCTTGAGATTCTTGTGCGAGTTCTGGCTGACCTCGCACTGTTGAACGCATCCTTGTTGTTCGCGCTGCTGCCGCAAATAGTGTTTCGTCACTTGCGTCTGCTTAATTTGGTCCACGTGTGGATGCCTGCGGCTTTGCTGATCAGCGGGCTTGGTCCGTTGCTGTTTTACGCGATGGGGTTCTATACCAAGGGGCGCTCCTACAGCGGGAGATACAAGGCCCTCGTCATTCTGCAATCATCTGCTCTGCTCTTCTCGACTGTCGCACTCTGTCTCTACTTCGTAAGACTGCAACCCGCATTTCCACGTTCGTCTCTACTATTGGCTTTCACGAACGGCTCTATTCTTCTGCTTGTAGCCAGACTCTGGGCGAAACTGTGGAAGCATCTCGTAATTCAAGAAAATCAATTGCAGCGAGCCTCCGTGGAACAAGGCCGGCAGAGCGTGTTGGTCATCGGGGGTGCAGGTTACATCGGATCTGCTCTGCTTCCAAAATTGTTGGACCGGGGATACCACGTTCGCCTTTTGGATTGCTTCCTCTACGGGGAGGAACCCATCCAACCGGTAATGCAACATCCCAATCTGGAGGTTCATCGGGGAGACTTTCGCAATGTCGATACGGTGGTCGCGGCCATGCGAGACATGAAGTCGGTGATTCACCTGGGCGGACTCGTCGGCGACCCGGCATGTGCGCTGGATGAGGAACTAACCATCCAGATCAACCTGATCGCGACTCGCATGATTGCCCAAGTCGCCAAGGGAAACCGCATTTCGCGGTTCGTTTTTGCCAGCAGCTGTTCGGTCTACGGAGCCAGCGACCAGATCCTGAATGAGAGATCGGCGTTGAATCCGGTTTCACTCTATGCGCGCAGCAAAATTGCATCCGAGAATGTGCTGTTGGGTCTATCGCGGCGATGGTTTTGAGCCGGTCATTCTGCGGTTCGGCACGATCTACGGATTGTCCGGTCGGACACGCTTCGATCTTGTGGTGAATCTTCTCGCCGCCAAGGCGCTCGTTGAGAAAGTAATTACGGTTTACGGCAAGGACCAGTGGCGGCCATTCCTGCATGTGCATGATGCCGGGCGCGCCCTCATGTCAGCACTGGACGCCAGATCAGAATCGGTTTCACCGCTCATTTTCAATGTTGGATGTGATGAGCAGAACCGGACTCTAGGTCAAGTCGGCGAACTCATTCGAACCATGGTGCCGGGATCGGAACTGCGCTGCACGGACGACAACGTCGATCGCCGAAATTACAGGGTTGAGTTCCGCCGAATCAGGGAAGCCCTTGGATTCGAGCCCGTCTGGAAGATCGAAGCAGGCGTTCAACAAGTTTTGGACGCTATTGCGAGCGGCAAAGTGACGAACTATCAGGATCCCAAGTACAGCAATGTCAAATTCTTGAGTGCGCCCGACGCTCGCGAGCATTTATCGGTAATGGAAGATTGGGTCCCGAAGCTCATGGAGTTACCAACCCAAGCCCCCGCCAGCGCGTACGACTAACAGCAATTCTCGCCCCGCATCATTCGATCCTCCTTCGTGAACCATCCCGTCTTGCACACCGTAGGGCTTTTAGCCCAGGTGTTTCCTACCTACCCTCAGCAACTTTCAGCAGTGCCCTTCGTGTTTCCATCCGCCCGCCTTTGACTGTTCGCTTAACCTGCCCGGTTTAGCGATTCACGGGACCTTCGACGGGGATTTCCTGTCCAGAAATTTGCTGCCAAACGCTTGGCAAGTACGTCTAAAGCAGCGTAGAGTATCGTTTCCTTCTGAATCTTTCTGTTTCTACCACAGGAGCACGTTGAATGCGTTACCGGCTGGTTCTTTTGTTCGCAGTTTTCTGCTTCAACCTTTGTGCTGCTTCCCAAACCGCGGAAGAGTTGGTCAACAAAAATATCGAAGCCAAGGGAGGAATGGATAAGATCAAGGCCATTGACACCTGGCGCATGACCGGCAAGCTTATCGGTGGCGGGATCACGGCCACGACTGGTCAAGAAAACAAGCGGCCAAACCTGGTGCGCGAGACTTTTTCGCTCCAGGGCATGACTGCGGTGCAAGCCTACGACGGTTCCACGGGCTGGCAGATTCAGCCTTTCGGCGGTCGCAAGGATCCCGAACTGATGGGGGAAGACGATATGCGGGATCTTTTGATCGACTCCGACTTCGATGGGCCGCTGGTGGATTACAAGGCCAAGGGCAACATGGTCGAATATCTCGGCCATGACATCGTTGACGGTGACGATGCCCTTCGGCTCAAGGTCACGCTGAAGAATGGCGACATCGTTTACTACTACCTCGACCCCGACACCTACCTGGAGATTCGCAAGGAAACCCAGGAATTTATTCGCGGTTCAGTGCGGGAGAACGCTTATGATCTCGGCTCTTATAAGCCCATCGGTGGTGTGATGTATCCATTTTCTATTGCATCTGGTCCCAAGAACGATCCCACTTCATGGCAGACGGTGACTGTCGAGAAGATCGAGGTCAACGTGCCGTTGGATCCTTCCGAGTTCGCGGTACCAGCATCCCTTAAGAAAGAAGCACCGAAAAAGCAGTGAACGGGAAGAATCGCGCCGACTACTTTTGTTGGCGCCATATTCGCGCTTAATCTGCCAGAAATGACATTCGTACTCCGAAGAGGACTCTTACAGATGACAGCTTACGCCAGCACCCATGGCCTGCTCCGAACGTTCTTGCGGTTACTCGGTCTTGGATTGCTTTTCCTATCCGTGGCGCTCTCCGCGCAGCAAGTCACCAAGTTCGACGCCGCCACGATTTCTGGATTGCCAGCTCGCAACATCGGTTCTGCCACTATGAGCGGACGCATTGCCGCGGTGGCTGCGGTGAACGAGAACGGACGGCTCAATCTGTTTGTTGGCGCAGCCAGCGGAGGAGTTTGGAAGTCGGTGAATGGCGGAACTACTTTCAAGCCGGTATTCGACCGTCAATCCGTGCAGTCGATCGGAGCGGTCGCGATTGATCCTTCAAATTCCAAGGTGGTTTGGGTGGGCACGGGAGAGGCGTGGACCAGAAACAGCGTCTCCATTGGCGATGGCATTTACAAGTCCACCGATGGCGGCGAGAACTGGACCAACATGGGGTTGAAGGATTCTGAGCACATCGCGAAGATTCTGGTCGATCCCAAGGACAGCAACAGCGTTCTGGCCTGCGCCTACGGGCACCTCTGGAATGACAACGACGAGCGCGGAGTTTTCAAGACATCGGACGGCGGCACGACCTGGAAGAAGGTCCTGGCCGGGGCTAATGGTTCCACTGGCTGCGGCATGCTCGCAATGAGTCCCCGCGAACCGAAAACTATTTTCGCG
The DNA here is from genome assembly GCA_963820925.1 of uncultured Acidobacteriota bacterium. GTDB lineage: Bacteria > Acidobacteriota > Terriglobia > Terriglobales > Acidobacteriaceae > JABDBE01. The sequence continues at coordinate 205,665 of CAWGBX010000014.1, forward strand.
TCGATGTGGGACTTCCGCCGCCAAGGTTGGACATTCCGTTCCGGCGGCCCGGGCAGCGGACTCTACGAGTCGACCGACGGCGGTGAGCACTGGACCGAACTGAACGACGGAAACAGCAAGGGCTTGCCCGAGAAACCCTGGGGACGAATTGCGCTGGCGGTGGCGCCCTCCAAGCCGCAGGTGGTCTACGCGATGATCGAGTCGAAGAAGAGCGCACTGTTCCGTTCCGATGACGGCGGCAAGACTTGGAATCGCCTCGATGCCGGGCGATTCATGGTTTGGCGTCCGTTTTATTTCGCCAATCTGATCGTAGATCCCAAGGATGAGAACAAGATCTTCAAACCGGATGGACCGCTGATGCTCAGCGTGAACGGCGGACAAAGTTTCAGTTCCGTTGGGCGGCGGGGCTCACGGCGATTTCCATGACGTCTGGATCGATCCCAACAATCCGAACGTGGTGTACACGGGCGATGATGGCGGCCTGTGGCGCAGTGAGGATGGGGGCACTCGCTGGAAGCACCAGGTTAACCTGCCGGTTTCGCAGTTCTACCACGTGAGCGTCGACAATGCGAATCCCTATCACGTTTACGGCGGCTTGCAGGATAACAGCAGTTGGATCGGCGACTCGTCTTATCCCGGCGGCGTTACCAATTCGCGTTGGGAAAATATGTACAATGGGGACGGCTTCTGGGTCTTTGAGGACACTTCCGACCCCGACTACATCTATGCCGAATCCCAGGGCGGCACTATCGGCCGCGTCAATCGACACACGCTGGAAGTCCGGCCCATCCAACCGCTTCCCAACTACAACGAAAAGAAGTTACGTTTCAACTGGAACACGCCGATTCACATGAGTCCCAACGAGAAGGGGACGATCTACATTGGCGCACAGTTTCTGTTCCGCTCGCGCGACCACGGACAGTCCTGGGAACGCATTTCGCCCGACCTCACCACCAACGATCCCGAGAAGCAGAAGCAGGAGGAATCCGGTGGAGTCACCGTCGACAACTCGTCGGCCGAAATGCACACCTCGATCTACTCCATTTCGGAGTCACCCAAGAACGGTCAGATCATCTGGGTTGGAACCGACGACGGCAACCTGCAGATCACGCGCGATGGCGCCAAGACCTGGACAAATGTCGTGGCGAATGTCCCCGGACTCGCCAAGAACTCCTGGGTTTCCACCATCGAGGCCAGCCGCTTCGACGAAGGCACCGCTTACGCCACTTTCGATCGCCATACCCTCGGCGACATGAAGCCCTATGCCTACAAGACCACCGACTACGGAAAAACCTGGACTTCGTTGAACGTGCAGGAAAATGGAGTCGTAGGCTATGCGCATGTAATCAAGGAAGACACCGTCGATCCGAATTTGCTGTTTCTGGGAACAGAATTCGGCCTTTGGATCTCGGTGGATTCTGGCCAGCATTGGGCATCGTACAAGGGAAGCAACTTCCCCTCGGTGGCGGTGCGCGACCTGGTAGTGCATCCGCGTGAATCCGATCTGGTGCTCGCCACCCACGGACGGGGTATCTGGATCATCGATGACATCTCTCCGCTGCGCGCCCTGACTCCTGATCTGATGGCCAAGAACGCTACCCTGATCGAGGGGCCGCCCGCCGTTCAGTACTTCAACGCCAACGGAGGATGGGCGGAGGGTGATGCGAGTTTCATCGGCCCCAGCCGGCCAACCGACGCCTTCATCGACTATTACCAGAAGAGTCGTCACATCTTCGGTGACCTGAAGATCGAAATCCTTGACCAGGACGGCAAGTTGGTGGATACGATCCCAGGCAGCAAACATCGGGGTCTAAACCGGGCAACCTGGTCGATGCGGCTGAAGGCCTCCGATCGTTCCCCGCAGCGGCTAGCGCATTGTTCGCCGCAGCCCAGGGACCGCGGGTTCTGCCCGGCACCTACACCGTCAAACTGACCAAGGGCGACCAGGTCTACACGGAGACATTGAAAGTAGTTCTCGATCCCCGCGCCAAGTACACCGTCGAGGATCGAAAGGCTGCAGTTCGACCTTGCCATGAAGCTGGACAGGATGCTCGGGCACATGAGCTATGCCGTGAGCGCCATCGAAGGAGTGCGCAACGCGGCTGTGGCTCGCTCTGCCAAACTCGCTGAGAAGGATCCTCTTCGCGGCCAACTGCAGCAACTCTCTATCGAGTTGGATCAACTACGTTCCAGGATCGTAGCGACCAAAGAAGGCGGAGCGATTACCGGCGAAGAACGCATTCGCGAGCATCTCGGGGGTCTGTATGGCGACGTGAACGGGTATGAGGGTCGACCAACTGATTACCAGGTGGCCCGTGCCGAGTCCCTCGGGCATGAACTGGAGGATGTTATCGCGGACTTTCGCAAGTTAATGGAAAAGGAACTACCTGCGATCAAAGCCGGCCTACAGAAGAAAAAACTTGAGGCGATCTCGGTACTCAGCGAGGCGGACTGGGAAAAGCAGCACGAGGAATCCTCGGCGAAACCGGCTGGAGTCGGGGTTCGCGAGATGGATTAGTCGGAATACTGTAGCCTGCCGGGTGTTGTCCCCCGAAGAATTAACCTTTCTGGAGTGGTTACTACTTCGACGTTCTTTACGTCTAATCGATTTGTTTGCTCGGGAAAGGTTCCCTCAATGCGTTTTCTAACCGTTCCGGCTGTGTTCCTCGCGCTGGTCGTGGCGTCTTCCGCTCAAAGTGCTGCACCGGCGCCGCAACCCTCGATGCCTGCACTTGAGTCCTTCAGCCCTGATCAAGCCGACAAAGCGCTCGACCCCTGCTCTGACTTCTTCCAATATGCCTGCGGCAAATGGATTAAAGCCAACCCTATTCCTTCCGATCAAGCGGGATGGGGCACGCTTGGTTCACTCGGCATCTGGAACGTGGCCGCCATCCACGACACCCTTGAGGACGCAGCCAACAAGTCCTCCGATCGAACACCGATGGAGCAAAAAGTTGGCGACTATTACGCGTCCTGCATGGATGAAGCCACAGTCAATAAAGCCGGGATCGCGCCGTTGCAGCCCATGCTCGACCGCATCGCCAAGCTTTCAGACAAATCCCAACTGCCGGATCTGGTGGCCTCCATCCACCAGATGATTCGCCCTGCGGACCTCAACTTTATCGAAGCGCAATATCAGGGAGTAATGTTTGGACTGTACGCGGCAGCCGATTTCGATAACGCCAATATGATGTTGCCCGCACTGGACCAGTCGGGGATGGGCATGCCGGGGCGCGAGTTCTATCTCAAGGATGACGAAAAGTCGAAGCAGATTCGCGACAAGTATCTGAAACACATTGCCCGCTTTCTCGAACTGAGTGGAGAACCGCCAGCGCAAGCGGCCACCGACGCACAAGCGGTGCTCGCCATCGAAACCGGACTTGCCAACGCCGCCATGGATATCGTCGCCCGCCGCGATCCCAAGAACCAGAACAACAAAATGTCGCTGCAGCAGGTGCAGGCTCTCACACCGTCTTTCAATTGGAACCGCTACTTCGCCGCGATGCATGCACCCTCTTCGCCGCAGTACCTGGTGCTTGCACCCGACTTCTTTCGCGGCATGGACAAGCTGATTGCTTCCCACCCAATTGATCAATGGCGTGCCTATCTTCGCTTCTCGATGGTGAGCTTCATGGCTCCCTTCCTCAGCCAGCCGTTTGTCGAAGAACGTTTCGACTTTGTTGGACGCACCCTCTCCGGCGCGCAGCAGATTCAACCGCGCTGGCGCCGCTGCTCCTTCAATGCCGATGCAGACCTCGGAGAGGCGGTCGGACAAGCTTACGTGGCCAAGTACTTCCCGGCAGAGAACAAAGCAAAGCATGCTGCAAATGGTCAAAGCCATAAAAACGCGCTCGGTGAAGAAATCGACGCCGCCTCCTGGATGTCGCCCCAAACCAAGCAATTGGCGCACGTGAAACTGGCCGCGCAGGTGGACAAGATTGCGTATCCCGACCACTGGCGCGATTACTCTTCAGTTGAAATCAAGCGCGACGATCTCGCGGCAACGTCGCAGCGGTCCGCGAACTTCGAAATCAACCGCCGTATTGCGAAGTTCGGAAAACCTGCTGACCGCCACGACTGGAACATGACTCCGCCCACCGTCAACGCATACGAAGATGCGCAGACCAATACGATCAACTTTCCTGCCGGTATCCTGCAGCCACCGGTCTTCGAGGCGGCGCAGATTGATGCCGTGAACTATGGCGCCATCGGAGCCGTCATCGGACACGAGATCATCCACGGCTACGACGATCAGGGTCGCAAGTTCGATGCCGACGGCAACTTGCGCGATTGGTGGACCGCCGCGAAGATGCCGCAAACTACGATGAGCGCGACAAATGCATTACCGACGAATACACACAGGAGGTCCCCGAGGCGGGTGTAAAGCAGAACGGCAAACTTTCGGCCGGTGAAGACACCGCCGACAATGGCGGCGTTCACATTGCGCTTGCAGGCCTGCGAAAACACACTCAAGTCACAAGGTAAGGATCTCGAAAGCCCAGCCCCGGACGGCCTTACCGAGCTGCAGAATTTCTTCCTCGCCTACGCCAATGTCTGGTGCGGAGAGAACCGTCCCGAAGCTGCACGCACCGCGGTGATGACGCAAGGGCACTCACTGAATCGCTATCGCGTGAACAATGTTCTGGCGAACATGTCCGAATTTGCCCACGCATTTGGCTGCCACGCCGGCCAGCCGATGGTTCACGTGCCAACGCTTGCCGCGTCTGGTGATCGCAGGCGAGGATTTGCAAAAGGAAGACTCCGAAAAAGCGAAGCCCGCCTCGGCGGGCTTCAACCACTTCGGAATCAAATGCCAGTCAGCTCATTTCCGCCGCTCTTGGCTGCGGTATTAGTTCTTTGGCTTCGTCCAGCGGTAATTCAACCGTCACCCGCGCGCCATGAGGTTGCAGATTGGCGAGCCTGATCTCGCCGTCGTGCTCTTTGATGATTCCGTAGCAAATGCTCAGTCCCAGACCAGTGCCCTTGCCCACAGGTTTGGTGGTGTAGAACGGATCGAGTGCACGGTTCAAGATCGTTGAATCCGGGTCCAGTATCTTCGACTTCGACGATCGCCCGATTCCCACGAGTAAAGGCGCGCACGATGATCCGTTTCAGCCCGGCCGTATTTTCGACCGCGTCGATCGAGTTGTTTACCAGGTTCAGCAGAATCTGTTTGAACTGGTCTTCATCCACCGCCACACGCGGAAGGTTAGACCGAATGTCTGAGACAATTTCCAGATCCCCGGGTATGCGCGTAGTATTCGCGCAACGTCAGCACGTCTTTGACAACCGGAGCCAGGTCAACCGATTGACGATCCATGGTGCTTTGCCGCGAGAACCGCAGCAGATTTTCTACAATCTTCTTCATCCGGCGGCTCTCGTTAATCAGCTTGTCCAGCCTCTCGCGTGGCGGCGCCGGAGGGAACATCATCGCTGAGCAGATCGCCGTAGCCCATCACCGCGGTCAGCGGGTTATTCAGTTCGTGAGCAACACCGGCCACTAACTGCCCCAGCGCCGCAAGCTTTTCCGAGCGGATCAACTGGCTCTGCAATGACTTCAGCTCGAGAGCCACTGCGAGATCAGCTGCCAGAAGCTCGATTCGCGCTAACTCCGTGGCATTGACGGCTGCCACATCCCGCGGATCGTCCAGAGCGATGCAACCCAGGTAACCACCGCGCGCAGAACACAAGGGAATCAAAAGTTCATCTCCCGTGTTCCAGTGGGGATTTGGATCGTAGAGGAGCGAACTCTTCAGGGGATCGTATTTCGCTGCTTCTGCCGCGGAGAGCACAAACGAATTCTGACCGAGCAGGCGGCCGCGGCCGCAAAAATCCTTGATGTCGTCAGCGGTCCATCGCCGAGCCTTCATTTCCATCTGGGCCAACCCAGCGGGCGACAGTCCGCTGGCTCCGGACACCCGCAAACCATGGCCTCCACTATCGAGGTGGATAACGGCGACACGAAAATTGCTCACCTCCGTGATGGCTGAAGCTATTTCATTGCACAGCAGGTCCACAGTCGCGCCGCTGAGCAATTGCGAAGTGATCGTCGAGAAGCGTTCCAGTTGATGATTCAGCGCTCGTTCCTTGCGCTGCATACTCTCGATGGACTCGGACTTGTCTTCGACGATTGCCAGAATCATGCCGAATGCAACAAACAGCTTGGGAGTATTCCAAAGTTCCGCCGGGATGTTTACGTGGGGCGCGAGGCGATCAAAGAGCATCCCTACTGGAAAGACCGCACCCCAGCAGAAAAATCCTCCGGCGGCAGTCAGAATACCGGGGGAAGGGCGCCAGTAGTTCCGGCAGAGGAAAACTCCGGGTAGCGCAAAGCCAAGCCCCAGCAGAGCGGTCAAACCCTCGTCAAAGGAGCCGTGCAATGCCGCCCGGATGGCCCAAAGGGCGATTGCCGACCCCACCAGCGCCAGCGAAACGGCGTATCCGGAGAACCTCCGCACCCAGAAAAGAAGGAGAATGCCCCCCTACGAAACACGTCACCAGGCAGAAAACGTAGGGCCATCGCGCATGCAGATCGTAACTCGCCAGAATGGCGTAGGTCACGGAAGGTATACCAGTTATTAGAAGCATCAACGTTCGCTTGCCTTTATCTTCGGCGACCGCCGAGACAGAGACCACAAACGCCACGGCAGCGGCTTGCAGCGAACCCAAGTCGATCGCGAGAAGATAAGGAGTAACGTCTCCCGTCGCTGGCTCCAGCATCTGCGCCACGAAGTGTGTAAAGATGAGGAACCAAGCCACCATCCAGAGTTGCAAACGAGCCGAATGACTATGCCGCTTCAGCGCCAGGAAAATTCCGACCAGCACGGCCACCGTTACTACGGTAGGTATCTTCTCAAGGAGCGTCATAAAGTAATAAGGAGACTCGGACCCACAGTATTTCAATTTGGCGAAAGAACCAAGTAATTCGCGATTACCAAAGTAACCAGGATCGTAACAAGCGTATCACCGATGCCCTGCGCAACTTTCACAATCGTCTCGGGGTTTACATAGATGGGTGACGGTTATTGTTCGTTACGACTCTTGACTTTTCTTTACGAGGTGGGCCACGGTAACTCATCATTGAATAAGCGCTGGACTGGGAATCTGCAGTGATCGCGGCAGAAAAACTTCGGAACCGAGGGGACGCTGCCCAAATCCAACTCAGCCGGTCGAGACAACATCCAAGTCTCCTAGGAAGTGTTCGGAGAAAAACTTGAAGAAACTAATTTTAATTGCCATCCTCTTTGTATTCTGCCTCTCTGAAAGGGCCGCTCAAGCACAACAGATCGATGCAGCTTTTGGCTTTGGCACGCTCACGTCGGGCTCTGGCAAGACTTCCAATGGACTGTTCTACCCCTCCATGGGAGGTGGACTGTACCCCAGCTTCAGTGCGGATTTCCTGCTCACGCACCGCGTGGGAATTGAAGGGGATATTTCCTGGAGGGCGAGTCAAAACTTGTACGGAGCCTACCAGCCCTATCGTCCAATTTTCTACGCCTTTAATGCAATCTGGGCTCCGAAGCTTGCCAAACCCATCACCGCTGAGTTGCTGGCTGGTATCGGCGGCGAGAATCTTCGGTTCTATACCCCGTACGTGACTTGTGGTTATGTCAGCGGGTGTACCAACTACCTTAGCAGCAACCACTTCATGGGAGACTTTGGTGGTGGCATTCGCGCCTACTTTTGGCGGGACGCCTTCATTCGTCCGGAAGTGCGCCTCTACCTGATCAATAACAACGTCGAATTCAGTTCCAGCTATGCGACCCGGTATAGCATCTCGCTTGGCTACAGCTTCGGCGGACGGTAGCTGCTGTCCTCCGTCACCATTGATTTGCCGCCACTTGAGATTTGCAGATATCATCCCTCCACCATGCCATTGGCAAAGGTTCTCCTGCTCGCAGCGGTGGCGGCGGAAGTAGTCGTGCTCCGTAGTCTTCTAAACATCTCGGCTAGCGACCCCTACAAGACAACTCACCAGCAACCCAACCCTAGTCAGTAGGTCATCGCCATGCCGGAAAACGACAACACCGAAGCCGCTCTGACATATCACAACGCCACCAAGCACTCCTATGCCAGCGTCCGCGCCAATCCGCACTTCTTGGATTTTGCCAACCAACCGTTGCCCTTCAAGATCTACCCCACTCTGGAGGCGATGCGTTTGCCGGGTGAGGTGCGCCAAACTGGAGTAGCTGCCCTTTCTGCGATTGCCGGGATCGTCCCTCTCGAGACCAACGCAGCGCCGGATCTAAACGCGTTGGCCCAACTCCTCTACCTTTCTGCCGGCATTACCCGGCAGAGAAAGTATTCGGGCGGCGAAATATATTTTCGCGCGGCCGCCTGCACCGGAGCGCTCTACGAGGTCGAGCTTTATCTGGTTTGCGCTGACCTCGCCGGCCTTCAGGCCGGCGTCTACCACTTCGCCCCGGCTGAGTTTGGACTACGCAAGCTACGCGCGGGAGATCATCGCAGCATACTGCTCGAAGCCACGGGCGATGAGTCTGCCATCGCTCACGCGCCGCTGACCATCGTCTGCACTTGCACCTATTGGCGCAATGCTTGGAAATATCAGGCCCGTACGTATCGCCATTTTGGCTGGGACAACGGCACGCTGCTCGCGAACCTGCTAGCCGCCGCTACCGCCGTGGGCCTCCCCGCCAAAGTAGTGTGTGGCTTTGTGGACGCAACGGTGAACGGATTGCTCGATGTCGATTCCCGACGCGAGGTGGCATTCTCGCTGGTCGCCCTCGGTCACGGCTCCGAGCCTTCTTCGCAAACTGCTCCGCAAGTCTCACCGGAAATGTCTCCTCTCGGCCTTGAAACTGTTCCGCTCTCCCGAAGCGAAGTGGATTATCCGCTCATGCGCGAAATGCATGCTGCCTCTTCGCTTCACTCGAGTAAGGAAGTCACAGAATGGCGCGGTCGCATTGTATTGCCTGATTTTCCTCAGCCGGCCCGACAAGTCGTGCAGCTCCAGCCCTTGTCTGACGATGAAATGCCTCGCGATCCCATTGAGCAGGTCATTCTGCGGCGTGGTTCCGCGCGCAAGTTTGCCCGCACGCCAATGAGCCTGCAGCAGCTCTCCACAATACTGGACCGAGCTACGCGCGGCGTCCCCGCTGATTTCCTCGATCCAATGGGAACTCAACTCAACCATCTCTATCTGATTGTCCACGCTGTGGCAGGCCTCGAACCTGGAGCCTATGTCTTCCACCGCGAGCGCGGACTACTTGAGTACCTGAAACCAGGGGATTTCCGCGACCAGGCAGGGTATCTGGGATTGGAGCAGCAGTTGCCTGCGGACGCTGCCGTGGACATCTTTTTCCTGGCGGACCTGCAGCCGATACTGCAGCGCTTTGGCAACCGCGCGTATCGTGCCGTGCAGCTTGAGGCCGGGATCCTCGGCGGCAAGCTCTATCTCGCGGCCTACGCTCAAGGCCTCGGCGCTACCGGCCTCACTTTCTACGACGATGACGTAACCCAGTTCTTCTCCCCGCATGCCGAAGGCAAGAGCGCTATTTTCCTGGTAGCCCTCGGCAATAGTCTTAAACGCCGACCTTAGGTAAAGCGTGCCGGCAAATACGGAGAACTGGCCGCGGGTCTCGACGTGAGTCAGATCACTATCCCAAGGGAAATTGCGTCGAGCGAAAACCAACAGGTGTGATGTGTGAACGCTGCTTCCACGTCAGGTAACCTACGTTATCTTCCATTCGGTGGGACGCAGTTGACGGCAGGTTGGGGCCGAGACTGTAAAGCATCGCGGATCACTTTCCTGATTTGCTCCAGCTCATCGGCCACCAATTCCAGGCGCGGCGGACGTACGCGCGCGTTCCCCATCCCAACTTCCGCCTGCACCAGCTTGATGAGTTGAACGAAGTTCGGCGCGGTATCCATGCGAAGCAATGGTAAGAACCAGCGATATAGATCAAACGCTTTGTCACTTTCGCCATTCATGCCAAAGGCGAAAAGGTCGACAGACTCGCGCGGCAATGCATTCGCCAGGCCGGCAATCCAACCGGTCGCTCCCACCCCAATAGCTTCGAGCACCGCATCATCCACTCCGACGAGTATTTCCAGACGGCGGTCGAGCAGACCGCGGATCGCGGACACGCGCCTGACGTCCGCGCTCGATTCTTTTACCGCCTCGAAGTTTTCATGTTCCGCAGCCAACTCTCGAATCTGCTCGGGAAGAAAATCCGTACCGTAAGCGACCGGGTTGTTGTAAAGCATGCAGGAAAGCGGCGTGGCCTCGAACACAGCCGCAACGTGGGTCTTCATTTCACGCCAGTTGCCCTGATAAACGTAGGGAGGCAAGACCATGAGACCATCGCAGCCCAATTCCTCTGCTGCCTTTGCGACCGTCACAGCTTCGGAGGTAGTGAGCGCCGAAACAGAAGCCACTACTGGACTGCGGTCGCCCACAGCAGCAACGCAGGTGCGCAGCACTTGCAACTTTTCTTCTAGAGATAACGTTGCGCCCTCTCCTAATGAGCCCAGCGCGACAATGCCTGCGCAGCCATTCTCCAGCAACCACCGGCAATGTACTGCCATGAAGTTGTGGTCGATATGGAGATCCTCGGTAAGACTGGTGGTGATGGCGGGCATCACGCCCTTCCAGTTCATTACTGCCCTCCAGTTGTTTCGCAGAGGTCCCGACCAGCATGGCATCCGATGGCGGCCATGACTTTCGTGCCCCCGAGCACCATAATCGGCGCGCGCTTCACTATCAACATGAGCTCACTCAGCATGCGCGGGTTCCTTGGCCGCTCGCGATGGCAAATACGGCTCTATGGGGATTTCCGGTTTCGTTCCCGTGATTTGATCGACAAGAATTCGGGCAGTCGCGAGAGACGTTGTGATACCGAGTCCCTCATGCCCGGTCGCCAGAAACAAGGACTCATCGCCCGGCCACGGCCCGATTAAAGGAAGCTTGTCGGAGGTGGCGGCGCGGAAACCGGTCCGGGCGTGTACCGTCGACATGTGCGCCAGATCCGGCATGTATTCGTGCGCGCGCTGCAGCATGCGCGCCAGTATGGCGCTGTCCACTTCTCTGTGATCCGCGCCGTATTGCCGCGACGATCCGATCAGAATTTGACCGGTGCGGCGGGGTTGGACGTTGAAGGCAACCGAGTCACTGCGAATCGAGTGCGCACTCTTCAAGTACCCGAGCTCCACCAACTGATGCCGCAGGAATCCCGGATAGCGATCAGTAATGACTAAATGACCCTTTCTCTTCTTGATTTCAAGACCCGGCGTGAGTTCGGCCGCGCAAGCTCCCGCTGCGTTGACGACAATTCTTGCGCGGATCTCGAAGCCATCCGTCATTCGCACTCTTCTCTGCCCCGCTTGCGCGACGGAGTGACCGAGACGAAGCTTGGCCCCGTGTTTTTGTGCGCGCTCCATCAGGAAGCGGGCAGCGCACGGCGGAGAGATGACGAGGTCTTGGGTCACGAGCAGGCCTCCGACCAATCCCGTTCGCAGATTGGGTTCGAGACGGCGGAGAGCATGCGAGTCCAGTACTTCCGTCGGAACGTCCCGCTGTCCGTAATAATCGTGCTTGCGCCGGACTTCCGTCATTTCTTCTTCATCGGCCGCAACCCAAATCGTGCCGCACTGCTCGTACTCGACATCCCCCGGCAACTCAGGGCGCAACTTTTGCCAGAGTTGCTGCGAATAACGCGTTAGCGCAAACTGCGCCTCGGAGTCGTCCATGGTCACAACGTGGCCCATGCCGGCTGCGGTCGCTCCGCCGCCAATCATGTCATGGTCTATAACTGCGACGCGCATGCCCCGCCGCGCGAATTCGTCCGCGCAAGCCGCGCCCACAATACCGGCACCCACGACGACCACGTCATAGGCGTCCTGGTTCATGCCCGAATGCCCATGAACAGCGGATCGCGCGGATCAAGCACCAGTTCGGCCTCGGCAGTCACGAATGCAGATCCCTTGATGCTCGGATACACCTTGCCATCCCGCACCTTAACCGTTCCTTCAAAAAGGCTTCCAATCACACTTTCCTGTCTCCAGATTTGACCTTCGCGAATTTTGCCGTCGGCATACAAACAAGCTAATTTTGCGCTGGTCCCCGTACCGCACGGAGAACGATCATAGGCTTTGCCCGGACAGAGTACGAAATTCCTGCTGTCGGCCCCTGTAATTCGGGGCGGGCCAAACAGTTCCACGTGGTCGATTTCCGCGCCCCCGTCGCCGGTGATGCCTTTCTCGCGGAGAGCCTGGCGGATCGCCCAGGCAAACGTAGTCAGGGGCTCGATGTTGTTGACGGTCAATTCCAAATGTTGATCGCGGACAAGATAGAACCAGTTTCCGCCCCAAGCGACGTCACCTCTAACCCTACCGTAACCCGGCACTTCGACGGCTACGTTTTCCGCAGTGCGATAACTGGCGACGTTATTTACAGTGACCTCGCCGCTCTCGTGCAGAACTGCGCTCACTGTTCCCACCGGCGTCTCGATCCGGTGTTCCCCCGGCTCGATGCGTCCCAAATGCGCCAGCGTGGCCACGAGGCCTATGGTCCCGTGGCCGCACATTCCCAAGTAACCTACATTGTTAAAGAAGATGACGCCCACGGCGCACACTGGATCCGCGGGGTCGCACAACAGCGCACCCACCATGACATCTGAGCCTCTCGGCTCATTGACGACAGCGGATCGGAAACAATCGTGTTGGCTGCGAAAGCGTTCGAGCCTCTCCGACAGTGGACCCACCCCCAGGTCAGGGCCACCGCTCACCACTACTCGCGTCGGCTCGCCCCCGGTGTGGGAATCGATCACCCTGATTCTCTGGCATCCCTTACCAGTCATTATGGTTCCAATCGGACAGCAGACCCTGTCCGGAAAATCTCGCATCTATATTAAAGTAGCCCCGTTGGCTGTCGTATTTTATGGATACCTTCAACGCTCAAACCGATTCGAATACCCCTTCCACAAATGAGTGTTCGCGCACTGGTCCGCGGTTCACCGCGAATACAATGCAGTATAGTAGACCCTGCTGAGCGAAGAGACGCATTAGACGACGATGATTCTGGCAGGCGATGTCGGGGGGACAAAATGCAGCCTTGGGCTGTTCGCAAAGAACGGACCCACACTTCGTTCCGTCTTCCAGCGCCGCCTCGCGACCCGCGACTACTCGGGATTCGAGGATCTGATCGGAGACTTCCTCGAACGTGCGGCAGGCCCCGATAAAAGCGAGCGCGGGCAGGAGATCGAGGCCGCGGGATTCGGCTTAGCCGGAGTGGTGGTGGATGGGTCGCTGCATGCGGGGAATCTCCCGTGGGTGCTGGACGGATCTGCGCTGGCGCAGAAGCTGCATTTGAACAAGGTAGTGTTGCTCAATGATCTCACTGCTACCGCTCTGAGTTTGGATCGGCTCGGTTCAAATGACTTCGCGAACTTGAATCAGGGAACCGCTGAGCACAAGGCGACGAAAGCAGTGATTGCTGCGGGAACCGGTTTAGGCGAGGCAATTCTCTTCTGGGATGGCAAGCAGTATCGAGTAGCACCGTCGGAAGGGGGACAAGCAGATTTTGCGCCGCGAACCGAGTGGGAGATTCAGTTACTCAGCTATTTGAACAAGCAGTTTCCTCACGTGTCCTGCGAGGAGATTATTTCCGGCCGGGGCTTTCGCAGGATTCATGAATTTCTAAACGCTTCGTTGCGCCATCCGTCCTTCGATGCTGCCGAAGGAGAGGCGGCCCGCGAAATCACACAGCAAGGATTGGCGCATTCGTGCTCCGTATGCGTTGAGACGCTTCAGTTGTGGACGGAAGCGTATGGTGCCGAGGCGGGAAATATGGCATTACGAACTCTTGCCCTCGGCGGAGTCTATGTGGCTGGGGGCATCGCTCCGAAAATCCTGCCGAAGCTTCGAGACGGCACCTTTTTGCGCGCATTCTGCGGAAGAAGCAAGTTCGCAGAAGTGCTGGCGCGGGTTCCAATCTCGGTCGTTGTAAACGAGGACGCTCCGGTCTGGGGAGCTGCCTACCAGGCACTCAGCAGCGGCGACTCCAAGCAATAGACTCTAACGAAACCTTCGGACTAAGAGGTTGTAGCGGTCTGAGCGATACAGACCGATCACGTACAGCGTTGCCTTCCCTTGGGTTGAGTAAATAACCTGGCGGATCCGAAGCAGCGGATGCCCGCGTGGAACCTGCAGAAGATTCGCTGTGGTGGACTCGGCAGCCGCAGCGTCGGCTTCCTCATCGGCGTATGCCAGCTGAATACCGTAGTCGTGCTCCAGAATGGAAAACAGAGATCCGCGTGCAAATGAGACGCGAGTGAGACGGCTGAACTCCTGGGCGGGCCAGTAACAGGTTTCCAGGGCAAACGGTTGATCCGCTCCCAGCCGCAGCCGGGACAGCTTGCTCAGCGCCGTATTATCGCCCAAGCCGAGGCGCGCTGCCACTGCATGCTCGTTATCCACCACGCTGAACGAGAGAACCCTTGAGCAAGCGCTCAGATTTCGCCCTGCCATCAACTCAGTGAAACCCATTAGCTTGTTGAAGTGGATCTTGGGAGGCGCCACGAACGTTCCGGAGCCGCGCCGCCGTTGCACCATACCCTCGCGTTCGAGCGCGGTCAAGGCATGGCGCGCGGTCATGAGGCTCACATGGTGGATCTTCGCGAGTTCCCGTTCGGACTCTACCGCATCGCCGGGCTTTAAGTGCCCGCTTTCGATGCGTTTCATTATGGTCGCCTGAATTTTCTTGTAAGCAGGCGTCCCGTTTTGGTGGTTGTTTGGCATGAATGCTCTCCGGAGTCATTCGGCTGAGAAATCATGGAATTTATAGCACGCTTGTGCTGCAAGCGAACGAAAACTTCGTCTTTCTCCGTGTACCGTCTGCTATAGAGCTAGGGCAATCAAGAGCAGTCTTACGACGGACCCGCGACTGCTCCTATTTACTCTCCTTTGCTATAGAGCGTCCCGTCATATGCTATAGAGCGGACGGACACTTCGTAAAGACTCCCACCTTAGTCTTCCCTGAGGAATTTGTAAAGAGTCGGGCGAGACATCATAGCGCAGATACTGATTTCTAAAGCGTAATATTCCATTTTATGTATCATGGGACCTCTAGTTTTCCACTGCGCGATCACCAACTCTCAGCAAATGGTTATGATTTTCTTTGTACGTGTGCTATAGATAAATAACACTATTGACAGCAATAACAATTTGACATTTTCTTTCATTTTTCGCTTGACGATGACATACCATCTACTATATAGCATTTGCCAGTAACTATTTGTGGCGCGGGTGTGTCGTTAGCAGGGCTGGGTATTCCAAATCAAGATGTCTTCTGTGGAGGTGTGATGATGCGTCAGTCGATGAGAGTTGGGCTTGCCCTCTTGCTATTGATCGGACTTCTTGGGGCGCTCGAGACAGCGTGGGGCCAGGAAGTTACCGCGACGATTGTGGGGACGGTCATAGATCCCAGCGGTGCGCCGATCAAAGGCGCAACCGTGGTCGCGACCGACACGGAGCGTGGCGTCTCGTGGACCGCACAGACGAATGAGACTGGGTCATTCAACCTTCTGCGCCTTCCTGTGGGAACGTACAAGGCCGAGGCTACAGCTCCGGGTTTCGAGAAGACCATTTATCCTCCGTTCACGCTGGTGTTGAACCAGACCGCGCGCCTGGGCTTTCAAATGAAGGTCGGCAAGGTCACAGAGACCGTGGAAGTGAGCGGCACGGCCCCCATTCTGCAGACGGAAGATGCTCAGGTGGGGAACGTGATGGATTCCAACAGCATCACCAGCCTGTCGCTCACGAGCCGCAACTACATTCAGTTGACGCTGCTTCAGCCGGGAGTAGTCACGACCGATCCTTCGACGTTTAATTTTGGTTCGCAGACGGCCGAAGGAGCCATTAACGGAGGCGGGCGCCCCTATATCAACGGGAATCGCGAAGAGGACAACAACTTCCTATTAGATGGTGTCGACAATAATCAGGCATCCGATAATCTGACGGGCTACACACCATCGCCTGATGCAATTGGCGAATTCAATCTGATCACCCAGAATGCATCCGCCGAGTTCGGTAATTACGCCGGCGGCATCATCAACGCAACCATCAAGTCGGGCACTAACAAATTTCACGGTGACATTTTTGAGTTTTTGCGTAATGACTTCTTCAACGCCAACAAGTGGGAGAACAGCCCATACGTCTCCAACACGCCAGGCGGTCTACCCACCCCGAAGCTGCGTTGGAATATCTTTGGCGGGACTGTTGGCGGCCCGATCATCAAGAACAAGCTGTTCTTCTTCGGTGATTATGAGGGCACCCGCCGCGATCTTCCAGCGAGCGCCAGCCAAATCACCGTGCTCACGCCGGCCGAGACTACCGGTGACTTCTCCGGTCTGCTTGCGACCAGCACTCCTACGCAGCTCTACAACCCCTGCGCTGCCGGAACTGGGGGCTCCTCCTCCGTTCCCTGCAACATCCTGCCCCCTACTTCCAGGCCGGCCTTTGCGGGCAACATTATTCCCGCCGCAGATTTAAACCCCGCTTTCAAGGCTATGGTGAACAGTTCGCTGTATCCAAAGGCAGTGGGGAGCCCTCTAGCGAATGGCTTCGGTTCGGCGGTGAATACCACCTTTAATCGGTACAACACCGACCAAGGCGACATCAAAGTTGACTATATTCCATCCAGCAAAGACCACATCAGTGCGCGCTATTCCAAGTCTGATGAGTACGATCCCGGCAGCAACTCCCAGCCCCTCTTGGGCAATTCTCTGAGCGAAGCGTGGCTCAATAATGGAAGCGCGAACTGGACCCACGCTTTTTCGCCAACCCTGCTGAATGAAGTTCGTTTCGGAAAGAATGCCATCAAACTGATTGCTCCGACGGTCACGTTCGACCCATCGGTAGGCAACTTCGCGAACACCATCGGCATTGCGGACGGGAATCCAGCAGGGATCCCGGGGCTGCCGCAGTTTGGTTTCGCAGGCGGCACTGGCAGTTCGGTCGGGCAGGGGACTCTCACGAATCTCGGTTCGCTGGTGAATCCCCAGCACTTTTCCTCGACGGTGACCCAGTTCAACGAATCTTTGATTTACACCCACGGACGCCATGTGATTAAGAGCGGCTTTCAGCTGCAAAGGTACAATTTGAATGTCTTCTATCCTGGTAATGCCGGCGAGTTGGGCGCCATCGTCTATGGCCTCGGTCCCGGTGGGAACTATTCTGGCAATGGTACTGCTGGAGATCCGTCAGCCGATTGGGCACTGGGTCTTCCCGAGAGCGTCGGCCGCGGCGTCAGCACCGGTGGATGGCATGCACGCGACTGGCTCTTCGCCGGTTATGTGCAAGACGACTGGCGCGTAACCGACACTCTGACTTTGAACTTGGGCCTCCGGTACGAGAATCGCACCCCGTGGACCGAGCTTCACAATCGCCAGGTGAACGTAAATATCAATACAGGCGCCTTACAGTTTATTGGGAACACTCCAGTTCCCGCCGGAGTTGTCGGCAGCAACGGATTTTCTGCCGGGTTGTACCCCGCTACGAATGGATTACCGGATTTCCAGCCTCGCTTCGGCTTCGCCTGGAGTCCAGCGATGTGGGGAGGCAAAACCGTGATTCGCGGCGGCTTCGCGATTTCGTCGTTCCTGGAGGGCACCGGGACCAACCTGCGGCCGACGCAGAACCCGCCCTTCACACCACCTCAGTCTGCGGGGCAGAATGTGGGCAGCGGCACCTCCGCCTTCAATACGGAGAGCGCCTTTGCGGCTGCGGCACCTCCGGCGGGTGATCCTTTCATTAACTCCACAATGTTGACTTGGACTAACATCCAGCCCGCAGTAGCTGATCAGTGGAACCTGACGGTCCAGCAAGAAATTGCGCGCAACACCACGTTGCAGATTGGCTACGTGGCCCAGCGTACTACCCATTTGATGGTGCCAATCGATCTGGCTCAGGGTTTGCTGCATTCGGACGGTTCCGTCACCTATCCCTTCATAGGCGGTCTAAATCCGGTTGGTACCGTCATCAATGGGATTACGACAACTGCTCCCACGTATGGGCCAAACGGGCTCGGTCTCGTAAAGCAGAGTGCCGCTGTGGGCAATATGAACTACAACGCGCTGCAGGCGGTGCTGCAGAAAAAGTATAGCAATGGACTCGAGGCTCAGGTCTCCTACACCTGGCAGAAGTGCATGGCCAACAGCGCCGGTTATTACGGCAGCTGGGGCGGTCAGTCGCAGAATGCCGACAGCTACTGGCAAAACATCTTTAACCCCAATGGCGACTATGCGAGGTGCTACTGGGATACCACCAATGCGTTGACCGCTTATGCGGTTTATGACCTGCCGATTGGCCGCGGCAAGCAAATTGGGGGTAACTTGAATTCAGCATTAAATGCGGTGGTTGGAAACTGGGCCATCAGCCCAGGCATTACCTGGCACGGCGGCTTCCCGCTCAATCTTCGCGGATCCGACAACTCGGGTACACAGGACATTTTCTCGCCACGTCCCAACTGCAACGGAGCGGTTTCTTATCCTAAGCAAACCGTGGTGGGCGGAATGATGTGGTTTGATCCGAGTGCGTTCTCGAATCCACTGCCGCCGCCAGCGCCGCCCAGCTTTGGGAATTGTCCATCTCAGGGACCGGTCATCGGGCCTGGATATTCCAATACTGACATCAGTATGCAGAAGAATATCCCGTTTTCTGAATCGATGAGATTACAGTTCCGGGCGGATTTCCTGAACATCTTTAACCATCCGAACTTCAACGCGCCAAGTACCTTCATCCCCGGCGGAGGATTGATTACCAATACTCAGGATGCGCGGGAGATGATGTTCGCACTGAAGTTCTATTTCTGAAGATCTGGCGCTGTACAATGGGGCAGGCGCCGCAACGCGCCTGTCCCCTTTTTATGTCCGGGCTCTCGCATCCAATTCATTGCTGCCTGCTTGTTTGCCTGATCGCCACGTGTGCGCCGGCTCAAACGGCGAAGAAGGTAGCTGGCGCTAGCGCATCCTCGACGGAACATGCGCTGACGATGGCCAAATCCGGCCACTGCAAAGAGGCGTTGCCGCTGCTGAAACAGGCACAGTCGCAAGTCACGGACAAGGAGATGAAACGCAGTATCGGTTTTGCGGGCGTGCGCTGCGCGATGTTTGCCGGCCAGCCCGAGTCGGCGCAGGCTTTCCTTGAGTTCCTCAACCACGAGTTCCCGCACGATCCGGATGTTCTGTACTTGTCGGTTCACACTTACTCGGATCTCTCGAGCCGAGCGGCGGCGGACTTAGCTTCGACGGCGCCGATGTCAGCTGCCGGCCACGAACTTCACGCCGAATCTTTGGAGACGCAAGGACAGTGGGACGGAGCGGCGAAAGAGTACCGCTTGGTTCTGCAGGAGAATCCAAAGATGCCGGGGATTCATTTCCGGCTGGGGCGGCTGCTGCTTTCGAAGGCGAATCCTACGGAGACGGACGCGGTGGAAGCGAAAAAAGAGATGCAGCAGGAACTGGAGATCGATCCTGAGAATCCGGGCGCGGAATATGTTCTGGGCGAGATGGCGCGGCAGGGTCAGCAATGGGATGAAGCGATTCAGCATTTCTCCCATGCTGCCAAGATCGATTCCAGTTTTGCCGACGCTTTTGTGGGCTGGGGAGGGGCGTTGGTCTCGGAAAAGAAATTTTCGGAAGCGATTGCGCCTTTGGAAACTGCCATCAAGCTCGAGCCCGCAAATCCGGCCCCGCATTATATGCTCGCGATTGCATACAGCCGGACCGGTCGCAAAGAAGATGGCGACAAGCAATTTGCCATTCAAAAACAGTTGACCCAAAAGGGTGCCGCGGGAGAAGACAATCCTCAGTCGCAGACAGAACCGAACTAGTTTGGCTGCATCAAGAGACTAAAACCGTGACTCTGTCGCCGATTCCAAGAACACTCTTTTTCTCTCGACGTCGCTTTCTGCGCGGGCTGGCAACCAGCCTCGCTCTACCACCTTTTTACCAACTTGCCCTGGCCCTGCCTGAATCCGCTTACCCCTTCGAGGAAGTTCTTCCAGCAGTGAGCGGCATCACATGGAAGCACACCGCAGGAAAGTCGCTACAAAAATACCTGCCAGAAACCACCGGCGCTGGTTGCGCGTTCCTCGATTATGACAACGACGGTTGGATGGACATTTACCTGGTCAACAGCGGACAGTGTGATTTCTTCAATCCTGATCCTCCCCTCCGCAATGCGCTGTACCGAAACAATCGCGATGGAACGTTTACTGACGTAACGCAGAAGGCCGGAGTGGGCGCTGGCGGTTATGGCCAAGGCGTCGCGGTGGGTGACTACGATGGAGACGGGCTCCCTGACCTGTACGTCACGCAATATGGCAGAAGCATCCTCTACCACAACAATGGAGATGGCACTTTCACCGATGTAACCGAGAAGGCAGGCGTCCCGGCTCCAGGATGGTCTTCAAGCGCGGTCTGGTTCGACTACGACAATGACGGGCGCCTCGACCTTTTCGTCTGCCGGTTTGTGGACTTCGACAAGTCCAAAAGCTTGCCTTGTGCGGCCGGCGACAGCCCCGGATACTGCATTCCAAGGCTGTACAAGCCAATGGCTAGTTGGCTGTTTCACAACAACGGTGACGGGACTTTCACTGACGTCAGCAAGGCATCAGGAATCGGCAATCACCTGGGCAAGGCATGGGGAGCGGTTGCCACTGACATCAATAACGACGGCCTCATGGACCTGTTCGTGGCCAACGATACAGTGCAAAACTTTCTCTACGTCAATCGTGGCAGCGGAAAGTTCGAAGAAATCGGTGCCCAAGCTGCAGTCGCATACAGCGAGGCGGGCCGGCCGCGCTCCGGCATGGGCCTGGATTCGGCCGATTTCAACGAAGATGGCTGGATGGACCTCTTCGTTGCCAACATCGACCACGAGATGTATTCGCTCTACCAGAACAACGGGGACGAGACCTTTGATGATCAATCTGGATCCACCGGAATCGCGTCCGCGACTCGCCTCATGAGTGGCTGGGGATTGAAGTTTTTTGACTATGACAATGACGGCAATCTTGACCTGTTTCTCTCCAACGGCAATCCCGATGACCTGATCCAGGTGTTTCGCAAAGACGTGAGCTATCAGGAGCCGATGCTTCTGTTCCACGGCAACGGCAAGAGCTTTCTGAACGTGAGCGCCGAGAGTGGCCCGGTTTTCGCGAGAGCCCTCTCAGCCCGTGGAATGGCGATCGGCGACTTTAACAACGACGGCGCGGTCGATGTACTGGTTTCCGTCAACGACGGCGCACCGCTTCTCCTGCGAAATCAAGCAGCCAAGCAACGTCATTGGCTCGGCATCAACCTGGTTGGAACGAAATCGAACCGGGATGCGATCGGCGCGCGCATAACCTATCAGGCTGGCGATCTGAAGCGCCACAGAATGAAGGTGGGGGGCGGCAGCTTCCTGTCTTCGCACGACCCGCGGATCGTCCTCGGCTTGGGTGAGCGAACGAAGATCGATTGGTTGGAGGTCAAGTGGCCTTTGCCGGGCGGCGCGACGGAACGCTTCACTGATCTTCCTACTGACCGCTACATTACAATCGTCGAGGGCCAGCCAAAATGGAAGTGACAACACGGACATCGTCCTGAACGAGTTCTTGGCCAGAGGAGATGAATCTCAAACCCAAACTGCTCGTGATTGTGGTGCTTCTTCTAGCGATGGAGGTTGCGAGTCAGAACAGCGATACGGAGAAGACCACGGCGCCGAAGCTGAATCCCAGGGAAAATTATGTCGGTGATGCGGCTTGCCGTGGTTGTCATCAAGACAAGGTCGAAGCCTTTCACCGGACCGCACACTATCTGACATCCAGACTCCCGACCAAAGATTCCATTCTCGGCAATTTCAGCCAGGGCGCAAATATTCTCAAGACATCGAATCCCGATCTGTTTTTCCGGATGGAGGCAAAGGGCGATGGTTTCTTCCAAACGGCTGTGCAGGGATTAACGCCCTACATAACCTCGCGCACCGAGCGCTTCGGACTGGTGGTTGGGTCGGGAGGCAAGGGAGAGACTTACTTGTTTTGGAAAGGCGACCTGCTTTTTCAGCTGCCCGTGTCCTACTGGAATGAAGTCGGCTGGGTAAACAGCCCTGGATATCGCGACGGTGTCGCGTATTTCGATCGACCAGTGATTCCACGTTGTCTTGAATGCCACGGAACCTACTTTGACTCGCTCGCACCGCCACCGAATCGTTACAGCCATGATGGCTTTGTAGTCGGCATCACCTGTGAAAAGTGTCACGGACCCGGAGGTGAACACGTTCAGCACTTCAGTTCGAAGTCCACAGATATTCCCACAGGTCCGACCATCCTCAATCCAGCACGATTATCGCGAGATCGGCAGATGGACCTTTGTGCCTGGTGTCACGCGGGGCATGGCGTACCGCTGCTGCCGACATTTTCCTACATTCCCGGCAACCCTCTGGGCAAGTATCTTGAGTTGCCGCAACCCGACCCGGATGCGCCGATCGATGTGCACGGGAGTCAGGTCGAACTACTCAAGAAAAGCCGCTGCTTCCAGTCGTCCACCATGACTTGTCTGACCTGCCACGATGTTCACGGAACCCAGAAGGATCTAGCCGAATTCTCCGAGCATTGTTTGCACTGTCACAAAGTCGAGAGCCATCCAAAGATGGGCCGCCAAATCGCGGACAACTGCATCGATTGCCATATGCCGAAGCAGCAGACGAACCTCATCGTCTTTAACTGGAGTGGCCGGAAGGTGAGCCCGGAGGTACGAAATCACTGGATCAGGATTTATCGAGAGCCAAGAGTTTCGTCTACGCTTGAAGATCAAAACGGAAAACCATAACTGCCGCTCGACGAATTGTAACGCCTGTGACGCAAAAGCTCATTGGCTGACAAGATAGACGCCATTTAGCACGCTAAGCGGTACGGGGTCGTGTCTTGAAATACGCAATCGCAAACAGAGCGCCTAGTAGCAAATCGGTTCCGGCGAAGACGAGGTCTGACGGGTGCATGCGCCCTTGCACCACCAGGACCAACACCGCCACGTTATAGCTGAGTTTTTCAAGAACAGAAGGAATCATTAACGGTCGATGGCGCTCGGGGTCCCTCGCGATGAAGAAAAACGCGATCTGCCATGCCAGCGCCGCTCCCACGAATCCATAGAAGAATCCGGGATGCGTGATTGGCGGCGGATCATTTCGTCCGATCAGATCAAACATGAAGTAGAGCGGGGTGAGTACGATCACGCCCCAAATGCCAGCGATCCAAAACACAATTCTTGCAAATCTCATGGCTGCCCCTCGATTTGTCCGCGCTTGCCAGAAATTCTATACGAGGACGAATCACGTCACCAATTCTCTATGCTGAGTTTGGTTACAATAGAAAGCATGACAGACTCATTGATCATCGCTGGCCGAGAGTTCCGTTCTCGCCTCATTGTGGGTACCGGAAAATACAAGTCATTTCAGGAAACCGCCCGGGCGCTGGATGCCAGTGGGGCGGAGATGGTGACCGTGGCGGTCCGGCGGGTGAATCTGGATCGCAGCAAAGAATCGCTGCTCGACTACATCGACGCCAAGAAATATTTTCTGCTGCCCAACACCGCCGGCTGCTACACCGCCGACGAGGCCATCCGCGCGGCGCGTCTGGGACGCGAGGTCGGTCTGTCCGATTGGGTCAAACTCGAGGTCATCGGCGATCAGGCAACCCTCTATCCGGATGTGCAAGCCACGCTGGAAGCGACCCAGGTCTTGGTCAAAGAAGGTTTCACGGTATTGCCCTACACCTCGGACGATATCGTCTTCGCCAAGCGCCTGCTCGATGCTGGCGCCAGCGCCATTATGCCATTAGGCGCACCTATCGGCAGCGGCCTGGGGATCCAGAATGCTGCCCATATCCGAATCCTGCGCGAGATGATTACAGGCGTGCCGGTGATTCTCGATGCTGGAGTCGGCACGGCATCGGATGCGGTGATTGCCATGGAACTGGGGGCCGATGCGGTGTTGATGAACACCGGCATTGCCGGCGCCCAGGATGCGGTGCTGATGGCGGAAGCTATGAAACACGCCGTGCTTGCGGGGCGCCAAGCCTATCTCGCTGGACGCATGCCTAAGAAGCTATACGCCACGGCCAGTTCTCCGCTGGAAGGTGTGGTGCGTTAGATTCTGCTCAAAAACAAGAAGGGCGGCATCAAGCCGCCCTTTCCATTCTGATTTCACCGATCAGAGCATCTTCACGCTGTCCACGTGAATCGAATCTCCGGTCATTTGCCCGGTAACGGCTACGTGATGTCCTTCGTGGCCTGCGAGCGCATCGGGATTGTCGACGTTCACGACCTTTTGATCGCCATCAGTGACGATCACCGCTTTCGCGCCCTTTCCCATGCACTTGGTCATGCAGGCTGCGTGGCTGGCATTGGCACCTTTGGCGCCGCACATGGAATCACTCACATACCCATTCACGGTCGCGGACTTGTCTGCCGCCGAGGCTATCGCAACCATGAAACACAAAACCGAGACGGCAGCACAACTCATCAGTACTTTTTTCATAGCACACCTCTTTTAGCGGTCTAACCGCCGATTTTTGGAACCAAGCTCACTTTGCACGGCATTCCGCTGCACACGTGCAAGTCACAAACAAGGCGGGAAATGCTGCCCGCCATTCTCCAAGGAATTATTGACGAGAACTATATCACAAACCTGTTGTGACGAAACTTCCGGAAGGGCAGCCCTATTTCCGAGCGGCATTTGTCTCTGGCGCTGAGGGACGCGCTGGTGGCGGCGCCACATACACCACTTCGCCTGGACGCGCATAGTGCAACTGTTCGCGAGCCTCTTTCTCAATGGTGTCGGGATCGGGGGCCTGCAATGACTTCACCTGTTGGGTATAGCGGTCGTTTTCCTTTTGCAAACCGTCAATTTCCTTCTGCAGATTTTGGTATTCGGCCTTCTTCTGCCGATAAACCACCATGCCGTTGTCGCCGAACATTACGTGCGCGAATAGCCACACCGTGAGCACGGCCACTGCAGTCGTGGCGATTCGGCGTCGCATGCCGTAGAGCAAAGTCAGCGTGGGGCGAAGTTTTGCCGTGCACCGATCAGCCCACGCTTCGGCTTGCGGAGCTCGCTCCACCAGCGTGCGCAGGCCATCCTCCGGCCGCGGCAAGACCCGAATTTTGGGAAAACGTCCGATTCGAAGATGCATGGCTAGGCCGCTCGCGCGCAGATGAAGGCGCGAGGACTCCTCCCCAGCTTCTCAGTGAACGTCTCTTTCCCTGCCGGAGTCAAGCGGAAGTTCTGTCGCAACGGATAAAAGGAATCAACTTAGACAAATGGGTCGTGTAGTTGTCAGCGGCTTTGAACTCTGATGGTGTGATTCCATCGTGCTGGCAGCGTTCCATGTGCCCGCTGATCGGGACTGCGGCGCCGCACTTTCCAAAGTGCTAGTCTAGGATGTCGCTTGAGTTCTAAAGCCCACATGAGGCTGATTTTATTATGACCGACAAGAGAATAGTCCTGACGACTGCCGGATCCGTGGATGAAGCGCGCCGGATTGCGGAAACTTTAGTCGAGCGCAAGCTCGCAGCCTGCGTCAACATCGTCCCCAAGATTGTGTCGATTTACCGCTGGAAGGGGAAAGTGGAAGAAGCTGAAGAATGGATGCTGCTGATCAAGACCGCCGCTGAATTCGAGCCAGTACGCGACGCGATCCTGGAAATGCACTCCTACGAGTTGCCGGAGTGCATGTCGATCTCGATCGAAGACGCCAGCCCAGAGTATCTCAAGTGGCTTGCCGATTCGTCGAAATGATTTTCAAGCATGGTCGCGGTTTCTAACCTTACGGAGGTCATCCCGAACCCGGCGTACTTCAGCCGGGTGAGGGATCTCGCGCGGACCAGGGAAACTGACAAAAGCGGCATTTTCGCACTACCATGAGTCCCATGGATATCGTTCTGCGCTCGATTGGCCAGATTCATTCTTCAGAACACAGTTCGAAACAAGGGTCCCGGGAAGACTTCTGGGGCGATGTCGTCTCGGAGATTCGCCTGGATGAAACCAGCTTCACTCCCGATGCTCTACATGGACTTGCCGAATTTTCTCACGTGGAGGTGCTCTTCTACCTGCATGGCGTGAGTGAAGCTTCGGTGGTCAGCGGACGCAGGCATCCTCGCAGTAATCCGAACTGGCCCCAGGTCGGAATCTTCGCCCAACGCGGAAAAGCCCGGCCCAATCGAATTGCCGCGACCATTTGCCGCTTGCTCTCCGTTCAAGGTCTGACGGTAAAAGTGCAAGGATTGGATGCTCTTGACGGCTCGCCGGTGCTGGACATCAAACCGGTATTCGCGGAATTCACTCCCGACCGGGCGTTAATCAGGCAACCCGAATGGTCTCATGAGTTGATGGCGGATTATTTTGCGTCGGGCGAGCGCAAGTAGACTTTTATTAGCTATTTCGTTTGCGCAAACTGCATCCTCGAACACTCTCAATCAATAGTCAGTCGTTCTCTTTGAGCACAACCGAGACAATTTTCCATTCTCCGTTCCACCTAGCGAGCGTCATGTAATCAACCCAATGCGGCGTTACCAACTTGGCCGAAGCCATGTCTGTCGACACATCGAGCACGGTGACTCGCTCCGTCTGGTCCGACTTGGGGAACTCAGAGGGTCCATGGAAACGCACGTCCTGTACCATCTGCAAACCCGTCTTCTCCGTCATCACAGGATGTCCGTCAGACGTGCTTATCACGTGTTTCAGGTAGTGGGGATGCAGCGAGTTCTCCATGCGAGCAGCGTCGCCAGCATAATAGCTTTCGATGTAGTCCGTGACTGCCGCGCGGACGGCCGCCGATTCGTCGCGGGAGTTGTTGACTTCCCGCGCAGTGGCTGCAAAAGTGATGATCAGCAGTGAGAGTAAACAGAAAGCGCGCATGAACCTTTTCATTTTCACCGTCTCCTTGTCGTGCATGCCAGACACGCGATTATGATCCGGGCAGCTCGGTTTCACAAGTGCACTGAAGTTCATGTCTCATGGGAGAAAGAGCTAGATGGGAAGTTGGTTGCGATTCGCGCTCGTGAACGGGCGCGCACGCCCGCGCCTAAATCGCGGACAGTGCCTGGTCGAGATCCGCGATAATGTCTTCCACGTTCTCGATGCCGACCGAAATTCTGACCAGGCCATCGGTGATGCCGATCTGCTTTCTTCCCTTCTCCCCCAAAGCAGCGTGAGTCATAGTGGCGGGATGTGAGATCAGCGTTTCCACTCCGCCCAGCGATTCCGCCAATGAACAGACGCGGACTTTTCTCAACATCTTGTTGGCATTGGAGACCGAGCCCGTTTCAAACGAAATCATGGAGCCGAATCCAGTCATCTGTTTCCGAGCGAGTTCGTACTGTGGATGATCGGGCAATCCCGGATAGAAAACTTTCCTCACTTTCTTATGCTGTGCCAGGAATTCCGCGATGACCCGTCCGCTGCGATCGTGCTGCTCCATCCGCACTGCCAGGGTCTTAACCCCGCGCAGCACCAGCCAGCTTTCGAACGGAGAAAGAATGGCGCCTGCGGCCTTCTGCACAAAGCCTAGCTGTTCGGCCTGTTCGGGCCGGGTACAGACGACGACCCCACCCAGTCCGTCACTATGGCCGTTGAGAAATTTCGTAGTCGAGTGCACAACCATATCCGCGCCCAAGGCGATAGGCTGCTGAAAATAAGGCGACATAAACGTGTTGTCAACTACCAGTTCGACCTTCTGGTCGCGGCAAACCTTGCTGACGGCCTCGATGTCGCTGAGCGCCATCAACGGATTGGTGGGCGTCTCCAGATAGACCATGCGCGTCTTCCGGCGAATCGCGCGCTCGACATTTCTCACCTCGGAAGTGTCCACATAAGTGAACTCCATTCCGTAGCCGGTCAGTACTTGATTGAACAGGCGGGGCACACCGCCATAAAGATTGTGACCACACACCACGTGGTCGCCCGACTTGTACATGGTGCAGATCGCGTTGATCGCGGCCATGCCGCTGGCGAATACACGCGAAGCTATGCCGCCTTCAAGGGTGGCGAGATTCTCCTCCAGACGCGTGCGCGTCGGATTCGAGACGCGCGCATATTCGTAACCTTTATTCTTCCCAATCTCCTGCTGAACATAAGTAGAGGTCGGATGAATGGGCGCCGAGATCGCGCCGCTTTCAAGGTCGGGCTCCTGCCCAACGTGAATCGCGCGGGTAGCAAAACCGGGAAGCTTATTCTTGGACATGATTTGTTGTTTAGGTAGCAACGTTGTTTGCAACGTCTCGCTTAGATCCCGCCCTCAAAAATTTTCTTGGACAAATAGCGCTCGGCGGAATCGGGAATCATGGTCACTACGCGCTTTCCAGCTCCCAGACGCCGAGCCACCTGCACGGATGCGAAGACGTTGGCCCCGCCGCTGGAGCCTGCCAGCACTCCCTCCCGCGCCGCCAGTTGCTTGACCATCTCAAACGCGTCGACGTCAGTTGCGACGATGACTTCGTCGCACACTGAAGCGTCAAACGTCTTGGGAATAAAACTTGATCC
The DNA here is from genome assembly GCA_963820925.1 of uncultured Acidobacteriota bacterium. Classification (GTDB taxonomy): domain Bacteria; phylum Acidobacteriota; class Terriglobia; order Terriglobales; family Acidobacteriaceae; genus JABDBE01. The sequence continues at coordinate 234,201 of CAWGBX010000014.1, forward strand.
AATGCCTTCGACTTTGTGAGGACCGGCTTGGCCCCCTCCAAGAACCGAGCCTTCGGTGGTTACCGCAATCGCAAGCACCGTCGGCAGACGCTCCTTCATATAACGTGCTACGCCAGTGAAGGTGCCCGCCGTACCCGACCCGATAACGACGGCGTCAATCTTCCCTTCCATTTGCTCAAAGATCTCGCGAGCGGTCGTTTCGTAGTGATAGTCAGGATTAGCGGGATTCTCGAACTGTGCGGCCATAAAGGCATTTGGATCGCGGGAAGCCAGCGCTTTGGCTCGGTTGATCGCTCCCTGCATGCCCTCGGAGTCCGGGGTGCGGGTCACCTCAGCTCCGAGCGCCCGCATGATCGTCACTTTTTCCTCCGAAAACGTCTCCGGGACAAACAACGCCACCTTGTAGCCGCGATTCACTCCAATCAGCGCCAGCCCGATCCCGGTATTCCCCGCCGTGGCTTCGACGATCGTCCCTCCAGGCTTGAGCAGACCCTGCTCTTCGGCCCGGCGAATTATCCCGATAGCGGCGCGATCCTTAACGCTTCCACCCGGATTCAGATACTCCAGCTTGGCGTAAACCTCCCCCGAGCCGGCGGGCACAATCCGCTTGAGCTTGAGGATGGGAGTTTCGCCAACGAGCTGCGTAATGTCGTCAGTGACCTGCGGGAGGGAACGCTCGATGGTTGTCTTCTGCACTCTACAGGGTACGGAAGCCGCGCCAAGGCGTCAATCGCACCAAAGGGACTAGCCTAATGTCGAATAGCTGCCCGAAAAGGAAAACTGTGTGGGCGGGGCTGTCCCACGCAGTTGGTGAAACAAACCCTCACTGCGGCGCGTGTTCCTGCCCAGGATAATATCCGCTGCGGGTGCGGACTGTGAGTTTGCCGGAGCCCTTGGCGTGGGCTTCCACGCGGATGGCCCGGTAGCCGCCAACACTCTTCGGGGTCGAGGGTTTGTAGCCGATGGTGTACTGATTTCGGATGTCATGGGCCACGCTGCTGCTGATCTGGTCTACTTCATCCAGGGTGCGGGGAAGATACGCAATTCCTCCGGTTCGCTGCGCAATGGTTTCCAGCGCCCGGCGGGCCCGGCGCGCCTTCTCTTCGCCCAGTAAGCCGATTGCGTAAACTGTTGGACCGTTCTCTTCTTGCAACTTCCGGATGGTTTCCTCCAGGGAATTCCGGCTGGCATTGTCTTCTCCATCGGTCACCACGAACAGGATTTTCTTTTGCAGCCGGGCGTCTTTCAGGTGGTTGGCTGAAGCCAGAATCGCGTCGTAAAGGGCAGTGCCTCCTCGCGCTTCGACCTTCTCCAGAGCTTCACGCAATTTGTTGATATTGCTGGTGAAGTCCTGGTCGAGGTAGTACTCGTCATTAAAGTTGACCACAAACACCTGGTCCTGAGGGTTGCTCGAGCGCACCAGGTTCAACGCGGCCTTATTCACCTTATCCCGCTTCTCCCGCATGGACCCGGAGTTGTCGATCACGATGCCCATGGCCACCGGGATATCCTCGTGCCGGAACGAAGTAATCGCCTGCGGCTGATTGTTTTCAAAGACGCTGAAAGCGCTCTGGTCCAGGTTCGTGACCAGACGGTTCTTGTCATCCATAACGGTAGCGTGCACTACGACTTCCTCGACTTCTTTCTTGAAGACGAAGACTCCGCTATCGCTGGGAGCCTGACCCTGTTCTTGAGTCTGTTGACCGTGGGTGGGCTGACCCGGGCTTGGCTGAGCTGGGCTTGGCTGAATTGGGTTTGACTGAGCAGGGTTTGGTTGAATCTGGGGCTTCTGATTCTGGGGTTGGGAATCTGGAGATTGCGGGCTCGCGGTCTGAGCCGCAGGACTTGGCGTTTCCTGACTTTGAGCCTGCGGAGGTTGCTTTGTGGCGTTTGGTAGAGAGGCTGCTACTGCCTGGTGCTGACATGCTATGGCGGTAGAAAGGAGGAAAATCAGTAAAGCCGGAACCCGACTATTCCGAAGGAGCATAGTACCCCGTCTTGGCGTACACCTTTAGCGGCGGCAATCCTTTGGGTGGAATAAGCTTCACTTTTATCTTACGCCATTTGCCGTCGTGCCCGGGGTTTTTTGGACGGTATCCAAGTACATATTGGTTGCGCAATTCAATCCCAATTTTTGTTGCTACATCGGCCAGGTCGTTGGGGTTATCAATGGTAAACGAGCGTCCTCCGGTGAGCTCCGCAACCTCGCCCAGCAGAGCCGGCCCCAAGGCCTCCTCCGGAGATGCCATATAGTGGTCATAAATCCCGATGGCATAGATCAGCACGTCTGCTTCTTTGACCGTGGATTTGATTTCACCTTCGGTGTAGCGGCTGTGGTTATCGCCTCCATCCGAGATGATCAGCAGCGCCTTCTTCTGATACTTTGCCTGCCGCATTTTGCTGACGCCAAGATAAATGGCATCCAGTAACGCCGTCCTGCCCTTTGGAACCGTGTAGACCAGCTTGCCCTGGATGTCCTCCACAGAGGAGGTAAAGTCGGAGACCTCCTGGGGCCTGTCCGCGAACGCGACCATGAAGAACTCGTCCTGAGGGTTGGCAGTCTTGAAAAACTCCACCACTGCCTCCCGCGCGCGCTCGATCTTGCTGACCATGCTGCCACTCATGTCAAAAATGACCCCGATCGATACGGGCGCGTCTTCGCTCGAAAAATGGCGGATGTCCTGTTGGTCCTTGCCTTCAAAGAGCTGGAAATTTTCCTTGTCCAGACCGGTGACCAGGCGGTTCATCGGATCGGTAATCGTGACGGATACCAGAACCAGGTTGACGTCGACCTTGAGGGGCTTGGTATGAGTCTTCAGCGACGGATCTATGCCGGCATTGGGATCGGCTTGGGGAGGTTCCACCCGAGGGGTCACGTGGACGTCATCAATTGGAGCCTGGGCCAAGGCGTTCGGCGCAAGGCAAGAGCAGAAGATAAATGCTGCGCCAACAATAAGCGAGAGAACCAGAGCACGCTGGGGATCGCGGTGTGCGGTCAGGCGGAGAGACCACCCGTGCCTGTGATGGCGGCCCACAAATACCTCGTTGACGCTGATCCTACCACAGCTCAAAGCTCGTGGCGTCAGCCTTTTTTTCAGCCACGAAATAACAAGGTCACACGCTTGCACAAAGGCTTCCTCAAGTCGATTGCTGGACAGCAGCCATTCCAATTCAATCATCCTTGCAAAACCCGCTTGTCAAATCCCTGTCAAATTCTCTGGCTGTTTAGCCGCTGGATTCCGTCCTGCCAGGCCCGCTACCTCAATCTTCGCAGAACGGATTTCGGGTCATCCCACAAACCGTAGCCTCTCTCTTGTACAATTCCCATTTCCAGCTATGGCTTACATCGCACCGTTCCGAGCTTTGCGTTATGACCCCGCCCGGGTTGACCTGACCCAGGTGGTAACCCAGCCCTACGACAAGATCACGCCGGAAATGCAGAACCGCTACTATGATGCCAGCCCCCACAATTTGGTTCGCATCATTCTGGGCAAGCCGCAACCAACCGACCACTTAAAGGAAAATGTTTACACTCGCGCTGCCGCGTCCTTTGAGGATTGGCGCCGGCAAAGCGTTTTCCTGCAGGACCCACAGCAATCCCTTTACCAATACATCCAGCGCTTTCAACCCCCGGGCGGGGGAGCTGAATTGGAGCGGCGCGGTTTCATTGCCTTGGGCAAGATTGAAGATTACGCAGCCGGAATTGTCCATCGCCACGAGCAAACCCTTGCCAAGCCGAAGGCGGACCGTCTGGAACTCTTGCGCGCGACCCGCGCACATTTCGGGCAGCTGTTCATGTTGTACAGCGACCCGGCTGGCGAGATCGACGCAGCGCTGTCGTCCCCTGCGAGAGATATGGAAATCGGTATAGATGTCCGCGATGAATATGGAGTTTTGCATCAGGTCCGACGGGTATCCGATCCCGGCCTCATCCAACTCGTCCGTGACAAGATGCGCGACAAGAAGCTGATCATCGCTGACGGTCATCATCGCTACGAGACCGCCATGAACTACCGCAATGAGCGGAGGGCGGCACAAGGACTGGCCTCGGCCTCGTCCGAACTCGCTCCGTATGAGCTCGTGATGATGACCTTCATCAATATGGACAGCCCCGGACTGGTCATCCTGCCCACTCATCGCGTCGTGCATGGACTGGAATCGTTCTCTCCCGACGCTCTCCGCGACCGCGCCCGATCCTATTTCAGCGTGGAGGAAGTCGATCCATCCATTGATGCCCACCGTGCTGCCGGCATCCTGCGGGCCGCAGGACAGGCTGGCACCGCTTTGCTCGGAGTCACGGCCAATCATGCGTTCCTTTTCGATACGCCAGGACCTCTCGCTGCCAGTCTGCTTCAGGGCCTCTCGGTTCGCCAGCAGTCCCTCGATGTGATCCAATTGCACAAGTGCCTGCTCGAAGGCGTGCTGGAAATCTCAGAGGATGACATCCGCGATCAGAAAAACGTCAGCTATGCTCGCGACGTAGGCGAAGCATTGGCTCGGGTGCGCCAGGGAACCGCCAACGTAGCCTTTCTGATGAATCCGGTGCGCATGCGCCAGGTACGCGACATCGCTTTCGCCGGCGAAGTCCTACCGCAAAAATCCACCGACTTCTACCCCAAGTTATTAAGTGGCCTGACAATCTATGCGCTGGAGTAACCCGCGCCGTGCTGTAGCGCCGGCGTCCCGCCGGCTGTCGCGGGGACGTCCCGTCCCCGCAGCCATTGCGTTCGCAGCCGCAATCTTCCTCGCCTCCGCGCTTCTCCTCTACAGCACTCCCGAAGAAAAGCGCATTACCATCTACTCCAACGCCGCCAATTACTCTCTCCCGGTTCTCGAGCGCAATGGCGACGAATATGTTGGCCTGCTCGAAGTCTTCGAACCCCTGGGAGTCGTCAGCGCTAAGGCTGGCGGACCCCATTGGAAATTCCGCTACTACGACGTGGAAAGCGAGTTCACGGCGGGCAAGACTCGCGCCCGCATTCATGGCAGCGACTATGATCTTCCCTCCAACTTTCTGCTGGAAAGCGGTCGCGGTCTGGTGCCGCTCTCCTGTCTGGGCACGCTCTTGCCGCGCATTCTAGGCGGCCCGGTCACGTTCAATCAGAATTCGCGGCGCTTGTTCATCGGTAACGTGGCCGTGCATTTCACCGCTCAGGTGAGCAAGACCACGCCTCCTAAATTGGTGATGAACTTTACCGCTCCGGTGAATCCGACGATTGCCACCGAACCCGGCCAATTGCGCATGGCGTTCAACCACGAAGCGGTGGTCGCGCCCGGGTCCCAGGCCCTCACCTTCGATAGCAAGATCATTCCATCTGCCAGCTTCCAGGAGAATAACGGGGCGGCCGAAGTGGTGGTGGCGGCCAGCGTCCCCCTGATGGCGAGCTTCACGAACAATGGACGCACCATCATCGTCGAGCCCGTCCCGCAGGCTGCGGCGCCAGCTCCGGCCACGACCCCGGCTCAGCCACCACAGACCCCCACGGGGGCCTCCGTCGCGTCCCCACCTCCGGTGCCTGCTGCGCCTGCCATTCGACGTTATTTTGCCGTCGTCGATCCCAGCCATGGAGGTGACGAACGCGGCGCCTCGCTCACCGACCAACTGGCAGAAAAAGATGTCACTCTCGCCTTCGCCCGCCGCCTGCGGCAGGAACTCGACCTCCGCGGGATCTCCACTTTGCTCCTGCGCGATAGCGATACCACACTCACCCTCGACCAGCGCGCCAGCTTGAGCAACTCCGCCCATCCCTCGATTTACATCTGTGTGCATGCCGCATCCCAGGGCACCGGTGTTCGTGTATACACCGCGGTCATCCCCGCCGGATCAGAAAACCGCGGCCCCTTTCTAAGCTGGGACGCGGCCCAAAGTGCATTCCAGCTTCTCAGTCGAACCGCTGGAAACGGCTTGGTGAGAAACCTGCAAAACAAACAGATCCCGGCCCGTTCTCTAATCGCCCCGCTCCGCCCCCTGAACAACATCACGACGGTAGCTCTGGCGCTCGAAGTCGCTCCCCCATCTGACGACGTTACTCAACTGAACTCCCCCGCTTATCAGCAATCGATCGCCGGGGCTATCGCTGCCGGAGTCGGAGACTTTCGCGACAAGCTGGAGGCTGGACGATGATTCCCCGTCACCTGATCATCGGCGTAGCGGTCCTGCTGGCCATCGCGCTCGGAATGGGATTCTATGTTTGGCGGATGCGAAGCCGGGTCGATCGCAGCGAGGTCTCAGCAGTCAATACTCAACCCGTGGCCCCACCCGTTTCTGGGTCCAACGAGCAAGTCGTTCTGTATGTCGCCTATGACGACGCCGGAGTCTTGCGACCGAGGCCGGTCCGCATCCCGCTGCCTGCGGGGCGACAGGAACGCGCGGCGGAAATCCTCCGCGCCTTGCTCACCCTGTACCTCGACAAGTTGTCGCCGCATCCCTTAGGCCCCGGCTCGCAAATTCGCGACGTCTACCTGGTCGATCCTGGACTGGCCGTCATTGACATCAACGCGGCCTTCGCCGACAGCCACCGCTCCGGCGTGCTGGTCGAAGAACTCACGGTAGTCTCGCTGATCCAAACGCTGTCCGCGAACATTCCCGGCGTCACTCGGGTAAAGATTCTGGTGGAAGGCAACGAACGTGACACCCTCGCCGGCCACGCCGACCTCTCGAATTTCTTCGATGTCCCCGCCGTAACCCAAGTCGTAGCCCAACTCCAGAACACCCAATGAATTGATTTTGGATAGCACAGCGCTTCCACAGCTTGCGGAAAAACTCCGAAATCAGCGACTGGAAGCCTTGAAAGGGGGCGGCTTCAGCCGTGCCGTACATAGATTTTAAGGACTTACGGCACGGCCGGGAAGCCGTGCCCTTTCAAAACTCCAACGCCGTGAGTTTTTCCGTGAAGTGCTGCTGGAACAAAAGCTGAGCACGACTCCGAAAGCGATGAAAGAAGTGTTCGGAGGAATGCCGCCGGGCCGGATCAGATTTGATTGATGGGAATGCAGAGGTTTCCACACCTACGCCAAGGTGTGGCCGCCAGTCGCGAACCGAGGCCAGCGAAGCTTACAGAGCAACCAGCCTATAAAAGAAGGCTATGGTCAAGATCGTAATGGCGATGGTCGCAGCCCCAGCAAGGGTTTCGCCAATAATTGTGCTCCTGGCTTTTTCCATATATGTGCTCTCCTTGCGGTATGGTTGGCAGAACACTTAAGCCTAATCTCAAGCAAGAATTGCGGCGGTGACGAAGCTCACTTAAAGGTGTGACGGGTCACGATCCGAAAATAATCCACGCAAACCAAAAGAAGCTGAGGTCCTGACGGCAACATGATTGACGATCAGCCATTACCCTCACTGAGAATTGCGGGTGAACCTGAATTGCCGACACCAGTGGGTGCATATTCCATCTCCTCCGTTATTCATCGAATGGCGGTTTTCGCAGCGCTGGAAGCGCTTGCGGGGATATCCATGGACGCAATTGGTGTTCGGTATTTTGTCGAAAGCGACGAGGTCAGTAATAAGTCTCAGTGAGCGTAATCTCTACTTCATGCCGGTTAAGCCCGGCGCACTGTAATCGCCTGTGGGTGTTGAAAAACGAGTCGTGGGGACGTTCTACCGTCGCCGCGAGTACGACGGTTGCGCGGGTTCTTCTTCGCTCAGAGTTACTACTAGGCACTTGCGACGATGGTATCTTTGTGATGTAAAGAGGGACCCATATTTCCTGATCCTTAGTTTATGGACGTTCTCAAGAAACTTTTCGAGCAGTATTTCCACTCGCCGGTCGTGCGTGTGCAGCCGCTGCAAGGTCAGCTCGGGGGGTCGGGGCGCCGCATTATTCGTCTTGCCAGCAAAGATCTCAGCGCCATTGGCATCTTGTACGACGTGCGCGAAGAGAATGTCGCTTTCCTGGAATTCTCGAGGCACTTTCACCGTCAAGGCCTTCCTGTGCCTGAAATTTATGCGGAGGATCTAGACCATGGCGCTTACCTCGAACAAGATTTAGGAGATACAACGCTGTTCGAGTTCCTTTCGCAAAATCGCGCCGGCGAGGAGATTGCCCCGGCTGCTATTGAAGCGTATCGACGAACTCTGGCGACCTTGCCCCGGTTCCAGATCGAGGCTGGACGCGACTTGAATTACAAGGTCTGTTATCCGCGGGCGAGCTTCGATCGCCAGTCAATCGCCTGGGACCTGAACTATTTCAAATATTATTTCTTGCGCCTCGCTGGAATTCCTTTCAGCGAACCGGCGCTGGAGCGGGATTTCGGCCGTCTGTCGAAGTTCTTGCTCACCGCTGAACACAAGTATTTCCTCTACCGCGACTTTCAGTCCCGCAACGTCATGCTGCAAGACGGCCAGACGTTTTTTTTGGACTATCAGGGAGGGCGCCAAGGCGCCCTGCAATACGACGTTGCTTCGCTTTTGTACGATGCCAAGGCTGATCTGCCGCCACAGGTGCGCCGCGAACTGCTGGATCATTATCTCGACCGGCTTGCAGACTTCATCCCGCTTGATCGCGAAGCCTTCATGCGGCACTACTACGCCTACGTTTATGTGCGTATTATGCAGGCACTGGGCGCCTATGGTTTTCGCGGTTTCTTTGAGCGCAAACCCCATTTTCTGCAAAGCGTGCCCTTTGCGCTGAAAAATGTGCGCTGGCTGCTTCATAACGTCCAGTTGCCCATCGACCTACCCACGCTGATGGACGCATTCACAAGCATGCTTGGTTCCGAGAAACTACGGAGCCTGGCCTGTGACTCAGATTCGCCGAAATCGTCGAGCGCTACTTCCGAAACCGGACATCTTGTCGTGCGAATTTTTAGCTTTTCTTTTCACCGGGACGGCGTGCCTAAAGACGAAACCGGAAATGGCGGCGGATTCGTGTTCGACTGCCGATCGGTTCCCAATCCCGGCCGTGAAGAGCGATTCAAGGCGCTCACAGGCAAAGACGCGCCCGTGATTGACTACCTGAATCAGCAGGAGGGCGTACACGAGTTTTTCACCCATGCCGCGTCACTGGTGAGTGCAAGCGTCAGCAACTATCAGCATCGCGGATTCAAGAACCTCATGATTTCATTCGGTTGCACAGGCGGGCGACATCGCTCCGTCTATTTCGCCGAGCAATTGGCAACGCATTTGTACGAAAGAAAAGATGTGCAGGTAATCGTGCGGCATCTCGAGTTGGAGAAGATAAGTGAATGAGGGCGATGATTCTAGCCGCAGGCTTGGGTACACGCCTACGGCCCATTACTGAAAGTCGACCTAAGGCCCTTGTGGAAGTCGCTGGTCGCACCTTGCTTGAGATCACGCTCGCCAGGTTGCGCGCCTCTGGGATAAAAGACGTAATTATCAACGTGCATCATTTCGCCGGGATGATTCTGGACTACCTGGAACACAACAAGAATTTTGGTATGAACATTGTGGTCTCCCGCGAGGAGGTCTTGCTCGATACGGGCGGCGGCCTGAAACAAGCAGCCTATTTTTTTCTCGAGCATTCTGTCGATCTTGAACAACCGTTCCTGTTGCACAACGTCGATGTCATTAGCACGATTGATCTCCGGCGTATGGTGCAATTCCATACTGAGCATCAGCCACTCGCGACCTTGGCGGTGCAAGAGCGGAAAACTTCCCGGTACCTGCTCTTCCAGGAGTCTTCTGAACTTTGCGGAAGGCGATTCGGGCAGGATTCCGCAACTGAGTTGGTACGCCCCTCACAACGGGTGAACCCACTGGCTTTTTGCGGAATCCACGTAATTTCTCACCGGTTGCTTACAATGATGAGCGAGGAAGGAGCGTTTTCGATCATCAGCTCCTACCTCCGGCTCGCTGCACGGGGCGAGAAGATTCTGGCTTTCCGCGCGGATGAATACTACTGGCGCGATTTGGGGAAACCGGAAAATCTGGCCCAAGCCGCTGAGGATTTGCAGAAGTTTTTCCCAATCGGCACCGAACTTGGATAGCTTTCGAAAATCGCCACAACCCTCATTGACCTTTGAAGGGGTGAGCGTTATTGATTACGAAAATCAAGCCGCTTTTCGCCCCTCGCTCTGCGTGTTGCACTGAACCCGGTTTGGCGTCTACTCTGAGAGAATAACTATGGCCGACGAGAACACTGACGACCTTTGCAAGGACTGCGGTCCCACCTTGACAGCCTTCCTGGAAGGGATGGCCGACCACAACAAAGAACAGATGGAACAGAACGCCAAGGTCACCTGTCCAACTTGCGGTAGGGTGCATGAATACAAGTTTCCGTATCCGAAAGCGACTGTCCCACCCGGCTCTGCGGCCTGATGAAAGGGACTGTTGCGGTAAAAAAGTCGCCGGACAAGACCTCTTTCTACCATCGCCGTTGAAAAATCCCCATTGCGCTTTTTGACCCTGAGCCGGGGGTTCTGAGTGCTATGGCCTTCCATGAGAACGCCGGTCTAGGTCAAGTAGATTTGATTTCCCCTTCCTAAAATCCACTCTCCCTTCCTGGCGGAGGGTTCGCAGAGCGGCCCGGAGCGGTCAAAAGCGCGTTCTGTGCGGCGTAGCGAACCCTTGACCGCGAGGACCGATCTGTCACCATTCCGCCAGGGAGGAAAGGGGGCAGTCGTTCTGGATTTTTCGATCTTTCCACAGTTCTTGCTCTGCGCCCAAACCAAACCTGTCGCCACCCTCCATCCGCAGTCTTCGAGGAGCGATGGCTTCGCTCGGTGCAAGTTGGGTGTTCTCATTGCAGCGGGTGCTGCCACCTGTTTGCGACCGTTTAGAATGCCATCGCTACCGTGTGTGATTTTGAAATATGCACGAATATTCCCGAATCCGGTTAGGTTCAGGCCGCTCAAGCCTACCTGATTTCGCGCAAGCGGCCATTGCTCACGTCGTAGACAAATCCCCGCACCGAGACCTCTTTGGGAATCCAGGGATGGGTATGCAGTTTCTGTAGCTGGTGACGCACGTTCTCTTCGATATTCTGAAAGGCGAAGAAGAATGCGGGAGCGATGGCTGCGGTCCCGGTACGGTTCTGGATGCGCGTGCGTAACTCCTGCTCGCTGGTGTGCATCAGGCCGCAATCGGTGTGGTTGATGACCATGATTTCCTGCGTATCGAGGAGGTAGTGCGATATTAGAAGCGAGCGCAGGCTATCGTCGGTCACAATACCACCCGCGTTGCGGATAATGTGCGCGTCCCCGGTGGTCAGTCCCAAGGTGCGGATGGAAAGCCGGGTGTCCATGCAAGTGAGGATGGCAAGCTGCCGCGCCGGCCGCGGAGTAAGGCGACGCAACTCGTGGGTACGCGAGCAAATTTCGTTGGCTTCCAGAACTTCGTCGATGACGCCCATGGCCAGCCCAGTCTAGCAAAGCGGTCGGCAACCGCGTTCCAAAAGCGCGTGGACGAGTCCGGAGGCATAGCGGTCATTATCACCGATGCTGTTCTCCATTTGCGGCGATTGCACCCTGTCGTCTCTCGGTGAAATGGTCGGAACTCGGAAACTACATGCTCCCTGGTCAGTTGGTGTTACATCAGCCGCGCGGTCGGATCGTTTGTCTGCCATCTTTCCCTAACGACGCCCCCCACCCTGCTACAATCGCCCCGTATGTTTTATCGCTCCGACAACCGAACCCCCGATCAAATGCGCCCGGTTAACATCCTCCCCGAGCCCAACTCCAGAACGCCCAATGAATTCCTGGATTTTGGGTGACGCAGCGCTTCCAGCGCTCCGATAACCGCCCTCCAATGAATAAGGGGGTGAGAATACAACGGGATGGAATATGCACCCCTTGATGTCGGCGATACAGGTTCACCCGCAATTCTCCGTGAGTGTAATGTGGTTTCGTAAGCTATCGGCAAACAGCAAGGGACGAGGCAGGACTTATGTGCTAAACTGCCGCTCCCATTGACTTGAAGAACTATGTCCGAAACCACCAATTGGACGGGGTCGGCGTCAGGCGCAAGGACCGGTATTATGACGGTCGAAATCACGCGCGACGGAACTCACATGACGGGCACCCTGCGCCTTCTTGAACCGGGGGTGGGAGAGCTCCAATCGAGATTCGTGGGCCAGTGGACGACGGACAACAAGTTATCAGCCCACACGCTTGAATACTTCAGTAGCCACTCGGGCGGGACGGTTACGCTACCGCAAACGGGCACAATGGAAGGGACATTCGACGTCAAGGAGAACGTTATCAGCGGCCACTGGAGGACCGAGGTTGACGCCTTGGGACAGTTCCGTTGGATTCATGTGCTGAGTCCACACCCCAAGCGATCAGGCGCCTTAATCGCGGTACCCATCCAGGTCGCGCGATGTTGGGAGCGATTCGCTACCAGCACAAAGATGTTCTTGGGAAAATCCGGGATCACGTGGGACAGGCGATATACGAAGTGGCTGATGCTCGCACTCCAACTAACGCTAGCCGGATTCATCGGCTATTTGCTGCTCGATTTCTTGGTTGGCAACTGAAGTCTCAGCAGGGCAAAGGCATGATGACCGATCGTGGTTTTCAAAATGCCTTTCAATAGGCACTCATGGGCCGGGTGTTGAGTGCGATGGCCTGGTTTCGGAAATTGACTTGTGCTAATTGCGGGAGGATACTTCGAGCCGCCACTTTTGGGAGTAGCCATGCTACGCACACCGAAGAAACCCGCTGATTTTTCTCAGTCATTCCATCAACGCCTCAATTCATACGCGCTGGCGGCGAGCGCGGCGGGAGTGGGAGTGCTGGCGCTGGCGCCGCCGGCTGATGCGAAGATCGTCTACACACCGGCCCATAAGCTCATCACTCCCAATCACACGATTCCTCTCGATCTTAACCACGACGGGATTGCCGATTTTCGTTTGAAAGACATCCGCTTTACGACGTCGCCGTACGGATTTAGTCATATTGCGATGCTCTCGCTAGTCCCCACACGCAACGCCAACAAGGCGGCGGGATATTCTGCGTTCAATCGGCATTACGCTTCTGCTCTCAAGGCCGGTGTCTCCATCGGGCCAAAAGGAAAATTCGCCTCTGGGCCAAGAGTCATGGCCGATGTGTATAGTGACACGGGGGCTCATCGCGGCACTGCGGGCCAGTGCCTCGGTCCCTGGGGCAACCTTGTCAATCGCTATCTCGGGTTGAAGTTCTTTGTCCAGGGAAAAGTGCATTTCGGGTGGGCGCGTTTGAGCGTCAGCTGTAGCGGCTTCGTGAATGTCGATGCCACGCTGACCGGCTACGCCTACGAGACCATCCCCGGCAAGGCCATCATCGCAGGCAAGACGAAAGAGCCGGACAATCCAAGTGTTGAAAAACCGAATACAGCGCTCACCGTGCCGACTCCCGAGCCCGCCACGCTGGCCGTACTGGCGCTCGGATCACCCGGACTGTCTATATGGAGACGGGAAGAGTCAGCGGTTGCTGCGCCGTAGCGGTCAAAACGTGTAATGGTCAGATAACTCCGCGATAGTTCTCGCAACATGCGCACGCCGGTCTCGCCGTGGTAGACGGGTTTGAGTTGCTTGCCACGTAACAGCTCGGCCAGCTTGCGGGCATCGATGCGATCGCTCTGGTTCCCGTCCTTGAGCAGTGCGTTTTTGCGCGGATTGCACACCACCAGTTTGTCCACACGGGAGTGGAGCAGATCGTACAGCCAGGCTGACCAGGTTCCTTCTTCAAAGGTCACCGACAAGGTTCCGCGCAAGCCCACAAAGAACTGAAGAATGGTTGCCGCTTTGGTCTCCAGGATGGATTCCATAACCAACTTGCCGGTCGAATCCATCACTGCGACCACGATGGTTGCTTGATGAACATCCAGCCCAATATACTTTTCATCGTTCACGAGGGTGCTCGTTTCGTAGGTGATGATGCGAACGATCACAACCTACTCCAAAAGGGCGCCCTTTTATAATGCGATTACCACAGTTGACCACACAATCCTTGCGAGATGGCGTTCAGGCCGTGGACTGGCCGCCGGCTACTCTTACACAGCGACTGCGGAGTCGATGGGCCGCGAGGACAAGCCTTTGCTCGATTCCAGCCGCAAATAACACAGCATAGGAGGAATCACAATGCATCCTTTACGCAAACTACGGGAATCCGGTAAGCCTACACCCGCCCAGGTGAGCGAGCTACTTGCCGAAAACATCGTATTCAACAGCCCGATCCTGGTACGGCCGATCGAGGGGCGTGAAGTCATCGCGGCGATTTTCGCTCAGTCGAGCGCTACGCGTGGTTCCGGTACCTATACAGCCGAGTTTAAGCTCGATGAGCGCACCACCTTCTTGCGCTGGGTGGGGACCATGGATGGCCACAAGTTCGAGAGCTTGGAGGTCATCGTGGACAACGAGCAGGGGCTGATTGTGGAGCGCACTATTGCCCTCCGGCCGTATCCGGCTCTGAAACTGTTCCGCGACGCCATGTATGCATCGCTCAAGGATAAGCTGCCGCCCGATGTTTGGGACTACCCAACGCCGTAGTTATCTGCTTTGCCGCTCTCCCATTCGCAGTCTTTGGTTCAGATAGGGCTATCGGATAAGTGTTCCGCCTCGAACGTTGGGTAACATCCTCGGACTCGGTCTTGAGCGTTAACGCCGTTTGCAACCCTTGTGATCTTGTCGGCATCCTAGCAGCGGTTGGCTGCCCACTGCGGCATCTCTCCCACGGAGGATCAGCATGAACACTCTCGATAGCATGTTGGAACGTAACAAAGATTTTGTTGCAAAACAGGCTCCAGTTACGCTGATGCCCTCGCTTCCGCGGGCGATGCCCAATGTGAAGGCAATAATCATCGGGTGCGCTGATATGCGTGTGGATCCGGCTCATATATTTGGAATCAAACCGGGCGAGGCCGTCGTGATCCGTAATATAGGTGGTCGAATCACGCCGGGGTTGTTGGAGCAGTTGGGTCTCCTCGGGCGAATCGGTCAGGTTGGTGGAGAGATTCCTGGAGGGGGCGGGGAGTTCCACATCATAATTCTTCAGCACACCGATTGCGGCATCACTCGCCTTACGGGCGACCCCGCCATGTTGGCGCACTATTTTCAAATACACGAAGCGGAACTTGAAGAGAAAGTGGTCTCCGATCCGCACTCAGCGGTCGCCGTCGACGTTGCTGTGCTCCGGGCGGTTCCGGCCCTGCCGAGCCAATGGCTGATTTCCGGTCTTGTCCATGACGTGGCGACCGGGCTTGTTGAAGTCGTTGTCCAGCCAGCGCCGCTTCGCAGCGCCTACCAACGGCACGATCCTCTACGCCGAGCCGGTTGATGTGGACATAAACATCCTTTGCGGATGTCAATTTCATCCTGCCTTATGATACATGGCGTAGAAGCGAACGCCCCCCAGTTCAATGAACCACCGGGACAGAAAGAGGTGGCTGCGCCTGAACGCGATAAGTCTATGCTCAGAATGGCTGCTGTCAAGCCGAACTATCGTGAAATTATGGTGGTCTGAGACGCGGAATGCCTTGTTAGACTCCGCTTTCGCGCCCCTACAGATTCCAGCCTGTGCGATCCGTCGCGGCCAGCGCGCAGCCTAGTTCCTAGTCTGAAAATCCACGATCCCGGAGATCCGAAACTGGAAGCGAGGACATATTAGAATTGTCAGCAAAGAAGTAATCATGACAGCGCTGTTTCGTCTTTCCATGAACGAACGGGCAACTGTTGTAAAATCCCCGTTACACTCATGACCCCGGACCGGCCAATTCTCAACTAGGGAACGGCCCGGTTTCGTCAATCCTGTTGCCGTCAGGACGTCAGCTTCTTTTGGTTTACGTGGTTATCTTCGGATCGTGACTCGGTCACACCTTTAAGTGAGCTTCGTCACCGCCTCAATTTTTCATTGAGACTAGGCTTAAGGGTTCTCCCAACCATACCGAAGGAGAGCCCATATGGAAAAAGCCAGGAGCACAATTATTGGCGAAACCCTTGCTGGGGCTGCGACCATCGCCATTACGATCTTGACCATAGCTTTCTTTTATAGGCTAGTTAATCTGTAAGCTTCGCTGGCCTCGGTTCGCCACGGGCGGTCACGCCTTTGGCGTATGTGTGGAAGCTCTGCATCTCATCAATCCAATCTGACTGCGGCTCTGTTTTCCTGCGCGGCGTCGCGTGGGGTTACGTCCCGTTAGCGATATAAGTAGGAGGACGAACGCTCGTCTGGCAATGGTTGCAAGCTACAGCAACTCATGACAACTCAGTGCTCTTTTCTGTGATTTGCGTTGCCTGGTCCACTTTCAGTGAAAGGGCGGGGGCGTGAATCGCTTGGCGCCCCCCCGCCCACTCTCCACACACTCGTTACTTCGAAGGTGTGGCGTTTTTTACCACGACGACCTGCCCATTCTCCGTGGTGATTGCAATACTGGGCTGGGTTTTGCCGGAATCAATGACCACCGCTCCGCCGGCAAAGCCGCCAGCAAACAAGTGGGCAGTGCCAAGAGTGCCATCACCGTTGCCCAGCAACAGGGACACGTTGTCGTCAAACCCTTCGGTAACGGCAACATCCAGGAATCCGTCTCCGTTGAAGTCCGCCAGCAGAAGGTTGTCGGGGTCGAAGAAAAGACCGCCTTCCCCTTCAGAAAACGCTCCAGCCGAAGTGAAATTCCCTTTTTTATCGCCCAGAAGTATCTCGACTCCCCCTCCTTCTTCGATGGCAAAATCGGGGATGCCGTCATTGTTGAAGTCGCCGACCGAGTAGGCGAAAAATATGGTTGCGAATACGTTTCTTATGGCGACAGCCTGAGCAGGCTGGAAAGTGCCATCACCGTTGCCAAGTTGTATTGAGACTCGGTTATCGTTAAGAACATTGATATATGCAATGTCGGCTTTTCCATCCCCGTTGAAGTCCCCGGTGGTGACGTGAGACAACTGGGTAAATTGAGGGAAGGTAACGATGTTCTTCGATTTTCCAAATCTATTCTTACCATCGCCCATCATCACGGAAATACTGGGTATGCCGAGACCCGTGCCGAAATTGGCGACGACTGCGTCTGGATTCCCATCGCCGTTGAAGTCAGCGGCGGCGATCGAAGCAGGGAAGTCCCCAGCGGTGAAGTTGACTCGAGATTGAAAACTGCCGTCCCCATTACCCAGCAACAGAGATACGTTGCCATTTGTAGGAAAATCTCCAAAGTTGGCGACTACCAGATCCAGGTGCCCATCATGATTAAAATCCGTCACCGCCAATCCCCAGGCTGTTGGCCGACGGCAAACAGCTTGCCTGGCATAAAGCCGCCACCCTTCTTGCCTAACATGACGGAGACGGTGTGGCCAAACGCCCCGATTACTCCTGTATTCGCTATGGCCAAGTCTGGAAGGCCGTCGTGGTTGAAATCCGCCGTGACCATTTGCGACGAAAACTGGCCTTTTGTGTTGACGCCTGGTCCGATGTCGAAGAACGTTCCATCACCCTTCCCTAATACGACAGAGACGCTATTGGAGTCGGAATCGGCCGTGATGTAGTCCGCTTTGCCATCGCGGTTGAAATCGCCCGCGAAGATTCCAACCGCACTGCGGCCGGACTGAGCGATAACTGGAGGGTTGAAGTTCCCTTTGCCGTCGCCGAACAGAATGGCTATGTTGGAACCGGCGCCAAACTTTCTTGTCACGTTGGTCACTGCCAGGTCTTGGTTGCCGTCCCCATTGAAGTCGGCCACGCTCAGGCTGGCAGCGCCCGTCACCTGGAACAGGCGTGGCGCCCGGAAGGTGCCGTCCCCCTTGCCCAGCAGTTCAGTGACTTCGCCTTTGCCGTTATTGCTTACAGCTAGATCAAGCTTGTGATCGTTGTTAAAGTCGCCCGCCACCACGATCAGCGGCGTCTTCTCCACCGGAATGAAGGATGGCCGAAAACCGCCCTTGCCGTTCCCCAGCAGGATTGCCAAAGTATTGCCGTTGGGTCCCTTGTTGCTGCCGGTGGCAATGCCGGTATTGGCCACCGCCAAGTCCAAATTTCCGTCATGATTGAAATCCCCTACCGCGATTCCCAGAGGCCCCATGCCAACCGGCACACTCTCCGCCGCGACGAAAGTACCGTCGCCCTTGCCCAACAAAATCGAGACATCATCGGAACCAATGTTGGTAACCGCTAAGTCTAGTTTATGGTCACCATTGAAGTCGGCGAGGACGATATGCCCGGGATTCGTTCCCGCAGGGAAAAACCTCGGCGCGCCCAGATTCCCCTTGCCGTTGCCGAGCAAAATGAAAACTCCAAGATCTGTAGTTACAGCGACGTCATTCTTGCCATCGCCATTGAAGTCGGCAATCACAGCGTCAAAAGGGTTGGCTCCGCCCGCGTCAATCAACTTCAGCGGTTGGAAACTGCCGTTGCGATTTCCGAGAAGCAGGCTGATGTTGCTTGTATTTCCATCGTTCACTATCAGGTCTGCAATGCCATCGCCGTTGAGGTCGCCCATTGCAATATTCTGCGGGCCGTCGGCTGCCAGGTAGTCGCGGTGAGCGACGAAGCGGGGCAGTTTCTGGGAAGGAGTGCTGGCCGAGGCGGCAGCCAGCATCTCAGCGAAACTCCGGGTTTTCCTTCCCGCGACGTCGGTGGTCATGCCGACGGAACGGTCACGACTTCCGCTCCTCGGCAACATTTGTTTGGGCACAGAAGACGCGCTTGGGTCCGCAAAGTCTTGGTTTTGAGCTGCGCCGGTAATTGGCAAGAAGAGCACCAATGCGGCGGCAAGAGACATCAGAGTGTGAACTGCACGAGGCTTTTCGAAAGTCATGACTAGCGTCCTTTTCTTGGAATTGTCTGCGGAGATTGGCCGCGCGACGGTGCCCGGGTACGGAGAACGACGAAGAAGAGAGTGTCACGTCCCGGTCGCATTTTGGTCTATTCTTTGTAACAATCGATCGTCCGCTGAATGCGCTCAATTGTTAGCGAGGCAAGCGTAAACAGACAGTCCGATGGTTGACCTAACATCGCGATAGCGCTCGTTTTAGCTAGAATCACAACGTGTAATCCCCGTTTACGCCGCCTGAAATAGCAGCGGTTGACTCCCGACCCGAGCGGGGGGACAATGGGCGTCTCTTCGAGGAGGTCCCATGAAACGCTCTTCCGGGCCGCGTAAGGCAGCTATTCTTTCCGATTCAGTCCATCAGCAACTCAACATGTATGCGATTGCGGCGAGCGCTGCCGGAGCAGGTATGTTGGCATTTGCGCAACCCGCGGCCGCGAAGATCATCTACACGCCCGCCCACGTCCGCATAAGCGGCAGCATGAGCTACCAACTCGATCTCAACCACGACGGCAAACCGGATTTCAAAATTGGCGTGTATTCGTTTTCCGGAAGTTCTCATTCAATCGGAGATGACATGTATGTTCTGAACCTGCGAACATTCAACGCTGTCGTAACGACTCGCTCGGGATTCGTCCAGGCTTTTCGTCCTGGCGTACGCATTGGGCCCAAACAGCCTTTTTTTGGGGGAAGCACTACCATCATACACATGGCAAATTGCCGCACCCGGCAAACCTCCCACTTTTCCTCGGGGCCCTGGCTCAACGTCAAGAATCGTTATCTCGGATTGAGGTTCTCAATTAAGGGAAAAACCCATTACGGATGGGCGCGCCTTACTACCGACGCGTGTGCTAAGAGCGACATTTTGACCGGCTATGCTTACGAAACGGTGCCTCACAAGACCATAGTCACTCGCAAGACGACAGGGCCGGAAAAGATCAGCATCACCAGCCACGCAACTACGGGATCTCTGGTGTCAGCTATTTCTGAGCACGCGACACTCGGTATCCTGGCCTTGGGAGCGCCCGCGCTTTCCATCTGGAAGCGTGACGAATCCGCAAGCGCGATTTCCGGTTCGAATTGACCTTGGCAACCTTCCATCAGGTGGGCGCGCAGTCCGCGCTCGATAACTGTTGTACCCTCGCGATTACGCTCAAAACCCCAGCCGACGGGCGAACGGACGGCGCAAACTTGTATAATGGCTTGGTTTCGTAAACCATCGGCCTCGGTCACCCCGGAAATCTTTTATTTCAAGCTGTTATAGTCCTTATCGGCAACAGGCTCCAACCAAACTGTTTTTCCCTTCTGAGTCGGCGTAACCGCTATATAGGCAAAGCCACTTTTCGGTGATGCGCCGTGCCAATGCTCCACGCCCGGAAGACATTTAATTACATCCCCCTTGTGGACCACCTGTATTGGCTTTCCCCTCTCCTGATAATAGCCAGTGCCTTCTGTAATGAGTAGAACTTGACCACCGGGATGAATATGCCAATCCAGCTTTGCACCGGCATCGTAGGTTGCTAACGCAATACTGGGATCGAACGTACTGTCACCTACGTTTAACTCTTTAAGCCAAATATTTCCCGTATGATTTTTGACGGTGGATAGTTCACCTTTTGGGAAAATTGCGTCCCCTGTTTGGGCTTGGGACTGGAAGCTGAATATAAGGCTCACCGCGAACGCGATAATTTGAAATTTTGTTCTCATTTTTTATCCTCTTTTCTTGTGCTTTAGTCGATACGTGCGACCAATTCAATGTAGCTGATACCAGTTTTGCGACCTTCGAATCCGGTTACTTGTGCGGCCCGTCAGCCCTTGCGCTTCGAGCCAATAGTAAAAGTCGTCTATCCGGTGATCGCTCGATTTACCTTGTTTGCGCATACCCCAGCCATGACCGCCAGAGCTATAGATGTGAAATTCCGGTTTGTATCCCGCCGCCTCGAGTGCATCGTAGAAGGCAGCAAAAGCGATTGCGTGGATCACCGCGAACTATGCCAAGCCTCTACGCGTGGAAGAACTCGCAGAGCTTGCGAGCATGGGCGTATCGACGCTACATCATCATTTCCGGATGTTGACGGCGATGAGTCCGCTTCAGTATCAGAAACAACTTCGCCTTCAGTCAGCGCGGAGCCTGATGCTGAACAATGGCCTTGATGCCGCCATTGCTGCGTTTGAGGTCGGCTACGAAAGCGCTACGCAATTCAGTCGCGAATACAGCCGCTTCTTCGGCCAGCCTCCGATGCGAGACATTCGAGCCGTTCTTTCTCCGGGCGCTCCGAAACTTGAATTGGTCGGTAGCGTCTGAATTAAGTAGTTCATCGCGTTCGTCCAAAGTCGCAAGCTACGCTTGTAGGCTAGTCGAACTTTTGCAGATGTCGGTGCGGGTGATCCGAGCGAGTCGTCGGCAATTCGAGTTATTGGAAGCCGCCCACTGGTAGGGCAATCGTGGTCAAGTGGTGAAAAATCGGCCTGTTTACATCAGTTACCGGTCTCTGCTGGAGCGGAAACAAGACTGCCCCTTCGACTCGAACTGTCAGTATTGCTAGTGGCACTTGTTGACTGCGCGCGTTAGACAGGGAGCGAGGGATTTATGGCAACGCACCGCGCAAGTTCGCTACGTGGACAATGCTCTTTGTTGTCAGCGTTTTCTTTTCGGCGGGTCACGCCTTCGGACAGGCAGGCGCGCAGGAGGGCATGGTCAAACTCTCCGATTCCAACATCGAATATTTCAGCCAAGGACGGGGCGAAGCGGTCGTTTTGTTGCCCGGCGGGAGTCTCACGGTCGGTTACATGGATGAGTTGTCGCAAGCTCTGGCTGACGCTGGATATCGGGCAGTGCGAATCAATTTTAGAGGTTCGGGGATGAGCACAGGATCTGGAGAAGGCGTAACTCTCCACACATTGGCCGCTGATGTTGCTGGTGTGATTCAATCGTTGAAGTTGGGACCAGCGAATGTCGCGGGACATGCGTTCGGGAATCGTGTGGCGCGGACTTTAGCTGCTGACCATCCCGAGCTAGTTCACAGCGTCATTCTTTTTGCGGCTGGGGGCAAGGTTCCACCTAAGCCACCGGCGGAACACGCGTTTGATGACGATCTTTAATCCGGCATCAACGGAGGCTGAAGTTTTGGCAGCTATGAAGTACATGGTCGGACCTGAGGAGAACGTTCAAGCGGTGTGGCAAATTTTGAAGCCGTGCCGTGCTCCCGAAGCTGCGGGAATCGAGAGGACGGCAGGAGAAAATACTCCACTCAAGGATTGGTGGGCGCCGCCGGGACAGACCAAGTATCTTGTGCTGCTAGGGGACTGACGACCAAGCTGCTCCCCCGGAAAATGGAGAAATGCTCAAGCAAGAACTGGGCGCGCGGGTCACTCTGGTCCCATTTCCCGGCGCAGGTCACCTGATGCTTGTCACAGAGCCAAAGAAAGCCACTGATGCTATAGTGTCATTCCTTCACTAGCCAGAGCGGCTATTCATTCGAGAGTCGTGCGTCCCCGCCGGGAAGACGATGCCTTTCATTGCCAGGCAACTCCTCGACTTCTGCGGTTGTTGAAGTATCTCGATTACACTCACCGACTCCTGCATCCGGGGTTTTGAGTGCTATGGCCTGATTTCGTCAGTTGGGGCAGTGCAGACCAGCGAAAAGCGCAAAGTCACCGGCGAAATACCGAGGCAAAACTGGCAGCTCCGATTAGTAGCAACAAGAGAGTGACGTGGGAGCCAAATTTACTTCTCGTCGGAGGCCCTAATCTCAGGGTAGCACCTAACCACGTTAGGGACAGCAAGAAAATCGCAGAGGCAACCGCAATCTGTTCGGGTCTGGGAGATGCCATGCCTCCACAACTCCGCTACACCACCACAAAGATCTGCAAAACAGCAGAAGCCGTAGCCCGAAACAGCCCATCGGGCATTTACAAGATCGTTAGAAGATTGTTCGTTCTCAAAGATATCGCCGACGGGTTATCTTAACGCTTCCAAGAATTGGTTGGCGAAAAATCCAATTACGCTCAAAACCCCTTCGTCGCCAGCAGACCGCTGCACTTTGAGGCGTACAAGATACGGCGCAAACTTGTGTTATGGCCTGATAACGTCAGTTAGCCGCCACGATGACCTAAAATGATTGCAGCAAATCGTTGTTTTCGCCACAGCGGGCAGTACGCAATAAATACTGTGACTGTTCGGGCTGGCGACTCGCCGTGAAGTTGAAAACCACATCACAGATGAGCGGTCACGCAGGCGAGATGTTTGTCTGCGCAGAGTTGATGCGGAGAGGCTGGTTCGCAGCGCTCACGGCGCGGGGCTCTCAATCATTCGACATAGTTGCACGCCGAGACGATGCTCCCGTCTTGGTTACTTATTTGCCCTTCGCTAGAGTACCGCTGACAACCGTGCCTGCGTCCGTCTCAATGGCTAGCATTTCGTTCCCGCCGTCCACGACGACGAGGTTGAAGTGCATCTCAGAGAGCCCCTTCGGCGTTATGGTAGCTGTGCCCCTGCAATTCTTGGCGACGGTGTAGGAACCGGTGACGGGCTCCTCTGCGAACGTTCGAAACGTGCCATCCTCGCTGGCCGATACGTGTCCGGTTATCAACCCTTCTCCAGAATGGTTGACCGTTAGCTTCAACTCACCGATGAAAGCCACCGCTCCTGTGGCGGCCGCGAGGAAGACGCCGGTTGTTTCAAACCCAAAACTACCCTTAACTCCGCCATTGGTGCAGGTCGGGGAGCCCTGTTTCACGGCGAATCCCTCCGCAAAAAGGTGAAGGGCCAAAAACCCTGTTGACGTAACCACAATGGAGAAGGGGCTGCCTCCCGTGGGTGTGCCCGTGCCGGTGCAGTTCGAGGCGACTTTGTATTTTCCGGTGAGAGGTTGGTCGGTGACAATTACACCGTCATGAGATGCTGTGGTCTCACCGGTAAACGTGCCTGTGGTTGAGTCAAACGTGATCTGGCTCACGGCGGCGGTGAAAGGAGTGCCATTGCTATCTGTGCCGTCGTGCAGAAACCCGTAGGTGCCACTCAGAGAGGCGTTTGAACAGGTCGTCGCCCAAGCAGCGGAACTGAGCGCTAAGCCGGCAAGAATGATCAATAAAGCGATGCGAAACATTTTGTAAGTCATGGTGCTCTCCTCTTCCCTGCTTTTTGCTTGCGTTCGTCTATCTAGCCCGGAATTTGGTTGCCATTGTCGGCTCAATCCCTGTTTCGCGGGAGCCCGCCCGGTCTCAATAATCCCATGGGCTCGAAACAGTCAGCACTGCTGTGCCAGTATCATCGCAAGTGCCACCCACGACGGAATATGCCCCTCGAATCTCACTTCCGTCGGGTTTCAACGTTCCCAGGAACGTGATAGTACCGTTGTCGGTCACAATCCCAAGAGCCACGGAGGTGCCGATGATAAAGCTGGCCGAGGGAAATGTTCCTGGTGTGATCGTTCCCGAACTAAAGCAGGACAGGCCGAAGGTAGCTGTTCCGGTGATGCCAAAGCTGCCCGCAGGGCTAGGGGTACTGGACTGAGCCTCGCTGCCCGACGCGGCGAATGTTTCTTGTTTGGAGGTTGTAAAGGTGCCATTCCACGTGTTACCGATGAAAGGTACTCTGATACCGGTGACGCTTCCCTGGTCGCCATTTGCACAACCGCCCTTGATGCTATACGTCCCGTTGAAAGCGCTGTCGGGCCCGTTGACGGCATCGTTGCCGATAGTGCCCGTGAAAGTGATGACCTGTCCATCAGACGACGTGGAAGTGAAGGATATGTCGCTGCCATTCACCGTGCCGGTTAGGCCAATGGTGGACATGTGATCAAAACAATTCGAGCCGTCAAGGTGCACCGCGCCGCTTACCGAGACGCCGGATTGGGCGATACTGCCGGCAATCGTCGTCGGTGGTTTATCCACTGTGGACGTAGCGCTGAACTGCCAGTTGCCTGCCGCGTTGAGACCCTGGGCCGGTGGATCTGAAGGTGGACTTGAAAGTGCAACTGAAGTTTTTCCTCCTCCTCCGCACCCACAGAGTACAAGAAGGGCCGACAGCGGCCATAAAGCGTGCGATAAGTGTTTCATGGGCCTTGCCTCCAGTTCTGGTTTTGCTCAACGTCCGCAGCGGAAGCCGCCATCCTCGGCTCCTTGCCACTCTGCATTGGTCAGTAGCCTCTTACCGACATTGAGGCAAGCCTGCTGTGCCGAAGCCAATCGGTTTTTGGTCGGTTTGGTTATCGTTCGCAACGATCGAATCCTCCTGTTCGGCAAGGCCCCACTTGCGCGGATTCTGCACCTCGGCGCGGTGGCTCGCAATACAAGTCATCTGACATTTGTCTGAAATCTGGGTGACACAAGGTAGGTTAATGATTCTAGGGGACTTTAGGATTGTGCTCGAATTGCACGGTTGCGGTGTAGAATACTCGCCTCCTGCTGGATAGGAGCCGTCGGCCTTCGTCGCGGAGTAACTTTAGCTAACGAGTCGAATTTGGCCACAGCACCCGAGCCCGCGACTGATCAGCCACCGCTAACGCGCTTCGGCGACTTCGAGCTGGATCTGCAAACTGGAGCGCTCTCCAGGAACGGGACGAGCACTCGTCTGCAAGGGCAGCCGCTGCAACTTCTGGAACTCTTGCTGGAAGAACCCGGCCGGTTGGTCACGCGAGAGCAAATTCAGCAGCAGCTCTGGCCCGACGGAACCGTTGTCGAGTTCGAACACAGCGTAAACGCGGCGGTAAAGCGCCTGCGGGCTGCGTTGGGAGATGATGCCGACAAGCCTACTTTTATCGAGACAATTCCACGTCGCGGCTACCGCTTCATCGCCCCGGTCGAAAACAGTGTCCTGCCCGCAGGGGCTACCGCACCTCCTTTCTTAAGGCGGACGCATGCCCGGTACAAACGGCGCTATTTCGCAGCTGGCGCCGTCGCCTTACTTATCATTGCTGCCCTCGTTGCGCTGCGCGTCGTTTTGGCCAGGGCCGTGCTCACTGGTACCGACGTCATCCTCGTGGCGAACTTCGTTAACTCTACCGCCGATCCCGTGTTCGACAACTCTCTCGATAAAGCCCTCGAAATCAAGCTCACCGAATCGCCTTTTTTGAGCATCTTTCCGGAAGCCAGCGTTCGTGCTGCCTTGGGGATGATGCGTCATGATCCCAACGAGCGGGTGACGCAGCAACTAGGGATCGAAATCTGCAAGCGTCATGGGCTCAAAGCTGTCGTGGTGCCCGAGATTGCTGCTTTCGGCAGCAGATATCTGATCACCTTGGATGCGATCGACGCGCAGAACCAAAAATCCATTGCACGCCGGCAAGAGGAAGCGGAATCCAAGGACAAGGTGATCGCTGCGTTGGGCAAAGCGGCTTCGGGGCTAAGAAACCAATTGGGCGAAAGCCTGGGCTCTCTCGGAAAATACGATGCCCCTCTTGATCTTGCGACCACCAACTCACTCGATGCGTTACAAGCCTACCGAGCGGGGCAGGCCCAGTTTCGGATTGGAAAGACTCGTGAGTCGATTCCCTATTTCGAAAGGGCAGTCGAAATCGATCCGCAGTTCTGTTACGCCTATGCCATGCTCGGACATGCCTACTTCAGTATTGGTGACGGGGAAGTTGCCCGGAAGAATTTTGCCAAGGCCTTCAGCCTGAAGGATGGCCGCGCCACGCAGGAAGAAAACTTTCAGATCACCGTCTTTTATCATTCCTACGTCACCGGCAATCTGGAAAAAGAAATCCCTGTACTCCTCTTGTACCAGCAAGCCTATCCACGCAGCGTGGTTGCTGCCAATCGGTTGGGTATCGCCTATGCGATGAGCGGCAAGAAGGAGGATGCTCTTCAGCAATTCAACTGGGCTATGGCACATTCTGCCGTTCCCTCGGCGCAATACTATTCAAATGCGACGCAGGCGCTGTTGGTCTTGGACCGTCTTGACGAGGCTAAGAAACTGCTGGATCAATGGGGGCAGAAGGCGTCCCTGGCCCCATTTCAGAGGGAGATGCGCTACCGGATCGCCTTTTTCGAGAACGATACCTCCACCATGGATCGGCTTGCTCACGAAATGCCTCCTGATGATAGTCGCTGGCTCGAATTGCAGCTCCAGCTTGCATTCTTGAGGGGCAATCTCCAGAAAATCCGTTCCATGAGCCAAGACATGGTTGATCAGGACATGCGTGCGAAGCAGCCGGAAAGCACTGCTGACGACCTTGCCTTGCATGGCCAACTTGAGGCCTTTGCTGGAAACTATTCCCTGGCCTCCAGCCTCTGTCGGCGAGCGAAAGAGTTAAATCTGGATAGCGCTTCAGGGCTCTGGCGTTGTGCCGAGGCATTCGCATACGCGGGTGACGTGGCGGACGCTGAGCTCTTGACGGCGAAACTGGATAAGCTGTTTCCCGAGGACACAGTGCAGCAGAAGGTCTACCTGCCTATCATGCGCTCTAACATCGAGCGTGTGCGAGGAAACGCCGAGAAGGCCGTGGACCTGCTCGATTCAACCCTTCAATATCACGGCACCCTGGACACTAACTATCAACTTGCGCAAGCGTATCTGAGTAAAGGAGAACCCGACAAGGCTGCGGCCCAGTTGAAAGAACTCCTGGGCCATCGCGGATCTGGTTGGTGGCACATCTATGCTCCCCTTGCGCAACTCGGTATTGCCCAGGCGCATGCCATGCAGGGAGACCGCGAGAACGCCCGCAAAGCCTACGATGATTTCTTCATTACGTGGAAAGATGCCGACCCGGATATTCCAAGACTCCGTCAAGCAAAAGCCGATTACAAGAAACTCACGCAGTAATCCGAGCCGCCAACCGCTAGGCGAGAGCGTCAACAGGCGATAAATCTCTATTACGCTCATTAAGGGGTTTTGAGCGCTATGGCTTGATTTCGTAAATTGACCGGCCCCGTATTGCCTAGGAACATGTAACAAAACCTGCCGTGGGAAAAGCAGCCCCTGAGAGGAGGCTTCCTCGGCGCCTGTTTATCCCTACAACGCTACTACGTGACTGTGAACACTCCGGGGCTTGTCGCCGTCCCTCCTGGCGTCGTTTCCTGAATCTTGCCAGTCTTCGCTCCGGTCGGAACGGTGGCCGTGATCTGAGTGTCGGAATCAACCGAGAACGTGGTTGCTTTCACTCCCCCGAACGTGACTTTGGTTGCACCCGTGAAGCTGGTGCCGGTAATCGTCACTTGGGTTCCCACTGGCCCGCTGGTCGGGTTGAAACTCAGGATCACGGGGGTGACGCGGAATATTTTGTTGCTGGTCAGCGTTCCTCCGGGTGTGGTTACGGTTACAGAGCCTGTGGTCGCGCTGGCTGGAACCACTGCGGTCAGATAGGTGTCAGAGACCACCGTGAAGGTTGCCGCGACTCCATGGAACGAGACCTTGGTCGCGCCGGTGAAGCCTTGGCCGAGGATTTCGATAGTCTTCCCGACTTTGCCCTCGAATAGGGGACCCACGAAACTGACGAACGGGCCTAGCTTCATGCCCAGGCTGTAAAGCACGCCGCAAAAACACAGCGTCCCGGTGCCACCGCCGGCAGTATCCCCGTAGAGAGTGCCGTTGGTGTGCTGGAACAGGGCGACTTGTGGATTCGCCCCCAGATACTTGCCAGTGACGTTCGTAAGGTTGAGGAGGACCCTGTACTTGCCGGTGGAGGTGATCTGGAAAAGGACTCCGGACGAGAAGTTGCTTACAGCCGCGCCATAGAACTTGCCATCGGTCGCCTGCACCAGGCCGGCGAGCGGATGAAGTCCCAGCCCGTCGTCTTCACTAAAACTGTGAAGAATGGTGAGGGCTCCTGCCGGGGTCATTTTGTAAATAGAGCCAAAACCGTTTGCTCCGCCCGCTTCGGTTGTTCCGTAAAAATCTCCGTCGCTGGCTTGAATGATCGTACCCTTGGGAGTTTGCCCGTCTGGTGTGCCTTTGAAGTTGTAGAGTACTGTGAGTTTGCCACCCGGCGTGATTTTGAAGATGCCGCCGAATTTGTTTGCACCGCCGCCTAAGGCTGTGCCATAGAAGTTGCCGTCGTTCCCTAGTGTCAAGGCCATGGGATAGCCCAGCTTACTAGCACCCGGAAACGTGTAGATTTGGGTCAGCTTGCCCGAAGGCGTCATTTTGTACACGGTGCCGAAGACCTCCCCGCCACCGTCACTGGTCGTGCCGTAATAATTTCCGTCGAGGCCCTGGATTGGGGCAGCGTAGGCACAACAGTTGAAGCCGCTAAAGCTGTACAGCGTCGTGGTTTTCCCGTTAGTCGTGACCTTGAACACGGTTCCAGCGCCGGAGCTGCCGCCCTCATAAGTCGTGCCGTAGAAGTTGCCGTCGGTGCCCAGCGTCAGACCGCTGTAGGGGAAAACGCCGTCGGCGCCTTTGCCATCGAAGCTCCAAGGTGTGATCTTCCCTGCGAGGGTCAGTTGAAAGGCGGTACCGAAGGCAGATGTTCCCCCGCCCTGCGCAGTGCTATACAAGTTGCCATCGCGTCCCTGGGCGAAAAGGCCAATCCAAGTAGGATTCGCGGGGTCTCCGCTGCTGCTTCCGAGGTTGTATAGGTCGGTATACTTTTGCGCGTGTAAAGTCGTAGCACTCGCAGTGACAATCGCAATTACGACCGCGAGAACTTGTAATCGTGTGACATAAGTGTTCTTCATGTGATCCTCCTGAAACTCTAGACGCGCACTTCCTCAGCCAGCAAGCCTGTGTCAGCAGACGCTTTGAGGGTCCTCTATCTCTCCGAGGGCTGGCACACTTACGGTGAGCCTCTACTACACATTGCGCAAACGCGCAGGAAAAACCGTCATCCTGGCGCGAAATAGTCAAAATGCAGACAGACTCGATGGGCTAGCGCGGTGGAGCACTGCAGGGGAGGTGACTGAGCGCCCCAATTCTCCTCCAGGCTAGATTGCCGGTCAAGGACAAAAAGATTCTGCGCCCCACAACCTCGTCTCGGCGGAGGTTTTGCTAGACGCTCTTTGGGAAGTGCTGTCGTAACATGATTTCGTCACTTGCGACAGTCATACCTTTCTCCCCTTCCTAATCTCCGAGAAACGCAACCCCGCGAGCCTCGGATTATTCCCCATACGACTGGCAGTTTTCCTAGTTCATGGTGGCGCCACCATACCCATAAACTGCACACGCCCGCGCTAATGGTTGAATATCGGTGCTTCTCGGATCGCTTGAGGGAGCAGACATATGAATCTACAACGTCAGATCAAAACTGAGACAAAGAAGCCAGAGATGAACGTGACAAAAGGAGTATCCGTCGTTGGCGCATGGGTCGGCGTCTTTGCAAGCATCATTGTTCTGGTTGGTTGTTCGAGCAAGAATGACGCAATCTCGCAGACGGAGAGAGCGGAGAAGGATCGACCCGGCATCGCGGAGACCAAGGACATTGCAGAGGAGGGGTTCGTCTACGGCCTTCCCATTGTGATGAACTACGCCGTGATGTACGAGTATGCCGTGGACCGCAACTCGGGGCAGTTCAAGGCTCCCTTCAACCAGATCAACAACGAAGCCCGTGTCTTCACTTACAAAGATACGGCAATCGTCACGCCGAACAGCGACACACCCTATTCGCTTGCATGGTTGGACCTGCGCGCCGAGCCGATCGTGTTATCGGTCCCCGCCGTGCCCAAATCGCGCTACTACTCGGTCATGCTCTGCGACGGCAACACCTTCAACTACGGCTACATTGGCACGCGCGCCACTGGACCTGACGCCGGTAACTACATGGTCGTTGGGCCTGATTGGAAGGGCGAGACACCTGCAGGCATCAAGCAAGTCTTTCGTTCTACCACGCAGTTTTCGCTTGCAGCCTACCGCACGCAACTCATCAACCCAGCGGACATGCCCAATGTCGTCAAGGTGCAGGCAGGCTACAAAGTGCAACCACTCTCCGCATATTTGAAGCACCTGCGCCGCCCACACCGCCAACAATCGATTTCCCAAAGATCGATAAGGACATGGTAAAGACGAACTTCTTCGACTATCTCGACTTCGCATTGCAGTTCGCCCCGCCCGGACCTGAGGAGAAGGACATCCGAGCCAAATTGGCCCGCATCGGCGTCGGAGCGGGCAAGACCTTTGACTTTAAGGATCTGTCGGCGGAGCACAAGACCGCAGTCCTGCTGGCAATGAAAGAAGGCGACGACAAAGTGCAGCAGTATCTCGTTTCCGGGCAGAAGGACATCAACGGATGGAAGGTCGGCTCACTTTTCGGCGACGCCACTTTCTACAACGGCGACTGGTTGAAGCGGGCTGCCGCCGCCAAGGGTGGCATCTACGGCAACGACGCTGTCGAGGCGATGTATCCCCTGACCAAGACGCTTGCGAATGGCGAGGAACTCGACGGCAGCAAGCACAACTACACGCTGACATTCGCCAAGGACCAGTTCCCCCCGGTAAACGCCTTCTGGTCGGTGACGATGTACGACGGCAAAACACAGCTCCTGATCGAGAACCCTATCAATCGCTACCTCATCAATTCGCCGATGCTGCCGGGAATGAAAAGGAATCCAGATGGGTCAGTGACTCTGTACATCCAGAAGGAGTCGCCGGGCAAGGCGAAAGAAGCCAACTGGTTGCCCGCGCCCAACGACACCATCTACTTAGTGATGCGTCTGTACTGGCCAAAAGAAACACCGCCGTCGATCCTTCCGCCTGGCTCAGGGACTTGGCAGCCGCCAGCTATCCAGGTCGCGCAATAGTCGGCGTCATCGTGGGCCTGCCGGTCATTGGGAAGTATTCGGGCGCAGCGGTTGCCGTCGATCCTGTGCATAAATTGTTCTTCATCACTCACCCCATACCTGCGGCTTCCGGACAGATTCACATCTACGACGAAAAAGGAAACTTGATCAAGTCGCTCACCGGAATCGCCATGGGTCCGGCTGGGGTCTATGTCGCACTGAATCCCAGCACGCGGACCGGGTTTGTGCAGGTGGCGGGTTCGAACGGGATTGGGTCCGCTCTCCAGTCGTTCAGGTACTAGGAAAGTCCGTATAAGTTCTGATGCTGGAATCGAATGTCAGAAGGATCGACCTGCGCGACGGTTCCCTTTTGCTGCGCTAGTGGCCCATTATTTCCTGATTGAAATCAATGAACCGTTGTCGGGTTGGCGACCTCTTTCTGTTCCTTTATCGCGGCCACGATCTTGCTTCCCATTTCCAGCGTGCCGATAGCGGGCTCATCCCGCTTGGTCAGATCGCGGGTGCGATGCCCCGCGCGCAGGACCGAGGCGACCGCGCTTTCGATGCAATCCGCTTCAGCGCCCAGGTGGAACGAGTAACGCAGCATCATCGCAACCGAAAGAATGGCTCCCAGCGGATTGGCAATGCCCTTCCCGGCAATATCCGGAGCGGAGCCGTGCACCGGTTCGTAGAGAGCTACGGGGCCTCCAATGCTGGCGGACCCCAGCACGCCGATGGAGCCGACGATTGCGCCCGCCTGGTCTGAAAGTATGTCGCCAAACATATTTTCCGTGAGCAGCACATCGAAGTCTGTGGGCCGTGCGACCAGAGCCATGGCGGCGGAATCCACGTAGGTGTGCCGAAGTTGCACTGCGGGATACTCTTGCGCGACGCGCGTGACCGCTTCTCGCCAGAGCCGGGAGCAATCGAGCACGTTGGCTTTGTCCACGGAAGTAACCTGGCGGCGACGGGACTGGGCCAACTCAAAAGCGACGCGTGCAATGCGCTCGATTTCCGGTTCGCGGTAGCGCATGGTGTCGATCGCTATGCGGCGGCCGGGTTCGCCTTCGGTCGTGCGCGGTTTGCCGAAATAAATTCCTCCCAACAGTTCACGCACAATCAGGATGTCAGTGCCTCGGACCACCTCGGAACGGAGCGGCGAGCAATCCTCAAGCGCCGGAACGCATACGGCCGGCCGCAGATTGGCGAAGGCGCCAAGCTCCCGCCGCAGTCGAAGCAGTCCCCGTTCGGGCCGCAGATCTTTAGACACATTGTCGAACGCCGGGCCTCCGACAGCGCCCAGCAAAACAGCGCCAGAGGCCAGGCAAGTCTCCAGAGTGTCCTGCGGCAGCGGATCACGGCTGCTGGTAAGCGCCGCGCCGCCAACGTCTTTTTTCGTTAGAGTGAGTTCGTGCCCGAACGTCGCAGCGATGGCTTCAAGAACGCGAACGGCTTCATTGGTCACTTCGGGACCGATGCCGTCCCCGGGAAGAATGGCGATCTTCAGGAGCATGCGGGTCTATTGTAGTGCGGGGGCACGGAGAGGTCGATTCATACCCCCCATAAATAGTCTTCCTGATCCCCGTGATGTTCCGTCACCGAGGTCAGCGCGAGCCTTGCTATGGTGGCATCGGCTGAGAGCGGCATTGAAAGCAGAAGCTTGGAGTGCGCGTGGCCGTTGTCAGGTCGCGCACCCCCTGAGGCTGGGACGGCGAGCGGAATGGGTTTCAATTGCGCTCGATCGTCTGCCGCAGCTGAGCGGCCCTTCTGAACTGCAGAGATCAATTCCACCAGATGATGATCCTCGACCTGCTTAATCTGATCCGCGAGCACCACGAAATGCCGGTAGATTTCGTCAAGCTGGTGACGATCAAATTGATGGCCCAACTGTTCGCAGCGCATGCCCAGCGCGTGTCGTCCCGAATGTTTGCCGAGCACCAGCTTCGAATCGGGCACGCCCACGGATTGCGGGGTCATGATTTCGTAAGTCAGTGGATTCTTAAGCATGCCGTCCTGATGAATGCCGGCTTCATGCGCAAACGCATTGCGTCCAATGATTGCCTTGTTGGGCTGGACGGCGACTCCGGTAATCTCGCTGAGCAACTGGCTTGCGGGAAACAGCTCCTCGCTGCTTACCGCAGTCTCATAGGCAAGCCGGTCGGGACGTACGCGCATCGCCATAACAATCTCTTCGAGCGACGCATTTCCAGCCCGCTCGCCGATGCCATTGATCGTGCATTCCACCTGCCGCGCCCCGGCAGCAATCGCGGCTAACGAGTTGGCCACGGCGAGTCCAAGATCGTCGTGGCAATGGGCCGAGATCGTGACCTTCTCAATTCCACGAACCTTTTCACGGATAGTGCCAATCAGTTCGCCAAATTCGACCGGAGTCGTGAACCCAACCGTGTCGGGGATGTTAACCGTAGTGGCGCCCGCGGCCACAACCGCTTCGACCACCTGGCACAGGAACTCGGGATCGGTTCGGGTGGCGTCCTCGGGTGAAAACTCCACATCTTCACACAAACTTTTGGCTAGCCGTACGGCGTCGCTGGCCTGTTCCAGACATTCCTGGCGCGAAATCCGAAGCTTGTATTTCAGGTGAATATCGGAAGTCGCCAGGAACACATGAATGCGAGGGTGGGCCGCCCCCGCAAGAGCCTGCCAGGCGCGTTCGATGTCCTTGGAGCAGGCGCGGGCAAGGCCCGCAATGATCGGACGTCGCACCACCGCAGCGATGGCCTGCACCGCGGCGAAATCGCCTTCCGACGCGATCGGAAATCCGGCCTCGATCACATCCACGCCCAACCGGTCGAGGTGGTGCGCCATCCGCAGTTTCTCCGGCACATTCATGCTGCAACCCGGCGACTGCTCGCCATCGCGCAAAGTCGTGTCGAAAATCGTGATGCGTTCCATGCCTGGGCCCTCCTGCGGGTTCAGAACTCCATCCTACGTAGACAGGCATATTAAGCAAGCTTATAATCCTACAATTATCATTAGTTACATTTATCACCATAAGCAGAGCTAATGACCTCCCAACTTTTGCTAAAGGGATAGCACCATGGACCTCGGGCAACTCGAAGTATTTCTCGCCGTCGCACGAGAGGGACGTTTCTCGCGCGCCGCCGAAAAGCTTTACCGCACGCAATCGGCCGTAAGCCAGTCAATCCGCAAGCTCGAGGACGAACTGGGAGAACCGCTGTTTGACCGCTCCTCGCGTGAGGGGATGCTCACCGACGCCGGCCGCGTCCTCCAGGAATACGCTGAGAGACTGCTCAACCTGCGCGGCGACGCCCAGGAAGCGCTGGTCGAACTCAGAGAGCTGCAGAAAGGCAAACTCGCGATCGCCGCCAATGAATTTACCGCGCTCTACCTACTCCCGGTGCTGGCGGAATTCCGCCGCCTGCATCCCATGATAAGAATCACGGTGCGGCGCTCGCTCGGCAGCCACATCCCGGACGACGTCTTGCGCCACAGCACCGAACTCGGCGTCCTCACGTACGACCCGCAGGAGTCCCACCTCTGTTCCACGGTGGTCTACCTGGACGAGCTCGATTTTCGTGGTTCCCCCAAGCCATCCCCTGGCCACAGCGCGGCAGGTCAGCATCCGGCAACTGGGAGCGGAGTCGTTTGTCGCCCATAACGTTGCCTCACCTTATCGCGAAAAAGTGATCCAGGCTTTCAAGCGTTACAAAACGCCGTTGCACATGGACATCGAACTCCCTACCCTGCAAGCCATCAAGCGCTTTGTGGTCATGGGCAACGGAGTCGCGCTCGTTCCTGAGATCAGCGTGGAAAACGAACTGGCCCACGGCGAACTGATTCGCATCCCGGTCCGCGAACTGCGCCTGCACCGCAAGCTGAGATTGATCTATCGCAAGTCCGCCAGCCTGTCTCACGCTGCGCGCGCCTTCCTGAAAGTAGCAGAGACGATTGCCCGCGAGCGCCGCGGCCGATACCGCTTTCAACGGGAACATTAAGAAAGGTCCGACGAAGGATGGATTTCGACCGGGAAGCGCAAGCATGGACACCTACGCCCGCAAAACAAAACGCCCCAGCACTCGTTAGAGTTTCTGGGACGTTCGTCGAAGCAGCCCTCCCCCGAAGTCTGCTCGAGGACTAATGTAGCAGTAGGCCGTCCGGGCGGGAATGGCACTTTCAGGCCATATGGCGCCCGACGGTAACCGCGTGCCGGTAACTTTCGGAGAAGTTGAGAAAGCCCTTTATCTTGTGGTACTTGGGGGAAATATCCCCTTGGCGGGACCTATGCGTCGCTTCCGAAGGCCAGGAAAAACAGCCTTACTTGATAATTTTCCAGCCCTTCCCGCCAAGCTGAGCGCACTATGGGATTCGCCGAGTGGGCGAGCCCACGGTAGCAACGCCAACACAGAGGGTGCCCCATCCTTCCACGCACTTTGCGGAAGGGTGGGAGGCGAGAAAGCAAGCATTTATCTGTAGATTGTCATCCTGAGGAGGTGGAGTCGCTCGCGAATTTGCCCCCCGTCGTGTAGGGCGGACACTCCTGTCCGCCGCTTTTGATTTTGGGTTTTGATCTTTGATTTCTTATCTCTTCAGATGAAGTCATCCCGTCACTGGACGTCATCCTGAGCGGCCGTCAGGCCACGAAGGATCTAGCGCGAATTGCCAAGATTGCGCTAGCAGCGCCAAAACTTAGGGTGCCCCACCCTTCCGCGCTCTTTGCGGAGGGTGGGAGGCGAGAACCTCAACCACGCCGCAGCGCGGGCCTCACGTGTCATCTATCCGCTGGCAACCGTAAAATTGTAGATCGCAAAGTAATACTCTTCGGCAAATGCAAGCGCGGCTGGGGGCAAGAGGGCACCTAAGGTAAACCCAAACGCAGCCAACGTTTTGGATTTCGGTACGGAGTAGACCTCGGAAAGTTCATGGATGGCTGGCCCAGCTTTTCGCCACTTTCCGCTGCACGACCGTCAGGCACTAATCTTTGGAAACCACCCCCGAGGCCTCCGCCGCCGCATACATCGCCTCAATCTGAGCCCGATAGCGCTCCTCTACCACTCGCCGCCGCAGCTTCATGCTTGCCGTAAGCGCCCCATTCTCCGGCGAGAATTCCTCCGCCACCAGTATCACCTTCTTCAATTGTTCGTAGCGCGCCAGATTGCGATTCAAATCCCCGACGATGCCTTCGTAAAGCGCCCGCACCTTGGGATCCGCCACCAGCGCCTCTCGGGAAGAGAAAGCAACCTGGTTGGCACGAGCCCAGTCCTCCAGCACCGGAAAATAGGGCGCGATCAGGACAGCGGGAAACTTGCGCTTATCACCCATGATCACTGCTTCGCCGATCAGAGCATTGTGTTTGAGAGAGTTCTCGAGCGGTTGCGGAGCGATAAACTTTCCGCCCGGACGTCTTGATCAGATCTTTCTTGCGGTCCGTGACCGACAAGAAGCCATCGCTGTCGAGATTGCCGATGTCGCCGGTCATGAACCATCCGTCGACCAGGGCAGCTTGCGTTTCTTGCGGCCGGTTCCAGTAGCCCTTGAAGACCGAAGGACCACGGACCAGAATCTCGCCGTCCTCTGCGATACGAACTTCAATATTGGGCAAGGTCTTGCCGACTGTCCCCAGCTTGTGCGCCTTGGGACTATTGACCGCGATGACTGGCGAAGTCTCGGTCAGTCCGTAACCCTCGTGAATGCGAATGCCAACGTCCGCGAACCACTCCGCCAGTTCACGTCCCAGCGGCGCGCCCCCGGAGATGAAAACCTCCGCGCGTCCTCCCATGCCGGCGCGCACCTTGCGAATAAACCAGCCGGTTGGCCAGCTTCCACGCCAACGACCCGGGCGTCTTGATCGGCCAGAATCTTAGCCCGGTGAGCCCGGCCCACTGCCAACGCCCAGCGATAAATCCATTTCTTGGGAAAGCCTTTCGCCTTGAGGTCCACTTGCCCGTGAACCTTTTCGTACACTCGCGGAACTCCCACGAAAATCGTCGGACGAACTTCCAACAAAGCCTGCGGAAGCTGGTCGAGCAGCGGAAACATAAGCCAGGGTGACTCCGTGGTAGAGCATGGCGAAATCAACATGGCGCGCAGTCACGTGCGACAAGGGAAGAAACGAAATGCTGATCTCGCCTCCGCGAACCGCAAATCCTGAAAGCGAATGGGCAATGTTCGACGCCATGTTGCCGTGGGTGAGCATGGCCCCCTTGGGCGTCCCCGTAGTTCCTGAGGTATAAATGATGGTGGCAAGGTCCTCGGGCTCGACCGCGCGCGCAGCGGAATCGAATTGCACATCGCGCTCTTGCGGACCCTCATGCATGAGGCGTTGCATATGTGACGGCGTGGGCAGTCTCCACTCCGTCCATCACCACGATTCGTTCGACCAGGGTTTGATCCTGAATGCCTTGAATCTTTACCAGCTGCTTTTCCGAGGAAACAAAGACCACGCGCGCGCCCGAATCATGCAGAAGGTATGCCGTCTGTTCCCCCGTCAAAGTGGCGTAGACAGGCACGACGACTGCCCCGATGAGCAGGCAAGCGAAATCCGCGATTGTCCATTCCGGGCGGTTTTCGCTCAGAATGGCGACGCGATCTCCCTTGCAGATGCCCCACTCCCGCAGGGCCCGAGCCACACCCACCACGCTCTGATAGAACTCAGAGGAAGAGATGGACACCCACTGGATCGCGCGCCGGTGCATGACCACCACGCGATCGTTCCGATCTACGACTGCGAAAAAGATTTCATTGAGAGTGCGGAGGCTCATGGGCTAGAACCCGCCTCATGAATGGTTTCGGGAAAGGCACGGCTTTTAGCCGAATCTTGTGCTTGACGCAAAATTCAATCTCCGAAAGCAATGTACTTGTTTCACAAATGCTTAGCAACGCCCCGCCCCTCTGGCGTCAACCCCCCTTTTGCGAGACAATGATCGCCACTTCCGAACGGAGTGCATCTGATGCCAAGACTTACGATTACTGCAATCGCAGCCTGGCTGCTGGTTGCGGGATGTCTGACCACCCCGCTGCGAGCCGCCGACAACAAATCCAATCCACCACCTCCAGCGCTGAAAGTCGGAGATGTCGCCCCTGACTTCAAGCTGCAATACTTCGATGGGACTGACCTGAAAGATGTAACCCTAAGCCAGTATCGCGGCAAGAAAAATATTGTGCTGGCCTTCTACATCTTCGCTTTCACCGGCGGTTGAACCGAGCAAATGAAAAACTTCCAGAAGAATCTGCAAAAGCTGGAAGCCGCCGACACCCAGGTCCTGGGTGTGAGCATGGATAGCCCCTTCTCCAACAAAGCGTTCGCCGACCAAATTGGAGTCACGTTCCCCCTGCTAAGCGATTGGGGCGGAGACACCACGCGCCAGTACGGCGTCTACGTAGACAAATACAAGGCCGCGCGCCGCGTAAACTTTCTAATCGGAAAGGACGGAAAAATCCTGGAAGAACAAATCGACAGCTCCGCCATCGACCCCACGAAAATCGTGGACGCATGCCAGCGCCCCAAGCTAAAGAATTGACGCTGCCTACTGAGGTTGTTATCATCGAAACGCGGGGTGGAGCAGTCTGGTAGCTCGTTGGGCTCATAACCCAAAGGTCGGTGGTTCAAATCCACCCCCCGCAACCAATCTCTCAGCGACTTACAGCCATTCCACTCCCGAATCTGGCACCAATTGGCACCAAAATTTGCGGAGATCAGGTGGTTCGCCTCAACCTCTGATTCTCAGAAATCAAAACTGTACTCGGAAGAGAATTTCATGATCAGGTTGCGCAGTGCGCCGTGGTTCGGCGGTTCGCGCCTAGCAACCAATATGATCGCTTGCAACAAAATCTCACTCTGGGTCGGCCCGCCATACTTAACGGCGGGTGTGAGCGCATGAGTCGTGATCGCAATCCGCGCAATCTCCTGAGCAGGGTCTATAGTCGGCTCAGGTGGCTCAGGGAACGTGATCGCAGGAAGGATAGGATCATTGATCGGACGCGGAAGAATCTCAGCTTCTAGCGGTCGCGGTACGATATCGTCGAAGAGTTCCACGAAAGAACTAGATATCACGGAAGGGACCCGGATGGAAGACGAAAAGAAGAGAAATCACAGAAGCGGAGGCCGATCAGACTGCGGAACAACGCGCGGCGCTAGGTCTGTTCTCACGATTGCGGATGCCTTCCTATAAAGATCGTCACACCACCAGTCCCCAGCATGCCCAAGTCGTAGCCTTGCGGAATGTACCTGCAGGTAAGGTCCGCTGCCTTCATGGCTTCCTTGAAAGCAACAGCATCTTTCGCAGTCCAATCGCGTGAATAGCATTCGAATCCCTCCACATCGGCGCTCCCCATGTCGCTGTTCCGGCTGGTTGAGCAGGCCGTGGCCCAGCCCTTTTCGGCCAACCACTCGGCGCGATGTCGCGGGGCATAGACCGTGGCACCGCTACAGGGAACGGCCCAGCTGCGGTACAACGCTTTGATCCGACCCATGACTCGCGTGACATCTTTCGTGAGCGTCTGATAGCTGCGACCCAACTCCTTTAAGGTGCGCACCCCTTGCTCTTCGTGGTACACCGCATGCAACTGGTTGCCACGTAACAAGTCTGCCAGCTTCCGCGCATCGATGCGGTCACTCTTGCTGCCGTCTTTCAGCAGGGCGTTCTTCCTTGGATCGCAGACCACAAGATGGGTAACGTGAGGCTTCAGCAAGTCATGTAGCCAGGCGGCAGAAGTTCCTTCTTCCAAGGTCACCGATAGACTTCCGCGCAGCCCATGGATGAACTCTAAAATCGTGGCCGCTTTCGTCTCCAGAACGCATTCCATGATCAGCTTGCCCTGGCAATCCATGACGGCAACCGAGATCGTTGCCTGGTGAACGTCCATGCCAATATACTTTTCTTGGTTCATAACGGCGCTCCTTTCGGTGAGTGGTGATCCCAACCATCACAACCTACCGCAAAGCGGGCGCCTTTTTATATTGCGTGTAATAGAGATCTTGCGCCAATTACAAAAGTCCGCCCGGTTCTCCGAAGGGCCGACGATCCAGTTAGTGATCAGCTCACAAGTCACATTGCAGTGTGCCCTCAATCACTGCGCGGTCTCTGCTCGGTCTGACAAAATTCGATAGCCACTACTTCCCACTGGTCCGTTGGTAGCCTCTCGACGACCCGGCAGTTGCTGGTAAGCCGCACTGCCACCCTCCAGCAGGAAACAAGGAGAAATAAAATGAGAAAACATGCGATGCTCCTGGGCGCGGTGCTGCTGGGCTTTCTGTCGGCGCTGAGTTACGCGCAAGCTCCGGTACCTTTCATCAACCAACCTCTCATCCCGGACGCTACGGCGCCGGGCGGGCCGCAGTTTACTCTCACGGTAAATGGCACGGGCTTTGTCTCGAAGTCGGTGGTGAATTGGAATGGCAGCGCGCTGGCGACGCAATTCGTCAGCGGGTCCCAGTTGACGGCGACGGTTCCCGCCGCGAACATCGGCACGGCGAGCACGGGCTGGCGTAACGGTGGTCAATCCCGCACCTGATGGCGGCACGTCGAACGTAGCGTTCTTCTACGGTTACCGCTAACATAGAAAACTTGGTGGGATTCGGACTGGCCTCGTCTCCCGCTACGGGTGCTTGCCCGTCTCGGTGGCGACGAGCGACTTCAACGGAGACGGCAAGCTGGACCTGGCGATCGGCCAATCAGAATGACGGCACGCTTTCCATCCTGCTGGGAGACGGCACGGGCAATTTCACCTTGGCCTCGTCGCCTGCTGTGGGTGGATCGCCCGTACTCCGTAGCAGTGGGCGACTTCAACGGGGACGGCAAGCTGGACCTGGCAGTCGCGAACGAGAGCGTCGGGCACGGTTTCCGTCCTGCTGGGGGATGGGACGGGCAACTTCACTCTGGCCTCGTCTCCGGGTGGGGTAGGCGCCAGCTCGGTGGCGGTGGGCGACTTCAACGGGGACGGCAAGCTGGACTTGGCGGTCGTCGAGCTACGACGCCAACACGGTTTCCATCCTGCTGGGGGACGGCACAGGCAACTTTACCCTGGCCTCGTCTCCGGGTACGGGCTACGTGGCCATACTCAGTGGCGGTGGGCGATTTCAACCGGGACGGCAAGCTGGACTTGGCGATCCGCTAACTACGGAGGGTACTGTTGCAACTCACCGGGCACAGTTTCCATCCTGCTGGGGGACGGAACGGGCAACTTCACCCTGGCCTCGTCTCCGGCCGTCGGTGATAATGCCAGCTCAGTGGCGGTGGGCGACTTTAATGGGGACGGCAAGCTGGACCTGGCAGTCGCCAGCATTGGCAGCACAACGGTTTCCATCTTGCTAGGGGACGGCACCGGCAACTTTCACCTTGACCTCGTCTCCGCCCGGGTCGGCGTGGTTTGTGGCGGTGGGCGACTTTAACGGGGACGGCAAACTGGACTTGGCGATCGCACCCGGCAACGGGAACCGTTTCCATCCTGCTGGGTGACGAAACGGGCAACTTCACCCTGGCCTCGTCTCCGGCCGCTGGTTCCAGTCCCATCTCACTGGCGGTAGGCGACTTCAACGGCGATGGCAAGCTGGATTTGGCAGTCGCCAACTTCGGCAGTAATACAGTTTCCATTCTGCTGCAAGACTCGCCGACAGTTACACTCTCTCCTAACAGGCTCACCTTTGGAAACCAACTGGTGGGCACAAGAGAGCAGTCCCCGACCCGTGACCCTGACCAACAGCGGCAGTGAGACGCTTGGCATCACCCGCATCGTAGCCAGCGCAAATTTCTCTCAAACCAACAACTGTCCCTCCAGCGTACCGCCAGGCGGGCAGTGCACCATCAACGTGACTTTCAAGCCACATACTCGGTACACGCACGCGGGCACTATCACTATTGCGGACAACGCTGTCAACAGCCCGCAAACGGTTCCGCTGGTTGGAGTCGGGACTGTGGTGACCCTGTTGCCATCGAGTTTGGACTTCGGCAACCAGAAAGTGGGAACCACTAGCCAACCGCAGCCGGTTACGTTCACCAACCACGGCACAGCGGCGGTCAATATTTACAGAGTCCACTTTACTGGAGAGAATCCCGCAGCGTTCGCCCAAACCAACACCTGTGGGACGAGTGTGCCGGCTGGGGGAAGCTGCACCATCAGCGTAACCTTTACGCCCCATTTTGAGGGACAAAAAACTGCAACGCTTGAGGTACGTGACAACGGCGGCGGCTTCCGACAAAAGGTGGCGCTCAGCGGCACTGGTACGCAGTAGAAACCGTCCTCTGTCTCCGATGGTGAATAACGAACCGTTGCTATCCACGCCGTTCGGACTATTTACGGGAAAACGGTTGATGCCGACCAATCCAATTGTCGTCAAATGGATGGGCAACCCTGGAAAATCCCAATGTAAGGC
The DNA here is from genome assembly GCA_963820925.1 of uncultured Acidobacteriota bacterium. Taxonomy (GTDB): domain Bacteria; phylum Acidobacteriota; class Terriglobia; order Terriglobales; family Acidobacteriaceae; genus JABDBE01. The sequence continues at coordinate 276,890 of CAWGBX010000014.1, forward strand.
TTCGACCGTCCAGGAGCAATCAGCTCGACTGGACAGTTGTGAAGCAGGGCTTCGGATTCGACGCGATCCGACTAGATGACCTTCGATGGTTCCACTGTCATCTCCAACAGCCTTCCGTCGGCGTCCGTCAGTGTGGCCGTCAATGGAAAGCGAGCAGTTAATTCGCGGCTGGGCACGATCAACTGCATCTCTGCATTTTGATCGATATCGACATCCACTACGTCATCGTCATCCGCTCCGGTAACGTGTAGCTTAAAGGGTGGAGACAAGCCGCGCTCTCGCGCAGAGCGCACGATCTCAAGGAGTTTGTTGGCTAATAGAGTTGCGCTGTTTTGGTAGTCGTCAGGAGTCAAAGCCATATTCGAATTATCCGATTCAGGCGTCATATCAACTCCTCTTGATGCAGAAAATAGCATTGTTGATCTGGAGCAACAATGACGATCGTCACAATGGGCACGTGCAGCCGACCATTTGGCGATATGTAAAGAGCCAGGGAATACAGCTCCTCAGCTCTTCGCTTGCGCCCCCTCCCTAGGTCAGCTGGCCGGAAGTGAATGGGCTGAATGGTGCCGGGTGCGATTGTGGACATAGCAATTTCGCTGGCCGGCCCAAACTACGCGCACTAACCACGCGGCGGAAATCTCCAATCCGGGTCAGGGCAGAAGAAGGTTGCTACGTTCATGCGTGATATCTGTCACAGACAAGACTGGCCACACTCATATAAAAAGGAGTTGCGTTTCATGACACCTGTTTTGCAGAAGAGCCGCACCCTGACCCGGTTCGGCTCTTCTGTTATCGCCCCACCGAATTCTTTCGTCATTCCCACGCGCAGTCGCCGACAAAAAAGGGTTCCGCATGCCATCACTTCGAACCGCCGGGGGAAGTTCCATTTCCAGACTCTTACCTTGCCAACATAGGCAAACTTTGTCAGGTGACAACAATCACAGACAATAGTAGGGACCGGATGCATAATTGTCAGCGATTGCGAGTACATGCTTGATGCCTCCATAGGACTCCGAAATCTGCGGTCCGTGAATTCAGGGTCCGATGCTCCCTGTCCGTGACTCGGGACCTCAGGAGCGGTGGGGGCATCTTCATTAAGTGCGTTTAGAGCGTCTGACCAACTTGCCAAGTCCCCCGGTTGCCAAAGCCGCGTTTCGCCCACTCATCACAGCGAATCGTGATCCCCATCATTGCGGCGCATAGCTAATGCGGCTACCGTGAGTTTGAGTTGCCGAATCCTTTTCTATTCGCAAGTCGGCCAAATTAAGGCAGCTCGGAGAATATCGGATTTCCGCCGACCTAGTTCTGCACTCATCAGCGCTCCTCCGGGCCGCCGCGAAACCCAAACAGCAATGAATTCTGACCAGCCACGAGATGTGGCGGGAGGACAACTTCAGGAGGACGCCATGAAGTATAAGAAATTCTTGGGAGCCGCAGGCCCGGCTTTGATGACTGTCATTTTAATTCTCATGTTGGCGCCCGGCGCCTCGGCGCAAGGCGCCTGGGCACAAAACAAATACAAGACGCTGCACAAGTTCACCGGCAACAATGACACAGCCGGTCTCTATGCCGGCCTGATCTTCGACTCAGCCGGCAATCTCTATGGCACGACGATGTTCGGTGGTAACCCCAGTTGTGGTGCTGGTTTAGGGTGCGGTGTCGTCTTCAAGCTGGCGTCGAACGCGGACGGAAGATGGACGGAGAGCTTGCTCTATCAGTTCACGGGTCAGCCGGACGGGAGCTACCCAGTTGGGGGCCTGATCTTCGACCAAACAGGAAATCTCTATGGCATGGCGAACGAAGGTGGTGCTTATGGCGGAGGTGCGGTCTTCAGGCTGACGCCGAACGCGGACGGAAGCTGGACGGAGAGCGTGCTGTACAGCTTCTGCTCGCTCACGAACTGCGGCGACGGCGGAGAGCCCTACGGCGGTCTCATTCTGGACGCACCCGGTAATCTTTACGGCACGACTAACCAGGGCGGCCAAGGATGGGGCACCGTCTTCGAGCTGACGCCGAACACAGACGGAAGCTGGACCGAGAGCGTGCTCTACACCTTTACGGGCGGTGCGGACGGAGTCGACCCTGATGCCGGCCTGATCTTCGATCAAGTTGGAAATCTCTACGGCACGACTACGCGGGGCGGGGTTCATGGCTGGGGTGTGGTCTTCGAGCTGACGCCGAACACAGACGGAAGCTGGACCGAGAGCATCCTGTACTCGTTTGGCCCGCACGGACGCCTGCCCGTTGCCGGCCTGGTCTTCGATACCGCCGGTAATCTCTATGGCACAACCGTTTATGGTCGCACCCAGAAGGGTACGGTCTTTAAGCTCACGAAGAACGCGGACGGAAGCTGGACGGAGAGCGTGCTCCACAGTTTCTCCGGCGGCAAGGACGGAGAGGGTCCTTGGGCCGGCCTAATATTCGACCAGGTAGGTAACCTCTACGGCACTGCGGAGTACGGCGGCGATCTCAGCTGTCCTGATGGTCCAGGGTGCGGCGTCGTCTTCAAGTTGACGCCGAACTCGAACGGTCGATGGAATGAGACGGTGCTGCACACCTTCCTCGGCCATCCGGGAGGCTACCCCACCGCTGGCGTCATCTTCAACTCAGCGGGGAATCTCTACGGCACGACTAGCGGAGACGGCAGCGAAACGGGTTCGGTGTTTGAGATCACGCCCTAGTTAGCTCCTCCGGCTGCTCGGGGATTGAGTGCCGACTGGTCGGAGGAGACTGCGATATCAGAGAGGAGAAAAAGTCATGAATCATAAGAAATTCTTGGGAGCCGCGAGCGCGGCTTTGATGATCGTCATTATCCTAACTCTGGTGTTGGCGCCCGAAGCTTGGGCAGCCAGCAAGTCCAATACGCTGTATAAGTTCAAGTTCGGTAAGGACGGCAAACAGCCCTACGTCGGCCTGATCTCCGACGCAGCCGGAAATCTCTATGGCACCACCACGCAGGGTGGGATTAATGAATTTGGTATCGTCTTCAAGCTCACACCCAACTCGAATGGAAGCTGGACCGAGAAGGTACTGCATAGGTTCAGCAGGACCAACGGCGACGGAGCCTTGCCCCGTGCCCGCCTAACCCTCGATGCAGCTGGAAACCTCTACGGCACGACAGTTGGCGGCGGGGTTGGCTCGTGCGTTACTGAAGATTACGGCTGCGGTACTGTCTTCAAGCTGATCCCAAAACCGGATGGAAGCTGGGCCGAGGCCGTGCTGTATAAATTCACCGGAGCCGCCGACGGAGCCGGCCCCTACGCCGATCTGATCTTCGACCCAGCAGGGAATCTGTATGGCACGACCACGGGGGCCGGCAACAGGTTCGGCACGGTCTTCAAGCTGACCCCGAAACCGGACGGAAGCTGGGCCGAGAGCGTGCTGTATACCTTCTGCTCCCTCTCGAACTGCGCCGACGGAGGAAATTCCTGGTCCGGTCTGATCTTCGACCAGAATGGAAATCTCTACGGCGCAACCGCCTCTGGCGGCACTTTCAATCGTGGCACCGTCTTTAATCTGACGCCTAACGCTGACGGAAGCTGGACTGAGCACGTGCTTTACAGTTTCACAGGCGACACGGATGGGCAAAGCCCCGAGGGTGACCTGATATTCGACCAGGAGGGAAACCTGTACGGCACGACTTCTGGGGGTGCTGGTGAGTGGAATGGAGGCGTGGTTTTCCAGTTGACGCCGAACGCGGACGGCAGCTGGAACGAAAGCGTGCTGTATCGCTTCTGCTCTCAAACCAACTGCAACGACGGAATTAACCCCTCTGCCGGCCTGATCTTCGACTCGGCAGGAAATCTGTATGGCACGACCACGGGCGGCGGGCGCACTGCGGGTAACGTCTTCGAGTTGGCGCCGAATGCCAACGGAAGCTGGACCGAGAGCGTGCTGTATCGCTTCTGTCAAACCGACTGCAACGACGGAATTAACCCCTCTGCCGGCCTGATCTTCGACAAAAAAGGAAATCTCTACAGCACGGCTTTGGGTGGCGTTTATGGAGATGGCGTTGTTTTCAAGCTGGTGCCGCACCCCAAGAAAAGCTGGACCGAGAGCGTGCTCCATGCGTTTAGCGACACCATTGGGGATGGGTGGCCCACTGCGGGCCTGGTCCTCGACGCCGCAGGAAATCTCTACGGCACCACGCCCCAAGGTGGCACTGGTTGTGGCAAGGTATTCAAGCTCGCTCCGAACCCGCACGGAACCTGGGCCGAAAGCGTACTCTACCAATTCGCTGGGGGCATGGACGGATGCCAACCCTACGCTGGCCTGATCTTCGACCAGTCAGGGAATCTCTACGGCACTACGCTGTATGGCGGCAACTCCGCGTGTGGCTTCGGCGGCTGCGGCGTCGTCTTTAAGCTGACCCCCAATCTGGGCGGATCTTGGACAGAGAGCGTGCTGTACAGTTTCACTGGCTTCACCGACGGAATATCTCCCGCGGCCAGCCTGATCTTCGATCCGGCAGGAAATCTCTATGGCACCACGGAGCGGGGCGGCGGTAATTGCTACAACCAAGGCTGCGCCACGGTCTTCAAGCTGGCGCCGAATACGGACGGAAGCTGGACCGAGAGTGTCTTGTATCTATTCTGCTCCCTCAAAAACTGTCACGACGGAGGGTATCCATCCTTCGCGGGCTTGGTCCTCGACCAGCCAGGAAATCTCTACGGCACGACTCCAATCGGCGGCTACTCCGGCTGCGGTGTCGTCTACAAACTGGCTCCGAATCTGGACGGAAGTTGGACAGAAACCGCGATCCACCAGTTTTCGTGCGGCAAGGACGGAGGCAATCCAGTCGCCGGCGTGATCTTCGACAAGGCTGGGAACCTCTATGGTACGACGCAGACGGGCGGCACTTATGGACATGGTGTCGCCTTTAAGCTAACGCCGAGCACGAATGGAAGCTGGACCGAGAAGCAAATCCACCATTTCACGGGCGGCAAGGACGGAGGCAATCCCATGGCCAGCCTGATCTTCGACCAAGTTGGGAATCTCTACGGCACCGCCTCCGGCGGCGGCGCCGCTGGGTACGGCGTCGTCTTCAGGCTGACGCCGAACTCGAATGGCAGATGGAGCGAGACCGTCCTGCAGGCCTTCACGAATCACCCAGGAGCCTACCCTGTTGCCGACTTGATCTTCGACGCAGCAGGGAATCTGTACGGAACAACCCCCGGAGACGGCACCACGACCCACGGTTCGGTGTTTGAAATCACGCCGTAGCTGGTTCCTCCGGCTGCTCGGGATTGGAGTGCCGAGTGGCCGGAAGAGACTGCGATATCAGAGAGGAGAAGAAGTCATGAATTATAAGAAATTCTTGGGAGCCGCGAGCGCGGCTCTGATGATCGTCATCGTAATAACTCTAGTGCTGGCGCCCGCCGCTGGGGCAGCTAGCAAGTATAAAACGCTGTACAAGTTCACTGGCGGTGCCGACGGGAGCCAGCCCTCTGGTGGCCTGATCTTCGACCAAGCGGGAAATCTCTACGGCACGACCGGCTATGGCGGCGGCGCTCTTAACTCCGGCACGGTCTTCAAGCTCGCTCCGAACGCCGACGGAAGCTGGACGGAGAGCGTGCTGCACTCGTTCAAAGGCAGCGACGGAGCGGTTCCCGCGGCTGGCCTCATCTTCGATGCGGCCGGAAGTCTCTACGGCACGACTGAAGGCGGCGGCTCTTCCGGCGGCGGCACAGTTTTCAAGCTGGCGCCGAATCAGGACGGAAGCTGGACGGAGAGCGTGCTGCACTCGTTCAACGGCAGCGACGGATCGGAACCCTTTGCCGGCCTCATCTTCGATGGAGCCGGAAATCTCTACGGCACGACATGGCTAGGCGGTAAGGGGAATTGTGACGGCTATGGCTGCGGTATCGTCTTCGAGCTAGTCCCTAACGCGGACGGAAGCTGGACAGAGAGCGTGCTGCACTCGTTCACTGGCGGTGCCGACGGGAGCCACCCCCATGCTGGCCTGATCTTCGATGCGGCCGGAAGTCTCTACGGCACGACCGCATATGGCGGCTCTTCTGGCCACGGCACGGTCTTCAAGCTCACCCCGAGCGCCGACGGAAGCTGGACGGAGAGCGTGCTGCACTCGTTCAACGGCAACGACGGATACGTGATCACCGCCGGCCTCATCTTCGATACGGCGGGAAATCTCTACGGCACGACGCTGTACGGCGGTTCCGGTTGCCACCCCTCCGGCTGTGGCGTCGTCTTCAAATTAGCGCCGAACTCGGATGGTAGCTGGACGGAGAGTGCGCTGCATCGCTTCTCAGCTACCCCCGCAAAATTTCCCTCTTCCGGCTTGATCTTCGATGGGGCGGGCAACCTCTATGGCACGGCCGAAAGCGGAACTGGTGGCGCGGCTTTCAAACTGTCACCCAATCTGGATGGAAGCTGGGCGTACGGTTTGATCCACGTCTTCCAAGGAACGCCCGCTAAGTATCCGTTTGGTGGCCTCGCTCTCGGCAGCGGCGGCACTCTCTACGGTACGACACAGAACTGCAGCAGCGGCTGCGGGGGTGTGGTCTACCAGATTACGCCGTAGCTGGTTTCTCCGGCTGCTCGGGGTTTGAGTGCCGAGTGGCCGGAAGAGACTGCGATATCAGAGAGGAGAAGAAATCGTGAACTATAAAAAATTCTTGGGAGCCGCAAGCGCGGCTCTGATGCTCGTCATTATCGTAATTCTGGTGTTGGCACCCTGCGCGTCGGCAGGCGGCAAGTACAAAACGCTGTATGAGTTCACGGGTGGCAAGGACGCGAACGACCCCCTTGCCAGCCTGATCTTCGATGAGGCTGGAAATCTTTATGGCACCACAATGGACGGTGGTTCTTATGGTCTTGGCGCTGTTTTCAAGCTGACGGCCAACGTGGACGGAACCTGGACTGAGCGTGTGCTGTATAGCTTTACGGGCGGCGCCGACGGACAGTGGCCCCTCGCCGGCCTGATTTTCGACGCGGCGGGAAACCTCTATGGCACAAACGCAGTAGACACCGTCTTCGAGCTCGCCCCGAACGCGGACGGAACCTGGACCGAGAGCGTGCTTCATAGGTTCAGCGGCCCGGACGGAGCCCAACCCAAGGCCGGCATGATCTTTGACCAAGCAGGAAACCTCTACGGCACGACATTTGCGGGTGGCGGTAACAAGAGTGGCACCGTCTTCAAGTTAACGCCAAACGACGATGGAAGCTGGACGGAGGATGTCCTCCATAACTTTTGTTCCCGACCGAACTGCGTCGACGGTGCTTATTCCACAGCCGGCCTGATTTTGGATACCAAAGGCAACCTCTACGGAACCACCGAGTACGGCGGCAAAAGAGGAAGTTGCTCCCCAACTATCTCGGGCTGTGGCGTCGTCTTCAGGTTAAGCCCGAATGGGAACGGAAGTTGGACGGAGACCGTTCTCCATCACTTTAGCGGCGGTAAAGACGGAGGGGACTCCGTTGCTGGCTTAGTCCTCGACGGGGCTGGGAACCTTTACGGTACGACCGAGCAAGGCGGCAACCTCAATGATTGTAGTGGCACTGGCTGTGGCGTGGTCTTCAGGCTGACCCCAAACGCAGACGGAAGCTGGGCGGAAGACGTTCTCCATCACTTCACCGGCGGCGACTACGGTTGGCCAATTCCCACCGGACTGACCCTGGACCAGGAAGGGAATCTTTATGGCGCGACCCTCGAGGGCGGCAGCCATCGTTGTGGCAACGGTTACGGCTGCGGCGTCGTCTTCAAGCTAGTACGAAACTCTTATGGAATATGGCACGAGACAGTGCTGCACAACTTCCAGGATCATCCAGGAGCGTATCCCCAAGCCAACCTGATCTTCGATGCAGCCGGGAACCTCTTTGGGACGACAGCGGGAGACGGCACCACAACCTTCGGGTCGGTGTTTGAGATAACGCCGTAGTTAACTTCTCCGGCTGCTCCGTTTTAGTACCGAATGGCCGGAGGACACTGCGATATCAGAGAGAGGAGAAGAAGTCATGAATTATAAGAAATTCTTGGGAACCGCGAGCGCGGCTCTGATGATCATTATTATCGTAATTCTGGTGTTGTCGCCCGGCGCATGCGCACAAAGCAAGTACAAAACACTGCATAGGTTCCGCAAGCCTGTCGAAGACGGAGCCTATCCCGCCGCTGGCTTGATTTTCGACACCGCCGCAACCGGTTCGAACCCAGCGATTTCCCCCGATGGCAAACTGCTCGCATTTTTTTCTCAAAGCGTTACAAACCCTGAAGCGCCGAAGATTGCTCTTGTAAGATGCTCGGTGACTTCGGAATCGGGCCGCGGTGAGCCTAGCCCTTGGTTTCTCGTAAGGTTGTGACCGTGCAATCGGGACGCGGAGACTGAACTTCGGCCTGACGCGCTACGGAGGGAAAATGCCGACTCAAACACTGGATCCGATTCTTCAGGAACTCGTGCGAGGACGCTACATTGCAACACTCGGAACCGAGAACGCAGATGGGACCATACATTTGACTGCGGTCTGGTACGTTTTCGAGTCCGGCTGCCTGTTCGCCGCAACCTCTTCCAAGAGCCGAAAAGCGCGAAATGTGGCGGCGCGACCGAAGGCTTCGCTGATGGTGGACGTGCGCAAACCTGGGGCAGAGCGTGGTGTAACTGCTGCAGGAAGAGTGGAAGTGATTTCGGGCGACCAGTCCAAGGAAATAAACCGGCGCGTACACGGCCGGTATATGAGTGCAACTGCAATGTCCGATCCTCGCATCGGACCGGTGTTTGCATCGTTTGATGATGTCACCATACGCCTTACTCCGGTATCGTGGACCGCGTGGGACATGGCCGTAGTGGACGGCCAAGCCCTTGGGGGACGACTGGGTGGAACACCCGGATACCTGCTGCCGCTGGATTGAGATGGTTGCTCCGATGATCCAAGGATGACCGAGGTAATGCGCGTGTCCTTGTGCGCGATGTTGTATAATCGTGCGAGGCGGGAGCTACGGCTGGCGGAAGATGGAATCGGCGAGGCATCGTAGAGTTGGTGAGCGCAGATGGCGGACGGTGATAATCGCTATTGCCGTTTGCTCGTTGAGTCTCAGCGTCGCGACTCGCTTTTGGACTCCGTCCAGTTATCAGTCTCACATCGTAAAGTCGATTGACCGCCAATCCGTCGAACCTAAACGCCAACACCTCGTTCGAGATGCGACTCGATGGGTGGCGCCGCCTGCCCATTTCAGCATCATCGAGCCCGGCACGATCGAGACCCGACTTGCTCCTGCCGGACCGCTGCTTCCGAAGCACGTTTTCAGCGACAGCCTCTACAACAGGCCCCCTCCGTCGCCTGGATTCTTCCTCTAATTTTTTCACGTAATTCTGTGTTGCTTTGATCCGGTTATGTGTCGTCAAGGGCAGTTTTGGCTGCTCTGACGGCAATTTGGCGGCGCGACTTGATCGCGACCGGATATCTCAACGGAACAGTTGCGGGAGAGGATTCGCATGGCTCTGGAGCCTGCTATACCCGTCGAGGCGTTTCTTGCTTTGCAGCGTTTAGACACGTGCACGGTCTCGAATGCGATCGAGACCTTTCAGTTAAGGCTGCGGAACGCGGGCTTCGCCGACGCCCGCGTTCGGTGCGTCTTCGACGATCTCCCGCCCGTAGTGGGCTACGCGGCTACGGCCCGCCTCCGCAGCAGCGAGCCGCCGATCGCAGGCTTTTATCACGATCGTACGGACTGGTGGAACAGTATTCTCCGAGTGCCAGCACCGCGCATTGCGGTATTGGAGGATTTGGACGACCCACCGGGTGTCGGAGCATTTCTTGGCGACCTGCAAGCGGCGATTTTGAGAGCGCTCGGTTGCGTGGGATACGTGACCAATGGCGCGGTGCGAGAACTACCGCGCGTAAGGGATTTGGGATTGCATTTGTTTGCCGGAAATGTGGCGGTGTCGCATGCCTATGCCCATATCTTCGATTTTGGGTCAAAGGTCAAGGTGGGTGGCTTGGAAGTGCTTCCGGGCGACCTCTTGCATGGGGATCGCCACGGGGTGTTGACCGTTCCCAAAGAGATTGCTGCAGAGATTCCAGCGGTTGCGGCCAGAATGCACCAGGCGGAGCAAAGGGTCATCGATTTTTGTCGCTCGCAGGAATTTTCCGTGGACAAGTTGCGGCACGAAATCAAGGGATTGATTTAGCTACAGATTGCTGGCCGGAGTGCCAGGGAAGGCCGGTGTTAGAAACTGATGAATTTATATGCCCACCTTCACAGGAGAAATTGTCTGCGCGCAGCTATATCTAACGCTCTGGGTTACGCAACCGTAGGTCTTGCCGCGATCCTTGCACTCGGCTTTTCATCGTGCGGCGGCGGGCGCAACGAGAAGGCCGAAGCAAGTGCGCAGCAGGCAGTCACCGTCGGCGTAACTAAAGTGGTGAAGAAAACCCTGAGCAGGCAAATTACTTTGTCCTCCGAATTGGTGCCTTTTCAGGAGATCGACGTTTATGCCAAGGAATCTGGCTACGTGCAGAAATTGGACGTCGACTATGGAACCCATGTAAAGGCGGGTCAGGTGATGGCCACCCTAGAAATTCCAGAGCTGCAGGCACAGTTGGAGCAGGATCAAGCCGAGATCAAGAATGCGATGAACCAAGCGAACCGTGCCGATCACGAACTGACACGCTACAACGCCCAGTACAACGCCCTGCACCTTGGATACACGCGACTGAACCAGGTGTTCGAGACGCAACCAGGCATCGTCGCCCAGCAGGAAGTGGATGATGCTCAGGGCAAAGACCTGGCTGCCGCCTCGCAGGTGGATGCCGGGAAAGCGGCTTTGGAGGCGGCGCAGAGCCAACTGGCAGCAACCAGAGCGAAACTCGCTCATGATCAGACCCTATTCGATTACTCGAAGATTACGGCGCCGTTCTCAGGAGTGGTAACCGAACGCTACGCGAATCTGGGCACTCTGGTTCAGGCAGGCACAAGTTCGAGCACACAGGCAATGCCGATCGTGCGTTTGTCCCAGGACGATCTCTTCCGCCTGGTCATTCCTGTTCCGGAGTCGTACGTTCGCTACATTCGTATCGGTGATCCGGTGAATGTTCACGTGCCTTCCCTGAACCGGATCTTTCCCGGCAAAGTTGCGCGCTTCTCCGTGGATGTGAGGGCAGACACTCGCACTATGCACACCGAAGTGGACGTTCTGAATCCCGAGCGTGTGCTGATGCCCGGCCTTTACGCCGAAGCCGAAGTGGGGCTCGACGAAAAAGAAAACGTTCCGACAATACCCTTGCAGGCCTTAAGTCATGAAGGCAACAAGACAACTGTTTTTGTAGTGAATCGTGATGGAGAACTGGACAACCGCGCGGTGCAGGTCGGACTACAGACCACCAGCGATGCAGAAATCTCTTCCGGATTAAACGAAGGGGAACAGGTCGTGGTAAGCGACCGCAGCGGCTTGAAGCCGGGTCAAAAGGTTCATCCTCAAGCTGTCGCCGTGATGCAGTACCAGGAACAGAACGCGCAATGATGAACTTGGAATCAGCGTTGATTGGATAAGGTCTATGCCAGGATTTGCAATTCGCAATCCGTACTTCATCATCGTGATCTGCCTGATGCTTGTGGTGATTGGCGTGACCAGCATTGCACGCATGCCGGTGGATTTATTTCCTCCTATCAACCTGCCGGAGGTGGTGGTGGCTACTTTCTATTCTGGCATGCCGCCGGAGGACATCGAGACCGATATCACGGACCCTCTGGAACGCTTTTTTACGTTGGCTGCCGGAGTCGATCACATGGAGTCTCGATCACTGCAAGGTGTGAGCATTATCCGGGTGTACTTCCAGCCGGGAACAAGCCCGGATGCCGATGTGACCGAGCTCTCAAACTTAGCGCTCGCAGACCTGAAGCGACTTCCACCGGGTACTCTACCTCCGGTGGTGCTGAAGTTCGACGCCTCTAGTTTGCCCGTGGCCCTAGTCACGGTGAAGGGAGAAGGTCTCAACGAAACTCAGCTCCACGATTACGGGCAGTTTCAGATTCGTAACCAGATCGCGGTTGTGCCGGGCGCGGAGATTCCCGGCGTGTTCGGCGGAACCTACCGGCAGATCATGGTCTATGTCGATCCGTACAAATTGCTTTCTCGTCAATTGAGCGCGATGGACGTGGTAGGAGCGGTCAACGATGCCAACCTCATCTTGCCGGCTGGGGACGTAAAGATTGGTTCCTACGATTACTTCGTTTATTCCAACAGTCTGGTCGAAGACATGGACCAGTTGGGCAAGCTTCCGCTTAGAATTAAAGGACACTCCTGGGTGACGGTGAACGACGTTGGGAAGGCAGAAGATTCCCACCAAATTCAAACCAACATCGTGCGCATCGATGGTCAGAAATCTGTGTACATCCCCGTCATGAAGCAAGGTGGCGACACGAACACCATCGCGGTGGTGGATGCCCTGCGCGAGCTGACCAAGCATCTGTACGACATTCCCAAGCAGATGGTCACCAGCATTGTGTTCGACCAGTCTGTGTACGTGAAGGAAGCAATCAGCACTGTGTTGCACGAGGGGTTTCTGGGACTGATTCTCACGAGTCTGATGATCCTCATCTTTCTGGGAAGCTTTCGAGCCACCTCGGCCATCCTTCTGTCCATTCCTCTGTCTGCACTGGCCGCATTTGTCGCGCTGGCTGTGATGGGAGGCACGGTCAACACGATGATCCTGGGTGGAATGGCGCTGGCATTTTCTCGGGTGATCGATAACTCTGTTATCTCGTTAGAGAACATCTACCGTCACCTGGAAATGGGAGCTATGCCCATGGTCGCCGCCGAAGTTGGTGGCGCGGAGGTGAACCTGGCAGTGCTGGCGGCTACCCTGGTGAATGTCGTCGATTTCTTTCCTGTGATTTTTCTGTACGGAGTATCCAAGTTTCTGTTTTCCGCTTTGGCTCTGGCGTTCTGCCTCTCACTGCTCGCGTCATATGTCATAGCCATGACGGTGATTCCTTTGTTTTGCTCCCGGTTCTTGAAAGCTGTGCCTCACGCCGCCGAGCATCAGCACAAGGAGTACGAGATTGAGCCGGCAAAGGCGGTGAGCCAATCCCGGATGGACCGGTTCACGGCTCGCTTCAACCGGATGTTCAACAGGATCCTTGACTATTACGAATACCGGGTCAGGCAGGCGCTTAGACGTCCCGGCACGACCGTGGTGGCGCTCAGTGCTGTGTGCCTGGTCAGCTTCGCACTGTATCCTCTGCTGGGATTGGCGTTGTTCCCGAAGACGGATGCCGGCCAGTTCACAATCAACCTCAAGGTTCCAACCGGTGCTCGCATCGAGGTGACGGATCAATATGTCGCCCAGGTAGAAGAGTTAATCCGCCACACTGTGGAACCGAAGGACCTTAAGCTGATCGTGTCCAATGTTGGCGTGGTCCCGGATTTCTCCGCCTTGTATACCACCAATGCGGGCGCTTACACCGCGACGGTCCAGGTACAGTTAAACGACGGTCACCATATGAGCAGTTTCGACTACATGGGCCTGGTTCAGAACCGGATGGCGAAACAGTTTCCGGACATTCGAACATTCTTCTCCAGCGGCTCAATGGTGGATGCCATTTTAAATGCCGGCATGCCGGCGCCGATTGACGTGCAAGTAAGCAGCTCCGACTTGACGCAGATATATGGCATCGCGCAGAACTTAGCCACACAAATTCGGCAGTTGCCCGGGGTGGGCCAAGTTTACATTCCGCAGGACATGAATTACCCCACACTGCGCCTCGATGTTGACCGTGTGCATGCGGGAGAGTTGGGCCTTACACAGAAAGACGTGGTGGACAACGTGATCACCGCGCTCAATTCCAACTCCATGATCGCTCCTAATTACTGGGTAGATCGCAAGAGCGGCAATGATTATTACCTGACGGTGCAGTTCTTCGAAAAAGGTCAACCTGCCATTCACGACATGGCTGAATTCGGACAGATTCCTTTGCGAGATCGGAACAACGGGGCGGGAATGGGCTGCGGCCCAACCGGCTCTGGGGGCACGCCGCCGGCGTGGGCCTGCGGTGGTCAGGGCAGGCCGATTACGGTGCTCAACAACGTTGTGAACGTGAAACAGATTCAGACTCCGACCGAAATCAACCACTATCAAATTCAACGAACCATGGACGTTTACGTAACCCCGACTGGGGAAGACCTGGGCCGCGTCACCAGTTCCATACGCAACATCCTGGCGAAAACAAACATCCCCGCCAACGTACGAGTGAATCTGCGGGGGATGGTGCAAGGCATGGAGGCGTCGTTTAAAAGCTTTGCGCTCGGCTTTGGGATCTCCTTTGTCCTGCTATTTCTGATTCTGACGGCTCAGTTCAAATCGTTCATTGACCCTTTGCTGATCATGCTGGCAATCCCAATGGGATTTGTCGGTGTGTTAATCATCCTTCCTCTGACCCATAGCACGCTGAATGTCATGTCGCTGATGGGAGTACTAATGCTGGTGGGCGTCGCAGGCTCAAACAGCATTCTTATTGTCGATTTTGCACACAATCTGGAACGGCAAGGCTTGTCGCCGGCCGATGCAGTGATTACCGCGTGCCGCGTGCGCTTGCGGCCAATTTTGATGACTTCGCTGGCGACCATTATCGGCATGATTCCGATGGCACTGAAACTGGGAACTGGGGCCGAGCAATACACGCCCATGGCCCGCGCCATCATTGGAGGCCTCACTTCGTCGGTTCTTTTGACGATTTTTATCGTGCCCGCAGCGTATCTGCTGGTTTATGGCAGACGCAAAGAGCAGGTGGCAGAGGCTCTGCCCGGGGAGCCGGCGGAGTGAAAGAAAGACGAGAGATGAGTGTCTGGCATAGAACGCTAATCCTTGGCGCCGTTCTTTCTCTCACGGTGAGCGTCGCAACCAGGTATAGCACCGTTGTACAACAGGAGGCTGCGGCGAAGATCGTAACGTCGCAGTCTCTCGACGCCAAGCGGCAGCATCTGTTGAATGACGGGCTGCACTGGTCCGCTCCCGCGGTTGCGTTCGTTTTGTTCGTGCCTGCGGGAGCTTCTGCAGTGGTGTTGCCCGCGGTTCCTCCCATTCCACGACTTTATTCAGAAGACCTTCTCTATAGCCGGCCTCCCCCTTCCTGCTGAATCTCTTTCTTGAGAAATCTGTGAACAGGTTCCGTGCTGGAACATTTGTTCGAATCAGCGGGCCTCAGGCCCCGTGATTTCAGCAGGCGAACTCCTAGAGAAGATCATGAAAAAAGATATTTGTATCGCTATCGCATTATTGGTGATCGTGCCAATGCTGAAGGCCTCTCCAACTCGAAGTAACTCCAATGCATATGTCCAGGGAACTGTAGTCGAGGTAGAGAAGCACAGAGTCTATTTCCCCGATTACGCGATCGGGGGCAGCAACCCCTCCGATGCGCCACTAACTTCGCGGTATTACGCTTACGAGGTTTCTGTACGAGTCGATTGCAAAACCTATGTTGGCCGCTATGAAACGCCGTTTAACTACTTGCCGTCTGAATTCACCCCTGATCGGCCGATCAAGGTGCACTTGACTAAGCATGTCATGTACTTTGACCTGCCGAATGACCCGGATATGAGGATGGGGATTGTCCGCCGTCGCGCAGAATGTGGTTCAAATCGCTAGTTTGCGGGTGTCGGTTTGAGAGAGCTTCTCAGAGGAAAGAACAACGAGGTCGTCCGGTTGCTGGATGAGGCGCTGTACAAACCCTCGCCTTCGAAAGGTGCGCGTAACGAAGGCGAGTCGACGAATGGCTTCAAGGAAGGTTCATGCATGAAGAGAAAACATAGGTACGCGGTTCCAGTCGCGCTGTTCTGGGTCTTACCTCTGTTTGGCTTCGCCCAGGTGTCGCTCGACGTGCACACGGCACAGAGTCTTCCCCCGGCGCCGACGCCACAAACCGTTCCGACGCAAAAGAGCTCTTACCCGCAATCGAATGCGCAGCCATCGTCTACCCAGACTCGTGGCACGCCAATGTCTTTGACCTTGAAACAGGCAGAGGCGCTTGCGATCAAGGACAATCCACAGATTTCGGTCGCTCGTTTGATCGCTATTGCTTCCCAGCAGGTTACCCGGGAGGTGAAGTCGAACCTGTGGCCCACGGCCACCGGCGACCTTACCGGCGTAGATGCGCAATCCGGCAGCCGCATTACCGCAGGTGCCCTGAACAATCCGATTATCTACGAACGTGCTGCTGTCGGAGTCATGGTCACGCAACTGATTACCGATTTTGGACGCACCACGAACATGGTTTCCAGCGCGAACTATGCAGCTAAGGCGGAGAACCAGAATGCCATGGCCACCAAGGAGCAAATCCTTCTGGCCGTGAACAAAGGTTTCTACAGTGCTTTGCAAGCGCACGCCGTGCTGACAGTCGCGCAGCAAACCGTAAACGAACGACAAACAGTTGCCAACCAGGTGGAAGCACTTTTCAAGAGCAAGCTCAAATCCGAGTTGGATTTCAGTTTCGCAAGTGTCAACCTGGCACAAGCCAAACTTCTGCTGCTGGACGCTCAAAACAACGAGAATGCGGCCTTCGCTACGCTGTCTATGGTGCTCGGTTTTTCGACGTTGCAGGACTTCCAGCTTGTGGAAGAAGCGAGTTCGCTGGGACCGCCGCCTGGCAATGTGGATGATTTGATTGCTCAGGCCTTTTCCGCGCGGCCGGAAATACTTTCGCTACAGTTCCAGTACCAGTCTGCCAAGAAATTCCAAACCGCGGAACGAGACTTGCTCTTTCCCAGCATCCGCGCTATGGGGGCGGTCGGAGACACACCCGTGGGCAATCCCGCGGTCGCTCCGAATCCAGGGGCGCTGAGCAATACCTATGGCGCCGTCGGCGCCAATGTCGAGATTCCGCTCTTCAACGGTTTCCTGTATACGGCGAGGGCGCGCGAGGCGAATCTCAGGGCGCAAGCAACCCAAGAACGGCTGCTGGACATGCGCAACTTGATCTCGCGCGACGTTCGCACCAGTTGGCTGAATGCGAACACCGCCTACCAGCGACTGGCGGTTACGCGGCAATTGGTGCAGCAGGCCAACCTGGCACTGAGTCTTGCTCGGTCTCGCTACAACCTGGGGCTCAGCTCGATTGTGGAATTGAGTCAGGCCCAGCTTCAGCAAACGCAGGCCGAAATCACTGACGCGCAGGCGGGCTATGACTATCGGCTGAGCCTGGCAGTCTTGACGTATGAGACCACTGGAATCTAAACAATGCTCCGTTCTTTGATTCAACAGGCGCTGGTCACACGCGGGAGGAGGCAGAACCCATCATCTATTCGCAGGCGCCGCAGGAGAAAGCTACCGCTCAGTACCCGCGAATGGCTGGTTCTTAGCTTCGGCGTCGCTACGGTTGTTGGAACGATATTCATACTTGCGCTTTACTACCAACCGGGGAGGTGAAGGGTTTGGAAGCTATGTCCGATCAGTAACTAAGAAAAGGTTGTTCCGAATTCTATCAATGCAGTGAGTTGCCAAGAATTGTGGCTCAATCCGATCCTCTGTCAAAAGGACCTGGCACAGGGCCAAACTCTCAACTCAGGACCGATCTAAGGATTGCTTTCGAGGAGGACTTGTATGGAACGCACGAAACTTGTAATGGCTGTTGTCGGATTTCTGCTCATCGTCCTGGGAGCGGCCGCACAACAATCATCCACCCCGCCCGCGTCGCCCGAGAATACCAGCGCGTCAGCGTCCAACGCGAGTACGGTTCGCGGCTGCCTTGACGGTGAGCGTGGAAACTAC
The DNA here is from genome assembly GCA_963820925.1 of uncultured Acidobacteriota bacterium. Taxonomy (GTDB): domain Bacteria; phylum Acidobacteriota; class Terriglobia; order Terriglobales; family Acidobacteriaceae; genus JABDBE01. The sequence continues at coordinate 294,608 of CAWGBX010000014.1, forward strand.
ATCGTGGTCGAGGACAAGACTGGCCTGGTCTATGCCTTAAAGGGAGTCGGTAGCAAGCTCGATGGTCAACTCCACCACGAAGTGGAAGTGAAGGGCACATTGCGGTCTGGGATAATCAAGACGGGTGTAAGGCCGGAGAAGGCGGGCAGTAATCCCAGCGATACCGAACACGGGGTTGACGGCGTCCCGCTGGAGGTGGCAAACGTGCAGACGGACATCCGTACGATCTCGAAGCACTGCAAAGCTGCCGACCAAGAATAACAACACGTCAAGTAGCAGTTGTTCTCTCGCCCCCGGGGTGGAGCGCGCTTGGCGGCAAAGCATAGGGCGCCTTTGCGTCTTCGTCAAGCTACTGAGAAGCCGTAACTTATCAGACCTTCGTCTCTGCGTGTCAAACGGGCTCAGCCCGCGCGAGCCAATTCCTCTCCAAAGTTTCCGCCTCTTAAAGTAGACGAATGAAGGTCGTTTAGGTCTTGGGAGTTCAGGTAAATCAGCCTGACTCCGTCTCCCCTGATCACGCCAATCTTGCGATCGCGTGAGCCGATTGGGGCACATTTTTCGCCTTATATAGTGGCGGGGGCACATTCCCAGGGAGACAATCATGAGCCAGATTCAAATCAAGAGAACCTGCACTTGGGCGGTAAACGTCCGGCTTGCTTGCTGTGTGGCCGTTTCAGCAATGCTTGCCCTCGGAATGTTGTTCGGCGCGGCTGAGGCAAGCGCACAAACCTACACCGACATCCACGACTTTGATGGGACTCTCGGCAGCTCTCCCGCTTCTCCCCAGTTGCTTGTGCAGGGTCGGGATGGCAACCTTTACGGCACTACTCCCTACGGGGGAAACAACTCCGGAGTGGTGTTCAAGATCACGCCGAACGGCGCATTGAGCGTGATCTACAACTTCGACGGCACAGCCCACGGCTCACGGCCGGATTCGGGCCTCGCAATGGGGACCGACGGCAACTTCTACGGCACCACGTTATACGGAGGGCCCAACAACGTTGGAACAATCTTCCAGGTGACGCCAGCCGGAGCGATCACTACCCTTTACAAGTTCACTGATGGCAGCGACGGCGCTTATCCGTACGCCCCTCCGACTCTGGGGCCAGACGGAAATTTTTACGGAGTGACACAGGCTGCGACGGCCTACAAAATCACTCCTTCCGGAACTTTCAAACTGCTGGGCAGCATCCCTGATCGCTCCTTTGCGCCCCTCCTTCTGGGCGCGGACGGCAGCTTTTATGGAACTACGCAACACGGCGGAAAGCTTAATCTGGGTGCGGTTTTCAGAATGACCACTGCCGGGAAAGTGACCACAATCTACAGTTTCGACGGCACGCACGGCAGCGTTCCTATCGGCTGTCTTGCTCAGGCGGCGGACGGCGCTTTTTACGGGACTACGTCGGGAGGCGGAAGCGGGAATGGCGGAGTCGTGTTCCGCGTGACAAAGGGCGGCAGCTACAAGGTACTGCACAACTTTCCCACGAATAGCGCCAGCGATGGCAACAATCCGATCGCTGGACTGGTTGCGGCCACAGACGGCAATTTCTATGGCGACACCTTCGCTGGCGGAAGCGATAGCTTGGGAATCGTTTTCCAGACCACACCAGCCGGGAAGAACACCGTGGTGTTCAACATGGACAAGACCCGTGGTTCTGGCCCTGGAACCACCCAGGTGCAACACACCAACGGGATTGTCTATGGCATGACGGGCGGAGGAGGTAATCGCAACGACGGCGTGGTTTACAGTGTGGATCTTGGCGCAAGCCCGTTTGTGAAGTTAGTGCTGTCTTCCGGAAAAGTGGGCACCACAGTTCAAGTCCTCGGCGCCGGCTTTGACGGAGCAACCAAGGTGAAGTTCAACGGCGCATCTTCAAGTTTCACGATCGTGAGCGACACTTACTTGACCGCTAAGGTGCCCGCAGGCGCCACGACCGGGCCGGTCACCGTCACAACTTCCGCAAGCACTCTCACCAGCAGCACGAAGTTCCGCGTCATTCCCAAGGTCGTGAGTTTCAATCCGACGAGTGGAACGGTGGGAACAACCGTGACGATCAAGGGGAACAGCTTCACCGGGGCAACCGCGGTCACCTTCGGCGGAGTGAAGGCGACGACCTTCACGGTGAACTCCGATACTCAGATAACCGCAGAGGTCCCAACGGGCGCTAAGACCGGAAAGATTGCCGTGACCACCCCAGGCGGCACTGGAACCAGTTCCGGGGTATTCACGGTCACACAGTAATGGCTGGTGCGCAATTGGGGAATTTGCCTGGCCGCGGAGTCGAAAGCAGGCCACTGCTGTCGGCTCAAGCCCTTCATACGATCGATTCAAACCCGTTCGTCCGGAGTTCCGATAGCCCTGCCCGCTCATCGCGCAGAACCGTGAGATACTTAAGGCGGCCGGCTGAGAGATTGTCCGCTCCGGAAACGCTCGGGTTTCGATTCACCACTCCGGCAAAGATGGCTTTGGCTATCGGGGTGTTGGCCACGTGGCGCCGGAGAATTCGGGTTTTGCCTACTGGATCCAAACCGTCTTGATGTTCACGAACTCGCGTATCCCTTGCACCGCGAGTTCGCGCCCATGGCCTGAATACTTCACGCCACCAAACGGCAGGCGCGGATCCGAAGCCACCATCTTGTTCAGGAAAACCATGCCGGCATCGAGTTCGTTGATAAACCTTTCAGCTTCCGCGGGATCGTTGGTCCAGGCGCTGGCACCCAGCCCGAAGCGGCTGTCGTTGGCGATCTGGATGGCCTGGTCCACATCCTTGACCCGAAAAATTGACGCCACTGGACCAAAAAATTCTTCGTTGTACGCCGGGGAGTCTTTCGGGATATCGGCCAGAACCGTAGGCGCATAGAAGTTGCCGGGCCGATTCAGGGGATGGCCGCCAGTCAGCACCCGCGCGCCCGCCGCCACGCTTTTTTTCACATCGGCGTCGAGAGAAGTAACGGCATCCGGGCTGGACAAGGGACCGAGTTGCGTGCTCTCGTCGAACGGATCACCCACGCGCAGGTCCTGCATGCGTTTGACGAACTTGCGCTCGAACTCATCGGCAATTTTTTCCGAAACGATAAAACGCTTGGCCGCGATGCATGACTGGCCATTGTTCTGAATCCGTGCGTCGACTGCGGTTGCGACCGCCGCATCCAGATCGGCGCTGGGCATCACGACGAAAGGATCGCTGCCGCCCAGTTCCAACACGACTTTCTTGATTCGCTTGGCGGCGGACACGCCGACTTGAATCCCCGCTTGCTCGCTTCCCGTTAAGGTCGCGGCGACGACACGGGAATCGTTCAGAATGCCATCGACCGGCCCCGAGCCGATCAGCAGGGTCTGGAAGACGCCTTCGGGAAAGCCGGCGCGGCGAAGAATGTCCTCAATCTTCAGAGCGCATTGGGGAACGTTTGAAGCATGCTTCAGCAGCCCGACATTGCCCGCCATGAGCGCCGGCGCCGCAAAACGAAACACCTGCCAGAAGGGAAAGTTCCACGGCATCACCGCCAGGATGGGACCAATCGGCAGATAGCGAATGAAACTACGCTTGGCTGCGGTCTCTACCACTTCGTCGGCCAGGAACTTCCCGGCGTTTTCCGCGTAAAAGCGGCATCCCCCAGCGCATTTTAGCGTCTCGGCCACGGCGGCCTTCAAAGGCTTGCCCATCTCGAGCGTCATCAAGTGGGCGCACTCGTCTTTTTCTTTTTCCAGAATTTCGGCCGCGCGAATCATCTTGGTCGCACGGTCTGCGAACGTGGTCCGGCGATGTTTTTTGAAAGCCGATACTGCCAACTGTAACTTCTGCTCAATTTGCGTCGCACTAAGAGGCTCAAAAGTTTTAACAACTTCGCCGGTCGAAGGATTGGTCGTCGCTATTGCCATGCTTGCTGTGTCCCCCCGCTTGGTAGGCTACGCCCCCACCCTGTCTGGACTCAAGCACGGATCCCACCTCGATCTGTTGTCGCTGATTATCACGCCCACGGTTCACTATTACCTCAGCCAAAGACACGCGGTAACCACGGGCAGTTAAGCTCGAGCCTCATTCACTCTTGGGATGTCTTAAGTCGATCCGCCCCGTATAGATTGCCATTCCAACCACCGAATCGATTTGCAGAGCGTCGAGCTGGTCGATTTGTTCTATGCTCGCAATGCCGCCGGCCACAATCAGTTGCCTCATCGTTGATGCCCGCAGCTCGGTCACGGTATCGAGGGGAATCCCTTGCATCAGTCCTTCGGAATCGATGTGGGTGTAGAGAAAAGCCGTGCACCTGGGTTCCAGCGCCGCAATCATTTCGAGAGGAGTGATGGCGGTGAGGTGACGCCATCCTCGGATGGCGACGCGCCCCTGTTTCGAATCGATGGCAAAGACCAACTGTTCCGGCCCGACTGCGGTTGCTGCCTCTTCGGCAAATTCAATGTCGGGCTGGCCTTCACGGATGAGCGAGGATCCGAAAATCACACGCTTCGCGCCGATCGACAGCATTTCGGCTGCAGTTTGAACGGAGCGTACACCTCCGCCTACCTGACACGGAAGCCGGTTAGCAAACGCGCGGACCAAGTCCCGGTTGTGGCCGATGCCAAGGGCGGCATCCAGATCGATGAGTTGAACCAGGGGAAATGTCGAGAAGCGCGCGATCCATTCTTCGAAGTCCTCGAATTCGAGTGCTTTGCGTTCTCCCTGTACAAGCTGAACAATCTTTCCACCCATGAGGTCAATCGAAGGTATTAACATGGCCATCGCACCGGGATGCCCGCGCTCCACAATTCCTGTTTGAGATCGGCAAGACGGTACAAGTCAAAATGAAAGATCGAGGCGGCGAGCGCTGCGTCTGCTTTGCCTCGCTGAAAAACGTCAACAAAGGTCTGCGTGTCCCCGCCTCCTCCCGAGGCGATGACCGGGATGTGCAGCGCTTCGGAGCAGGCGCGCGTCAAGTCGCAATCGAAACCTGCGCCGGTACCATCGCGATCCATGGAAGTGAGCAGAATTTCACCAGCACCCCGTTCTTCCGCCTCCCGCGCCCAAGCCACGGCGTCACGTCCGGTCGGATTTCTGCCTCCGCTGACGAAAGCCTCGAACCGCGCTTCTCCGTTGATCCGCTTGGCGTCAATGGCGACGATGACGGCCTGTGAACCGTAACGCTCGGCGATGCAGGTGATCAAAGACGGATCCGCGAGTGCCGCGGAATTGATGCTGATCTTGTCGGCTCCCGCTTCGAAGACCGCGGTCGCGTCGTCCAGCGAACGAATGCCGCCGCCTACGGTGAAAGGAATGAACAACTGCCGCGCGGTTCTGCGCACCGTATCGGCGAGAGTCGCCCGCTTCTCATGCGTGGCGGAAATGTCGAGCAGCACCACCTCGTCGGCCCCTGCTTGACTGTGAGCAGCGGCCATTTCTGCTGGGTCGCCAGCATCGCGCAACTGCTGGAACTGCACGCCCTTTACGACGCGCCCAGCAGTGACGTCCAGGCAAGCGATGATTCGTTTTGTCAGCATGGAAGGCCGCAAAAGTTTTCCAGAAGCTTCAAGCCGAGGGCTCCGGATTTTTCTGGATGAAATTGCACCCCGAACAAATTGTCTTGCTCGACTGCGGCGGAAAACTCTCCGCCATACTCGCAGCGGGCCACGGTTGCTTTCACCACCGGCGCCGAGTACGAATGGGTAAAGTAAACGAATGAACCAGAGGAGATTCCGCGAAGCAATCGTGAACCGGCGTGACACGTCAGAGAATTCCAACCGACATGCGGTGACTTGACGCCCGATGGAAAGCGTCCGCAGCCTCCCAGGAACAATCCCAGACCGCGGATTCCCGGCGCTTCCACACTGGATTCGAACATCCACTGCATTCCGACACAGATGCCGAGAAAGGGCACACCTTGATTAACCCGATCGAGAATGGTAGCCCGTAGCCCGGTTTGTTCCAGGATGGCGGTGGCCGAAAAGTGGCCAACACCGGGCAAGGATGATTTTGTCAGCCTGCGCGACGATTCCCGGGTCGGCAGTAACAATGGCCTCAACCCGCAGATGATCGAGCGCCTTTTTTACGGAAGTGAGATTCCCGGCACGATAGTCAACTACGGCAATCATCAGAGCAATCCTTTCGTGCTCGGAAGTAATCGCGCCATGCGGCGATCGCGCCAGCAGGCGGCACGCAGCGCCCGGGCAAATGCCTTGAACAAAGATTCAATCTTGTGATGGCTGGAGCGGCCATAGAGCACGCGAGCATGCACGCTGGCGTGGGCGCTTCGCGCAAAACCATCGAAGAAATCGTGCACCAACTCTGCCTGCAGATCCCCTACGAGGCGGGCGCGAACTTTAGTATCGACCGTGGTGGATGTCCGCCCACAAAGATCCACGGCTGCAAGGCCAAGGGTTTCGTCCATTGGCATCACGAAATAACCTGCGCGCAGAATGCCACGCTTGGCGCCCAGGGCTTTATCAAAAAGCTGCCCGAGCACGATGCCGACATCTTCCACGGTGTGATGCTGATCGACATCGAGGTCGCCCTTAGCCTTTAACTGGAGATCGAAGCCGCCGTGATGAGCGAAGAGTTCCAGCATGTGGTCGAAGAAACGGATTCCAGTTGAAATCTTGTACCGCCCGTGGCCCTCTATGACCAGCACAGCACGAATGTCGGTTTCCCTTGTGGTGCGTTGGATCGAGGCTCGTCTCACTTTGCGGTGACCTCTTTCCTTCCGATCTCTGCCAGCGTTTCGCGGAGTGCTCGGAGCAATCGCGCCGTCTGCTCAGCGGTTCCGAGCGTGATGCGCACGCAGCCCTCACAGCCATAGTCGCGCGAGCGATCGCGCACCAGAATGCCGCGAGCTCGCATGGACTGGATCATGGCAGTTTTCAACGGACCGAAACTCGCCAGCACGAAATTGGCCTGACTGGGCCAATAACGAATCCCCCACTGAGCGAACTCGCGCTGGAGTTTGTCCCGTCCCTGGCAAACCTGGCTGATGTACTGGCTGACGAAATCCTGGTCGGCCAGTGCCGTGGGCAAGGCAGGCTAGCGCTAAGCCATTTACGTTGTAAGGGGAGCTGACTTTTCTCACCATCGAGATGTGCTGGGCGTTTCCGGTTAGCACGCCAATGCGCAAGCCAGCCAGTCCATATGCCTTGGAAAACGTTCTGGCCACAAAAAGGTTCGGCACGTTGCGCCATTCGCCCAGCAACGTTTTTCCGTAAAACTCGAAGTAGGCTTCGTCCAGCAGAATTGCGGCCTGCGGAGCGCGGCTGGCGATTGCTAGCAGACTTGCAGGTTCTGCTACGTTGCCAGTCGGATTGTTGGGATTGGCAATTGCGATCAGACGCGTGCGCGCCGTGACTTTTGCAAGCAGGTCAGCGGTGGGGAAGCAGAAGTCTGCGCCTGCCGGAACCGGGATTACGCGCGCCCCGGTGGCTGCGGCCGAAATTTCGTACATTGCGAATGTTGGCACTACGACGAGAGCTTCGTCGCCAGGCTGCAGAAAAGTCTCGCAGAGCAGGTGGATGCCTTCATCCACGCCATTGGTCAACAGCAACTCGTTGGGCTCGATTCCAAGATACTCAGCCACAATAGCTTCGGCGGGCTCGCGCTCGGGATAGCGCGCGATTTCTTCCGCCGTGATTTCACGCAGTCGCGTCAGAACCCGCGGCGAGCAGCCCATCGTATTTTCGTTGAAGTCCAGGCGCAGACCATCGCGTCCACTGAGTGGCGGATGATAAGTGGGCAGATGGCGCACCGATTCACGCGCTTCAAGCATGAGAGAACCTCGCGCGGATCGATTCCGCATGCGCCCGCAGTCCTTCCGCGTTTGCTAATGACTCCACGATCGGCGCGATTTGTTTCAGGCCGGGCCTCGAAAGCCGCTGAATGCTGATCAGCTTTACGAAATCGAGGACGCTTAGCCCGCCCCGGAATCGGGCGGCGCCGCCAGTGGGGAGGACGTGATTCGGGCCGGAAGCGTAATCGCCCGCCGCTTGCGGGGAATAGGCACCTACGAATACAGATCCGGCATCGCGGACAAGTGCAACATCTCGCGGGTCGACCGCGAGATGTTCCGCTGCCAACTCATTGGCCCACTCAAAGCTCTGGCGACGCGACGCGGACACGAGAATGACACCGTTGCGAAGTAACGACCGGCGCGCGACTGCATTCCCACGGCTTAGCTTCTCTGTAGCACGCGCTACCTTCCGAGCCAACTCGTTACGAGTTGTGATAAAAACGGCGAGTGCTTCCGGATCATGTTCTGCCTGCGCAACCAGGTCAGCCGCAATGAACTCCGGTGTACCGGCATCACTCACGATGACAACTTCGGTTGGACCCGCCAGGAAATCAATCGCACAATCAAAGGAGATCAGCTTCTTGGCGGCAGTTACGTAAAGATTTCCGGGGCCGACGATCTTGTCCACACGTGAAATGCTTTGCGTTCCGTACGCGAGTGCGGCGATCGCCTGGGCGCCGCCCACGCGATAAACTTCGCGCACTCCTAGCATTCCGGCCGCGGCCAGCACCTCTGCCCTGGGTTGAGGGGAGACAACCCGGATATTCTCCACGCCCGCCACTTGGGCGGGGATAACCGTCATCAGCAACGTGGAGACCAGTGGGTAGCGGCCGCCAGGAACGTAGCAGCCCACTGAACTTAAGGGACGCGCAATTTGGCCGACCGTGATCCCATTGCGGGTGCGGGTCCACTCCGCCGGCTTTTGCCATTGGCAGAAGCGGCGTAGATTTGCAGCCGCTGTGCGCAGAGAAGCCTTCAATTCAGGGGCCGCGGACTTCCAAGCCGTCTGAATTTCTGGTTCGGACACTTGAAGAGATTCTTGCGGGCCAAGGCCATCCCATTGCTCGGCATACTTTCGTAGCGCTCGGTCGCCCCGCAGCCGGACATCAGCGATAATGCGCTGCACTGCGGGTTCGACTTCCTCATATCGCGATCCGCGGGCAGCCATCTTGCGAACACTCGCCTCTGCCGCCCCTCCCAAGAGAATGCGCATCACAAGACCACCTTGTTCAAGGGATATTCGACGATCCCTTGTCCATTGGCCTCTTTCAAACGAGGGATGACCTGCCAAGCTGTCGATTCTTCAATCACGGTATTCACAGCCACCCAGTCCTCGTCACTGAGGGTAGAGATGGTGGGATTCCTGAGGGCAGGCAGAACGGCGAGTACAGCCGCCAGATCCTGCTTGCGGACGTTCAGCATCAGTCCGACGCGGTTCTGCGCATCCATCGCGCCGCGCAACATAAGAGCTAAATTTTCAATCTTGCGACGCTTTGAAGAATCACACCAGGCCGTCTTGTTGGCGATGATCTGGGTGTTGGATTCAAGCACCGTATCAATGATGCGCAGGCGATTGGCTCTCAGAGAGCTGCCGGTCTCGGTGACTTCCACGATCGCGTCAGCCAGCATCGGCGGCTTCACTTCGGTGGCGCCCCAGGAGAACTCAACCTGCACGGCGACACTCTTTTTCTCGAAATACTTTCGGGTAACGCTGACAAGCTCGGTGGCGATGATACGTTCGCCCAGGTCTTCGGCGCGCTGATACGGCGAATCCTCGGGTACCGCCAACACCCACCGCACCTTGCCCCGGCTCTGCTTGGCGTAAATAAGGTCAGAAACGGTGACGACTTCGAGCCCACTCTCGACCACCCAGTCGAGACCCGTGAGCCCGGCGTCGAGAACACCGTGCTCGACGTAGCGGGCCATCTCCTGAGCCCGAATCAGCATGCATTCGACTTCGGGGTCTCCAGTCGTTGCGAAATAGGAGCGGCCATTGGTGAAGATGGGTAACCCGGCGCGAGCGAAAAGTTGCAGTGTGGCTTCCTGCAGACTGCCCTTCGGAATACCCAGGCGGATCTTCATGATCGCACCACCTGCGCGTTGATACTTTCTTTCTCTGAGTCGGTCCGAACCAGCGGTTGCGTGAAGCAGGAGCGCGTACCCTCATGACAGACCAATCCTGCTCCCTCGACTTTGACCTGCAGCAAAAGGGTGTCGCGATCGCAATCGATGGTCGCGGCAACTAGCTTGAGGCGGTTGCCAGAAGTCTCGCCTTTGGTCCAAAGCTGGTTGCGAGTGCGACTGAAGAACGTCACGTAGCCGGTAATGAGCGTGCGCTCACAGGCTTCGCGGTTCATAAAGCCGAGCATGAGCACGTCGCCAGACGCGGCATCCTGCACAATCGCCGGCGCCAGGCCTTGCATCTTGTCAAAATCAATTTCCCGGTTCATAGAACATGTCCCTTATAGGCAAAAATAAAAAGCCCGCTGAGCTTGAATCGCATCAGCGGGCTTCGAATGTCTTCTGGTGTTACGCTAGCTCAGCCAGACACCGCCGCCGACGCGCTGTGCGCGTGATGGTGGTGATGACGATGAGCCAGACTGGTCACAGCATTAAAATAGCGAAGAGGTCCGACATTGTCAAAACAAATTTTGCGTAACGAGGATCGACTAACTGAATCGGGCCTCCTGCATCAAGTCCGAGGATTGCTATTTCATCGCGAATTCATGACATCTCTGGGCTACGGTTACGAATCATTTCTGGTAAGTTAGGACGAGACAGCGGTTCGTTCGGGTTGAAGAAAGGGCCCTGCTCATGACCGTTCTTCTGCTGTGCTTTCTTCTCGGATGTATAGCTGGATTGCGTTCCCTGACAGCTCCGGCAGTGGTCTGCTGGGCCGCGCGTCTTGGCTGGCTGAATCTTGCAGGGACCAAGCTCGCGTTCATGGGCCATCCGGCGACGTTGATCTTTTTCACGCTGCTGGCCGTCATCGAGCTGATCTCGGACAAGCTGCCGAAGACTCCTGCCCGTACCGCACCTCCGGGGCTGATCGCGCGCATTGTTTTTGGCGGGCTGTGCGGTGTGGCCCTTGCGATTAGCTCCGGCGGCAGCAGTCCGATCACTGCTGCGATCGTCGGCGTTGTCGGTGCCGTCTGCGGAACGTTTGCCGGTTACAACATTCGCCACGCGCTCGTCGCCCGGGCGCATCTGCCCGACTTCGCCGTGGCACTCGCGGAAGACGCTATCGCGCTCGCGGGCGGCTTTCTGATCGTCTCTCGCTTGTAAAACCGGCTTATCACAGAGTGCTGGACCTACCTGAAGTACCGCGCGAAGGAGCACCATGGCGGAAATCACACACTATGACGCGATCATTCTTGGTTCGGGACAGGGTGGGAACCCTTTTGCCGTCGATCTGGCAGCGAAGGGCAAACGCACAGCGATGATCGAGCGGGCGGCAGTGGGCGGGACGTGCGTCAACTATGGCTGCACGCCGACCAAAACTATGGTCGCAAGCGCCGAGATTGCGTACCAGGCTCGACGCGGGCGCGAGTATGGCATCAATGTTGGTCAAGTATCCGTCGATATGATTGCGGTCCGGGAACGAAAGCGCGGTATGGTCGAGGCATGGCGGGGGAGGAGAGAGAATGGCCTGAAGCGAACTGAGCGTCTCGATCTGATCTACGGGGAAGGATCGTTCGTCGGGCCCAAGCAGCTGCGAATACGGTTGAACGATGGTGGAGAGCGGATGCTTACCGCCGATCTCATCGTCATTGACACCGGACTGCGGGCAAGCCCGCCGCCGCTCAAAGGACTGGACAGTGTGCCCTACCTGGATAATGCGAGCGTGATGGAGTTGGGCGAGGTGCCTGAGCATCTGTTGGTGCTCGGAGGCGGCTACGTTGGACTTGAATTCGCCCAGATGTTCCGACGCTTCGGCAGTCAAGTGTCAATCATCCAAAACGGACAACAGTTGTTGTCGATGGAAGATCCCGACATCGCGGACGAGGTCGCAGGAATTCTTATGGAGGATGGAATTGAGATTCTGCTTGAAGCCAAGACCGAGTCGGTGGCATCTCTCAATCCAGGCGTACACCTGACCGTGAAGGTGAAGGGCGCGACCAGGGACCTGGAAGGAACGCATTTGCTGGTCGCGACCGGACGCCGACCCAATACGGAGAAGCTGAACCTTCAGGCGGCTGGCATTGCTATCGATGATCGTGGGTACGTTCAGGTAAACGACAAACTGGAGACGACGGTGCGCGGCGTCTATGCTGCAGGCGACGTGAAAGGCGGCCCGGCCTTCACTCATATTTCATATGACGATTACCGCGTCTTGAAAAACAATCTGCTGGAGGGCGGCAATCGCAGCATAACCGGACGCCTAATCCCCTCTTGTGTCTTTATCGACCCGCAGCTCGGCCGTATTGGCCTCAGTGAAAAAGAAGCGAAGGAGCAGGGGAAGAAGGTGCGCGTCGCCAAGCTGCCAATGACATCGGTTGCGCGGGCGATTGAGACCGGAAAAACGCGCGGTTTCATGAAAGCGTTAATTGATCCGGAGACTGAAGAGATTCTCGGGGCTGCGATCCTGGGCGAAGGTGGCGGAGAGGTGATGTCGATGATCCAGATTGCTATGATGGGCCAGCTGAAATACACGGCGATGCAGAACGCGATTCTGGCCCACCCAACGCTGGCCGAGTCTCTGAATAACCTATTCAGCAGCTTTCGGGGCGAATAGCAAGGGAACTGTTGAGGCTGTCGCTATAATTGCTCGGATTTCAGGAAGGGTTGCGGAAATGAGGGTAGAGACCTGCCGATGAAGCTAGTCTCAGTGAACACCGGGCTCCCCCGCGAAGTGGCGTGGCGAGGGATCAATGTAACGACGGGCATCTTCAAGCAGCCGGTCGAAGGTCGCGTAGCTTTGCGCAAGCTTAATTTGGACGGCGATCGTCAGGCGGACCTCACCGTCCACGGGGGAGAACATAAGGCCGTCTATTGTTACCCGCTCGCACACTACGATTACTGGAAGAGAGAGTTGCCCGAGCAGAAGCTTCCGATGGGCGCATTTGGGGAAAATTTCACTACGGATGGCTTGCTGGAAGACTCAGTCCATCTGGGCGATCAATTCTCTGTGGGTTCCGCGGAAGTGATCGTGAGCCAGCCTCGCCTCCCTTGTTACAAGCTGGGCGTGAGATTTCAATCCGACGACATGGTGAAGCGATTCCTTCGGAGCGGACGGACCGGATTTTATTTGGCCGTCTCCCGCGAAGGAGAAGTTGGCGCCGGCGATGACGTCAAAGTGATTGCTCGGGACCCAAACGCAGTTCCCGTCTCGGAGATCACTCGACTGTATATCGCAAAAATGTATAACGACGCTGACGTGGTTTCACTGCGGCGCGCCTTGCGAGTTGCGGCCTTGCCTGAGAGTTGGAAGAGCCATTTCAGAGAGCGACTGGAAAAGACGATTGCCTGAATGTCGCACCGTCGCTCGCTAGACTTCCCGCGCGGCGCGCGAGCCTCTCAACCGTTTTGGCTCATGGCGCACGCTGCGGCCTTCTACCAGATGAACCAACTCTTCGCCGAGGTTCTTGGTGTGATCTCCGGCGCGCTCAAAGGCTTGCGCCATAAGAAGAAGATTGGTGCTGTAGTCACGGGGCCGGTCTTTGCCTTTACTTTCCAGGTGGCGCTGAAAGACCGCCCGGCAGACATGGTCAATCTGGGAGTCCGTCTTTAAAATCCAATTTGCCGACTCCAGATCGCGGTTTACGAATCCCTTGTGCACCACTTCCAGCATTCTTTCCAGGATATCCGCCATTGCAATCAAATCGCGGCGATCGTCGCGCAGGATTTTTGGCGTCAAGCGTTGCAGCCGTTGCGTCACCGACCAGGTCAAATCCCCAATGCGTTCGAGGTCGATGATGAACTTCAGGCAGGCGAGCAGTTCACGTGCCTCCGCTTCAGTGACTTGCGTGATGGCGTGTGTAATCCCGTCGTCGATCTTTCGTTCGGCGCGGTCCAGTTCTTTCTCGCAGTCCTGCACGGCGATGAACGCCATGTTGGAGGAATTCTCGAGAAAGTCCCGCAGATTAAACGCAGCATCCTTGGCGACCAGACAAGCCTGCTGCACCAGGCCGGTCATTTCCTTCGTGGATTCCAGCTCTTGAACGGTTTTGCGTCTCATGGCTGATCGTTCGACGGCGGTAATGATAGCGCTGGAACGTCAAAGTTTTGTGCCTGAGGAACATTAAAAGTTTGTGACACGATTCGGCCAGACTGGTGTTGAAGCCGCCGTCGAGCGGACTTTACGGGAGGCCGTCTGGACTGCGTGGGCATTGGCGCTTCGATTTCTTGCCTCGGTATTGCACCGTCGACGATGCAAAGTTGCCGTTTCAGATTCCCTTAGGGCCTTATTTCCACTTGCCAACACAACCCCAACTTCGGATAATGAAAACTGGAAGTTCCCTATAAACCGTGTACCGCTATAGTCGAGCAGACTTGCTCCGGATTCTTCGGCTCACGGCGCGTCAGTTGGCAGCTTGGGAAAAAGCCGAACTGGTAGCCGCCGCCGAGAGCTATTCGTTTTTTGACCTGCTGCAAATCAAGAAAGTACGTGACCTATGCGCGCACAAAGTGCGGCCCGCGGTGATCCGACAGTCTCTTGCGGCTATGCAAAAACAGGCAGCGGGGATGGAGAACCCCTTGCTTGAGGCCGGTACCTTTAGAACCGGAAGTCGCATTGCGTTCCGTCACGAAGGCAAAGTTGTCGAACCAATCGCCGGCCAGTTCATGTTCGATTTCTCCGCCCGAGAGAATGTAGTTACCAGTACCGCGACCCCGCTGGTCAAGCCCGGGCCGGTTCCTGCCGATGTAGCCGGACTTTTCGCCCAAGGCATTGCGCTGGAAGAAGATCCCAATACCCAAGCGCAGGCGATCACCGCTTATCAAAGGGTGCTGGAACTTGACCCTGACCACGCCGCCGCGCACATCAATCTGGGCACGCTGCACTACAACCGGCAGGATTACACGCTGTCGGAGAAGCACTACCGCGCAGCGATTGAAATTGATCCACGCTATGCCTTGGCCTATTTCGATCTGGGCAATGTGCTGGATGAGACTGGCCGGGTTGCAGAGGCGATCCAGGCTTATAACACCGCCCTGCAACTCGCCCCCACATACGGCGACGCTCATTACAACGTGGCGTTGGCCTACGAGAAAGTTCGGGAACCACGCAAGGCTTTGAAGCACTGGCGCGCATATGTGAAGTTGGATACAAGCGGTCCCTGGGCGGTACACGCCCGCAACCAGATTCAGCGTATTCTGCAGGCCGACGGCCTCAAACTGGTGTACAAGCAAAGCTAGTTCTGCCGGACACCACTCGAAACCTGATCGTGTAGCGCCGCCGTCCCGGCGGCTGTCGTTGGGGCGCCTCGCCCGCACGGACGAGGGCAGGATGCCGGCGCTACCAAATGTCCGCGGCAAAGATGCTAAAATCCTTGGTTCGTCATACTCGCCTGAAGGTGTCTTTATGCCCGATGTTCTGCAGGTTCCGTCGCCGACTCCTCTGACCAGCTTCACGGAAGACGAGATCCTCTTCCGCGACAACATCCGGCAGTTTGCCGAAGAGAAAATTCGCCCGCTGGTGAAGGAGATGGACGAAAAGGGCGTCTTCGACAAAGACCTCATCCACCAGTTCTTCCAGTTGGGGCTGATGGGAATTGAGGTGCCGGAACAATATGGTGGCGCAGGCGGCAAGTTCTTCGAAGCGATCCTGGCGGTCGAGGAGCTTTCGCGTGTGGATGCTTCCGCGGGCGTGATCGTAGACGTGCAAAACACCCTGGTTAACAACGCGCTGCTGCGCTGGACCACCGAGGACCAGAGGAAGCGCTATCTGCCGCGAATGGTTGCGGACTTGTGCGGCGCCTATGCACTGAGCGAGGCGGGTTCGGGCTCGGACGCGTTTGCTCTGCAGAGCAAAGCCGAACTGAAAGGCAGCGATTACGTTCTGAACGGACGCAAGTTGTGGATTACCAACGGCAAGGAAGCGGGCGTCTTTATTCTGTTCGCTACCGTCGATCCGGGGGCGGGGTACAAGGGCATCACCGCTTTCATCATCGAGAAAGAGTTTCCGGGATTCACCGTGGGCAAGAAGGAAGACAAGCTCGGTATCCGCGCTTCTTCGACCTGCGAGCTGATTCTCGAGGAGTGCCGCGTCCCCAAGTCCAACGTTCTAGGTGAAGTGGGCAAGGGATACAAGATCGCGATAGAAACTTTGAACGAAGGCCGCATCGGTATCGGGGCACAGATGGCGGGCGTGGCTCGTGGCGCCTGGGAATATGCGGCGAAATACGCGCAAGAGCGCAAACAGTTCGGCAAATCGATTGCTGATTTCCAGGGCATTCAATTCCAGATCGCCCAGATGGCCACCGAAATCGAAGCCGCCCGCCTGATGGTGTACAACGCCGCGCGTATGAAAGATGCCGGCGTTCCGTTCGTCAAAGAAGCGGCCATGGCCAAGCTGTTCTGCTCCCAGGTGGCCGAGCGGGTGACGTCGCTGGCTATCGAGATTTATGGCGGCTATGGATTCACCAAAGACTATCCCGTGGAGAAATACTGGCGCGATTCGAAAATTGGCAAGATCTACGAAGGCACCTCGAACATGCAGCTGGCAACCATCGCCAAACTGGTGATGAGCGCGAAGTAAACTCTCGGGCCGAGTCAAGCCCGCCGACTTTTGACCATGACACTCCAACCTCTGCCACGAGGTACGGGAGACAACATTATTCGACGGTGATGCTCACCGCCTTCGAGGGGATACCGTTCGCCGGTTTCGAGGCCCATTCAGAAAAACCCACCTAAGCAGGGTAGTAATTATTTTGTTGGCATCCTTTGTGTACCTTCGTGTCCTTCGTGGTTGATGAAGTGCAAAAGCTAGAACCACGAAGGACACACAGGTACACACTGGACGCTGTTGAAAATGCTAAACGTCCATCTCGCATCTCAACCGGGGAAAGTCACACTTGATCGGAGTTCCCTTAAGGTGCTGGGTTCTCACCCTCGCTCGAGGGCTGCAGCGAAGGCATCCAGGGAGAGAGAACGCAACAGGTTGCGTCGCATCCCTCGTTCGACCTCGGCGAGGCGGTCGGAGGCGAGTGTAATCCAGGCAAAGTCTGCAGATTCAGAGAGCGCTTTCAGCTCGGCCAGAATGTCAGTGTTGCGAATGAGTTCCGGCGTCCCCGAGTTCAGGAAGGTCAAGTCCTGCAGCACGGAGTAGATTGCGCGCAGCAGCTTCTCCGTTTTATCGCGACCTTCAGCTCCAGCTCGATAGGTTTCCGTGATTTTGAACAGGTCACTGTGATCACCGGCGCGCAAGGCGGAACCGAGGATGGCGAGGGCGTGCGCGCGGGCTGCGGTGTAAGCCGCGAGGTCGAAGCTGCGGGCGCGACCCACTGCGCCTTCTGCAAGACGGGCCAGCAGGGCGCGCTGTCTCGGGTTCCAATCGGGACGATTCGTCTCCAGATATTGCTCAATTTCGTCAGCAGGCAACGCACTGAGCGTGACCATCATCGAACGCGACCGGATGGTCGGCAACAACTCGCCCGCATTCTCCGTCAACAGAAAGATAGTGGCAAACTCGGGCGGCTCTTCAAGCACTTTCAGCAAAGAATTGGCCGCCTCTTTCATGAAAGCCGAGTCGGTGAAAATGTAGACCCGCTCCTTGGCATCGCCCGGCCGGTAGTAGATGGTCTCAATGACTCGCCGCACCTGATCCACCTTGATCATCATCTGCGGCGGATCGGGCGGAATTACCAGCACATCGGGGTGGGTCTGTACAAAGAGGCGAGTTTCTTTCTTGTCGGTTTCGCGCAGACCTTCGCGGGCTTCAACCGCCTCGGCAAAGCGGGCTTCGAGATCTTCCGCCTGTGCAATGCGGACGCAATTGGAACACTTGCCACAAAAGTCGGGCAGGCCGGTTGTGATGGCCGGCGTCAGGCAATTCATGGCTTTGGCAAGCATCAGAGCCAGGGTGTACTTGCCAGAACCGGCAGGGCCGGCCAGGATTACGGCCTGGGGAAAGCGATTGCGCGCCAGCATATCGCGCAACTGACGGACAGCTTCCGAATTACCGTAGAAATCAGAGAAACCCATAGGACCTATTCACCACAGAGCCACAGGGAAAAATCAACCAACCGAGGATACTACGGGACTCGCCAGAGAGTTCAGGCTCTACGATTTTGACGGGTTCTCTGCGGCTCTGTGACTCTGTGGTGACCTCAAGCTGTCTTTGCGGGTAGTTTCAGCTTTCGCCGCACGACCTCCACGATTTGTCTGTGCGTCTCTTTAGGGAGTACCGCGAGCGTCCACCACGACCATGCGCTGCGGTTCGCGTTCTGCGATGCCCGAGATATGCGCTTCGCACTCGTCCAAAAAAAGCACGACTCTCCTGCTCGAAGCGATTTTCGTCTCTTCCCTTCCGCCCGTTCCTGACAGAATGAGATCGGTTGCGCCGCCGGGCGCGGTCCACACTCTTGGCCACATCCGAATCCATCAGGATGGTAAGTTCAGGCCACAGACCTCCGCATAAGACTTGATGCAGCGCCAGCACCGGCTCGCTGCCTAGCTTGCGTCCGCCTCCCTGATACGCTTCCGTCGAATCGGTAAAGCGATCACAGAGCACGATTTTACCTTCGGCAAGCGCGGGCTGAATAACTTCCGCAATGTGCTGGGCCCGGGCTGCAAACATCAGGGCCAACTCAGCCAATGGAGTAAGCGAGGAAGTCTTTGAATCCAGCAAGAGCTGACGAATTTTTTCGCCTGTAGGCGTGCCGCCCGGCTCCCGAGTCACCACAACCGACAATCCCTGCGCGGTCAACACCGCAGCCAGCTTCGCCAGTTGCGTGCTTTTGCCGCATCCGTCAAGACCTTCGAAGGTTATGAATTTGCCGCGCTGACTGTGGGAGGGCACGGAAAGCATCATAGCAAAGCCATCTCAGTCGGTGGCTTGGTCGTGACCTTAGCAAGCTGATTTCACAGCCAGCCTGAAATCAACTTTCGGGTGGGAATGTCGGGGTCGGATGGAAACAGCACCACGAGTCCTATGGCAACTCCAGATCAAGCGCGTAGATCTCCTGGTTGCCTACATTCCGCACCACCAAAGGAGAATCGTCGGGGGCCAAACCGGTCAGACTACCGCCCGACGTTGGCGCGAGGCGGATGCTCCCTAGGCTTGCCACCTTCTGTAAACTGTGATCGGCAATCCTAACGCGATACAAGTTCGGGACGCTTTCAATAGAGTCAAAGTAAATGTACTTCGAATCCCAAGACCAGGTTGGGAAACCAACGACAATCTTAGCCAATTCTGTCCACATTTTGGTGCGGACATCCAAGATTTGCAAAGTCTCCGAACCCACTCGGAGCGCTGCGATGTAGCGTCCGTCTGGCGACCAGCGTGGGGAATACAATCCCTCCGAACCGGGGAATGTTGAAATCTGCCGAGTCTTCAAGTCTAGTAAATGGATGGCCCTCGGAGAGGTTGATGCAAAGTCTGCCATGCCCGAATGGAAGATCAATGAGTTTCCGTCAGGTGACCAGCCCAGGTCCCCAATACCGGTCATGACTTCCTCCGCCTCACCCCCGTCTGAGGACATGAGATACATCTTCCACGGTTGTCCTGGCAAGATCCCCTGGAAAGCGATCCTCTTGCCATCCGGAGACCAGCGTGGCTCGTAAGCAGTAAACGGAGGAAACGTGAGTTGCAGCCGTTCGCTTCCATCCGCCTTACTTTTCCAAAGGTTCCCCTCGGGGATACTTGTGTAAGCTACCCACTGCCCATCTTTTGAGAAGCTCGTACCCTCAGCCGATATTCCTGACATAAACGGCACAAACTGTTGGGATTTTAAGTCGTAGCGCACGAGTTCGCCGCGTGGCTGCCAACCCATCACAAACAGCTTTTTGCCATCTTTGCTGGGAACTGGCCCTAGAAAGTCCATCGGACCCACCGTCAGATGTACCGGTATCCGGTTGGGCTTTCCCAATAGCATTCCCTTTTCGCGTATCGCCCAGACGTCAGACCTGCCGTGCTGCGTGGACTGAAAGACGAAATATCTTGCGTCCGGGGTCCAACTGCCGCAGCATTCAGAGGGAGGGTTGTTCCAGCCGGGAAGCAACGGATGAGGATCGGTCCCGTCCGCTCCAGCTTCCCAGAGTGACTGCGATCCAGTCTTTGGATCAGCCACTGTGAAACGTAACTTCTTGGCGTCAGGCGACCATCGAATCCAAGAGGGCTTTCCGTTCACGACCAAGATTGTATGTGCTCCGGAGCCGTCGCTTTGCGCAAGGTTTAAATTGCTACCTTTGGCAAAAACAATTGTTTGTCCGTCCGGCGACCAACTCGCGCCGCTGCAAATGATGCTCCCCAGTCGGTGTCTTGATCCCGTTAAAGTTGGGACTACCCAGAGGGGGCTTTCGCCCGTTGATCCCCCTTCACCGCCCTCTACCAAGAGCTCCGAGCCGCTGGGGGAGATTCCTTCCAATTCAGCTAAAAGACCTGGGAATGGTTCTGAGATGGGCGCAGCTCCGCCGCCTGTCACAGCGACCTGGTGTAGAACATTTCCTTGGAAAACTGACATGTAATATAGGCGCGAGCCGTCTGTGAGAGCTGGCGGAGCCTTCGAGCTCCCGTCATTTGTGATTTGCGTTATACCCAGGATCCTGGCTGATGACACCGGCCACAGCCAGACCACGAGCACCCCAGCTACAATCACGACGACTGCAAAAAGCACTGCCCACCTGGACCAAAACCACTGATCTGGCGCTTCCCTCTCAGTCGTTGTCGCTGCTGTCGCGAGACTGGATCTGGGCGCTTTTCCGGAATCTGTGTCCCGCTTCAGCCGCTTGAGGTCGGCCCTTATTTCTGCGGCAGATTGACAACGAACATCGCGATCTTTCTCCAAGGCCTTATGGATGATGCGTTCCAATTCCGCTGGTAGGTCAGGATTCAGCCGCACCGCCGCCGTCGGCGTCCCATCCAGAATGGCTTTGAAGATCACTCCCGATGTATCACCCCTGAATGGCATCATTCCGGTACACATCTCATACAGTACGGCCCCGAATGAGAAAAGGTCGGTGCGAGCGTCGAGTTCCTTCCCTCGAACCTGCTCCGGCGACATATAGGCGACAGTGCCCAAAGCACTGCCGGGACTGGTTAGATGTTCCTCTGATTCGATGGTCGCGGCGCTCAAGGCAACGCTCTCCGGCTTCAGCGAGACCTTCGCCAGCCCGAAATCGAGAATCTTCGCCTGACCTCGATTCGTGACAAAGATGTTCGCGGGCTTGATGTCCCGATGGATGATGCCCTTCGAATGTGCGGCGTCCAGCGCATCGGCGATCTGGATGCCCAGATCGAGCACGGTTTCGATCTCCAGCGGCTTGCCACTGATCCGATGCCTGAGTGTCTGTCCCTCCAGCAGTTCCATGGCGATGAAGGTTCGCCCATCCGCCTCATCGATTTCGTGGATTGTGCAGATGTTCGGATGGTTCAAAGAAGACGCAGCCTTGGCCTCCCGCTGGAATCGGCTGAGGGCTTGCGGATCGTTGGCCAGTTCTTCGGGTAGGAACTTCAGGGCAACGTGTCGACCGAGCTTGAGGTCTTCCGCCTCAAATACCACGCCCATGCCCCCACCGCCGATCTTGCTGAGGATGCGGTAATGGGAAATCGTTTGACCCACGGGTTGGGAAGGCGTGGACACTGGTTAGACATGTTAGGTGTGCGCGAGGAGAAGATCAACGTGCATCGCATCAACCCGTCGCTGGCATAAGACCATCTCACTCACTGACCGCGTTGAATCTGTTTACCAGTGCGACCCCCTGCTCCGTGCGTGACGCCAATCACACTCGACTGTTATAGTCATTAGTTCTTCGGGTGTTTCGTTAACCTTGGACTCAAGGAGCTACATGACCTTTCGTCAACTCGGGTTGTGGATGATTGTGGTTTGCGCTGCCGCACTGCCAGTTGGAGCACAAAAAAACAAAGGCGCACCGAAGCCATCAGCGCCCAGTATCACCCTCGATGTCGATGCCAGCGATGCTCCCCGCAAGATCTTTCACGCTCAACTGACGATCCCGGCCACTCCGGGCACGCTCACTCTCTACTACCCCAAGTGGATTCCGGGCGAGCACGGGCCGACCGGGCCGATTCAAAACCTGGCAGGTTTAAAGTTTACCGCCAATGGACAAACCTTGAAGTGGCGAAGAGATCTGCTCGACGGATGGACATTCCACGTCGAAGTCCCGGCCGGAGTTTCCACGGTGAATGCCTCGTTGGACTTTATTTCACCAGCATCCGAAGCGGAGGGCATCTTCACCGCAGGCCAATCTGCGACCGACAAGATGACCGTTTTGAGCTGGAATACAGTGCTGCTGTATCCCGCGGGGTGGGCCACCGATGATCTGACCTATCAGGCCAGCCTGCGCCTACCTGAAGGCTGGAAATTTGGCACTCCTCTACCCGTTGCTTCGCAATCAGGAGCGGAGATCAAATTCAATCCCTCATCCCTGACCACGCTGGTCGATTCTCCCGTAATTGCTGGCGAGTATCTCCGCGTCGTGCCCTTGAGCGAGAACCCCCGTCAGGAGATGGACATTGCCGCCGACAGCGCCGGCGATCTGGCGGCTTCGCAAGAAGTGCTTGACCACTACAAAACTCTGACCGATCAGGCCCTGAAGCTTTTCGGGGCGCAGCACTTCCGCGATTACCATTTTGTTTACAGCCTGAGCAATCATGTGGCGCATTTCGGTTTGGAACACCACGAATCGAATGACAGCCGCAGTTCCGAGCGCTCTCTGGTCGACGCCGACCCTCGCCTTCTCGCGTCAGGCCTGCTCTCCCACGAGTACGTCCATTCCTGGAACGGAAAGTACCGCCGCCCTGCTGATTTGGCCACGCCCGATTACGAGAAACCCATGCAGGACGATCTGCTCTGGGTGTACGAAGGCCTGACTTCGTATCTGGGCGACAATCTGAGTGCTCGCAGCGGCATCCGCACTCCGGATGAGTTTCGCGACAATCTGGCATTGCTGGCGGCTCGACTGGATCACGTTCCCGGCCGCACCTGGCGCAATCTTCAGGATACGGCGGACGGAGTGCCCTCCATGCAGGGTGCCCCACCCCAGTGGGAATCCTGGCGACGGACGGTGGACTATTACGACGAAGACGTTCTGAACTGGCTGTGGGTGGATACGATCATCCGCGAGCAGACCCATGGCCAGAAGTCGATGGATGATTTCTGCCATCTTTTCCACGGCGGTCAAAGCGGTCCTCCGGAAGTGAAGACCTACACCTTTGATGACGTGGTGAACACGTTGAATCAGGTTGCGCCCTACGATTGGCGTGGATTCTGGACGGAGCGTCTAACCAACCACGGACCCGGCGCCCCGCTTACAGGCATTGAGCGGAGCGGCTGGAAATTGGTTTATGACCAGACTCCGTCGCCACTGGTGGAGGCGCGAAAGCGCGAACTGAAAGAGATCAACGCAGAATACTCGATTGGCCTGCTGCTGGACGAGAGCGGAACCATCGCCGATACGGTTGAAGGAATGGTGGCTGCAAAGGCCGGTATCGGACCTGGAATGAAGGTTGTGGCAGTAAATGGACAACGCTTCACCGCCGACAGGTTGAGCGATGCGCTCAAGGCCGGGAAGAACACCTCCGACCCGCTTGAGTTGCTGGTCGAAAACACCGATTACTACAAGATCTACAAACTCGACTACCACGATGGAGAAAAATATCCGCACCTGGTGCGCGAGGAATCCAAGCCAGATGTGCTCACGGAGATCATTACGGCGCGGTAGCTAGAAGACAGTCCGCGCCTTATCCGATCTCGGAGCCGCCTGTATAATTGAGGCAGTTCTCCATCCCAGCATTCATCTGGAAGGTGACTCCTTGAACACACCCATGACTCCTCGTCCCGGACAACCGCCGCAAGGGCCGCAACCCCTTCCCGGCGTGGAAACAATTATTGCAGTCGGTTCTGGAAAGGGTGGCGTCGGAAAAACTACGTTAGCGGTGAATCTCGCACTCGCCTTGGCCACACTGGGACACAAGGTCGGCCTGCTCGATGCCGATGTTTACGGCCCCAACGTGCCGCTTATGCTCGGGATCAACACACAGCCCAAGGTGCTCGGAGACAATCGCATTGAGCCCATCGAGGCGCACGGACTCAAAGTGATCTCGGTTGGCCTGCTGAATCCAGGAGACAAGCCGCTGATCTGGCGTGGGCCGATGCTGCATTCCATCATCAAGCAATTCCTGGGTTCGGTCGCGTGGGGGCAACTCGATTATCTTGTCGTGGACCTGCCGCCAGGCACAGGAGACGTTTCGCTCTCGCTTATTCAGACCGTGCCGCTCACCGGCGCAATCGTAGTTTCCACTCCGTCGGATGTTTCGCTGCAGGACGCTCGCAAAGCCATCGAGATGTTTCGCCAGATGAAAGTGGATATCGTGGGCATGGTGGAGAACATGAGCTACTTTGTATGCCCGCATTGCAATCACGAGATCGATATTTTTTCCCGCGGAGGCGCCGAGAAGACGGCGAAGCAGTTTGAGGTTGCGTTTCTGGGAAATGTCCAACTCGATCCCGACATCCGCAAGTCCGGGGACAGCGGCAAGCCAACAGTTCTTGAGGGCGAAGCCTCTCCCCATGCCAAGTCGCTCTACGACTTTGCCCGCAACGTCATCGCGCGGGTGGATGAGATCAAGTCCAGTGCCGGCGAAAGCGTGATTCAGATTCAATAGCGAGAAGTGTTCCACGTGGAACACTTCGATGTATTATTTTGTTGAAGTTAGCACAATCATTTATTTGCTGAGCCGCGCCAGCTGAAACATCGGATCAGGCTGCTTGTGTTCCATCACGCGCTCCGCCAGCATCTCGCCCACGACTGGCCCATGTTTGAAGCCGTGTCCTGAGCCGCCTCCTACCAGCCAAACGTTACTTGCTGCAGGATGGCGATCGATAATCAGATGACTGTCGGAAGTGTTTTCGTATTGGCAAACGCGGGTCTCCAGCAATGGCGCGTCTTTCATGGCAGGAAACCGGAAGGCGATGTAATCGCGCGCTAGCTGCAATCCTTCCAGGCTTACCGTTCGCTCGCCCGAGGTTGGATCGAAGTCTGGTCCTCGGGTATCGTCCGCGAGTTTGAATCCGCGCCCGTCTGCGGCGGGAATGCCATAGATGAAGCGGTCGCGATGGTCACCCCAGACGGGCAGCTTGGCTTCGGAGAAGCGATCGTCCCCGGCGGGCGTGCCGAAGAAAAATACATCTTGCTTCGTGGGTTGAAGACGGTTGCCAATCGTCTGCCGGAAGAGTTTGCCGAGCCATGGACCGCAGGCGAAGACATATTGGTCCGCTGACAACCTCGTACCATTTAAAAGTGTGAGGCCATCACGCAGGCCGGTTTCAAGGTCATGCGGTAAGATGGCGACTTGCTTGTACTCGCCGCCTTCTGCCAGGAAACCTTCCAGCACTGCCTGGCACGCAGCCCGCGCCATTAAGAATCCGCTCTCGGGTTCGTGGATCGCCCAGCGTACATCCTCGACGTTGATCTGGGGCCAGCGTTTCCCCAGTTCCTTTGCGGACAGTTCTTCGTACGCGATGCCGGCCTCGCGCAGGGCCGGCAGCGAAGAGCGCTCGAACTCATCGTCGATGGACGTTGCCATCCATAAAACGCCGGAACGATGCAGAAGTTGGCGGCGCCAACGGGTTTCGTGCTCTGTCCATAAGCGCAAGGCGCGAGCGGCCATTTTTGTGTAAGGCTGGCTTGGTCCGTAGGTGCCGCGGATGATGCGAGTCTCGCCTCCAGAAGAGGATCGCGCGTTGCCCGGTCCCCATGCGTCGATTAATGTTACGCGCGCGCCCCGCCGCAGAAGATACAAGGCAGTCCATCCTCCGAACGCGCCGGCTCCAATTACCGCAACGTGGGATTTTGTGTGCATGCCGTTAGTTGTCAAGGATAACGTGCGGCGTCAAAAGTTCATTGATTTATTTGTCCGGTCGAGTCGCGACCTTTAGGGTGGAGGAGTGTGTTGCGGAAGCTGAATGTTTGCGCCCTTCTTCGGCCGGCGGGGTGCATGTGGCCCACCCTTTTCCATTCATACCTTGCGGCGTGGGCTGTATTCGTGACCGCTTCGCCGCTGTTAGGCTCGATCCCATTCCACTTTTTCGTGGACACATTCAACATCGCAGGAGCACACCTGGGTTCACGCAGGGACTGCAAATTAAATGCTTCATCAGGAGGCTTATGGCAAATGCATTTTGACACGGATGTTTTGATTCAGGCTGAAGATCCGATGAAGGCGGCTGGTTTTTGTGTCAAGGAACTCGGCTTCGAGATCACGGATAACAAACCAAACATGATCAGCCTGCATGGAACGAAGATCAATTTCTTCATTGAGCGGGGGCCTGTTCTCGGACCCGTTTTCGAAGTTCTCGCCGGCCGTGATGACAAAGATGGTCTCCAGTGCCACCCTCGGGCGATCCCGCTCAGCGCTGAAATGTCAGGCACAGAGTGCGCGCCAAAGCAAGAATGATGCGATCAAGAAAGACCATTGTGAACGGACGTTTTCTCCCGGTCATGGCTGCCTCCTTCGATTAAATCGTAATCGATGAATCTTTCTACGCTTTTTCAACGAAAATCTGGCGAGTGTTGGTTCATGCCCGAAAAGTCGGGGTTTGGGCAGGACTTTTGTCCTGCCCGCACCGTTAGTCCTCTTAATCCTTGTTGAACACCCTATTCCCATCGATGGTGATGACGACTGGAACATTGGTGTTATCTGGCAGCGTCAGTGATTGGAAGATTCCGCGAACCTGGTTCCCGTCGTTGTCATAAGCCAGGGCCAGGACCGCGGTACGTTGCAGTACTCCCTTCACGAACACCTTGATGGTCGCGGCGGCCGTGCAGTCCTTGTTCAGGGCGATGTTGCCGGCGATATGTTCCACCGCGGCGTCTCCGGCTACACTACGGGTCTGACTACCGGTGACGTTGCCCGCCGCGTCCTGCCTGAAGTGGCCCACCGAGGCTGCCGGCAGCGCACCACTTGTTGTAAATATGGTTCCGGTATAGGTGTAAGCCCAGTTCCCTGCCGCTCCGGCGTTGGAACAATGAGCATGTGCCTGCAATGGGATCAGGGCCAATACGAAGGCAGCGCCGATCACCAGCATGGCATGACTAGGTTGTGCTTTCATGACAATTCTCCTTCCTGAATTTTTCGCGTCGCCGCTTGGCCAGGCGGAAGGCCGTTTCTTGCTGCTTCCCTCAGCCGTGCAGTCTGCGATTGCAGCCCCCACACTACCCAAACCGAGACTGAGAGTCTTTAGGAGATCATGTAGGTTCTTCATAAGTTTTGGTTAGGAAACAATCTATCTGGCTCCGCCATAACGGCGTATAATCCGGGAATTCGCGCGTGCTGGGGGCGTTCGTGGATAAGCGACTTCCGAGTGGGGTCTTGGCTGGTGAAGCCCAGCCTTAATAGCGTTTCCTGCAACGGTACGAGCGTTCAGCTCGAGCCGAAGGTGATGGCGGTTCTAGTATGCCTAGCGGAGCATGCTCCTGAGCCGGTTCCCAAAGAAAAACTGTTTCAGGAGGTTTGGCCTGACACGTTTGTGGGCGAGGGCGTGCTGACGCTTTCTATCCACAAGCTCCGCCAACTGTTTCAAGACGAGGCCAAAGAGGCGCGGGTGATTGAGACCATCGCCAAACGCGGGTATCGTCTTGTGGCTCCTGTAACGCGAGCGAGCGGAGACGTGCAGTCTCCGTACCTGGCCCGCTTCGAGTGCTTTGAAATCAATCTACGGTCAGGAGAGATTCGCAAGAACGGAGAGAGAATCAGGTTACCAGAGCAATGCTTCCAGATTCTAGCGATGTTGCTGGAGTGTCCAGGCGACGTGGTGATGCGGCCCGAAATTCAGAAGAAATTTTGGCCGAACGACACGGTCGTCGAGTTTGAAAATACCATTAACGTTGCCGTGAAGAGACTACGAGTCGCTTTGGGCGATTCTGCCGACCAGCCCAGATATATCGAGACCTTAGCGCGCCGCGGATATCGCTGGAGGGGGCCGGTCGAGTGGATTGAGCCGCATCCAGCGCAGCCTCAGCCACGTGGCTCTGCCTTAGTCCGTGCCACAGCCAGTTCGGGCACGGTGTTTGCACCCGAGGCTGGTTCGGCTCAGGTTGCGTGGCGCTGGAAAATTACGGTTCTCGTTCTGCTCGTCGCTTTGATCGTAGCGGGCGGACTTTATCGCTCCCATCAACGCAAGCGCCTGACCGAGAAGGACACCATCGTTCTCTCCGATTTTGCCAACAGCACCGGCGATCCGGTGTTCGATGACACGCTGAAGACGGCGCTCAACGTTTCCTTGCGGCAATCCCCATTCCTGAATGTGCTCTCCGACAGCGAAGTTGCCAAGACCTTGCAATTGATGACTCGTCCAACCAGCACGAAGCTTACGCCTGAAGTGGCCCGCGACGTTTGCCTGCGGGCGGGCAGCAAAGCCTACCTTGCCGGAGCTGTTGGGAGTTTGGGTAGCAAATATGTGTTGGAATTGAAGGCGGTGAACTGCCGCACAGGAGACACGCTGGCCGAGCACCAAGTGACGGCTGCATCCAAGGAGAAAGTGCTGAATACGCTGGGCGATGCAGCCTCGAAGCTGCGGGGAGAGTTGGGCGAATCACTGGCTACGGTGCAGAAGTTCGACGTTCCGCTCGCAGAAATAACCACGCCTTCGCTGAATGCTTTGAAAGCATTCAGCCTGGGCACGAAAGACCCAATTTGAGGAAAGCCACGCCGCAGCCATTCCGTACCATCAACGTGCCATCGAGCTTGATCCAAATTTTGCTATGGGCTACTTGGCTCTCGGCGGCGACTACTACAGCCTCAACGAGGTAGGACGCGCTAGCGAGTACATGACCAAGGCATTTCAGTTGCGGGAACACACCAGCGAGCGGGAAAAGTTGGTGATTGGTGCCGCCTACTATCAGATCGTAACGGGGGACCTGGACAAAGCGGCGCGAACCTTTCAGGAGGAGATCGAGAGCTACCCTCGGGAATACAGGGAGTACGGCATTTTGGGTACTGTCTACGGCGAACAGGGGCTGTACGAGAAAGCCGCCGACATCACGCGGCAGTCCCTGGTCCTTGCACCAGATCGGTGGTCTCTGTACGCTAATCTTGCCAATTACACGCTTGCCTTGCAGCGCTTCGACGAGGCGCGGAAGATAATCCACGAAACCCAGGCGCGAAAAATCGATGATGGGGTATTCCACAATGCTCTCTATGGTCTTGCCTTTCTCGGAGCGGACTCGGCGGCGATGGGAGAACAGCAACAGTGGTTTGCGGGCAAGCCCGAGGAGAACGTTGGACTGGCGCTCGCATCCGACACCGAGGCGTATGCGGGTCATCTTGCCAAGGCGCGGGGACTGACCAAGCAGGCCGTGGACACCGCTGTCCGGGCTGACAGCAAAGAAAGTGGGGCAATATGGCTGGCGAATGCTGCTCTGTGGGAAGCGGCTTACGGCAATGCTGCGCAAGCGCGGCAGTCAGCGGCAGAGGCTTTGAAGCTTGCTCCTGCGAGTCAGGGCGTCGAGAGTGAGGCCGCACTTGCGTTTGCCATGGCGGGCGATATTGCGCGATCCGAATTATCGGCGCAAGAGTTAGGGAAACGCTTCCCACTGGACACCCAGATTCAGTCGCTTTGGCTACCCGCGATTCAGGCTCAGTTGGCGATGGACAAAAAGAATCCTGCCGCCCTGAGTGCAGTGCAAGCTGCTTCACCCATCGAGTTTGGCGAAATTGCGTTCGTTGAGAACATTTCCTGCCTCTATCACGTGTATGTGCGCGGAGAGGCATACCTGGCTGCCGGACAAAGCAGTGCCGCCGCCGCGGAGTTTCAGAAGATTCTCGACCACAGCGGCATTGTCTGGAACTGCTGGACGGGAGCGTTGGCGCATCTAGGAGTCGCTCGTGCCAACGTCTTGCAGTCGAGAGCCTCGCAGGGTGCCGACGCCGATGCCGCTCGGGTCCGGGCACTCGCCGCGTACAAAGATTTCCTCGCGCTCTGGAAAGACGCCGACCCTGACATCCCCATACTGAAGCAAGCCAAGGCGGATTACGCGAAGCTGCAATAGTGGCGGCTATCGTCGGGTTCGCTCACAGATCAGAAATTCTCAAATGACGGGAACCGCCGTTCCACTCAGAACCCGTTTTGAAGATAGTTCTCCGGGTCATCTGAGGGGGGTACGACTTTGGGTGCCGCGATCCCCGATCCCTGCTAAGGCTTGACAGAGGTTCGCTGTGCTTCCTAGAATTCAGACTTGCTATTCTTGCATCCTGCGGTGTAAGTGTTGCATCTACATTAGGTTAGCTGTACATCGCTTCGAGGTCGGCTGGCCCAGTCGGCACAATGTGATACAAGGGAGTGTATGCCTCCGGGACCGCCTATAGGCGAGCGTGAACGCGAAATCCTCACAGCCATTGTGGAGACCTTTATTGCTACGGGTGAGCCGGTGGGATCGCGGACACTTGCGCGCGGCAACCGGGAAGGATTGAGTCCGGCGACCATTCGCAATGTGATGTCAGATCTGGCAGACTCGGGATATCTCGAGCAGCCCCACACTTCGGCCGGCCGTGTGCCCAGCACCGAGGCGTATCGGTATTATGTCGAGCAACTTACTGGTAAGGCGCGACTCTCGAATACTGATGAAAATATTATTCAGGAGTCATTTCACGGCGTCTCCGACGTGCAAGAGTTCATGGAGCGCACGTCGCATGTGCTCTCGCTGATCTCGCGAAACGTCGGAGTTGCGGTAGCTATTGGAGGACCCAAGAACGCGCTGGAGCACGTTTATTTTTCGCGGCTGGGGGATCAGAAAGTACTGGCGGTCCTGGTGACGCGGTCGGGTCTGGTTCGAGACCGTGTGTTGCGCCTGGATCTTCCGCAGGCTGATCTGGATGCGGCTGCCCGCTTCCTCAATGAGAATTTCCGGGGCTGGACCATGGAAGCGATGCGAATTGAGTTGGCCCGGCGCCTCGAGCAGGAACGCAGTGAATACGACCGCTTGATGACCTCTGTCGAGCAACTTTATAAGCAGGGCGCACTGGCGGCGGACGATGGCGCCCAGATGGTCTACGTTGAAGGTGCAGCCAATCTGGTGGCCGGAGAGCAAGACCGGCAGCGCTTGCAGGAATTGTTAAAGACCCTGGAAGAGAAACAGAAAATCGTCGGGTTGCTGGGTGCATATCTCGATGCCAAACAAGAGGCCGTGCGCGTGGTGATCGGACTCGACCAGACGCTGCCGTCGATGCGTAATTTCGTGCTCATCGGTGCTCCTGCCCGTGTCGGGGGCGAAGTCATGGGATCGCTCGCGGTCATAGGACCGACCCGTATTGACTATGAGCACACGATGACAGCGGTTTCGTATATTGCGCGTCTGTTCGACAAGATCTTGAATGAGTCTGAGTAAGTAGTTCCAGTGAAAGTATTATGGCAAGAACAAACGGAAAATCAGAAGTAGATCCCCAGGAACTTGATGCGACGCACGAATTGCCCGCATCTGAGAATGCCGAGGACGAAGGGGTGTCCATTGAGTCTCCGTCCTCGCGCGCATCCATCGAAAGCAGCGAGTTGCAGAAACTTAGGGTGGAACGCGACACGCTGATCGATCGGCTGGCCCGTCTCCAAGCTGAATTCGAGAATGCCCGCAAGCGCACTGCCCGCGAGCAGCAGGATTTTCGCGAATATGCCGTCACCGACGCGGTTAAGGCACTGCTGCCAATCCTCGATAGTTTTGAACGTGCGCTGCAGGTCGGATCTGCGGAAAAAAGATCCGAGTTCCGCGACGGAATCGAACTCATCTATAAGCAGTTGCAGGATGCACTGGCGAAATTAGGCCTGCGTCCCATCCCTGCAAAAGGCGAGCCCTTTGATCCCCACCTTCACGAGGCCATCGAGATGGTGGACACCAGCGATGCCGAAGATCATCAGATACTTGAAGAGTTGCAACGAGGCTACAAGTTGAAGGACCGCCTGCTGCGTCCCTCGATGGTCAGAGTTGCGCGCAATCCGAAACACTAGACATCAAGAAAATCGAAAGGACTTGGACCCATTCTGGCCAGCAACGTAAAACGCGACTATTACGAAGTTCTCGGGATTGCCCGCGAAGCCAACGAGCAGGAGATCAAGAGCGCTTACCGCAAGCTGGCGCTGCAGTTTCACCCTGATCGCAACCCGAATAATCCTGACGCAGAAGAAAAATTCAAGGAGTGCAGCGAAGCCTACGCGATCCTTGCTGACGTGGACAAGCGGGCGGCATACGACCGCTTCGGTCACGCTGCGGTGAGTGGTGGCGGGGCAGGCGGCTTCGACCCCACGGTTTTTCAGGATGTCAGCGAGATTTTCGGAGACTTTTTCGGTTTTGGAGATCTCTTCGGCGGTTCCCGCCGGGGCAGCCGTGCCCAGCGCGGTCCCGATTTGCGTGAAGATGTCACGCTGGAATTCGAAGAGGCGGTTTTCGGCACGGAAACCAACGTTACCGTTCGCCGCCACGAAACCTGTGAGGACTGCCGTGGCTCTGGGGCGGCTCCCGGCAAGGCTCCCGTCCCCTGCCGATCCTGTGGCGGGCGCGGCCAGGTCCGTTACCAGCAGGGATTCTTCAGCATGGCTCGTACCTGTCCCACTTGTCAGGGCGCAGGCAGCGTGATTACCGATCCGTGCTCGAAGTGCAAGGGCGAAGGCCGCGTGCTGCGCCAGAGGACCGTGGATGCCAAAGTCCCCGCCGGGGTCGAAGACGGAACGCGCATCCGTTTCTCAGGACTGGGCGAGGCTGGGGCTCACGGTGGACCTGCGGGTGACCTCTACGTTGTGTTACACGTTAAAGAACATCCGTTTTTCGAGCGTGAAGGCAACGACCTGCACTGCGTAATTCCCATTTCATTTACCCAGGCCGCGTTAGGTACTGAGATTCGGGTACCTACGCTGGATGGCGAACACGCATTGAAAGTGCCGGACGGGACGCAGTCAGGAACTACGATGCGCATCCGGGGGAAAGGTGTACCGGTGTTGAATGGCCACGGAAAAGGTGATCTGTTCGTTGAGGTTCGCGTGCACACTCCCGGGAAGCTCAACAAGCGCCAGCGTGAGTTGTTGCAGGAGTTGGAAGGCATGACTCAGGTGGAAAATAAGCCGCAGCGCAGGACGTTGTTAGGGAAGGTGAAAGACATCTTCGGATAGATCCGAACCAATCTTCTGATTTTCTCTTTACGCCTCCTTTGTGTACCGTTGTGTCCTTTGTGGTTTAAGCTCTTCTCCGTAGAGCCATGGCCCGCCGACGCTGGATTGCCGACGAAGTCTCCGGTACGCGCGCATTTCTAGTCGGCGAACACGCTCGGCACTTGTCCCAGGTGCTTCGCGCCCGCGTCGGCCAGGAATTCGATATCACTGCCGAGGACAAAGTTCGCCGCGGACACATCACCGCCATCACCCCTGACCGAGTTGAATTCGAACTGGGAGACGAGATTCCCTCTCCGGCTGCTGTTCAAGTAACGCTTGCGATCTCAATCTTCAAGTTCGACCGTATGGAATGGGCGATCGAAAAATGCACAGAACTGGGAGCAACGCGCATCGTGCCAGTGATCGCGCGGCGAACCGGAGTTCACCTCGCGACTGCGGCTGGCAAACGCGTCGACCGCTGGCGACGGATTGCCTTACAAGCCTCCGAACAGTCCCGTAGAATCTCACCGCCGGAAATCTCCCCGCCCATGGAAGTGAAGGATGCAGCGGCCCTGGCGGGAAGCACGCGAATTCTCCTGTCAGAAAGCGAACCGGAAGTAATGCTGAAGGACATTTTCCAGTCTCAGCCTCGCGACGGCGACGTCGTTCTTGCGTTCGGTCCCGAGGGTGGGTGGACGGATGAGGAATTGAAATTGTTTCAAAAGGCAGGGTGGATTTCAGCATCACTGGGACGCACAATCCTCCGCGCCGAGACCGCGGCCATTGCCGGCCTGGCGGTGGCTCTTTCAGAACTGCAAGCGTAAGCGAATGCAACAGTGTGGCGCGGGCGCCCTCGTCTGCGAGGCTACATATCTGGGGGGACAACGCGGGCGAGGGCGCCCGCGCCACACCATCCATTCGGAAATATCCTCAACCATCTCTGATATGCTCCTGCCCAGTGGCAGCAACTAAACCCATCCCGGCTGCGAGGCTTTTGAACCCGACGAACGCCAGCGTCAGGCCATCGAACACGTACATGGGCCAATGCTCGTGGTCGCGGGCGCAGGCACGGGCAAAACTACGGTTCTCACGCGACGCATTGCACGGTTAGTCCGCGATGGACAAGCTCGCCCGGACGAAATTCTGGCTGTTACTTACACAAAAAACGCAGCTCAGGAGATGCGTCAACGGGTGCGCGACGAACTGCGCGGCACAAGTGTATCCGCTTTGCAGATTGCCACATTTCACGAGTATTGCAATGATCTCCTCGGCCGGTACGGCAAGCAGTTCGGCGTCCTCGACGACCAGGATCTTTGGATCTATCTGCGCAAGCGCATCCACGAGTTACACCTCAACTACTTCGTGCGTGCCGCCAACGTCAGCCAGTTTCTTCATGATCTCCTCAGTTTCATGCGGCGCTGCCAGGACGACCTGGTAGACCCCGAGAAATATGCCGCCTACGTGCGCCAGCTTGAGCGAGGCGAGGTCGCAATTCCGCGGGTGAGCAAGTCTAAGGATGCCGATGCCTTGTCCGACGACGAGGTCATCGGACGCTGCCAGGAAATCGCCAGCGTATTCACAACCGTCGAAAGCATGCTGCGCGAAGACAACCTCGGCACCTTCGGCCACATGATCACCCATGCGCATGGCTTGCTGGAAGGCAATGCTCAACTGCTAGCCAGCGAACGCCAGCGTACCCGTTTCATCCTGGCGGACGAATTCCAGGATGTCAATTTCGCTCAGGTCAAGATTCTCCAGAAACTAGCTGGAGAAGAACGTAACGTCTTCGCGGTGGGAGATCCGGACCAGGCCATCTATCGCTTTCGCGGTGCTTCGAGTGCTGCGTTCGGACTCTTTCAGGAACATTTCCCGGAGGCGAAGATGGTCGTCCTGGAGAAGAACCGCCGCTCCACCACCACCATCTTGAAGTCCGCCTTCGCGCTGATTTCCAGGAACCCGGATGTCTTTTCTCCCGGGCAAGGCCCAGCCTCCGCCTACCAGCGTACCCCGTTGATTTCCGCCCGGGAAGAAGAAGCATCTCGGGACGGGAGACCGTTGCCTAGTCCCCTGGTCGACGCAGTTGTCTTGACTGCGAAGGAATTCGAGTGCTCGGACCTGGTCGCAACCATCCGCGATCGGCAGCGCAAATTACGCTGCAAGTGGAGCGACTTTGCCATCCTCTACCGCCAACATTTTCATCGGGAACAAATTGTAGGGGAGCTGGTTGAGCAGGGCATCCCGTTCGCGATCGAAAATATGGATGTCATGGATACTCCCGAAGCCCGCGATCTGTTTGCCTGCTTGGGAGCGGTCGTTTCACTGAACGATAGTGCGAGCCTCTTCCGAGTTGCTTCCTTCCCTCAGTTCGCTATCGATCCGGAAAAACTGCGTGCCGGCATAAAAGCGATTCCGAGGGAAGAACGGAAATCCGGAATGGCGTCGGTTTTGGCCAAGATCGACAATGGCGCCGCGGTCCTGACTGCTTTGCAGCAAGTCCGGGACGAGGTGACCCGAGCGACGACCACCAGCACCGGGGTTTTGAATATCATCATTCGGCAGTTTGCTCTGAACCGCTCTTCGCCTGCCATCGCTGCCGTTCTCGAGTTCGTCAAGCGATGGGAGGAGAAGCCCAAGGCAATCACCAAGACTGGCGACATCGGCGAATTTCTCGACTACCTCCAGTATTTCCGGACTGCTGGCGGTGTAATCCCGATCTCGACCGGCGCCGAGAATGCCGTCCGGCTCATGACGGCGCACGTCGCCAAAGGGCTTGAATTTAATCACGTCTTCATCATTCGAGCCAATTCCAATTCGTTCCCCTCGTCCTACAAAGAGCCCCTAGTCGATTTTCCGCGCGAACTGCAAGGCGCCGGGTCGATGCCGCTTTTCGACGACAAGGAATTGTGCCGGCAGGAGGAGCGTCGCTTGTTCTATGTTGCCATGACTCGTGCGCGGGATTCGCTTACCATCTACGCTCGACAGGGAACAGGCAAAAAGGACCCCACTCCCAGTGGTTTTCTGCGAGATCTGCTCAAGGACCCCGGTCTGAGGCCATGGCTCCGCCAACGTCACGCTCTCGAGTTCCAAACCGACTTGTTTGCCGAGGCCGTTTCTGTGTTACCTGGCTCCCCCGTGAGTGAATGGCTCAAACTCCCGCCCGCCATCGATCTCGGCGCAAGACTCAGCGCCAGCGCCTTGCAAACATATGAAATCTGTCCGTTGCAATTCAAGCTGGAGCGCGAGTGGAGAATCCCCGGCGAGGTTCCTGCGGCCATGGAGTACGGCGCGACCATTCATCGCATACTGCTTGCTTACTACGAATCGGTTCGCCAGGGGCGGATCATCGAAAACGACCAACTGATCGACCTTTTTAAGACGGACCTCAGGGCTGCGGGCATTGAAGAAAGGTATCAGCAGGAACTCTACGAGCGTCAGGGGATCGAGCAGTTGCGCGAGTTCTTAGCCGGCTGCAAACGAGCGCCCGTGCCCCAGGTGCTGCACACCGAAGAGTGGTTCGAAATGCAGATCGGACGAGCTAAAGTCGTAGGACGGATCGACCGGATCGATCAACTGAACAACGGTCGGGTCGTGATAACGGATTACAAAACCGGCCGGCCCAAGTCGCAGGAAGATGCCGACAGAAGTCTTCAACTTTCCATCTACGCTCTGGCCGCGCACGAAAAATGGGGTTACCGCGCCGATCAGATCGTATTCCACAACCTCGAAGAAAACAGTTTGGTGGTCACGCGTCGCAGCGAGACCGAACTACAGGACTGCAAACGTGAAGTTGAGGAAGTTGCGGGAAAGATCGCCGCCGAAGAATTTGATGCCAGGCCCGGCTTCTATTGCGGTTTCTGCGCCTACCGAAGCCTCTGTCCGGCCACCGAAAAACGTCTTCACGCGATTTCCGTCGATAAGAAATCAAGCAACCGGAACTAGCGCGCAAAAACTTAGGGGACGCTTTTAGCGTCCCCGCGGTTTTACTTTGGTTGAAGGCTCTTAGTGTTTCTTCTTTGCGGCCT
This sequence comes from uncultured Acidobacteriota bacterium, assembly GCA_963820925.1. Classification (GTDB taxonomy): domain Bacteria; phylum Acidobacteriota; class Terriglobia; order Terriglobales; family Acidobacteriaceae; genus JABDBE01. The sequence goes on from CAWGBX010000014.1 coordinate 331,644, forward strand.
TCTTTGCTTTCTTCTTGGTTGCCATTTGATCTATTCTCCCTTTCCATTTTTCATGGACTTGAAATGCAACGGTCGTTTGTTGCAACTCATTGATGTATAGAGTCTATAAAAAGTGAAGTCAAGAAAAAAATGATGTTGGATGAGCATGCGACCCATGCCCAAAGTCACCGAAGCGGGATTCAAGCAGAAAATTTCTTGGCTGGAGCCCGTTCGACCTCGGCTGTCCGCAAGAATTCTGACGCGATGGTGGCCGGAATTATCTTCAACTCTGCTTGTAGTCGCCGTTCTTTCCAAAAGCAGGTCTCACGAGCAAGCAGCCGCCGCGCTCCAACTGAATTCATCCTTTTCCACTACGGCACATCTATAATTGACAGGCAAGAAATAATCGCAGGAGCACATAAATGGCTGCTTTCGACGATGTCGTCATCATTTCCGGCTGTCGCACTCCCGTAGGAAAATTTCAGGGAAGTCTTTCAGATTTGAGCGCCACGCAATTGGGCGCGATCGTCGTTCGTGAAGCTGTGAAGCGCGCCAATCTCGATCCCAACCAGATCGACGAATGCATCATGGGAAACGTAGTCTCCGCCGGGTTGGGTCAGAACCCGGCGCGGCAGGCGGCAATTTTCGGTGGTCTCGCTCCCGAGGTAGGTGCCATGACCGTAAACAAAGTCTGTGGTTCGGGACTCAAGGCCGTCGCACTTGCGGCGCAAGCAATACAGACTGAGAACAGTTCCGTGGTAGTCGCCGGTGGAATGGAATCGATGACCAACGCCCCGTATCTGCTCCCGCAAGCGCGAAAGGGATACCGTCTGGGAAACGCGCAGATCGTCGATTCGATGGTTAACGACGGGCTGTGGGACATCTACAACAACTACCATATGGGAATTACCGGCGAGAACGTGGCGGAAAAATACGGCATCACCCGCGAGCAGCAGGACCAGTTCGCCGTGAACTCACACCGCAAGGCGGTCGCCGCCATCAAGGAGTGCCGCTTCAAGTCGCAAATCGTTCCTGTTGAATTGCCGCCCAAGAAAAAGGGCGAAGCGCCGGCCGTCTTCGATAAGGACGAATCTCCCCGCGAAGACACTACGATTGAAGTTTTGCGCTCCCTGAAGCCAGCATTCAAGAAAGACGGCACAGTCACCGCCGGAAACGCTCCGGGAGTGAACGACGGCGCTGCCGCTGTCGTGGTCACGAGTGCCAAACGCGCGAAAGAACTCGGCGCCAAGCCCATGGTGCGAATCGTGGCGCAAGCCACCAGTGGAGTCGAACCCAAATGGGTGATGATGGCTCCGGTTGGGGCGGTTCGCAAGATTTGGGAAAAGACCGGCTGGAAGAATGAAGATGTTGACCTGTACGAATTGAACGAGGCCTTCTCGGTGCAGGCTCTCGGTGTGATGCGCGAACTTGGGCTCGATCCCGACAAAGTGAACGTGAACGGGGGTGCTGTCGCCATCGGCCATCCCATCGGTGCCAGCGGGGCGCGCGTGCTGGTCACGCTCATTTATGAAATGATCCGCCGCGACGTCCGACGTGGCATTGCGGCTCTTTGCCTGGGCGGGGGGAACGCCGTGGCCATGGCCGTGGAACGGTAGGTTGCCACGATCGTGTGAATAGGGTGTAGCCGTTTAACTCAGGTATTTCGTCAGCGGTTCCCAGTATCGTATTCTCCATCCCGGGTCGAAATGCGCAAAGTCGCCCTCGTGGAAGCCAGTGTGATCGAGAAGCAATTTGGTTTGTGAACCCTCCGGTTTGAGGTCGAATTTCACAATCGTGTACTCACCCGGCTCCCAGTATGAAGGACGCCATGCCTGGACAATTCGCAGGTCCGGGACTAACTCGATATTTCGTCCCACAATTTTCCCCCCGAACATGGAAAAAGCACCCCCAGCCTCATGATTAATCTCGGCTGGCTCGCCCGAGAACGCGCTGAATTGCTTGGAATCCAACAGAATTTCGTAAATTCGATGGGGGCTGGCCTTGAACTCGACTTCCTGGTGGAGAGAGGTTCGGGCTCGATCCGGCCCAGTGCTCTGCGCTTCGGTCATGGTCTGCTGGCCAGCACTGGCGGCACGCAGGGCGAGACCCACGAATACGACGGCTCCACGGCCGATGATCTGTCGGCGAGTGGGTGAAGCGTCCACCGCAGTCCAATTCTTTGTCTCGCTCGTCATGGCTTCATTGCCTCGTGGCATTTGAATTTATCTCGAGAGATCCCGGTGTCCAGATAGAAACATGACGATAAAATATGTTCAAGATAATATTCTGCTTGCGAAGCCATGCGGTTCGAGCCATATTGCCGCCCGAAATAAGGAGAGGTTTATGCCGTATTCTGCTGGTCACCGCGTAGAAGTGAGAAAGAACATCGTCCAGAGCGCTCGCCGCCTATTCAATCGGCATGGCTTCGAGAATGTCTCTCTCAGCCAGATTATGGCAGGTGCGGGCCTCACTCACGGAGGGTTCTATAGCTACTTCAAGAGCAAGAGCGATCTATACGCTGAGGTGTTGGGCTGCTTTCTTACCGATCCTGAATGGAAAAGCTGCTGGGAGGGAGTACACGTGGATCTGTCGTCCACCGATGTCGGGCCGCAGGTCGTTCGTGCCTATCTGTCCCGCCAGCACTTCGAGGACGTCGAGAATTCATGCCCAATGGTTGCGTTGCCGGGGGATATCGCGCGCTGCGGCAAGACTGCCAAGCAGGCCTTCGAAACCGTGTTAAAGGCTATGGTTGACGTTCTGGAACGCAGCCTGTCGCCTAAAGACCGGCCTCGACATACCAGAGCGCGAGCGATCGCTGCTTTGTGCGTGGGTGGCATGGTTCTCGCCCGCTCAATGGAGGATCGTGGTCTTGCCGATGAGCTGCGCGACGCGTGCATGGGTGTCGCGCTCAAGCTTGGAGGCTGGGACAATGTCTCCAAATCGAAAGTTGCCAATCGCAGATAGCGACTTTAGCATTCTGACTCACAATCGAGGAAAAACCATGGCCGCAGCGAAGAAGAGCACTCCCCCTTCCACCAAGGTGGATCTGTATGAAAAGCTGATTGCAACTAACCCTAAGATCGAACGCAAGGGCGCTGCCAATCCGTACACCTCGGTCAATGGCCATATGTTCACGCTCCTGCATCAATCCAGCTCATTAGCCATCAGACTTCCCGCGGATAAGCGTGAGGAGTTTCTGAGGAAGCATAAGACCACGCTGTTCAAGGCCTATGGCACCGTCATGAAAGAGTATGTGGCAGTCCCGGACGCGTTGTTGAAGAACACGAAAGAGCTCCAGAAGTATCTCGAATTTAGTTACGAATATGTGAAGAAATTAGCGCCCAAACCTGCGAAGAAGAAGTCTTGACCATCGCGAAAGAGTAGAGCCGGCTGACGGATGGAGTTCTAGCCACCCGACGTCGTACCTGCGACGGCCACCGGCAATGTGACCGTGAACACCGCTCCACCCCCCGGCCCTGACGCGGCCTCGACGTTTCCGTTGTGTTCCCGCAGGATAGCTTTGGAGATGCTCAGGCCGAGGCCGGTTCCGCGGCCCGGGCGCTTCGTAGTGTAGAAAGGGTCGAAGATATTGGGCAGGATCTCTGGCGAGATCCCGGGCCCATCGTCCTGAAAAATGACCGAGACCGACTTTTCCTGCTTTTCTATGCGGATGCGCAGAGTGCCGCGATCGCGTACCTCCCGCATTGCCTGTTCCGAGTTTAAGATCAAGTTCAGAAACACCTGCATTAGCTGGTGCGCGTCTCCGCTAACCGGTGGGACTGACTCCTTCAAGAAATCTACCGTGATGTTGCTCTTGCGCAAGGAATACGCGTGCAGGTGTAAAGTCCGTTGCACCAGTTCACCCAGATCGATGGGGCTCTTGCCCGGCGCTGGAGGCCGCGAGAAGTACATCAGGTTCTGAACAATCTCGGCCGCCCGGCGTGCTTGCTGCTGCAGAACGACCATCTGCTTCCGGACAGACTCGGGGGCTTCGCCCTCCTGTAACAACTCCGACATCCCGAGGATGCTGGTCAGCGGATTATTCAATTCGTGGGCAAAACCTCCGATCATCTGGCCCATGGCGGCAAGCCGTTCACTCTGGATGATCTGCTGCTCCAGTTTCTTCTCCACCGTAATGTCACGCACCGAGACGATCGCGCCACTCAGCTTGTTTTCCGCATCGAACAGCGGGCTAGCGGACGCTCGCATGGTACGCCAACTCCCGTCGCGGTGACGCGCACTATAGTCACAGGATCCAAACATCTTCCGCCCCGTGGTCAGGTCGCGATACAAGGCAAACAGTTCGGGAGAATAGTCCTGTTCTTCTTCGACTTTCTTCCCCAGCAGGTCTTCTGGCTTATAGCCACGCAGGTCGTGGATCCGTGAACTCACGAAACTGTAGCGTCCATTCAGATCTATCACCAGGATCAAGTCGGGAAAGCTCTCCAGAAGGTAGCGCTGGAATTCTTCTTGACCGCGCAACGCCTTCTCCATCTCTCGGCGTTCGGTCACGTCCACCAGCGTACCCTGATAGCGGACAATCTTGCCGCCTGCATCCCATACCGCGCGGGAGGTGTCGAGGAAAACCCCGAGCGTGCCGTTCTTGCGGCGCAACATGATTTCCCGAGTGCGTACGCCGCCCTGATCATCCGCAGTCCGCCCCAGCACGGGAAGTTGATTGGGGTCGGAGTTCAAGGCTCTGGGATCGACGGAGAGCAGTTCTTCCTTGCTCTCATATCCCAGAACCTGCACCAGCGCTGCGTTGCCGTCGAGCAACTTGCCTTCTGGCGTGCTGAAATAGACGCCTTCCTGTAGCGTTTCAAACAGTTCAGTAAATCGCCGCTCCTTCTCGCGTTCTTCGGTGACGTCACGAGCAAGCGCGCTCACGCCCACCACTTCATCACCCTTCACAATCGCATTGAGTGCGCAATCAAAGTACAGGGTGCGGGCATTTGCTTTCAGCCGAACGCAAACCATGCCGGACCAGCGGCGTTTTTCGAGAAACCGGGCCAACCCGCGATCCACATCTTCGCGTTTCGGTTCGTCCACAAACTCGTCTACCCGATGACCTACCACATCGGGGTATGGAATGCCGAGCAGCTCGGTTACGCGCCGGTTTACGGTTTTTATTTTCCCCTCCAAGGAAGTGGCAAAGGCAATGTCGTCGAAGGAATCGATGAGTTCTTTGAAGCTGCGTTGGGAGCGCGCAATCAGCTCTCCGAGTTGATCGAGTTGCTCATCCGTGGGAGTGGCCGCGCGCTCCTGCAGGCCGCGGACGAGGTTCCTAAGCTCCGTGACCCGCTTTCTTCGTCCGTAGGCGAAGCCAGCAAATGCAATGGCGACGCAGAGCAAGCCAAGCGAAAGCAAACCCAGATGATAGGGGAGATTTTGCAACCGTTCCCAGGATTCCACGGCCAATCCCGTGGCTAAGAGAACCACAAACAGAAGTGCCACGCGCCAAAGCCAGGCTTCTTCCTGCTCCAGGTTGGTTGGCGCGCCGGCAGTGCGCGTCGGTTGTTTCTCTGGTTCCGACATAAAGAGTTCACCCGCACCTGCGGGCATCCTCTGCAGGTTTGACGAGCCCTGGGTCTAGGCGAATCCTAGTCCACCGGACTGGTGCAGACAACCGAAAGCGTGTTGGGTAATTTGGTTCACAGACGAAACGTTAGTCCGCTGTTCACTTGTCACAACTTTTCTGTGACATCCGTCACCACTTATTTAGGCCGCAAGGCGTAGGGTCGAGCTTTAGGCCGACCTGTCGCTGGGCCTTCCCTCGTCACGACGGGTCCGAACAAATCTATTTGCCTGCGCACAGATCCCAGTTTCATAAAACGCCCTATGCTCTATAAGACGCTAAGCGCCGCAGTTTACGGCATCGACGCCAGCATTATCGAAGTCGAGGTCGATGTGTCTGGAATCAAGACAATGGAAGATCACTTCCACACGGTCGGTCTGCCTGATGCTGCCGTCCGAGAAAGCCGGGATCGCGTCCGGGCGGCGCTAAAGAACTGCGGTTACGACATTCCGCCTACTCATATCACAATCAATCTCGCCCCGGCAGACATTCGCAAAGAAGGCTCCGGCTTCGACCTGCCGATGGCCCTGGGAATCCTGGGGGCTTACGGTGGCCTGAATAAGAAGGAGGTCCCCGATTGCCTTTTCGTAGGAGAACTGTCTCTCGATGGCGGGGTTCGCGGGGTTCGCGGAGCGCTCCCCATCGCGATTGAGGCACGCGGGAAAAAGATCTCGCGCCTGGTAGTGCCTGAACTCAACGCCAAAGAAGCGGCCATGGTTGGCGGGGTGGAAATCTATCCGGTGAAATCGCTGCTCGATGTGATCCGTTTCGTGAACACTGGCAACGGCATCCAGCCGCTCAAAGTGGACAGCGAGACGTTACTCAGCGAGGCCCAACAATTTCTTGTGGACTTCAAGGACGTTCGTGGCCAGCACTCCGCCGAGCGCGCCCTTGAGGTTGCCTGCGCCGGCGGCCACAACATCCTGATGATTGGTCCGCCAGGCTCAGGCAAAACCATGCTGGCCAAGCGCATGCCTACGATCCTGCCGCCTTTCACATTCGAGGAAGCCCTCGAGACCACCAAGATTCACAGTGTTGCCGGGGTCCTCGATTCCGGGGTCGGATTGGTTGGCGTGCGCCCTTTTCGCTCGCCTCATCACACCATCTCCGACGCTGGATTAATCGGAGGTGGAGCTGTGCCGCGTCCCGGCGAGGTCTCGCTGGCTCACAACGGTGTCCTGTTCCTGGACGAACTCCCTGAGTTCCCGCGCAACGTGCTTGAGGTTATGCGCCAGCCTCTGGAAGATGGAACCGTCTGCATCGCTCGTGCTTCCATGTCGCTGACCTTTCCCGCTCGCTTCATGCTCGCCGCGGCGATGAATCCTTGCCCTTGCGGCTATTTCAACGATCGTTCGCGCGAATGCCATTGCACGCCGCCCTTGATTCAGCGCTACATGTCCAAGATTTCAGGGCCATTGCTGGACCGGATCGACATCCATATCGACGTTCCTGCCGTGAACTATAAGGAGATGCGTTCGGGCGCAGAACCGGAAAGCTCGGCCAAGATTCGCGAACGAGTGATGCGAGCCCGTGGCGCCCAGTTAGAAAGATTCTCGTCCGCTCCACGAGAAAGGCTCTATTGCAACGCGCAAATGGGGCCACGCCACATTCGCGCCTTCTGCGAGCTTTCGGCCGACTGTGAAAGACTGCTGGAACGTGCCATGGCCCAGCAAGGCCTGACCGCTCGCGCTCACGACCGCATCCTCAAAGTCGCCAGAACAATCGCCGACTTGGAAGGAGGAAAATCAATTGAACCGAAACACATCGCCGAAGCCATCCAGTACCGCACCCTGGACCGAACGTTCTGGGCTTGAGACTGGCCGACTGAAATTGTGTGAGACAGGCGACTCGCCCGTGAGGACTTAAACAAATGGAAACGAGAGTGCTAACTCATTTAGTATCAGCGAATTGAAGTTACTCGGCCCGAGTCAAGCTCGGGACGTACTGGGAGGTAACTGACATTTCCGGTGACTGATTGAACGGTATTGCAAGAAACACTTGACGTCTCGTTCATTCTAACGTAGGGTGTATGGTTCCGAAGGCTTACGCGTTCAGTTTGTCTGACGAACCTCCGCTGGCAACCGGACATAATCCTAAAACCGAGAAACTTTCGGGCCAGACGGAGCATCTATACGAGTAACCAGAGATTTCCCGTACAACCCATCTGAATTGAGTAAGTTAGACACTCTGGTCAGGTTTCGTCTTGCCAGGAAAAGAAGGGCGTGCGGCCAGTTTGCTCGGATTAGGAGAGTGACTTATCATGCGGTCTGATCGCGTTTTTGATGCTTTACATACATTGCGGAACCGTTATATGCTTTGCCAGCTTGCGTCGAAGGCTACCCGTAAGTTTCACAAGCCCAACACTAGAATCCAGGAAACCATGAACGAGGTTCTGGATAAGATCGCAAGCTCGGAACGGCAGACGGTTCTGTCGGAACCGGAAAACTTCGCCGAGGCACAACGGCGGGCTGCATAAAACCAGCCCCGCCGCCTGCCCGCGATTGGCCAAGTCTTTCCTGAGTAACCCCCCTTTGAAAATCTCCCTTCGCAGGTGAATTGAATAATGACCATCGCAGAACTAAAAGAAAAAAACATTACAGAGCTGACCAAGATCGCCCGATCCTTGGATCTGCCCGGCGCCAGTGGACTGCGCAAGCAAGACCTGATCTTCAAAATCCTTCAGGCCCAGAGCGAAAAAGAAGGCCACATCTTCGCCGAAGGCGTGCTCGAAATCCTGCCCGACGGCTACGGATTCCTGCGCTCCCCCGATTACAACTATCTGCCCGGCCCCGACGACATTTACGTCTCCCCGTCGCAAATCCGAAAGTTCGACCTCAAGACCGGCGACACCATCAGCGGCCAGGTTCGTCCTCCCCACGAAGGCGAGAAATACTTCGCACTGGTCAAGATCGAAGCCGTTAACTTCGAATCGCCCGATGAGGCGCGCAACAAGATCCTGTTCGACAATCTGACGCCGCTTTATCCGCAGGAACGCATTAAGCTCGAAACCACTCGCGAAAACGTGAGCGCCCGCGTCATGGATCTGCTCACGCCCCTCGGCAAGGGACAGCGCGGCCTGATCGTCTCACCCCCTCGCGCCGGCAAGACCATGCTGCTGCAGAATGTCGCCAACTCCATCACCACGAATCATCCGGAAGTAGTGCTGATGGTTCTCCTGATCGATGAGCGCCCGGAAGAAGTCACCGACATGCAGCGCTCGGTAAAGGGCGAAGTCATCTCCTCGACCTTTGACGAACCTGCCGCCCGCCATGTGCAAGTTGCGGAAATGGTAATCGAGAAAGCGAAGCGCCTGGTCGAACACAAGCGCGATGTAGTCATTCTGCTCGATTCCATCACGCGTCTGGCCCGCGCTTACAACACCATCGTTCCGCCCAGCGGCAAAGTGCTTTCCGGCGGCGTGGACTCAAACGCTCTGCAGCGCCCGAAACGATTCTTCGGCGCAGCCCGCAACATTGAAGAAGGCGGATCGCTGACCATTATCGCCACGGCCTTGATCGATACCGGCTCCCGCATGGACGATGTGATTTTCGAAGAATTCAAGGGCACCGGCAATTCCGAAATCATCCTCGACCGCAAACTGGTAGACAAACGCACCTTCCCGGCTATCGACATCCAGCGCTCCGGCACGCGAAAAGAGGAACTGCTGATCCCTAAGGAAGACCTAACCCGCATCTGGGTACTCCGCCGGGTGCTGAATCCGCTGTCCCCGGTGGAAGCCATGGAACTGCTCATCGATAAGCTCAATAAAGCGAAATCGAATGGCGAGTTCCTGGCCAACATGAGCTCGCTTTAAATTGTGCTTGTGTGTGGGGCGGGCGCCCTCGCCCGCCTGCTGCGCCTCTGGAGTCGAAAGTGTTGCGTTTCGTGCTCAGGACTTTGGCCGAATCGGTCGGCGCATCTTATGGCAGTTCGGCCTTGGCATGTTCCTTCGGTGTTCGGCGTGATAATTGGCGGCCACCGTTGCCTGAATGCAACATTGACTTCGCCAACGAATCCCTGCAAAACCGTATAATTTCCTCATCCCACTGTTAACGAGGTAATTGTGCGCTTCCAGCCATTCGCCCTGGCCGTCCTACTCCTGCTGATCACGCCGGTGTTTTCGGTATCGTCATTCAGTGAGAACTCCTCCCAAGGTCCCGCCCAGTCACCGCGCCTCGGCCCCAACTCTGACGTCAATCCCGACGCGCATGAAGATGAAGAGCGCGCCAAGATGGAAAAAGACATGGCGAAGAAAGCCAACCGGGATCGTCAGGCTCAACTGCAGCGCGATACCGACAACCTGGTCAAACTTGCCAACGAACTGAAGGAGTATGTGGATAAATCCAACGAAAATACTCTGTCACTGGACGTCTTAAAAAAGGCAGAAGCGATCGAGAAACTGGCGCATAGCGTCAAAGAAAAAATGAAGGCGAATTAGCTCGCATGCATTCCCGGCACTTACTTCTCCCGATGGGTACCCACCAGACCACGCTCTGTTACTCCAACTGAGGCGAAGAGAGAAGGAATCTGCATTTTCTTTGGACCGATATTAACGACGGTAGTGATCCGTTGGTTGTCCCAATAGTAAGTTTTCCATACCTAGACCACCTGCTTTTGCGGCATGCTGTTTTTCTCCGATATAATTGCAACTCGATATCAATAAACAGATAGGTCTCCCAATGCCCTTGCCGCAAACTGAAGCTCCGGGACGTCTGCAAGCGGAATTGATGTCGCGCGGCCTGCGCATGACCCGTCAGCGCCGCACCATTCTCAGCGTTGTCGAGACCGCCAAACAACATCTCGATGCCAGCCAGATCCTGCGCCATGCCCGCCGCCTGGATCCGCACATCGACCGTGTGACTGTCTACCGCACCCTCAGCTTGCTCAAGAGACATGGTTTGGTGGACGAACTTGACCTCATGCACATGCAGGGAGAAAAGCATTATTACGAGCGTCGCCCGCAGCGTGATCACATCCACATGGCCTGCCTGCGATGCGGCAATATAATGGAATTCGAGAGCAATTTGTTCGAACGTCTTAAGGGACAAATCCAGCGTGATTGTCGTTTCCACATCGTTGTGAGCAGACTCGAAATCGGGGGGTACTGCTCGAAGTGCCGTACTGCTTCACCCGCCTGAAGTCTCCATTCGTTGCAACTGGTTGCAACAATCCTGAAACAGAAAATATGCGACGACCTTGACCGGCGTTACGCAAAACCTCTACGATTAGATCGCAATCCGCTAATGCAACTCAGTTGCAACTAATTAAAAGGAACAATATGAAGCAGAGCTTGGCACTTTGTCTACTCCTGTTTTCCGTGGAGGTAGTCTGTTCCAAGGCTCAGGAACTTCCCTATTTCGTCACCTACTCCCAGCAGATGGAAGAGCCAGGAAATCTCGACATCGAATTGTTTTCCGTGGTTGGCAGTCCACCCGGTGCCAATAGTTTTTGGGGTTCGAACATCGAATTCGAATATGGGGTGAAAGCTTGGTGGACCTCAGAATTCTACCTGGACGGTCAGACTACGCAGCACGACAGCACGATTTTCACCGGATACCGATGGGAGAATCGCTTTCGCCCCCTGCTCCGTGAATACTGGATTAATCCGGTCATTTACGTGGAATTCGAAAACATTAGCGCCGACAAAACTCTACGTGAAGTCGTTGGCCACGATGGCGTTCCCGACTTCGTCGACCCAAATTGGCTTGCCCGTCAGGACAAAGAACGTGAGATTGAAACCAAGCTAATCCTGGGCAGCAATTTCCATGGCTGGAACGTGAGCGAGAATATCATCGCCGAAAAAAATCTATCCAATGATCCGTGGGAGTTTGGATACGCCGTGGCGGCAAGCCGCCCCCTCCAGCTCGCCGCCAGCGCGCACGATTGCACGTTCTGTCTCGAAAAGTTCCAGGCCGGAGTCGAAATGTACGGCGGACTTGGGGACCGGCACTCCTTCGGAACCCATTTGACCTCGCAGTACCTAGGCCCCACGATCAACTGGACTGCTCCCAACGGAACGACGTTCTCGTTCTCCCCGCAGTTTGGCTTGAACGATTACAGCGTTCCCTGTTTGTACCGCTTCGGTATCTCATATGAGATCGAACAATTTCTGGGCCACTTCCATCGCGGGGGGAACTGATGATTCGCAAGATGCCCTTATTGTTGCCGCCCTTGATTTTCCTTTCGACAGCCCTTGTTCTCGCTTCGGCTGACGGGGCCTGGCTCGCAAAGGTCCCCTCTCGAGACCACGAGAGAGCCAATCCTTACCAGGAACAGCCGGATGCGATTGCCGCCGGGCGAAGGATTTTCCTTGACCACTGCTCAAAGTGTCATGGCGAGAATGCAGAAGGAACGAAGAAGCGGCCCCCGTTAAGAAGCCATCGCGTTCAGCAGCAAGCGACCGTGGGGGATCTCCACTGGTTGCTGGTCAACGGAAACATGAGAAAAGGCATGCCCTCCTGGTCCAAACTACCCGACCCGCAAATCTGGCAAGTCATCAGCTACGTGAAGTCACTCCACGAACAATGACGGACATCATCTCACTCGCCCGCCAACCCTGTGTGGGCGCCAACTCCGCCAAGCGGCAAACTCAAGTAAGCCTATTTAAACGGCTACTTCGGCTGCCGCATGTACATCTACGAGGCAATTTGCGCCCACCACTTCCACTGTGGCGTTGTAATCAGGAACCCCACTTGGATCCAACCGCCCCGCCGGAATCAGCACATTGATTTCGGGCCAATGAGCCTGCAGGCACCCAGGCTTGATGCGATCGATCTTTACCCGGCCTTTGAACTGGCCAAGGTCATTGCGCAACGCGATCGCATCTCCATTGCCCAATCCCAACCGCTTGGCATCCTCGGCCGACATCAGGACGTCGTCACGACGCGCCCCGGTAAGCGGATCCTTGCCCGCATGGACCATGCTGTTGAACTGTTTTCCGCGGCGCGTCGACAGCAGAAATCGTCCCTCGGGCACATGATCTTCCGGTAGTTCGACCACACTGAAGTGCCCTTTACCATCGCGCGTCAGGCAGCGATCCACCAGCAAGTGACGTCCCCCATACTGAATGCTATCCCCCTTCTTTCGCAGCCCCGCAATCCCATTATAGGTTGGACAGACGCGATCGATTTCATTGCGAATGTCCTGCGTATCATTCCAGGAGAAGAACGTTGCCGGGCGTTTGGCATCGAGCGCGCGAGCGACCAGGACTGGAATCTCCCATTCATCTTTGGTTTCGGGAATGCGAGGACCGGGAATCTCCGGACTGTAAATGATGCGCCGCTCCGTGCTCGTCTCGGTGCCGCCGCCACGCTGTTCGTAGCGGGTACGCGAGGGCAGCACAACCACCGTGTCCGCCGGGTCCACCAGCATGGTCGGATTCACCACGATATCCTGATGAATCCGCAGCTTCAGATTGCCCAGCGCCCGATTCACCAGATCCGGCTCCGGCAGCGTCTGCTTGAAGTTCCCACCGCTCTGCCACAAAGCGTCGATTTCGCCACGCTCCGCAGCCAGAATCATGTGAGCCGCACTCAACCCTTGCCACGACGGCGGCTCGAACCCCCACATTTCCTCTGACCCGAATCTCTTGGCATTTTCCTCGGTCACCCCCGATCCAATCACGTACGCCGCGGGCTGCGCGCCCATCTCCGCACCGCCCTGCACCCCGCTGTGGCCGCGGATCGGCATCAATCCCGTATGGGTGCGACCGATGTTGCCTTTGCACAACTGCAGATTCACGATCGCGCGTACGTTGTCGCTGCCGTAGCGGTGCTGCGTGATGCCCATGCTCCATACCACAATCGCATGCCGAGCTTTGCCGAAGGCCGCTGCGAATCGAAACATGTCGGAGCGCGACAAACCCGAGCCACGCTCCAGATCCGCCCAGGCGAGATTGCCCACAGCGCTTTTCAGCTCACTCCACCCGGCCGTCCGTTGAGCGATGAAATCGTGATCGATCCAGCCGTTCTCGATCAAGTGCTTGATCACGCCATGGAAGAATGCGATGTCGCCACCGGCGTGGATGTGGAAGAAGTCGTCCGCGATACGGGTTCCGAATAGGGCGCTCTCCGTGACCGAGGGCACCCAGTACCGCTCCAGTCCAGGTTCGTGGTAAGGATTTACCACGAAGACTTTAGTCCCCGCCTTCTTCGCGTAGTACAAATACTTGCTAGTGACTGGCTGATTATTGGCGACATTCGCCCCGACAAACACAATCAGATCAGCTCCAATCCAATCGGAATAGGAACAAGTCGTCGCCGCGCAGCCCACGGTCGCGCTCAAAGCGGCTGTGCTGGGCGCATGACAAATGCGCGCGCTTGTGTCGACGTGATTGGTGCCAATGAAGCGAGCAACCTTCTGATGCGCGTAATAAGCCTCGTTGGTTAGCCCGCGCGAAGTGATATACCAGCCTAATCTCCGAGGGTCGGTGCTCCGCAACCCTCTCGCAACAGTAGCGATCGCATCCTCCCACGACACGCGGCGAAACCCTTTCTCTCCTTTTTGACGGATCATGGGCACTGCCAGCCGGCCCAGCTTGCGAAGCTGCTTTTCGCTCTTTCGCTTCAAAGCAGTTACGTCTTCGAGCACACGCCAATCCATCCCGGGCATCGTATTCAGGCGAAGCAACTGCAGCCGCACCGCGCACAGGTGAATGCCTTTCATAGTCCAGTCGTGCATCCCCGTCGTTCCCAGCGCGCACCCGTCGCAACAACCGTCGTTCAGAATGCGCCAGGCGTAGCCCAGGTTGTCGCGGTTCTCCCATAGCGTTGCCAACGTATCCTTGTAGGCGTTCGGATGCTGCTGGTTCAGACCATAGGGAACCAGGCTCACCCAGTTGCGTTTACCCGAACGCCCCTTTGAAGAAGACATCCAGAGTCCCTCCAATCGGACCTACCGCACGGATTACAATATTGAGGATAGCCTAGCAGGCTGCGGAAAAACTCTGCTTTTGGGTGGCGCAGCGCTTCCGGTGCTCACGGAAAAACTCTCGGCGTTGGAGCTTTGAAAGGGCACGGCTTTAGCCGTGCCGTAAGTCCCTGAAACGAGGTATGGCGCGGCCTGAAGCCGCACCCCTTCCAGACTTCCAGCCGCTCCGCGGCACACCTTGGACACCGGCCACCTGGCACCATCCGCATTTGTTAGCAAAGGATGTGCCCGGTCACGTATCCATTGACTCGACCACTGCGGTAGCGTAACATCCGCCCGGTCAAGAACACATTCTTGTTTGACTGCCTTATCGACAGTTTTTCTTATTCCAGTCATCAAGAGTCGCGGCAGCCCCGAGAGAGGTCTACTTCCCTGATGATCACCGCGCCAGACCATAATGCGGGAATGGAAATCACGCCATCCCGGATTTCAATTCGCTGGCTCCGCATCATTCCTGTCGCCCTGATCATGTATACGATCGCGTTCATCGATCGCACCAACATATCGCTCGCACTGCCGCGAATCAGCCGCGATCTCCACCTGGATCCGCAACAGGCAGGAACGGTCGCAGGCATCTTCTTCTGGGGTTATTTCGCATTACAAATTCCCGGCGGGCATCTGGCCAAACATTGGAGCGCCAAAAAATTCATCAGCATTCTATTGGTAGCGTGGGCCATCTTCGCGGTGGGCTGCGGTCTGGCCCGCACATATCACGAACTTTTGCTCATGCGCTTACTGCTGGGGGTGGCCGAAAGCGGGGTTTATCCGGCCACCTTGATACTGCTCTCCCACTGGTTCTCCCGCTCCGAACGTGCCCGCGCCAATGCCCTGTGGCTACTTTGCTTGCCTGGAGCCGTCATAGTCTCCTCGCCTGTTTCGGGATGGATTTTGGACCATTGGAGTTGGCGCGTAATGCTGGTCGCCGAAGGTTCGTTGCCGTTCTTGTGGCTTGCCATCTGGCTGGCATTCATTCAGGACCATCCGCGAGACGCGTCCTGGCTGCCTGAGGATGAGCGCCGTCCTCTGATGGAAACGCTGCGCCGGGAATCTTCTGAACTGGAAGCAGCAGAAAGAGTGCCCTACCTTCGCGCCCTGTTGCGGCCTCAGGTGTTTCTTCTGGCAGCGGTCTATTTTTGTTTCGTAAGCGGGCAGATGGGGCTGCTGTTTTGGCTGCCCAGCGCCATGGGCACTTTCCGAACACTCAGCAGTCTTTCAACCGGAATTCTCTATACTCTTCCGTTCATCGCAGGTGCATTCTCCCTACTGATCATCTCGCGCCACTCGGACAAGGTGCATGAGCGGCGGTTTCACGCGGCCGGAGCCATGCTGTTCGGAGGGTGCTGCATCCTGCTTGCCGTCGTCGCGATTCCTCATTCGCTCTCGATCGCTTTTGCGTTCATTGTCCTGAGCGGTGTGGGCGCGTACGGGCCGATGGGCGCTTTCTGGGCCATCCCGACCGAAACCTTGCCGCCGAGAATCGTGGGCTCGGCGATGGGCTTGGTCAACGCGATCGGCAACCTGGGGGCCTATTTCGCTCCCCTTATCGTCGGATATCTCAATAAAAGAACAGGAACCTTCCTGGCAGGATTTGCATACTTAGGCGCGATCACGTTGGCCGCAGCCCTGCTCGCGTCGCTGTTGAGGGCTGCTCCAGCGCATCTCAACCGGGCTTCTTAGTCCCACAATCGCAACGCCGTTCGCTAGTTCCCGCCAGCGTGGGCCTTGCTTGCCGCCCTCTCCGTGCCAATCCTCATCCCGTAGAAAGATCGGTAGACGAAGAAGAACGAGATCAAAAAGAACACACCCGCCAGCAGATTAGTCAGCCCGGCGTTGGTTTCCGTCAACTTCACCGCCAACTCTACTGCCAGCAATCCAAACAGCGTCGTGAACTTAATCACCGGATTCAAGGCCACCGACGACGTATCTTTGAACGGATCGCCCACCGTATCGCCGATCACAGTGGCGTCGTGCAAGGGCGTGCCTTTCTGCTTGTATTCTACTTCCACGATCTTTTTGGCGTTGTCCCAGGCCCCGCCCGCATTGGCCATGAAGATCGCCTGGTACAACCCAAATATCGCAATCGAGATCAGGTACCCGATGAACAAGAATGGCTCCATGAAAGCAAACGACAGAGTAGCGAAAAACACCGCGATGAAAATGTTCAGCATTCCCTTCTGCGCGTACTTGGTGCAGATCTCGACAACTTTCTTGCTGTCGGCAACTGAAGCCTTTGTCACCCCTTCCAGCTTGATATTCGCTTTGATGAACTCCACCGCGCGATAAGCTCCCGTGCTCACTGCCTGCGTCGAAGCTCCCGTGAACCAGTAAATAATCGCACCCCCGCTGATCAGACCCAGCAGAAACGGTGCATGCAGCAACGACAATTTCTCTACATTCTGCGTCAACCCATTGGTCAGCGCCATAATGATCGAGAAAGTCATCGTGGTTGCGCCCACCACAGCGGTGCCAATAAGCACCGGTTTCGCGGTCGCCTTAAACGTATTGCCCGCGCCGTCATTCTCCTCCAACATGTGCTTAGCGCGCTCAAAGTTCACGTTGAAGTTGTAATCCTTCTTGAGTTCGTCAGCGATGTTGGGAACCTGCTCGATCAGCGACAGTTCATAAACCGACTGCGCATTGTCCGTCACCGGGCCATAAGAGTCCACCGCGATCGTGACCGGACCCATCCCAAGGAAGCCAAAGGCCACCAACCCAAAGGCAAACACCGGCGCCGCGATCATGGTCGCCGCCGATGCCAATCCCATCGTGCTCATGTAGTACCCAACTGACATCAAAAACACCATCGACAATCCCAGATAGTAACCGCTGAAATTCCCCGCGACAAAACCAGCCAGAATCCCCAGCGACGCCCCGCCTTCCTCCGCCGAAGCCACAATTTCCCTGACATGCCGCGACTCAGTCGAGGTAAAAACCTTCACTAACTCTGGAATCAAAGCCCCCGCCAGCGTCCCGCAAGAAATAATCGTCGCCAGCTTCCACCACTGCGTAGTATCGCCGCCAATATCGGGAACAATAACCGCCGAAACAATGTAGGTCAAAACGATCGAAACCACCGAGGTGACCCACACCAGCGAAGTCAACGGAGTTTCAAAGTTCATCACATCCGCATCGGCAAAGCGCACGCGTGCCACAGCGCTATTGAGGAAGTACGCCGCCGCGCTCGAAACCAGCATCATGATACGCATCACAAAAATCCAAACCAGCAACTGCACCTGCACCGTCGGATTCTTAACCCCGAGCAAAATAAATGTGATCAAAGCCACGCCAGTAACGCCGTAGGTCTCAAACCCATCCGCCGAAGGCCCAACCGAGTCGCCCGCATTGTCCCCGGTGCAGTCCGCGATCACGCCCGGATTCCGCGCATCATCTTCCTTGATCTTAAAAACGATCTTCATCAGATCCGACCCAATGTCGGCAATCTTCGTGAAGATCCCGCCCGCAATCCTAAGCGCCGCAGCCCCCAGCGATTCGCCAATCGCAAATCCGATAAAACAAGGTCCAGCGTAATCCCCCGGAACAAACAGCAAAATAAAGAGCATGATCAGCAACTCCACGCTGATCAGCATCATTCCGATGCTCATCCCAGCCTGCAGCGGAATCGCGTAGATCGGATAAGGTTTCCCCCGCAACCCCGCAAACGCCGTCCGCGAGTTAGCAAACGTATTCACCCGGATGCCAAACCAGGCTACGCCAAAGCTGCCCGCAATCCCCACCAGGCTGAACGCCAGAATAATTGGGAGCGTCGTACTCACCGGCTTTCCCGGCACCGGTGAAAGCACACCGAAGTAGAGAACGATCACCACCGCAATGAAGATCCAAAGCAGCAACAGAAATTTGCCTTGCGTAATCAGATAAGTCTTGCAAGTCTCATAAATGAGCTCGGAAATCTCCAACATGGCTCGATGCACCGGCAGATTCTTGAGCCGCATGTAAATCGCCAGCCCAAATCCCAACCCCGCAATGCAGAAAAGAATTCCGATCATCAGCAGCTTGTGACCGTCAATGCCAAGAAACGAAACCGAAGAAAGGTCGGGCAGTTTCAACCCCGCCTCGCCACTCGCCTCCGATGCAGGCTGGGCCAACGCCGCGGACGCCGCCACCATCACAAAAGCCGCCACCGCGGTCGCAGGCCTCCGGGCAAAACGACATCCTCGGGACACAAGATCAGCCAGCCAGTTGCGCATAGGAAATCCTCCACTCATTGAGAACTATATTAAGGATGACTACGGGTTCAGGTCCTCGAACCGGTACACAGTTCCCCACGCTCTTCATAAACAGAGCGCGGAGCGCATGGCCGGAGTTCCGAACACGCTTCCACTGCAAGACTTGAACAGGGATGCTGAGTTTGGCCGCGTCGGATGTTCACTATGCCCCAGGCAGAGAAGTGCGACCTTCCCAACACCCAAGGCACAAGACCAGTTTTTATAACACGTTAGAAGGGTCAGGTCAAACCAACCCCCGTTGACCCGCTTCAGCTACTTGCCAAATACGCCGAGGGCTCCCAACATCTGGTAGCTGGTATTCCAACCTGATCCCGTGTTGTTCGAGAAATACTTTCCCTGCTTCTGAGCAAAGTTGTCAGCCCAAATATCCCACGTGTCCTGAAATTTCTTCTCCGGGCGCAGTACCACCCAATACAACTTGCCCTTTTTAACCGGGATTCCCTTGGCGTACTTCCCCGTCTGCAGCGTGCAGCAGCTCCAAACAACCGGCAGGTCGGAAAAATGCCAAGTGTGAAGCGCTTTCCCCGGAACCCCATTGTTGTCCTGGTTCAGACTGACCACCAGCACATTCGTGCCTTGGAGATGCGTCGCACCCACCTGAACCTCGGTCACAATGTGGTCGGCCTTCGGCCTGAAGCCATTCGCCACCATTTCGGGCAAAATCTCCCCAGTGTCCGTGCCCAGAACGCCAATTCCACTATGCGTGCTGTACACGTGCTGACCCTTTCCCAAAGTACTGTAGATCTTGACCAGGTTCGAAGGCGGCGCTGACGCCGGCGTAAAAGGCTGCGCCGGAGCCCTCCTCAAAATCGCGCTCCTTCCCCCGTTGAGCCTGATTACTCCATCGTTCGCCTGAGCCCACACAGCCGCGCTAGCAAGAACTAATATTGCCCAACCAACCACGACCTTGGATAGCATTCCCTTCGTCATCTTCCCCCCTGCACCATGGATGAACTCCAGCCGCCATTCTACCCGCAAACCCGCTGTGGGCAAGCCATTCGGAACAAAAAATCATGTGGCAGAGTGCCCCACGTCTCACAGCACGCGAGAAGTTGCGAACCTGGCCTCGCTGGGTCCTGGGGAAGATTCGTCCGATAATTTCAAACATTTTGTCAGAAGATAGGCGATGCCTACACGGGTCGATCTTCATCTAACATTCCCAGCGTATGGCAGACAGCCCTGATACTCTCGACGCCGCGCGACCCGACGCCGCCCATGCGGACGAACCAACGTCATCGCCCTCCGCAGTGTGGCGCCCGAAATTCAACCCGTGGCTGATCGCGGTTGTGGTCGCACTGGCGGCGTTCATGGAGGTGCTTGACACCAGCATCGCGAACGTCGCGCTGCCCTACATCGCCGGCAATCTCGGAGCCAGCAATGATCAGAGCACTTGGGTGCTCACTTCTTATCTGGTTTCGAACGCCGTCGTTCTGCCGATCAGCGGATGGTTTGCCAGCGTGCTCGGCCGCAAGTGGTTCTTCATGACGTGTCTGGTGATTTTCACCATAAGCTCCCTTCTGTGCGGCTTCGCGCCAAGCCTGGGAGCCATCATCATCTTTCGCATCCTCCAGGGCGCCGGCGGCGGCGGACTTCAACCCATGGCCCAAGCGATCCTTGCCGACACCTTTCCTCCCGAAAAGCGCGGCCTCGCCTTCGCGCTCTACGGCGTCACCGTCATCGTCGCGCCCACCGTCGGTCCAACCCTTGGCGGTTGGATCACCGACAACTACACCTGGCGCTGGATCTTCTTCATCAACGTGCCGGTAGGAATCATCGCCCTGTTCCTGGTCTACCGCCTGATCGAAGACCCACCCTGGGCCAAACGCGCCAAGGCCGCGCTTGCCAGGTTCGACTACGTCGGCGTGTCGTTTCTCGTCCTCGGCGTAGGCGCCTTGCAAATCATGCTCGACAAAGGTCAGGAAGACGACTGGTTCGGCTCCCGCTTCATCACCACCCTGGCTATCCTCACGGTAGTGGGCCTGGTGTCCTTGGTTGTCTGGGAGTGGTTCTATAAGAATCCCATCGTGGACGTGCGCCTGTTCAGAAATCTCAACTTCCTGGCTGCCAACGGCATGATTTTCGTCCTCGGCCTCATGCTGTTCTCCAGCCTCGTCATGATGCCCCTATTCCTGCAATCGCTCATGGGATACACCGCCGAGTCCGCCGGCTTAGTTCTTTCCGGCGGCGGCCTTCTTCTCCTGGTCCTGATGCCCCTCGTTGGATTCCTCTCCTCCAAAGTCCAGGCCCGCTACCTGCTAGCCTTTGGCTGGCTGACGCTCTCCCTCGGGATGTATTATTCGACGCAGCAGCTCGACCTTCAAATCAGCTTCCGCAGCGCCAGCATCCTGCGAGTGGTTCAGGTCTTCGGCCTGGGATTCCTCTTCGTCCCCATCAATCTAACCTCGTACGTGGGCATGCCGATCGAGAAGAGCAGCAGCGTCGCCGGCCTGGTCAACTTCATGCGAAACATCGGCAGCAGCGTCGGAACCTCGATGGTCACCACGCTGATCGCCCGCCGCGCGCAGGTTCACCAGGTCTACCTCGTAGGCCACGTCACTGCGGGACGCCCGACTTTCTCGGGCGCCGTCGCGGCTACGACCGCGCGTCTCATCGCATCCGGCATGGACGCCGAGCATGCCGCCAAGCAAGCCTATGGCTTGGTTTATCGGACGGTTTTCGTCCAGGCGAATACATTAGCTTACATCGACACGTACTGGGTTCTGGCAGTGGGGGCCGCGATCATGTTCGTCGTGTCGTTCACGTTAAGGAAAAACGAACCCGGCGGCCGCCGCGTAGTGCTGGACTAGCAAGCCCCGTCGCGAATACTCTTTCTGGGGAGGGCTCGTGCTGTAAAAGGTCGTTCATAAAAACGCCTTCTGGCGCTGAGGTCGAGAATTGGAGAAACCCTCATGGTCCGAGTAATTACCATCGAGCGCGAATATGGCAGCGGCGGCGCCGAGATCGCGAAACGAGTTGCGGCCCGCCTGGGCTGGAAGCTGTGGGACCATTTGTTGACCACCGAAATCGCCCGGCTGATGGAGTGCGATTGCGGCGTAGTGGAAGAACACGAAGAGAAGAGGGACCCGTTGTTCTACCGGCTGTTCAAGGCTTTCCTGCGCGGCAGCCACGAAGGCAGCTTGAACGCCCCGCGGCTGAAGATGGCCGATACCGATTGCATCCGGGAGGTCACCGAACGCGTCGTAAAAGGCGCAGCCGAAGGCGGCAAGTGCGTCATCGTGGGGCGCGGCTCCGCCTACTATCTCCAAAACCGCCGCGATGCCTTTCACGTATTTATTTACGCCCCGTTTGGCGGGAAAGTCCAGCGCCTGCAGGCCGGCGGGAAGAGCGAGAGTGAAGCCATCCATCTCGCCGAAACCGTGGACCGCGACCGTGCCGCTTTCATCAGGCAATATTTCGGCGTCGAATGGCCGGATCGGCATCGCTTTCACCTCATGCTCAACTCGACGATGGGCGAGGAAGCGGCGGTGGAGACGATCCTAAACAGCATCGCGAGACTGGAGCAGCAGTCAACGGGCACCGAGTCCTCGGCCCAGCGCCAACACGTCCCCGAATCAGCCAACTGAACCGATCCGATGCGCCAATGCGCCCGGGGGCGGCGGCCCCCGGCCTTTCCTGGTGAGAACAGCCGCTTAGAGTGCCCCATCCTTTGTATTGTGCTCGTTAATTAGGATGGGGCATCTTTGTTTTGTTCGCTGATTCCGGCGAACTCGAAAACAGTGCGCAGGTCGCGCCAGTTTCCGCGCTCGGCGCCGGCGATCGCGGCCTGCACTCGCTTGAGCTCGCTTTCTTCTTCCTGCAGTTCGCGCTCGGGTTTCTTTCGCTCCTGCGGAGCTGGATCGTTTTCTGTCGCCGACCCACGGCTTGCGCCGTGGGCTGCATTCTGTCGCCGCTTCGCGGCTGGCTGGTCGATCGCGGTTTCCGGGGATGCGTTCTGCCGCAATGGCAGTCGGCTCGGCTGGCGTCTGCCGCTGGGCGGCAGCGTTTGTTTCCGCCTCGCGGACAGGAGTGTCCGCGCCACACGTGCTTGGGTTTGCCTCGGTTTCGCGGGCGGGGGCGCCCGCGCCACACTGACTCAGGGGCGGGCCGAACTCGGGGTGTTCGATCAGGTATTGGCGGGCGTAGTCGGGGACCTGGCGCACCATCGGTTGCTCGGTGGGCCGGTAGAGGCAGTCGTCGAAGCGGACGTTTTTTGCGTTCCTGGCGGCGATGCGCAGAGCCTCGAGGATGAGCCGGGCGCGCGGCACTTCGATCGTCCCTTTTACCAGGCCGTCAACTACGTGCATGATCGAGAGCTGGATGGACTCGCAATCTTCGAGCAGGGCCATGGAATCGAGGCGCATGTCCACGCGCTGTTGCACGCCCTTGATGACGCGGGTGTGGAAGTAACAGAAGAACTCGCCGCGCAGGGCGGGCGATCCGCAGCGCTGTCCGGTGACTTTGATGTGAGTGCAATTACGAACGTTGGGATGGGGTGGTAAGGGTTTGGGCATGAACTACTCCTGAAAAAAAATCGCGTTTTCGCGTAAATCTATGAATCGATTGGGGCGAGGTTGAGGGGTACCCGCCAGATCTATGAAAAGAAATGGGTTGTAGGCAAAATCTTGGAGACAAAGGAGTTGCGCGGTGTTCGAAGGAGAAGAAGTTGCTTGGCAGGTGGATCGGGATGGGAAGGACAACTTACAGGCTCCTCGATTACTTTGTTATATAGCTATACTGTGCTATATCTTTCAGTCAAGTCAAGGAAATAGTGCAGAAAATGCGAGTGCAGTTCCAAAATGGGAATCGTAGGGTTGGTTGGTGGACGCTTAGGGATCTCGGCGGCGCCGGCACCCGCCCCTTGCAAAAACGCAAGGAGCGGGGCACCCGGCCATATGGTATTTCCCAGTTACCGCGGCGGCGCTGCATTATCCGCGTGCGCGGTTGCTTCTGTGCCGACTACGGCGTCCCACCCGTCAGGGTTATATGCCGTCATCGCCACAACGGCATCGCTTGTCTTTTCGCCCAGATCTTTTTGGTAGACAGTACCGTCTTTATCGACGACGAAGCTCATGATTCCGGAATTCCGGTATTCGGCGGGGTAGGCGAGAACAGCGAAGCCACCCGTCATCTTTCCATCGACGATGTAATCCTTCGCTCCGCCTTGAGCCTTGTCTCCTTGTTTGGTCAATATCTGGAAGTAGTAGCCGTTGAACGGCTGGGGCTTATCGCCGGCGTTGGTGTAGCCTGCTGCCTTCGCGAAGTCACCAAGCTGGCCGAGCGGACTCGGAGTCTGACTTTCTGGAACATGCCAGTACAAACCGTTTTGCTTGCCTTCGTCGCTGACGAATTTCTGAGCGTATTGCTTTACTTTGTCGCCATCGTGAGTCTGGCCGAAGTATTGCTTTTGCGCATTGGCGATAGCACCGCACGCCTCAATCGCAGTTAACTCGCCTTTGCCGATGCGGCGGGCAAGAATCTCGTCCTTGCCTGCGGCAGTGTCGAAGAGCCACTGGCCTTGGGGATTCTTGTCCAGAGGAATTGGGAACGGAAAGTTATCCGCTCCGACGTAGAGCATTTCGCCGCCTGCCTTGATCGGGCGCCAACGGTTCATTTGACTGTAGGCGGCAACGAAGTCCTGCAGTGCGTCCTTGTCTTTTACCGGGTCTCCCGAGAACAAGACATCCTTGGCGTCTGGACCGAAGATCGCCAGCAATGCCCCCTGGTCGCCTGATTTCGCAGCTTCGATAAAAGCGGCACCTGCGTCCGCCGGAGACGCGAAAGTTTTCTGAGCAGCAGCTTTCTCCGCTGGGGCGCTTTCCTGCTTGTTACAGGAGACCAGGGAACAGACGCACGCGAGCAGCATCGCTAACATCCAGAGACGTGAGATGAAAATCGTTTGCTTCCCAATCTTTCCCGACATACCGACCCTCCCAATCTGTATTTCGCGGTTTGACACTTCTGCATGACTTCTAGCGCCTAAAACCACCACCGCCGCCGCGGAAGCCACCGCCGCCTCCGAAGCGGCCGCCACTGAATCCGCTAGATCTCATGCTTCCCCAACCGCGACTGCTCTCTGCTCTCGACGACCAGCCGCCGCCTCCGCCGAAGCCGCCTGAATGCCCACTCATTCCGCTGAACGCGTTCGATCTTCCAGCTCCACTGTTGTCATGCTGTGCCCAGGAGTTCGAGGCTGAGGAACGATTGGCATCGAAGTTCTGAGCACTCTGTTTATTGACGTTCACGTTGTTATAGGTATTGCCGCCGCCTTTGAAGCTATTGGCGTTGTTCGAGTGGTTATAGTTGTTATAGGCGTTTGAATGATTGTAGGAATTGTTGTAGTTGTTCGAGTGATTGTAGGCGTTGTCGTAGCCATAGCCACCGTGGTAGGCATCGTTGTAGTACCCACCGTGCCAGGCAGAGTTACCGTAGTACGCCCCGCCGTGATAGACCACCGCCGTGCCGTGCCATCCGCAGTTCCAACTGCTATAGCCCCAGCCGCAACAGCCACCGCTCATCAGCGCCCCAACGGCGATCCCGGCGCCGAAGCCAATGATGCCGGCGGCGGCCACGTCTCCCGCGCTGTATCCGGGAGTCACATAGGGCGTCCCATAAATGACCGCCGGGTTGTACTGCGGAACGTAAACGATTTGAGGGTTAGCCGGTTGAATGACGATCGTCTGCGGCGACTGTTGCACAACCGTGACCTGGGACGTGGACTTGAGATTGCCGGCTGTTTTGGCTTGCGCCCGCAAGGTCTGGATCGCCGTCATCACTTCCGATTGCTGGTCGTGATACGCCTCTCCGAGTGAGGAGGTCCAGGTGAGATTCTTTGCCAGGTTTTCGAGCACTGATGGAAATTCGGTGAGCGCCTTCACGCTTGCATCCCACGACTGGCCATTGACGGCCTGCATCAAGGCGCTTCCGGTCAGACTCTTGTTTTGCTGCATCCAGTAATTGGCGATCGCGACCTGGTCCGGGAAGGTAGACGCGGTAAGAATTTGGGCCACGAGCGCATCTGGATACAAGGCGATCGGCGCCACCAGCGCCTGTAACTCCGCGGCGCTCTGCGGCGCGGGATCGGTGGGATTCCCATTCTCGCCAGCGGGAGGCGTTGTCTGGTATCCATACAGGCTGTGCGATGAAGCGGCGAGCAGAATAAAGCTGAGCATCACCGATAGGAACTTCTTAGTATTTTGGCAGATCATTTGACTTGCTCCAAGTCGATGTCTCTTCCGTGCGCTTGCCCTCTGCCCGCAGTGTTACGGCCGATTGCGCGATGGGATCGGCTCCGCGCCGGGCAAACAACTCTGGGAAGCGAGAACCGCCTTTCGGCATTCTCGCCTCCTTAACCGTCCAGAGCAATAAGACTACTTGCGAATTCAAAAAGGGGCGGGCGATTGCCAGCGCGCCCCTTGCATATTGGCCGACTTAATCGCTGCCAATGGCTTTCGGCATGTTATTGGGGTCTAGCGATGGTACCGGGTTCCTGGGATGCTGCAGATCCGGTATCAAGTCGTTCGACGCGCCACCCGGGAATCGCTGGATGTTCGGATACTTCATGATCGACTTGTCGAATTCGACCAGCGCCACCGAAAACAGTCCCGCTGTCCAGCCGTTGTCTTGGCCGGAGTATTTCCCGGGCGAGGTCGACAGTGCGCGCATCGGCGCTGCACCATTGAAGATCATGTCGTATTTCTCGTAGGGATCCATGGTGAGGTTGTACACCGCGGGGATAGAGCCCGTGTTTTCGGTAGGTCCCAGCCAAGAGTCTTTTGCCGTCCAAATGAACTTCCAGGCAATGTTTAGCCAGGGCTCCTTGGGATCTCCGCTCATGTCGGTGCGTATCGCGTGAAGATACTCGCCGTTGATGAAGATCCAGGACTTGCGCGCGGAGTGCTGTGCCTTCCCCAAGATGTAGGCGCTGTTGTCGATGCTGTCGAAGTAGATGGGCTTGCCGTTGTTGTCCTTCATTTCGCCAACGGGAGGCGGAGTGATGCCTGCCATCGCTGCCAGGGTCGACCAGCAGTCGATGTGGCTCATCATTTCGCCGTAAGTCACGCCGGCTGGGATGTGACTGGGCCACCACATAATTCCCGGCACGCGCCAGCCGCCTTCGAACGCTGAGCCTTTCTCACCGCGAAACGGCGTTGTCCCAGCATCGGGATAGGCATCCAGCCAGGCTCCGTTGTCGGCGCTCAAGATCACGATGGTGTTGGGCGCGTCGGCACGGATCTCATCCAGGACCTTGCCGATGTCGGCATCCATTTCCATGAGGGAATCCGAGTAGTCGCCCAGGTGCGATCGTCCTTTAAAATCTGGCGCGGCATTGGTGGGATTGTGCATCTTGATCCAGTTCACGTCCATGAAGAACGGCTTGCCGCTCTTGGCATGGTCCTTGATGTAGGTGACTGCGTAGTCGGCCATCCGTTCATCCATCGTCGCCATATAGTCGTAGGTGATGGTGGCGACCCTCGTGGCCGGCTTGCCGGCGACTCCTTCCCACTCGCCGAGGTTCACCACGGAATCCCACATTTTTTCGAATTCCGCGTTATACGAAGGGAACCAGGGATGAAACCACTTATCGGTATCGGGGTAGGAATAGACTCCCGCGTAGTACGCGGCGAACTCCTTCATCTCGTCGAAACCATGCTCGATCGGGTAGGACACAGGCTTATCACCCAAGTGCCACTTGCCCGAGAAGTACGTGGAGTAGCCGTTCTTCTTAAAGAATTCGGCAATGGTTGGCGTTTCTGGGCGAAGATAGTTCTCGTCGCCCGGGGCAACCACGATCGACAGTGCCGAGCGGATCGGGATCCGCCCGGTGATAAAAGAAGCTCGACCGGCCGTGCAGCTTGCCTGCCCGTACCAACTGGTGAAGACCGCGCCTTCCTTGGCCAGGCGATCAACGTTGGGCGTCGGATGGCCGTTGGCAGCGCCTCCATTCGAATACGCACCGAAATCATTCCATCCAGTGTCGTCAGTCATGAGCATGACGATGTTGGGTTTCGTGTTTTGTGCGGAACTTGGGGCCACTCCGCCCGCCATCAAGAAGCTTGAGACGGCAAGCGCTCCCAGCATCAGGTTGCGACCATGCGATCCGGAACTCATTTTGTTCTCCTTTGAATGACTTACCCCTTAATGCTGATGGACAGTTGCTACCAAAGCAGGCGCTCTGCATCGCATCCGCGAGCGCGCCAAGGCAGCACATAACTTTCACACTTATCACCGGCCAGTGAAGTGATAAGCCGAAGAATGAGAGCGCCCGAGAAGAAACACAACCGTAAAATGCTCTTGTTGGGCCGGGAACTAGCAGAAGTTACAGGGGAAGCGAAAAAAAATGGCGAGCCTCCGGTTTGGTCTGAGACTCGCGCCGATTACTCTTAAATGAATATTGCGCTGTAGCAACGTAGCTAGCTACGTTTCTACAGATTGGGCGACGCCATCGCTGAAGCGGTGCCCTGATACGAAGTGATTGTTTCTCGGGTTAGTGTGTTTTGGCGGGAAGTGTTGAAAAGCGTGAGACGTAGCAAGCTACGTCTCTACCAGGTGTTGTAGGCGGTGCCGTCACTGCCGACCGCGCTTGATCCACTGTGCACGTCGAAGATTCCGGGTTCCTGCTGGTCCACGGTCATGATTGTGTCGGTCTCTTCTTCGACCGTCCAGGTATCGTTGCGGCTGGTCATGGGGTCAGTCGGGATTTGCTTGAAGTAACCCCCTGAAACCAGATCTTCCAGAGACTGCGGGGCTTTCTGCTTGTCCAGGGTGTATTGGGAAATCACGGAGCGGAGCGCGAAAAGATTCTGCTTCAGCACCGACTCCCGCGCGCGCCAGATCGATTGGTTGTAAGCCGGGAGAGCGACTGAGACGAGGATCAGGATGACGCTGATGACGATCATCAGCTCAATCAAGGTGAAGCCACGGCTGCGCTTTTTGCGAGATCTTGCCATCTACCAATCCTTGTACTTGGTGCCATCCAGCGCCGTGTCCTGCGACTTGGTAAACACGTCGAAAACGTTTTGCTCACCCCAGGAGTCGGATTCCGGATCATCCTGCATGGAATGCATTCCCCACTCGGTGCTGTTCGTCATCGGATCAATCGGTATCCGGCGCAGAAACTTTAATTTCTTCCCCTGCACATCCACACCCTTCACCAGCGAGTCCAGATCGGGCGGATAGTTTTCGGAGCCAACCTTGGTCTGGAATGCGCCCCGGTCGGCAGCATCCTTGTAGCGATCGATGGCGTCACGCAGGTCCCACAGATCGCGCCGCAACTGGTGCTCCTTTTCGCGCTTGATGCTGACCCGCGCCAGCGGGATGGCCAGGGTGGTGAGGATCACCAGAATCGCCGTGGCCACGATCAACTCAATCAGGGTGAACCCACGCATCGTTCGCACGAGGTTTTTTGTTGGAACGGTTAACTGCATATTCGAGAGCTCGCGGCAACGGCGGCGCAAGACTATTGAACGGTTACGGTCACCGCTGCGCCGGCGGCCGGGGCAGATTGCATGCCGGGGTCGCGTACGCCTCCCTTGGCGATGGTAAGCGTGGACTGCCCGGGCGCTTTGGCCACCAAGGTCAAAGTCACGATCGAGCCCTGGCCGGAAATTCCGCCCGCCCCCGGTGGCCGCGTCGCCGTAATCTGCAAGGTTCCAGTTGAGTCATCGTCGCGATGAACCAGCGCTACTGCCTGACCGTCCTGCGAAAGGAAACCTCCGTTCGACACGTTCACCACCTGCAGCATCTTGGGATCGTAGCTGATCTGCAGCGGCACGGAATAGGCATTCTGCGCTCCGGTGAGCATTACATTCACGGCAAAAGTCGAGCCCTTTGCCTGCGAAATGCTGGCCGGATCGAAGCTGAAGGTCGCGGGGCCCGCGGGCGCCGCAACGGTTGGCGACTGATTCGCCGGGGCTGCCGGCGCCGGTGTAGCTTGCGGCTGCACTGGAGGCTGAACCGGAGGAGCTTGGCCAGGCGCTGGCGGCGCATTCTGGTGGCTCACGCGGCGCAAGTTCAAGCGCGTTGGCGGTGCCTACGTCAATTGCTTCCTGGTTCATATCGCTGTATTCGTGGGCGCGCACAATGTGCGGAATGAGGACGAACACAGTCTCAGTTTCCGAGTGGTCGCTGGTGGACTGCGCGAACAGATATTTCAAGATTGGGATTTGGCCGAGTCCAGGAATGCCGGTTAGCGCTTTGGTCTGCGAATCCTCCAGCATGCCGCCGAGCATATTGACTTCTCCTTCCTTCAGTCGCACTTCGTGCTCGATTTTCCGCTGGCCGATGATTGGCTGGCTGATGCCGCCGATGTTGGATGTGCCGGTCACGGAAGAAATATCCATCGTGACCTTCAGAGTCACTTCGCCGTTGGAGTGGACCTTGGGCGTGATATCGATGTTCACGCCGACATCCAGATATTGAAATTGTGTATTCACCAACGGGTTGATGCCAACGCCGCCGATACCGGGCTGAAAGGACCCGGTCGCCACCGGCACGCGGTCGCCGATTTTCAGCGAAGCCTTTTGCCCGTCCACGGCGCGAATTTGGGGCTTCTGAATGAGCTTGGTGCTGGTGTCACTGAACAGCGCTGTGGCCGTGGCTGCAGGAATGGTAATGGTGAAGTCAGTCGCGTTCAGGTTGGCGAGTTGATTGAGATTGAGCTGGTTGGGAGTACCGGTGCTCTGGTTCAGCGTTCCCGTGTTGCCCGCACCTGTATTGAGGGTCGTCGTGGTGTTGGTCGTGTTCGTGAGGTTATTCTGCAAGGCCACGGTCGCACTGGTGGGCGGATTGATGCCCAGGGTGCGTGACTTGTCCCGGTTGATTTGCAGAACTGCAACATCGACAATGACTTCGGGCTTGGCCCTATCCAGATCGCCGATCAATTTCTGTGCCAGGGCGATCTGGTCGGGGGTCCCGCGTACCACGATTGCACCCTGCGAGGGCAAGGGTTGAATGCGGGAGATTTCGAGGATCTGCCGCATGGCATTCACCACATCCTGCAGCTCTGTCGGCTGGGAAAGGTTGCCCAGGTAGAACGTCTTGATGACGCTTTGCTCCAGATCTTTGCGCTTGGCTGGATTGTCGGCGGCGATGAAAATGGTGTTCGGCGTCACCGGCCGCCAGAAGGTTTTTGATTCCATCGCGATAATTTCCAGCGCTTCTTCAAGTGAAACGTTGTTCAGCTCAATCTTGATGCGACGCGAAGTGTAATCTGGATCAAACAGGGCATTGATTCCGGCCAGCTTACCCACGGTCTCGTAAATGACCTTCGAATCCTCGGTGATCTTGAGATTAATCGGAGTGTTCGAGATGGTAGCCAACTCAACCGGTCCGGCGGCTTGCTCGAGGCGCTTCTGCACGCCGCTCGAGGGAGGGGCGGCCGTCTTGGGTCCGGCGGACTTAGCCGCGTCGATCATCTGTTTGGTGTGTTGGATCTCCTGTTGGGCGATGGCACTGGAGGGATCGATGTCGATCGCTTTCTGGAACTCGGCCAGGGCAGTGTCGAGTTGGCCGGCCTCGCGAAGCAACTGTCCGCGATGCACATGGGCAGCTCCGGCCAGAAAGCGGAGTCGCTCAAACGCGGCACGATAGGTAAGATCGCCAGGCTTGAGGTCGTAGGCCTGTTTGTAACAGTCGTAGGCGAGTTCGTAGTTCTGTCGAGCGTCCGCGTCCTTGCCCTTGTTGTAGAGCAGCTTGGCTTTATCAGCCGCGATGGCTAGGGTTACGGCCAGGACCAGCAGGACCATCGCCGCCGAGCGGAGCAAGCGTTTCATCAAAATTCCTCGTACACAGTTTCGTCCCTCTGGCCGGCCAGGACCTCGAGATTCAACTCTAAATTTTTGCCGAAATATAGTGTTAGTTGCGCGATTATAGCATCGCCTCAGAGCGTTCCGATGTGACTGGTGTGGTGGCAGTTACACTCTTTGGTTCTAGTACCGAAGATGCGACGCCCCGCGTTCCTCCCCAGTTCTTTCTAACCCGCGCTGGGCGTTGAGTCGGCGCGACGCGAAACTGCAACTACCTTATTAAAGCTGTCCGCTGCCTGTCGCATTGCCAACTCGGCTTCGCTTCGACGCCGTCATCATCCGGGATGAGATAAGCTAGTAAAAACATGCCCCGCCCGCCTGTACAACCAACCCGGCCGAATCCGGAGAAAAATCCCCGCCGCGACCCCACGGCCGCAGGGCAGCGAGATGCCTCCGTTAATAGGATCGCGTCACATAACTACTTCTTGCTGGAAAAATTTGAGGCGGGGGTTGCGCTGACCGGGACTGAGGTCAAATCGGTACGGGCCGGCCGAACCAACCTCAAGGATGCGTACGGTCTGATCAAAGACGGCGAACTCTGGCTGCTGAACTGCCACATCGGTCCCTACGAACATGGCAACATCTTCAATCATGCCCCCCTGCGCACCCGCAAACTGTTGGTACACAAGGAAGAGATTCGCAAGCTGATTGGGAAAACGCAACAGCGCGGACTGACTCTGATTCCCACCCGGATGTATTTTAAGAGCGGTAAAGTAAAGGTTGAGATAGCGCTGGCAAAAGGCAAGCAGCTGTGGGACAAACGCGAAACCGAACGCCGCAAAACTGCGGATCGGGAGGCCCGCGAAGCGATCGTGAGATCGCGAAAGAGCTAACTGTGACCGCCCGAGCTCGCGACTGGTTCCGCAATCCATTGTTTCTGCTTGCCTTGACTGCAGGGTTAGCCGCATTCGTCGTCCAATCGGGCGAGCTTGGCTCGGCGGACACCATGCATCGGCTTCAGACAGCTCATTCCTTCTGGGCTGCGGAGCCGCCGGTGTTTCCGCAAGAGTACCCAGAATTCGGCGTGCATGGCCGGGGAGGCAGACTGTTCGACTGGTACGGTATGGGTCAGCCGCTTCTCATGTTGCCAGCGGACTTCTTGGGAACCTATATCGAGCGGCTACCGGTTTTCGAGGACTACAACGGCAATGACCCGAGTGTGCGCAACATCGTGGTCAGCTACAGTACCAACATTCTGATCAGTGTTCTAACGGCGCTGGTCTGCTTTCGATTCCTGCGCTGGTTGAGGTTCAGCACGCGCGAGGCGATGGCTGGCGTACTGGCACTGCTGTTTTGCACGACTCATCTGCATTACACCCAGAACA
Source organism: uncultured Acidobacteriota bacterium (assembly GCA_963820925.1). Classification (GTDB taxonomy): domain Bacteria; phylum Acidobacteriota; class Terriglobia; order Terriglobales; family Acidobacteriaceae; genus JABDBE01. The sequence continues at coordinate 364,498 of CAWGBX010000014.1, forward strand.
TGATGGAGAACAATTACATCATGCTTCTAACCCTGGCCGGATTCGCGTTTCAGTACGACTGGCTCCGCACTGACAGCCGCCGCTCGCTGCTCATTGGTTCCGCTGCCCTCGGACTCAACTTGTTGACCCGCCTGACGACCGGTCTGGACCTGCTCGCCGCGGCATTCTTTTTATTGCTCGTGTTGTGGTTCGAACGAGTGCGCGGACGGGCGTTGTGGGACCGGTCTGCGGGGTATGTGAAAACTGCGCTGCCGGTCTATGCGGCCTTCCTGCTCATCGACCGGCTTTACCAGTACTATCGCTTCGGATCCTTCTTCAATACCTATGTACACTATTTCACCGTTGAGCACCGGCTTCTAGATCCGTCGTTGCCCCCGAATTATCCGTTCGAGACTCCATTCTCCGTAGGTTTTCTGGGCGCCCTCTTTACGCCGGAGAAATCCATCTTCCTTTTCGATCCGCTGCTGGTGCTGACGATCGTCATAGCCGCACTCGCATGGAAACGCTTCCGCCCGGAAATGAAAGCATACTTGATCGCCGCGTTTCTCCTACTTTTGGCGTACATCAGCTTCTACGCCAGGTATACGGTGTGGAGCGGTAATTTCGCCTGGGGCGACCGCTATGTATCGACGGCGGCGGAACTGCTTGCATTTATTTCAGTGCCGCTGCTATTGCGTCATCGCGCCGATCTGGGGAAATTCATCTGGACGATTGGAGTCGGGTTGATTGCAGTCAGCGCGCTCATCCAGATGGCTTCTCTCGCGTTCTGGTTGCCGCTCGAGATTTATCAGATGGAGACGTTGACCCGTCCGACCTTTGTAATCGCGCTGCGCTTCAGAAACATCGTCGCATTTGCCTTGGGAAAGATGGACGCGTGGGGACTCAACAATCACGCCATGACCGAGGATGCTTGGGACTACGTTCACATCACTACCTGGAATTTTCTGCCGTTTGTGTTGCGGAGGGTCGGAGAAGCTCCCGATTGGGTGGTCAAGATTTGCTTTTCATTGTGGGTCGCGGGGATGGGAGCCTTGACCTGGGTCCTTTTGCGACTGCGCAAGATACTTTTGACAGGTGAGTTCGAGAGGCTATGACTTCGACCCCCGCTTTGCGCGATGGATGGAGTTCAAAGGCTTGAACCACAAAGGGCACAAAGGTACACGAAGGAGACCGGGTGTGACTATTGAGGACTTCATAGCGCAGGGCTCCGCGTAGACAGGGTTCCGCGTAGACAAGATGCAGGCCGAAGAATACCCTTCCTAAATCTTTGGAAAGAAAATCGATAACATGAACGTCGCGACCGTGAACCCATCGCCACCGCTGCAACAGCCGGCGGCGCTGCGCGCGATCTCAGTCGTCGGAGTCTTGCTATTCGTGGGCGGGTCATTGTTGCCAATCTTTCTCTCTGGGCAAACATGGATCGCTGCCCTGCGCTGGACCGGCTTGCTGGCCATTGCTTCAACCGGGCTGTGGCGGCAATCGCTCACTCGCTGGATTTTCTTTGCCATGCTGCTGGGCGCAGAGATTGGGGTGGACCGTCCCCTATTCGCCGAGCATTTGCGGGTGCTGAGTGAAATCTTTTTACGACTCATCAAGGTAATCGTCGCTCCACTTATCTTCGGGACACTCGTTACTGGCATCTCCGGACACGGCAACCTGCGCAGCGTTGGCCGCATTGGCCTGAAGAGCCTGATTTACTTTGAAGTAGTCACTACCCTAGCGCTGCTGCTTGGCATAGCAGCCATCAACCTCAGTCGTGCCGGAGAGGGCCTCGCCATTTCGCAAACCGCCACCGTAACCCAGCCGCAGAACACGGCTCCCCTTCGCTGGGATGACTTCCTTCTCCATATCTTCCCGGAGAACATTGCGAAGTCAGTCGCGGAGAATCAAATTCTGCAGGTCGCCGTGTTTGCAGTCCTCTTCGGAATCGCTCTGGCACGATTGCCTGAGGCCAGGCGCGCTCCCATGCTGAAGGTCGTGCGAGTCGCTCACGGACACGATGTTCTCCTTCACCAATCTGGTGATGTATTTCGCACCAGTCGGCGTCGGAGCCGCTATGGCGTATACAGTCGGCCACATGGGAATTAGCGTGTTACTGCCCTTGGGAAAGCTGCTGCTCACCGGGTATTGTGCGCTGCTTGCCTTCCTCCTGCTAATTCTGTTTCCCATCTCACGGATTGCGCGGCTGCCACTGGGCCGGTTCGTCAAAGCCGTGGCCGAGCCTGCCACCATCGCGTTCGCCACCAGCACCTCCGAAGCCGCCCTGCCCCGCGCCATGGAAGCGATGGAGGCATTCGGCGTGCCCCGCCGCATCGTCGCGTTCGTCATTCCCGCTGGTTACAGCTTCAATCTGGACGGCTCGACCCTCTACCTGGCGCTGGCCTCGATTTTCGTAGCGCAAGCCGCTGGAATGCACATGGGATGGTCCGAGCAACTGTTGATGGTCTTCACCCTGATGCTGACCAGCAAGGGCGTCGCCGGAGTACCCCGCGCGGTGCCAGTGGTATTGCTGGCTACCGCGGCCACATTTCATCTGCCGACGGAACCGATCTTCATCATCCTCGGCATCGATGCGCTCATGGACATGGCCCGCACCGCGGTCAACGTGATCGGCAATTGCCTGGCATGCGCTGTCATCGCGCGGTGGGAGGGTGAACTGGTAGAGAATTCCACGACGGCTTGATGGAGGACAGGCATCCTCGCCGTCCAGCCCGGGGAACCCCGGCCTCCACGGCATCGTGCTACACTGTGCGTTTTCCTGAGGGTCCGTCATGCGCAGAATTTCTTGGGCAGTTCTTTATTCCTCGACGTTGATCGCCATTCTCAGTAGTGCTATTGCTTTTGCTCAGACGCCGCCAACGTTATCGCCAGACCTGCGGCAAAAGATTGACCAAGCCGCCGGCGACGTTTTGACCAAGACAGGGGTCCCCGGCGCGTCGGTTGCCATCGTGAAGGATGGTCAGATCGCTTATCTGCAGGCTTATGGCGAAGCCCGCCTCGACCCGCGAACTCCTGCGCTGCCTGAAATGCGATACAGCATTGGGTCAATCAGCAAGCAATTCACTGCGACTGCGATCCTGCTGCTCCAGGAACAAGGCAAGCTCTCACTCGATGACAAGGTCGCGAAATTCATTCCGGATCTGACCCGGGCCAATGAAGTCGACATCCGGCAGTTGCTTTCGCATACCTCCGGATATCAGGATTACTGGCCGCAGGATTACGTCCCGCCTTTCATGTTGCAAGCGATCACCGCGAACAAAATCCTGGACCTTTGGGCGCGCAAGCCGCTGGATTTTGATCCCGGAACTAAGTGGCAGTACAGCAACACAAACTACGTAATCGCCGGCGTGATTGTCGAGAAAGCAAGCGGCATGCCCCTGCTCGACTTCCTTCACCAGAACATTTTCGACCCGCTGGGGATGAAAAGCGTCACCAACACCGACCAGCAAAAACTAGGCGACTCGGATCCAACCGGCTACATGCGATATGGGCTCGGCCCGTTGCGCCCCGCGCCGAAAGAAGGCAAGGGATGGCTCTTCGCAGCCGGCGAGTTAGCCATGACGGCGGCTGATCTGGCTCGGTGGGATATGTCGATCATCGATCAAACGGTTCTGAAGCCGTCATCGTACAAGGAATTTGAAACCGAAGTCCTGCTCCGGAATGGAGTCGGCACAGAATACGGGCTGGGAGTTGACGTAACCCTGGAGTCGGGTCGCCGCGTGCTCGGACATGGTGGAGAAGTATCGGGCTTCACGTCCCAGAACACCGTCTTTCCCGACGAGCGCGTCGCCATCGTTGTACTTACCAATCAGGACGCAGTGGAAGCGTCCGGACAAATCGCCCGCGACATCGCGCCTTTGATGTTTGCTGTCGAAGATCCCGAAACTACCAGGAAGCTGGATCAGGCCAAAAAGATTTTTGCCGGCCTGCAGCAGGGCAGGATCGATCGCTCCCTGTTCACCGATAACGCGAATAGCTACTTCAGCGAGCAGGCATTGAAGGACTTTGCCAGCGGACTCGCGCCGCTTGGAACAGCGCAGGAGTTCAATCAAACGGGGCAACGCCTTCGCGGAGGCATGTTACTTCGCGTCTATCGCGTGAGGTTTCCTCAGAAGAGTCTGCAGGTGTGGACGTTCGAAATGCCTGACGGGAAGCTGGAACAATATCAAGTGGCAGCAGTCGAATAACTCTAAAGCGTGTCCGTCTGTTTTCCACCTCAACGCTCGAGGCTTCATGCTCCCATGGAAACGCGACTGCTGGTCTCAGGTGTTGCAGCCGGGGGGCGACTCGTGACATTGGTATCGAGTCCCCACAGGTCTTTTTGTGCGCCAGCTTCCAGACCAACCTGTTGTTCGGCGCCGGAACGGAGTGGCTTGGTCCAAACTACCCGGAACTCTGCTTTGTGTTGTCGATACTGAAGGATCACCAGACTTCCAACCTCAAGCTGGCGACGGACCGCACCCAGCCGAACTCCCGTCCGGCTGACGTCGAGCGTGTGGACGAGCTCAGAATAGGACTCGCCAGAAATGTCGTTGCCGGAAATTCTCACAGGCAACACCGCCTTCGATCGCTCCAGACGACGTTGTTTGCCTACCGAAGATCCTGCGCTTTCCACCAGAGCTGCCAGAGCTTTATTTGGAGAGTCCAATGCGGCTTCCTTTATCTGATTCATTCGTTATTCAGATGAGCAACTTGAGGGGAGTGAACTGTTGCTGACTGCATGCATTTTCAGCCATTCCCGGGATTTGCACCATAGCACGATGGTGTCGGGGCCCTCACTCGCAAGTGTTACGCGCGCTTCCTGGGGCGCAAAGTGCCCTCCATCCGGGGCAGGTGACTCGAGTAATCAGCCTTGGGTTACAACCGTGAACGGTACGCCCCGAACGGGCCATTGCCGGATTGTGCCCCAGGGCGCATTCTGATGCCAGACGTCAACAGGTCCCGAAAGACTGGAGGCGCGAGCGTCCCCCCTCGTGCGCGACGCACATCCCGAAAGGGCAGGAGGGTGAGAACGTGACTAAATTACTTCACAGACTCTGGTCGGAAGAAGAAGGCCAGGACATTGCCGAGTATGCAGTGATGCTGGCGGTGATCCTGGTGATTGTAGTGGGAACAGTTCGCTTGATCGGCGGCAACGCGAACAACGTATTTTCCAGCGTCTCTAGTTCCATCGGCAGCTAAGTCTTCCGGTGGATGAAAGGTTTCACTGGAGCAGCATCAGCAATGATTTCATTACCCGCGAGCCTGCAGCACAGAACCGGGCGCCTGACCCGGTTTATGCCTCGGCGGCGGTGGTGAGGGCTGTTATGGCGTCGTCCAGAGTGGGAAAAATCAAAAATAGCGGTTCCACTTTGGTGGTTTCAAACAGCTTCAGCACGCGATCGTTGACCCCACTCAAAGCGATGCGACGGGTGGCCTTGTGGCGCGTCACATAGGCGCTGACCAGCGATCCCAATCCCGAGGAATCAATATAGGGAACGTCGCTCAGGTCAAGAATGACCATGGGGACATTTTCCTCCCGCCGGATCGCGTTCTGGAACAAAGGCAAATTCTCTATGGTTAGCGGTCCTCGCAAGCAGAGCACATGGGGACCGTCCTTGCCGCTCAATCTCTCGATCTCCAGGGGTTCCGTTGCCACCGGGAGATTGTATGGCGACACGAAGCGGTAATCAAGCAACCCTTGCGGCAGTCCACGCTTGTGCTCCACACCCAAAACATCGGCGGTCACCACCCCAGATCGCAACCCTTTTTTGGTATGTCCCCTGCGTTGGGGAGGGTGAGCTTTCCGGCCCCGGCGGCAGCCGCCTCTATTTACTCATCGGCAATTTTTGCCGCCTCTTTAAAGATTCGGACGAACATCTGGCGGGTCAGTTTTCCGGTCTGGGTGTTCTGGTTCGAGGGATGGTAAGAGGCCAGTAATGTCTTCCCATCCGGCACTTTGTACCTGGCTCCGTGCTGGAAGATGTAGGCTTTCCGGCTCGCAAGCTGGCGGCGCCGCTTAAGGTAATTGAGGTAGGCATCAAAACCAATTTTCCCCAGCGCGACTACGACTTTTACGTTCTTCAGACCTTCCATTTCGCGGTCGAGATAAGCAGCGCAGTTCGCCAGTTCCTGCGGAAGCGGCTTGTTGTCGGGTGGCGCACAGCGCACGGCTGCCGTGATGTAAATATTTTTCAGTTTGAGCCCGTCGTCGCGATCGGTGGCGTCGGGTTGGTTGGAAAAGCCGGTCTCGTACAATACTGGAAACATGAATTTGCCCGACGCGTCTCCGGTGAACGGCCGGCCAGTGCGATTGGAGCCGTGAGCTCCGGGAGCGAGGCCGAGGACAAGAACCCGCGCATCAGGGTCACCGAAACCGGGTACGGGCTTTCCCCAATACTCGCAATTGCGGTAAGCCCTGCGCTTCTCGCGAGCAATCCTTTCGCGATACTCCACCAGTCGCGGGCAGCGGGTACAGGCAACGACCTCGGAATTCAGTTCGACCAGCCACTTGCTATTTATTGATTCAACGGCCATCGTTTACAACTCTACAATGACAGCTCGTTCCCCGCCGACTCGGCTGGCCCGGACTCGCTCACTTCTCGGCCGACTTTTGGCTCCCGGCGAAAACCGGATTCTTCGTCGTCTTCGCGACTCTAATCAACTCGAACCAGGCTGACGCACTGATTTAGCTTAGCGATTCCGAGGGTCGCGATTTGCCCAGGCTTCTCAAAACGTCGGAACCGGACTGACCACTATCCAACATAGTCCTTGACTTGTGCGCAGAACCTTGCAATAACTATGCAGTCCCATTGGACGAGTTTGGGGGTGTAGTTCCGTTGGCAGAAGTCAGACTGCAAGAGGGCGAGTCCCTTGAGAATGCACTGCGCCGCTTCAAGCGCAAGGTGCAACAGGAAGACATTATTAAGGAGGTCAAGCGCCACTCCTTTTATCTGAAGCCCGGCGAGAAAAAGCGCGTGAAGGAAGCGTTGGCACGCAAACGTAGCCGGAAAAAAGCTCGGAAAGAGCAAGACTAATCGAAATTGGGCCGCTCCTCCCCGGGTGGCGGCCCCTTCCCTTTTATCAGCGCGTTCCTTGGTCTGGGATATGCGTAACCACGGGGTCTCCGCAGTTTTTATGCATCAGCAGTAATCCATGTCCGGTCAAGGGCATGGCGGGCCGAATCCAGGGGTAGTTCAACTGAGGGGGATGAATCGAAAATCCTGCGCACTCGTGCGCTCGGGCGAGGTTTTCTCGCCTGGCAAGGGAGTGGGGGCGGGAATGGGCCGAAGGAGCATCCTCAATGGAATTCCAGGACAAGATGTTGAAGTGCATTGACTGCGGCGCGGATTTCGTCTTCACGTCCGGGGAGCAGTTGTTTTTCCACGATAAGCAGTTCAGGAACGAGCCCAAGCGGTGCAAGAGCTGCAAGGCGAAGCGGGTTGCGGTTCTGGGAACCGTAAACACCGGACATCATGGTTCCTCGCGAACCGAGACCCGGGCCGTTTGTTCGCAGTGCGGCAAGGAGACCACGGTACCGTTCAGGCCGACGCAGGGACGCCCCGTGCTTTGCCGGGAATGTTTCCAGCAGAGGCGGCCTGCAGCGTCAGCTTGATTTTGGTTATCTCTCCGGGCGAACCGGGAGAGGTGGAAACTTACCGCGATGGGTGCTGAACTTCGGGCTAGCTGATCTTCCTCCTGCCTTCCCGATGCAAACCAGTAGCGCGCCTGCCCAGAGGATGAGTGGGCAGCGAGAGGGATTTCCTGTCTTGGTGCGCGTCTTCGGGCAGGATGTCTTTGCGCAGTACGTCTTCGCGGATTACTAAGAGTGCCTCGATTTGCCGCAGCAGATCTTGCGTGCCTACAGGCTTCACCAACAACGACTGTGCGCCTTCCTGCTTCCAGTCGCCGTTCTCGGGAGGATAGGCGGTGAGCAGCGCGGTGGCGGGACTGTAGGCTTGACGTCGCGCCGCGCGAACTACTTCGAAGCCCGCGTTCTCGTTCTCCATGCGGGCGTCGGTGATCACCATCTGGTACACGCTGGAGGCCAATTTCTCCATGGCTTCGGCAGCTGATGTCGCGGTGTCGACTGTGAACTGGTTCAGTTCGAGCACCGCCTTCAAGGTAAGCAAAACCGCAACATCGTCATCGACCAGTAGGATTCGCCGCTTCACTGGAGCACCTCGCACCAAGCTCTCGAAGCCGCAAGTTATACGGCCGCGTACCGAACAAGAAGAATCGCCGCGATGAACGGAATTCACCCCGCCACCAGTCCGCTGCAGGCGAGTATAGAACACGACCGGGTAGTCAAAGGCAAATATGTGCGCTAAAGACCCTCGAAGCATTTCGGAAACTGCGTCGGAGGAGATGAATGGCGTGCTATCGCCACTCGCACTGATGGAGTACACGGACTCTTATCGAATCACCAAACGTGCGTGAGTTCTTCCCGGTGTTCGCTCCGTGGGAGAGGCTCTGTTAGAGGGGAGACCCTCTCAACCACGCGTGAACAGGCGATTGCTGAACCAAAGAGCATGATGTTTGCGCTTATGCTGCAAATACTTTCATGTTTTTTGGAAAGTTTGTTTCTAATACGACACCCTTGGAAAATAAATGAAGAATTTCGTTGAACCGTCCGTCTCGTTCGTGGTAAGTTGCGCTCCCGTTGTATTTTGCACGCCGGGTAAACAGAAAGAAAAAAATCATCAGCGAAAAAAAGAGGAGAACTAAATGAAGGTATCCCCGAAGTTGATTTCGACATTGGCCTTGATCGCTCTCTGCGCCGGTAGCGCATTTGCGGCAACCAAGTATGTGGTTACAAATGACGACAATCCCAACGGCAACACTGCCACTTTCTACACGGTTGGCGCAGGTGGAAAACTGACCTTGAAGAAAACCGTATCGACGAAGGGAACGGGACTAGGTGGAGGGCTTTTCGCGGATGTCCGGATTAACGTTTCCCACAGCAAGTCGCAACCCTGCGTCTATGTCTCCAATGCGGTTTCCAACAACGTTTCAGCTATCAACGAAGCCACGTTGAAAAACAATGGACCTTTCAAAGCCAGTGCAAAGGACTTCGGTGGTGGTGGCGGCATTTCTCTCGTCTCAACCGCGAAGTATGTGTATGCAGGTTTCGCTGGTCAGTCGTTCGGTGACGGCACTGGTACTATCGCAACCTACCAGGAACTGGCAGGCTGCAAGCTGAAGTTCGTCAAGTCAATTGCCGCCCACGGCACTGGAGCGGGCGCATTCGGCATCGGCGGCCCCACCGGCATGGGCGTCACTCCAGATGGCAAGACCATGGTAGTCGGATATGACGATGGTTCCATCGAGTCGTTTAATATCTCCGCCGGCGTTCCTAAGCCGATCGGCAAAGCCGTTAATACCACCGGTTTGGCCAACGGAAATTACCCGGGTAGCGTCGACATCACCAAGGATGGAAAATATGCCATCTTCGGCGATATCCCGACCTCAACTAGTGGCTCGGTCGTCGAAGTTGGTGCAATTGCCACCTTGAAAAACGGGAAAACGAAGGTTTACGGTCCTATCCAGTCGAGCGGCTTGAATTCTAACTTCGCCGCCCTCAGCCCGGATGAGACGCTACTCTATATCAGCAACAACCAGAGTGGTCAGGTAACAGCCGCTCACTTCAACAAGACCACTGGCGTAGTTTCTGTGAGCAAGTCCTGCATCTCTGCGGTCATGAACGGCTACAACACCAACTGGTTTTACGCAGGTGCCCTTACCACTGAAAACACGCAAAGTGGCACCGGCACTGCGGTGTATGTTGGCGAGCTCGGCTTTCCCGGCAGCGCTGGAGCTTCGAGTGTGGGCCAGGTTAATGTGAAATCCACGGCGTCTGGTTGCAGTTTAACCGAGCCTAAGAGTTCACCCTATGCCAACCCAACCGGCTTCGTGATGTCGATCGGGTCGGTTCCTCCTCGTCCGTTCTAACCGATGTAATCTGACAACGGAAATCAGGGCGCGACCGTTCGGTCGTGCCCTTTTTTTCTTTACGCTTTGATTCCGTGCTGTTCGATCAATCCCAGATTTCGCGCCGGGCGCGGCTTGAAGAAGAAACACGTCAACGTTGGGGCGCGGGCGACGGAACCAGCGTCGAGTCGGCAGGCGGTTTGCACGAACACGCTCCTAATTCCTCATTCGAACGCCAAAGCGCACCCATCTGATATCGCATGGTAAGTTCGTCGTAATCGTCCCAGATTTCCGCAATCTTGCCGTCTCGGATCAAAAACATGAGCATCTCAAGCGCCTGGATTTTTCTCGGTGCAGCGTCGGGCGCAGCGGTGTCCGCAAACAAACGCTCCTTGTAAGATCCGCTGAAAGTCAACCGCATGGCCACTCGATCCCCTTGCACGATCGTGTCTTCAATTTTGAAATTGAGATCCGGCATCGACTTGCGCCACGACATGATCACTTTTGCCAGCATCCCAGTCTGAAGAAGCCTTTTTTGCCCATGAAAAGTTATGAAGGCCGGATACGTAAACATGGTCCCGATCGGACGGGGATCGCCAGTATTCCACATTTCGACATACTTGCGGGGCATGGCGTCCGTGGATCGGTTTTCCGGGGGTTGGTTCTCCGGAACGCCACTTTTCTGCGGGGACACCGGAACTGTTCCAGTGACTTGTTCCGATGGCTCTGTCGCAGTTTGTGGCGGCTTAACTTGAGGGCTAGCCGCCGAAGATGGTTGCGCTCCATTTTGCGCCACCACAGAGGATTGCCAAAGCATTGTCAATCCAAGAGCTGCAAATGCCAATTTCGCAAATTTCACTTTTTGAAGATCTCCTCAAACTAATTGAGAATATCTCAATTTCTCTTCTGGCAGCTATGCACACTGGTTCTAGAGATGAAGGAGTGAAAATTACGGTCGGGCCGGATACTATAGACTGCGATGATGGATGAGTTTGTCCAGGCGCACGTCGAGCAAGAGGAATTGTGACAAGTTTCTACGTCGAAAACTTTGGATGCCGGGCTACGCAGGCCGATGGTGCTGCTATCGTACGCCAGTTCCAGGAGCGCGGTCTGGAGCGCAGCGACGCGCCCGCGAAATCGGAAATCGTGATATTGAACACGTGCACCGTCACCGCTTCTGCTGATCAGGATGCGCGGGCGGCCATCCGACGCATTCATCGCGAGAACCCGCACTGCCAAATCGTCGTCACGGGGTGCTACGCGCAGCGGGCGCCCGACGAAGTTGCATCGCTTCCGGGGGTTAGCCGTGTGATCGGCAATTCGCATAAACATCAATTGGCGGAAATCGTAGTCGCTTCCCGCCTCTATAATGAGGTCGCCAGAAATACTGGACACCCCGACTTTGTCCCTCTGTCGAGCCTGGCGCGAAAAGCTCCGAGCGAGCTTTTCGTCTCTGACATTTTTGCTCACACCGAATTGCTGGCGGCACCAGTTTTCGATGCCGACGGACCTGGAGCGAAAAACGAACGCACCCGTCCCAACTTGAAGGTGCAGGACGGTTGTGACAACCGTTGCTCGTTCTGCGTGATTCCCTACGTGCGCGGGCAGAGCCGGTCGTTGCCGCTGAACCAAATCCTTGGCGAAGTGAACGCTTTGGTCAACTCGGGCTATCGCGAGGTGGTGATCTCCGGAATTAACTTGGGCCGCTGGGGGCGCGATCTCGACCGACCATTGCGATTCGAAGATGTGGTTCGGAAGATTCTGGGTCAAACGAATTTGGAGAAGCTGCGCATCTCCTCGGTTGAGCCGATGGATTGGAGCGATGAGCTGATTCATATGATGGCCAACTCTCCGCGTATAGCCAAGCATGCCCATGTGCCCTTGCAGTCAGGCAGCGACCGCGTGCTGCGAGCCATGCACCGCAAGTATCGTCCCTGGCACTATCACGAGAAGCTCCACAAAATTCGTGCGGCGATGCCTACCGCAGCCATCGGCGCCGATGTGATGGTTGGATTTCCCGGGGAAAGCGAAGCCGATTTCGAAGAAACCCGGCTGCTGATCGAAGCATTGCCTTTCACTTACCTGCATGTGTTCACGTATTCCTCGCGTCCGGGGACACCGGCAGCGGGCATGCGAGATCAAGTCCCGGTACAAATCGCTCGTAAACGCAATCGGATTCTGCGCGACCTGGCTGCGGGAAAAAAGCTGGCCTTCATGCGGACTTTTGTGGGAAAAACGGTGGAAGCGATCACGTTGAACGTATTCGATGGCAACTCCACCGAAGCCCTGACTGATAACTATCTGAAGGTACGCCTGCAGGGACAGCACGAACCGAATCAATGGGTGAAGGTGTGGGTTGAACAGGTCGAAGCGGGGACGCTGCAGGCGGTCGGCGCGGCTGCATAATTTTCTGTCGGTGTTATTTTCCGATTGCGGTTCCGAGCATGACAGGGAATCTTTTTTTTGCCACAACTACTATCTCAATCGGCAGCAAGACCCCTCCCACCATCAGTTGCCAAGCCGAGTTTCGACTGAATCAAGTGTTGCGTGTTATGTAGCGTTCCGATCGGAAGAACTGCACCCACACGCACGTGGCTTGCTATCCAAACTCACAGACGCAAAGTCTAGGTAGGACGGAGCGATCATCGGAATCTCCGATGAACCCGCGTCATCACACATTCGATGGAGGTAACCCGATGCGATTGGATAACCGTACGCGTTTTGTGTCGATTGCAATTCTTGTGCTGAGCGCTGCAATCTGGAGTGGGTGCAACAAGTCCGGAAACGCCGTAAGTTCCGCCGCAGCTTCAGCCGATGGGGGAAAGATTCCCATCACCACCAAGTCTGCGGACGCGAGAAGTGAGTTTCTGCAGGGGCGGGACCTCTCCGATAAGCTTCTGGGGCAGGAATCCCTCCAACATTTCGATAAAGCCATCGCTCTTGATCCGGAGTTCGCTTCGGCGGAGATGGCCCGAGCCAACAACTCTCCGACGGCCAAGGAGTTCTTTGACCATCTGAACAACGCAGTGGGTCTGGCGGACAAGGCTTCGGAGGGAGAAAAGATTTTCATCCTTGCGAACCAGGCTGGAGCAAACGGCGATGCTGTAAAGCAAAAGGACTATTGGGAAAAGCTGGTTGCTGCCTACCCGAACGACGAACGGGCGCAGCTCAATCTGGGTAACTATTATTTTGGCCAGCAAGACACTATGCAGGCCGTCGAGCACTATAAGAAAGCAACTCAACTGGCTCCCAACTTCTCGCCTGCCTACAATATTCTCGGGTACGCCTACCGGCAACAGGGTGACTACGCGAATGCCGAGCAGGCTTTCCAGAAGTACATCGAGTTGATTCCCAACGATCCTAACCCCTACGACTCTTATGCGGAGTTATTGCTCAAGATGGGAAGATTCGACGATTCGATCGCACAGTATCACAAGGCTCTCTCGGTCGATCCCCACTTCGTGCCGTCGCACTTCGGGATTGCCGCTGATCTGATGTATTCGGGCAAGCCGGAAGAAGCGCAAGCCGAGCTGCAGAAATTGGCTGATCAGGCGCGCAATGACGGGGAATTGCGGACGGCGTTCTTCGGTATGGCGGTAGTTGCCGCGGATAGCGGTAAGCTGGACAAAGCGCTGCAACAAATGGACAAAGAATATGCCGTGGCAGAAAAGAAAAACGATGTGGCGGCCATGGCGGCGGACCTGCAGGCCAAGGGCAACATTCTGGCTGAGATGTTGAAATATGACGCCGCGGCGCAGGAGTTCGAGCGTTCTCTTCAGATGATCCAAAGCTCGAGTCTCTCGCAGGAGATCAAGGACAACGCGGCCCTGCTGCACCACTTCAACGAAGCTGGATTGGCAATCGGGAAGAAAGACTACAGCGCAGCAAAAGGACATGCGGAAGAGTTCCGCAAGGGTGCCGAGGCATCCAAGAATGACTTGCAGATAAAGCAGGGCCACGAACTGGCGGGGAGAATTGCACTCGCTGAAAAGGATTACGCCACAGCTATCGCAGAACTTCAACAAGCCAACGATCAAAATCCTCGTAACCTTTATCGCTTATACCAGGCGTACCTAGGGAAGGGAGACAGCGCGAAGGCACAGGAGTATTGCAGCCAGGCTGCCGGATTCAACTCGCTCCCGCAGTTGAATTATGCCTTCATTCGCTTGAAGGCTCAAAAGATAGTGGCAGGCACGAAAGCATGACCGAGTGCGAGGAGCGCTCAGAGCGCTCCTCCCACTTCGTCCAGCGCGGGCAAGGTATGATCGCGAAAACGGCGAGTGTCAGCGTTATCAAATTTCCGTGGCTGGCCGGAAGAACCAAGTCATGCCCCAGGAGTAGAAGGCGATAATGATCAGAATGTTTACCGGCATGCCGAAGATGATGTAGAGGACTGGCATGAACAGAACCGTTTTTTGCAGAAAGAGGGCTTGCAGAAGAACCTGCAGGGGCAGGAACAACGCCAGGTGAGTCATGGTGATGGCGGTCAGGAAGGCCTTCTTCAGCAAGCCAAAGTCGAAGATGTAATAAGTCAATCCGAATAACAGGGGAACGGTAGAGATCAATGCTATTCCTGCTGTGACCAGTCCTTCCATGTAGCTGTCCGGGGTGTGAGGAAAACGCGCCGGCAGAAGCGCAAAATATAACAGGGCGGTCACAGGTACCAGCAAGATTCCACGCAGGAGATAGATGACAGGAATCAGCTTGTTGGGCAGAAGAAAACTGGTCGCAAACAGTACCAGGGTGGCGGCACAAGTTAACCACCAGGCCTGAGCGCTTGGCAGCACAGACTCCATGCGAAGGTAGGGAATATCGAAGCGAATCCAAGGCGTCAGATGATGTTCCGCCAGGCCAAGCTCGGCGCGCAAAGGTAAGAGGCGAATTCCGAATGCGAAAATACCCTTCCAGACATCGCAAACCCACGGCAGCATCGCTAACCAGACGGACAGAAAGAATACAAAAAGAAAGATTGCGATCACGAGATTCATGGGACTGAGGCGGAAGTGAGCAAGCGCCCGGTGCATGGGGATGACACCGCCACGATGTCCGCGGGTACGGACAGGATCCGCCAATGTCGAGACGTCCGGTTCCTCGGCAGATCTCTCGCGGCGCTCAAAACTCCCGGAAAAATCCAAGGCTGGCTCCGCCTCTCAGGTAGAAGGGGCTGTGGTAGTAATCCCCAACCAGGTTCACGCCCCAATTGGTGCCCACCCACTGCCGCCAGGTAATGGTTAAAGTCTGACTCTCGAAATCGCTGAGGGTCACGGTGGGCCCAACGAGTTGATACGCCTCCACGCCAAAACCAGCACGGAGTGTAAGGTAGTGCTGCTGGTTTCGTCCTTGGCTCACGGCTGCAAAACCAGCCGGCGAGAAAACCGATCCCGGATTGCTGACATTGAAGCGAATTCCCTCTTCAAGAATCCAAGGCTTCGAGAAGTAGTAAGTGCTGCCAAGGAAGAAACTGTGATCGCGGTGGACATCCTTCGCGGCGTAGTAACCGAAACCGATAGTGGAGATCAATTGCTTGCGATCCATCCACTTCTTGTTGATGAATGCATCGCCCCGAAAGCGCGGCCAGAAAAAGCCGCCGACACTGGAACCGGCCGTCAGCGAACCGTACCAGTCAGGATTGAAGTTATAGGTATCTCCGGCAGCCAGGTAAACGCCAGCGTCGCCGAATTCGTGCTGGCCATTGACCTCCGCATTCCAGATGTTGTTTTTCTGCGTGACCACGCCGCGAGCGTATCCACCTGCCCAATAGCCGAAGCCGTTGGTCAGCGTCAAATAGTCGCCACCCGCTTCAACATAGTTGGTCAACTGCCTGGGTCCCGGTTGCGGCGGAACATCAGCTCCGGCCTGCTGGGGAGAATGTTGCGCAATGTTAGCCGATGCTGGGTCGACTGAAACAACACTCTCCTGGGCCCGTGAGCGCGACAAAATGGTAAAGATCAAGAGCAGGAGCCCTGCCACGAATCGACGACATGGTTGTTGAGCGATCGTCATTTAGTCAAGCTGTCGGTCTCGAATCGCAGGTCTTTCCCCTCTCCCGCAATGACGATCCACGCGTCGTTATCTCGAAGTACTTTGGCGGAACCCTCGATGATCTTTGGCTGGGCAAACCTGCTGGCCGAAAATCTCCAGGTCTCATGAGCCAGAGTCTGGGGATGAACGGCTTCAACAGTGATCAGACCGCGGGTGTCCGACACTTTCCATGTCACCTGTTTGCGCGAATTCAGGAAGTTGGCAAGCTCAGTCATGGTGTACCAACGAAATCTTCCATCGGCTTTCAAACGCCCTGTTTGTTCCAGCCATCGATCAACCAGGTCGTGGTATTGCAGAATTCCAGGAGGATGGAAGTAGACGAGCCTCACCGACTGGTGATCCGTCGTAAAGTCCGTGATTGCCGCAAGCCAGTGATCGATTTCGGAGTCGGAGTACCCTTCCGTACTCATTTCTTCGAAACCGGCCGCACGGTCCAGATGCGAGATTGGAAAGGCCCAGACGCTGCGAGCTTCGCGTTCGCCGTTGCGATAACCCTGTGTAGGCCCCATCCCGGTATCGCCCGTGAAGTAGTAGGCGACAAAGCCGTGAGCCTCCAGCCAGTGTGTGACCCAGGGGGGCTGATTGCCGTTCGGAGCGGAATATTCGACGACCGGTTTCCCAGTAACCCGCTCCAGCGAATCTTTGTTTAGGGCGAGGAGCTGTTCCAAGTCTTTCGGATTATCGGTTTCGACGTGGGCAGAAAAGTAGTCGTGAATCCAGCCGCCGTGGCTGCCGATTTCATAACCGAGGCCCATGTAGGTGCGGATCAAGTCCTGGCTGACGGGATTGTGGTCAACATTAAAGCCCTTTCTGTCCCCCGCTTTCCCGGCATCGGGGCCGGCGGTGATGTGAATCGAATACGGTCCCTGCTGCAGCAATGTCCACGAACTCATCTGCTGGAGCGGCTTGATGGCAGCGTTGGAATCAACATGCCAGTTCAGGACCAGCCCACCAACTCCGTCCGGGACCGGCATCAAATAGGGTAAGGACAGCACATGGCTCGCGAAGTACTTCAGAAAGACGTGCAGCAGTAATCCGTCGGTGCTGCCTTTCAGATATCCGAGAGGCAGGTTCACAAACAGCACAGTACCTTTCCGATAGGACTGTTGACCGGCTACAAGTCCATTGCTGGAGTGAAATAGAACCTCGCCAGCGTAGTTGCCCGAGGTTACGAAGCTGGGATACTGCAGATCGCCATACTTGTAGCGCCTGAGCTCGACCTCGAAAGTTCCGTTGTGGGGGATGGGTGAGCCATCCTTCGGAGCGGAGACATTGCTCTCCGTGTGAAATGGATAGTACTTTCCGGGTGGTATCTCGAGTTGGCTGACGATTGCATTGGTGCTGGTGATCTTGCTCCATTGAATCGTGTTGTCGCCAAGTTCGTCGTAGCGCGCATAATTCACTCCCGCCAGGTCTGACAGCCGGGAATGGCCGGGGGCATACGTGCCATTCAGCGACAACGTGCCGGCATCGTAGACCAACATAAGTTTTCCGCCTTCGGCCACAAAACGATGCATAGTCGCGATGAAGAGATCACTCGCCTGCTGGTGGATGGAATCGGGCAAGATCACTCCCGCACAATTAGACTCTCCCCAAAATGGTCGGAGGAATGCGGAGTCATGAATCGGGATCACATGCAGTCCTTCTTCGCTTCCTGCGTCAAGCCACATGGTCACTTTGGGATTG
Organism: uncultured Acidobacteriota bacterium; assembly: GCA_963820925.1. Classification (GTDB taxonomy): domain Bacteria; phylum Acidobacteriota; class Terriglobia; order Terriglobales; family Acidobacteriaceae; genus JABDBE01. Next base: position 382,135 of record CAWGBX010000014.1, read on the forward strand.
GAAAAACTGATGCCGTCGGGCACGAGCAAGAGCAGACGGTCGGCGGTTGATCGAAATCGGTCGTGCGTGGCCCAGGACCACGCGATCAGGGCGACAAGAATGACGCTGCTGGTTGCGAGGACGGTTCGGCGGCTACTCATTGCTGCGCGACCACTTGACCATGTTCACGGGCCCACAACGTGCCAAACACCACTACGCCTTCCTCAACCTCAATGTGTGGCGCGCTGACTGTGGTCGGCTTTTCCAGGGTGCCGCATCGAACTCCAGTTGCGATTTCCAGTTTGCGTTCGGCAATCACCGGTCCGTGAATTGCGCAGTGCGGACCAATACGCATTTTTCCGGCGCTGATCAAGCTTCCTTCCACCGAGACGCCATCCTCGAGCACAATGTCTTTAACGCTTTTCACGCTGCCGCAAATTCGCGCCCCGGAACGAATGTGCAGATTGCCTCGAATTACGATATTTTGGCTGATGACCTCGCCTGCCCGAATCTCGAAGTCGCCGTCGTGCAAGAAACGCTCAGCCGTCGCCGACCCTGATCTTGCCGGAGTACTCGGGTTTGGCCGGGTTGCACCTGCGCGAATGGCCGCGCATCCGATTTCAATGCGGGGAGCATTCATCCTCAGGAAACTGCACTCGGCCTGCAGACGAATAAAGGTGTCGGAGGAGACGCGCCCGAAGAGTCTGCAGCCGCGATCGGCAGCGAACTCCCCTACCGCATGGACCCAACGCAGCACTCGACTGGAAGCGCCCAGGTGAACATTTTTTTCTCCGAGGATCGCCCGGTAGTTGTTCTTCACCCCACCAATGAATTCGCCGCCAGCGTAGATGTCTTTCGAAAATCTAGTTTCAGCAGGCAAGAAGAGGTCAACGTCGGCCCCCATCACCAGGTGAGTTGCATTTCGCTGCTGTAGCGCAAGCACCAGCGCTTCGTCGACCCGGCCCAGCACAATGTATTCCTCGCCGTCCGGCATCGTGCCGGTAGCCGCGGTCCCAGCGGCGACGCAGCGCTGCATGGTGGGTTCGAGTCCCTTGATGTAGCTCCGAAAACTATTGGCGAAATGGCGGATTTCTCCGGCATGTTGCTGAACCACGTTGAGCGGCGATGCGTCCGACTTGCGGCGCAATTCCACCCAAGCTGGCACCAGAGGCAGCATGAACATCAGGCCGACGACCACGACCAGAGCGGCCACAGCCAGATGGGGATTCATAAGACCTTCCGAAAGCGCTCGGTTTTGTCCCAGTGGAACTCGGCTCCGGTCAGCAAAATCCTTATCTGCGAAACCGCGGCCCGAGAGACGGAAAAGATGCTCACCGCAAACCCCAGAATCAGGAACGGCAACAGGCAGATCCGTTTGCGCGTCCCATCCAGGCGGACGGCCGCGGCAATTTCGAAGAAAGCGGCAAGATTGCCGATGAGCGGCATAGGCGGTCAGGAGAGCAGGGCAATGACGCCATGCAGTGGAGCTACGCCCTGGTAGAACACACCCAGCGCCAGCGCCCAGCCGAGCAGTGTGACCGGCGCCATGATGTACACTCCCAGCAGCAGCGTCCCATCAATCCGTTCCCGCAAGGCTGGCCCGATGCTTGCCCAGTAACAGGCGCAGGCCGTAGGTCATCATGGCCTGGTTGTGGCCCTTGGCCCAGCGCATGATCTGCTTGATGCGAACCGGCCAGATTTCTGGGACTTCCTCGTAACATTCCGACCGATTCTGGTACACGGTTTTCCAGCCGTTCAGCAAGAGGCGGATAGGTCAGGTCGGTGTCCTCGGTCAGCGAGTTGTCGTTCCATCCGCCCATTTCCCGCAAAGCACTTAGCCGAACTCCCGCCACCGTGCCGCCATGCTGGGGCACGAGGCGGAGGTTCATGCGGGCCTGCTGATCGACCTGGTAGCCGCCGGACCGTTCCAGATCCAGCAGGCGTGTGAGCAGATTCGTTCCGGCATTCATCGGCACCACGCGGCCCATGACTCCCCCGACTTCCGGATCAAAGAATGGTGCCATGAGTTGCTTTATCAGCCCCGCACCGGGAATGTAATCCGCATCGAAAATCAGGATGACTTCGGTGGTCACGAGTTCCATGGCATCTTTCAGTGCCGCTGCTTTGCCGCTCTTGCCCCCAACCGCGATGGAACGGCCGAATGCGTCCGGGAAAGTCCGTCACAAACTCGTCGATGATCTCTCGGGTGCGGTCGGTGGAACGGTCGTTCACCGGAATCACCAGCATTTTGGCTTCGGGGTACTTCACCTTCATCAAGGCATCGAGAATATTGGCGATGACTTTCTCCTCGTTGTGAGCAGCTACGAGCACGGTAACGGGCGGCCAGTCGGCGGTGTCAATGTCAATGTAGGGATGCCGCTGGAAGCCGAAGAGGCGGTTCAGCGTGAACCAGTAGTGGCGCGCGGTATAGACGCAGATGACGAAGACAATTGTGTAGAGAACGTAGAGTCATGGCGCGCAACCACAACCCAGACGCAGGTTCTGCGTGGTCACTCTTTCCCCGCCGCGGCCTTGCGGGCACTCTCCTCGGCATCGCTCTTCCGCCGACGAGGTTGTGGCCTGGGCGGCAGCTTGAATTGCTTGTCGGCCTCCAACAATGGAGTCTTCTTCCGATGCCAGCGGGCGACGGCCTCCACGATCCGCTCCGAACTGTGACCGTCGCCGTAGGGATTTTCGCCCTCGGACATGTCCTGATATGCTTCTGCATCGTTGAGCAGGCGGTTGGTCTCGGTGACGATGCCCTCGCGCGACATGCCGATGATTTTGGCCATGCCAAACTGTGAGGCTTCCGGACGTTCCGTGAGCTTGCGCAGCACCAGCACCGGCTTGCCGAAGGTCGGAGCCTCCTCCTGAATGCCGCCGGAATCGGTCAGCACCAGAAAGCAACGCCGCAGCAGGCTGACGAAAGTGATGTAGTCGAGCGGCTCCGTCAAGTGGATCCTGTCCGTGTTTTGGAGCAACGCTATCACCGTGCTGCGCACGTTGGGATTCATGTGCACGGGATAAACGATACGAATGTCAGGATGCTGCTGGACCAGATCTTTCAGCGCCATGCACATATGTTCCTGGTCGGCGCCCCAGGATTCCCGCCGGTGAGAAGTAACCAGCACCAGGCGCGAATTGTCGTCCGGAATACCAGCGAGGGGAGTGTTTTCCCAGGAATGCGGCAGGATGCTGAGAGCTCGCAGGGTATCGATCACGGTGTTGCCCGTAACCACGATTTTGTCAGCGGACACGCCCTCGGCTAACAGGTTGTCCCGCGCCAAAGCAGTGGGCGCAAAGTGAATCTCGGTCAGCACCGAAGCCAACTGCCGATTGGCTTCTTCCGGGAACGGATTGTAAATGTCGTGACTGCGCAGGCCCGCTTCGATATGCCCCACGGCAATCTTGCAGTAGTAGGCCGCCAGCGCGGAGGCAAACGCTGTCGTCGTGTCGCCCTGGATTAGCACCATATTGGGCTCGTAGCGATGGCACGCGTTCTCTACCGTATCCAGCACGCGTGCGGTCAGGGAGTTGAGCGTCTGATTGGGTCGCATTACGTCCAAATCAAAGTCAGGCTTGATCTTGAAAAATTGCAAGGCATGGTCGAGCATCGTGCGATGCTGACCGGTATGAACCACCGCAGTCTCAAATTCTTGCGAGCGCTGGCGCAAAGCGTGAATCACAAGTGCCAGCTTGATTGCTTCCGGCCTCGTGCCCAGCACCGCGATGATCCGACACTTCATGGAAATCGTCCGTCGTTGCCAGTAGCGTAGAATTCACCATCCACGCCTATAGAAACTGTTTCCGGCACGGACTGGATGGACGTTGCAGTCCACTGATGAACATCTCATCTTGTCTCGTGTTTGTTCGCCAGGAAAGATCACGAAGGGCTCTGAAAGGCTCGCCGAGAAGAAAAGGTCGCTCGTTTGGACGTACGACACCAGTCTCAATCGGAAACGACCGGGAGTTTGCACTAGAGGGATCTGCCCGGCGTGCCCCACCCATTGCCCTCTAAAAACATCCGAAGTCCGGGCCGCCCCTTACCAATTCGGCGTGGCGTGTCCGCCGATAAACCTGGCGGCCGTGCTACTCTGTTTAATTGGCCGCCGTTTAATCCTGTTGGCTGCGCTGCGCCGCAGCTGCCTTGGAGCGCAACCTTATGAGACTCATTCCTTTCCTATACCGGGCCGTCGCTTGTGCCGCAGCCTGCACCGTTTTCGTCCTCGCCTCCCTTGCCACCCACGCGCAGGATGCGCCGAAGTCAGACGCCCACGGCATCGCCGTCGGTAACATGGACCTCTCGGTCAAGCCGGGTGACGATTTTTACGACTACGCCAACGGCGGATGGATCAAGCGCACCGAAATTCCACCCGACCGCAGCCGTATTGGCGTCTTCAGCACTCTGGACGACCTGAGCAACAAACGTACCGCCGGCCTGATTGAAGAAGCAGTCAAGGCAAATGCGGCTGCAGGTTCCAACACCCGCAAAATTGCCGACCTCTACACTTCATACATGAACGAGGCTGCCATCGAAGCGAAAGGCCTTGACCCGCTTCGTCCACACCTTGAAGCCATTGCCGCCATCCACGACAAGCACGAGTTGGCCCGAGCCCTGGGCGAAAGCCTTCGAGCCGACGTAGACGCGCTCAACAACGCCAACTTCCACACCGCAAATCTTTTCGGACTATGGGTCGCGCCCGGCTTTAACGACTCTGAGCACTATGCCGCCTATCTAATGCAAGGCGGCCTGCAACTGCCCGACCGCGAGTACTACCTCGCGCGACGGCGACCGCATGCGCGACATCCGCACTAAGTATCAGGCCCACGTCTCGGCCATGCTCAAGCTTGCGGGATTCACGGACACCGACGCCCGCGCCCAGCACATCATCGAACTGGAACATGCCATCGCAGAAAAGCATCTGAGCCTGGCTGAAAACGAAGACATCCAGAAAGCCAACAACCCGTGGAAGCAAGCCGACTTTGCCGCCAAGGCCCCCGGCCTCGACTGGGCAGAATACTTTCGCGGCGCCGGCCTCGGCAAGCGAAGCCAGCTTCATCGTCTGGCAGCCCACCGCCTTCACCGGAGAATCGGCTCTCGTCGCTTCCGCCGCTCTCGAGACGTGGAAAGACTGGTTAGCGTTCCACCTGATTGACGCCTACGCCGGAATCTTGCCCAAGGCGTTCGCCGATGAGCGCTTCGCATTTTTCGGCAAGATACTTTCCGGCGCGCCGCAACAGCGTCCGCGCTGGCAGCGTGGGGTTGCAGTAGTCGACGTTCTGCTCGGAGACGCCGTCGGGCAAATCTACGCCCAGCGCTACTTCTCGCCTGAAGCCAAGGCTCAGGCAGAAGCCATGGTTGCGAACATCATCGCCGCCTTCCGGAAGCGAATTGAGGCTCTTTCCTGGATGGATCCTGCGACCAAGGCGGAAGCCCAGGCCAAGCTCACCACCCTTTATGTCGGAATTGGATATCCGGAGACCTGGCGCGACTACTCCGGCTACGAAGTCAAGGCGGATGACATTTTCGGCAACCTCTGGCGCGGCAGCCTGTTCGACTTACCATCGCGATGTCACCCGTCTCGGTCATACAGTTGATCGCAAAGAGTGGTCCATGGATGCCTCAGACCGTCAATGCAGTCAACCTGCCGTTACAAAACGCGCTCAGCTTTCCCGCCGCAATCCTGCAACCGCCGTTCTTCGACCCACAGGCTCCCGCCGCAGTGAACTATGGCGCCATCGGCTCGGTCATCGGTCACGAGATCAGCCATACCTTTGACACCGAAGGCAGTGCCTTCGACTCCAAAGGCCGAGTCCGCAATTGGTGGACGCCCGCCGACCTCGCGCATTTCAAAGCGGCCACAGCAAGACTAGCCGCGCAGTACGACACCTACAAACCCTTTCCCGATCTTTCCATAAACGGCAAGCAGACGCTCGGGGAAAACATTGCCGACGTCGCTGGTATCTCTGCCGCCTACGATGGCTACAGGACATCGCTCGCTGGCAAGCCTGCCCCCGTGCAGGACGGCTTCTCCGGCGACCAGCAGTTCTTCATCGCCTTCGGACAGAACTGGGGATCGAAATCGCGTGAAGCCGCGCTGCGCCAGCAGGTGATGACCGATCCGCACTCCCCCGGCGAATACCGCGCGGACATGGTCCGCAACGTCGATGCCTGGTACCCCGCGTTCAATGTCCAACCCGGAGAGAAGCTTTACCTCGCCCCGCCCGACCGGGTGCAGATCTGGTAGGAAGGCAGGGAAGTTTGTCAAACTACCAGTTGACCTACTGCAGCGCGAGGGACCTCTCTATCGGTGTTTTGCGACGATTGTGCTCTGAGCTGCTAAGAAGAAAAATCGCCACACGATGTGCACATAGGCACGTAGGCTCGGACGCCTCGTCCGGGCGGCCGAGCGAACCTCGGCAGGATTCGGGTCAGGCACGACTTCACAGGCGTTGTTCACAATTTGGCATGTTATAATTCTCCATCTTGATTGCTGCTGTAGCCGACGGAGGATGGTATCGATAAACGCTTTATCCGCACGAACGACCGCATTCGAGCGCGTGAAATCCGGGTGATTGGGGACGAAGGCGAACAGATCGGTGTGATGCCCCCGTACGAAGCGCTCAAGATGGCCCGCGAAAAGAACCTTGACCTGGTTGAGATTTCGCCCACCGCAGTCCCTCCTGTGTGCCGCATCATGGACTACGGGAAATTTCTCTACCAGCAGGAGAAAAAAGAACGCGAGGCCAAGAAGCACCAGAAGACGATCACGGTCAAAGAAGTCAAGTTCCGCATCAATGTGGACGACCACGACTACGAGACGAAGAAGAATCACGTGCTGCGCTTCCTGGACGAAGGCGACAAGGTCAAGGCAACGATTTTCTTTCGCGGCCGCGAAATGACCCGCACCAACCTGGGCCGCCAGATCCTCGAACGCCTGATTAAAGACGTAGAGGGCCAAAGCATCGTAGAATTCCGCCCCCGTCAGGAAGGCAACACACTGCACGCGATCCTGGCGCCAAAGAAAGATACGGGACAAAAGCCGCACGCAGCGCCGCCGGCCCAGAAGAGCGCGGGACAGGCGTAGAAAACAAGCAATTAGCATTTGGCACTAGCATTTAGCCGATAAAGGTAGTTGCGAGAGCCCTAGCTAATTGCTGAGTGCTAGATGCTAATTGCTGATCTTGAGGACTTATGCCAAAGTTGAAAACACATAAAGGCGCAGCCAAGCGCTTCAAGAAAACTGCCACCGGAAAGGTAAAGCGGGGGCATTCGCATTTGCGCCACATGCTGACCTCGAAGTCTCACAAGCGCAAAAAGAAGCTGGGCCAGTCAATTCTGGTCAGCGATGCGGATACCCCGAAAATCAAGCGGATGATTCCGTACTAGAGTAAGTTTGTGTGGCGCGGGCGCCCTCGCCCGCGTTTTGTGGGCTGCGAATCCCAGTGATTCCGCGGCTCCCGGCGTGTGAAGAGGTGATAAGGACTGCTTCAGTCTCCTACCTCCAGCCGCCGTAAATTGAAATAAAAAAGGAGCAAGACAATGCCTCGTGTAAAACGTGGAACCAAACGGCGCGCCAAACGCAAAAAGATATTAGACCGCGCCAGCGGTTATTTCCTCACAAAATCCAAACTGTACCGGTCGGCCAAAGAAGCCGTCGAGCGCGGCCTGAAGTTCGCCTACAGCGGACGCAAACAGCGAAAGCGGCAATTCCGGTCGCTGTGGATCGTGCGCATCGGCGCCGCCGCCAAACTGAACGGGATGAGCTACAACCAGTTCATCCACGGCCTCAAGAAGGCCGGCGTGGAACTGGATCGCAAGATTCTGGCAGACCTGGCCGTGAAGGATGCGGCAGCCTTTAAGAGCCTCGCCGAGCAGGCTCGCAGCGCTATCGGCGGGGCGGCGTAGTCGCTTTCAGCACTCAGCACTTGGCACTCAGCACTTAGCCAATTCAGAATTGTCATTCCGAGCGGGCGTAGCCCGCGAGGAATCTGCTGTTCGCCGGTGGCTTGAAGAAACGATCCCTCTTTTGCCCTCACCGCTAACGCGCCTCGGGCGGCAGTCGGGGACAAGGTGTTGATTATGAGTCCGAAGAAAAAATCGGCGTATGCCGTTCCTAAGCTGAAGGATTTCTCGCCAGCGCCTCTGCGGAAAGCCGCGGAGGAACTCCTGTCTGCGGTTGAAGTGGAGTCCAAAGCGGTCGACAGCGAGGCCGAGTGGAAGATGTTTCGTGACCGATGGATGGCACGCGCGAACGGTATCCTGACTCAAATCAATGAAGCATGGCTCAAAGCTGCGCCGAAAGATGCAAAGCGCGACGCCGGACAGTGCGTCAATGAGCTCAAGGCCAAAGTCGAGCAGACCGTGGATGCGACCTCCGATCGTATCCTGAGCGGATCCCACTCGAAAGGTCGGCCTGTCGGGCGCGCGAAGACTCGAGACTCCGCTTTTCGGCCTCGCGCGGGAGTGGAGTCCCCCGGCGAGCACCTCGACATCACCCTTCCCGGCATTCAGCGTCCGCTGGGGGCCGAGCATCCAGTCATCAAGACCATGAATGAGATTGTTGGGGTGTTTCGCAATCTTGGGTATTCGGTCGAGGAAGGACCCGAGATTGAGACGGATTATTACAACTTCGAGGCACTGAATTTTCCTCCCAACCACCCGGCGAGGGATACGCAGGATACGCTGTTCATTGCCAATCAGGAATCGAAGCCTCTGCGGGAGCGGTTACTGCTGCGCACCCATACTTCGCCGGTGCAGATTCGTTCTATGGAAAAGATGAAGCCTCCGGTGCGGGTGGTTTGTCCGGGGAAAGTGCATCGCAACGATGCGCTGGACGCTACGCACTCTCCGATCTTTCACCAGGTCGAAGGGTTGGCAGTGGATACGAACATCACGTTTTGCGATTTGAAGGGAACGCTCGATCATGCCATGAAGGCGCTGTTTGGATCGAGTGTGAAGACGCGGTTTTATCCATCGTTCTTCCCTTTCACCGAGCCCAGCGCAGATGTGCAGATCAGCTGCATTTTTTGTGGAGGCCGGGGATATCGCGATGGCGGCCCTTGCCGGAACTGCAAAGCGAGCGGCTGGATTGAGTTGCTAGGCTGCGGCATGGTGGATCCGAACGTTTATGGATTCGTCGATTACGATCCGAGAAAAGTTAGCGGCTTTGCCTTCGGCATGGGTGTCGAGCGCATTGCGATTTTGAAATACGGCGTGGACGATATTCAGCTGTTTTTCAATGGGGATGTGAGGTTCCTAGAGCAGTTTGGGTAGGGCACAGTCAAGAGCTTCAACCACGAAGGATACGAAGGTACACAAAGGGAGACACAACTTTCGCGGACAAGAGTGTCCGCGCCACACGAACTAACGATGAAGATTTCTCCTCAATGGCTGCACGATTTCGTTGACCTAAACGTCAACTACCATCAGCTTGCTGACGATTTGACGCTAGCTGGGATCGCGGTCGAGTCAGTTAGCGGCGAGGGTGATGATGCGATCTTCGAGATGGACATCACCACCAATCGTCCTGACGCTATGAATCATTACGGGGTGGCGCGGGAGTGTTCGGCGATTTACGACCTTCCGTTGAGGGCGATTGAGCCTATCTTGCCGGGCGGGGACGCCCGGCCTCGATCGGTGGCGGAGTTTTCCATCGACATTCAGGATGAGCAGGGATGTGCGCGGTTCACGGGACGTGCGCTTCGAAATGTGACCATCAAGCCCTCGCCTGACAAGATCGCGCGTCGGCTGGCGCTGCTGGATCAGCGGCCTATCAACAATGCAGTGGATGCGACCAACTACACGTTGTGGGAGATGGGCAAGCCAACACATGTATTCGATCTGGATTTGCTCGAAGGTGGGAAGATCGTGGTGCGGCGGGCACGGGACGGCGAAACGCTCAAGACACTCGATGGTATCGAGCGCAAGCTGACTTCCGAGGATCTCGTCGTGGCTGATGCCAAGAGGCCAGTCGGATTAGCGGGAACGATGGGCGGCTTCGACACCATGATTACCGAGAAGACGCGCAACATCCTGATTGAATCGGCGTGGTGGGATCCCGTGACCGTTCGCAAAATGTCCCGGCGGCATGGGCTGCACACGGATGCGTCCCATCGCTTTGAGCGTGGCGCGGATTATGAGTCCACCGTTCTTTCCTGTGATCGAGTGGCCGAACTGATTTTGCAGTCGGGTGGCGGTGAACTGGTTGGTGGGCGGGTTGATGTGGCCGCGCGGCGACTCGACCAGGCTCCATTGGCGTTGCGCCTTTCCGAGGTGCGGCGCATCCTCGGGGAGAATCTCGAGGCTGCCGAGATTTTGCGTATCCTGCGGAGGCTGGGTTTCGAATTGATTCCGGAGCCCGGGGAAGACCTTGAGTTCACGGTGCAGGTTCCGAGCTGGCGGCTGGATGTGGAACGCGAGATTGATGTGATCGAAGAAATCGCGCGATTGCATGGGTACGACAAGTTTGCCAATACGTTGCCGGCATATGTTGGCTCGGTCGTCGAACTACCGGATGCGGAGAAGGAAAAGAAACTGCGGACTTCCCTGCTGGCGCTGGGTTACGACGAAGCGATTTCGCTGACGTTTATCTCGCACCAGGATGCGGAACAATTTTCGTCGGTGAGGGTGATTGAACTGGCGAACCCGCTGAGCGAGGAAGCCTCGGTGATGCGCACCTCGATGGTCCCAGGAATGCTGGATATGCTCGCCTACAACCTGAACCGGGGCAGCAACAATGTTCGCTTGTTCGAGGCCGGGAATGTCTTCGAGGCGGCGGGAGATAAGACGGCGGAATTCAAGCGCATCTGTATGGGCGCGACGGGTAGCGCTTTGAATGCGAGCGTTCATCAGGCGGCGCGGGCTCTGTCATTCTTTGATCTCAAGGGTGATGTTGAAACTTTGTTGGCCGCCTTCCACCATGTTGGGCTTGAGTACAAAGCGGATGCCGCGGAGTATTACTATCCTGGGCGTTCCGCGTCCGCCGTAATGGATGGCGAGGTCGTGGCTCAGTTCGGACAGATCCATCCTGAGATCGCGGCAGGGCGCAAACTCAAGCAGGACATTTTTGTCGGCGAGCTTTATTTGGATCGGCTGTTCAGGCGCGGGCTGCGTTCAGTGAGATATGAGGCCTTGCCTCGCTATCCGGCGGTGGAGCGCGACTTCTCCTTTGTCTTCGACGATTCCCTGATCTTTGAACGGATTGAGAAGGCGGTGGAGGGATTGGGTTTGAGCGAGCTGCGAAGCTTCGTTCCGGTCGAGATTTTCCGCGGCGGGGTTATTCCCGCGGGCAAGTATTCTTTCTTGCTTCGAGCGACATTTCAATCCGGGGAGCGAACGTTGCGCGAGGATGAGGTGACGCGATGGTCGGAGCAAATCGTCAAAGCGCTTGAAGGCTTGGGCGGGATTTTGCGGGCCTCATAATTGGGGCTTGGACTCCGACAAACGAAGGCTAGCCGAGCTTTGCTCAGCCGTACAGCCGGAGGCGGCTGTCCCCACGTGATTCTTGGCTGGTGAAGCCCTGCCCTTCCTGTGCTAGTCTGAGCGGATTATGGCTGATGTTGTCATCCAATCTAAGCATTTTCTTAGCGACAAAGTTGAACACTTTACCGAGTCCGTCATTCGCGAGATGACGCGGCAGGCCATGCTGCATGGGGCGGTGAACCTGGCGCAGGGCTTTCCGGATTTTCCCGCTCCGGCGGAGATCAAGCGAGCGGCGCAAGAGGCGATAACCGCGGATGTGAACCAGTATGCGATTACCTGGGGCGCGAAGAGTCTGCGGAATGCGATTGCGCGGCAGATGCGGGAATGGCAGGGGATTACGGTTGATCCGGAAACGCAGATCACGGTGTGTTGCGGCTCGACTGAGGCGATGATTTCGACGCTGCTGGCGGTTTGCAACAAGGGCGACGAAGTGGTGATCTTCGAGCCGTTTTACGAGAATTACGGGCCTGACTCGGTACTGTCCGGGGCGAAACCGGTGTTCGTGAAGCTGCGTCCGCCAACCACCACCGATGGCGAATGGACATTCGATGAGCGCGAGTTACGCGCGGCGTTCCATGGTCAAACCAAAGCGATCATTCTGAATACACCCAATAACCCCACGGGCAAAGTATTCACGCGTACCGAGCTGGAACTAATTCGCAATTTGTGTGTAGAGTTCAACGTCCTCGCCATCGCGGACGAAATTTACGAACACATTCTCTACGACGGCACACAACATATTTCGATGGCGAGCCTGGAAGGTATGGGTGAGCGGACGGTGACGATCAATGGGTTGTCGAAGAGCTACAGCGTCACCGGATGGCGCGTAGGTTGGGCAGTGGGCCCGCCTGCGATTACCAATGCGATTCGCAAAGTTCATGATTTTCTTACCGTCGGCGCTCCGGCTCCTCTGCAGGAAGCGGGCGCGGCGGCTCTGGGGCTGGCGCGTGTCTATTATGAAAACCTGGCCAAAGGATATTGTGCGCGACGGGATCGTCTCATCCCTGCGCTAACAGAGGCGGGATTCCGGTGCTTCCCGCCACGTGGGGCGTACTATGTGATGACGGACATCAGCGCGTTTGGATTCGCGGACGATGTGGCGTTCACGAAGTATCTGGTGAAAGAGATCGGGGTGGCGGCGGTTCCGGGATCGAGTTTTTACAATGATCCGCGGGACGGGGCGCGGCAGGTGAGATTTGCGTTCTGCAAGCGGGATGCGACGCTGGATGAGGCGGGGCGGCGGTTGAGGAAGTTGCGCCGGTCCTAGCCTAGCTTCGCTCGGCCGGACAGCCGAGGGCGGCTGTGCCCACGCGAGCAATGTAGCTCCAGACATCTGATCCATCCACAGGGTTGTGCGGTATACTGCGCTGAAGATCGAAATCTTTCTGGGGAAGAAGTGCAATCATGGTTGTAAGAACGGCTGAAGAAGTATCGGCGCAGGTTCCTTCTGACGATTTTCAGGCCCTCGAACAGAAGGTCTATCGCACGATTGAGATGTACAAGGCAGCGCGGGAGGCACGAGCGGCTTCCGAACGAGACGCGCAGCGGCTGCGTGAGCAACTGGAAGAACGCGAAGAAGAAGTCGAAGGCCTTCGCCGCGAAATGGTGCAGCTGCGGCGGGAACGCGAGGAGATTCGCGGCCGGGTGGAGAAAATGCTGCAGCAGATCGACACGCTGGCGGAAGAGCAGGCTGCGAGCTGAACGGCGTGACTGTTCGGGGTTCAATGCCACAATCGACAGGAGCGGAATAAGTTATGGCGAGCGCCACCAAGCAGCCTGCGGCGAAGAACGCCGACGACAATAGTGTGCGAGTGGAAATCTTCGATCAGGCCTACAATCTTCGCGGGTCGGATGCGGAGTACATCATCAAGTTGGCCGAGTACGTGGACGCCAAGATGAGGGCCGTCGCGGAGCAGACGCACACGGTGGACACGGCGCGATTAGCGGTGCTGGCTGCGCTCAATATTGCCGATGAATACCATCTGCTGAAGCGGAATCAGGACGTGGGAGCGGTAGAGTATCTGAAGCGGGCGCATCATCTGGCGGATGCGTTGGATGAGGTGCTGGAGGAAAAGCGGCGGGCGGGGTAGCGACCGTTGATCTGTCGAGCTTCGCTCGATGGACAGCCGAGGGCGGCTTTTCCCACGTGGGTCCATCCCTTTACGAAAGTTGCTGGCAACCGGAGTGCCAACTATTTGCGCTGTCCCCCTTGCGAATCGGGCGGGATTTCCCTAGGATGCGAATTGAAAGCCGACCTGCGAAGTTGGTGATGGTGGTAACCGATTTTTGAACCAACACCGAATGAACGGGGGCCTGACTCGTACAATTAGATCCGGTGTGCGATGCTCCGCCATGCGGAGATGCCTAAAGGGTCGCGGCGGGTTCCCATCGTCTACCGACGGGTTCATTCTCGGCCTACCACACGGCTAGGTGGGTCGGCTTGCTTCTTCTGCTGGTGAACGTTTCCCTGCTACACTAGCGGTTACTAATTCTGATTGGCCTGCATCTAACTGACAGTGTTCCCTCGACTCTTCCATATTGGCAACTTCAGTTTGCCCACCTACGGACTTCTGGTCTCGCTGGGCGTGCTGATCGGATTGTGGATCAGCGTGCGCAACTCGGAGAAGCAGGGGATCGACCCCGACGATGCGTGGAACCTGGGTATTCTGGTGGTGTTGTGCGGAATTCTGGGCGCGAAGATTCTATACATCGTCAACGACTGGACCTACTACAGCGCTCATCTGGGAGAGATTTTCAGTTTTGCCACTTTGCAGGCCGGGGGAGTGTTTTCGGGCGGGCTAATTGGCGCGTTTGCCGCTGCGGCCTGGTACATCCGGAAACATCGGATGCCGGCGCTTTCGACTTGTGATGCGTTCGCGCCCGGCTTGGCATTTGGGCACGCGCTGGGACGAGTGGGTTGTTTCGCCGCGGGCTGCTGCTATGGCAAACCTACGAATCACTTCTGGGGCGTAACCTTTACCAATCCAATTGCCCAAGCTTGGGTGGGCACGCCGCTGGGGGTTCGACTGGAACCGACGCAGCTTTTCGAATCGGCGGTCGAACTGGCGAATTTCTTCATTTTGATGTGGCTGCTAAAGCGGAAGAAGTTCGATGGGCAAGTGATTGCAACTTATTTTTTCCTTTACGGCGTGGCTCGCTATTTTCTTGAATTCCTGCGCGACGACCCTGGACGGGGATCAGTGTTTGGTGGAATCATGACCGGGACGCAGTTGATCTCCATTGGATTGGTCGTGGCGGGCGGGCTGATCTGGTGGCTGCGTCCGGGGTTCAAGGCCGTTCCGGCGCAGGCGGCGCGGTAAACCTCCTCACCGCAGAGTCACAGAGAATAGATGACCGTCGCGGTATTCTTGGCCTGCACTAATTTCACTGCGCGTGAACACATTCCCTAAACATTTTGTTGCGAGGGTGGAGGAAGCTGGCAAGCGACTCGACCAATTTCTGGTCAGCCTGATTGTCGACACCAGCCGTGCTCGCGTCCAGCAACTTATCGACGAAAAGAAAGTGCTGGTGAATGGTGAGGCAGCGAAAGCATCACTGCGGCTGCGGGGAGGGGAGCAGATCACGATCGTTGGGGAGGTGAAATCGCCGCCTCTGCGAGCGATGGCTGAGGAAATTCCCCTGGACATCGTCTACGAGGATGAGGATCTGGCCGTGGTGAACAAGGCCGCGGGAATGATGGTGCACGCTGGCGCCGGCGCGACAGAGGATGAACGCAACCGCGGCACGCTGGTGAATGCGCTACTGCACCGCTTTGGGCAACTCTCGGGGGTGGGTGGGGAGTTGCGACCTGGGATTGTCCACCGGTTGGACAAAGCCACGAGTGGGCTGATTGTGGTGGCGAAAACCGACGAGGCTCATCGAAAGCTGGCGGCACAGTTCGCCCGGCGGGTGGTTAAGAAAACTTATGTCGCGTTGGTGCATGGTTGGGTGAAGCAGGATCGGGGAACGATCAGCAGCAGCATCAGCCGGGACCGGGTGCGGCGGACAAGAATGACGACTAAAGGCTCCGGCGGACGAGAAGCGATCACGCACTACACGGTGCAAAAGCGGATTGATTCGAAGTATGGAAAGTTCACTCTGCTGGAGCTGCGGATCGATACTGGGCGGACTCATCAGATCCGGGTGCATCTGGCATCGCTCCGGCATCCCGTGGCAGGCGATACGCTGTATGGCGCGCCGCGCGAAATGAGTGCGACGAACGAAGCTAGTATTTCTCTGCCGCGAAATTTTTTGCATGCGGCTGCGCTGCAGTTGCAGCATCCTCGGAGTGGGGAGGCGCTGTCGTTTGCGCGGTCACTGCCGGAGGAGTTGCAGGGTTTCTTGGACCTCATCGGTGGGAGGTGAAGACTTGCCGAGCTTCGCTCGGCCGCCCAGAGGAGGCGTCCGCGTGTACGTGTGCATCGCGAGTTTCGTTTACAATCAGCAGCCGTGGCTTACTGAAACGTTTTAGGGAGCAAATCTTGAAGAATCGGATGGCGGTTGTGGTGTTGCTGGTTGAATGCATCTTTGTATTGCCTGCGTGCGGGGCACAGACGATCCAGGTGGACATAACGCCCGCGCATTCCACAAATCACTTTGTGCCCAACGAGACGCTGGGTGCGGGAGTTGATCGCATCCCGGCAGCAGCGATCGACAAGGATCTGCTTCAGCCCACACTGGAAAAGGTGTTTGCTGCGGGATGGCAGCCGGTGACTTATCGCCAGAACACCGAGCTCGCGATGGAGGCGTGGCACTGGACTCCGAATGGAACCTGGAGCGACCCGAGTGGCAAGGGTTACTTTACGGGTTCGGCTGTTCCGACGGACGCGATTCGTTACTCCTACGGATATTCGCTGCCTCACCGCGGAACCACTCGCAATGATGGAACTGGAAACGCCGGTTTCTCGCGGCTTACGGATGGCGATCCGAACACTTACTGGAAGAGCAGTCCGTACCTCACGCAGCAATTTTCCGGTGAGAGTGACTCGCTGCATCCGCAGTGGGTGATTCTTGACCTCGCGCAGAATCAGATGGTGGACAGCATTCGCATTGCGTGGGCGAATCCGTATGCGACTCGCTACCTGGTGCAGTACTGGACCGGAGACGATCCCATTAAGTCCCAAACCAAGGGTGTGTGGGAGACTTTTCCGCACGGTGTGGTTACGAGCGGGAAGGGCGGAACTGAAACGATCCGCCTAACCGACGGTCCGGGGCCGATTCACTTTGTGCGCATCCTAATGACGGAGTCGTCGAACACCTGCGATTCCCACCAGTCGGCTGATCCAAAGCTCGCCGACCCGAGAAACTGCGTGGGCTACGCGATCAACGAACTTTACTTGGGAACAACGACGGCGGATGGAGCGTTTCACGATATTCTCCGGCACACACCAGACCAGGAACAAACTGCTACCTACTGTTCTTCGGTGGATCCGTGGCATGAGCCTTCTGATCTGCTATCGACTAAGCAGGCGCAAGTCGGATTCGACCTCTTCTACACCAGCGGAGTCACGCGGGGGTTACCGGCAATGATGCCGGTCGCGATGCTTTATGACACGCCGGAGAACGCCGCCGCCGAAATTGAGTATCTCAAGAAACGCGGTTACCCGATCTCTTACGTTGAAATGGGCGAGGAATCCGACGGGCAATTCATGGTGCCAGAGGACTATGGTGCGCTCTATCTGCAGTGGGCTACGGTGCTCCATCGCATCGATCCGACGTTGAAGCTGGGCGGGCCGTCGTTCCAGGGCGTAAATAAAGATATTGAAGTCTGGCCCGATGTGAACGGCAAGGTCTCGTGGCTGGGGCGCTTTCTGGACTACATGAAACAACATGGACGGATGAATGATCTCGCGTTCTTTTCGTTCGAGCACTATCCGTATGACCCTTGCAAAACTCCGTGGGGCACCCTTTACGACGAGCCCGAACTGGTGAGCCGCATCATGCAGGTCTGGCGGGAAGACGGCGTGCCCTCGAGTCTTCCAGTATTCATCACTGAGTCGAATCTGTCTTCCTCCGCGAGCGAAACCTACATGGACATGTTCGCCGGGATTTGGCTGGCGGACTACATCGGATCATTTTTGAACTCTGGCGGGAACGGAGTTTACTACTTCCATTATTTGCCCTTGCAGATGGAACATGGCTGCAATGATTCTCCGGGAACGTTTGGCATGTTTACGGTCGATATCAACTACCAGATCCAACAGCCTTTGTCTCAGTTTTTTGCCTCGCAACTAATTAATCTTGAATGGGTGCAGCCGGGCTCGGGCGAGCATCAAGTGTTTCCCGCGAAGGGAGATATCGATGATGGAGCGGGTCATGCGCTGATCACGGCTTACGCGGTGAAACGTCCCGACGGGCAATGGTCGATCATGGCGGTAAATCGGGACCAGCAGAATGCACACAGGGTACGAATCTTGTTCCACGATCAAACGTCGCAGGGAGAGAACTTTTTCTCCGGCCCGGTGGAAGTCTCTACGTTCGGAAAGGACCAGTATCAATGGCACCCGGCGGAAACCCGCTTCATGGCGCACGCGGAACATGCCGGGGAACAGTCGGTGGTGGCGAATACCAAAGGCTGGGCAGATCCCGACGGACCCGTTATGCACTCCAAGCAGACTGCCGGGAAGGACGTCTTGTACGATTTGCCGGCGGCGTCGATCGTGGTCATCCGAGGCAAGATCGGCGGGAAATAATCGGGACAATGAGAATGGAGAAGGCCATTGTACGTTGGTGTGAAATCCTGCGGCGGTCTCAGGGTTTGATTTGCGGCTATAATCAGAAATAGCAATGAAGTTCCGCACCGTCATCTTATTTCTCGGCATTCCATCTCTGGGTGCTCTCGGGATGCTGGGGGCTCAGGCGCAGGATGCGGGGCAGGCGCAACTGCCTTCGGCACCTTCCGCCTCCCAGCGACAGAGCCGGCCGCATAAAGCCGCGCCCCCGCCTCAACAACAGACAGCTCCGTCGCCGCAGAAGCCCGCTCAGCAACCCCCGCCCTCGCCTGATCCGATCAAACCGGATGAGGTCCCGGCCGCCGAGCAAACTGCGACCGATGCGGGACAGAATCAGCCGCCAAAAGTTAGCACGGATGTGACATCCACTTCTCCTCTAGGGCCGGGACCGTCGGACGATGACGCGCTCACCACGATTCGCCACACGGTAAACGAGGTAAACGTGGTGTTCACGGTTACCGACAAGCATGGGCATTACGTGAGGGACTTGAAGAAAGACAATTTCAAGGTAGTGGATGACAATAAGCCGGCAGCAGAAATCCGCAGTTTTCATGCTGAAGCAAACCTGCCTCTGGAAGTGGGGCTGCTCGTCGACGCCAGCAATTCGGTGCGTGACCGTTTCAAATTCGAGCAGGAAGCAGCCACTGAGTTTTTGAATCAAACCATACGTCCAAAGTATGACGAAGCTTTCATCATAGGTTTCGATGTAACTCCGGAAGTGACGCAGGATTTCACCGATAGCACGGAAAAGCTCTCGATCGGGGTGCGCTCGTTACGTCCTGGCGGAGGCACCGCGATGTATGATGCGCTCTACTTTGCCTGCCGTGACAAACTCATGAAGGCGCAGCACAATGGCCCGGTGCGCAGGGCGATCATTCTGTTGAGCGACGGTGATGACAACCAGAGTCATGTAACGCGGGAAGAAGCTATCGAGATGGCGCAGCGGGCTGAAGTGATTGTTTACACCATCAGCACGAACCTGAGCGGGGCGCGGCCATCATGGAGATAAGGTGCTGGAACGTATCGCGGACGCGACCGGCGGACGTGCCTACGTTCCCTTTCAGATCAATGAAGTAGCCAACGCATTCGCCGCGATTCAGGAAGAGCTGCGCAGCCAGTATGCGATAGCGTATAAGCCTGCTGACTTCATCGCCGACGGCCGCTACCGCAGTGTTGATATCCAGACCGTGGGTCAAAAGGGCTTGCGGGTACGCAGCCGACGCGGTTACTACGCTCCCTCCCAATAGGTCATCGCATGGCGGGATATTCCGGCACTCCTTTGCCCAAGAAACTCGGCATCAGAGAACAGTTCCGCGTCGCCCTGCTCGATTTGCCGGTAGAGGTGAAGGCTGAAATTAAGAGCGTGCTAGCGAGTTGTCGCATCGCCAAGGATGAGCCAGTTGATTTCGCGATGATATTTGTAAAGACTGCGAGCGAGCTGAAGAAACAGTTTCCACGGTTTTCGAAACTGCTGGCGCCCTCAGGGATGCTGTGGGTGAGCTGGCCGAAGAAGGCCTCCGGCATGGCTACGGACCTCAACGAAAATGAGGTGCGAAGGATCGGGTTGGAGGCCGGCCTGGTAGACGTGAAAGTCTGCGCGGTAAACGATATCTGGTCGGGATTGAAGTTCGTGATAAGGCTGAGGGACCGGGCAAAAAGCTGATCGGGCCTTTCACCCGGTCCAAGGGCGACCTTCGCCGCACGCGATTCAGGGCTACCGCGGCGCCGCGGGTACCCAGACATTGTCCGCTGCCACGAGTTCCACTTTTGGCATTTAGTTTGCCATTTTCGATCCTCCTTCGTGGGGTGGTGCTGGAAAGAATCAATCCATCCGGCCATTTAAATTTTAGAGGTCCCTGGGATGCGCGAGCATCTTATACGTCTAACTCCCGCGAAAGAGCTCAGCGCGTCCCGACGTTCGATTGAGAGTTGAGCGTACGTCGGTTGGTCCAGTGTCCAAGAAGGTCGTGGTTAGTCGCGTTTGGGAATGGCGTAGTATCCGGCGCGCGATTGGATCTTGTAGTCTTTGTTGGTGGCGTGGATTTCCACCTTGCGGAAGGTGCCATCGAGGACCGCATTGGTTGGCGTGTAGCCGATGTTGTACTGGCTGCGCAGTTCGGCAGCAATCTGATCGAAGCCCTCTTTCAGCTTTTCATATTTGTTTCCGACCTCAATGACCCGGCCTCCGGTTTCCTGTGTCAGCTTCTTCATATCGCCCTCTCCGAAGTAGCCGCCGAAACCACCATAAAAGCCACGATCTGCGCAGAGTAATACGTAGACGATACTGTCTGATTTCTGGGCCGCCTCGATGGCATCCTTGATCTTGAGCTGACTGCCCTCATCCTGGCCATCGGTCAGCAGGATCATGGCCTTGCGGCCGACTTGCTGGGCCAATTCGTCGTGCGAGGCCAAATACACGGCGTCATAAAGCAGGGTGCCCCTGGGGGAGCCCACGGTTGGGACCGTACCTCCGCCCAGGCCCGGTATGCCAGTACCACTTCCGCCCGCGGTGTTGATGCGGGCGCTGTTCAGAGCTGCTTTCAGTAGGTGCACGGAGCTGGTGAAATCCTGCAACAATTCAACATTCACATCGAAGTCGATGACAAAGGCTAAATCCTTCTCGCGCAGGATCTGATTGAGAAACTCGCCACCCACTTGCTTTTCCATGTCGAGCACGCGGGCCTGGCTGCCGCTAGAGTCGATCAAGATGCCGAGCGTGAGTGGGAGATTCGATTCGGCGGCAAAATACTTGATGGTCTGTGGCTTGCCGTCTTCAAGTATCTGGAAGTCATTCTTTGTGAGGCTGGGGATCAGCGCTCCCCTTTTGTCCTTGACATTGAAAAAGAGTTGGACAACGTTGACGTTGACCTTCAGCGTCTCACCTGACCGATCCTGGTCCTGATCCTGACGGTTCTGGTCGGGCCTATTGTCGGGCGAGGCGGCCGATTGTTGGGCGCTGGCCGGGGAAAGTCCGGCGAACAACAGCCCGAGTAGCAAGGCGCGCAAGACCGGAAGGGTGCAGGCTTTGGACATGAAAGTATTCTCTCGGTATTTTTGTTAGTCTATCCTTTAAGCGTTAGATGCACCAAATCGGGAGTCTTGGCATCGGAATTAAACAGGCCGGTTGCCGTGAGGCGGAGAGGGTTTCCCCAAGTGCTTCGAATGATGGCCAAGCAGTGGACGGTGGTGGGCGTGCCAACCCTGTTGTTTTTCCTTGCCTTAGGAACCGCGGCGGCTCAACAGCAGGGTCAACCGCAACCTGACCCAAAGCAGGATATTCCCGACGCACCTTCAGCCAGCCGTCCTCCGCAGCCGTTTCCCAGCGCTCCACCAGTCGAGCCGCAGGGTCAACCCCCGAGCGCAGCTCCAACGGCGGAGCAGCCCTCGGGAAACGAAGCGCCGCCTTCGTCCACCAAACCGGCTCCATCCGCAACCGAGGATAACCCGACGCCGCCTCCGCATCCGCTTGATGTTAAGACGGTTCCGGAAGGCGCCGCGACACCCGATGCCGGAAGCCCACAAGACGAGCTTTACAAGCTGTCGGTGAACGTCAACGAAGTCATCGTGCCGGTCAGGGTAACGGACGACTCCGGACGACTGGTCAATGGATTATTGCCCAAGGATTTCTCCGTGTACGAGGATGGTAACAAACGGGTGCTGAACTTCTTTACCAGCGATCCGCTGGCCATCTCGGCGGCAGTGATTTTTGATCTGGGCATGCCAGATGTCAATGTGCAGAAGGTGAATCAAACCTTTCCGGCATTGGAAGGAGCGTTCAGCCAGTTCGATGAGGTCGCGATTTATTCCTTCAGCACGACGGTTGGGAGAATGGCCGACTTCGGGGCCGTGGGCAAGAGATTGGACGCGGTGCTGAACCAGATGAAAACCTACCACGGCGAGAATAACGGAGTCCCTGTGTTGAGTGGACCTTTGGGTCCACAGGGTCCAATGGTCAATAACATTCCGGTCGAGCGCAGCGCACCCAGCCCAATTTCGCCCGCGAAGCAGTCTCGCGTGCTCAACGACGCCATTTTGGCTGCGGCCATGGATCTGGGGACGCGGCAGAAAGGACGCCGCAAAATCATATTCGTCATCAGTGACGGCCGCGAATACCGAAGCAATGCCAGCTACGGCGACGTGATGAAGGTGCTGCTTTCAAATGGGATTCTGGTGTACGGCATTGGCGTTGGAGGCTCAGCGATTCCGGGTTACAAGCAGATGGAAAAGGTTCACCTCCCGGGGCAAGCATATGGCAATATCCTTCCCCGGTATGCGAACGCAACCGGAGGCGAGATTCTTAGCGAGTATTCCAAGGATGCCATTGGAAATGCTTATGCAGCGCGCCATTGGCGACGCTCGTAATCAGTACACCCTGGGCTACGCCAGCGCAGCTACCCCCAGCAGCACCTATCGGGAAATTGAGGTCAAGGTTGGCCGGCCAGGCTGCAAGAGCTCCGACCTGCGTCCGTGCGTCCTGGTGTACGCCAAGGCCGGGTATTATCCGTTGCCGGTGAGCCGGTAAGGCTAAGCGGTCCCTTTGGCTATACTTACGAGCGACTCGGCCGAAAGCCGATTGAGGTTTCACCCTGCCGAGGGGAGAGGTTTATGAAGCATTCTCCACGATTCTCCAGCACACCCTCCAGACTTTCCGCGTCGTGCGATCGGCGTCTGAGTGCTTATGCGCTTGCGGCTGGAGCGGCTGGCTTGGGACTGTTGACGTTGGCACCTCCCGCCGAAGCAAAGATCGTTTATACTCCGTCAAACTTGTCGCTCATGAACCGCAACCAAGTTTTTTTCGATCTCAACAACGACGGTATCAATGATTTCTCTTTCTATGGTCAATCCATTTCGCGAAGGTCAATCTCGACTTTCTTTTTTCGCTTGACGGTGTCACCTGCCCGGCAGGGCGACGCCATTTGGGGAATCGAAAGTCACGAGCACGCTTCCTGCGCTGCTCACCTACCTCGTGACACGCAGGTCGGAACCAAGAGGCCATTTCAAGCGAATCGCGCCGTTCTGCTTGATTGGAGTGGTGGACCTAATGGCGGTACAGCTTATTGTCCATGGGTCGGAAAAACAGGAACAGCCTATCTCGGCCTGAAGTTCAGTATTAAGGGGCAAACGCATTTCGGCTGGGCCCGCGTGAAAGTTGCTTCCATTTACCCATACAACATTTTTCTGACTGGCTATGCTTACGAGACCATCCCGAATAAACCCATTTCTACGGGTAAAACGAAGGGACCGGACGAGATCGGCAACATGAGCCAACCATTGCCTGCAGCTCTCAATGTGCCCCTGCCTACACCGGCCACCGTGGGCATGTTGGCGCTGGGCTGGCCTGCCCTTTCGATTTGGCGGCGGAGCGAGCCAACCTAACGGTACCCCCGAGGACAATTAGTAACCAGGGTAACCTGCCGGTGATGCACGGCGGTGTGGTATAAAACCAGCAGTACCAAGCCAAAACCACAGGTGGGGGCGCTGGTATTTTGAGCGTCTGTCACATGTCTTGAGGAAAGTCTTTGAGTTTCATCAACTTTGCAGCCCGCGAGATTAATTGCAAGATCGTGTATTACGGCGCCGGGCTGGGCGGGAAAACCACGAATCTTCAGTACATCTTCCAGAAAACTGCTGAACAGCAGAAGGGGAAGATGATCTCGCTGGCTACGGAGACAGATCGAACCTTGTTCTTCGATTTCCTGCCTCTGGACCTGGGCTCGGTGCGCGGTTTCAAAACTCGAATCCACCTCTATACCGTTCCCGGGCAGGTGTTCTACGACGCCAGTCGCAAGTTGATCCTTCGCGGAGTGGATGGCATCGTCTTTGTCGCCGATTCCCAGCAGGAGCGCATGGATGCCAATGTCGAGGCGCTGGATAACTTGATGGACAACCTCAAAGAACATGGCTACGACTTCAAGAAGATTCCTTATGTGCTGCAGCTCAACAAGCGCGATTTGCCGAATATCTTGCCCGTGGATGCTCTGGCGAAAGAGCTGCGACGGAAGGATGAGCCATTGATGGAAGCGATCGCGTTTCAGGGAAATGGCGTGTTCGAGACGCTGAAGGAAATCGCGCGGCAGGTGCTACTGGAATTGAAGCAGGGCGGGTAGGAACCTTAAGATTCTCTTCGATGTCGGCTTTTCGCGGGCGAGGGCGCCCACGCCACACTCCAAAGCAGGCTACTCGAAGCGCAAAACCACGACCGGATCAACTTGCGTGGCACGCCGGGCGGGGAGGTAGCAGGCCAGAAAGGCTGACCCAACTAGCACCATGGCAGCAGCGCTGAATACGGCCGGATCGATTCCTTTAATACCAAAGAGCAGGCTTGAAAGCAGGCGCGTCAGCAGCAGCGAAACTGCTACGCCGCACCCCACACCGGCGAGCGTGAGTCTCATTCCCTGCCCCACCACCAGCCGCAGAATATCTGACGGTTTGGCCCCGAGCGCCACGCGAATACCCATTTCCTGCTTCCGTTGGTTGACGGAGTAGGCCATCACTCCGTAGATTCCGACTGCCGACAGCAAGAGCGCAAACCCGGCAAAGATGCCGGCAAACTGCATGACCATTCGCGGCTGCGCCACCGAGGTAGCCACGACCTCGTCCATGCTGAGAATTCCGGAAACTGGCAAGTAGGGATCGAGTTCCGCGATCTTCTGGCGCACTGCAGCCACCAGAGGTTCGGAGCTCGCATCCGACCGTACCATGAGGGTGCCTGAGGGCCAGGGAATCTGCGCGATGGGGAAGTACATTTCCTCCGAGTTCGCGGTGTTCAGCGTATTGAATTTCACGTCCCCGACGACGCCAACGATTTCTCGTTGAATCATGTCGCGTGAATTCGCCAGACGCTTTCCGATGGGGTCCTGACCCGGCCAGTAGCGCGACGCCACGGTCTGGTTGATAATTGCGACCGGCGCTCCTCCCGCCACGTCGGATTCGGTGAACACGCGGCCGCGCAGAAGCGGGGTGCGCACGGCGTCGAAATATGAGGGACTCACCTGACGCAAGGCAATGGTCGGATCTTTGCCGACCCCCAGGCAAGCCGTCCCCTGCGGGCAAAAGAACACATAGCGAAGTGCGCCGGACAAGGGCAAATGGCTGGTCACGCCAGCGGCTTGTATTTGCGGAACGGATTTAACTTTTTCGAGCAGCAGCCGGTAGAACTCAGCCTGCTGTGCGGGCTGGCCATAGCGGGCTGACGGCAGCGATAGTGGAAAGGTCATCACCCCTTTTGACGTGAAGCCGGGATCCACGTGCATCAGGCGGGCAAAGCTTTCGATCAATAGCCCGGCCCCGGTCATCAGCACCAGAGCAACCGCCACTTCGGACACGACCAAACCGGCCCGCAAGCGGCCGCGGCCCCCGCCCGCGGACGATCCCCGGCCACCCTCTTTGAGCGACGTTTGCGGTTCCTTTCGGGCAGCTTGCAGCGAGGGAACTAGGCCGAAAACGATTCCGGTCACGATACACAACAACAGCGAGAAGAGAAGGACGCCCACATCCACTCTGGTTTCGGTGAGACGCGGCACCGTGCCGGGACTGATCGCCCGCAAAGTGGGCGTCAGCGCACCACACAGAACAACCCCGACCACGCCTCCGGCAAAAGACAGCAAAAGGCTTTCACTGAGCAGTTGCCTTACCAGCCGCATGCGCGACGCGCCCAAGGCCTTGCGGATTGCGATCTCCCTTTCTCTAGCGGTAGCGCGTGCGAGCAGCAGGTTGGCGACGTTGGCGCAGGCGATCAGGAGGACGAATCCCACCGCAATCAGGAGCACCAACAGGGACGGCCGCAGCGTTCCCACCAGACCGTCCTGCAGCGAAACCGCAGCCAATTCGAATTTCGTGGCGTCCGCATAACTTCCGAACTGTGCCCGGTAACGCGCGTCGATGGTCTTGAGCTCAGCCCGCGACGCCGGCAAGGTGGCGCCCGGGCGCAGCTTGCCGACAACGCCCAGGTAGGTCGCCCCGCTTCGGACTTGTTCGGGACGCAAGGCTGCGAACTCGTCCACGCGCGGCATCCAAATCTCAGGCTCCGGAACCTGCAGTGGGAAGCTGAACGTCTTGGGCAGAATTCCAACTACGGTCACGTTTCTGCCATCGATGGTGAGGACTCGGCCCAGAAGACTTTCATCGCCGCCGAAGTGGCTGTGCCAGAAGCTGTCGCTAATGATGGCTACATCGCGCCCGCCGGGTTGTTCTTCCTCTGGAAGAAAGATCCGGCCACGAGCGGGCGTTACTCCGAGGGTGCGGAAAAAGTCGAGCGAGACCCGGGTACCGTTTAATGCTTCGGGTTCGCGTTCCGTCACCAGGCTCACCGTCAACGGGTAGTAAGCGCCTGTGCTTTCCAGGGTCTGGCTTTGGGTCCGGACCTGATCGTACTTCGTCATGGAAACTGCCAACCCGGGGGTCTGGTTCTGTATCGCCGTCTGGCTAACCTGGATCAGTCGCGCCGAATCCTGGTAAGGCAGTGGCTGGAGGAGCACAGCGTCGATCACGCTGAAAATCGCGGTGTTGGCCCCGATTCCAAGCCCCAGGGTTAGTACGGCCACGACCGTGAATGCGGGATTCTTTAACAGCATCCGAACCGCAAACTTAAGATCCTGCCAAATGCTATGCATGAGTCCTCCGTCAGAATCAGCGAATGAGTCTTTAGACGCATTCACCATTCGAAAGACTCCAAGGTAATCGGCCAGGTAGGGCCCTTTTGCCATGTATTTTGATATGGTCGTGATGGTGAGGGCTGAATGAAGAAGCGGTTATTGTCAGTATGGCTCGGCCTGACATTGACTTGCGCGAGCGGTCTGTGGGCCGATGAAGGCCATCATCATGACAATTCGACTGAAAAGCTGGGCACGGTTTCGTTTCCCACATCTTGCTCCAGTGCCGTGCAGAAGGCTTTTGAACGCGGCGTAGCCTTGCTGCACTCTTTCTGGTTTGATGAAGCCTACAAACAGTTTCAGAACGTCGCCGATCATGATCCCCAATGCGCGATTGCCTATTGGGGCGAGGCGATGAGCCTGTTTCGTCAGTTGTGGGGTCGCCCGGAAGAATCCGATCTAAAGAATGGATGGGACCTGATACGGAAGGGGCAAACGATTGGAGCGAAGACTCAGCGTGAACGCGACTACATCGACGCACTGGCCGTCTTCTATCGCGACTACGACAAACTTGGTCACGAACAACGCAGCATGGCGTATTCGCTAGCGATGGAAAAGGTGTATCAGCGGTACCCTGACGACCACGAGGCGGCAGTGTTCTATGCGTTGTCATTGCTGACGTGGGCCCCTGACGCAAACACGGCGCTGGACAATGCCAAGAAGGCGATCGCTATCCTGAATCAATTGTTTGCCATGGACCCGGACGATCCCGGCGTCGCCCATTACCTGATCCACGCCGCGGATGATCCTCGGCTGGCGCAGCTGGGCCTGCCAGCGGCACGCCGTTACGCACAAATTGCTCCGGCATCGCCGCACGCACTGCACATGCCGTCCCACATTTTTGCCCGGTTGGGGTTGTGGCAGGAGGACATTCAATCAAACCTGGCGACCCTGGAAGCTACCCAGCAACCATCTGCCATTCATTTCGGGGCGGAACACCAAGTACACGCAATGGATTTCCTTGAGTACGCCTATTTGCAAACAGGTCAAGACGACAAAGCCAAAGCGATGGCGAATGGGCTGGGCCGTGTGCGCGAGCAGGATATGGACAAAGGCCTTGACGGTTATCTCAACCAGATGCGCGCGCATTTCCCCGCGATGTATGCACTCGAGAGGCATCAGTGGAAGGAGGCGGTGGCCCTGCAACCGCCTGCTGGAGCTGAACCCGAAAACCAGCAGATCACCTATTGGGCGCGGGCGGTCGGAGCGGGACACTCGCGTGATGCGGCCGCGGCCCAGGACGCGGTGAATCAATTCGATGCGATGTTGGAGGCGACACGCAAAGGAAAACATTCTTATCGCGCCGATCGCATGAGCACCAACCGCGATGAGGCGCACGCCTGGCTGGCATTTGCCCAGGGAAGGAACGATGAAGCGTTGATGTCGTTGCGCGCGGTCGCGGAAAAACAGGACGCCGAGGGCAAGGGCGAAGTCGAACTGCCCGCGCGTGAAATGCTCGCGGATATGCTGCTGGACATGGGCCGAGCAGAAGAAGCGCTCATCGAGTACGAGAAATCCATGAAGACTGACCCCAACCGGTTTAACGGACTGTCGGGGGCGGCTCGAGCGGCTGAGATGACTCACCAACCTGCAAAAGCCAGGACGTACTACGCGCAACTACTGAAAAACTGCGACGGCGGGATAAACTCGGATCGTGTGGAACTGGCCCACGCGCGATCACTCAATCCTTAATATCATGATTCTCAGAAAAAAAGCGCCGCGGGTTAGCGGCGCTCTTTTTTGTCCGGACGTGCTGCAAACTACTTTGTATCTGCGGTTGGGGTGGCGCCAAATTCCCGGCGTCCGATGGTGCGCGCGGTGCGTGCGGCCATGGGAGGCATTCCAGCCGCTGCGCCGTAGCGCTCCATAAGCATGGGTACCATCGCGCCTTCAGCTTCTTTCACAAACGTCAGAGCGCCTTCGGCAGCCATATCGACGCGAATGAAATCCCCCAGCCTGACCTGACCAGTAGCCACCAGATTCGCCAAAGGAAATACCAGATGGCGTTCAATCGCCCGCTTCAGGTGCCGCGCTCCGTACTTTGGATCCGTGCCTTCATGCAGCAGGAAACTCTTCACCTTGGGAGTGCAGTTGAAGACAAACTGGTTGGCGGCCGAAGCCATCAGAATGCGCTGCTGCACCATGCCGAGCTCAATGTCGAGGATTTGCTCCAAGTGTTCCGGCCGCAGAGTCTTGAAAACCACCACCTTGTCGATGCGGTTCATGAACTCAGGCGTAAACTTGCGCCGCGCAGCTTCGATCGCCGTGCGATCGATCTTGTCGTCCAGGCTCGAATCGACCAGCTTCGGCTTGTGGGTAAAACCCATGCCACCATCGACCAGGTTGCTCATCTCACTGGTCCCCAGGTTCGAGGTCAGAATAATGATGCATTGCGAGAGATCTACGCGGCGGTTGTCGCCCAGGGTCAAGGTAGCTTTATCCAGGATGCCCAGCAGCAACTGCCAGAGCGCGTCAGAGGCTTTCTCGATTTCGTCGAAGAGCAGGATCGAGAGTTTGAGCTTCTCGGTATGCCACTGGTTGAGCGCTTCCTGCGTAAGCAGCGGATGAGTCTCGCGATGACCCAGGTATCCGGGCGGTGAACCGATCAGCTTGGCGATTTCGTGGGAGTGCTGGAACTCGGCGCAATCGATCTTGATGCAGGCCCGCGCGTCGCCAAACAACGCCTCGGACATGGCCTCGACGACCCGAGTCTTTCCCGAGCCCGTGGGTCCTAGAAAGAGCAGATTCCCGACCGGACGCCCCGGAGGATTCAATCCCGCCAGAAACATCTGGTAGATTTCAACCACCTTCTCAAGCGCGGCGTCCTGGCCGACGATCTTGCGGCGCAGGGTGTTGTCGAAATCCCTGGCGTCGTTACTGCGGCGGGTGGGATCGAGCACTGTGTTGAGGACGTTCTTCATAAGGGTCAGGGCGTTTCCCTTCCTGGGCGTTCGGTTGGATACGCGTGCGCTATTTGGCTATTTCGCGAAGCGACAAATTTTGTCACTCCCCGGGCTGTTTGTCGATACCCCTCACTTACCGCAGACTCCCCTAGTGCAAATTACTCGCCATCCCGAAGGAACCACCTATGGCTTATTCCTTCGCAACTTAGATGCTTATAACCAGTCAATGGAGGCATTTACCTGGTACGGGGAAATCATGTAAAGGGAAATAGTTTGCGCACGCAGGAAGTTCCTTGGTAGCGGAAGGGCCAAAGAATCCGCCTCTGCGGCCTTGACCAGACGTAACTAGCACAGGAAATGGGAGCCCGCTAGCATCCGGAGAAAGCGTTAAACGCGTTTTCACGGAGAAAAACTTGCGCCGCTCTAGCTCAATTCTGATCATAGTTTTGTCTTGTCTGGCCCTCGGATTTGTCTCATGGCGACTAGCATTCGAACTACCGGCGGCCGCCGCCCAGTCCGGGCAAAACCCCGAACTCGTGCGGACATCGAACCCGGTACCCCGCGTTGCCAAGCCCGGCGAACCACCTGCTCTGGTCACTAGCATCGCCCCGCCGGGTAGCGCCATGTATGTGGCGAAGCGTGGGGACACAATCACATCGGTTGCTCATCGCTTCCTGTCGCAAACATCCTACCTGACCTCCAGCGAACTGGCCGACGCGATCCGCCAGGCAAACGGAGATCCGCAGGGCACCTATCTGAAGTCCGGCCAGGAGTTAGTCGTGCCGGGCATTCTGGCCTTGCCGATTGTGGAAAAGACCATTCCCGTGCCCCGCGACTTTGAAGTGCGTGCTGTCTACTTGACCGGGGTGATGGCGGCCAGCGATCGCGGCATGCGCATCATCCGCCGCTGGCGGGAGTTGGGCGGAAATGCGGTGGTTTTCGATGTGAAAGACAGCGACGGAAGCGTCAACATTGCCTTCGACCATCCGCTGGCCGGCAGTCACCATGTCGCCATTCACGACTTGCCCAAGTTCACTCATTTCCTGCATTCGCAGGGCATGCATGCCATTGCGCGAGTGGCAATCTTTCGCGACGAGCGGTTGGTAGTTGCGCACCCCGAGCTGGCGGTGAAGTCCCACAAGACTGGCCAGCCCTGGCGCGAAAACGGAAAGCTGGTATGGACCGACCCCTCGCAACCCAAGGTTCAGGAATATGACATCGCCCTGGCCAAGAAGGCTGCCGAGTCAGGCGTCGATGAGGTTCAGTTTGATTATGTACGGTTCCCGGCTGAGGGAGATCAGAAGGATGCGAGCTTTGTGTTCCAGACCGAGCATCCCACGTGGCATCGTTCCGAGGTGATCGCGGATTTCCTCAAGCATGCTTACGGGCAACTGCATCCCACCGGGGTACTGCTTTCGCTGGACGTGTTCGGAATCATGGCTTGGCAGCGGCCCGTCGACTTGGCGCACACGGGGCAGGATATCGTGCAGATGGCGAAATATTGCGATGTGCTCTCGCCGATGATCTATCCTTCACACTTCTTCGGCATGGATGGGATCGCACATCCGGGTGACGCGCCTGAACATTTCATCGGCGAATCCATGAAACGGTTTGAGCTGATCACCAAGGGCAGCGACGTGGTCATACGTCCGTGGTTGCAAGCCTTTCGCTGGCGCACCAAGACCTACTCCCCGAAGTACATCGAAGTCCAGGTGCAGACTGCAAAAGATACGGGCGGGATCGGCTTTCTCTTCTGGAATGCCGCTAACGACTACAGCAAGCCCTACGCCGCGATGCCCGAGATGCGCGCGGCCAAGGGGCAGTATTTTAGAGGGGACGAGCTGCCGGGGATCGTCCAGGCTGGGCTGACACCATCCACCGACAAACCCGGGATAGCTAAGTAACAGAATTTGTCACAAATACGTGCTGCCCCTGTTTCGTGAGGCTTGGAACGCGCGACTCGAGTTCGATCTTTTTCTTCCCGTTTAGCGGCAAAAACGTCCTGCACTCCCTCCGCACTAGGTTATAATTCCTCGTAGTTTATTTGCTTCACCTGCCCCCCGTGTACCGTGCTGCCTGTCATGACTGCCAACAGGCGGGTCCGCCCACGGAAAGAATTTTGGCATCGAACCAGCGAAACTCCCCGCTGTACGTGTGAATCAAATCTTTAGGAGTGCTCATGGCGATTCAGAAGACGGAAAAAATCTGGCATAACGGCAAACTCATCCCCTGGGATGATGCTCAAATCCACGTAATGTCGCACGTAGTGAATTACGGCTCATCGGTATTTGAAGGCATCCGATGTTACGCCCCTCCTAGCGGTCCCGCTATTTTCCGCGCGCAGGAACACACGCAACGCCTGCTGGATTCGGCCAAGATTTACCGGATCGACGTCGACTACACACGTGAAGACCTGATTTCCGGGATGATCGAATTAGTGAAGAACAACGGGCTTTGGCCATGTTACATGCGGCCGATCATCCTGCGCGGTTATGGAGAGGCTGGAGTCAATCCGTTCAATTCGCCGACCGAAGTCTACATCTGTAATTATCCTTGGGGAAAATATCTGGGCAGCGACGCCGAGCAGGGCGTGGACGTGTGTGTCTCATCGTGGACCCGCATTGCACCCAATACTCTTCCCGCCATGGCCAAGTCCGGCGCGAACTACATGAATTCGCAACTGATCAAAATGGAAGCGATTCTTAACGGCTACGTCGAGGGCATTGCGCTCGACGCCAATGGATATGTCAGTGAGGGCTCAGGCGAGAACGTCTTTATCGTGCGCAATGGGGTTCTGCAGACCGCTCCGCTGGGCAACTCCGTGCTGCCTGGGATTACCCGGGATTCAGTCTTGCAGATCGCTCGTGAACTTGGGATTCCGGTGGTCGAGCAAGGCATTCCGCGCGAACTGCTTTACATCGCGGATGAAGCCTTCTTCACCGGTACAGCCGCTGAGATCACACCGATTCGGTCCGTCGACAAGATCAGTGTGGGCAAAGGCGTGACCGGAGCCATGACCAAGGCCATTCAGAAAGAGTTCTATGGCATTGTGCGCGGCGAAAAGGCCGATCGGTTCGGCTGGTTGACGCCAGTGCCGGTGGGCAGCAAGCAGCCGGTCAGCGTGTAGGCAGTGATTCATAGTTTGATAGTCGGGGGCGCTTGACTCAACGCCCCTTCAGCTTTCGACCAATACCTAACACCCTCAGAAGGAGAAAAATAATGGCAACTGCACAGCAAGCGCTCACCCCCGAAATGGCAGCTGGTCTTCGGGAGGTCATGCTCGACGGCGTCACTCGCGAACTGGAAATCACCAAGAAAGTTCTCTCCGCCATTCCTGATGCCAAAGCTCAATACCGGCCGGATCCGCATGCGCGCACGGCGTGGGAACTGGCTTGGCACATGGCCAACACCGATGTCCAATTCCTCGACGCAATCGCAGACCAAAAGTTCACCATGGAAACCCCTGATGAAAAAGATAAGCCCAAGACTGTGGCCGAACTGGTCGATTGGTACGACAAGAATTTCAAGCGAGCGGCAGCGAGGGTGCGCGCTCTAACCCCGGAACAGCTTGCCACCCCAATCGATTTCATGGGTATCTTCAATCTTCCGGCGGTTTCCTATCTCGGGTTTCTCAACAATCACAGCATCCACCACCGCGGAGCTCTGGCCACCTATCTCCGGCCGATGGGGGCGAAGTGTCCGTCCATTTACGGCGGCAGCTACGACGAACCCTGGCAGGGAGCCCCAGCGGAGTCCAGCGCCGCTTAGTCGCTTTTGAAGCGACTTAAAAGCCGCCCTATAGGGCGGCTTTTTCATTTGAAGAAAATAATGGCAACACAAGATCAGCTAACTTCCGCACCATAACAAGTTGGCCGCGTATTTCCGGAACGCCCGATCGGAGGTGAGAATCACCAAATCTTCGATCAACGCTTGCGCGATGAGCATCCGGTCAAAGGGGTCGGCGTGGTGTGCGGGAAGATCATAAACTTTCGCTGCGTGACTGTGATTCACAGAGAGCGGCCGGAGAGATTGCTTTGCCATGAATCGCGGAACGAGTTGTGCAGGTGGCCCGGGGAAATCCAGCCTGCCCAAGCGCATCTTGATGCTGATTTCCCAAGGCGTGACAGCCGAGAGGTAGATTTCTTCCTCGCCACGTTCTAATACTCGGCGGCCTTCGTCGCTGATGCGCTCAGGTGAGTTCAGACTCCAGAGCCATACTACCGTGTCCAACAGGTACTTCATTTTCGTTTACGCTTAGAGCGCACAGGCTTGCCAGGTACTTCGCCGTAGAATTCCGCAAGTAGATCATCCGGCAAGGGCGCATCGAAATCGTCGGCGATCCATATTTCCCCACGCGCGAAGCCCAGTGGCCGCACACTCTTTTTTTTCTCAACCGCCACCAGGCGGGCGATCGGCACTCCAGCTCGCGCGATCGTGATCTCCTCTCCCTCCGCGACCCGCTGCAGGAGCCGCGAAAGATGAGTTTTCGCCTCGTGAATATTCACTTCCGTCATTCCTTTAAAGTAGACTAAGTCCGTGGACTAAGTCAATCCGATTTCGTCCGCTGTCGCGCCCGTTTTCGGCGGGCACGAGCGCACCCAGCCACTGCCCAAATGCACATTCCCCCATTACTTAGGTCATCTTGGGTTGGATGACGTTTGGGTTCATCATACGAGTTGATCCCTGGGGAATTATCCAAATGAATATTGATGATCTACTTCGCATCGCCATGGAGCGGCGCGCTTCCGACTTGCACCTGAAGGTCGGCAATTATCCTCACCTGCGGATTGATGGCGAACTCACGCCGCTTACCGATCAGCCTCGCATCAGTGCCGAAGACATGCTGACCATGGCCTTCAGCATGATGTCGGCAAGGCAGAAACAGAAGTTCAAAGAGAGCACGGAAATTGACATGGCCTACGGCGTTGCCGGCCTGGGCCGCTTCCGTGTGAACGTTTTCCAGCAACGCGGCAACGTGGGATTGGTGTTGCGCGTGATTCCCACCAAGATCCGGGCGCTCGACGAACTTTACTTGCCCAAAATCGTCGAGCAAGTCTGCGATATGCCGCGCGGACTGATTCTGGTCACAGGAGTCACGGGTTCTGGTAAGTCCACGACTCTGGCGGCAATGGTGGATCGCATCAACTCCACCCGAGCCGAGCATATCATCACGATCGAAGACCCAATCGAATTCCTGCATCGTGACAAAAAGGGTTACGTGAACCAGCGCGAGATCGAGGTGGATACGCCAACCTTTTCAGCAGCGTTGCGCGCTTCCCTCCGTCAGGATCCCGACGTCATCCTGGTCGGCGAAATGCGCGACGTTGAAACCATCGGCACTGCACTGCACGCCGCTGAAACCGGCCACATGGTCTTTTCCACATTGCATACACTGGATGCGGTCGAAACCATCAACCGTATCATCGCGGTCTTCCCGCCGCCGGAGCAGAAGCAGATTCGCCTGCAGCTCGCGGCTGTACTGCGTGCCGTGATCAGCCAGCGACTGGTTCGACGTTGTGACGGCGACGGCCGCGTGCCCGCTGTCGAAGTCATGATCAATACTGCTTACATCCGGGAATGTATTCTGGTGCCGGAAAAGACCCGCGCCGTTCGCGACGCCATTTCCGCCGGAACTTCACAATACGGCATGCAAACCTTCGATCAGTCTCTATGGGATTTGTTCCAGGCAGGGCTGATTAACTACGAAACCGCATTGGAGAGCGCCTCCAACGCAGATGACTTCAAGCTGCGTATGCAGGGCATCTCTTCGACCAGCGATATATCCAAAAACGCAATGCAACAGACCGGCTTTGGTGGCCGCTGATTTATCTCCTTGAAACGCTTAAGGGCGCGCACAAGCGCGCCCTTTCTTATTTCGGAGGAGGGCCAGAACCTGAACCTCGGCAGTCGCACCGAAGAAAAGTTCCGGCCCTAGTGAAGAACGGTTGCAGCTAAGCAGCTGCGTATCTCGAGTGACGACAATCCGGAGCGCTAAGAACGAAAAGCGCGTGCTCGAATCTTGAAATTTCAAACACATGGTTCAGGCCGGTGAGCGTCAGCACTTCGTTGACGAAATGCGAGGGATTCACCAGCTTCAGTTGGACATTACGGCTCTGAGCCCATTGCTGCAAAGAAAGCAGCGCAGTTAAGCCACCGGCATCCAGCATTTCCACGTCAGTTAAATCAATCACCACAATGCGAATGTTTTTCTCCGAGAAGACCGCGTCCCGAAGCGTGCGTATCCCGGCGCCGCGAACGATCCGCCCGACGCATCTCACAACCGCCACATCGCCCGTTTTTTCCACATCGATGGTTAGCATGACTGGCTTCCTCACTTATCTTCGATATACGCAAATAGACGGGATAAAGTTCCCGATGTCACCACAACCAAGGTAAAAAGTTGTAACGTAGTTAGTCATGCAAGCTTTTCTCGCTGGAGAGCGTCAAGCGAGGTAACTTCTTACTGGCCATGGCTTTTGCTCGTCCGAAAAAAACCGATTCCGAAAACGAACTCTACGAGTACGCGGTCGGAGCACTTGCCCGCCGTATGCGATCCGTGGCTGAAATGAAACGCCTGCTGCGGCCGCGAGTAGAGGCGGAGACCGAATATGGACAGACGCTGGTCGAGCTCGTCATTCGCCGTCTCAAAGATCGAGGCTATCTCAACGACGCCCAGTACGCCGCTGCGTATTCTTCCTTCCGCCGCGATAACGAAAAATTTGGCCGGCGCCGCGTGATTACGGATCTGAGAGCGAAGGGCGTACACGGCGAAGTGATCGAGAAGGCCGTCGACTCCGTTTACGACGAAGTCAGCGACGAGAAACAGGCACGAGAATATTTGAAGCGTAAGCGTCTGGTAAAACCAAAGGATCAAAAGCACGCGGCGAGAATTTTTCGTCAGCTCACGCGCGCCGGGTTCGCCTCGAAGACGATTTTCGCCATCCTCAAGAAATGGGACGTGGACGAAGAGACGCTCAGTGCGCTGGAGGGAGAACTGGAATGAGGCACTCGTCACATCAAACCCGGTCCCGAATCGATATTGCATTTCTTGTATCGAATGCTACATACTTCTCAAGCCATTTCTATCAAACCCAACGGAGGCCATATGAAATCCAAGTTGGCAGCAATTCTTGCTGCTGCTGTGCTCAGCTCGGGAACTCTCATTTTTGCGCAGGACGTTGTGCATGACGTCGATAAAGCGGCAAAGGACACAGCTCACGCTACGGATAAGGCGGCGAAAGACACGGGTCACGCCACGAAGGTAGCAGCCAAGGACACGGCGAAAGGCACGGAAAAGGCAGCCGACAAAACCGGGGACGCGAGCAAGACCGCAGCAACAAAGACGGGACACGCCACCAAGACGGCCGCGAAGGATACCGCAAAGGGAACCGAAAAGGCCGCGGACAAAACCGCAGACGCTGTGAAGTAACTCGCGAAGACCTGGGCACCGGCTTCATCCCAACCAGGAGGTGCCCTTCATCAGCGAAGGGCACCTTTGATCTGGCGCACCATTTCAATTTCTGAGCTAGACGACCGAGTCGCGAAGCCTAGGAAGGCTACGCCCCTGTCCCCGCCGTTGCTCGCAGCGGTGAGAAGGAAACTCTTCCGTCTGTAAGCCGGCCAACGCAATCAGACCCCGGCTGCGGTTCACGTCTACTCTCCATCCTCGCAAAGCGAGGCGGCACGCTTGTTAGGGACTGGCGCGTTGTGTGATCGCCATCACATTGAATAGTTCGTCTCCGTGCTTTCTACTGTCATTCTCGATTCTTCCCGGGGCTTTGGACGATCCCCGAAAGTATGTTCATGGTCGATCGTAGTCGAGTAAACTAAATGGTCCTCCTGGATCAACCTTCGAAGGGGTCCGGGCGCCTTCTCAAACGGCGTGGAACTTCGCCGACAAGAAGTTTTCATCGCCAGGTAGCGAAAATCCGAAGGAGTTCATCCGATGCCCCTGTCCGCTGAATCCACCCCTCCTCGCTCTATGAACTATGCACCCAAGGACCTAGATCTCCCTGAGGGATTCCTCGATTTCCTGTTACCTCTTCACCAGCAGTTCACGCCCTGGCAGCAGAAGCTGGTCGCGAAGCGCGCAGATGTGTTGCAACGATCGCATCGGGGTCAGCCGCCAGACTATTTGCCGGCCTCCGAGGCGACCACCTCCGGCTGGCGAATCGAAGTGCCCGACTGGTGCGCGGATCAACGCAACCAGATGACCGGACCGGCTGACGATGCTGAGTTGACGGTGAAATTATTGAACTCGGGATCTCCGGCGGTCATGGTCGACCTGGAAGATTCAACGGCAAACACTTGGGAGCACATCATGCTGGCGATCAGGAACACGATTGCCGCATACAAGCATGAGCTCAGTTACGACGACAAGAAGCGGCAGAAGAAGGTTTCCGTCCAGCCCTCAAAGACCGTGACCTGGGTCCGCCCCCGCGGGCTGCACCTGAGCCAGGGTGGAGTCATCAAGAACCAGATCATGTCGGCTTCCCTGTTCGATCTGGCTCTAATTTGGTACCAGATCGATCCCGCGTGGTTGCCCCACAACTTCTGCGTTTATATCCCGAAGAGCGAATCTGCCGAGGAGGCCCTGTGGTGGCGTGATCTCTTCCAGACTTTCGCCAAACACAAAGGCCTGTCCGCGAACTACATAAAATGCATGGCCTTGGTAGAGGCGCACCCACTGGCCTATCAGATGGAGGAATTCCTTTTCAATCTGCGCGAGCATTGCCTGGGATTGAACCTGGGGCGATGGGATTATATGGCGTCGCTGATCGATTTCATGTCTGAGGATCCTAACTGGATTTTGCCTGACCGCAACACCATCCCGCACGATGTGGCATTCTTCCAGAACTTCCGCACACTGATGCCGGAGATTTGTCACAAGCACGGTGCTCATGCCATTGGTGGAATGACTGCGCTTTATCCCAGCCGCTCTGACGCCGAATTGAACGACCGCGCCCTGAAGGTCCTGAAGCAAGACAAAAAGAACGAAGCCGATTGCCTGATGGATGGAGCGTGGACCGGGCACCCCGATCAAAACGAGATCGCGGTCGGCCAATTCCCGTATCCCAATCAGATTGCGCGACGGCCCAAGCTGCCGAACTCCCACCCCGACCTGCGGCCAGTTCCGAAAGGAGTAGGCGAGACTACGCTCGCGGGAACGCGAGCGGCGGTCCGTACCGTCATTCGCTATCGCAACGGGGTGCTCAACGGAAAGGGTGCCAGCCTGCTGGATGGCTACATGGAGGATCTGGCCACCGACCGTATTTACCGCCTGATGATTGCGCAGCGCGTCCGGCACAATGTCAAAGTTGCTGGTGAGAATGGCAAGCCGGTTGAACACGCTCCAGAGTTGATCAACCGTATCTTTGACCAGGAGCTGTCGAAAATTCAACGCGATTTACCGGCGGAGATTGACTCCAAGGCGGCTGAGACCCTTCCCGAAGCCCGCCGCATCGCCGAGGCGATGATTGTGCAGGGACACCATTCGCCGATTTAGCCTGAACGAACGGTCGGTGGTGATGACTTTAAGCTGGCTTGAGGAACTTGATAAGCAAAACTTATCGAACCGATCAATACAATAGGCTTGACGGCATTTGCATGATCGGTGCCCACTATCAGACTGCATCATTTGAAGGTCACATTTCGGTTGGGATTCCGGAGCTTGTCCGTTGTGCCCGTAATATCTGCCCATCTGTGAAGAGACATCTGTGAACAGAAAAGAGAGCTATGAGCGCTACAGAACAGCAGACTCCCGCACTTAACTTGTTTCCTGCGT
>CAWGBX010000015.1:0-166079 GCA_963820925.1 uncultured Acidobacteriota bacterium
ATCATTGCACTAAGGCCTGATTACGTACGCTATCTTGGAATGGGTCAATTCTCGGAGTAGAGTACACCCGTGAAACACATTTGGCGGGGCCTGCTTCTGGTCGCCATCGGCACTGGCGGTGCTCTCCTGGCGCAAACTGGGGACTAGCTCCTGTGAACTATAGTCCACCGATTTTTCTGCTTGTAAGGGTGCGCGCCGCCACTCCTCACTGATGGCTCGGGTTCTGGTTTTGCACCCCGCGTTAAAATCCCACCATCTAAATATTCGTATTCCGTTCGGAGATCAATCATGATTGAACTCAAAGTCAACGGTGTTCAACAGTCCTTCGATGGCGAACCCGACATGCCGCTGCTCTGGTACCTGCGTGACGTCCTAGCCTTGACCGGTACCAAGTTTGGTTGCGGCATGGCGCTGTGTGGCGCTTGCACGGTGCATAAGAATGGCAAGGCCGTCCGCTCCTGCATCACCACCATGCAAAGAGCTGCTGGCAGCGAGATTCGCACCATCGAAGACATTGCCGCGAATGGCCTTCATCCGGTGCAGAAGTCCTGGATGGAAGTCAACGTCCCGCAATGCGGCTACTGCCAGTCCGGACAGATCATGCAGGCGATCTCCCTGCTGACGAGAAACCGAAGCCCACCGATCAGGACATTGACGACGCCATGTCTGGCAACATCTGCCGCTGCGGGACCTATCAACGGATTCGCGCGGCCATCAAAAGCGCCGCGGGAGAACGCGCATGAGCACGCTCATCAATGTCAGCCGCCGCGGCTTTCTGCAAGGCGTCCTTTCCACTGGCGCACTGGTTCTCAGCGTGCGATTCGTTCCCGAAGCTCTTTGGGCCGAAGATTCCGGCTCGCACGTCGATCAGTCGGTTCTCCATCCCAGCGTCTATGTCGGAGTCGATGCCGACGGAACTGTCTGGATTATTGCGCACCGCTCCGAGATGGGCACCACCAGCCGCACCTCGCTTCCGCTCGTGCTCGCAGATGAACTCGATGCGGACTGGGCTCGCGTGAAAGTGCAGCAGGCGATCGGCGATCCGCGCTACGGGTCGCAGGATACCGACGGCTCCCACTCCATTCGCGAATTCTATCAACCCATGCGGGAAGCCGGTGCCACCGCGCGCCTCATGCTCATCCGCGCCGCCGCGCAGCAGTGGGGCGTGCCCGAAGCGGAGTGTACGACGGACTTGCACGTCGTGGTTCACAAAGCCAGCGGCAAGAAGGCCGGCTACGGAGAACTAGCCACGGCTGCCGCCAAGCTCCCCATTCCTAGGCAAGAAGAGGTCAAGTTCAAGCCTCCGTCTGCGTGGCGCTACGTCGGCAAGGGCCAGACCAGCTACGATCTTGAAGACATCTGCACCGGCAAAGCGAAATTTGGCATGGACGCCCGCATCGAAGGCATGGTCTACGCCTCCATCGAGCACCCGCCCGTCCTCGGTGGCAAATTGAAATCGTTTGACGAGAAGGCCCCGCTGCAAGTGAAAGGCGTACGCCAGACAATCACCATCGAAACGTTCACGCCGCCGCACCACTTCCAGCCGTTGGGCGGAATCGCCGTCATCGCCGACAACACCTGGTCTGCGATGAAAGGACGGCAGAAGCTCAACCCGGTCTGGGACAACGGTCCCAACGCCGTCTACAACTCTGATCAGTATAAGAAAGAGTTGCTGGAAACCGCCCGCAGGCCCGCCAAGGCCGCGCGCAATCAAGGAGACGTTGACGCGGCGTTTGCCCAGAGCACTAAGACGATCGACGCCGAGTACTACGTTCCGCACCTGGCGCACGCTTCAATGGAGCCGCCCGTCGCCCTCGCCGACTATCGCGATGGGAAAGTCACTGTCTGGGCTTCCACCCAGAATCCGCAGGCCGTGCAACAGGTAATCTCCGAGAAATTGGGCATCCCCAAAGAAGCGGTCACTTGCCATGTCCCGTTGCTGGGCGGAGGCTTCGGCCGCAAATCGAAACCGGACTACGCCGCCGAAGCAGCCATTTTGTCCAAAAAGGTGGGCCGTCCCGTGAAAGTCGTGTGGAGTCGCGAAGACGACATCCGCTTCGACTACTACCACACTGTATCTGCCATGTATATGAAAGCGGCTCTGGGCGCCGATGGCCTTCCAACCGCATGGCTGCAACGTTCCGTATTCCCCAGCATCGGTTCCACTTTCGACGTGCACGCGACCGCGGCCGGCGCAGGTGAATTGCAGCAGGGCTGGACGGACCTCCCCTTTAATATTCCCAACATACGCGCGGAGAACAGTGGCGCGGCAGCATACGTACGCATTGGGTGGCTCCGCTCCGTCGCCAATATCTACCACGCTTTCGCCGCGCAATCCTTCGCCGATGAATGTGCGCACGCCGCCGGCCGTGACTCGCTTGAGTATCTCTTGGCCCTGATCGGACCGCCCCGCATCGTCGACGTAAAGAAATCGGTACCCGACTATCCCAACTACGGCGGATCGCTCGAGGCCTATCCGATCGACACGGCCCGCTACCGTCGCGTGATCGAACTGGCTGCGGAGAAATCTGGCTGGGGAAAACGAAAGCTCGGCAAGGGCCAGGGCATGGGTATCGCCGTCCACAGGAGTTTTCTCACCTATGTCGCCGAGGTTGTCCAGGTTAATGTGAATGATCAGGGCGAATTGAGCATTCCGCGAGTCGACATCGCGGTGGACGCCGGACTGGTCGTCAACCCCGAATCCACCCGCTCCCAGTTCGAAGGCGCAGCCGTGTTCGGCACCAGCCTGGCTCGCTTCGGAGAAATCACCGCCACCAACGGAGCCATCGATCAGTCCAACTTCGATTCCTATCCCGTCACGCGGATGAACGAAGCGCCCTACCAGACCAACGTCCACATCATCGAAAGCAGCGCACCGCCGGCGGGTGTGGGAGAACCTGGTGTCCCGCCGTTCGCGCCCGCGCTTTGCAACGCAATCTTCGCGGCTACGGGAAAACGCGTCCGTGAGTTGCCGCTATCGAAGACAAAACTGGCGACGTAGTTATGTCGGCCTGGGTTTTAAGGTCGACGCGCCGGAGCAGGACCGGGAGGAAGAATCTCGGGCTCTCCAGCGCCCACGCGTTGGTAGGTTACGTAGAATACGGCGGCGGTCCAAGTAGGAAATAGATCAAGGCCTGGAATGAGTTCGGCAAGAAGTGAAGGCAGGAAAGCCCAGTGCCATCCAAGGCAACGAATAAGAATCGCCGCCGTGGCCAGGTCGAGCAGCGTGTCTGCCGGCGACACACCCCCGCCAGCGAACAGCGGCAATGCAAATATCTGAATGGCATCCGCTGCCATGGCCACCAACCAAGCCAGGCGGTGCTCAGGAGACTTGAACGCTCGAAGAAAGTCAGACGCCCACATAACGCCCCCTAGACAGGATATAACGAACGAGGTGTGCGGAGGTTAGAATCAGCGATCCGCACCCAGAGCAGCGATTGATCTTGCCTGCGTATTCCCCAAATTCCAGCACTCCCGGGCAATCGCCCAGTCTTCCTGCGCGTGTATTTTGAGCACACGAACAGATGAGGCTGCAGTGGCGATGTCTTGGTCTGAAGACGACTGAACGTTCTTGTCAGGATCAAGCTTTAGGCCGAGATAGCCAAAATTCTCGCAGGTCGCGGTGCGCACTTCCGAAGAGTTTTCGCCGACTCCAGCGGTGAATATAACAGCATCCACGCCACCTAGCACCGCAACCATTGCGCCGATCCCGGATTGCAGCCGATGGATGTAAATGTCGAACGCAAGCTTGGCGCGTTCATGACCATTCTTGACCGCGCTGAGAATTTGCCGCATATCGCCCGAGATTCCCGAGATTCCCAGCAGGCCCGATTCTTTATTCAAGATCTCATCGAGTCGCTGGCCCGATATTCCCTTCTGACGCAGCGAGGTATGTGAGGATCCCCGGATCGACCGACCCTGAACGTGTGCCCATCATCAAGCCTTCCAGGGGCGTAAAGCCCATCGTCGTGTCCACACTGCGGCCATCCCGAATGGCGGCCAGAGAACAACCGTTTCCCAGGTGACAACTCACGAGTTTCAGTGAATTCAATTCCCTGCCCAGCAATCGGGCCGCGCGGCCGGCGCAGTACTGATGATTGATGCCGTGAAATCCATAGCGGTGGATCCCTTCGGCAAACCATTCGTAGGGGCCGGGATAAACTGCCGCGGACAGCGGCATCTTGCGATGGAAACCGGTATCGAAGACGGCAATCTGAGGCACTGGTCCGAACAGTTTTTCAATGATCTCCATACCTTCCAATTCGGCGCGATTGTGAAGCGGAGCAAAGGCAGAAACCTTGGCGATGGCCGATTTAACGTCGGGCGTGATCACTACGGGATATTCATATCGTGCACCGCCGTGGACGACGCGGTGTCCGACAACATCAATTTCAGAAGGTGCGGAAAGGGCTCGAGTGTCGCCCTCCCAGAGAGCGCCGAGCAAGTGCTCGATGGCTTGCGCGCGAGGGACGATTTCCGTGCGGGTATTCCGCACAACTCCGTTCGCATTCTTTATCGAGACTTCGGCAACGCTGCCCTCCCACTCGATTTTGCCTTCCCACAAACAAGCGGGTGGGTCATCAGGAACGGACTCGCCAATCTCATAGAGACAACTCTTCTGACTGCTCGAACCAGAATTTAGCACAAGGATTTTCATCAGTACGGCCAAGTCCAGTTCTGGATTTCCGGCATATCGTCTCCGTGTTCGTGGATGTATTGTTTGTGATCGACCAGTTTGTCTCGCAGGAATTCCTTGAAGTGCGCGCCTACGCGCTGCAGTCGGGGCACGCGATCGACTACATCACCAGCCAGATGAAAACGATCAATCTCGTTCATTACGGTCATATCGAAAGGAGTTGTGGTGGTTCCCTCCTCTTTATATCCGCGGACGTGCATATTGTTGTGATTGCGGCGCCGGTACGTGAGCCGATGAATCAGCCAGGGATAGCCATGGTAGGCGAAGATGACCGGCTTATCGGCGCTGAACATCGAATCGAAGTCCAGGTCTGAGATTCCATGCGGGTGCTCCGAAGGAGGTTGCAGGGTCATGAGATCGACTACGTTGACGACGCGAAGCTTGATGTCTGCGAAGTGCTGACGAAGCAAATCCACCGCAGCCAGCGTTTCGAGGGTTGGCACATCGCCGGCGCAAGCCATAATCGCGTCCGGCTCACTTCCCTGATCGGTGCTGGCCCACGACCAGATGCCGAT
The DNA here is from genome assembly GCA_963820925.1 of uncultured Acidobacteriota bacterium. Classification (GTDB taxonomy): domain Bacteria; phylum Acidobacteriota; class Terriglobia; order Terriglobales; family Acidobacteriaceae; genus JABDBE01. The sequence continues at coordinate 5,212 of CAWGBX010000015.1, forward strand.
TCCGTTGGTACAGTGCTCAATGGCTGCTTCCATGTTCAGCCACTGCGGCGCAGGTTGCTTGCCCGCGACAATCACATTCACGTAGTTGCGGCTTCGCAAGCAGTGATCTCCGACCGATAACAGACAGTTTGTGTCAGGCGGCAGGTACACGCGCACGACGTCCGCTTTCTTGTTCACGACGTAATCAATGAAGCCAGGGTCCTGGTGGCTAAAACCATTGTGGTCCTGACGCCAGACGTGCGACGTAAGCAGATAGTTCAACGATGAAATCGGCCGCCGCCAGGGAATATCGCGTGTAACCTTTAGCCATTTGGCATGTTGGTTGAACATCGAATCCACGATATGAATGAACGCTTCGTAGCAGGAGAAAAAGCCGTGACGCCCGGTGAGCAGGTAGCCTTCGAGCCATCCCTGGCACATGTGCTCGCTGAGCATTTCGACGACCCGGCCGCTGGTCGATTCGTGCTCATCTGTGGGCACGATGGGCTCCATGAACACTTTGTCCGTGACTTCATACAACGCCTCCAGCCGGTTGGAAGCCGTCTCGTCCGGGCCGAATACCCGGAAATTCTTGGATTCCAAGTTCAGCTTCATGACGTCGCGTAGGAAGGTGCCGAAAACTCTGGTGGCTTCCGCCATCTCCCTGCCCGGCTCGGATACCTTCACCGCATAGTCCCGAAAATCGGGCAGGAGAAGACCTTTGAGCAAGAATCCGCCGTTTGCGTGCGGATTAGCTCCCATTCGCCGATTCCCTTTGGGTGCAAGGTCCGCGAGTTCTTGAATAAACCTGCCCTTCTCGTCGAACAGTTCTTCGGGCCGGTAGCTTGTCATCCAATCTTGCAGAATCTTGAGGTGCCCTGGTTTTGTCGCCAGATCGGTTACCGGAACCTGGTGGGCGCGCCAAGTCCCCTCGACCGGTTTGCCATCCACAAACTTCGGACCGGTCCAACCTTTTAGGCTGCGCAGAATAATCATGGGCCACGCCGGGCGATGCGGCGAGCTTTGCGAGCGCGCGGTCTCTTGAATAGCTCGAATCTCGCCAATCACGGAATCCAGAGTAGCTGCCATGAGCTGATGCATGTGCTCGGGTTCGTGACCCTCGACAAAGTATGGTTTGTAGCCATATCCAGTGAACAAGTGTGTCAGCTCCTCATCGCTCAACCGCCCGAGCACCGTGGGGTTTGCGATCTTGTAGCCATTCAAATGCAAAATGGGCAAGACTGCTCCGTCACGTGCCGGATTGAGGAACTTATTGGAATGCCAACTGGTCGCGAGCGCCCCGGTTTCGGCCTCACCATCTCCGACAACGCAACAGGCCAACAGATCGGGATTGTCGAAGACCGCCCCATAAGCGTGGGCGACGGAATACCCCAGTTCCCCGCCCTCGTTGATCGAACCCGGGGTCTCCGGCGCGGCGTGGCTTGGGATTCCTCCGGGAAAAGAAAATTGCTTGAAGAGTTTCCGCATTCCGTCTTCGTTTTGCTGAATGTGAGGATAAAACTCGGTGTAGGTACCCTCCAGATATGCATTGGCCACGATTCCTGGCCCGCCATGGCCTGGTCCAGTGATGTTGATCACATTCAACCCGTATTTCTTGATGATTCGGTTGCAATGAACGTAGACGAAATTGAGCCCGGGAGTTGTACCCCAATGGCCCAGAAGCCGGGGTTTCACATGCTCAATTTTCAAAGGTTCCCGAAGCAACGGATTCTTCAACAGGTAGATTTGACCGACGGAAAGATAGTTGGCTGCTCGCCAGTAGGCATCTATCTTCCGTACTTCATCCGGGGGAAGGGGTTGATTCGATGCTGGCGATTTCGCGACATCCGGGGGAGCTAGGGGGCACATGACAATCCTCTTTTCTATGAGCTAGCTTCTTAGATTCCGGCAGACGGATAAAGGTCAGATGAAATTCCGGTTAATTTAGGCAAGGAGTCGACATTTGGAACGCAGCCAGTGCGCGAACTCGCAGCCTATGCGCTGAATTCCACCTTCTTTAGTCCAGGAGCGAGCAGATTCAGAACGATCAGGGCCAACAGGTAAACGCTGGACGCGATGCTGAAGAGGATCACATAGCTGTGCGTCAGTTGCAGGATGTGGCCTGCGAAGAAGGCAAAAAGCGCGCTGCCGAGGGACCCCGCCATGCCACCGATACCGACAACCGCACCCACGGCGGTGCGCGGAAACATATCCGAGGATGTCGTGAAGAGATTGGCCGACCAGCCCTGGTGTGCGCCGGCGGCAATGCCGATCAGCACGATCGCGGTCCAGATCGACTTGACCGTGGCGGCCGTACAGATCGGAACAACCAGACAAGCGCAGACAAGCATGGCCGCAAGCCGCGCGTAGTTGGGCGAGATTCCGAGGCGACGGAAGGGCGCGGGCAGCCAGCCCCCGCCGATGCTGCCGACGGCCGAAAGGTTATAGACGATGATGACTGGCAGCCCAAGATGCGAAAGGTTCAGATTGAACTTTGCGCTAAAGTAAGACGGCAGCCAGAACAGATAGAACCACGAGATCGGATCGGTCAGGAACTTGGCGGCAGAAAACGCCCAAGTCTGCCGGCAACCCAGCAACCGTCGCCAAGGCATGGACGGGCTCAACCCCACCGCCGCGTCCCGCTAGATGTCCTGCAGTTCCTCCGCCGTAAGCGTGGGGTGATCGGCGGCGCTGCGGTAATAGCACAACCACCACAGAATCCAAAGCACACTGAAAAGTCCAGTAGTAAGAAAGGCCGCGTGCCAGCCCCAGCGCAGCGCCACCCAGGGCACGATCGCCGGAGCCAGGATTGCTTCAACGTTTACTCTGGAGTTGAAGATGCCCGGATCAGATCGGCAAGTGCGAGTGTACTGCACGGCTACATAGAAACCTCAGTTGTGGGGTTCAGGGCACGGAAGCGCATGTGGTCGGGTGATCGTCCCGGTCTCCAAAGTACAACAGGAACGTGGGCCGGGTTGAAATCAGCAGCTTGGGCCAAGATCTGTGCGATCAGATTTCATGCTTGCGCCTCCAGTACGAATCACTCCGGAATCATCCCGATCGTCCTCAGCCACGTCTCCACCAACTGAGGCCATCCCGTCACCGGAAGCTTCGTACGCCGCAGCCCGAACCCATGCCCACCTTGCGCATACAAATGCATCTCCACGGGAACCCCAGCCTTTTTCAGCGCAGCATAGTAAGCCAGCGAGTTCTCTACACGGTCCACCGGGTCATCCTCATTCTGCAGCAAGAACGTAGGCGGCGTCTGGCGGGTGACATGAATATCCGGATTCAACCTAAGACTGTCGGCGGCAAGCGACAGATGCCCCGGATAAAGAGCCACCGCAAAATCCGGGCGGCAGCTTTCTTTGTCCGCCGCATCTACAGCCGGATACAAACGCTGCTCAAAATGCGTGCTCATCGCTGCCACCAGATGCCCGCCCGCCGAAAATCCAAGCACTCCAATCTTGTGCGGATCGATATGCCACTCCGCGGCATGAAAGCGCACCAACCCCACCGTCCTTTGCGCATCTTCCAACGCCATCCGTGAGTGTGGATACGGCCCTGATCTCGGATATAGTCCCTCACCCGGCACGCGATACTTCAACAGCACACACGTGATCCTCTTGGACGTCAGCCAGTCGCAGACCTCCGTGCCTTCGAGATCGATGGCCAGAATCTGATAGCCACCGCCAGGAAACACGACCACCGCAGCGCCCGTATTCTTTTCCTTCGGCGCGTAGACCGTCATCGTAGGCCGCGAGACGTGGCCCACCTGAACCCACGGCCGCCCGGCGACCAGCGGGTCCTTCACCGTCGCCGAATCCTCCGGCCCCACAACAGGCTGCGCATCAGGCGCTGCCCCCGGCCATATCTGCACTTGCGTATGCCCCGGCGATGGCTGCCAGGTCGGTGTCTGCGCGCTCAGACCGACAAGCGCAAACACAACACAGAGAGCAAAGATCAAGGGCTTCATGACAATCCCAGAGCTTAATATAACCGCTCACTGCCGGACGCCGCTGATCGGAAACTGCGGGTAGATCATGGACAATGGGACTTAATTGTTGTAATGGAAGGTTACGCTCGTTGAGAATGGCCGATCTCGATCGTGAGGGTAATGGCGAGTTTGCAACAGTTGGGTGGCGGAAGTGCGAGGAGACGGCATTGCACGTACTACAATGACCGCCTGCCCAGACCTAGCGCGCGTTACTTCTGGATTGGAGGCAGCGATTCGGTCCGTGATATCCGCAACGGTCGGGTCGCGTGAATTGGCTAGTGGCCTCCGACTCCGGCGCGAGGGGAGTTGGAGACGTTCAGTCGTTATTGCCCGATCGAACTAGCAGTGGCAGAAAACACGTTGTTTGCACTCCCTCCAACCAATCGGAGTGTTCCAACCACTATCACCAAAATGACTGCCAGCATCACCGCATACTCAGCGATATCTTGTCCCTCTTCTTGCGACCAGAGCTTGCCAAGAAAATCAGTCACGTTCGCACCTCCGCCCGCCTCAATTCTATTGCTGGTGAAAAATCGCTTCGGCATGAAACACAGCTTACTCGATCGGAGGACCTAACGAGGCTTAAGCGGCATCGCTGTACGGAAATCGTAACACCATGAGAGGAGTTGAAACAAAATGACTCCGTGCTGGTAATGTGTCTTTCTGACTTAACTCATTTCTTGCCCCTAGAGGCTAAAAAATGACTGCCCAATTCTTGCTGTTCGTAATCGCAGTGGAGCTTGTTTCGATTTTCTGGGAACTGACTAAGATGAACTACCGCCTCAAGACGCTTCTTACCCAAAACAAACAGGATCATGAGTGGGCGAAGAAAGACGCCGCATGACATCAGAGTTGAGAATGGCCGATCCGGATGGTGAGCGGAATTGATTCCATGACAATGTCGGCTCACCCGCTCGAGTAAAGTTGGTGGTGCTGAACGCGATGTTACGCCAACAACCCCATGAGCCGCCAACCCCGTTTACGTGTTGCGCCAGCTACGGACTTGCTGGCGTTCGTCGCTGGATTGGCGTCAGTAGATACTCCATACGCCCGGCGTCACAACTTCAAGCAGATGACCGTCCGGATCGCGGAAGTAGAGCGCCTCGCCCCCATGTTTCCATGTCTTCCGCAGCTCAATTGAGATGCGCTGTTCTGACAGCCAGTGTTCCCATTTCTTCAAATCAGAACGAGCTATCGCGAAGGCAATATGAATTGCACCAGTGGCGTCAGTGTCGGGCGTAGCTCCTCTCTTAAACAGCAGCAACACACTTCTGTCACCCGCACGCATTGGGCATAAGCGGGTTTCATCGTTCAGCGGTTCGTTAGGTTCCAGCGGCTCGAAACCGAAAACACGGCGGTAGAACTCGGCCGAACGAGCCGCGCTCTCAACATACAACGACGTTTCCAGAACTCCGTTAACGCGGGGTGGGATCGAACTAGCTTCGGGCATCGGCTTCTCCGTACACCAGCATGGATCGGATAGATGGTCTTCTGATGCGCACAGAACCATTTTCGACGCATCCGTAGCAAACAACATGTCATTGATTCGGGGCGGCGCGGATTCCCTCACGTACCAAACACCGGCAATCAAGGTTATACTGCCCTTCTGCAACCGCCTTCGAGTTTTCATGGTCAAAATCTTGAGGTGCTTTAACTGGATTCGGAGCGTGCCACTTGGTCAGCAAAATCGAAGGCAACGCATAGCAGAATCAGCAGCTTGAACTGCCTTGGAAGCGCATCCAGTCCGGTGACTGGCTCGGTCTTCAAAACCGGCGGTCGTCGTCTTTCGGCGGCGATGGTGGGTTCGACTCCCACTCGCTTCCGCCACAACAAAGCAATGAGCTTGCGTTCCCTGCCGATTCCCTGCGGTTGAAGGCCAGGCGAGTAACTTGCGCACTCGCCAACCCAACCGATGCCTGCGGCTTTCCCGGCTTTCGGAAAGTACCACCACACCTGGTAGGAAGACCACGGTTGACGGCCAATTCTTGATCGTGAAGCAACATCCAATCCTCGGCCGCGAAGAATTGAGTCGTCAGCCGCCACGCCTTCAGGACAGCACTTAAAGACAGGATATTGGGGCCGGCTCTCTCTCCCAGTGTGCCGCCCATTGTCGCCCCAGTGCCAAACAGTACGAGGCGTACCATTGGGGATGACCAGAATACATCCAGAACGTCTTGACTCCGAACCTTTTGATCACTCGACGGTTGCCGATGTTCTCCTTCGACAAGAGCCAGACGAGGAGGAAGAGGAAGAGGAAAGCGATGGCGAAGAAGATGACGAGAATGATGACAACGACAACGGCTACTCGGAGTGAGCTTGCGCTTTTTTATTTCAGCGAATGTAAGGAAGCGTGAACATTTCGCCAAGGTAGTCGAGAAGGCGCTCGACTCGCCCCCACAAGAATTTCGCAGTCGCATTCGTAACGTTCCGCGACAGAGATGCGGACAATATCTGTTGCGAGTCATTCCAGCGTCTGCTCTCGCTTTCGGTCACCTTTCGGCTTGCGGGACCAAGCTCCCACCAGCGGCACGAAATTGACCACCGCATTCGACTCCGCAACCTCGGCCTGGATCCGTTCTGGAAGCGTGTCGAAGTCACCCAGCATTTTCGACAAGAACGTTGTGCTGGGCCAACGGTCGCAGCCTTCTGGGAACATCACACTGCAATTGGATGAGGTCCGCATCGCACCCCACAGACTTGATCAGACACTGTGGTCCGATCAAGTCCGAGCTATTACGGCTTAGGAAAGTCCTCTACGCCATCTGCCTGGATTGTCTGCAAATGACGGATGGCCAAGCGTCACGCGGCATCGTACAATGCGAAGCTCGGATGTCCTATGAGAAATCGGATCCTGGCTGTTGGATTCGTCCTGCTGATGGCCTGCGGACCGCTGTACTATACATTTCGTATTTTCGCCCCGTTCGTCCGGATGAATCTGTCGCGCGGCTCCGCGCCAGGCTTCGGGTCAGACTTATACCCACGCTGGGTCGGTATTCAGGCCGTATTTTTCAACCACGAGAACCCATACAGTCAGGCAACAACAGACCGTATCCAGGTCGGATATTATGGGCATGTATTAGGGACGGACGACCATCGTGACCCACAACGATTCGCTTATCCTGCACATGTGGCAGTCGTCCTTGCCCCGCTCGCATTGCTTGACTTCGAAACAGCCCGCGTATTGTTCCTGGTCATCCTGATTCTGACTACGATTCTTGCGCCACTGATGTGGCTACATATTCAGCAGAAACCAAATGCGACTGCGTTCTCGCTGAGCATCGCCACAGCTCTCATCATCGCAAGCTGGCCAGTCGTTCAGGGAGTCCATGCCCAGCAAATAACCTTGCTCGTCGCGGGTTTTTTGGCCGCTGCGTTTTACTGTGCATCGCGCAAGTGGCTCGGAGTTGCAGGCCTTTTGCTTGCTTTTTCAACCATCAAACCACAATTGTCATGGTTATCTGTCGCATGGCTTCTGGCTTGGAGTTGGTCAGATTTGAGCCGTCGCAAGTTGACGTGGTGGTTTGGAACTTCGATGATTTTATTACTCCTTGCGTCTGAATTGCTGGTTCCGGCTTGGCCGCTGGATTGGCTTTCCACGTTCCACGATTACATGGGTTACACAGGATCAAGACTCAATCTTCAAGTCTTGTTTGGTACGCTAGCTGGCGCGTCGATCACTCTCGTGGTTGGCATCTTCTGTGGATTAGTGCTCTGGCGAACGCGGTTTGCAGATAGCACCTCAGAGTGGTTCGTGTTCACAGCCGCATTCATCTCCGCATTAACGCTATGCATTCTTCCGACGTGGTCATTGGCTTGCTACAACCAAGTCTTACTTGTACCGGCGGCCATATACCTGTGCCGACAGTGGCGGAGCGCGATGGCAGCGCACATTAAGGTGCGCCTGTCCTATGGCATCACGCTTTTAGCGCTGGGCTGGAGCTATCTCGCTACTCTGTATCTCACATCCGCCCATCTACTCGGTTCTGCAATCAGGGACGAATCGCAGTTGCGCCTGCCAATGTACAACTTCTTTCTACTCGCACCTTTGACACTTTTATCTGTATATTTGCTGCGGCCGACGAGCTAAACAAGGGGAAGGCGTGTCTGCGGCAAGTCGCGCCAAGGTCGGCGTCCCGCCGGGTTCCCCTTGGTCAGAGCGGCGGTAAAAAGCCGCATCATTCGTCTCATCGGTTCATTGCAGGAGAGAAGTCACCACGCAAGAGCAAATCTTTGTGAACGGCCCCCGAATGGATATTTCCTGGGCGTGGTGAGTTAACTTCCCTACCTCTTACAATCGCCCGTCCCCCTTTATCCTTGCGCACATTCAAATGATGAGGCGGACTCCGCCCAGTTCGGAGATGCGATAGGGAAAGCGGCCCGAGGGAGAGCCGATGAACATATAGTTCTTGGGGATATGCCAGTCGCGGCTGAGCCGTTCGATCATTTCAGGACCAAACTTACCCCGCACTGTGATGAACTGAATGTTGATCTCCGGGTACACCTCGTCCAGAAAAGCCAGATCCTGGGACAACTGCGGTGGAATGTCGTCTTCCTTTTCGTAAACATGGACCACCCGCAGTCGTTTGGTCTGCTCGTTGTCGCGCACATAAAGCATGGCATCGTTGAGTGATTTCCGGCTATCTCCGCTGGTGAAAAATACAACTCCGACATTATTGATTTCATCGATTCTGCGCACGATAGCCTTGCTGACTCTGCGGTTGTACGTCCTCATGGTCTTGAAGGTCTCGCGGAGCCCAAACAGCAATGCTTTCAGGATGCTGGTCCGCCACAACATGACGGTGACGACTCCAGCGGTGGGCAGGAAGTAGGCAAAGAAAACCCAGAAGTAGCGCGGGTTCAAAGCCACGTTGCCGATTAGCCCGACAAGAGTAGCCGCGAGCGCGACCAATACTGTAAGCCAGCCGGCACGGTAGTGTCGCGGCAGTTCGCTGCGCTTGATCTTGAGCAGTATATTTCCGATGGCGAAAAGTGCCATCACGCCCAGAAAGGAGATTGTGTAAACACCCGCTAAGGTCTGGACATGCCCTTGAGTAATCCAGAGAATGGAGGCGCACAGCAGGAAGAATGCAATGATGATGCGATGGCTGGTATGACGCCATCGGTTCTCTTTGAGCAGAGCCTGAGGCAAACAGCGGTCAAGCGCCAGCCGCTTTACCAATCCCGTTGTTCCTACGTAGGCAGTGAGCAGAGCTCCGGACAGGACAATTGCAGCATCGATAGAGACCAGTCTTCCAAACCAGGTTCCCGCCATTCGAGCGCCAGAAAACGCGAGCAGGTCCTCGCTGTGCGCCTGCATGGAAGCGATAGGTAGAACACCCAGCACCAGCAGGCAAATCAGCGGATTGAAGATCGTGACCGCCACCCACATGTTGCGCAGGGTCTTGGGGAAAACGCCTTCCTCTTGTTCTTCAATGAAATTCGACGAACTCTCAAAACCGCTGATGCCGAGAAGCGCCGCCGCGAAGCCAAAGAAGAGTGCGACGCCAAGATGGTGTTCGGAGCGCGCTCTCCAGTTCGCGATCAGCATTGAGGGCTGGCGGATGATAAAGAATCCACCGGCCAGGCAGAAACACACCAGAGTGAAGATATGAAAGACAAAGATCGCGACAGCGACAACGGCAGATTCGGTAATTCCCACGATGCTCAGTATCGCGAAGACAGCGAGCAACCCGACGGTCACTTGCAGGGTAGGTAATCCCGGCAACAGATTCCCGCCATAGTGCACCGCCTCGGTAGCGGAGATTACGGCAGTCGCCATATAAGAAAGAATGGTCATGCAGGCCGCCAGGGAAGCCCGGAACTTGCTGGTCGTGTTGAGCAAGCAGTTATAGGCCCCGCCATTCAGCGGAAGGGCATCGCCGACCTCGGCGTAGATCCAGCGGTACAGATAGAGAACGCCACCCACCAACAGCAGGCACACGGGCGCGTACTTCCCGGCATAAACCGCGCTGAGGGCTGCGACGTAGAGGCAGGAGGAAGTTATGTCGTTGCCGCAGATGGCGGTTGCCGCCCACTCTCCAAGCCGGTGTATGGGCGCAGAATGCATAGGCCGAAGTGCGACCGGTTCGCGCACGTCAACCGCAACGTCTTCCTTAGGGAAAGAGCGGGGAGTTATGGTTATGCCGCTACCGTATGCCACTTCGGACATGAAGCCGCACCTGCGCCGCCATTGTAGCGATCACACCTGGGGTCGGTGTGAAAGCCGGAGTATAGCATCATGGATTAGAGGTTTGCAGCCGGGGCCCAACCTTGCGGCTTGGTTTATGATTCCAACCGCCTATGACACCTCCAACGCACGACGTCTCCCATTTGTTCGTGGAGATCGGCGCCGCCATCGTTCTGCTTGCAATTCTTGCGCGACTCGCGAACCGATTGTGTTTCTCTGCTATTCCTCTCTACCTGCTGGCTGGTCTCGCCTTCGGCAATGGCGGTCTGGCTCCTCTTCCTCTTAGTCGGGGGTTCATTGGGACTGGGGCCGAGATTGGCGTGCTCTTGCTGCTCTTCATGCTTGGACTGGAATATAGCGGAGAAGACCTGAAAAAGAATCTCCGCTTCGGGCTGCCAGCGGGCATTGCCGATCTCGTCTTGAATTTCACACCCGGGCTGGTGACAGGGTTCCTCCTGCGCTGGAAGCCGCTGGCGGCTGTTCTGCTCGGGGGCATCACGTACATCTCATCCTCCGGGGTGATTGCCAAGGTACTTGAGGAACTGCGACGGATCAACAATCCGGAGACGCCGATGGTTCTAGCGGTACTCGTACTGGAAGATCTGGCGATGGCGGTCTACCTGCCTCTGGTCGGGGTGTTGTTACTTGGCGGTGGGCCAGCGAAGATTGCGATCTCGGTGTCGATTGCGGTCGCAGTGGTCCTTATTGTGCTCTTTGTCGCGCTTAGGTATGGCCGGCAACTCAGCCGGTTTCTGGCGCACGAATCCGACGAGATCATTCTGCTCACGACGTTTGGAACGGTGCTTCTCGTGGCTGGTTTGGCCGAGCGCTTCCAGGTGTCGGCGGCCATCGGCGCATTTCTTGTCGGCATCGCGCTATCGGGACCCATCGCCAAGCAATCGCATAGACTTCTGGCTCCCCTTCGCGACCTGTTCGCGGCGACTTTCTTTTTCTTTTTCGGATTGCAGATCGATCCCGCTACACTGCCGGCTGCGCTCCCGGTCGCTCTCGGATTGGGCGGCGTCACAGCTATCACGAAAGTTGCCACCGGATATTGGGCGGCGAAGCGAGCCGGCGCCGATAAGCAAGGAAGTTTGCGGGCGGGGATGGCATTGGTCGCACGTGGCGAGTTCTCAATTGTCATCGCAGGACTGGGCGCGGGGCTCGAACCGAGATTGGGGCCACTCGCCGCTGCCTACGTGCTTTTCCTGGCGATTCTCGGGCCGGTTCTGGCGCGCCTTGCGAAGTAACGGCAACCGTGCGGGGCGAAGTTTCATAGTGGGACACGCACGCATTTCTTGCCAGTAATTGGCCGAAATTTGTATTGATAATTTTCTTTTTTCTGATATTCTCAGCGAGTTTCGGGACTCTCTGAACGGCGGGACGACCTCGGACTTCCCTCGCCTGTGCGACTCCTGTCGCGATCAATTCCCAGCCGCTCTGTTTCCCCCGAACCTAAGGAGCAGCCGTGAATTCCGCTCGAAAAGTCAACGTTATTTCAGGCAGTGAACGTAAGCCAGTCCGTGGTGCGCGCCTGATCCACGACGCTCATCCCGACCAGTCCATCGAGATTTCAATACGCCTTCGCTCGAAGGCTGAGGCCAAGCGTAAAGAGTTAAAAAGTGCCCTCGAGAAACCCGGCTTCACGCATATACCGCGGGCCGAGTTTGAATCGACCCACGGAGCCGATGCCGCTGACCTCGAAAAGATCAAGCAGTTCGCCCAGGAATTCGGTTTGAAGGTTCGCGAGACCGGCACCGAGCTCGCGCGGCGGACCGTGGTTCTATCGGGAACCGTAAACAACTTCCAGAAAGCTTTCAACGTGGAACTCAAGGAGTACAGTCATCCCAGGGGAAATTTCCGCGGCCGCGTTGGCGCCATCAGCGTGCCCGCCGAGTATTCGGACATCATCAGAGGAGTGTTCGGGCTCGACAACCGGCCGCAGGCAGAACCGCATTTCAGACGGGCGCAGACGCCCGATAAGCATAAGAGGCATGTCCCCACCAGCTCGCACGATCCCAATGAAGTGGCGAAAATCTATAACTTCCCCGCCGGAGATGGAAATGGGCAGTGCATCGGGATCATTGAGCTCGGCGGGGGTTTTCAACTCGATGACCTGAGCAACTACTTTGGTGCGCTCAAGATCAACGTGCCGCAGGTCATCTCGGTCTCCGTCGATGGAGGCAGCAACAGCCCCAGTACGCCGGACAGCGCAGACGGCGAAGTGATGCTCGATATTGAAGTGGCGGGCGCGGTCGCGCCGGGCGCCAAGATCGTCGTCTATTTTGCCCCAAACACCGACCAGGGTTTTCTGGACGCGATCACAACCGCGGTTCACGACAGCACCAATCAACCCTCAGTGATTTCGATCAGCTGGGGATCGTCCGAGTCGAATTGGACAGCCCAGGCACTCACTAACTTCGACGAGGCTTTCCAATCGGCCGCGGCAATGGGTGTAACCGTTTGCGTCGCATCGGGTGACAACGGATCTTCGGATGGGGTCAATGACGGCGGCGACCACGTTGATTTTCCGGCGTCCAGCTCGTTCGTCCTTGGCTGCGGCGGCACCACAATGCAAGCCTCGAACGAACAAATTGTCAACGAAGTGGTGTGGAACAACCAGTCCGCCGGAGGCGGCGCCGGAGGTGGCGGCGTAAGCGATGTGTTCCCACTGCCGGCTTGGCAAAATGGCTTCGGGGTTCCGGCGCCAGGTCAAAATCCCATGCGTGGTGTACCGGATGTCTCGGGGGATGCCGACCCATCAACCGGATACAACGTTCTCGTGGATGGCGAGAATGCAGTCTTCGGTGGTACCAGCGCAGTAGCGCCGTTGTGGGCCGCGCTGGTGGCGATAATGAATCAGAAGGTCGGGAAGCCGGTCGGTTTCCTCAACCCGATGATCTACGCGCAAGCCGTCGAAGCCGCAGGATTCCACGACATCACCGAAGGCAACAACGGCGATTTCAGCGCAGCGCAAGGATGGGATCCCTGCACTGGACTGGGCAGTCCTGACGGAGCCCAATTACTAGCTGCGCTCACCGGACAACCCGCGGCACCTTCATCCGCTGCCGAGCGGCCCGGAGGGTCCAAGAGGTCCGCAGCATAAACTTTTTGGGGGCGAGGCCGCTCGCCCCCAAAATTCTTCCGGCGCTGACTTTGTCAGCACTCTGCTACAACAAGTCCAGAGTTCATTCCGCCTGCGAACGCGCCTGTTGCACCATCTCGACCAAGACTTTCCGCGTCTCCACCGGATCACGCACCTCTCGTAAGAAAGCGATGCGCGCACCACGCACCCCATCCTGAGTCTTCACCCGCACATGAAAGCCAAGGCGATCGACCGCGGTCATACTTGCTTCCTGCGATTCAATGCCAGCGAATTTCCGAGCTAGCAGGACGAGCGCATCGCTGTGGTCAGCATTCATGTGCTGAATGATTCCGGACATGGAGTCGGCCAGAGGATCGGGCTGGCTTCGCTCATAGTCCGAAGCTGATACCCATCCCATCACTCCGAAGCCGCCCACGTAGTAAATGTCCACCACATCCATGCGGTAAAAAGAAAAGTCCTCAAAATCCACCCAATACTTGCTGTTGGCATAGCGAGCCAGATAGAGCGCGCGAGCCTCAGCAACTTCCGCCTCTGGTATGCGCGAAGCGTTCCCGACCAATGTAACCCTGGACGCTCCCAGCGGATCGCCGCTGCCGTCGTCCTGGGTCACAAGCAGGCTGGCGCGAGCGTCGGCCTGCAAGTTTTGCGTATGCATGGCCATCGTACTAATAAGGAAGATGGGACGCCCGCGATCGTCCAACCCGTAGGGCATCACCGACCCAAACGGAAACCCTGTCTGCTTCCGCGAGAGGGTCGAGAGGCTGCCGATGCGGCCCAGGTACAGCAGAGTACGCGCACGCTCAGCGAACGCCGGCTCGGGGGCGGCAGGCTGGCCGCTGGCTGGACCAGGGCCTGCATGTTTTCTGATGGGTGTGGACTTCATGATTGCTGTCTCCTGGCAACTCACGCTTGGGAATCAAGCCCATGGTTGCCGACTTATCTCTTACCTTTATAGTCCTGCGTGGCGTGTTGCGGAGGAATGTCGATTGTGAATGGATGGCCAGCAACCTGGGCTGACCTACAGAGAATCGAATTTCATTGTGACACGACTTCCATCCAACCGTTTGTCGTTCCGAGCGCCATTTCTTGGCGCAAGGAATCTGCATTTCGCGATTCCAAACAACTGACAGATCCCTCGCTACGCGGGGAATGACAATGAGGTTGAAATGTCACAATATTGTGCAACTCTCCCTAGAATGATTTCGGGAAGAATCGGTGGCGACTCAAGCCTAAACCGCGGTGTCCCGTCGCTAACAGCCTGGCCTGCCGCAGGAGTTCCCGGATCTCAGTTTGAAGGGCGAGACATTCTTCGTCGCGAAGATCGGTGAAGCGGAAAGGCTGCAAATAGCCTTGCGTGGCCCGCATTGGAAACAACATCGCCGCCTTGCCTCGCACCGTGCGGGAGCCCAGGTGCAGAGTCAAGTTGACTTTGACCCCCTCGTCGAGGCAGTTGGGCAGTTCGAGCAATCCCCCGGCAGTCGAAATTTGGAGCGTCTTGGCCCACAGTTGGCGGCCGTTTTCGAGCTGAATCGTCGCTGACACTGTGTCCCACAGGCTGACCCGAGGGGCACGGATTTTGCGTCTTGGATGGGGGAAGTCGGTCATGACGAATTCAACTATCTCACGCAACCATAATTTAGAGCAGATTACGAAAGCGGTCGCCAGCTCCGAATTCACAAGATGGAATCCGTACAACAACTTTCGTAATCTCCCCCTCGCAGTGAGTGCGTACCATACTGACATGGACTATGGACGGCCTCTCCCAACTGCACGCTCAACTGCGCGCGCCGCGAGTAAACCTCGCCGACCTAACTCCAGCCGTGCTTCGATTTCAGGATGGTCAACGCGCTTCCGGAAACCTGCAAGTACTCTCGGTTAACGGAGGCTTGCTTTCGCTCCCTAATCCGATTGATCGGGGTTCTCAGGTCAAATTGATGTTCCTAACTCACACGGGGCCCGTACTGGGTGCCGCGGAGATGCTGAGCCCGCTTACCAGTACGCAGCAGCCGTTTCGCTTTGTTTCGCTTCCGGTGGACGATCGCCGCCGATTGGGTGCGGCCATTCAGTCATCTTTGGATCTGAAACTTGCGAATAAAGACGCGGCAGAACAAAAGTGGATGGAGAAGCTAAGGACAGCTTCGAATCACGAGAACCGGCCCCGCAGACGACTATTAAAGATTGCTGCGGGAGCGCTTGCCCTCGGAATTCTCGGCTTGGGCTGCGCTTTCTATCTTCTTCAGGTGCATGCACTGAAATAACGATGGCCCCCGCCCCCGCTAACACTCGCCGTTGGCCTCGACATCAGGTAAAACTACCCGTCCGCATCATTACTGCTGACGACGCTTCCGAAATAACCGTACCCGGGCTGACGACTGAAATTAGCCGGGGGGGGTATGGCGCTCTATGGTGGAGTGCCGCTGCAGCCGGGCGATCTGATGGAGGTAGAGTTCCAAACCTCCAATCGCCTCCGCGTCGCCGCGTCAGTTCGTGATCGCAACGGGTATTGTTTCGGGCTGGAATTCCTGGGGCTGCTGCCGAGCGATAATGCGGGACCGGAATTTGTCGAGATGGCCGGCGAACCATGCGCTTTAGCGGAAGTGGACTCGCTGGTAGTCGGAGCTCCCGTTGATCCGGTTCGGGGAGAGGAGGAGATCCTGGCGCTGTTCCTGAAGCGGCATGAAGCCTACCTCCACCAAAAAGAGCTGGAGATCAAACGATGGCGTTATGAAATCCAGGAGATCCGGCAATCGCGCACGGAAATTGAGATGCTGATGCTGCACCAGGTTCTGGGTCGTTCGGGCTACGGGCTTGAGAGCTTTGCCTTAGCATCTATAAGCCGCTCTTATCGATCAGGTTTCACATTAGCCTCAACTCGCCCCACAAGGCATCCCTGCTGAGTTAACCAATAACACTGCGACTTCGCGATTCACAAGCTTCTAATCACTCGGCGCCCCCCATTAATGAATTACTGTCGGGTATATCATTTATGGAGGCAAGGCCGGCGACCGCTAGTCAGTGCTCGGTTGCCCCACAGTTCTTCCCAGTATTCGTCCGATGACGAGGTTTTCGCATGCCTCAGGTTACGAAGCTAAATGTGAATGGAAGCCTCCGCACCGTTGACGCAGCTGCAGACATCAGTTTGCTGAGCGTGTTGCGCGACCAACTTGATCTGACGGGAACCAAGTACGGCTGCGGCGAAGGCCAGTGCGGCGCCTGTACGGTGCTGATCGATGGAAGTCCCCGTCGATCATGCATCACGCTGGTGGGGGCCGTCGGTCAGAAACAGATCACGACCATCGAAGGCCTCGCCCAGGGCGACCGCTTGCATCCGTTGCAGGAGGCCTTCCTCGAAGAGGCAGCGATGCAATGCGCCTATTGCACCTCCGGTATGATCATGAGCGCCGTTTCGCTCCTGCACGCGAACCCCAACCCATCCGCGGCTGACATCTCGCATTCCATGGAAGGCAATATATGCCGCTGTGGGGCACATCCACGGATTGTGGCTGCGATTCAAAGGGCGGCGAAGGCCCTGTCTCAGCCCATGAAGGAGTCCAGCCAGTGAGCCAGCAAGTCCGACATCCAAATTCCTGCTGGAACCCGAACGCTACGAACTCACCACTCCAACCGCGTATCACTTCGAACTCGATCGCCGCGAATTTTTCAAATTCCTCGGGGCCGGCATTTTGATCATTGGTGTGCTGAAAAACGCGCAGGCATTCCAGGAATCTGGTGCCGGCAGGGGACCTGACGAATCGCTCCCCAGGGAAATCGGGGCTTGGCTGCACATTGGAGAAAACGGCGCCGTGACGGTCTATACGGGCAAGGTCGAGGTCGGCCAGAACATCCGGACATCTCTCAGCCAGTGCGTTGCCGAAGAGCTGCACGTCCCGGTGCTCAAAATCCAAATGGTCATGGGCGACACCCAGCTTACCCCGTTCGACATGGGGACCTTCGGCAGTCGTACCACCCCCACAATGAGTCCACAGCTGAGAAAAGTTGCTGCCGCCGCTCGCGATGCGCTGATTGGTCTGGCAGCAACCCAATGGAAAATCGATCGCCAACACCTGGTCGCCGCTGATGGCAAAATCACTGATCCAGAGACCAAAAGGTCGGTCGAATACGCAGTGCTTGTGAAAGGGCAACGGCTCACCCAAACCATACCTGCGGAAGACCCCTTTATTCCTCCGACCCAGTGGATGGTTCAAGGTCAATCGTTGCCTAAAGTCGATGGGCGAGAGTTTGTCACAGGGAAGCATCGATATCCGTCCGACCAGACATTGCCGGGAATGCTTCACGGCAAAATTCTGCGGCCTGCTTCGTTCGGAGCCACTCTTGTTTCGATTGACGCGCACGAAGCTGAACAAATTTCGGCCGTGACGGTTGTCCACGACGGCAATTTTGTCGGAGTGGTGGCGCCGAGCGTTGAAATTGCTTCTCGTGCCGTCAAGGCCATTCGCGCGGAGTGGAAGGCTGAACCACAACCCTCGAACAAAGAACTGTTTGAGTATCTGAAGAAGAATGCGGACGAAGGCAAGGACGCGACAGGGGACGCATCCCGCTACGAAGCAGGCTCAGTGGAGAAAGCCCAGGCTTCGGCCGACCATCGCCTGCAACAGACTTACACCGTCTCCTATATCGCCCATGCGCCGCTCGAACCGCGCGCTGCCCTGGCGCAGTGGTCGGGTGACAACTTAACCGTCTGGACGGGCACGCAACGGCCTTTCGGCGTGCGGAGCGAACTGGCCGAGGCGTTCCGGATTCCAGAAGAGCGTGTCCGCGTGCTAATGCCGGATACGGGATCGGCCTACGGCGGTAAGCACACTGGCGATGCAGCCATCGAAGCGGCGCGACTGGCACGGGCTGCGAAGCGGCCGGTTAAGCTGGTATGGACCCGCGAAGAAGAGTTCGCCTGGGCGTACTTCCGTCCGGCCGGCGTTATTGAGGTCAGCAGCGGCGTTCGCGGCGACGGCACGATTGTCGCCTGGGAATTTGACAACTACAATTCCGGAGCTGCTGGAATCCGAACGTATTACGATATCGCTAACCAGCGGATTGAATTCCATCCGTCACGCTCTCCTTTGCGGCAGGGCTCGTATCGTGCATTGGCTGCGACGGCGAATCATTTTGCCCGCGAATCCTGTATGGACGAACTGGCTCATCTGGTAAACATGGATCCGCTGGACTTCCGCCTGAAGAATCTGAAGAACGAGCGGCTGCGTGCCGTCTTTGAAGCGGCCGCGAAAAAGTTCGGCTGGGGACGCGCGAAGGCCGCGGGGCAGGGGTTCGGAATGGGCGGTGGATTCGAGAAGGCCGGAAATGTCGCGACCTGCGCCGAGGTTGCGGTCGACCAAAAGTCGGGCGACGTCAAGGTGCTGCGTGTAGTCACGGCTTTCGAATGTGGCGCCATCGTCAACCCCGACAACCTGCGCAATCAAATTGAGGGCTCAAACATTATGGGACTGGGCGGCGCCCTTTTCGAGGCTATCGAATTCGAGAACGGGCGTATCCTGAACGGGCGATTCTCGAGCTATCGCGTACCGCGGTTCAGTGATTTACCCGTGCTCGAAACAGTCCTGCTCGATCGCAAGGACATCCCTTCAGCCGGCGCAGGCGAATGCCCGATGGTAGGGTTAGCTCCCGCCATCGGTAACGCCATTTTTGACGCGACGGGTGTGCGGATCCGCTCGCTGCCCATGGTTCCGAATGGGCTGAAAGCAGGCTAGCTTCCGGCTGCTCAAAGAAACGCTTTTCGTCCTGATCTCAAATTTCAACCAGAGAACTAGTGAAGGGCCCGAGTGCTGCTCTCCGCTGAAGAACGCGCCGTTATGGGATGTTGATATCCGACGCGTATCGACTGATCCGGCAGCAACACGTGAAGATTGAAGTCTGGCCCGATACAACTTATGCAAAATGCTCCGCCCGCTGCAAAATGCAGTTTTTGAGGTTGGCCTGAATCGGCACGGCTGAACGCCGTGCCTCCCGCAAAGGCGCTCGTGAAACTTGACCTAGGAGGCAGCGACCTGTGCCGTAGGCATCTGAAATGGCAGCAGCACCTCAAACCTGCTTCCTTTTCCAACCACGCTACTCACTTCGATTCGGCCATGATGATCTTCCACGATACGGTGGGCAAGCGAGAGGCCAAGACCGGTGCCATCGCCCTTGGTGGTGTAGAAGGGCCGGAAAATGTTTGGCAGGTTTTGAGCAGAGATGCCACGACCGGTGTCGGCCACGACCACACTGGCATAACCATCTCGCGAGCCGATCTCGACGCGCACTGTGCCCGCCCCCTCCATGGCCTGGACGGCATTCAGGAGCAGATTCAGAAGCACCTGGTGGATCTGATCGCTATCGTGCTCGACTTCGGGCAGATCGGGCGCCTTTTCCAGTTCGATCTTGATCGGCCTTGAAAGTACCTGCTGGCGAGCCAGCATGACGGCGTGTTCAACGGTCGTGTTGAGGTTGCTCCGGCGAACCTCCGGCCGGCGAGGACGCGCCGTTTCCAGAAGATCGGTCAGGGTGCGACTGATACGCGCAATTTCCAGGCGAACATCTTTCACCACTGCCCGCGCTGGACTGGTCGCGGGCAGATCGCGACCGACAATTTCGATGACTCCTGCGATTCCGGCGAGCGGGTTGCGAATCTCGTGGGCCAAGCCGGTGGCCAACTCGCCGAGCGTTGCCAGGTGCTCGGCGCGAGACATTTGGGTGCGATGCAGGCGCTCAATCTCTTCGCGGCTCTCCCGCAACTGCTGCATCATGTGGTTGAAGTTGCGGCCGAGGTCTCCGATTTCGTCGTTGCGCTGGGCGAATGCGACCGCGACGTCAAGGTTACCTTCACTCACCTGCGCGATTTTCTCCTGCAATTCGACCATGGGCCGTTGAATCACGTAGGCCAGCACGACGATTAACACGGCACAGATGGCGACCGCTCCCGCTCCCGCGACGATCAGCACCGCGTGGCGGTCCGGGTCCCGCAACGAAACCGTCGCCAGAAGAAAGAGCAGCAGCCCCGCCAGCAGCACGAAGCCTACCGGCAAGATTGCCTTGAGTTGCCAATTAACCCGCACGGAACTCAATGGGAAATCCTCCACCTGCGCGCGGCCGGCAGGCGTTGCGAGACTCGCTGCTGCCCGGCCATCCCGAAGGTTGGCGGGCCGCAGCAGTCATTTGGAGGCCACTGCCAGTGGCTCAGTTGTCTTCGCCGCGAACTGATTGCGGCTAGGCATAAGCGTGCATTCCAGGCAGCAAGTAAGTCACGCCGAAGAAGGTGAACATCACCACCGCAAAGCCCAGGATGGCGAAGTAAGCGGCGCGCCGCCCACGCCATCCACGAGTAATACGCATGTGCAAATAGCCGGCGTATACCAACCAGGTAATCGCTGCCCAGGTTTCTTTTGGATCCCAACTCCAATAAGAGCCCCAGGTGCGGTTGGCCCAGTAAGCGCCCGCCGCAATCATCAGGGTGAGTAATGGAAATGCGATGGCGATAGTCTTGTAGGTGATGCGGTCGAGTTCCTCGGCGCTGGGCAACATCCGCTCAAGATCTGGACGCCGCCACAGCAGCAAAAGGTACAGCAGCGAAACGAAGATCCCGCCCACCAGTCCCGAGAGAATGAACGGACTGGCTGGCAGGCTGGTTGCGAACAGGCCGTCGGCGTCGAGCGAGCCGTAACGGCCGTCACGGGCGCGCAGCAGGAAGAACACCAGCGCCAGCACCTGCAGCAGGATGCTGACGAATACTGCGCGGTTCGCGATGTCGATGAAGTTTTCATTGCCAGTCTTGCGCCAGACCAGATAGAGAGCTAACGGCGCAGCCACAGCCGCCAGCACCAGCAGCATCAGCCAGCCTAGATCGGGGATCACAACGAACAGGCGCACACCTTTGGCCAGAAATACTTCCGACTTCTGTTCCGGATTCCAGGCTGCCACGCTCAGTCCTCCCCACTTCTCGAAGCGAGTTAAGACCCCGGCATAGGTGGCGATGCCGAACAGGCTGGTCGCGGCCAGGAAGGTCTCGGTCTTCATTTTGTCCTGGATGAGGAACATCATGGCCAGCGCGAAGCTCAGCGCGCATGCCGCGTAGGCCAGCATGGCTAGTGTGACGTGGACATGCAGCCAGGTCGATTGCAGCGCGGGCACGAGCGGGTGTACTTCGGTGCGAAGCAACTGCATCAGCACGACGCCCACGATCGCCACCGGCATGGTCACCGTGCCGATGACCTTCACGCCGAATTTTTTCTCGGCAATCAAGGTCAGTACGGCGAGTGTCCATACGAAGCTGAGCAGCATTTCGTAGATGCTCGCGAACGGCGGATGTCCAGCCTCATACCAGCGATGCGCCACGGCGCCCGTATTGGCGATCAGGCCAGCCCACGTCGCCAACGAGGCGAAGCGCACGTAGGAAGGAATGCCGGTCACCCCGAAGCCCAGATAAAGCGTTCCTGCGCCCGAATAGAAAATGAGCGCGGCGTAGAGCAGGTTGGAATCGTTGAGCAGGTTGCCGCTCTTGACCACGTTCAGAAATGCCATGAACAGCAGGAAAGCAACTCCCAATCCCACCATTACGACCAGCGTTGTACCGGTAGCCGCCGGTTGCTGTTCAGCTCTTGCGACTCGTGTCATAAACGCATCCTCCATTGCCGGATCTCACTTTCCGGCGAGTGCAGTGACAGGCGCCTCGACGCCTGGCTGCGATGAAACTTTGAGTTCTGATTCGATCTGTTCAACCAGCTTGCGAAAACGCTGCTCGAACACGTCTTTGTTCTTGTTGGCGGTTCCGCCAATCCAAAGCGTCAGTTGGCCGCGGGCATCGCGCACCGGAACGGCCCACACCCGCACGTGGACAAAATAGAAGACCACAGCCAGGCCGAGGCCCATGACCAGCACGCCCGCCCAAACCGACCACTGTCCCGGCTCGTGCGAAACCTCGAGACCGGTGAAGTAGGCCATCTGCACGTCTTTGCCTTCGAATGTGTAGGGCGAAGACGCGTTTTGCTCAAAGCCCGGAATCGGGGGCAGCCAGAAGTTCACGGCTTGACCCGTTTTCGTTGATTCAACGACCAGGTGAGCCGCCGGATTTTCCAGCTCGCTGGAGCGCGTGTAGACTTGACCATCGCGCACCACGTAGTCGGGAATGAACTCGGCGAGGCGGACCGTGGTGTCGGAATCCAGCGGAAGGGTTTCGTCCAGAGCAATCGTGATGTCCTTGGGCTGCCCTGCCATCACGTGGAGTGGCGGTCAGCACCAGTTTGTCGATCTTTCCGGTCTTGCCGTAACTCGCCTGATAAAAGCGTATGCCGTGATAAACCAGCGGATCGTTGACCACGATCTGCTTGCGCACGATGGCTTGCCCATTCTCTAAAATCGCCAGATCTGACCACCAGCGTTTCGGAGTGCCGTCGGCGTAGTTCTCCTGGCCGGCGCCGTCGCAGCGGATGGCAAACGACAGGCTGCGTTTGCTGCCGTTCTGGGTCTGCACCTGACTCGACTGTTGCCCGCGGGTCAGAGTGACGAAGCCGCGCCAGCCGTAGAGCGCATCGACGATGCCACCGAGAAAAATGAGAAGCAAACTGGCGTGCACGATATAAACAGCCATTTCTGAAAAGCGGTTGCGCTCGCCAAATAGAGAGAAGCTGTTCTCGCGGACGATCCGCTCCGGCCGGAACCCTGCCTTTTGGAACACCCGTTCTGCGACGCTCAAGGCTGCTTCTTCGTCTTCAATCGGAATCAGCGCATGATGTGGGCAGCGCGTTGCGGAAAGTCTCGTCAGGACTCTTATAAGGACGCGAGAAGAATCTCCAGGCATTGGGAAAGCGCTGGATCGAGGCGGCGACAATGCTGAGGCTGACCAGGCGTCAACAGCAATACGAACCACCAGGCGTGGAAAACGTCGGTCAGTCCCACTCCGTCGAGCAGGCGCAGCACTTGGGGCGAATAGGCCCGCTGCATCTCGTCGGCATCGGTCGCGGGACGCTGCAGAATCACCGTCCCCGCCGCCGAGACGATGACCACGAGAATAAGCAGAATGACGCCGGTCTTAATCGCGCCCAGGGTTTGCCAGATTTTGCGAGGTACCGGAATGGATGCTTGTGGCCATATCTTCCCCTTCCCCGAGTGGAGAAAAGCACGTTTCGCGCCAATGCCGTGAAAATCAGCGAAGTTGCTGAAAATCCAGACAATAGGTCGGCTCGGCTTGAAGACATCGGAAAGCGAGGCGTGAGCCATATCACACAGCGGATTGGAGTTCTGCGGGAATTTGGCGCAGACTGACTGAGCGTTCGGCGAAGCTGCGGAAGCATTGACTTCCGGATCGACGATAGCAGGCTCCGATCGGACGCATGATTACTTGGGTCATTTCGACCATTCCGCTGTGGGAGAAGCCCCATTGTGTTAGGGTCTTTCAACAGTTGCGAATTTCCGATAGAGTCGCAGCTGATTCTCCAACTGATTGGCTGCAATCGTTACGAGGAACTAGTCCAGAGGAGTGCTTCAGGGTCGCAGAAATAAGGCGAGATGCGTGCACAGGTCAGCCGAGGAGGCAGCAGTGGGAGCAGCGTCGAAATCGCTCAAATCGAGGTCCGCGGATGACCTGACGCCTAAGCGCGCTTGGCTGTTTCATCGTGGTAGCTGCGTCCTTGCTGGCCGCGTCTCTGCCGTGCAAAGCATCCGGTCCCGCTCGACCCGAAGGCGGATACCTCCACCTGCATTACCTGCCATGAAGACAAGACCAAGGGCAAGTCGGTCCACTCGGCGATTGCCATGGGGTGCACTCAGTTGCCACGAAGTTCGGGTCAATAAGGACGTCACCCGGGTAAAGCTGATCACGACGACTCCGCTTGCTCTCTGTTTGACCTGCCACGCTGACAAGAATGCCGCCGACATAAAGGGCACAGTCCATCCGCCGGCCGTGCGCGACTGCGTGAAGTGTCACGATCCGCACTCCTCGGACAATAAGAATCAGCTGCTAAAGGCCGACCTCGGGAGACGAGAAAGAGAACCTGTGCCTGAGCTGTCACAAGATCGGCGTGAACGTGCCCGAGAAAGGCAGCCGCCATGCCGCCCTCGACATGGGCTGCGACACCTGCCACATCACGCACAAAACGGGAGAGATCGGCAAGATCGAGTTCGACTTTCATCTGACCAAGGCGCCACCGGCGCTCTGTCTGGATTGCCATGACGTAAAGAGCGCCGATCTGCAGAAGGCGCACCAGAACCAGCCCTTCGAAAACGCCAATTGCGTGAGCTGCCACGATCCCCATCAGTCTGCAGCTCCCAAGCTGATGGCAAAATTCACCCATCCGCCATTCGCCGACAAGCAGTGCGAAGTCTGCCATGCGCCGGCCAAGGACGGGAAAGTGGTGCTGACGCAGGCCGATGCCAAGGCGCTATGCGTGACTTGCCACGACGATAAAGCCAAGCTGATCGAGACCGCCAAAGTGCAGCATCCGGGGGCGGCGGGCGATTGCACCGACTGCCACAGCCCGCACGCCAGCCGGCAACCGGGGCTTCCCAAGACCGACTGCGGTCGACATCTGCCTGGGCTGCCACAGCGACATCGCGGACCAGGCCAAGAAGCCGTTCCACCACCAGCCGGCTTTCAGCTCAGGGCTGTGCCACGTGTCACCAGCCTCACGGCGGAGAGAACGATCATCTGTTGCGCGCCAAGACCACGAACACGCTTTGCCTCGAGTGCCATGGGCCTGATGCGCAACCGAAAAAGCTGGAGGCGGAGCACCTGCTCACCATCTTCAATGGGACGTGTGAAGCTTCCCGACGACTATTTCACCAAGAACAAGGTGGTGGTTCTGCCGCTGAAGTTTGGCATGGGACATCCGGTGGCGGGCCACCCGGTTTCTGACTTGCTGGATCCAGCGGATCCCAGCAAGGTGAAAACTCCGATGAATTGCCTGACCTGCCACCAGCCGCACGCTTCGGCTCAGCCCGATCTGCTGGCGAAGGACCAGGCCAATAACATGGCATTCTGCTCAACATGCCACAAGGATCTGAAACAGCGATAGCTTGCAGTAGGAGATGACTACCATGTTTACAATTCGACCAAACCTGGACTCGCAGGGGCCAGAGATTTCTGGCGTTGCTGGTTCTTTTGAGCTTAGGACTCGGATCGCCAGTCTCGGCGTTCGGCGGAAAGAAAAAGAAGGCCGACGACAGCCGCCCAAGGCGCCGCCGGTCATCGACTATTCCAATATCGTCTGGCCGAACCCGCCGGCCATCGCCCGCATCAAGTACCAGGCGTTCTACGCCGCCGAAAAGATTTCCCAGGTAGACACTCCCAAGACCAAGAAGCAAAACTGGATGGATCGCCTCGCTGGCACACAGCCCGCCAGCCGAGAACACGAAAGTTCTTTTCCAGCTGGCAGAGCCTTACGGGATGGCGGTGGATTCCAAGAACAACCTCTATGTCGCCGACCAGAAGGTGGGCGCCATCTTCATCTTCAACACCGAAACTCGGGATGTGGAACTCATCAAGAACAAGACTCATGGTCATTTCGTTCGCATCATCGGCCTGGCCATGGACGACAATGACCGTCTGTTTGTCTCCGATCCCGGACTGCAGTCACGTGCTGGTGTTCAACGCCAAGCACGAGCCGGAAGACGTGATCACCGACGGACTGGTGACTCCCGGCGGGCTGGCGATCGACGTCGAGAACCGGCTTCTCTACGTCGCCGATGTCGAACAGGATCAGGTCCTGGTCTACGACGCTGACACTCTGAAGCTGAAGCGCAGAATCGGCACCGGCGGACACAAACACGAACTCACCACGCCCGGGGATTTCGCCCGGCCGTCGGGAGTGGCGGTCGACCAGGACGGCAATCTCTACGTCGCCGACACCCTCAACAACCGCATCGAGATCTTCGATGGCGACGGCAATTTCATCAGTACCTTCGGCAAAGCCGGCGACGGCCCCGGATATTTCTCGCGGCCCAAGGGCGTCGCCATCGACAGCGATGACCACATCTGGGTGGTGGACGGAATGCAGGATCGCGTGCAGGTCTTCAATCAGCGACGCGCAGTTGCTCATCAGTTTCGGCGGCCATGGACTTCTTCCCGGCCAGTTTCAGGGCCTGGTCGGAATCACCATCGACAAGATGAACCGGGTCTTTACCTCGGAAATCTTCCCCGGACGAGTGCAACAGTTCCGCTACGTCACCGACGCTGAGGCCGATCAGTTGCGCAAGGAGAAAGACGCGTCGCGCGAGAAAAAGGCAGGCGCATCCGACAAGGATCCCACTCCGGCAGCGGCTCCCACCGCGACTCCAGGCAAGCAGGCTCCCCCGGCAAATAACCTAGCCGGGGATTCCAGCCGCCGCTGGTCGCCTCCGCACGTCACCTTAGTAGCTCCGCGCTTCGCAACTGTTGCATTTCGCAACACCCTCTAGTCAAGTCCATTTGCTGCAGCATTCATGCCTTCACTGCGGAATTTCACCAACCGGTTACCGAAGGTTGGCTCTTTTCCCGCAGTGGGACTCTGCCCCGATTGGAACCAAATCAGGAGCCAATAACGCACTAACAGCTTATATATCAATCATTTACAGCTGAATCCGTGGACCTCGTCAGCGCCCTCTCAGGCTTCGGTTAAGGCAGTTGCATTAGTCAAGGGCGAGGGGCGGCCGAGTATGAGTCGCAGACCAGGCCTAAAGCCTCCGGGAGGATTCGTTGCAACGTAGCACAGGAGGTCTTAAATCTTATGAAAAAAGCAATGTTACTCGTACTTTTCGTCCTTGCCGTGTCGGGGCTGATGATGGCGCAAAACTGGTCGTCACCGGTCGACGTACTCGGCGCGCACAACAACCAGGGCCGCGGCTGCGCTGGCTGCCACGCTCCTCATAGCGGCTCGTTTGGCTCCGGTCACGGCGGCGCAGCCGACGCCGGCAGCTATGCATTGTGGGGCCAGGACGCCAGCCCACTGTATGGCCAAACCATCGCCTTCGGCGATGGCGGAAGTTACGTCGAAGTACTGCCCAGCAGCATTACCACCGGCAGCACCGAAGTCGGCGGCATCCTGCTCTGCCTGAGCTGCCATGACGGAAACCTTACTCCGACCAACATGATGACCAATCAGTCGTACGAACAAACGATCGGCCTGCTGACCAATACCGCTTACGGCAACAAGCCGATTCCGACCCTGCTTGGCAATGATGGCACGACGGCCGGCAACTACACCAACGATCACCCGGTGGGCATGAATGCCACCATCAGCGACATGTCTGCCTACGGCTTGGTCTGCGGCGAACGAAGCATTGCACGTGACCGCTGGCACGCCCGTATGCCCAGTTCGTAGCCAACTACGGCTATCCGGCTCTGGCGCCGGGAAAGTGGTCCCAACCCTTCGGCGTCAACACCGCAGGTAAGCCCTATGTGGCTTGCACCACCTGCCACAACCAGCACGTCATGACCGTGTACACCTCCAGTGCGAACGAGCCAGATCATGAGCGATGGCGGCGGCAAGTACTATGCCACCTACTTCTTCGTCAACGGCCCTTACAATCCGAACCTTCAGACCTACGCCAACAACCTCGGCACCTTCGACGACGCAGTTCTGCCGTCAGTGCCACTTTGGCGAAGCGAACGAAGCCAACAACACCAACAACATTCCGACGCAGTTCCAGTAAAGATTGGTTTGAAACCCGGGGGGAGAGACTTTCTCTCCCCCTTTTTTTGAGGTAATGAGCGAGGAATTATGAGATACCAAACTCTCAATCTGCATCCTGCTACTGGCGGCCTCCGCAGCCGTCAGCCCAAGTGGCCTCTCATGCCCCGACCGGGGTGGGCACAGCGCGCAGCGGCCACTTCACCGGTGTCACCGTCACAGGTGAGTGACAAGCCGGTGGCACGCGTGAATGGGGCGGTGCTGACGGACCGCGACCTGGTGCGGGAGATGTTTGCGATCTTCCCCTACGCCAAGCAGCACAATGGATTTCCCAAAGGGCAGGAAGCCGCCATCCGCCAGGGTGCGCTGGAGATGATCATTTTCGAAGAGCTGGTGTACCAGGAAGCTGAGCGGCGAAAGTTGACGGTTTCGCGCGAGCGCCTGAACCAGCGCCGAGGCCGATTTTCGTAAGCAGTTCAATAGTCCCGACGAGTACCAGCAATACATGCAGACGGAAGTGCACGGCTCCCGCCAGGTGCTGCGCAAGCAGATCCAGCGTTCGCTCCTGATCGAGCAAGTGCTGAAGACTGAGGTGGACGACAAGTCCGCCGTATCGCTGGCCGAAGTCAAAGCGTATTACGACAAGAACCCGGCACGCTTCCAGCAACCTGAGTCGTTCAGCTTTCAAAGCATTTCCATTCTTCCTCCGCGAAAATGCCAGCGCGGAAGCGGTCAAGGAGAACCGCAAGCGTGCGGAAGAGGCCCTGCGCCAGGCCAAGGCGACGAAGAGCTACGAGGAATTTGGGTTGCTGGCGGAGAAAATCTCCGAGGACGACTTTCGCGTCAACATGGGCGACCACAAGGCTGTGGGCCGCGACAAGTTGCCACCCCAGATCGTGAATGCAGCCCTGGCCATGCAGGCCGGACAAGTAAGCGGCCTCATCCAGATTGAGAACGCGTTCACAATTTTCCGCCTGAATGCGCACAATCCGCCGCGCAAGCAGAGCCTGGCTCGAAGTCAAGACCGACCTGCAAACGGAATTACAGAAGAGCAAGTACGAACGGCTGCGCTCGAATCTGGCGAAGAGCCTGCGCGCCAAAGCCAAGATCGAAATCGTGTAAGGACGCTGGCGCGAGGAGTAGCGCCGGAGCCTCCCGTACCCGGCGTTGCTATCAGGCCGCCGAAGCTCGTTTCTCGACCTGGTGAACTCGGCTGTCCTCCCTTCCAGTTGTCGATCGTCCTCTCTTACCTGTTGAGTATTTCAGCACGCTCGCGCGGGTCATATGGCGCAGCCCAGGACGGGAATCGGATTCCGTAGGCGGCATTCAGACCACAAATAAGACATCTTATTTTCAATAGCTTAGTCTAGCTTTTTCGGACGGCAAGAGTGGCAACGGAGTGTGCCTTTAGTAACGTATAGCCTGGCCGAGTCACAAAGGAGCTATAGGGGTGGGGCGCACTAGCACAATGACGGGGTTCGCTACCCGGCGTCGTCGGGCTTGCTGCTGCTGGTGGCAATACCGCTGGCTTCGGCCCAGATGCAGGTCGGCGACAATCTCAAGATGAAGGCGGGCGGCCTGTTCACGCTGGGGTACGCAGGGAGATTACGGGGACCAGATCCAATCGAGCCACGGACTGAACTTCGGAGTGGATGGCACCACTTTCTGGTTCTTACTACAATCCCAACTTCCTTTCGTTCACCGTAACCCCTTACTACAATCAGTCGCGGGCCAACTCCAACTACCAATCGCTGACTGGCGCCAGCGGAGTTTCGGCGACCGCCAATCTGTTTACCGGCAGCCACTTTCCCGGATCAGTCAGCTATCGCAACGACTACAACAGCACCGGCACCTTCGGACTCACAGGTCAGCCCGATTTCACGACCCACGGCCACGGGCAGGGTTTCGGCATTGGATGGAGCGCACTGCTTCCGAACTTGCCGACTCTGTCGGCCAACTACTCGCAGGGCAGCGGATCGGGCACGGTGTACGGGACCGATCAGGAGACCGGTTCCGATACCAAGCTGTTCAATGTGCGCTCTTCCTACGCGATTGAGGGTTTTCACCTGAACGGTTTCTACGACCACAACAGCCTTCACTCCACCTACCCGGAATTCCTGGCAGGCGAGCAGGAATCGGTATCGGATACCACCGGCCACGATTTCGGTTTTGGCGTGAACCGCAACTTGCCGATCAACGGCTCGTTCTATGCCAACTACAGCCGTTCGGAGGCAACTACCGATTTCCTGGGACAAGGGGACAACACCAACAGCTACACCACCAGCACCGAGACTTCCGGCGCCACCTTCCACCCGCTGCAAAAGCTGAGCCTGTTTGTGAACCAGAGCTACACCGACAATCTGTCGGGCTATTTCAACCAGAATCTCATCGACAGCGGAACCGTGCAGACACCGTTCAATCTCGGATCCGGTTCAAACTCCCTCACGCTGGGTGGAGGCGCCACCTATCAGTTCACCAATTATCTGTCGACGCAAGCGCAGGCCACTTATTACGACCAATACTATTTTGACAAGAGTTATACCGGAACCTACATCACCGGCACGGTGAACTATGCGCGCAGGCTCTTCGATATGTTCACGTTTTCCGCAGGCGTGGTGGAGGCAGTCCAATGGCCAGGGCAGCAACTCGGTGGGTTTCATCGGCAACGTGAACTACTTTCGCAGGATCAAGGGTTGGGAGACTTCAGGCTCGTTCAGCTATGCCCAAAACGTGCAATCGGTCTTGGTCACCTATACAACCTCCTACTACAACTACAGCGCCAGGCTGCATCGCCGCTTCGGACATGGTCTGGTATGGATGGCGAGCTTTAACGGGAGCCACAGCGGCTTGACGAACCAGCCCGGTAGCGCCAGCGACAGCAAGAGTTATTCGACTTCTTTCAGCATGCGGCGGTTCACCGTGACCGGCAACTACACCCAAGCAAGCGGAAACTCGATTCTCACCAACGCCGGGCTGGTACCACTTCCACCGACCCCGGGAGTGCCGGCGAGCGACCTCATTACTCTTCGGCGGGAACAGCTACGGTGGCGGAATTTCCGCGACGCCTGTGCGCCGGCTCACGCTTTCGGCAACCTACAGCCGCGCTATCAGCAACACACTTCAGCAACGCGACGAATTCTCACAACAATACAGAGATCTTCAACGCTCAAATGCAGTACCATCTCAGAAGAATTGGCCTGCTGTCCGGGTACACCAGGTTCACTCAGGGCATCAGCGCAGGTGGCGCTCCGCCGGGAACGGCGAATTCGTATTTCGTTGGAGTGTCCAGATGGTTCGATTTCTTCTGAGCGGACGGTGCAGGGACTCAGTTGCGAAGGACTCTTGACCGTTGCTGGCTTTGTCGTGTCTGTTGTGCATGCCGGCCGGGGCCGGCCAAACAGCCGAAGGCAACGGTCTCCCAGCCCGCTCCGCCGGACTTGTTGCTGGACGGCGGCCGGAAACTCACCTTCGAGCGCAGCTTCAGCCTCGAGCGCGAGGTGAAGCCGAAGCGGAGCTTTTGGACTCGCGTGGTCGATGTGATCGCGGGCGAGCCGGACTTCCACTTTCTGGTCAATCCCTACAGCATCACCACCGATTCGCACGGACGCGTCATCGTAACCGACCCCGGAGCCAACGGAATTCACATCTTCGACTTCACCGAAAAGAAATACAAGTTTCTCTCCCGCAAGGACACGGGCCGGGATCCGATGCTGACGCCGCAGTGTGTGGCGGTGGATGCGCAGGACAATATTTATGTGACCGATTCGCTGTCGGGCAAGATTTTCGTCTTTGACCCCAAGGGAAAGTACCGGCGCGCGATCGGCAGCCTGAAAGGCGGGGAAGGATTCTTCAAGCGCCCCACTGGAATCGCGGTCGATTCCGTGGCGCAGCGCATTTACATCACCGACACCCTGCGCAACAAGATCTTACGTGATGGACATGCAGGGCAGCGTTCTGGCAATGATCGGAAAAACCGGGACCGGCGAGGGCGAATTCAACTATCCGACCGAGTTGCGGCTGAACGGTTCGGACCTGTTCGTGGTCGATGCCATGAACTTTCGAGTCCAAGTCCTGGACCGGTCCGGCAGCTTTCGCTATGCCATCGGAAAAATTGGAGACGGCGCAGGATCGATGTTCCGCCCCAAAGGGATCGGCTTCGATTCCGAAGGGCATCTCTACGTCGTAGACGGCCTGTGGGGTATGGTGCAGGCGTTCGACCGGCGAAGGCCGCCTCCTGTACTACTTCGGGCAGCGCGGAACCGGAGCCGGAGAATTTCAGTTGCCGACCGGACTGCAGATCGACAACAACGATCGCATCTACGTCGTGGATTCCTTCAATCACCGCATCGAAGTGTTCCATTACTACGCGGCGGCGAAACCGGCCGACGGGGGAAGTCAGTGAGGTGGATCCTGGCCTCAGCCTGTGCAGTCGCTTCTGGCGCAAAGCCTGGCCGATGCGCAGCAGGCGCCCGGCAGATGTCATGGGCATGCACAACCTGTCACCTGCCAGCGGAGCTTCGGTCTATTCGCAGGGAAGCCTCGGCTGCACCTTCTGCCACGCCCCGCATAGCGGACTCGGCGGCGTATCCCCGTTGTGGAACCAGACGCTATCGAAGGCGACCTACACTCCGTACTCCAGCACGACCTACGTCGAGCAAGGGAACACCCAGCCGACTCTCGGAGTGACCAGCAGCCTGTGCCTGAGTTGTCATGACGGCACCGTCGCGGTGGGCCAATCGGCGGCCTATGGCACGCTACCCGTGACCGGATCCATGAACAGCGTCGATTCTTTCGGGACGAACCTGGGTGGAACCCACCCGTTCAGCCTGGTTCTGCCGATGAAGGACGCCTCGAACCTGGTGGCCTCGTTGGTTTCGCAAGGCAAGACAGCGGACCCGACCGGAGCGGTGAAACTGATCAACGGAAATATCGAATGCACCAGTTGTCACAACCCGCACGTGCAGGGCACGGATAAGATCGCGCAGAATTTCCTGGTCCGCGACAGCTCCGCGGCCAGATGTGCCTTGCCTGTCACGATCCCAACCGGCTGATTCCGGGACAACCGAACCCGCTTGCGGGCTGGACAAACAGTATTCATCAGACGGCAACCAACCAAACCGCAGCCAGACGCCCATGTTGGTTCTTACAGCACGGTTGCCCTGAATGCCTGCACCTCGTGCCACTTGTCGCATGACGCCACCGCGCCAGCAACGGCTGCTGCGGCCGGCTACGCCGCCAGCGCCCGGTACGGATAGCCGCGACCCAGGATTGCATGACTTGTCACAACGGCGGAACCTTGCTGTCGCCGGCAGCTCCGAATGTCATGGCTGAGATCGCCAAAGTAGGCCATCCTCTGCCTGCGGGAAACAATTTTCACGATGCCGCCGAAAAAGCTGTGCTCAACAACAATCGCCATGCCACTTGCGTCGATTGTCACAGCGCTCACGGCTCCAACCAGGTGATCACGTTTCCCACCCCTCCGGCGATTCGCCCTTCGCAAGCCGAACGTGACCGGGATCAGTGCCAGCGACGGGGTGACCGTTGTGCTTCCCGCCCTCAATCAGTATGAGAACTGCCTGCGCTGTCACGGCACGAGTGTCGGGCAAGCAGAGGTTGCTGATTTACGGATACGCACCCGCGAGATTGGTCTCAGCTCCGGATCCTCTGAACGTAATCCCTGAATTCGCGGCGACTGCAACCTCGAGCCATCCCGTGACGCACGATCGTATGAGCCCGCTGCCGCAGCCCAGCTTGCTCACCAACATGTTGAATCAGAATGGCACGGCATCGCGCCTGATGGGAGTGCGGATTCTCTGCACCGATTGCCACAACAGCGACGACAATCGCGAGTTTGGCGGAGCGGGCCCAATGGCCCTCACGGTTCGGCTTACTCTCACATCCTCGAGCACAACTATCAATTCAGCCAGGCCGCCATCCCGGGCGGAACGGTCACGAATCTCTTTCCCAGTCCAGACCTCAGCCTCAACGGGCCTTATGGCATGTGCGCCAAGTGTCATGACCTGAGCAAAGTCCTGGCAAATACCAGCTTCCCCCAGCACAGCAGCCACGTATCTCAAATGGGCTTTTCCTGCTCGGTCTGTCACATCGCGCATGGCATGGGCTCGATTTCCCCGAGGGTTTCGGGCCAACGCCTGGTGAATTTCGACATCAACGTGGTGGGGGAGAACAACGGCGCTCCGATTTCCTATAACCGCAGCAGCAACACCTGCACCTTGACCTGCCACCAGACCGCCCACAACGCCGGTGGCTCGGTCTCCAATGCGCAAAAGCCGGGCAACGCGGACCGAGAAAGAAGTAAGGCAACAGGAGTCACAGAATGGTCAGATGAACCAATCCACGCTCCGCTCCAAAGCCGACCTGGCAGCCCGGCAGTTAGCTGGTGATGTGCGCCGTGTGTCTGGCATGCGGGGTTCCTGGCGGGCTATCTATTGCGGGGTTCGGCATCCGAGCCCGCTCGCAGCGCGTCCGGTTGCGGCCGAGGCTCCGGTCCTTCGTCCCAGCCCAGTGAGTACACCGGACCATTGCCGACGGCGCAGCAGACGCCAAAAGAAATGCCCACTCTGGACGACCTGCAGCGCATGGCGGACAAGAAGGCCCTGCCGCTGCTTGACGAAGTTGAAGTCCGATCCGAAGAACCCGCAGCTGTGGAACCAGGTCGGCCTGATTTACAAGAGTGCTCATCAATTCAAACAGGCCGCCGGATACTTCGAAAAATCGTTGCAGTACAATCCGAAGGACATCGGAGTGCGAGCCGACTACGCATCCTGCTTGTACTACACCGGAGACGTGGATGGAGCACTCGCGCAACTCAACCAGTCGCTGACTTACGACCCGCAACACGCGGGCACGCTGATGAACATCGGCATCATCAAATGGAGAGGCAAGAATGATGTCGATGGCGCGGTGGCCGCGTGGGAAAAGCTGTTGCAGTACCATCCCGACTTTCCGCAGAAGGACTTGGTCCAGCAAATGATCACGCAGGCGAAGCAGGGCACTAAGGCCCCAAGCCAGGAGCCAAAGGGATAGCCTCCGACCGCAGGTCGAATTGCAGCAGATCGACGGCCGTTGACGTGAATCAACAGGTCAAAATGCCCGCTTCCACAAACAAGTGATAATTCTGCGGGTGGCGCGCGTCTGGGCACTACGGATCGCGATCGGCCTCTTTGCGCCAGTACTTCTGCTCGGGCTGGTGGAAGCTGGTTCTGCGGATTTGCGGGGTCGGATACCCCACCGACGTCACGGTTCCCTGCACCGTCCAGGGTCGTCCCGCCTCTTGCTACAACTTGTTCTTTGCCGCTCCATTTTTCCCGCCGGGCATGATCAAGACACCGCAGATGTACGCGATTCCAGCCGAAAAGCCGCCAGGAACCGTTCGAATTGTTGTGCTCGGAGAATCGGCAGCCATGGGCGATCCTGAACCCGCCTTCGGATTCAGCCGCTACCTGGAGGTGATGCTCGGCGAACGCTACCCCTCGATGAAATTCGAGATTGTCAACACCGGCAGCGTCGCCATCAACTCGCATGTGGTGTTGCCAATCGCCAAAGGGCTGGCCAAGTTTCGCCCGGACGTATTCATCATCTACTCGGGCAACAATGAAGTGGTTGGACCGTACGGTCCCGGTACCGCACTCACCTCGGCTGGAATGAGTCTTCCGGTGATTCGCAGCAGCATTTTCTATCACTCGACCCGCATCGGACAACTCCTGACCAAGGTCGGCACGCCAGAAGAGGGAATGGGGCGGGATGGCGATGTTTCTGGACAAGCAGGTTCGAGCCAGTTCGCCGCTCATGAAGTATGCTTACGCCAACTTCGAACAAAACCTGCGCGACACCATCGCTGTGGCTCGCGACGCCGGCGCCAGAGTGATCGTCTCGACCGTAGCCACAAATCTGATGGACTGCGCTCCATTCGCATCTCTGCACCGGGACGGATCTCGGGACCGGATGCCTTGCGTTCCTGGTCCACACTGGTTCAACAAGGCGCGGAACAGGAAAATGCCGGCTCCTATGCGGAGGCCTTGAAGTCTGTATCTCGCCGCAGCCCGCATTGATGACGAATACGCCGAACTCGAGTTCCGTATCGCGCGCAGTCTGGAGGCTCTGGGAGATTACAAGGCAGCAAGAGGAGCATTTTCTTCGCGCCCGTGATCTCGATACGCTTCGTTTTCGCGCCGATAGCAAAATCAATGACATTAATCGCTCCGTAGCGTCATCGTTCCCGGGCGTCGAATTGGTTGACGCGGACGCGATCTTTACCAAAGAAAGCCCGAACGGACTCATCGGAAGCGAACTGGTTTATGAGCATGTCCACCTGACCCCGCATGGCAGCTATCTCTTGGCTCGCGCCATGTTCCTGCAGATCGCAAGCCAGCTTACCTTCGGATGCGGGGCATTCAGTTCAGGCTGACGACGTGCCCTCCCAGGCCAGAGTGCGAGCGGCTGTTGGCCTTTACCAAGTTTGATCGTTCGCGGGTGGTGGCGGAGATGTTGCGACGGCTGCAGGAGCCCCCCTTCACGAATCAACTAAACCACTCCGACCAGGTGTTGAGGTTGATGATGAAGGCAGGATAATTCGGACGAAAACCCGAATGACACAGCCGCACAGTATCAATGGGCGATCGCGAGAAGGCCGGACGATCGCATCTTGCATTTCAATTATGGGGTCTTTCTCTACCCTACAACCCCGCTGCCGCGGAACAGCAGTTCGGCGCTCGCTCGCCCGTGTCGATGGATTCCCCCTGGTCACGCCTGACGGCACAGTGCATTGAATTGCAGAGGAACGCGAGTACTTGTCCTAGGTTTTCATCGCGTCTTCGTGATCGTCTGAGGCCCTCAGTCTTTCGTCCATGTGCGCTGCACCCGTTCCCATTCGGAACGAACGATCATTTCCTTGATCGCGAACTTGGCTTCGTGCTTGGCATCGTCAACACGGACCGCAAGTTCGTTGTTCTGCAATCGGAAGTCGATGGTTTCCGCGAGCGGAATGAGTTGGTTGGACGACTTCCCAACGATGACAAACACGACGTTATCCGACACCAGTGTGTACTCAGGGCAGGACTCCTGGCTCCATCGGGGTCGACGGCCCGCCAAAGGCCACCATGAATCCATGGTGCGCAAGAATGCAGTCGCCCATGTGCATTCTGACGACGGTGCCGTGTTGGTAGACGCTGATTTGCGCTGCAACAAAGTGGGCAGACTGCAAATCAGGAAAATCAGCGAAAGATGCTTGTTTCATGGACCACTCCTTTTATTGGGTGCTGTCTGGATTGTTGGTAGTAACCGCGGCGGCAGCGGAATTGCAACTTGAGATTGTGGGTGGGGAGAATACGAGTCGAGTGGAAGTCTGAGCCGGACGCGGTGGCACGTACGTTACTACCCGGGCGGAATGCAGATCGTTCGATGACATCACTGAAGATTCTGACCACGCCTTCACTGATCGGGAATAGCGGCCACCAGAGTCATCAGCTATCCTTTGCAGCGTGGCAGCTCCGTTGATGGATGCTCCGGACTGGCAAACATCGATGGCATAAACCTGCGCCTCGCTGGCCAGCACTTTCTTCAACGTCCCGCGGAGTGACGCCTGGCTGGTCGTATCCTCACCATCGGAGAAGAGAATGATCATCGGCCAAACGTCTGGCTGTCTTCGCCGGACCAGGAAGTCTGTCGCAGTTTCAATGGCATCAAATAGCGGCGTCGCTCCCCCTTTGGGCACGGAGGCAAGCCGATCCGGCGGTATACGAACTACCACAATTTCCGGTGCAGATGAGGTTGATTCCTTTACCGCTGAATGACAGAATCGACACGCGGTCTTCTGGTTCCCCGGCCACCGCGAAATCAGTTGGTGAGCCTCGGTGATCTCCTGTTCGAAGTCGGGCAGAACCGATTCACTTGAATCGATCAACACGACGACGTCGAGTTTGATTACGTCGGAACGGGTAAACTGCGAAAGTCGCGAACCACGTTTCGTCGTCGACCACGGCAAAGTCGTTCTTCTGAAGTGCTTCCACCGGGCGATTGTGTTCGTCCGTCGCGAAAAAACACGAGACGCACTTCGGAAACGGTGCTGTGGTAGGTGAGATGTGGGGATTCCTCCGAGCCGTTGGGGGTTGAATGGCCGAAAAGGCGACTTCTGGGCGTAAATCGCTGTGACTAGAAACAGGGACAAGCAGCAAATGACTGGGCCGGCTGCACATAAACTTGGTTCCCGGAAATTTGGACATAGTAACAAAGGGGCGATAAGTTGTCATCGGGATAAGCTGTTAATAACCTGAGAACTCTTTTCATTCAAGTGGGTTACCGAGGTTTTGAAGGAGGGTGGGGGGGACGATCGCACGTGACAGATCACGACTGAGGACTCCCGACGATAGTTTTGATGCAACCAACGCAAATTATGCGTTGGACTGTTCCCCCCAGGAGCCGTTATTTTGGAATTATCGTAGGGTCGTCACGCCTCGCCGGCGTAGTCAACCAGAGGAGCCATGCATGAAATCCCAACGAAGTTCCTTCCTGCGTTCGGCTCAGGTCTCGCACCGCCGCGCTTTTGGAAACGGTGGCCGAACCTTGATTGAATCCAGGCGGTTTGCCCGCGCTCAGTTTGCGGACACCAGGATCGATCAATCGCTCGGAAACGAGGCGAGGATCCAGTGGGGCGCGATAGTGCGGAGGCTGGCAAGAAGCTACCCTCTGATGCGATAGATATTGAGAAACTGTTGCACTTTTCTCAGCAGCTGTATGCTCACGCCCTCACTTTGCAAGAAGTGATTCAGAACGAAGGGCAAGTGACGTACGAGGTGTTGAGACCCAGATGCGACCGGCAGGCAGCACAGCAATTCGAAATTTTCTATCACACCTTTAAGCAGTCGTCAGAGTCTCGCGAATAGTGGCTTAAATCAGGCCACGCTATCAATGTGGCAGCCTGCGAAACCATTTCTGGTTTCAGAAACGGCGGTACATGAACTGACCAACGCCCGCATCCTGAGTATGCGTCACCATCAAGACCAGGAGTAACGCCAATCCATACAGCGGCGGGATCCAATACCAGCGATTGCGAGCGATGGCGGCAACGATTGCTGAACGCCGAATGCGCCTAGTGCAGCTCCGGGCTCGGCCGATATAGCGATCAAGCACATCATTGAGCAACAGCACTCTGGCATATCTCGCCGCCAAAGCAAAAACCAGCAGATACAGACTCCCGCTTAGAAAGCGCGAAGGATAGCTTGCAGGAGAAAAGGCTGCTGACAACATCTGAACCGCCTGCGGCAGAGAATTGGCCCGGAAGAATATCCATCCCAGACTGATCAAGCTAATCGTGGCAAGCCACGAGAGCGGCGTCCACAGCACGGTTGGAGGATCCCAGCCCAACTTCCCCGCAATTGCTGGAACTGCCGATGCAGCACGAGAAGCACTCCGTGATAGCAACCCCACAACAAGAACAACACGCTGGCCTTGTGCCACAATCCGAAGAGGACCATCGAAAGCACCAGGGCAAGATTTCGCCACCACATCTCGCGGCGAACCATCGCCAGGGGAAGAAAAACGTAGTCGCGAATCCAGAAGGATAGCGACATATGCCAGCGCGTCCAAAAAATCGATGGCGTCGTGGATTGAAACGGACGAGCAAAATTTTCTGGCAAAGTGAAGCCGAGCGCTTTGCGCAGCGCCGATGGCAATGTGCGAGTACCCGGCAAAGTCGAAGAAAAGCTGTAACCCGTATCCGAATGCCAGACACCATACGTCGGCGCCGCTCCAGCGGGTGGCGTGATCGAACCCACTGTTGATTCCATCACCGGAGAGAATTCCCTGCCCCAGCAACCGCGGCCAGCTGCATCATCAAAACACCGGTCGCGATTCGAGCAAACCCGTGCGCCGATTTCGTTCCAGGAGGTCACTTTCTCGGACCGAAATTGCGGAAGCATATCAGGCATGCGACAGATTGGCCCGGATATCGCGACCGGAAAGAAAGCCATGTACAACGCAAACTCAAAGAACGACGGGTCGAGTTCCTCGCCGCGGTAAAGATCGAACAGGTAGCTCATCGCCTGAAATGTCCAGAACGAGATCCCCAAAGGCAGCGCAAGATGAGCAAACCTTTGCAGCGATGGGAGAGGAAGGTTGACTGCCACCTCCGGGAGATACTTGAAACTGCCCAGGAGCGCAAGGTTCAGCAGAATGCCGATGGTCAGAGCCAGCCGGGTGGGCCTTCGGCGAAGCCATTCCCCGAGCAGGAAATTCATCGCCGTGGAAGCAAGGAGAACACCAGCGAACCAGACACCCCAACTGAGATAAAGCACGTAGCTGCCGATCAGAAGAATGGGCTGTCGCACTCTTCGCGAGCGGACTTTGGCGAAGACCGCTACGCAAAGCAGAAAAATCAGGACTGTATAGGATCGCTCGAAACAATGTTCCTCGCTGGGGCTATCGTAACTGAAAGCTCTTCATTCTCCAGCCGGATACAATGGCCGCAGCGTGAACCGATTTCGCAATCTCGTTGAGGCGCTCGAGACAGCTCCCGCAGATCGCCCATTTGTTACCGCCTGGATCGACGAAGACGAACGCGAGACCGTGACCTTTGCCGAGTTCCGCCGCCGCGCTCGCCTTCAAGCCAAAGTACTTCGCGACCACGGTGTGACCCCCGGCGATCGCGTGATCGTCATCATGCCGCAGGGCATTCCCGCAATGGCCGTCTTTGTCGGAAGCCATGATGTTGGGCGCGGTGCCCGCCTTCCTGGCCTATCCCAACTTCAAGGTCGAGCCTTCCAAGTACCGCTCTGGACTGGCGGGAGTGACAGCGAACCTGAACGCCAAAGTCGTGGTGATCGACAAAGAATTTCCCGATGAGATGCTCAGCTACGTGTCTCTCAACGACCAAGCCACGCTGCTTCGTGCCAGCGATGGCGAGGTGCCCAGGTGGACAGATTGAACTTCCAAAGCTCGAGCCTCAATCTGAGAGCCTGGCATTCATTCAGCATTCGGCCGGCACGACCGGACTGCAGAAGGGCGTTGCCCTCACCCATGCTGCCGTGCTGAGGCAACTCGAACATCTGGCGCAGGCACTGAAAATAGATGCCGACGACGGACCGCATTTACAGCTGGCTGCCTCTGTACCACGACATGGGACTGATTGCCTGCTTTATGCTGCCCATGGTTTGCCACCTGCCCGTGGTGATGCAATCGCCGCTGGATTGGGTGATGCATCCAGAAACCATGCTGCAGATTATCAGCGAATATAAGTGCACGCTGGCGTGGATGCCGAACTTTGCCTTCCAATTCGTTCCCCGCCGCACCCCCCAGAGCGCAATGGGCACAGTACGATCTCTCGTCGGTCCGTGCCTTGATTAATTGTTCCGAACCAGTCCGCGCCAGCAGCATGCGCGAGTTCCAGAATGCGTTCGCCTCCATCGGATTGAAGAGCAGCGCCATGCAATCCTCCTACGCCATGGCGGAAAACGTTTTCGCGGTGACCCAATCGGATATCAGCCGGCCCATCCGGCCCAGCCCGCATCTGGGTGGACGGTCAATCAGTTTCGTACGAAACATGCGATCGTTCCGGTTGCGGAAGGCACTCCTGGATCGGTTTCCTTTCTATCATCCGGCCGGTTGTTGCCCAACCATGAGGTGCGTATCGTGTCCGATTCTGGCGAACTTCTTGAGAACGGTCACGTCGGCGAGATTCTTATCAAGAGCGACAGCCTGTTCGAGGGATACTACAACCGTCCCGACCTTACGGCCAGCACCATCATCGATGGCTGGTATCCACACCGGTGATCTTGGGTTCTATCTTGGAGGACGAACTGTTCGTGGTCGGCAGAAAGAAAGATTTGCTCATTGTCGGAGGCGAAAATCTCTATCCGCAGGACATTGAAGAGATCGTCGGGAGCCACCCCGCCATTCACGACGGCCGCGTGGTTGCCATGGGCGTGTACAACCCGGATCTCGGCACGGATGACATCGTCGTGGTGGCGGAAGTCGAGCAGGAAGCACTTCTCGCAAATTCTGCAGAAATCGAACGCGAGCTCCGCAATCTTGTCGTAGCCGGACTTGGCGTGGCGGTTCGGACGATTCTCTTAAAGCCGCCAAAATGGATTGTGAAGAGCACAGCCGGAAAGCAGCGCGTTCCGCGACCCGCGAAAAGTTGCTGCGAGAGCATCCGGAACTCGACTCAGAGCCCGAGGAAAGCCAATTCGCATGACACCCGAAACACAGCAGATGATTGAACACATTGTCCGGCTGATTAGAAAACCGAACCTGGAAATCGACGAAAACACACCGCTGGTTTCGTCCGGATTGATTGACTCGATGGCACTGGTGGATCTGTTGCAGAAGCTCGAAGATCTCACTCACATGCGCATCCCCCCAGGAAAGGTGCAACCGAAGGATTTGGACACGGTTGCCCTGATGTTCGCCACCGCCCAGCGCGTGGGCAAGCCTCGAAAGTAGCGAAGCAGCAGCAGGAAAGAACAACCCCGGAGCATTCGCTCCGGGGCTGATCGGACCGTTCATTCGACCGTCCTTCGTATCAGTGCTTCGTCGCCTCAGGCGGCCAGCGTCTCGACAAAGTGCTCGCACAGCGTGGTCTCGAGGTTGTAGTGGTTCACCACGACTGGCGTAGTCAGGAATGGTTTCAGGATGTCAACGACCTTGGGATAGAACTCTCTCTCATAGCGATCGGCATCCTGCTTGGTTGTCCACAGGCTGATGGTAAACACTTTGTCCTCTCTCATCTTCTCCGGGAAAAAGGGCAGAATCTCCAGGAAGCCGGTCTGCTTCTTGAGGATGGGCAGGACTTGGTTCTTCATCACTTTCACGAACTCTTCTTTCTTTTCCATTTTCACGTTCGAAATCAAGAATACGGGCAAACATGGTGGTGCTCCTTTTCTTTGTGAGATAAAAACCGGTGCGAAGCGGGGGCCCTCGGCCTAAAGGAGCTTGAGTGTTTTCCCGGACGCCGGGAGCTCAGGCCAAGCAAAACTTACCATGCCGGTCTGACCAATGCAGTGACGGATGACTGTCATCGCAGTGCGTTAATCGCACATCGCGAAGTGACGGTTCTGCACTTCTCCGATTCGACCTACGGCAGGAGGCCAAACCCGGCGGTGAGGAGGACACCGAAGACGACGGCATGGGCCAGTTCGGTCCAGCCCAGACGGCGGACCACGATTGGCTGAGGCCTTCTTGCGAACCAGGCGAGGCCACGAAACAAGACCGGGGCGAATGCAATCATCGTCAATTGGGGTAACCAGCCGAAATCGGTACGCAAGCGCCAACATCGCGCCGAGCAATATCTGTCCGACCAGGAAACTCCAGCCGATCGTGAGCTTCTCGCGCAATCCCGCGGCTCGCGCTCCACGGATTCTGAGCCACACAAAGTGGATCTGGTTAGCGGCGAACAACCAGTTAACCAGCCACAGCGCCCATGCTCTCGCATCGAGCCGCCCGATGGCCACACAGTATGCGGCAGGCGCGGTCGAGGTGAGCGCCACCGCGCCCACCACTTCCGCTGCCATCCTCGTCGCTCGTCCCATTCTCTTCAAGAAGATCTGCGCTGCAAAGACGAGCACTCGCGATCATTCCAAGCCATAGCAGCTCACGGTTCTTGCCTTGCCAGAAAAGCGCGCTCAGACTCACCGCGGCCACAGCGCCAACCGGCAGAATGAAATAGCGTACGAGGTTGCGCTCCTCTGGAGTCTGCGCGCGTACGGCACTGGTTCCGAGCCAACTTTCAACCGGCGTTCTCAGCCAAAACAGCGACAGCACTGCGGTCGTCAGCAGCAGAACCGGAGCAATCCGTCCGCCGGCAAGCACTCCAACGGCCGCGCCCGTCACCAGTGGAACTAGTAACATTCCCCATGCTCCATGCTCACGGGGAACGACAAGTGCACGCCGACGTTCTTTCTGAGCGATGGTCAACCTGATCTGTGCCTTCAGCCTCACCACCACCACTTTCCAGAGCGGGGCGTTCTTCCAGTTGTGGTGCGGCCATCTCCATAGGCTCCAGGCTACTTCTCTGACTAGTGAGGCCTCCGGTGACTGATGTCACCGGCTCTCGTGATTTCAATCACGCTTCGCCGGGAAGTGTTTCATTCCACTGTCCTCTCTGTTGGCCGTGCCTTTACAGGCAAGCACCTTCCGCCGTAGATTTGAGGCTCGATAGTATGGGTAGCTGAGTTTCATGTCGCGACCTTCCTCTAAATCAGAAGCCGCCGGTTCCGTCACCATCAGCCAAAGCGATGGTTGACGTCCTCATTTCAGCTGATCTCTTGGAGACCCTCCCGGATGCCATTGTCGCCGTCGACCGAGCAGGAACCATTGTTCAGGTCAATTCCCAAGCAGAAGAGCTGTTTGGCTACAACCGCAACGAACTGATTGGCCAGAAGGTCGAAATGCTCGTACCTGAAAGCTATCGTCGCCAGCACCACCATCATCGTCAGAACTTCGCGGAGGCACCGAAGACGCGACGCATGGGGGCAGACCTGGATCTTTACGGAAGACGGCGCAATGGCTCGGAATTCCCGGTAGAGATCAGTCTCAGCCCAGTATCAACCGAGAAGGGAATGTTTGTGCTGAGTGCGATCCGCGACATCAGCGATCGCAAGCGAATCGCGGAGGAACTGCGCAGAGCGAATGAAGAATTGCATCGCAGAACGGCCGAGCAGCTCGGGGAATACCGGTCGAAGCTGGCCTCGATTATTGATTCCTCCGAAGACGCGATCCTCAGCAAGGATCTGAACGGCATTATTACGAGTTGGAACCGAGGGAGCCGAGCATATGTATGGCTACACGCCAGAGGAGGTCATTGGAAAGCACATATCCGCTCCTGACTCCCAGCGATCGCCC
Organism: uncultured Acidobacteriota bacterium; assembly: GCA_963820925.1. Lineage (GTDB taxonomy): Bacteria > Acidobacteriota > Terriglobia > Terriglobales > Acidobacteriaceae > JABDBE01. The sequence goes on from CAWGBX010000015.1 coordinate 49,944, forward strand.
GACGAAATCTCCGAGATTCTAAGGAAGATTGCGAAAGGGGAAAGCACCGAGCATTACGAATCGGTGCGGGTAACCAAGGACGGACGCCGCTTGAACGTCTCCATTTCCGTGTCTCCCTTGCGCGGCGCGACCGGCGAAATTGTAGGAGCGTCCGCGATCGTGCGCGACATCACGGCCCAGAAGACGGACTGAGGGCCAGCTTCGTCAGTCCCAGAAGATGGAAGCGATCGGGCGCCTGGCTGGAGGAGTCGCGCACGACTTCAACAACATCCTGGGCATCATCAACGCCTGCACCGAATTCCTGCGCGACCGCATTGACCCGCCGCCGAACCGTCGCTCTATGTCGAGAACATCAAGAAGGCCACCGACCGGGGCCGGTCATTGACCAAACAACTGCTCGCCTTCAGCCGGACTTCAGCCATCCAACCTCGTGTCCTCGATCTGAACGAGCGCTTGAAGGACATCACCAAGCTTCTGCGACCCCTGATGGGAGATGATGTCGAGATTCTCATCGTGCCCAGGTCATCCTCGGCGGTGGTAGAGGCGGACCTGGCCAGCTCGACCAGATCGTGGTTAACCTCGCGGTGAATGCGCGCGACGCCATGCCGCGTGGCGGCAAGTTTATTCTCGAGACCGGCGCGGTGAGATTTGACGAGGTCTTCGCCGAGCAGCATCAAGCCATGGCAGCGGGCAAGTATGTCGTGCTCGCGGTCAGTGATACCGGCACCGGCATGGATGAAGCCACCAGTGTCGCGCATCTTCGAGCCTTTCTTCACCACCAAAGAGACTGGGCAAGGGAACTGGCTTGGGCTTGGCCACGGTGTACGGCATTGTCAAGCAGAGCGCAGGACACATCATGGTCTACAGTGAACCGGGACACGGAACGACGTTTAAGATCTATCTCCCCAGCGCGGATCACAAAATCGGCCTCGCACCGCCAGCCTGAAGTGGAGACCGTCAGTCCGAAACGGCAGAGGGCTACGATCCTGCTCGTGGAAGACGACGAAATCATGCGCGGCCTGACTCGGCAACTCCTTCAGGAACACGGCTACACAGTGGTCGAGGCGGATGACGGGAAATCCGCTCTCGAATGGATGCAGTCTCATCCCGGTCCAATTGATCTGCTGTTGACCGACGTGGTGATGCGCCGCATGAGCGGCCCTGAATTGGTTGAGCGCCTGAACGCCTCTCACCCGAACCTGAAAGTCGTATACATGTCGGGCTACACCGGCGAACTGATCGCGGAACGCGAAGTGTTGAAGCGCGGCATAACCCTCCTGGAGAAGCCTTTTACCCGGACCGCTCTGCTGAATACGATCCATACGACGCTGGGGTGAAAGCTTAGCCACGAGACCCACGCCCTCCGGATGCCTCGATCCGCGGAAATAGGGCGCTGCGAAGGCACAACCCCACTCGACCTCAACTCCGTCCATATAACCAACCGATCGGTGATGGAGATCACACATAGCTGGGTGAAAGCACGCACTCTCGGCAAGACTTCGGCAGACATAGGCGCTCAGGTCAAACTCAATAGATGCCATATCAAACCTTTTGTTTTGTTTTACTTATATGGCTATCATCACAGCAATTTCCTGCTACGAAGAGTGGCTCAGGGACTTGCCAAAGTACCTGTGAGCGGAGGCACTATATGGCGACACATATCGTAAACAATGCCCAGAAGGTTGCGCCGGTAGACAAGACTTTTTGCGATCTTTCTCCATCCGTAGTCGATGCCCTGGAGCAAGAAGCACTCACCACCACCTATCCGACGGGAGCAGTCTTGTTCGCGGAAGGGCAAGGCTCCGCGGGGAGTCTTCATCGTGCGTCGCGGCCGGGTGAAGCTCTCCATTTGTGGCAGCGACGGCAGAACCCTGATTCTACGAATTGTCGAAGCCGGTGACCCGTTGGGAGTTGCCGCTGTCGTTTCCGGACGCCAGTATGAAGCCACGGCCGAGACCCAGGAACCATGCGAAATCAGTTTCCTGCGACAAAGCGATTTGCTGCGCCTCATGCGCCAGCACGGTGAGCTTGCCCTGTGGGTGACCCAGCACATCAGCCAGGATTACGCCTCTACTTGCCGCGAAATCCGTGACCTGATGCTTTCCGACTCGGCCAGCGAAAAACTGGCTCGACTGATGGTGGGATGGCTCGACCAGAACACTGAGGCCAGAAACCCCACCCAAGTGAAGCTGGCTTTGACCCACGAAGAAATCGGCCAGATGATCGGCACGTCGCGCGAAACCGTCAGCCGGCTCTTCGCCGGCTTCAAGAAGCAGCATCTCATCCAGCAAAACGGTTGCACCCTGGTGATCCCAAACCGCGTTGCTTTGGAATCGCTCATCACCGCGTAAACGAACGCGTTCGATATGGGCCGGTCACCCCCACCGGCCTTGTCCTTCCCAAGAGCCGAGCCAGATTGATCCCAATATTCCCTGTTCCGATGTCACCCAGCACGATTTCGCGTCACCGCTTCGTTATCTTCATCTTCATCTTCGGCCCGACAGTGTTGGAGTAAAGTTCCACTCGAAGGCAACAGCCGCTACGGGCGACGAAGCAGGCTATTTGGTCACTGGCGGCGGGTCGCTGGCATGATCGGCAGCGCCCTGCTCATCCTCGTAGTTGGCAGGATCAGGGGGCAACTCGACCAGGCCAGCCCGTTCCAGAGCTCGCAGATAAGCGGGACGCGAATGGCGGTAGTGGTCGGCCGGGACTTTGCCGTTGAGCCAGGCCGTATCCATCGGGTAGACGAGCGGATCAAAAATCACCATGTAGAAGTGCCACAACAGAATGGAGAAGGTCGCGAGCAGCGCCTCATAGTAATGCACGGCGGTGGCCGCGTCCGAAACCCACTTGGGGAAATAGTGCAGCGTGAAATTATTGAACCATAGCAGGAAGCCGGAGACCGTCATCACCACCGTGCCCCACATGAACGCCCAGTATTCCACCTTCTCCGCGTAATTGAATTTCGCGAACCGTGGTTCAATTTTCGTGAGTCCAAGATTGTAGGAGAGCACCTGCACCAGGTCGGTTGCGTCTTTTACTTCGGGCAGCATGGCTTTCAGGAACAAGCGGTCTCGCCGGTTTACCGCGAGATGAATTACGTGGTAGATCGTGGAAGCGATCAGCACAATCGCCGCGCAACGATGCACCAACCCCCGAAACGCGAAGTGCCCCTCCCAAAGCAACAGCGGCCGCGCCCACCAAGCCTCAGGATACTTCAGCGCAAACCCCGTGAACACCAGTGTCGGGAAGCTGAGGATCACGCCCCAGTGCGCGATGCGGAAGTTCCGATTCATCCGCGACACTAGCGCCCCGGTTTCGTGCCGCGGCCGCCGCCGGATGAGCTTCGCCAGAAAGTCCAGCAGGTTGTGCGCGATCATGAAGCCAAGCGTCAGCGGGATCAGGAGCCAATAGGTCCAACGGATCCACTTTACAACCGGATGCGCCGGACCGGTCGCGGTCTGCACGTGCACCGGGCCGATGACGAAATGGTCACCCGCGCCGGCGTGACAAGTTTCCGCAGGTCCTGGGAAGGTTCGCTGCGTTTACCGTTGAACGCGGGTCGGTCGATCGGAAAGATATTGTGCACGCCATGGCAGGAGGCACAGTTGGCAACAATCTGGGATCCGCCTCGCTGGGCAAGTCCGTGGTAGCTGTCGGCGTAGGAAGGAACCCGGTCGGCGGGCAGATTGTAGCGCAACGCCAGGCGTTCATCGCTGTGGCATCGCCCGCAAGTGGCCATCGAGACGCGGGCCGCGTTCACCAGCGATCCCTGCTCTTTGGGTCCCAGGATCAGGTGCTCCCCATGGCAGTCGCTGCACACCGGGGCAGCGGATACGCCGGCCTTCATGGCTTGCCCGTGCACACTTTCAAGATATGTCTTGCTAATGTCCGAGTGGCACTGCCCACACGTTGCCGCGATATTCCAGTGGTTGGTCTTGGAACGCGCATCTTTCGGGGGAAAGATTCCGTGGCTCCCGTGACAATCCGAGCAGCTTGCCGCCGCCCCGTCTCCATCCACAATGGCTCGTCCGTGCACGCTTTGTCGATAGAGTTCTACGGGATGCGCGAACGGAATCTTGTGCCGCGAGAGAAACTGCTGGTTGCTGTGACAGGATGCGCAAGTGTCAGGCAGATGTTTCTTGGCTACCGGCGAGGCTGCATCGCTCGAGGCTCGAATCTGATGCACGGGCCCGTGGCAGGACATGCAATTCGGTGCGTCCGGATCGCCTGCCGCGGCCGCTTGTCCGTGTATGCTCTTGCCGGAATTCCTTGACTTCATCGGCGTGGCACTGCGCGCACTTTGCTGGCGCCGTCTGCCCCGCAGCAGCGACTTCGTGTGGATCGCCGTGGCAGGATTGGCAGGCTGCTTCGCCGAGGCGCGTCATGAATGCTGCCTGCCACGTGAGAAGCCTCTTCGGCGTGGCAAGTCGAGCATTGAACCTTCGCCGTTTTCGCAGGGTGGGGAAAATCCTTGATGGTGGTATGGCAGTCGGTGCAGCCCAAAGTGCCGTGGACGCTGGCCGCATGTTTGGCGGGATCAATCGAAATGCTTTTGCCGCTGGCCGACGTCATTCCCGCCTGGCCGTGGCAGGCCAGGCAGGTCTCATCCTGCTTCAGTGGAGGCGGCGCTTTCGGTTGGGCGCCAGCTCGTGTAGGTATCAGCAGGCAGAATGAAAGCAGACTGACCTCAAGAAGCACCGCTAAATAGCCAAAGCCCGATCGACTGATCCTACCGGTTGCGCTTTGTATCCCTTTCAACAAGCTCAAACACCCGAAGCTTTCTCCTACTTCATTCCCAAGTCGGTCAGGATCTTAGGATTTTCTTCACCCGCCGCCAGAACCTGATGGCATGCAGAGCAGTCATTCGTGATAGTCTGCCCATCCGCACTGGTGTGACTGCCGTCATGGCAGCGGAAACAGCCTGGCGAATCGTTGTGTCCAAGATTGCTCGGATGGGTGCCCCACGCCACATGCATGTCCGGGAAAATGTTTCGCAGATAGATCCCCGAAACTTCCTCACCCGCCTGTTGCACCAGGGAGCGTCGTGTCTGGTAAATCTGCGGGTAATTCGTCCGATAGAAATTGTTGATTTCGTCCGTGATGCTCTGCTTGGCGATTTCACGGCTGGGGTAGTTCACTTTCAGAACCTCGACCGCCTTTTTTCGAATGTAGGGAAGCTCCGGACTAATTCGTCCCAGAGACATCCGCTTATCCACGGCGTTGTCGGGAAGGTCGAAGGCGTGAGTTGGGCGATTGTGGCAATCGATGCAATCCATCACGCGATGTTCGCCATTGTCCAACTGTTGTTGGGTCGCCTTGGCATCGCTGGAAACGAATTCGGTGGTCTTTCCTTTGTCGTCGGTGTAGTAGACGACCGGGATCGTCTGCCGTTCGGCGTCGGTCGAAATGTAGCGGATGCGGGCGGCGTCGGCGAGGTGACGCCCATGAATTCCGACTGAACCCTGCCACCCGTGTCCTCCCACTTTCAACAGCAAGACGTCGGTCTGAGGCGTGTTTTTTTCGTCGTCCTTATAGCTCGTATTCACCAGGAACTTGTCGCCGGTGAAGCGCTGAGGCCAATGACAGTGTTCGCAGGTGTCGCGCGCGGGACGAAGGTACTTGACTGGTGAAGGGATGGGTCGCGAATAAGTGTGAAACGTTACCGCGACAACCTGGCGCAGGCCCGACAATTTCGAACGCACGAACCAGCCGGCTCCAGGCCCGATGTGGCATTCGACGCAAGCCACGCGCGCATGCGGAGAATTTTGATAAGCCGTGTACTCGGGGTCCATCACTTGGTGGCAAGTTGTCCCGCAGAAACTCGTCGAATCCATGTATTCGACGCCGCGGTACGATGCCGTGCCAATAATCAGAAGATTGATCACGGTCGCCAGCGCCACCCACTCGAGCGTGCGCCGCACCATGGGCAGACGCAGGTCGATCGCGGGATAACTCTGCGGCAGTTGTCCGCTGCTCACGCAGGCTTCGTCGCTTCCGCCAAATGCCAAGAGGAATCAGTAGCAGGCCAAGCACAAAGATGCCAGGGAGAATCAGAAAGACCAGAAGGCCAATGTAAGGATGCGGGCGGGCCGGGTAGGAAGATGTCATAGAACCAGAAAGCGATGGTCGTCAGGGCAGTGCTGGTTGTGATCACGGCTCCGGTCAGGCTGACGGGATTCTGCCCTAGAAAATAGACGGGTTGCGTCCATTCTCGAATTCGTTCTCGCAGTTCATATGAGACCGTTGCTCCCTCTAGTCTTCTGGACCAGGCGCAGCAGACACACTTCACACCGCGCTGCGGATGGCCCGCCGCCCTGAACAATATCCATACTGCATGGTGCGTCGGACTACTTTTTCAGCGTGCGAATGAAAGCCACCAGTCCCTTAACGTCATCTGGTAAAGCGACGCATACTTGGGCATCTTGTTTTTGCCGTTCGTGATGATGTCTGCCAGTTCCGTATCCGACATTTTCTGTACGTCTGCGGATGTAAAGTCGTGGGCGCCCATTTTCTTTCCCATCGCCGAACCAGTTCCGTCGGCGCCGTGGCAAGCAGCACACTTTGATTTGTAGAGTGCCGACGCGTCCTGCGCATGCACGGATAAGGAAAGCGTGAGAACAACAGCCATTGCTGTTGCGAAAGTAAAGGCTCGTATGTCAATTCTCTTCATTTCGAGCTCCATTCGAGTTTTCGTTGTCCGAACCTTGGAACGAGCATACATCTTTAGAGGTGCAATATTGAACTCTTCAACGGCAGAGTTCTGTGACCCCGGTCACACTTGCCTCGCAATGTCGTAGCGTTTCGGGAAAACGACGGATCCAGAATAGGCGTGGTGGCGAGAACTCGCCAGCTTCCACCCCAGATTGGCTGGCCTAACCGTGCTGGTGAATTTAGTGGGCGGTTCCCGACCAGTGAACAACGTGAGGTGACGTTCTCACCACAAACTGTGACGCGGGTCACCGCCACGCTCTGGGAAGGTAGGGCAAGACTAGAAGGTAGGGTGAGACTTATGCCAAAGGATGATCGTAACCTGTTGGACGTGCTGAAGTTCGAGCTGGAGTTTCTCGAGCAAGGCGGTTATGGACGATTGCCGCGCGAATCCTGGAAGCCGCGTTTATTTTCGAGGATTCTCCCACGTGCATGAACTTTAACTCCAAAGACCGACGACCCGTGCGAGGAATGCCTTCTGATGCAATTCGTGCCCGCAAGACGCGCGCACCGAACAAGTTCCGTGCACTCACATCCCACTGTCGCCGAACGGAGACACCCTCGAGTCTTTGTACCGGACCGGGACACAGCAGGAGATTGAGGAAGCTCTGGGCGCTTGGCTGCGGAGCGACGATCCGCCGGTTGGAAGCGGAAAAAGGCGAAGCAAACGGCGCGGCCGATTCGCGTCGCTAGATCGGACTTTCGGACAACTCTCAGTGTCTCAAACGCTTATTGCTTTTCTGCACCCGCTCTACTACCACCGAGGAGGATGTCATGACCGTGACCACCGAGAAAACCGTTCGGGAACTTGCCTTGGAAAACCCAGGCGCTACCCGGGTTTTTGAAAAGCTGGGCATTGACTATTGCTGTGGCGGCGATAAGTCTCTGGAACAGGCCTGTCGCGAGGCCAACCTCGCTATGGACCAGGTGCTAATTTGCTGGCAGCGGCCGAACCTGCAATCCGAACGTCAGACGGGCCGCGACTGGCAAGACAGCTTCTCTGTCTGATCTGATTGCGCACATTATGGCCACCCATCACTCTACACACGCACGGAGATCGCCCGCCTCGGTCCTCTGTTCGACAAAGTCTGCTCCGTCCACGGCAAGAACCATCCCGAACTGCTGCAAGTACAAGCCAGCTTTCACGGCTTGGCCCAGGAACTGACTACGCACATGATGAAGGAAGAAATGGTACTCTTCCCCTACATAGTAAGAGTGGAGCAATCTGTGATCCAGCGGGAAATGGGTTCGCCGCCCCCGTTCGGCACGGTAAGACACCCGATCTCCATGATGAAACACGAACACGACGCAGCCGGTAACGCCTTGCGCACGATGCGACATGCCAGCGGCGATTACGCTCTGCCACCTGACGCCTGCATCAGCTATCGGACCCTTTACAAGGCTTTGGCGGATTTTGAAGCTGACCTGCACCAGCACATTCATCTGGAGAACAACATCCTGTTTCCACGCGCCATCGCCATGGAACAGGTTCACTGAGTAAAGAATAAATAGCTGTATCCATGATTTGCCTGCGCCTTGGTAGCGGCTGGTGTTTCAGGTCATAATATATCGTTACACGATATATATCTGGCGAAGAAGGCTGAAGGAAATCAAAAGGAAGGTGCTCATCACATGCCGTACAAGAAGCTGTGGATTGCGCTTGGGTTCGTACTGGTGATTTCGTTCGCGGTTCTGGGAGGGGTCGGAATCAAGGTCCTCAAGAGCGCCCCGCCGATCCCCTCCCAAGTGGTCACAACCGACGGCCGCGTATTGTTCGACGGCCCCACGATCCAGGACGGACAGGGAGCCTGGCAGTCGATCGGCGGCCAGGAAGTGGGCACGGTTTGGGGGCACGGCGCCTACGTCGCTCCCGACTGGAGCGCCGATTGGCTGCATCGCGAATGTGTATTCATCCTTGACCACTGGGCGAAGCAGTCCGGCGCCGCCAATTATGCTGCCTTGGGCCTCGAGCAGCGGGCTGCGCTGCAGGCACGTCTTCAGGAAATCATGCGGCACAATACCTACGATCCGGCCACCGGCCAGATCACGCTGGACCCAGTCCGCGGCCAGGCATTCGAGGAACTCTATCGTTACTACTCCGACGTATTCAGCCGCGGGCGGGATGAGTATGCGATTCAGCCCAATGCTCTCAGCGATTCCCGACAAACTCCGCCAACTGAGCGCCTTCTTCTGGTGGACGTCGTGGGCCGCTTCGACGAACCGTCCGGGCACTGACGTGACCTACACCCAGAACTGGCCGCATGAACCGCTGATCGGAAATCAACCGACGGGCGGCGCCATCGTGTGGAGCGTGGTCAGCTTTGTTCTGCTGCTGGCCGGAGTGGGCGGCATGGTCTGGTACTTCGCCTCACAGCCGCGGACGGTCGCGGAAGAATTCTTGCCGGAAGCCGACCCGCTGCTCGGACTCCGGCCCACGCCATCGCAACGCGCCACGGTCAAGTATTTCTTCGTGGTTGCCGCCTTGTGGGTGGTGCAGGTGGGGCTCGGCGCCCTGACCGCGCACTACGGCGTGGAAGGCTCCGGCTTCTACGGCATTCCGCTGGACCGCTGGCTTCCCTACAGCGTGACGCGCACCTGGCATTTGCAGATTGGTCTGTTCTGGATCGCCACCTCATGGCTGGCAACCGGGCTCTACGTCGCACCGGCCGTCAGCGGGGTTGAACCGAAGGGCCAGCGGCTGGGCGTCAACGTTCTGTTCGGCGCGCTGATTTTCGTCGTGGTTGGTTCGCTCGCCGGCGAGTGGATGAGCATTGAACACAAGCTCGGCAACCTGTGGTTCTGGTTCGGCACGCAGGGTTACGAGTACGTGGACCTGGGCCGCTTCTGGCAGATTCTGCTGTTCGGCGGACTTACTTTCTGGTTGTGGCTGATGTGGCGCGCTCTGAAGCCGGCGCTCCTGAAAAGAGACGAGAGCCACTCGCTGCTGTTGATGTTCCTGCTCTCGAGTGTCGCGATCCCGCTTTTCTACGCCGCCGGCCTGATGTACGGCCAACGCAGCAATCTGGTCACCGCGGAATACTGGAGATGGTGGGTGGTGCATCTCTGGGTGGAAGGCTTTTTCGAAGTGTTCGCCACGGTGGTGATCGCGTTCCTCCTCACCCGCTTGAAGCTGCTCTCGGTGCCCACCGCGACGCGCGCCGTCATGTTCTCCACGGCGGTCTTTCTCTCCGGCGGAATCATCGGCACCTTTCATCATCTCTACTTCGCCGGAACGCCCAACATCGTGCTCGGACTTGGGCGCGGTCTTCAGCGCCCTGGAGGTTGTTCCCCTGGTGCTGATCGGCTTCGAGGCCTGGGAAAACATCCGCCTCGCGCGTTCTCGCCAACAGCACATCTGGGTCGCCGCCTACAAGTGGCCGATCTATTTCTTCGTCGCGGTTGCGTTCTGGAATTTCGTGGGCGCCGGGCTGTTCGGATTCCTCATCAATCCGCCCATCGCGCTCTACTACATGCAGGGCTTGAACACGACTCCGGTGCACGGACACACGGCGCTGTTCGGCGTCTACGGCATGCTGGGCCTGGGCCTGATGCTGTTTTGCCTGCGCGCCCTGCGTCCGGGAATGGCGTGGAAAAACGGCCCGTTGTGGTTTTCCTTCTGGGCAATCAACCTCGGACTCGCGCTGATGGTCCTGCTCAGCATGCTGCCCATCGGCCTGATGCAGGTCTGGGCCTCGGTTGAATACGGCACCTGGTACGCGCGCTCGGCAGAATTTCTCCACTCCAGCGGCATGAACCAACTGCGCTGGATGCGAATGATCGGCGACAGCATCTTCGCCATTGGCGCCCTGGTGCTGGGATGGTTCGTACTCGGCCTGCTCACCGGCCATTCCTACGACAAGCGCGGCTACGTAGTCGAAGGCGAGTGGGAGGTCCGACCAGCATGAGGAACCCGTTCTCCATCCCTAGAAAGCTGCTGGTTGTACTTGGGGGCTTGGCCGATCAGTCGGAGGGAATTCACACGCTGTTCAGGTTGAGAGAAGTGAAGTGAACTCCCGTCTCGTCCGCGGGCGCAACGCGAAAACCTAGCTTTTCGATGAGACTGCGCATTTCGATATTTTCGCGAAGCATGTAGGCCTGCACCGAATCCAAGTGTTCGTCTCGCGCCACCTGAATCAAGCGCCGGAGCAACTCGATTCCCAAACCACGATGCTGATACTGATCACGCACAAGGAGTGCCACTTCGGCGGCCCTTCGCCCGTGAAGCTTGCTCAACCGTCCGATGGCGAGGATTTCGTGCTCGCCCGTGCCCGGCGCGGTGTGATCGGCGACAAGCGCAATCTCGCGGTCGTAGTCGAGAAAACAGATTCGTCGCAGCCGGTCGTGAGCCACTCGCTGGCTGAGCTTGGACACCTGAAAATAGCGAAAGAATACACTGCGCTCAGAAAGCGCTCCGTGAAACTTCACCATGAGCGGCTCATCCTCGGGGCGGATCGGCCTCAGGATCGCGGGTGTGCCGTCTTTCATTGTCCACGGCGAAACGTATTGCACCGGGTATGGACGGATGGCAGCCTTGGGAAGCTCGCTGGTGGCAACATCCTGGTCGTGGAGAACGAAGCGGGCATCGAGCGCGATGATCTGATCGGCGGATGCAACCAGGGGATTGATGTCCGCCTCCTTGATGGCAGGATTGTCGATGATAAGGCGGCTGAAACGCACCAGCAAGGCCTCCAGCGCCGTAATATCTACCGGCTTGCGACCGCGCACGCCGCATAGCGCTGCGAAAATCCGGGTTTGCTCCAGCAAGCGATGCGCCAGGGTGGTGTTGAGCGGCGGCAACGCCAAGGCCCGGTCCCGATAAACCTCCACCAGTTCTCCGCCCGAGCCGAAGACAACCACCGGGCCGAATTGCGCGTCGGTGGTGCTGCCAACAATTAATTCATAGCCGCCCACCTTCAGCATGGGTTGCACAGTTACACCCTGAAAGCTTTCGCCGCCCGCGTGCTCAGTGACTGAGGATTCAATTGCGCGGTATGCCTGGCGCACGGACGTAGTATCTGCAAGATTTAGCTTCACTCCGCCGACGTCGCTTTTGTGCGTAATGGTCTCCGAATGCAATTTCACCGCGACCGGAAAGCCGATTGTCGCCGCTGCCTTCGCAGCTTCTTCCTCGCTGTGCGCGATCCGTGTTTCAACCGCCGGTATTCCGCAAAGAGTAAGAAGCTGTTTGGACTCGTACTCCGTCAGCAACGTGCGTCCGTGGCTGCGAGCTTCGTCGATGATCGTGCGGATCTTCCGCCGCGCTTCACTCTCCTCTTCCGGACCCTCAGCGAGCACTGGCGTTTCATAAATGGCGCGAAGGTTGTACGCATAGCGCCACATCAGGGTGAAGATGCGGGCGGCCGTATCGGGATAAGCAAAGGTTGGAATTCCGGCGGCATTGAGAATGACTTCGCCGCCAGCAACTGTCGCTCCCCCCATCCAGCTGGCGAGGAGCGGTTTGCCATGCGCATGGGCGTGGGGCTTGAGCCGTTCCGCAACCTCTGCGGGATTCGTCATCCCTTGCGGAGCCAGGATGACAAGGAGGCCGTCGCTATTGGAGTCGGCGAGCGCAATTTCAGCTGCGCGCTGATAGCGCTCGGGATCGGCGTCTCCAAGTATGTCAATCGGATTGCCATGGCTCCAGTGTGCGGGTAGAAAGCGGTTGAGTGCATCGAGCGAGTCTGCGGATAGCACCGCGAGTTCGGCACCCGTGGCAATAAGTGTATCCGTGGCGAGCACGGCCGGGCCGCCGGCGTTCGTCAGGATGGTAAGCTTCGGGCCGCGCGGCCGGGGCTGTTTGCTCAGCACCTCGGCTATATAAAACAGATCCGAGATGCTGCTTACTCGCAGGACACCGGCACGTCGAAACGCCGCTTCCAGAACGTCATCGCTTCCAGTGAGCGCGCCGGTGTGCGACGCCGCTGCTTTCGACGCCGCTTCCGAACGCCCGGCTTTTAGAACAATGATTGGCTTGGTGAGCGTCACCTCCCGCGCCGCGGACAGGAAGGCGCGCGCATCTCCGATCGACTCCATGTAAATAAGAATGCTCTGGGTGTGCGGATCATCACCGAAGTAATCAATCAAGTCGCCCCAGCCGACATCGAGCATCGAACCCGTGGAAACAAATGCGCTGAAACCCACCTGTTCTCGTAGACTCCAATCAAGAATGGCCGTCTGCAGGGCGCCACTCTGACTCAGGAACGCGACATTGCCCGGACGTGCGATGGTTTGGGCGAAGGTCGCATTCAGGCCAAACCGTGGATTCATGACGCCGAGGCAGTTCGGGCCGAGCAGTCGCATGTGGCCGCGTCGTAACTCTTGGGCGATTTGCCTTTCGAGCACCTGCCCTTCCGAACCGCGCTCGCGAAATCCCGCAGAGATAACGATCCCTGACTTCACGCCTGCACTTACACATTCCCCAACAATCGCGGGAACAGTGGCGGCCGGCGTCACGATGACGGCGAGATCGACGGCCTCAGGAACCTCCCGGATGGAGGGATACGCCGCTATGCCGAGAATGTCTGTATGTTGCGGGTTGACCGGATAAACCTCGCCTTGAAACGCAGGGATCTGAAGATTGGAGAAGATCGCTCGCCCGACGCTACCCTCGCGCTCCGTCGCACCAATGACCGCAACGCTAGTCGGCTTGAAGAGCACGTCGAGCGGCCGCGATTCCGAACGCAGGACGTCGTGTGACGGATCATGTACTGCTGATGCCGGCCCAGCCAAGTTCTCGGTCACAGGACTTCCCCCCCAAGCGGGCGCCGCGAGCCCTGCTCAATCTGATTGTACGAATGTGATTGTTTGCCGTCCACGCCAAGCGTCAACCTGGCATGGCAGCAGCAGTGCGCCGCGATCTGCTCAGCAGCCGTCAGGGAACTCGATTCAACTTCTCACCGTCAGAACTGGACAGTTTGCGTGACAAACGACTTCATGCGTAATTGCCCAAGGCAGATGCGCCGAGGCGCGAGCCGAGGCTGCTTGATTCACACCCATGACAATCAGGTCAGCCTGAATGACGGAAGCAATCTTCACGATGGCGTCTGGTGCGAAGTCGAACTCGACCAGGAATTCCGGATCAAAGGGAAGATTCGCATCGAGTGGGATCAAATCCTTGAGCCGGCCGATATACCGCGCCTTTGCGATTTTCTGCTGCTCGATGAGGTCCGTGCCGGGGTACCAGTACGGTCCGACGTCGAGTACCGGCACGGGCGTCACCACGTGCAATAGCATCAATCTTGCCTTGCTCTCTGCCGCAAATGAGATCGCGTAGGGTAGTGCATTCAGGGAAGCTTGCCCGAAATCCGTGGCGAACAGGATTCGACGAATCTCCTTTGTTCCGGCGGGCTCGGGAACTGCAGGTCCGAGGGTCAGTACCGGACAAGAAGCCAAGCGAAAGAGTTCTTCAGCAACCGAGCCAAGAAAAAACTTCTTCAGTCCTTCACGTCCATGCGTGCCGAGTACCAGTAGGTCGATTTCGTCTCGCTGGATCAGTGCCGATAGTACGTCCCAGATCGGTCCCTGCTCCAGGAGCACCTCATGAGGTATGTTCCCCAATGAGGCCCCTTGGAAAAATGCTTTCAAACCGAGTTCGGCGTTCTGCCGGTCATAATCCAACTCGGCGGGCAGCGGCTCGATGGGGATAGCCGTCCGTGGCTCCGGAGCGATCACGTGAACGAGATAGATCTTGGAACCAAATCGGCCCGCAATCGCCGCAGCGTATTGCACCGCCTTTCTCGAGACTTCCGAGAAATCGGTTGTGAGAAGGATATTCTTGAAGGTGACACTCTGTTTTACCTCAATGGTTTCCATTGCGATAACTCCTTCCCGTTCTTCCTCATTTATAGGTCGAAATCGGCCCGCAGGCAGTGACCAAGATCACATTCAACGGGCTCTGGGGTGAAGGTATCGAGGGGAAATTGCGTGGGATATCCTGTCGAGCGGCGGGGCGGCTCTATTGTACTTTGTCGCTGGCTCCTGTCGAGGCTCGTCCGAGGCCCTTCCGATCACGCCTCTGCTTCCATTGCCGCTAATGACGTTTTGCCAACTGCTCCTTGGTAGTACCCCGGATTTCACCCGACCTTAGATACTCTTCGACAGCATCCCGGTACATACAGTGGCGCTGGACCGCCAGAATCTTTTCCTGATTATTTACGATGACATTCAGGGTTTCCTGATTCTTCTTGATCTCCTGCTGGCCTTTCAGGATTAAGGCTTGGTTCTGAAGAATCGTCTTCTGATTGGCGAGTATCACTTCCGTTTGTGAGAGGACTGCAGTTGGTTTCATAACAAAACCTCCTGGCTAAAACTGGAATCCAAATAAACTCTATTCCCGAGCCCGACAAGGTTCTGTGACGGAGGTCACCATCAAAAGGTTGGACAGCAACTGCATCTTCTTAGAGTCCGAACAGGGAGGGCAAATGGAGCGGGAGACCGGGATCGAACCGGCGACATCCAGCTTGGGAAGCTGGCGTTCTACCGCTGAACTACTCCCGCTCATTAACAGGCAAATGCTCAACGTACCGTACATGGTACTCGAACATCGCCACGCAACTTACGACAGAATCCTATCTGCTGCGCTGCAGAAAGGTGATACAAATTATCATCCCTCATGGACTCATTTGCAAGGAGGGTCCGCTGCTCGATATTGGCGCCCGCGCGGGAGAGATCGGAGATGTGCCAACATCCACCGGAACCGAAATGACATGATCGGAAGGGAGCCACAACTGGTTACGTCGGAGCAGGGATTGCGCACATTTCGCCTGCCCCGGCTCGCCTTCGGTCTTCGGTGGATGATCGTCTTCCTGGCATCCCTAGGGCTGCCAACCATGACGCTGGCGGCGGCGTGGCCTGCAAAACTGCTGCACCGCCTGATCGCGCCCTTTCGCTCGAACGCTTTTCTGCAAGACCGGGCCACGCCGTGCAGCCTGGGTTTCGCGGATTGTTTCCTGCCAGACACTTCTTCACCGCCGTCCCGCTCGCTAGAAAAACCCGAGCCACCGCCTGTGATCGAGGATCCGAACCGAGTCGTATCCTTACTGCTTCGCGCATCATACGGTGGTCCTTTCGCTCATCACTGGCTAGAGGTCGAAAGCTCAAGGGGAAGGGTCGCGCTGGGCTTCGGCCCGGCCACTTTGCCCTTTATCGACGCGGGTCAAGTTTCTCTGCAGGACACGTACGGCAACGTCGAGCGAATTTCGGGCATGCATCCCCTCCTGGTCCTGGGCCTGCCACCCCTGAATTATCGCTACGCAAAAGCGCCCGGGAGTGGGCACGCAATCGGCAAACCTATTCCGCTGACTGTTGCCCAGGCGGACACCCTTGTCCAGAAGATGCGCCATCGCAAGTTCGTTGGCCCATACATCCCCATTTTTCATGACTGCCGAACCTTTGTGTGCAGTGTCCAGGCAAATGCGCAGGGGCGATCGTCCTTGCCGTGCTATTTGCTGTTCAAAGGCTACTGGTAGAAAAACACGTGAGCAGTTCGGCTTGAGCGGGTCAAGACGATGTCAGAAGCACGCGTTCGCTGGAAGAGTTGCATGAACTCGAAAGCAAAGATCCCGTCCGCCGCTCGCGAGCGTCCCGCGAAAGAGACACTATCTGAATGGCGAAACGTGGTGAGAGATTTGCCGCCCTTCACGGGCTGGTTGCCGCGGCAGCGGCGTGATGGCTATTCGCGGCCAACATCATTCTTCCAAGGTCGTATAAACCGTAAATGATGTTGGCTCGCCAGATATCGCTGCGGAACGTCAGGATCTGACCGCGCACATACCGAAACACTCGGTTGCCCGGGTGGGCTTGCAGGTTTTGCGGCGGTGTTGTCCTCGCTTCCGAGGGGCAGTCCTTAAGGCGCACCACCGCCAGTTCTCCATTCGTGCTTACGCCTTCACCGGTGGCATTTAAGGTGTGGTAAGGCGCGTCCGGACGCGGCGCCATGTACACCGACTCCACACAGCCGGCCAACCTCAGGTCGCGAATGACCTTCGCCCGTTCCTGGTCGATGTCCGCTTCAATGTGGTGCACAAACCTCTGGTGCCGCACGGAAAGGGAAGCTCCTACGTCATGTGTGGCCGCGGCCACCCAAATCGGCGATCCCCCCAGCGTCTCCTCGCTCTTCCAAAGCCGCAGATGATCGCGCTTCGAATAGCTGTTCAGGCTTTTCTGAAATGTCATATCTGGTAACCTGTCGTCCACCAGCATGGGCATCATGGGAGCTCGAACATAACTCGAATCGTTTAGAACCGCATAAAATTGAAAAAAGAAGGCCCGCTTGGAGAAGTGGTCGCTTCCCGCCCAGTTGGCCCTCTGAAAAGAGGTTTCCACCTGCTCTCTGGTTCCAAGCAGTGCCAGATTGATTACGTCGGCCACTTTGTGGTCCCGGGTGTAGGTCCGCTCCGGCTCCGACAACGCGATCTTATCCAGCGCGAGAATATCCTCGGGTAGAGCCTCCTCGTCACTTAGCGAGCTATTTTCCGACGAACGAAGAAGTGCCGACGCAAGTTCCAGCTTAAGCTCAGTTCCTGGACCGTAGTAAATCTCAGGCTCGGGGAAAATTGGGAATGCCGCCTTGAATGTGATCAGTACCGCATCCGAGTACGGATTCCAGGTGGGAAGGTGTTTGAGTCGACTATTAATACGTCCTTGAGGAGTGTCCGTGGCCCGAATTCCATGGATAACTCCCTTCTTAACGCTTTCACGCGCATTTTCCACCTCGACGACCCGCGCGCTTATTTCGGCAGGATTGTCCCCTTCAGGGAGCACTCGATCGAATTCCAAATCGATAGCGGCAGTCTCGTGCCGGATTCCCCAACCCACCTTCTGCACGCGCCGTATTTTCCCTTCTACGCGGGTCCCAATGGGGAACACTACGCCGCTTTCACACTTGATGTCCTCCTCCAGGACCGCCTGCACCGCCGTCCCGGGCTTCGCATCATAGGAGGACACTTCCGATACCAGTTGTACCCAGAGAGTCGTCCCTGCTGGAATTCCGTCGCATGCCGTGGCCGGCAAAGCGGCGACGAGAAAGCCGGCACTGATCAGACATAAAGCCGCATGCGCTCGGCGCAGTCGCGGGCCCCAAGTGTAGTTTCCGTACCCCTTGATAACAGTAGGAAGTCTATTTTCGTTCAGCACGAAGCGGCCCACGCCACGACCATTGCTTTCCAATCCCCACACTAAGTCGTGAGGAGCCCTCGAACAAGTTTTAGATGTGCGGTTGACCCAGTTATTGTACCCCAGCACTCTCCCTCGCCCCGACGCATCAGGTAATTCGCTTGGTACAAGTGATCCACCGGACGGACGTTTGGATATGACCTGCGCGCAAGTTTTTGCACTTCGAGCCGGTGCGGGCGGAGAGGGGAAGCGTTCTGCGCGTTTTCCACATACCCGTTCCACATAAAATGGCCGACTGCCAGTTTTACCAGTTTTGAGTTGATGCAAGTTGTCATAGGCTGAAGAGTGGCGCGAATATTCAGTTCGGGGATGCGAATGGGTACGTTGACCACGCACAGGCTCGTTGTTGCTTTCTTGCTTGCCGCTTTTTCTGCCGCCAGCCTGACTGCCGCGTGGGCGCAATCGGCACTTTATGGTATGGACGCCGTGCCGGAAGCGTCTTCGGACGCGGATTCGCGATCGTCCGGTGAGGCATTTCGCCCAGCCGTCATTGCAACCTCGGAGGAGGCACCCTCAGCGAGGGGAGTTGATTGGGGAGGACTTGCCCGCGAATCCTTCTTTTTCCTGGCCATCGAAAATAGTTTTCGCTGCGCTACTGAGCAAGGCACCCGCGATGGACTATCCAACCCTTTTTTTCATGGCTACCTGAACTCGGTCGGGAACCTGCACGGATGGGGCGACGGTGACCCATTTTATGTTAACTATGTCGGCCATCCGATGCAGGGTGCAGTCTCTGGAGACATCTGGACTCACAACGACCGGGCCTACCGCGATATTGAGTTCGGCAAGAACCGCAGATATTGGAAAGGCAAGCTACGCGCGACCGCATACTCTTACTTCTATAGCATTCTTTTCGAGATTGGGCCGATCAGCGAAGCTTCCATCGGCAACATTCAGGCGTACTATCCGGAGCAGGGATTCGTCGATCATATTGTGACCCCGGTGATTGGCGCAGGCTGGTCGATCAGCGAAGACGTGCTCGACCAATACCTGATTCGCCGCATTGAAGCCCGCACTGCGAACCGCTGGATTCTTCTGCTGGCCCGCGGCGGCCTGAATCCTGCGCGCACGATGGCCAATGCCATGGCCCTTCAACCTCCATGGCATCGCGACAACCGTCCGGGCATCCGTTCTCATGATCTTCAGAATGCGGAGTTTATGGCGGCTCTGAAAGAACAAAATACCGCGCCACTTAGGGTTGCCCCGCCTCCCGGAGTCGCGCCTTTCGAGTTCACGATGTCGCCCCAGTTTCGCACTTACGTCGGTGACGATCATAAGGGCTCGTGTGCGGGGGGTGGCGGATCGGCGGCAATTCGACTGGCCGAGCAGTGGCAATTCGTTGTGGATGTGAGTGGCTGCAAACTGCTCGGTCTCGAGCAGAACCTCAGCGGAGACTCGCTCAGCTATCTGGCGGGCGCACGTTGGATGGGCCGCGCTTCCGCACGCTGGAGCCCGCACGCTGAATTGCTGGTGGGCGGCACCAAGCTCACGCAGGAGCTCGTCAACCCTGAACTGAAACACGAGCTCGATTTGATCGCTGAGCAAACGGGAGGACCGCCACCGCCTCACTCTGCTTACTCGCAGCATTGGGAAACTAACGGTTTAGCCATTCAAGCGGGAAGCGGACTGGATGTAAAGCTCAACAACGCTCTCTCAATCCGTGCAGTGAGCCTCGCGTATGCGCACTCCTGGACCAATAGCCTCAACGGCATCAACTATCAAAACAACGTGCAGGTCAGCACCGGCCTGGTTCTGCAAATGGGCACCTGGTAAGGGTAAAGGGCAGAATCGCAGAACCGAGCAAGACACAATCGTGATACTTTTGCCCAAGATGAGAATCTCTCAGCGCGCCCTAGCTACGGTGATTCCGACTGTTTGCAAAGTCGCTCCAATCACCCGACCCTGGCCCACTTCCTGGACGAATGCGATTAGCCGCAGATTGTGGGTATCGGTTCCGGGCTCCAGTTTCAGCTGAACATCGTGCTCAAAAGTCTGCCCTTGCCGGAATGTTCCAATCTTCACCATGCTTCGGACTACCGCCACGTGTGACAATTTACGTCCCGCGTTTTCGCCGCGAGAGACTTGCGATTCCGCACGATTAAGCGCGACCGCAACGTAGATGTCCGCCTCGCGTAGACCGAAGGATGCCGCTAAGGCGCCGGTTTCCAGATGAGCCAGCAAAACATTTGTTGCGCCTAACGAAACAGACGACAGTCTGACGGCAACCTTCGGTTTGTTCAACGCTTTCGCGAAGGCCTTGTCGGCCAGCGCCTCGTCGCTGCCTACAAACTGGCCGGTTCCATCCACGACGATTTGCGGAGTGTAGACGCTGTCCAGGCCCAAACGCCTGGCATATGTACTCTGTCGATCACTGTAAAAGCGGGCAGAGTACGGGTCCTTCCAGCCGATGTGGTTCCAATAGTCGACGTGTTCACTGAGAACTATCACCTCTTCTCCGGCTATGGGTTGCCCATCTAGCTTCTGCAGAAAAGCATCCGCCGGAGGACAACTGGAGCACCCTTCCGAAGTGAACAATTCCACGAGCACCGGAGTCCGCACATCCCAACTCGGTGGCGATTGGGATGCTCGCGGCAACACTGCGGCTATAGCTGAAAGAACCGCCAGAGCCGGAACGAGCAGAATCTTCATGGTGTCACTCTACTTAAGTCAGATGCGGGACCAAGGCGAAAGTTACGGTGGCAGAGTAGGTTGGAAAGGCTCGAAACTTTTGTTTGGCTGGCGACTCTAAGGAGATGGGCCTAGAAATCGGCACGCTCGGGCCCGGAGGAGTTTGTTTATGAGTATCGTTTCACGCATTTCTACCCTGTTCTTAGCGATAACGCTCGGGGGCGCAATTGCCTGCAATGCCGGTGAGAACGCGATCACTGCTGTCCCGAGCCCGGCGGTGGATGCCGCAATTGCCACAGGCAGGACGGAGCAAACCGCGGTCGTCGCGGGTGGCTGTTTCTGGGGCATTCAGGCTGTCTTCCAGCATGTCAAGGGAGTGACCAACGCGACTTCGGGATACTCTGGAGGTGCGGCGAACACTGCGGAATACGAACTCGTGAGCACGGGCGACACCGGCCACGCAGAGTCGGTGAAGATTACCTACGATCCCTCGCAGATCACGTACGGCCAGTTACTTCGGGTGTTTTTCTCCGTGGCGACCGATCCGACTCAGTTGAACCGGCAAGGTCCCGACTCAGGAACTCAGTACCGGTCCGTTATTTTCTACAGCAGCGACGAGCAGAAGCGGATCGCCGAAGCGTATATTGTGCAACTCGAGAAGGCTAGGGTCTTCGCGCATCCAATCGTGACTCAAGTGGTTCCGTTGAAGGCTTTTTATCCGGCCGAGGCCTACCACCAGGATTATGCCGCGAATCATCCTAACAATCCGTACATCGTCTACAACGACGCGCCAAAGGTGGCTCATCTTCACCAGCAATTTCCCGAGCTTTATGCCGGCAAGTAGCACTCGAGAAGGAGTCACCCGTGTTCGAGTATGAAGTGGAAAAGGATGAACGAGCAGTCAAGTTGAAGCGAAGGGCTTTCCTTATAACTTCGGCGTCAGCAGTTGCTGGATTGGCAGTGTGGTCGCTGAGGAAGCCGCGCCTTGCGGAAGCCACCGGATCAAAAGTGGGGCCTCAAGAAGTCACAGTTGTTCAGTTCTCTGATGCTGGTCAGCGGCTGAAAACGGTTCAGGTGCTGAAGGTCGTTAAAAGCGAAGACGAGTGGCGGAAGCAGCTAACTCCCGGCGCTTTCGACATAACGCGTCACGCCGACACCGAAATTTCGTACTCGGGAAAGTATTGGAATCTGCACGACAAGGGTTTGTACCGCTGCATTTGCTGCGACAATGCGCTGTTCAGCTCAGAAACGAAGTTTGATTCCGGAACAGGCTGGCCCAGTTTCTGGCAACCGATCGCACCCGACAACGTTCAAAGCACAAGGGACATAAGCTATGGCATGGTCCGAACGGCAGTGTCGTGCACCGAATGTGACGCGCATTTGGGCCACCTGTTCGATGACGGTCCAGAGCCGACGCATCTGCGATACTGCATGAATTCGGCGTCACTCAGATTCGTGGCATTAAAGGCGGCGTAGGAAATTGGCGATCTTTCGAGAGTTGAGTCTGACGTTGACGAAGCTTCTCGCATAACTTTTACGCAGCGGCCGTACGGGCGTTGGCGCCCGCGCCTACAGGACACTTAGGTCCAACGGAACCAACGCAAGGCAAGCAGGAACGAAATCCCTCCCCAGAGCAGGAGCACAAGCAGGCGCCCGGCCTGAGTTGTGAGTGGAGCCCCTTCCAGAATCGTAGCGCGCAGGGCATCGTTGAGTGCGGTCAGAGGCAGCGCTTTGATGAAAGGAAGGATAGCCGCCGGGAAACGCTCATAGGAAAAGAAGACGCCCGAGAAGATCCACATCGGCATCATGATCAGGTTGATGAGCCCGCTGACGCTTTCAATCTTCTGCGCACGGCTGGCGGTGAGCAGGCCCAATCCGGCGAATGCCACGGCGCCAATGGCACTCAATAGCAGGATCGACAACAACGACCCGAGCACGCGGATATGAAAAACCAGCGCGCCAAACCCGAGCAGCAGCCCGACTTCGGTGACCATTAGCACTAACCGGCCACTGGCTAGCGCGAGCAGGAAATCGCTTCTCCGCATGGGTGTGGCCACAAAACGCTTGAGCAGCTTGCGCTGGCGCATATCCACCAGAGCAAATCCGACGCTCCACATGCCGGAGTTCATCAGGTTCATCCCGATTAACCCGGGAATGAGGAAGTCGATATAGCGCGACCCGGGCTCGTTTGAAATGACGGAGGAAGTAGGCAACGCGTTTTTTCGCCCGGCTGAGGTTTGCAGAGCGTCATCCACTTCGGCACGCGAGAGCACACTCTCAGGACGCGCCGGATCGTAAAGATACTGGAAGCCACCCTTGCCGTCGGATTCGACGACGAGATCATACTTGCCGAGACGAAATCCTTTGAGTGCTGACGGCTTGTCGAGCACGTCGGCGCGAATCGACGATCGTTGCGGCGAGCGCTCGATCAGGGACAATGCATCCTGTGCTCCGGAGCCCTGGACGACAGCAATGAAGGTGACGTCGGCGGGTTTGTTGCGGAAGGCATTCCCAAGCCCCAATGCCAGCAGCAGCGGAAACCCGAACACCCAGAAGACAACTTCAGGCTCGCGCTTGAGTTCTTTCATCCGTACCATCACGAGGTGCTGAAAGCCGACCAGCGGCCGTTGCGGCGCGCAGCGAGCCGGGTTGGTGTTGCCGGAGTTTTCTGAGCAACGCTCATCGACGGACTCCAACAGCCAACAGGTCATATGCCGTTCGCTGCCCAGCTGCGCTCGGACTAGACGGGTCCAAGGGGCCGTCTCCAGACGTACCAGATACACTCATCACTGTTCCCTCAGGTGGCGGCCAGTCAGCTTGACAAACACATCCTCCAGGCTGGCCTGCCGCGTGGTGAGGTGCAGAAGTCTTGCGCCCCGTTTTTCAACCGCATCGAGCAGCGCCGGAATAGTCAGGTGCGGCTCGCGCACCGTCAGGCTAACCAGACCATCGTCATGACGGACCGATTCCACACCGGGCAGCGTTCGCCAGCGATCGAGAGCATTACCTTCACTGGGATTGCCGCTGGCCTCAAACTCCACTACGTGGTGCCCGCCAAGCCGATCAATCAGGTCGGAGGGCGTGCCTTCGGCAATAACCTGGCCATGATCGACGATCACCAGGCGGTCGCATAGGCGCTCGGCCTCGTCCATGTAATGCGTGGTCAGAAGCACTGTACCCCGCCACGCTGAAAGCTGCGAATAATATCCCAGAGCTGGCGGCGGCTCTGCGGATCAAGTCCCGTGGTGGGTTCGTCCAGAAAAAGAATTTTGGGGTTTCCCACCAGCGCCGTGGCCACAGCCAGACGCTGGCGCTGTCCGCCGGAAAGCTTGCCCACCATGGCATCAGCTTTCTCGCCAAGTTGCAGGTCGTCGAGCACTTCGTTCGCGGAACGTGGCTCACGATAGAAGCTGGCAAACAGTTCTATGGTTTCGCGGACGGTCAATTTCTCCGAGAGCCGAGTCTCTTGCAGGGAAATGCCCAGCCACTCGCGTACCTCGCGTTGATTCTTCTGCCAGGTGTGACCAAGAATCGTGACCTCGCCAGAGGTGGGATCGAGTAAACCTTCAAGGATTTCGATCGTTGTGGTCTTCCCTGCTCCGTTCGGCCCCAATAGGCCGAAGCACTCTCCGCCCTGAATTTCCAGGCTTAACCCGCGGACAGCCTCGACTTTGCCGTCGTAGGTTTTGCGCAAGTCCCGGCATTGAATAGCAACAGCCACGCGAAGATTCTAACTTAAGGCCGACGACCTTTTGTCAACCTTGCCTTTCGTGACCAAGTTGCGAGGGCGCAACCAAACTCCTTCATCTCGGTTAGAATAAGAATCTGCCTTGGTGACTAGAGGAACTCCTCTGATGCAAGTGCAACGATGCGGCTTCACTTGACGGTCCCGCTCATAAACGCCCGTGTGTCGTTCCATTTTCGACGGTCTCAAACATTGCGAAAGGAAGCTGCCTATGTTTAGGAAGGTCTCGTTCCTCGTGCCTTTATCGCTGCTCGTGTGTGCCGCGATTTCCTCGGCGCAGGAGACGCGCCATTTCACTTTTCACTATAGCTTCACCGTGAAAGATGTTCCCGCCGGGGAGAAGGTACGAATCTGGATTCCGGAAGCGCACTCGGATGCATTCCAGACCGTTAAGATCGTCTCCGCCAGCGGCGATCTCCCCCTAAAGAAGACGCATGAGTCGAAATACGGAAATGAAATGTATTACGCCGAGGTTTCGAAAGCCAAGCAGCAGGAACTGCATTTCGACGTCGTCTATGACGTGGTCCGCCATGAGCGGCTCTCGCTGGGCATCTATAACCCGCATCTAGAGGCGGTAAAGCTTAGTGACCGGGAAAGGAAGGAATATCTCGCGCCGGACGCGCTCGTGCCCACGACTGGATTGCCTGCAGACCTGGCGGTGAAAGTGACCGAAGGCAAAACCACCCCTCTCGACAAGGCACGCGCCATCTACGATTATGTGTTCACAACCATGCATTACGACAAGACTGGTACGGGCTGGGGGCGCGGCGACGTGCTCTACGCATGCGATGCCAAGAAGGGGAACTGCACCGATTTTCATTCCTTGTTCATCGCGATGGCACGTTCCCAGGGCATTCCCGCGCGATTTGAAATAGGATTTCCCCTGCCGCCTGACAAGCACTCAGCGGAAATCGCGGGATATCACTGTTGGGCCGATTTCTTCGACCCGCAGCATGGATGGATCCCCGTAGACATCTCCGAGGCGTGGAAGCATCCGGAGAAAAAGGATTATTTCTTCGGCGCTCACGACGCCAATCGCGTGGAATTTACCATGGGACGCGACCTGGAACTGAGTCCCAAGCAGGATGGGAAGGCGTTGAATTATTTTGTGTATCCGTATGTGGAGGTAGCGGGCAAGGACTATCCCAATGTCTCGACAGCATTTTCGTTTGTCGACGTGGACAACGGAGTAGCAGCTCAGCGCTGCCGTATGGGCGAACGCCCTCGTCCGCCCAGCGGTGCGAAGCGCCGCAAGCACCGCGACGATGACGCTCGCTTTGCTCGCTGCCCGGACGAGGTGTCCGAGGCTACGTGATCTGCGGCGAAATCAGTCGTCGTCCGGCTCGGATTTATCGCGAAACACCCTGTGCTGCGCTGCTGGGATCGGCTTGTTTCCTTTGCGATCTCGCCACAGGATTGCATTAAGCACGGCCGGATTCGCCGCATCTGGGTGGGTGAAGTCCATCTTGGCGGATTCGCCAGCACCCTGACCCTTGGCAGGATTTATCTGATAGATCAGACCGCTGTCGCGATTGCTCCAGTCGGCCGTAAATGGCGGCTGATTGCCAGCGCCTGAAAACAGCGGTGCCATCACGGGCGCGTAGCCGTCGTTCTGATTCATCGGTGGCAAACCAAGCAATGTCTCGATGGTGTGAATCATGTTCACCGTGGTGTAGAAATGGTGATCGACGAAAGGATGGTCAACTGAACCCGGCGAATACTTGCTGATCACGAAGGCAATCGAACGATGAGCGTCCACGTGATCGGCGCCATCCTGAGCGTCGTCTTCGAGAATGAAAATGGCGGTGTCGTCCCAGTAGGGACTGTGCGATACCGCCTCGGCCACACGACCGACTGCGAGATCGTTATCCGCGACGCTCGCGGCTGGCCGTGGCTTTCCCGCTGTGGTGCCGTGCGTGTGGTCGTCAGGCAGATAAAGAAGAACGAACGCCGGTAGCTCGGTTCCCTTCCCTTCCTTACGGGCGCGCACAAAACCGTCGAACTCATTGAGGAATTCGTCGGCGCGCAGTTGGTCAGGATACTCGGTGTTGAAGTCGGGAAACAGGGGGTCGAAGTGATCGCGTAGAACCGCCTTGGTAGGTTTTGTGGTTTTCAGAAGAGGAACGGCCCACGGCCACGGACTAGGAGAGCCATGCGGCTGGCCAACATTCGACGGTAACGGGTCCCCCTTGTTTATCGTGTTCTTTGAGCACGTCGAGTTCGGTGCCGGACTACCTTCGTGTACCGTCATCTTGCTTTCCGTGGGCTTGCACCATACACCCCCGATGAATTCGCCATAATCGCGGTACGAGAGGCCGTGGGTACCTACGTTATCCCAAATGTAGCCGGTAGCCGGCTCGTTCACATCGGACTCGTTTTGATCGAGCGGGTATTCGTCCGCCACGGTGCCTTGAAAATCGTAGGTGCGCTCCTTGCTGCGATAGTTAATCTGCCAGGTCTGCTCGTTGTAATCGGTAGTGATCGCCGCGGTTGACCAATTATGTCCGTCGCCCGAGACTTCGCCGCTGTCATAGAAGTTGTCGAGCACTCCGAATTGCAGCGCTAGCTTGTGTTCGTTGGGGGTGACGTTCGCACCGTAAAGGGTCAGTGAGGGATCGCCGTCGCCGGGGTGCAGATCACCGAGCACCTGATCGTAGGTGCGATTCTCTTTGATGATGTAGATCACGTGATGAATGGGGTTGGAGTTCTGTGGAAATTGGATTTGTCCCGGGTTGGAATGCAGAAGATTGTTTTCCTCGACCCGGCGCGTGAGTTCCCGGAGTTGCTTTTCGATGTCCTGAATCTTGAGGCGGGCAAGCGAGCCGTACAACAAGGTCGGAATGTAAGGATGCTCGCGGTGTCTTCTCTCGTTTTTCAAAATGCTGATGCCGCTGTTAGGACCCGTTCCCTGACCCTTCGAGGTAGCCACCAGCAGATCGTCACCGACCGTCGCGAGAGCGGTGGGATACCAGTCGGTGGGAATGAAGCCAGGAAAAGAGAACGCCATGTCCGGAGTGATCCCGTTTGCAACCAGACCGGAAATATCGAAAACGGCTACGGCGTTGATGGAGGAATCGGCTACGAACAGACGTTTGCCATCCGCGGACTGCGCCAACGCGATTGGCCAAGTGCCCGAAAATTTCTGATCGCGCAAAGTTGTGCGAAATTGCGGGACAGCGGTGCCCGTGGCAGCTTCGACAACGGCGACAACGTCTGCATTTGACAGCGCCACGTAGAGCAGCTTCTCATCGGGGGACAACAGCATCGCCGTCGGATGTGAACCCGGCGCGAGCGGATCCTTCGGCTCGCGCAGGGGAATCCAGCGAGCGACTGTCCCCTTGTCCAGGTCGAGTTCCGCCACGCGGGATGCATTCCATAGACTGCACCAGGCGCGGTGGCCATCCCGCGATGCGACTACGGCGTAAGGAAATGAAGATGGAATCATCTCGTGGGTACTCAGGTCGAATTGTCTGAGCACGCGGCCACTTGCGGAATCGATGAGAATGACGTTATCGGAAAGATTGTTAGCGACGAGCAGCTTATCGGAAATGCCCGGGCCGGAGATTACGGCAAGGCCTGCGGGATAGGGGATCGCGGTTCCCTCTGCGGTCTTACGCACGCCTTTCGCGATTTTCTTACCGGGAGCAATCTTCTGCGGGGCAATCTTTATAAAGCGATCCCACTCGAGCTTGCCTTTGTGAAAACTATAAACCGCGATTCCGTTTCCAGTGTCGCCCGGCCTCTCCCCGGTCGGGTCAGTGATCGAACCGATCGAAGCATAAAGATGATCGTCGTCGGAGCTGAACCCTAGCCCAAGAAAATAGCTCTGGTGCGCCTCTTGAGGCAAGCGATCTTCCGGAAAGTCAGTCAGCTGGCTGGTACTCAGATCGAGTATCGCGATGGACTGGTGCGCCTGGTTTTGCTGCGTGCCGTAACCGTCGTTGAGAATCGCCGCGTAATGCCCATCGTGGCTTACAGCCAGCGCTGCTGCAAAGCCGTTCAACGAGCCCACAGCCCCGGCCCAGGGCACGGTCAAGGACTTGCTCGTTGGCAACAGAATTTGCTGCGGCCCTTTCTGATTTTGCGCAATCAGCAAACCGAGAGTGGCTGCAAAAAATAACAGGCCGAGCGAATAGAGGATTCTGCGCAAGCGCTGCCTCCTTGGGAAGAACGTTTAGCGTATCACCTGAAAAAGAAAACCGGTCAGGCAAGCTGACCGGTTTCTGAAGCGACGATAGATCATGCTCTAGGAAAGCTTTAATGGGTATCCGTACTCGCCTGATGCACTGGTGATTCTGGAGCAACATTGTGACGGACGTCCGCGCCGCGCACCCAGAAAATCACGTCTTCCGCGATATTGGTGGCGTGATCGGCTACGCGCTCCAGATTGCGCGCCACCAGTAGTGCGTCCAACGCCTGACGAGTTACTTCGGGCCGCTCGTTCATGGTCTTGACCAGCGTAATGAAAGCTTCATCTTTCATGCGATCGACAACGTTGTCCATTTCGAGCACGGCTTGCGCAAGCTCGGCTTTGCCTTCGATGAACGATTCCAGAGAACGGCGCACCATGGCCGAAACCGCCGCAGCCATGCGCGGGATGTCCACTGGGAGATCGGCTTTGGGGAGTTCCACCAGATCCATCGCCCGCTCGGCGATGTTGACCGCCTGGTCGCCGACCCGTTCCAGATCAGAGTTGATCTTGGTGACCGCGAGGATGAAACGCAAATCCACGGCGATGGGCTGCTGCAGCGCGAGAAGATCGAACGCCAGTTCGTCAATTTCCCGTTCGGCCACGTTGATCTGGAATTCGCCTTCGAGCACCATATGACAGCGTGCCAGGTCGCGGTCAATATAAGCCTGGCAGGCGCGATCCACGGCCTGCTCGGCCAATCCTCCCATGCGAAGCAAACGGGCTCGAAGATCGTCCAGTCCCTGCTGAAAGCGGGTGCGCATTATCCAAACCTGCCTGTAATGTAGTCCTCCGTACGTTTATCGGACGGGGTAGTGAAAATCTTTTCAGTCTTGTCGAGTTCGATCAGCTTGCCCAAAAGGAAGAAGCCCGTGAACTCGGCCACACGAGACGCTTGCTGCATATTGTGCGTCACAATCACAATTGTAAACTTTTCTTTGAGCTGGAAGATCAGCTCTTCGATCTTGCCAGTAGAAATGGGATCGAGAGCCGAGCAGGGCTCGTCCATGAGCAGGACCTGGGGCTCAACGGCAAGCGCGCGGGCGATGCACAGCCTCTGCTGCTGACCGCCTGACAAACTGGCGCCGGACTTCTTGCGCAGAGAGTCTTTCACTTCATCCCACAAGGCCGAGAGTTTCAGCGAACGCTCGACAATCTCATCCAACCGCGTGTGATCGTGGAAGCCATTGAGCTTTAATCCAGCAGCCACGTTGTCGTAGATCGACATCGTCGGAAACGGATTGGGCTTCTGAAACACCATTCCGATACGCCGGCGAATCTGCACCGCAGATGTGCCGTTGTACACGTCGAGCTCGCCGATTTGAACTCGACCAGTGGCGCGCGCGTCGGGAACCGTCTCGTGCATGCGATTAAGGCAACGCACGAATGTGGATTTGCCGCATCCGGAAGGCCCAATCACGGCCGTGGCGTGGTTGGCTGGAGCCTCCATGGTGATGTCATAGAGGGCCTGGGTCTTGCCAAACCATGCGTTCAGCCTATCTACTTTGATCCCGACTCCCATGGTTCAGTTCGCTCCCTTGAGCATTCCTCGGCCGGCAACGATGCGGACCGCACTCACTGCAAACACGATGAGCACAATCAAAATCAATGCTCCGGCCCAGGCTTGGCGATGCCATTCATCGAACGGCGAGATCGCGTAAGTAAAAATCTGTAACGATAGCGCAGCTGTCGGCTGATTGATTTTCCAGTTCCAGTACTGGTTGCCGAATGCGGTAAACAGAAGCGGCGCTGTTTCGCCCGCCACGCGTGCAAACGCCAGCATAACACCCGTGATTACGCCCGACGTGGCTGTGCGCAAGGTAATCGACAGCGTGGTGCGCCAGCGGGAGACACCCAAACCATAAGCCGCTTCCCGCACCGTGTTGGGCACGAGCAAAAGCATCTCTTCGGTGGTGCGAGCGATGGTCGGAATCATCATGATTGCCAGCGCGACTCCACCGGCCAATGCCGAAAAATGCCCCTGTGAGAGCACCACGATCCCATAGGCTACGATGCCAACCACGATCGAAGGCACGCCATTCAGTACGTCGGCCGTAAACCGGATCAAGTCTCCGAACCGGTTGCGGCCATATTCGGCGAGATAAATACCCGCGCCGATCCCAATCGGCACGCCCATTGTGCTGGCGATCAGCAAAATCCAGGCAGAACCGGCAATCGCGTTGGCCATGCCGCCGCCTGCTTCGCCCACGGGTTTCGGCGTTTGGGTAAGGAATGCCCAGTTGATGGACCCAATGCCTTTGTAAACCAAGTATCCGAAAACGGCACCGAGCGGCAGCAAAACCAGGATCACTGCACCGGCGGCAGCCAAGGTCGCAAAGAAATTCACGCCACGCCGCCAAAGGCTGATCGGGGCAGCAGCAAAGTCGGAAGTGGCCGTCACATTTTCAGGCATGGCTTCTCGCCGGAGTACCGCGCGTAACCGTCCAGACCAGAAATTGGGCCAGAATATTTACGATAATCGTAACGATGAAGAGAGCCAATCCGATCTCAATGAGGGCGCTCAAATATGTATCGCCCGTGGCTTCACTGAACTCGTTGGCGATAACGCTGGCCATGGTGTATCCGGGAGCAAACAGCGAGCGCGCAATCTCTGGGCGGTTTCCGATAACCATGGTGACCGCCATGGTTTCGCCAAGGGCGCGGCCCAGGCCCAGGATCACGCCACCCAGAATTCCGGCACGCGCATTTCGCAGCACGCCGGTGCGAATCATCTCCCACCGCGTCGCCCCCAGAGCAAGCACAGCTTCTCTCTGCTGCTGGGGAACCGCCGTCATGACTTCACGCGTGATCGAGGAGACAATCGGCACCACCATGATGGCCAAAATGATTCCCGCCGCGAGCATTCCGATACCGTAGGGTGGACCTTCAAACAATCCTGTCCAGCCGAAATAACGGGCGCAAAAAGGCTCTACGTACTGGCGCAGAAGGGGCACAAGCACGAAGATCGCCCACAGTCCGTAGATGACACTGGGAATCGCGGCTAGAAGTTCGGTGGTGAACGCCAGCGGCCCTTTAAGCCAGCGCGGACACATTTCGGTGATGAATACCGCCACGCCAATTGCGAGAGGCACCGCAAGAAGGAGTGCCAAGAAGGAGGACACAAGGGTGCCATACACGAACGGGAGCGCCCCGAACTGCTCGTTAACCGGATCCCATTCGCTTTGGAAAAAGAACTTGAACCCGAAGGCGTGCCACGACAGCCGCGACCCGCGAATCAGTTCATAAATAATCACACCAACCAGCGCAAGCACGCAGAGCCCGCAAGCCAGCATCGCAAAGTGGAAGATGCTATCGGCGATGTGGCTGTTTCCAGCCTTGAGGAGAGGCTCAGCCTGGAGTTCAGAACCGGCCGCAAGCTCTGGTTTTGCAACGGGTTGCGGTCCTGTCAAGCGTGGCGCTCCTAGAGCTCGGTTGGCCATCAATAGGCAGGCTAGCAGAATCGTGTTACAGCAGTGTTAAAATACCGGATTGCTGTTCTGTGACCAGTTTGATTTGACTGCAGTCCCAGAGGAATACGTCCATCAAATTTCCTTGATTGCATTTTGCTCGATTCCCTTGTAGTTTTCGTTCTCTCAGTATCTCAGTGCGGATATGCCCATTGATCTAAAACGTAGTCGCCTGACTTTTCAAAGATTGGGCCGCGAGGTGACCAGGATCACGAAGAATCCGGCTCCGGAGAGCGTGCACAAGTTTCGCACCAACAGCCGTCGCGTTGAGGCTCTCCTCCGGGAAGTTACCCCGGAGTTAAACCGCAACGACAAAAAGCTGCTTAAGCAACTGTCCAGGCTGCGCAAGAATGCCGGTCGCGTGCGGGATTTGGATGTGGAAATCGCCTCTTTACGGAGCTTGAAGATTCCCGAGGGCAACGGACACAAATCGCAGTTCCTGGACGCTTTGGTACAGGAACGCGCCAAGCACGAAGAGAAACTCGCCAAGGCTTTCAATCGTGAGACTGCGGGCCAGATAAGAAAACGCCTGAAGCGGGCCGCCAGCGAGATTGATGTCCCGAAGAATATCGAACCAGTGACTTTGACCCTGAGCAAACTCGCAAAACTAGGGCGAGATCATGTCACGCTCACCGAAAAAACTCTTCACCAGTACCGGATCATCGGCAAGCGGGCTCGTTATATCGCTGAACTCGCTGACCATGACGCCGAGGCCACGCGCATTGTCGACCAACTTAAACACATGCAGGACGTTATTGGCGACTGGCACGACTGGCTGAAACTGACGCAGAGAGCGGAAGCACGCTTCGGTGGGGTTCGAGACTCGGCACTAGTGGCCATGCTGCGAAATGTGACCCAAGCTAAGTTCCGTCAGAGCGTGGGTGCCGTTGCCGAAACCCGAGCGTCTCTTGCTAGCAGGAAACCTGAGGCGGTTCACGCCGTCGCAGCCCGAGGCCGCAAACCTCTAGCGGGATCTGCCGGGGCGAGCGTCGCGGTTGCCTGAGATTCTCCGCCAATAAAATAAGCATATTCTTCAGCAAGTTAGACAATGGCCTAGGATTCCTTTCTTACATGACTAGTCATATGACTAGTTATATGATAGTCTTCCTTTGAGGTGAACCGATGGCTTCTTGGCAGGTGCAGGATGCGAAAGCTCGTTTCAGCGAATTACTGGACGCCACGATCAAGAACGGCCCCCAGGTTGTCACCCGCCGCGGGATTGAGACGGCGGTCTTGGTGCCAATCCAAGAATGGCGCCGCCTTCAAGACTCAGCCCGTCCCAGCCTTAAGGAGTTGCTCATCGGTCCCGGTCCCCGCTTTGAGAACTTGACTCCTGAACGCCGCAGCTTTCGCCACCGTCCGAGGGTTGAATTCCGGTGAACCGCTACTTGCTTGACACCAACGTGGTCTCCGAACTGCGGAAGCCAAAGCCGCATGGTGCCGTTGTCGCTTGGCTAAAGGAACTGCAGGAGAGTCAAATATATCTCTCCGCAGTGACCATCGGGGAGTTGCAGGCCGGAGTGGAACAGACTCGCGGTCAAGACCCGAAAAAGGCTGCGCAGATCCAATCATGGATTGACTTGCTAGAAGACTCCTACCAAGTGCTGCCGATGGACTCATTGTGCTTCCGCGAATGGGCCCGGCTAATGAACGGAAGGCCAGATGATCTGCTTGAAGACGCAATGATCGCCGCAACCGCTCGAATTCACGAACTGGCCGTAGCAACGCGGAATGAACGCGATTTCGCCTCTCTGGGTGTGCAAATTTTCAATCCGTTCAAAGCGTCTCGTCAATAAAACCGGTCGCGCCCACATTCATATTTTTTGGGGGAGCCTCCCTCTTCGGGGTACACTGTTTCCCTTCCGCCATGCCGACCTTTGCCGCCGTTGATATCGGATCGAATTCCGTCCGCCTGAAAATTGCTCGCCTCACTCGGCATCGGCTTATCAAGATCCACGAAGACCGCGAAGTCACGCGCTTGGGCGAATCCGTTTTCCGTAACTTCTTTTTGTCTCCGGAAGCGATCGCCACCACGGTGAAGGTGCTGCGGCGGTTTCATCGTGCGGTGCAGAATGCAGGCGCGGATTCCGTGCGGGTCGTCGCCACCAGCGCATTGCGCGATGCGCGGAATGCCAGGGCATTTCTGGAGTGGGTACGCTCGACCACCGGCTGGGATGTGGAAATTATCTCGGGCTTGGAGGAAGCCCGGCTGATCCACCTGGGGCTGGTCTCAACTCTGCGAGTGAATTCCTCCCCAGTGCTGATGGCGGACCTGGGCGGAGGAAGTTGCGAACTGACCGTTTCCAGCGAGGGCCACATTCGGAATACGGTTAGCCTGCCACTGGGCGCGGTTCGTCTGACTAACGAATTTCTGCGTCACGATCCAGCCCGCAAATCCGAGATGCGACAATTGCGGGGATTCATATCGCGCGAGATCGAGCGCACCGCCGACCGGATTAAACGGGCCCGCCCCAAGGTGGTCATCGCGACGTCCGGAACTGCGGAATCATTGGCTGCGGTCTGCCACGGCCTCTACAAGACCAAGGGCTCGCGCGCCACCACGGTGTCCAAAACACAAATGCGGCGAATCGCAAAGCTGCTGGCGCGCTTGCCTCTCGAAGAACGCAAGAAACTTTCTGGAGTCGGTCCGCGACGCGCCGAGATTATTGTGCCCGGAGCGGCGGTTTACCTTGGACTCTTGGAGCGTTGCCAGCTCGCGGGATTCCGCTATTCCCCACTGGGATTGCGTGATGGATTGCTGGCACAGATGGCGGCCGAATACGACCGCACTACGCGGTCCGGCAAGCAGATCCAATCTGAACGCTGGGATTCGATCCGCGCCGCCGTAGCGCACTATCGAGTGGATATGAAACACGCCCTGCATGTGCGTGCCGCCGCCATGCACCTGTTTGCCGCGCTGAAATCCGTACACGGTTTGCCGCAAGAGTATCAGGAATGGCTTTCCGCGGCCGCGATGCTGTACGAGGTGGGTGACTATGTGAACCGGAACGGCAGGCATCGCCACACCTATTACATCATTTCGCATTCCGAGATTCTGGGCTACACTCCCGAGCAGAGGCGGATTATTGCCGCCATTGCGCGCTACTTGGGGAAGTCACGACCAGCGCCTGGCGACGCTCCCATCAAGGCGCTGCCTACCGCAGACCAGGAATGCGTGCTCAAGGCTTCGCTACTCCTGCGGTTGGCCCGCGCACTGAACCTTAGCCGTACCGCCGCGATCCGGACGACCCGAGTCCGGGTACACGAAGCCGAAGTGAAATTGACGCTGGTTACCAAGCAACGAAGCAGCGTCGACCTGGAATTGTGGGCGGTCGAGAAGGAAAAAAGCTATTTTCGTGAGGTCTTTGGCCGCGAACTCTCAGCCGCGGCGGCGTAGAGCGAACGCAGGACCTTCGGAGTCACGCACCAATGCAGTAGAGCGGAGTTGCGGCCCATTTCCACTTTCGCTACGGCTCCTTTCTTTAACTCCGTTCCGGCTTCGCATCCCGTCTCACTGATGCTGCGTCCCAAAAATTCGCTTAGATTTGGATTGTGGCCTACAACCATGATCGCTTCCTGCCTGGAGTGTTTCTCAAGCAATCTGCGAAAGTCTGCAAAGGAAGCGCCCGGCCGGAGCGCGTCCTCCAGTTGCAGCTTGCCCTCATAGCTGAGCTCATTGCCCACGAGCGACGCGGTTTGGGCAGCGCGCTTTAACGGGCTGGTGATTATCGCATCCACCTGAACATCTAATGCAGCCAGGGCGCGCCCAACAATTCCGCACTGCTCGATTCCGTCTTTGTCGAGCGCGCGTTTTTCATCCTTCTTCGGGTTCGCCATGGGTTCGCCCGCATTGGCGTGACGCAGGAAGTAGACAATCATGCTGCGTTATCGCTCCTTTCCAACGGTTGCTCTCCTGCTCCTGGGACTGGGCGCAGCCGGAATCGCTTCCAGGGCCTGCTTTCCCTCCGCCAGGCTGATCAGGAAATCCTGTGCGCTAAAGGCAGCGCTTCCGGTTGGTGGTCTTCGCTTGCCCTGTGCCCGCCAGGCGCGAACGTAGCTCCCATCCTTCTGGAGAAAACGGGATTTCAAATTGTCAGCCAAATAGGATTCCAGAATCTCCTGCCGCACACGCTCCCGCAGCAGCTCATCCTTCACCGGGAAGATTACCTCCACCCGCTCATAGAGATTGCGCGGCATCCAGTCGGCGCTACCCAGATACACTTCTTCCTGGCCACCGTTGGCGAAAAAATAAATACGGCTGTGCTCGAGGAAACGGCCCACGATACTTCGCACCCGGATGTGGTCACTTACGCCCCGCACCCCCGGACGCAGCGCACAAATTCCGCGGATAATCAGATCGATCTTCACTCCGGCCTGCGAAGCCTGGTACAAAGCCGTAATAATGTTCTTGTCGAGCAGCGCATTCATCTTGGCGATGATGTGCGCCGGACGGCCGTGGCGCGCGTGTTCTGCCTCGCGGGCAATCAAAGCCAGGCAGTGTTCCGCCAGATTGAGCGGCGCAACCATGAGCGGACCATAATTAGGATGCTCGGCGTAGGCCGTCAGAAAGCTGAACACATCGTGAACAGCCCCGGTAATTTCTGGATCAGCGGTCAGCAGACTGACATCCGTGTAAATGCGAGCCGTGCTGGTATTGTAGTTGCCCGTGCCAAGGTGGGCGTAACGGCGCATAGCGCCGTCTGGATCGTGGCGGACTAGCAATGACAATTTGCAGTGTGTTTTCAACCCAACCAAACCGTGGAACACCTGCACTCCAGCATCTTCCAGATCACGAGCCCAACGGATATTGGAAGCTTCGTCAAATCGCGCCTTCAGCTCGACTACAGCCGTGACTTCTTTCTTGGCTGCCGCCGACATCAGCGCAGGAACGATCAACGAGTGCTCGCTGGTCCGGTACAGCGTCTGCTTCATGGAGAGTACGCGCGGATCTTCTGCCGCCGCTTCAATAAAAGAAACTACGGCGTCATACGAGTCGAACGGATGGTGAAGCAGAACATCGTGACGGCGGAGCTCCTCGAAAAGATCCTGCGACTTGGCAGTAAGGCGCAGCTCACGGGGAAGAAAAGGCTTGAACTTGAGCTCAGGATGCTCCGTC
This sequence comes from uncultured Acidobacteriota bacterium, assembly GCA_963820925.1. Classification (GTDB taxonomy): domain Bacteria; phylum Acidobacteriota; class Terriglobia; order Terriglobales; family Acidobacteriaceae; genus JABDBE01. Next base: position 86,972 of record CAWGBX010000015.1, read on the forward strand.
TGCTCATAAATATTGAACAAGCGCGAAAGGTTCACCGGTCCGTTAACGGAAAAGACCTGCCACGACTCCAAGTCGAAGTTGGTACGCAAGCGTTCGATGATTTCCGGATCAGCCTCGGATTCAATCTCCAACCGGACGGCGTCGCCTTTGCGTCGGTTGTGTAGCTCGGTGCGTACCGACTCCAGCAAATTGCGGGACTCTTCCTCCGCCAAATACAGATTACTGTTGCGAGTAACCCGGAATGCCGCCGAAGATACGATGTCGTAGCCGTGATACATCTGAGAGGCGTGGTAGGCCACCAGATCGGCCAGAAAAATGAAATCGTCCGTTCCCTCCGCAGGCAAGCGAATCAGGCGTGGCAGGGAGCGCGGCACCGTCACTACTCCCGTATAGGTCATCGACGAGCGCCGCCGACGGCGCAGTAGAAATGCCACGCACAGAGCCTTGTTGATCACCCGAGGAAAAGGGTGCGCAGGGTCCACCGTAACTGGAGTCAGCAGCAGATCGAGTTCACGCTCACAGAAGTCGGCGATGAACGCCCGCGCCTTCGCATCCAGTTCGTGCAAACCAAGGACGCGAATGCCATTCTCGGCCAGCATGGGACGCAGCTTCTCATTCCAACAGAGGTACTGGTCGTCCACGAACTCATGAGTGTCTCGCGACACTACATCGCGCTCTTGCAGCAGGGTAAGCCCGTCGGGGCCCGCTTCCGTATATCCATCTTCAATCTGCTGCACCAGACCGGCCACGCGCACTTCGAAAAATTCGTCCAGGTTGCTGGCGGTAATGGACAGAAATTTGAGCCGCTCCAGAACCGGATTGCTTTCGTCCTGCGCCTCTTCGAGCACACGCCGGTTGAAAGCCAGCCAGGAAGCTTCGCGGTTGATGTAGTAAGCCGAATTATCGAGCGAGGTGCGAACCATAAACTAGAATGACGAATCCAAGTGGACGATCAAGCCGCGCCTGCGGTATCACTTCTTCGGAGAAGGGGACTCTGGCGCAGGCACCGCGGCAATGCGCTTTGTGATTACGAATTGTAACTCTGTGCCAGCCGGACGTGTAAGAAACATATAATGCTTCTCCAGTCTGAGCCGGACCTCGGCTTGGGGAAGACTCCACTCATCGGGCAAAGTCTCGGTGGCGTGGCGTGGAGTGTAGTCTCCAACATAAACCGTATCTTTTACCTTCACCGAAACTTCGTAGTAGGGGTCGTCCTTGGTGATAGGAGTGTTCACCTGGTAATAGAGAATCCGGGTAGTCGTTTTCTGCTGGAGATCCACGATGTTACCCGTCTGATAGAGCTTCTCAGCCGCGTACAGGTTGGGAAGCGAGACCGCCGCCAGAAGCAAGACGAAACAGTATTTCATGCGTGCAGCCAGTATAAGGCATCGCTTAACACGACGTCGCTCCGTAAAAAAGGGCTCCAGCTACTCAGCTGGCGCCCTTGATTCTCGTTCCGTCGACTGAATCGTCGCGTGTTATCGAACCTGCTTGATCTCGTCCTTGACCTTCGTCGCCACGCTCGCCGGCAGGGGCGCGTAGGTTAAATCCGCAGTCATTTTCTGTCCATCATCCACCATCCAGTTCAAGAAATCGGCAATGATCTTGCCCTTCGCCGCGTCCTTGGATTGAGCCGGAATCAACAGCCAGGTAAAACTCGAAATCGGATATGCATCTTTTCCCGGAGCATTGGTGATAGAAACGCGAAAGTCCGCAGGCATGCTTTTAACCGATGCAGCGGCTGCCGTAACACTGTCCAGGCTTGCCTTCACAAAATCCCCGGCTGCGTTTTTCACAGTCCCATAGGTAATTTTGTTCTGCACCGCGTAAATCAGTTCGATGTAACCAATCGAACCCTGCATCTGGCGGATCATGCCCGCCACCCCCTCATTGCCTTTGCCGCCGAGGCCCACCGGCCATTTAACTGACGTTCCTTTGCCCGCCTGACTCTGCCAATCCGAACTCACTTTCGAGAGGTAGTCGGTGAAAATGAACGTGGTACCGCTGCCGTCCGAACGATGAATCACGACGATGGGCTCGTCCTTGGGAAAGGTGACGCCTGGATTCGCACTGGCGATCGCCTTGTCGTTCCAGTTTGTGATCTTGCCCATGAAGATGCCGGCCAGCGCCTCTGGGGTGAACTTGATTTCTCCGCTAACGCCAGAAACGTTGTAGGCGGGAACCACCGCGCCCAACACCGTCGGCACGTGCAGGATCTTGATCTTAGCTTGAGCCAACTGCTCGTCGGTCATGGGGCCGTCACTGGCGCCAAAGTCGACCGTCCCGGCCAGAACCTGGCGAATGCCGCCGCCACTTCCTATCGATTGGTAGTTGAACTGAATATCCGGATGAGCATCGTGGTATTTGCTGAACCACTTCGAATACATGGGATAAGGGAACGTTGCGCCAGCCCCATTCAATGTGGTCTGCGCGAAGGCGGGGACTGACAGGGCAAGACACAAAAGCGCGATGCGACGAATCACGCGATGATTCCTCCTTGGGAATTTACTCACTTGCTAGGCTCAATGTTGATTGTTACAGGATGGTTACAAAATTGTAAATTTCTGATAAATCTCCAAGCAGCGCTTGGACTTACGGTCGGTACCTGCCAGGGCTTGAGTGTCGAGGCGCGCGATTTCCTGAGGAACGAGGGGTTCTGCGGAACCTCATTGCGCAGCGAAACCAGAAGCTCGCGCGCCCGAATTTTGTGAAGCTCCGCTGGCGATTGTATCGACCGCCGGCACCCTCGGAGATAGGAATGCAATTATGGCTACCAGGAGCAATACCCACTTCCCTGCCCGGCTTCTCAGCGCAAAGGTCATATTTTGATTTGCGATGCCCCAACTTCAAAGGTTGAGATGCCTTCTAGCTCTGCCCGTGCGGGCATTTTGCAAAAAGATTGTCAAAAGCCCGTTTGACGCCTTCCCGCCCCTTTGTTAGGTTGAAAGGTTTCCTTGTCCTTATACACTGCGCCTGTTCGCAGTCCGAAACAGAAGGAATATCTCATGGCACTAAAGTTTCGAGGAGTGGATTTTATCGAATTCGACGCCCTGCTCAGCGACGACGAGCGGCTGGTCCGCGATACCTCCCGCAAGTTCATCGAAGACAACCTGATTCCGATTATCGAGGAGTGCAATCGCGCAGGCCGCTTCCCTCGAGAACTGGTCAAGCCCATGGCAGACCTCGGCTTTTACGGCGCCAGCCTTAAAGGCTATGGTTGCGCAGGAATGTCCAACGTCGAATACGGCCTGGTGATGCAGGAACTGGAACGTGGAGACTCAGGCGTGCGCTCGTTCGTGAGCGTGCAGTCTGCTCTGGTGATGTACCCAATTTACACCTTTGGCAGCGACGAGCAGAAGCAGACCTGGCTGCCGGCCATGCAGAAAGGAGAGAAACTCGGCTGCTTCGGACTCACCGAGCCTGACTTCGGTTCAAATCCCGGCGGCATGCGCACCCGCGCCCGCAAAGTTGGAAAGGAATACGTCCTCAACGGCGAAAAGATGTGGATTACCTCCGGCTCCATTGCCGACGTCGCTGTGATCTGGGCCAAGGTGGAGGACGACGAGAACAAGATCCGCGGATTTCTGGTCGAGACCGACCGCCCCGGCTTCAGCGCCCAAGACATCCACGGCAAGTGGTCGCTACGCGCCTCGGTGACCTCAGGCTTGTCCATGCAGGACGTTCGCATCCCCGAATCCAACCTCCTGCCCAAAAGCGGCGGCCTCAAGTCTCCGCTGATGTGCCTCAATCAGGCCCGCTACGGCATCGCATGGGGAGGCATTGGCGCAGCCATGGCCTGCTACGACTGCGCTTTGCAGTACTCGCAGTTGCGCAAGCAATTCCACGATAAACCCATCGCCTCGCATCAACTGGTTCAGGAAAAACTCACCTGGATGATTAACGAAATCACCAAAGGTCAATTGTTGGTTCTACAGGTGGGACGTCTCAAAGACCAGGACAAAGCCGGATTCCAACATGTCTCCATGGCCAAGCGAAACAACGTCTGGATGGCGCTCGAGTGCGCCCGCATGGGCCGCGACATCCTCGGCGCCAACGGCGTCGCCGACGAGTACCCGCTCATGCGCCACATGATGAATCTGGAATCGGTGAAGACTTACGAGGGGACGCACGACATCCATACGCTGATCATCGGCCAGAGCGTGACCGGAATTGATGCGTTCTAGGCCTAGCCAGTCGTGAGCTCTGCGGTGTCTGCCAGTTACCAGCCTTGACATCTTCGCAGATTGCGAACTATAATAGAGTTTGCATAATGCGAAGTTGGGGCATCGCTTGCATATCATTAGCCGCAAGAAGCTCAAGGAAGCAGCGACTCGTCACGGAGATGTCGAAGCCCCATTGGATGTTTGGTTTCGCATCGCCAAGAGGGCATCGTGGCAAAACTTAGCCGATGTTCGGAAGACCTTCGCCAGTGCGGACTTGGTGAACCGATCGACGGTGTTCAACATCAAAGGCAACCGATACCGTCTCATCACCCAGATCAACTACAAATTCCAACGTGTATACATTCGGCATGTGCTGACTCACGCTGAATACGACCGGGAGGTATGGAAACAATGAGTGTGGCTACAAGCAGGCCAGAATACGCGACTCTCCTCGCCAAGACTTTGCCTGCGGTCATCCACAGCGAGAGAGAGAACGAGCACTATATGGCCCTCCTCGATGAACTCGACCACAAATCTGGAAAGCTGACGCCTGCGGAGCAGCGTTTGGCCGAACTCCTTACCCTATTGATCGAAGACTTTGAAGAAAAACACTATTTCTTGAAGCCCGCAACTGGCATTGAAGCATTGGAGGAACTCATGCTAGCGAACGGTCTCAGGCAAAAAGACCTCGTCGATATCTTTGGCACACCCAGCATCATCTCCGAAGTTCTGAATGGTAAGCGTAAACTCAACACCGAACACATCCGTAAGCTCAGCCGGAGATTCCACGTCTCGCCCGAGCTATTCTTCGAGGGATTGCAAGAAAGGCGCCAACCCTAGATTCCGTTCGCTCTGTTGCGGATCAGGGACAGAAATTCCGTTCTCGTTTCCTGCTCGTCGCGGAAGCACCCCAGCATGGACGACGTGACCGCCGCCGAGTGCTGTTTCTCCACGCCGCGCATCATCATGCAGAGGTGGCGCGCTTCGATCACCACCCCCACGCCCTGCGGCTCGATGGCTTTCTGAATGGTCTCCGCAATCTGAGTCGTGAGCCGTTCCTGTATCTGCAAACGCCGCGAGAAGATCTCAATCAACCGGGGAATCTTGCTCAGACCAACTACCTTGCCATTCGGGATGTACGCCACATGCACTTTGCCGAAAAACGGCAGCATATGATGCTCACACAAGCTGAACATCTCCACGTCTTTCACAATCACCATTTCGTCGTAGGTTACTGTGAACAAGGCCTTCTTCAGCATTGCCTCGGCATCTTCCTTGTAACCCCTGGTCAGGTGCTCGTAGGCGCGGTGCACTCGATTGGGCGTGCGCACCAGCCCTTCCCGCGTGGGGTCTTCGCCGATGCGGACGATCATCTCGCGCACCAGATCTTCAAAACTGGCGCTGGTCAACGTGGATGTTTCAACCGATGGTGTCATGGTCTCCTGATTCCGGAATTGAGCAATCGTGCAATTGCGTGATTGCGTAATTCGAGGCCCGCTTCTCGCAAACCAAATTGCTGAAACACACAATAACCCGATTACTCAATTACCCGATTCTCTCCCCAATATTCAAACGAATTCATCATGGTTTCTTCAAATCGCACCTTTTCCAGATGAGCGTGGCGGAAGCCGCGCTGCAAAATATCGTAGACGGCGATGCACAAGTTTTCCGTGGTCGGGACCGTTCTCGCAAAATCCGACAGCGTATTCAGGTTCTGATGGTCAAAGCGCTCCAGAATTTCACTGTGCACAAACCCATCCAGATCCGTCAGATTACAAACCATTCCTGTGCTCTCGTCGACCGAACCGCTAACCGTGACCTCGAGCGAATAGTTGTGGCCGTGCCCGTAGGGATTGTTGCACTTGCCGTAGGTCGCTATGTTTTCTGCATCCGACATCCTGTCGCTGTGCAAACGATGCGAGGCCGAGAACATGTACCGCCGCGTCAGATACGCCTTCATGCTTCCCCGTAGAAATCGACAAAGAGGTCCGGCGTCTCGTAAACCCTCACTCGATGCAGTTGCGCCGCCTTCAATTTCGGCCACAGACGCTCCCAGATCGCAATAGCCAGGTTCTCAGTGGTCGGAATACGCGTTAAAAACTCAGGAACCTCTTTGTTCAAGAAACGGTGGTCGAGAGCCTCCAGCACCTCCCGGCTCATTGTCTCCTTCAACTGCTTGAGATCCACGACGAAGCCGGAACGCCCATCCACTTCGCCTTTCACCGTGACTTCGAGCGTGTAATTGTGCCCGTGCCCATTGGAATTATTGCATTTGCCGAAGACGCGCCGGTTCTCCTCCGCGCTGAACTCCGGATTGTGATAGTAATGGGAAGCGGAAAATTCAGCTTTGCGTGTCAAATAAACCATGTTTGACCTTAGGTTAAAGTAGCGCGACCCGAAGTAGCGCCGGCGTCATGGCGGCTGTGGTGAGGGCGTCCCACCCGCACTTCATTTGATGCCGCCGAACCGTGCTTGCGACTCCGTGCGTAGTGCCGTCCCTTCCATGAGACGGCTCCCTTCTGATAAGCGATTCTCGACCGCAGCAGGAGATACGAAAATGCAGGCAGGCCGACTAGCGCCAACAGGTTTGCATCCCAGGGAAAATGCGCCCGACGGATTCGCTTGAGAAGAAAACCGTACAGGATCGAAGTCACAATCACGCTTATTACAGCCGGACGCCATTGTCCATGCAACCACTTTGTAACGGCAAGAGCGCCGCCTCCCACGATCAGCACAAACTCTGTCAACCGTAGCACTGCCAACCGTACCGGCGAACGAAACAAAAGCGTCAGGTTCTTGGTCCAGCCTTCACTCAGTTGAGCAAAGCTGCGATACATGCGAGTGCGCACCGCATCGCCGCCGTAACGAAAGAATATTCTGCGACCCGAAGCCTTCACCGCGCGCGCGAGTGTCACGTCCTCGAGCAAACTTGTGGCAACCGCCGCATGTCCACCCACTGCGTCGTACGCTTCTCGCGAAATCAGAAAGTACTGCCCATTTGCCGCAGCCGCGGGAGACGCCGGGTCGCTCACTTCAGACGGACGATAACTCGAGGCCAGCTCGGCAAAGATCACGGGCATCACGGCCTTCTCCCACAACCCGTGGGCTTCCTGTTCAGGAGAATACGAAAGCAAAGCCGCTCTCTGGCGCTGCGCTTCCATCACACTCCGCGCCAAAGATCCGGCCCGATGAACCGTATCCGCGTCCGTAAATAACAACCACTCTCCCTGCGCCTGTGACGCGCCTGCCACCAGGGCGTTGTTCTTTCCAGTCCAATCCGGCGGCAAAGGTCCGGGATCGATGACTCGCACCCCCGTAATAGACCGCGCAATCGCACGCGTACGGTCAACCGAGCCGTCATCCACAACAATGATCTCGAAGCTCACGCCAGTCTGAGCCGCCAACGATTCCAGGCAAGCCCCGAGAGACGCTTCTTCATTGCGCGCCGGTACAATCACTGACACCGTGGGCCGCCCCGACACTGGATCTCGCGCCACCATAGGCTGAATCAGCTATTATAGCTTTGTGCGACGTGTCTCCGTTCTCCTCGCCATCCTTACAGTTCTGCTGGTCGGCTGCTATCGCGGCTCCCGGCCACCTCGCATTGGCACCGCCGCCCCCGACTTCGCGGTGCAGGACGCAGACCACAAAATCGCCCTAAGCGACCTACACGGCAAGGTCGTGGTCCTGAACTTCTGGGCTACGTGGTGCTCGCCCTGTGTGGAGGAAATGCCTTCGCTGGTGCAGTTGCAGCAACGCTTTAAGGATAAGGGTGTAACTGTACTCGGGATTAGTATTGACGTTGATGGGGATGCGTACCATAAGTTCTTGAAGGACTACAAAATAGACTTTCCCACGGTGCGTGATCCCGACCAGAAAACCAGCTCCCTCTACGGCACTTTCAAGTGGCCCGAGACCTACATTATCGATCGCAATGGGATTGTCCGCCGCAAGTTCATCGGCCCCGTGGAATGGAGCCAGCCGGAGATCGTGGATTTCCTGAACAAGCTATAGTCCAGACCCAGCAATTCCGCACCTTAGCCCGTTCGTGTACTGCTTGCGGCCCTTTCGTGTACTTGCGCGAAAGGCGTGCAATCAGTGAGAATGCCGTCTGCCTTGGGGTTTGGGAGGATGCGCTATGGCTGCTGCCCAACAATTAACTGTCGCAGAGAAGGGTGCTACGGGCCCGAGAGGCTTGAGCTCTGACTTCGACTCTACCCGGACCTTCGAGGAGATCACTCGCAGTGCCCTGCACGCGACCGGGGCAAGTGGGGCCGCCCTGGTACTTTCAGACGGAAAAGTCATGTCATGCCGGGCCTGCTGCGGTAGCCTGGTGCCGCCAGTTGGAACGCTTCTGAATAGCGACAAAGGCTTTACCGCGACCTGCGTGCAGACTGCTCAGGTGGTGCGCTGTGACGATACCGAAACCGATACCAGGGTTGATGGTTCAATCTGCGTCGAACTGGGCATACGCTCGATCCTGGCCGTTCCGGTCTTCGACTCCCAAAACGTGGCTGGGGTTCTGGAAGTGCTCTCTAGTGAACCGAAGAGGTTCACGGACCGACATGCGACTGCCCTGACGCTGCTGGCGCGACTGGTCGAGACCCTGGTCGATTATGCCTCCCACGGCGACGATCCACTCGCCGCGTACCCGGGCGCAAAACCCCAATCGAATGGGCCGGATCAGCCACTCGCGGACAAGGCAAAGAAGACGTGCCTCTCCTGCGGACACCCCAATCCGCAAGACAGTCAATTCTGTAACCGCTGTGGGGTCATTCTGTTAGTTCCCCCCGCCCCTCCAGACGCGACCGAAGATCTCAGCCTGGCGGAGAGCACGGAAGCGAGCGCTGACGAGGGTTTTAAAGAGATCTACAAGCTAATTTCTGGAAATCCTGGTCGGGCTACCTGGAATGAAATCTATGCCAAGCTGCGGGCGAATATGCAAAATACTTCTCCGCAAGACAAATCATCAGGAACCACGACGGAAGCAACGGCAAAGAAAGACAATGGCGTTGTGAGATTCGCGAAAGTCCAGGAGGATAATGAGCTTAAATCACGCCCGGGGGGCGTGATCCGTCGCAGCCTGTGGCTCTGAGTCCCAGAGATTCCGGGGTCCGCATCTACGACATCCGAGCGCCATTGGCCAAGCCAGTGGCAGACGTCGACCGAGGTAATCGATGAGAATCAGTTTGACTTCTGAGCCGGCAAGTTCATAATGCTGGTCTGGCCCGCCCCTGGTGCCGCAAGAAGTACAGAATTCAAAGGAGTGAAAGCTATGTTGGAAAAAGGTGATGGAATCATGGCGACATATACAGGCGCGGTGGAAGACTTCCGGAAATCCGCCACGGCGTTCATGCAGCACGTGGATCTCTTGGCCCAGGCTCGCGATGCTTACCAGCAGGCGATGACCGCCAGCGCCGAACTGCGCACCGTGCTGGACGCAGGCGACGAGAATCTGCGCACCCTTATGACTCAGCTCGAGCAAGCGCTCAATCTCCACATGGCTAGACCAGCCCTCGACCGGAAGAAACCGGAACCAGTGAAGGTAGAATCGATCAAGACCAGCAGTGAAAGCTCGGTTGGTGTGAGAGCGTTTCCCTGAGGCGCGCCACGACTTTCTCGCCGGTTCCCTTCTGGCGAACTGAACATCTCGTCACGCGGCGCGTGAGCTCTTCAAGGTTTCCACTGGGATCCTAGGGTGTTCTCCTGATTGTTTCCCGAACGCTAGAAGTTTTATGCTCCCTTCGGGGCATCAATGTCAGATGAGCCGCAACATCCTGTCGAGCGCCAGCGACATTCCCGATGGCGCTGGATCGTCGCAATCGTTCTGCTTTCGGCTGCAGTCGTGGCTGTGGCCGCAGCGATCCTGGCCTCTCATGCCGAGCCGATCCTGCGGGCGCGCGTCATCGAAACGCTGTCGGCCCGATTCAAGAGCAAGGTTCAGCTCGATGGTTTCCACGTCTCGGTGCTCCGCGGTTTTCAGGTTTCCGGCGATGGGCTCAGAATCTTCGGAGACGCAGACCCGAATAATCATGAGCCTGGAATTCAACCGCTCATCAGCGTTGCAGAATTCCGCTTTCGCACCGGCGTGATGGATCTTCTGCGTTCTCCCACGCATGTCAATACTGTCTACCTGAAAGGTTTAATTCTGAATTTGCCGCCCCGGGAACAGCGCGGGGAGATCAAGAATATGGGGCCTAAGGGCGGGAAGATAAAGATCACCGTCGACAAGTTTGTCTGTGACCAGGCACAGCTGATTATCAACACTCTGCGACCGGGCAAGCTTCCACTGGAATTTGACATCGAAAGCTTGAAGATGACCAGCATCGGGCCGAATCAACCCCTACACTTCGATGCCAACCTGACCAATCCAAAACCGGTTGGAAACATCCTCTCAAGTGGATCCTTTGGGCCGTGGCGGGCAGACGGCCCCCGGGATACACCCGTAAGTGGGAACTATTCGTTCAACAACGCAGATTTGGGCACGATCAAAGGCATAGGCGGAATCCTGTCGTCGACGGGACAGTATGCCGGGAGCCTTGACAACATCGTCGTGGATGGCACGACCGACACTCCAGATTTTCGCATTGCGATAAGCGGACGGCCGGTCCCGCTGCACACAGACTTTCATGCGATTGTGGACGGAACCAGCGGAGACACGTTCCTTCAGCCGGTAAAAGCGAAGATTCTGAATTCCTGGCTGGTGGCAAACGGGTCGGTGGTGCGGGTGCAAGATCCGAAAGGACATCGCGTGGAATTGGATGTAGTGATTGCCAACGGGAGAATCGAAGACTTGCTGAAATTGGCGATACGGACCGATCCCCCGGTAATGACGGGCGCTGTGCAATTGAAGACAAAGTTTGACCTTCCGCCCGGAGATCCCGATGTTGCCAACCGCCTGAAGCTGGCGGGTCGCTTCCGGGTATCGCAGGCGCATTTTTCGAACGACAAAATCCAAAGCAAAGTCGACGCCCTCAGCATGCGCAGCCAGGGAAAACCAAGACTCGCGTTGGACAATATCCCTGACAATGTGCGTTCCGACTTGAGCGGTGTGTTTAATCTGGAGAATGGTGTTATTCAGTTTTCCAGATTGCAATTCGAGATTCCAGGAACCCAGGTGAATCTCACGGGCCAATATAGCCTGGACGGCAACCAATTCGATTTCCATGGCAAGGCACGCATGGACGCGAAACTTTCGCATATGATGACCGGTTGGAAGGCGATACTCCTCAAGCCCGCAGACCCATTTTTCAGCAAGAACGGAGCGGGAACCGAGATTCCGGTGAAAGTGACCGGCACGAAGTCAGAACCCCACTTCGGTGCGGATTTTGGCCACAAAGACCGCCAGGAGGACTGAACGGCGTCGGGGTCCCCGCCTTCGTTCCGGACGCCGGGCGTGCCGCCCAGCGGGACGGGCTAAGACGCCCGTCCACCATCACGACAGTGTTTCGGAGCTGCTCATAGGCACGTTCATCTCGATGCCAAATCCTTAACATCAAGGTAAGATTTAACCGATGAAGGAGACTTGGCGGTGGTTTGGGCCGGGTGATCCCGTTCCCCTCGATCACATCAAGCAAGCAGGGGCTACGGGGCTCGTTTCCGCGCTGCACCATCTTTACCGGGGAGAGGCGTGGCCGCTGGACGAAGTGTGCAAGAGAAGAGATGAAATTCTCGCCGCGGGCTTCGCTTGGTCGGTGGTGGAAAGCATTCCTATTCACAACTCGATCAAGCTTCGATCCGGGCCTCACGGGAATTTCACCGGCGCGTGGAAGGATACAATAGCCGCGGTCGCGAAGGCTGGTGTTGAAGTCATCTGTTATAACTTCATGCCGGTCGTGGATTGGACGAGGACCGACTTGCAATGGCGTCTGCCGACCACAGGCTACGCCCTGCGTTTTGACGCGGTGGATTTCGCGGTTTACGACCTCTTCATCCTCGAACGCAAAAGCGCTGAGGCAGACTATTCCCAAGACCGCGTTGGCACGGCGCGCATTCGCTTCAGTTCGATGCCGGAGGCACGCAAAGCCGAACTGGAACACACGATCATCGCGGGACTCCCCGGCGCCGAGGCATCGTATAACCGCGAGACCATTCGCGGGCTGATTGCGGAATATCAGGGCATGACTGCTGCTGAATTGCGGACCAACCTAGTCGCGTTTCTGCGGGAAGTTGTTCCGGTAGCACAAGAGAATGGGGTTCGCCTCGCCATACACCCGGACGATCCGCCCTGGTCGCTGTTTGGGCTCCCGCGCGTCGTCTCGACCGCCGAGGATGTGAGGGCTATTTTCGCTGCTTGCGATACGCTGGCAAACGGGCTGACGTTTTGTGTCGGGTCGTTCGGCGCGCGAGTCGATAACGATCTGCTGGCCATGGCTCGCGAATTCGGGGCTCGCATTCACTTTTTACACCTTCGGCAGGTGACTCGAGAGGCGGACGGATCCTTTCATGAAGCCGAGCACCTGGCTGGCAGTTCCGATATGGTGGGCGTGGTCCGGGCTATGATGGAAGAGGAAGCGCATCGGCGACGCGTCGGTAGGCCGGATCATGAAATTCCCATGCGACCTGACCACGGACATCTGCTGGCCGACGACATCGGCAAGAAAGTAAATCCCGGCTACTCGTTGGTGGGTAGACTAAAGGGGCTCGCCGAACTGCGCGGGGTCATGCAGGGTTTGAAACATGCAATTCCTGAATTGACCGGGTAGAGCGCAGTCCGGTTTCGCTGACAATTTCTGCTGAGCAGCAAGTCCCATAGTGTGCGGACTGAGGATCCAACTCCTATGAACGAGTTTGCAGGACGGGTGGCTCTGGTTACTGGTACCACGGGCATTGGGCGTGCGATTGCGAAGCGGTTTGCCGCAGGAGGCGCCGAAGTTGTTGCGTGCGGTATTGAAACGGGTGGGAACGAGGAACTGGCTCGCGATGCGTCTACACTTGGTTTGACTCTGCAGGTTGAGTGCTGCGATGTGACCAACCTCGATGAAGTACGCGCGGTCATTACGAAGACTGTCGGCCGGCTCGGAGGTCTGGACATCATCGTCAACGCAGCTGCGATTCATCCCTTCGGCACAGTCGTGGAAACTGACCTTGCGACTTGGAACCGATGCATGATGGTGAATGTTGGGAGCATCTACCTGCTTGCGCACCTAGGGATCCCGGAGATGAAGAAGCGGGGAGGCGGTTCCATCCTGAATGTGGCATCGGTTCAGGGCTACGCCTGCCAGCGGGGCGTCGCCGCGTATGCTACCTCCAAGGGAGCAATTCATAGTTTGACGCGCGCTCTGGCCCTCGACCATGCCGGCGACAACATCCGCGTGAATTCGATCAGCCCGGGTTCGATCCGCACCCCCATGCTAGCTCGCTCCGCGGCACACTTCGCTCCCGATCTCACTGCGGAAGAGGCATTCGCGCGTTTTGGTGCGGCTCATCCGCTGAAGCGTATCGGCACGCCAGAAGAGGTCGCTGAGTTGGCGGCGTTTCTGGCCTCAGACAAGGCCGGATTCTGTACCGGAGGCGATTACCTCGTGGACGGCGGACTGCTGGCTGGCATCGGTGTTCAGTGACTTCAAACGATGCCTCCTAGCCACCTTCCTTCCGGAGCGATCTTGCCGCAAACCAGCGCGATCGTGCCTCGCAGGCGATGGCGAATCGCGTTCCTGCTGGCTTTCGGTGTTCTGGTCAACTTCTTCGACCGGATCAACTTGTCAGTCTCTCGGGACGCGCTACATGCCTCGTTTGGCTTGTCGTTGGTTGCCTTTGGCTACCTCTCCAGTGCCTTCAGTTGGACTTATGCCCTGATGCAGATGCCCGCGGGAGTGTTGCTCGACCGGTTGGGAGTGCGCCGCGTGGGGCGAATCAGCGCACTGCTATGGAGCGTTGCCTCGTTCGCAGCTGCCCTCTCCCCCGGCCTCGGTTGGTTCTTCGGAGCGCGCTTGCTTCTGGGCGTGAGCGAGTCTCCCACATTTCCGGCGAATGCCAAAGCCTTGGGGTACTGGTTCGCGCGAGCGGAGAGGGGTCTGGCAACGGCGATCACTGATGCCGCTGCAAAATTGTCCAGCGCGATCGGAGTTCCGTTGATCGGCTTGCTGCTCTGGTATTTTGGCTGGCGCTGGAGTTTTGCCGCCACCGGCTTCATCAGCTTTCTCTACTTTGTCCTGTTTTATTTCATCTACCGTAACCCCAGCGAAGACGAAGGGCTTTCGGCTGGTGAGCTTCAGTTCATCCTCCGGGGCGGGGCACAACCGGAAGACCAGGCAAGAGTGCGAGGTGGCGCCTCATTGGGCTACCTTTTGAGACAGCGCAAGGTCTACGGACTTGCGTTGGGATGGGGCGCCTACAACTATACTTTCTTTCTCTTGCTGACGTGGCTGCCCAGCTATCTTTCGGTTTCCCTTCACATGGACTTGTTCCACTCCGTTTTCTACACCAGTGTGCCCTGGCTATTTGCCACGTTCACCGATCTCCTGGTTGGCGGATGGCTGGTGGATGCTTTGATCCACCGTGGTTGGGATGCAAACCGGGTTCGCAAAACCGTGATGGTGAGCGGCATGGCTTTCGGTCTCGGGATCTTCGGCGCGGCTGGAGCTCACAGCCCTTCTGCCGCTCTGATGTGGATCAGCCTTGCCCTGGGAGGACTCGCTGCGGCCGCGCCGGTGGCGTGGACGGTTCCATCTCTCATTGCGCCGCGGGAAAGTGTCGGCACCCTCGGAGGCGCGGTAAACTTTTGTGGCCAGATTGCGGCGATTTCCGCGCCCATCGTTACCGGCTACGTTGTCTCTGGAACGCGCTCCTTCGCAGCCGCTTTCGTGACCGCAACCGTAATTCTGCTCCTGGGGATTTTGGGATATATTTTTTTGCTGGGACGCATTGAGCCGATCCCGGAGCCCGGCGCTATTTTATGAAAGCCTCCCTTTGTGAACCTTCGTGTCCTTTGTGGTTCGAGCCTTTGAAGTGGTTGAACCACAGAGGACACAAAGGCACACAAAGGGAAATCCTGCCCGATCAGGAGAGACTCGCATGACGCTCGGAATGCCGTGCATTCTACGGATGTCTCACTTGCACATTCTTCTTTTGTTGATCGCGCCAGGGTTGTCTGTGCTTGCGGTCGCCGCGGGAAGCGCGCAGCAGCAATATCTCGTTTATGTTGGCACCTACACAGACCATGGCAGCAAAGGAATCCATGCCTATCGTTTCGATTCCTCTACCGGCAAACTGGTCTCACTCGGTCTCGCTGCCGAAACCGCTGAACCGTCTTTTCTCGCGGTTGATTCCAACGGACGATTCCTCTATGCCGTCAACGAGACCGCCAACTTCAACGGCCAGCCCACGGGCGCAGTGAGCGCATTTGCCACCCACAGCGAAACCGGCAAACTCTCGCTCTTGAACCAAGTCTCCTCGCACGGCGCAGATCCAGCTCACATCATTCTGGATCGGGCGGGCAAGTACGCTCTCGTTTCCAACTACACGACGGGCAGTGCGGTCGTGTTACCGGTGCTCAAGGACGGTCGACTGGGCGAAGCGACAGCGTTCGTGCAGCACCAAGGCTCCAGCGTGAATCCAGAACGGCAAAAGGGACCGCATGCCCACGCGATTGCGTTGTCGCCGGACAATCGTTTTGCCATTGTCGCAGACCTCGGACTCGACCAGTTGCTGGTCTATTCCTTCGACGCCACGAAGGGAACCTTGGGTGCGAATCCGCAAATCGTGAGAACCAGTCCGGCTGCGGGTCCGCGGCATCTGGCATTCAGCTCCGACGGCCGGTTCCTCTACGTGATCAACGAAATGCAGTCGTCGGTCGTAGCTTATTCCTACAACGAGTCCACTGGAGCGCTACACGAATTGCAGACTATTTCCACGCTGCCGAAGAATTTCAGTGGTAACAACACGGCAGCGGAAATCGAAGTTCATCCTTCAGGAAAGTTTCTCTATGCTTCAAACCGCGGAGACGATAACAGCATCGCCGTGTTTGCGATCGATTCCCGTGCAGGTATCCTGACGCACCTTGAGAACGATCCAAGCGGCGGAAAGACACCGCGCAACTTCGCCATCGGTCCCACCGGATCGTGGCTGCTTGTCGCAAACGAGGATTCCAACAACATCGTTGTGTTTCGCATTGATGGTAAGACTGGCCAACTCACTCCGACAGGAGATGTGATTCAGGTTCCGTCACCCACCTGTCTGACGTTCGTGGCGATCCAGTAGGTCACGTGCCCGCACCAGCAAAGTAACACGGCCGGTTGCGCGCTTCTCGTTGGCGGGTGGAAAGACATCCGACCCTGGAACCACTTCTTCAGGGAGGTTCGAGCACGTCATTTTGTTGATTTAATCTGGCTGCCCCCCAGGGATTCGAACCCCGATATGCTGATCCAGAGTCAGCTGTCCTACCATTGAACGAGGGGGCAGAGCACGCTTCTAGGGCGGAAAAACCTGCCGTTCTGATTCTATGGGGCTCTGCGCTTTATGGTCAACAATCGCCGCCATGCTCTCGCCAACCAGCCTCCTTAATTCTCCGGGTTCCCTGTGCGCCTGTTCTTTTACCGTTTGTTCGGTTTAAGATTCATCGAGGAGAACACTTATGGCTACTGCCCTTGGCAACATCGCCCCACTGACCAACGACTATAGCGAAGTAGCCCGCAGTCCCCTGGAAGCTGATCGGTGCGCCCTGCTCGTGGTCGATATCCAGGAGAAACTCCTTCCCCCAATTTTTCAAAAAGACCAGCTCATCAAGAACTCACAATTACTCATTCGGCTCGCCGGCATCCTGAAACTTCCTGCTCTCATGACCACGCAATACGCCAGGGGGCTGGGCAACACGGTACCCGAGATCGCTTCCCTCCTGCCTGAAACCCAGGCCATCGATAAACAAATGTTCTCCTGCTTCGGCAGCGATGTTTTCTGCTCCTTGCTGAAGCGGTTGCCAGGAAATCGCAACACTGTCCTGCTGTGTGGAATGGAAAGTCACATCTGCGTAACCCAGACCGCGCTAGCGGCTCTGCGCGAAGGCTACATCGTCCACGTGGCTTCGGATGCCGTCAGTTCGCGCACCGAGTGGAACTGGAAAATCGGATTGGAACGCATGCGCGCGGCTGGCGCCGTGATCTCGTCCACGGAGATGATCATCTACGAACTGTTGCGCTCTTCGGGAGCGCCCGCATTCAAGGAGTTGCTACCCTACTTGAAGGAATAACAGGATTAACGGTTTCCCATTGCACTGCGTGTGTCCGACTTTCATCGCCGGTTGCAGATCGACAATCAATCTTTCTGTTTCACCTTCACCACGGTAATCTTGGAAAATCCTTCTTCGAATGTCGGCTGTTTCAGCTTTCCAGCCATGCGCCGCATCGCGTCTTCCGGTACCTTGCGTTCGCGACGCAGGTTACGCGCCAGGCAAACCTCCACTGGCACATCAAAGAACACGGCCTGTACTTCATAGCCATAGTCCTTGGCTAGCTTGATCCACCCGCTGCGCTCGTGTGGCGACAGGTTGGTGGCGTCCACGTAATTCATCGGACGCCGCGCGATCAACCGCGCCTTCAACATGGATCGCAGATTGGAAAAAATCAGATCCTGGAAGCGTTGTTCCGTGGGATCGTCAAACAGAAGCGCGCGCAACAGATCGCTGGAAAGCGGCGTAATGTTGTGGCGTTTGAACCAAGAACTCTTGCCGGACCCAGGCAGGCCTATTGCCAGCACGACCACACCTTTAGAGGGACGCGGCGCCTCGACCGGGGGTGGGGTTGATCCAGTTCTGGCTACTGCACGACCGTGCGAAGCCACGACCGGCGATACCGGACTTTCTTTCGGAGCAGTCTCTGCCGGCCCCAGGTCACCACCCGCCGCTGCTGATTCTGCAGGCGGAGCGCCGTTCCGGCTGCGGCCACGACCACCTCGGCCCCGCCGCCGGCGACGTTTTGCGACATCCCCGTTTCCGGCAGGCCGGATGGTTGCGTTCCCTGCGGCTCAATCGGCCGCATCTCCTGCGCGGACTCTGGCCGCAACGCGGACGGTGTCGCCTGTTTCACCTCCGCTGCTGGTTCCTGGTGCGCCGGTTCCGTGTCGTAAAACGCCGGTTGCAGCGGCGCCTGTGCGGCAGTTCCCGCTTTCTCCGGTTCCTTTTTGCGGCGCTTCAAGCGCTCGCTCATCCATTTGCGCATCTCTGGCTTGTAACACACCCGCAGCCTCGCGGGCAACGTATGCCGTCACATGCGTACCAAGCCTGACAGCGCACCTTCCCCCCGGCAGGGACAGGGTTTCAACATCTTAGTTGTGGAAAAACTCACATTCGGGCCTCCACGGGTGCCGTAACGAACCGCACGCTTTCAGGAGCATAAGACGTCTACCGCTCGCCTCTCCCGTACAATATCCCTATGCCGAACCTGCCCGAAATTCGGGGCCAGAAATACATTAGCCTCATCACCTTTCGCAAGAGCGGTGCCGCTGTAGCTACGCCTGTCTGGTTTGGAGAACAGAACGGAAAACTCTACGTGATGACTCGGAGCGATTCCGGAAAATACAAGCGAATCCGGAATAATGCCCGGGTGCTAATTGCTCCTTGCACTGTTCGGGGCAAAGTCACCGGCCCGGAATTCGCAGCCACAGCACGGATACTGCCTGCCGAAGATTGGCCCCGCGCTCGCAAGACGATCGAAAAGAAATATTGGTTAGCCCGAATTCCCTTTTTCTGGAGCAAAAAGAATGTCTACGTTGAGATTGATGGCTTCACGTCCCATCCTTAATCTCTCGTCTCAATCTTCTCGATACGGCCTTCCACTTGGGCTAAATTATCTGGGTTCGCAGCCCATTTGAGCCTGGCCGCATTTGCTGCCCTCCTCTTTCCCTGTTAACATTTTGTGTACCCGGCCCCGCATTCTTTTCGATCGTTTCTTCATTACATCACGGAGGCAAGATGGCTATCAAAGTAGGCATTAACGGCTTCGGACGTATCGGGCGCAACGTGTTGCGCGCCTCGCTCAACGATCCCAACATCGAATTCGTCGCGGTCAACGATCTCACGAACCCCAAGACCCTCGCTCACCTGCTCAAGTACGACTCCATTCTCGGGAACCTGCCCAATCAGATCTCCGCTGGTGCCGACAGCATCACTGTCGACAATAAGACTTTCAAGGTGTTCGCCGAGAAAGACCCGGCGAAGCTTCCCTGGGAATCGGTCGGGGCTCAGATCGTGCTCGAATCCACCGGCCACTTCACCGACGCCAACGACGCCAAGAAGCATCTCCGAGGTCCGGTCAAGAAAGTTATCATTTCAGCTCCTGCCAAGAATGAAGATGTCACTCTCGTGCTCGGGGTCAACGAACAGGTTTACGACGCGGCCAAGCATCACATCATCTCGAACGCTTCCTGTACGACCAATTGCCTGGCGCCGATCGTGAAAGTGATTCACGACAATTTCAAGATTGTTTTTGGCACCATGACGACCATCCACTCCTATACCAACGACCAGGTAATTTTAGATTTTCCCCACAAGGACTTGCGCCGCGCCCGCGCCGCCGCTCTCTCCATGATTCCAACCTCGACCGGCGCGGCAAAGGCTCTGAAACTTGTTATTCCCGAGATGGCGGGCAAACTCGACGGTTTCGCCATGCGCGTTCCCACACCGAACGTCTCGGTTGTCGACCTGGTTGCGCTGGTCGAAAAAAAGACTTCCAAGGAAGAAGTTAACGCCGCCCTGAAAAAAGCATCGCAAGAAGGCCCTTTGAAGGGCTATCTCGGGTATGAGGAAAACGAACTGGTCTCGGCCGATTTCCGCGGAGACTCCCGCTCATCGATCGTCGATGCGCCCATGACATTGGTGGTCGGAGGAACCTTGGTCAAGGTCATTTCCTGGTACGACAACGAGTGGGGCTACTCGTGCCGTGTGCATGACTTGATCAACTACATCGGCAAGAAGGGCCTGTAAGGTTTTCGTGACGCCAGCATTCAGCCGTCTGTCGCGAGGGCATCCTGCCCTCGCCGGGCGGGCCAGGTACTGGCGGAGGGTGGCGCTACATTGGAGAATCCATAATGTCCAAGCTTTCCATCCGTGACCTTGCGATAAACGATCACCGCATTCTCATGCGCGTCGATTTCAACGTGCCCATGGAAGACGGCCGGGTTATGGACGATACGCGCATCCGGGAAACGCTCCCGACCATTGAGTATGCCCTCCGTCACGGTGCCCGGCTCATTCTGGCGTCGCATCTCGGCCGCCCCAAAGGCAAACCCAATCCCAAGATGAGTCTCAAGCCGGTGGCCGAGCGTCTGCGCATGCTTCTCGACAAGGAACTCGCGCGGGGCGAAAATGTCGGATTCTCTCCCGAGTGTGTCGGCCTGGAAGCCGAAGAAATTGCCGGCAAGCTGGAAAAAGGACAAACCCTGCTTCTGGAAAACCTTCGCTTTCACGCCGAGGAAGAGGCCAATGACGAAAAGTTTTCCAAGCAACTCGCCAGCCTTGCCGATTTCTACGTGAACGACGCCTTCGGGACCGCTCATCGTGCCCACGCCTCCACTGTTGGCGTCACAAAGTTTGTGAGAAAGTCCGCTGCCGGACTGCTCATGGAGAAGGAGCTCCGCTACCTTGGCAAAGCCCTGCAGCATCCCGAGGAGCCTTTCATCGCCATCCTGGGCGGCGCCAAAGTTAGCGACAAAATCGCCGTGATCCGGAATCTGATGAGCAAAGTGGATACTCTTCTTATCGGAGGGGCCATGGCTTACACATTCCTGAAAGCTCAGGGCGAGCAGGTAGGTAAGTCTCGCGTGGAAGAAGACAAACTCGATCTCGCTCGCCAGCTTCTGCAGGAGGCCAAGACTCACAAACTGAAGTTCCTGTTGCCGGTCGATCACCTCGTCGCTGACAGAATCGATGTCAACGCCGTGGTCCACATCGTGAACACCGGACAGCCGATCCCGCCGAACATGATGGGCCTTGATATCGGACCTCAGACCATCGAACTATTCTCCGAGGAGATTTCCCGCGCCCGCACGATCGTTTGGAACGGTCCCATGGGTGTATTCGAGGTTTCTCCGTTCAGCAAGGGAACATACAAGATCGCTCACGCAATTGCAGAAAATGTGGGCGCGATCTCGATTGTAGGCGGCGGTGACTCGGTATCCGCCGTAAAGACCGCGGGAGTCGCCGACAAGATGACACACATCTCCACTGGCGGCGGCGCCTCCCTTGAATTCCTGGAAGGGAAAAAGCTCCCTGGTGTAGAAGCGCTGACCGACAAAAAGTGATTCACGGGGATGCCAGCGTGGCCGATTTCACGATCCGGATCTTGCTAAACACCCACAAAACGGTTGAGTTCCATGGACCCGCGGACATCACCAAAGAGGTGACTCACGTCATCGTGAATGCTGCGAATTCATCGCTCTTGGGAGGAGGCGGCGTGGATGGCGCCATTCACCAGGCAGGCGGTCCGTCGATATTAGCGGAATGCCAAACAATTGTGAGCCAGATTGGAAGCTTGCCCGCGGGAAAGGCCGTGATCACGACAGGAGGCCGCCTCACAGCGAAATATGTTATTCACACGGTTGGCCCCGTTTACCGCGGCGGTGATCAAGGAGAGGCGCGAGTTCTGGAAAGTTGTCATCGCGAGTCCATCCGGCTTGCCGATGGGCACATGGTTGAGTCCCTATCTTTTCCGGCTATCTCGACCGGCGCTTACGGTTACCCCGTGTCGGCAGCGGCAGAGGTTGCTGTCGCCGCCGCGGCCGAGGCTCTTCGCTCGGCGACACATCTAAACAGGGTCCGATTTGTTCTCTTTGACGACTCGACGCTTCGAGCGTACACGCGCGCTGCCGAAAGGCTACGCGATCCGAAGGACGGCTCGCCATACAGAATCGAAAGAAGCTCAGCGTGAAGAACCTTACCCGTTTGCCCGAGAGGAGCCTATGCCCCGCAAGAAACTAATCGCTGCCAACTGGAAAATGTACAAGACACCCGACCAGGCGTGCGACTTCTTTCGCGATTTTCTTCCCCTGGTTGCGAATCACGATCGCGATGAGATCGTTGTGTGCCCGCCGTATATTGACCTCTGCGCTGCCGTGGAGGCCGTCAAAGGATCGCACGTGGCAATCGGTGCCCAAAACTTGCACTGGGAAAAGGAAGGCGCATACACCGGTGAAGTCTGCCCCAGCATGCTGCTCGCCATTGGTTGCACCCACGCCATCATTGGCCATTCCGAACGCCGTCAATATTTTGGCGAAACCG
Organism: uncultured Acidobacteriota bacterium; assembly: GCA_963820925.1. Classification (GTDB taxonomy): domain Bacteria; phylum Acidobacteriota; class Terriglobia; order Terriglobales; family Acidobacteriaceae; genus JABDBE01. The sequence goes on from CAWGBX010000015.1 coordinate 109,343, forward strand.
ATGATATGGTCAATTTCAAGCTGAAAGCCGCCCTTGAAGCTGGACTCACCCCGATTGTTTGCGTGGGCGAAGTTCTGGAAGAGCGTGAAGCAGGGTTAACAGAAGACGTGCTCCGCCGCCAATGCCTGCGTGCGTTCCACGCCATCTCCGGCAAGAAGGCAAGCAAACTGGTGGTCGCTTACGAGCCAGTCTGGGCTATTGGAACCGGCAAAACCGCGACGCCGCAGCTGGCCGCCGAGTCTCACAGCTTGATTCGCGGAGAAGCCACAAAAGCTTTCGGCGCGCCGTTCGCCGAAAACCTTCGCATCCTGTATGGCGGCTCGGTGAAACCGGAGAATTCCAAGGCACTTATGGCGGAAGAAGAAATCGACGGTGCTCTGGTAGGCGGCGCCAGTCTCGATCCAAAATCGTTTGCCGCAATCGTGAAGTATTGCTCGAGCTGCGAAGCTCCGCGCGATCGCCGAGCGGACTACTTTGCGACCGCGGAAAGCTGCCTGACCGTAGCAATGAACGTGGTTGTGGGTCGCGTGTGGGTCCGATCCCGACGATAAGCCAACCCCAGTTCTCGCCATAGCTCGACGCCTTGGAGAGGAATCAGCTTGACTCGCTCCGCCAGCACCTGATCACGGGCAAAGCTCGAACTGATCAGTGACACGCCCAGCCCAGCGGCCACAAAGCTTTTGATCATCCCAACGCTGGGTAATTCCATTCTGACCTGCAAATGAGCCCGGTAGGGCCGGAACAGCTTGTCCATCACCCGACGACTGTATCCGGTCCGTGGCAACAACAGCGGCTGGGTAACGATATCCGCGACGGATGCATGCTTATGCTTGGCCAGAGGATTCTGCGGATTCACCATCAACATAAGCTGGTCGCGAAAGATGGAGTGTACCTTCAGACTGGGGGATTTGACCGGCAAGGTGACGATACCGACGTCTATCGAGCCGTTCTCCAGCTTCTCTATGATTTTGTAGCTGAAGTTGCGGTAGATGCTAATTTGGACTCCAGGATAGAGTCGGCAATATTCAGCGAACACTTCAGGCAAGACGTACAGACACGTAGCTTCATTGGCCCCGATTAACAGCGTGCCGCGAGGCGTCGCCCCTTGGTCGGCAACGGCTAGCAGGGACTCATCGCGCATTCGCAAAAGCCGCTCTGAATACGCAAACAATACTCTTCCGGCCGGCGTGAGCCTCACCGACTTTCCCGAGCGGTCGAGGAGTTTGTCTCCGTATTCCTGCTCGAGCAGCCGAATCTGGCTGCTCACCGCCGATTGTGAACGGAAGACCTTTTCTCCCGCCCGGGAAAAGCTGCCGAGCTTGGCGACTTGCAGAAACGTGACGAGCTGGTCAAAGTCCATAATTAGTGTGTGATTATATAGCGGAGAAGGCAGGACAGTTTACGCCGAAAAGGTCATCGATTCACGTGGAGCGCTCGCTCCTTACGATACGGCGGCAAGCCATCGAGGGGAACAACTCGTGAGACGTCGAACACTGGGGTCTTGTGTCTTCCGAAACGCGTCAGGATCGCGTCCCAGGTCTCCGCAATCGAACAGGCCAGGGAGAGAGGCTCGACACGACTGAACGGTAGTGGCCGTTCGCTGCGCAACAACTGCGCCGCCCGCGGACTTCCCGTGAGACGTTCGTGTCTGCGGAGGACACGGCGAAGCCACAGCTCCTCCTTGAGCTCAATGGGGACCATCCTGACGGACTGGTCGTTGTGCACGTGGCCGCCGATGGAATCGCGCAGCAAGTAAGCTAGCCCGCCCGTCATTCCGGCTCCGAGGTTAATGCCTGCAGGACCGAGAATGACCGTTACTCCTGCCGTCATGTATTCACAGGCGTGCTGGCCGACGCCTTCGACCACCGCCAGCGCGCCGCTGTTGCGTACGGCAAACCGTTCTCCCGCTTGACCGGCGATGTACAACTCTCCGCTGGTGGCACCGTACAGGACAGTGTTACCGGCCAACACATCTCCACGCAGCGAGGCTTCGGCGCCTGCCGTAATGGCGATGTTGCCGCCCGACAAACCTTTGCCCACATAATCGTTGGCCTCGCCGAAAAGCCGCAAATTGATTCCGCGGACTAAGAACGCGCCAAAACTCTGGCCCGCAGTACCGACGAAATCGTAGTCAACCGAGCTAATAGCCTCCCATGTGTCGGCGCAGGATCTCTCCTGATAAGTGCGCTCCGACGGCACGGTCGGCGTTGGTGATCTGGAAGCGTTGGGCACGGTTCGCGTCCCTTTCCTCGAACGTGCGCTTCAATTCGAGCTGAAGAACGCCATCGGGCTCGCGCAGGCAGACAGTTTGCGGTGGTGCAATGAGGGGCTCAAGCAGTTCCGCCAGAGCGCGTCCAGCCTCGCGATTGCAGGGTCGCAGTCGATCGACAGCACCAACGATCGCATCGATGGAGCAGGCTCCCATGGCCGCGAGTAATTCGCGAACCTCGCCGGCCACGGCGCGGAAGTAGCTCTCCACCATTTCCGGCTTGCCGGTAAAACGCATCCGAAGCTTTTCGTCTTGAGTCGCAATTCCCACCGGACAGGTGTTCAGGTGGCACTGACGAGCCATGACACAGCCCAAGGCCAGCAACGCTGCTGTACCGAAACCAAACTCGTCAGCTCCCAACAGCGCGGCCATGATGACATCCCGTCCAAACTTGAATCCACCATCCACGCGCAAGCGAACCCTGCGACGGAGGCCGGCGCGCACTAGAGAGCAGTGCGCGTCTCGTAGTCCAATTTCCCAAGGCATGCCCGTGTTTTTGATAGAAGTCAAGGGAGAGGCACCAGTCCCGCCGTCGTAACCGCTGATCGTGATAACGTCTGCCCCAGCTTTTGCGACACCGGTCGCGACGATCCCTACCCCGGTGCTAGAAACTAGTTTGACCCCAATGCGCGCGTGGGGATTCACCGCTCGCAGGTCATAGATCAGTTGCTCCAAGTCTTCGATGCTGTAGATGTCGTGATGCGGCGGCGGGGAGATCAGCACCGTGTTCGGCACGGAATGCCTTAGCCGCGCGATGTAAGCTGTCACCTTGCCCGCGGGGAGTTGGCCGCCTTCGCCGGGCTTTGCACCCTGCGCAATTTTGATCTCTAACTCATCGGCATGGACGAGATATTCCGTAGTCACACCAAATCGCGCTGAAGCTACTTGCTTGACCCGATTGTTAGCCTCAGGTTGCTCCCGATACACATCTGGATCCTCGCCACCTTCTCCGGTGTTGCTGCGCGCCCCGAGCCGGTTCATGGCGACCGCCAACGTGCGATGGGTTTCGGGAGAGATCGCTCCCAGCGACATCGCCTGTGTGCTAAAACGGCTCAGTATGGAAGCTTCCGGCTCAACCGCGCGCAGAGGCACGGGAGTGGCAGGCGCTATCTCCAAAAGATCGCGGATGGCGACCGGCTCTCTTTTTCCAGCAAGGTCGGTGAACGCCTGGTAGTTCTCTTCGCTTGGTAGCTTGATGTATTGATGCATTCGCCGCACCAAATCTGGCGATGTAGCGTGGCGCTCCCCCTCGCGGCGAAAACGATATAATCCAAGATCTCGCAGTTGGGGATTTTCAGTTTTGAATGCCGCAGCATGACGAGCAATGCAATCCTCCAGGAGTTCCTCGAGTCCCTTACCGCCGAGAGCCCCGCCAGCATCTTCAAAGAACTGGGCTTGCAAGTCTTTATCGAGACCTATGGTTTCAAAGAGCTGGCTGTTGCGGTAGCTGGCGATGGTCGAAATGCCCATGCGCGCCATTACTTTCCGTAGCCCCTTCTCAACTGCGAGACGATATGCGGCCGCCCCGTCGGGACGCAAACTCACAGCTTGCTCCAAGGCAACATACGGCATCACAGCGCTGGCGCCAGCCGCGATCAGTAACGCAATATGGTGGGTGTCGACGACCTGCGCGCTCTCGACGATCAGAGGCACACTCCAGCGCCCCGCCTTCACCATCGACTTCCAGACTGCAGCCAAAGCCAGCAAGGCGGGCAGGGCTGTCGTATCAGCGTTCACGCCACGATCACTCAGCAGAACGAGTCGTGGGCTAGCGTCCTCCGTGAGCGCTGCTTCCTCAAGATGTCTCAGAACACACTTCGCGCCCTCAATTCCTTCGGCAACCCGAAAAGTGAAATCAAGACGTTCGACCGGCTGCAGCTTGTCCTGGATCAACCGCAGCTGGCCAGGGTCCAGCAAGGGAGAAGGAAGCAGCAGAGTACTGTCCAGATGAACATCCAGCGACATCACGTGGGCTTCGCGCAGGGGATCGATCGGCGGATTCGTAACTTGCGCGAAGCGCTGCTTGCAATGCTCCCAAAGCGGGCGCCGCATGCTTGAAAAAAATGCCGATGGCGCGTCGTCGCCCATGCTCCATACGGCTTCTTGCCCACCCTGGACCAGCGGTTGAAATAGCAATCGAAACTGATCTTCGCTCCAACCCACGGCTGCCAAAACATTCGCGGCCTCAGGCATGGAAGGGGTAAAAACCTTTTCCGACGGATTAATCCGCACCGGCGCGACGGCAGAAACAAATTGCTGCCATTTGCCGAGCTCTGAAATTTCTCCGGGGCGCAGAAATCGGCCCCTTGCGGGATCAACGACCAGCATCTCGCCCGGTCCCAGTCGATGTCGCTCGATCACCTTCTTGCCGTGGAAATCAGCAATCCCAACCTCCGAACCAGCGACGACCAGACCATCCGAGGTCAGCGTGTATCGCAGCGGCCGCAAACCATTGCGGTCGAGCTTCGCACCGACGCTGAAGCCATCGGTAAAGATCAGCGTGGCCGGACCGTCCCACGGCTCTTGCTCGCGAGCGTGGGCCTGTAGAAACGATTCAAAGTCGGAGTCGACATCGGATGCCGTCTGCTGCGCTGGAGGAACCATGCACCACATGGCGGCGGCCGGATCGTAGCCTCTGCGCAGAAAGATTTCCAGACCATTATCGAAGCTCGCGGAGTCGCTCACGCGCTCCTCAAGCAATCGCACATTCCCAGGAAGCCCGAGAGTCGTACGCAAAGACACTTCCTTGGCCCGAAGCCATCGCCGGTTCGCGCTGATCGTATTGATCTCGCCGTTGTGAGCGACGAAACGGAACGGTTGCGCCAGCGACCAGGTTGGGTTCGTGTTGGTCGAGTAGCGCTGATGAAAGATCGCGAAAGGACTGGCAAAATCCGGATCCGCCAGATCGGGATAGAATGCTGGCAATTGCTCGGGCGTCAACAATCCTTTGTAGACCACGGTTCGTGAAGAGAGTGAACAGAAGTAGGTTCCGCTCGGCGCGGTCGATTCTACCTGCTTGCGGAACCGAAAAAGGTCCGATTCCAGATCGACGGATGCTTCCACGGGAGCGAAAAAACATTGCTGAATGACTGGGAGGGTATCGAGCGCACGGGGGCCAACAATTGAAGGATCGGTTGGCACCGCACGCCATCCCAACAATCGCAGCCCGTGACTTCTTGCAGAGCTACCGATTGACTCGTGGGCCACGCCCTCTTGGCCGCTGGGCAAAAAAACCATGCCTAACGCATACACGAGGGGTAGTTCGATGCCGGCTTCGCGCGCGCAATTTCGGATAAACCTGTCCGGAATGGCGGTGAGCAGGCCAGCCCCATCCCCGCTCCGGCCGTCAGCGTCCAAACCGCCTCGGTGGCCAAGTCGACGCAACGCTTCGAGCGCCCGCTCCACGACGTCGCGCGAACCTGGGCTGCCAAGTTGCGCCACGAATCCCACACCACAGGCGTCGTGATCGACGGAAGCGGAACCGCGTGTCATCTCACATGGTGTACCTTCTGCAAGGGAGGTAAGTACAATCAAGAATTTCGATGACAGCAATGGATTTTTCGGGGAGGGGCGAGCGGAGAAGCTAACGACATCTGATGCGCTTACTTCGAGTCACCGAACAGCAGTGTCTTTGGAAACGAATGTCGGTATTCAGCTTGGCTAATTCTGTGTGGCCGTTCGTCAAGGTACCATAGCTCCTCAGGTGCCTGACCAGACCGTCGCATTCCGATGGAAATGTGGTAAAGACCGTTTGTCACATCAACCGTGATTGGTTTCCCGCCCAAGTCGATCTTCAGGTTCCCTGGTCTGCGTCGCGCTGACCATCCGTGAACGTCACTGAAATCTTCTGCAGAAAGCCGCTTGATGCCGTCGAGTCCCCGCTGTTCTTCCGAGCTGGCCACCTCAAAATGAGACCCTGCCCACTTCCACAGTGCTCCGTCCTGGTCCGCGTAAATCTCGCCCTCAAACGGAGTGTAGAGGTCAAAGGACATGTCCCCGGCCGCATAGCGTTGAACCCCGGATGGGGTAATTCGGAACACGACCGTTGACGACGCTTCGTCGGTCGGTGCAGGAACAACATAGAAATATTCCTTAACCATTTCGACTAAAGACCCGAGATAGCTGAAGCGGTAACCGCGATGGATTACATTCGCAAACAAATACGCTTCGTCTGCATTCCACAAAGCGCACTCCACGCCACCCCCATCACTTCTGTAGTAAACGTCCACGGAGGCCAATACACCCACAAGGAGGACGAAAAACATCGTGGCTACAACCAATGTCTTCTTCAACATTCCATTCCTTCAGTGCGCGACTAGAGGCCACTTTGCAACGCTTCTCTCAATGCGGTCTCCACTTGTTTCAGGTGGTCGCCTGCCAGTTTCTTCCGGTTCGCAGTGAGATAGAAAACGTCGATCGCCATCTGCCCTTCAGTGTCGATCAGGGCAATTTCGATGTTGCATTTGTGATGCGAGAAGCAGGAAGCAACCGTGTACAAGAGCCCGGGGCGGTCCTGCGTGATCACCTGCACCAGCGTGCTGCTGGAAGAGCATAGGTCGTCGAACTGAATCGAGGTCTTGATCTTCACCTTGGGCGTTCCTTTCTTCTCCTCGGATTGCAGCCGGCTCTTCAACATGCGCTCCAAATCCGTCTCTCCCGTAAGGACTTCGCTGACGCCCCGCTTGAAGCGTTCCCATTCCGACAGATTCAGTTCAAGGGTTCGGAAGCGGTCGGTGAAATAGAATGTGTCGACGACCGTTCCAGCCTGGTTCGAGAAAGCCGTGGCCTTCACAATATTCATGCCCCATGACGCGAGGGCTCCGGCGACTTTGCCGAAAAGAAAGGGACGGTCGTTCGTAACCAGCGTCAGTTCGAACCAGTGGCGGCCGCGCTTTAGATCAAGCTGGATGGGATGCTTCCCCAGGCTTTCCGCCATTTCCAGATGATGCAGCACCTCGTTGGCCGCATAGGTTCTCAAGTATCGCTGCGGCAATCCCTCAAGAAAGGCTTTTACACTTTTGCCCGCGACCGGAGCCAGAGCGCGCAGGCGGATAATTTTCTCGTCATCCAGATCGGCGTTTGGGTGCAGGCGCTGGTCGACATTGCGATTCAGTTGGTTCGCGGCCGCGATATAGAGCTGCCAGACGTTCTCGGCTTTCCAGGGAGTCAGCGCGTCGGGGTTGACCGCTTTGATGTCTGCGTAAGTGAACAGGCAGAGCATCTTCAGCCGCTCGGGAGTGCCCACTTTGTCTGAGAACGCAGCGACTGTTGCCGAATCGAAGATATCACGACGAAGCGCAAACGACATTTCCAGGTGATTGCCAATCAGAAAGAGTACAGTTTCGCGCTCCGACGACTCTAGATCCAGACGCTCCAGACATTGTTCCGCAATCGCCAGGCTGCCCTCGACATGATTCTCGGAAGGAGCCCCTTTGCCGGTGTCGTGCAACAACAGGGACAAGTAAAGCAATTCCGGCTGTTCGAGCTCGTCCAGAATCTCGGCATAATGCCTTTCCCATTCCGAACGTGACTGCCGCAGCCGGTGCAGGCTCTCGATTGCCAGGAATGAATGCTCATCCACCGTGAAGCGATGATAAAAGTCGCGGATCACGAGGGAGTCGATCGTCTTCAGTTCCGGCAAGAGGAGTGTGAGCAACCGCAGCGAATGCATGGCCCGTAAAGCATGGGCGGCATGCGGCTGGTCCAGGATCTCTCCCAAGTAAAGCCACAGCTCTGCCCCCCTCGGGGGCGTAGCTGCCAGCGACGGCAACACTTGCTCAATCTTGTATTCCGTGGTTGTGCTGAGCCGCAAGCCGTGAACCGCTACAAAATGGAAAAGACGAAGCAACACTTCCGGATCTTGCAAGGCGGAGGCCTGGCGCAGGAAAACCAACCCATCGACCACGGAAAAGTCGGCATCGGAAACTCGCGAACGTAGGTTGTGAAAGTGCCGCGAGATTGAAGACCAAGCTGCCGGGATTTCTTCCAGCAACTGCGTCGCGGTTCGATGAATCGAGCGGGCGTGGCTGAAATAAATCCGCATCCAGGCAGCCGCGGAGAGCTCCTGAGCCTCGTACACTCCGATTCCTTGTTTGGCAGCTTCTTCCTGTGCCTCCCAGGACAATAGGTTGTCGTCCCGACCGTAGCGAAGATGGAGGAAGCACCGGACGGACATCAGAAAGTCGAGCGCGGGCTCAAACTGTTTGCGCGCTGAAGTTGACAGGAGAGACTTGGGATCAGGCCAGTCGTGCAGCTTGTCCATTGAGGAGAGCAGGCTGAGCCAAAGGGCCACGTTGCAATCGCGGAGGCCGCCGGGAGTGTCCTTGACGTTGGGTTCGAGATGGAAGATCGTATTGCCGAATTTTTCATGACGAGTGCGCGTGAGGTCAGCCAGACTCTGCACTAGAGGATGCGTCTCGCGGGCGATCAACTTTGGAATGACCTTGTCATGCAGCCGCGCGAAAAGATCGGGGTCGCCGGCGAGATAGCGGCAGTCGAGCAGCGAAATAACAAACTCAAGATTGGCGGGATCGTATCGGTCGCACTCTTGCAGAATCCGGGTGGCCGGACTTACCTTCAAGCGCACATCCCACAAGCCTTGCGAGAAGCTTCGAATCTGATCTTTGAAAACCTGCTCAGTCTCACGGTCGGCGTGAAGAAAGAGTAGATCGATATCAGAGTATGGAAACAGCCAATTGCGCCCGAATCCTCCCAAGGCGATCAGGGTGAAATTCCGTGGACCTTGTTCTTGCAAACAGATGATTTCTCTCCAGAGATGGAGAGCGATCTTTTCTACCAGAGCAGTGCGCTGAGTGATGGCCGCGAAGCCACTACCGGTGGAAGCAAACTCCTGGCGGATCCGCGCTGATTCTACAGTGTAGAGGTCCCGCAATTCGCTGCTCAATGAGCCTGCCGTCGTCATACCGTTTGATCCGGGCGAATCTCACGCACTTAGCAGCGTTCTTGTGGCTGGGGGAATGTTGATTCGATCTATGCTCCTCGCCCCTGCTCCCGCGGTTTCACAGGGCATCCTCGCCGCGCTCATCATTGCGGATCCGAATGACCTCATCCACCCGCGAGAGAAAAATCTTCCCGTCGCCGATTTTGCCAGTGCGGGCCGCCGCAGAAATCGCCTGTACGACTTTTTCAACCATAGTGTCAGCAACCACCAGTTCCAGCTTGATCTTTGGGATAAGATCGACGGTGTATTCACGACCACGGTAGAACTCGGTGTGCCCCTTCTGTCTTCCATGGCCACGGGCCTCGAGCACGGTCATGCCCTCAATCCCAATCTCATGCAGCGAACTCTTTACGCCTTCCAGCTTCGAAACTTGGATGATTGCTTCGACTTTGGTCATCGTGATTTGTCAATCGTACGCCAAATCGCGGAAGCTGGCGGATTCAGCTTGGTAATTCTGTTTCTCCCGTAAAATCAAGGCTTCGAATTTCACCGCTCTTGCCGGTCGACTCTCGGATTCGTCTACCAAACCCACGGGCGTGCCGGCGGAAGAAATTACGTATTCCGGATATGCGGAAATACCGTGCTCATGCAAGTCTAAACCGTAAAGCTCCCCCGCAAGCGATACGCGCAGCGTGCCAGTCGCGTTCACCAGGCGCATAACTCCGTAAGCAGCCGCGAAAGTTGCGGTTATGATGATCAAACTACCCAGCGTCTGGGCGAGCAGCAACTGTCGCCGCCGCCGTAAAGCACGCCCCTGAGCGCAACGGAGTTGTCAGGCGCAACCGGCCCGGTAGATCCGTATTTTGCCGCAGGCAAACAGGCCCAGCGAGAGTGTTCCCCAAAATTCCGCACATACCATGATGAATAGCATCACCACGCCAACCCCTAACACCTTTCCGAGAAGCAATACCTTTGCGTAGCGTCGCCACTCCGGATCTTGCAGCCGGATGGCCAAGCGGGAGAATCGCTGCGTAAGAGACAGTTTCTTCCGTTGCTGCGGAAAGGCAGACATCACATCGCTCCTTAAACTGTCTATTGGGGGAACTGTACTTCACAATCACTGCCCAGGCCTTGCGTCGAAACATTGACCGCTGCCAATCACGATAAGGATCGATTCAGCCAGCGTCCAATGCATAGTTCTTATCACAGGCATCGGAAATATCTCTGCAATTTAAATTTATAGAGGACATAAACCGGGTTTATTCGCGATTCGCCGTTGCTGCCCGATAGCACGTGCAGGGATATCGACCAATCCCTCCCTCGTTGTACGATAGTTGTCCTGCGAGGTAGACAAATGACCATGTTCACGCCGCGGCCTATTGGATACGTGAGAAGCCCTTACAAGGAAACTCGTGAGATTCCCAAAGGATTGGGCGCCCAACACGAAGCGGAAGGTGTTCTCGAAATACTGGCGGAGTTCGACCCCGGACTCACCGATATCGAGGGTTTCTCTCACCTCATCGTCATCTGGGCTTTTGATCGCTCGCAAGGGTTCGAACTACTGGGCACACCGCCCAGCGACAATCGGCCGCACGGCGTGTTCGCAACGCGGTCCCCGAGACGTCCGAACCCCATCGGCTTTACCGTCGTGGAGCTCCTTCATCGAGACGGCCCGCGACTGCACGTCCGCGGCGTCGACATGCTCGATGGAACGCCAATTCTCGATATCAAGCCGTATCTCTCAAGCGTCCCTCTGGAGAAGTTACGCCGTGGCTGGCTGGCAGAAGCCGAAGCGCGTAGAACAATGATTCCATTCTGAAATTGAACACAATCAAGGAATCGTCCCTAGTGGCCTGCGTGATTTCCCGGTATGACAATAATGTACGCATCAGGCTGTCCGGGTCTTATCAGATGCGGCATATCGGGCAAGGGGGGCGGCGAGCCAATATCCTTGTCCGTGGCGTACGGCGCGTAAAACATGAGATGTGGCGGGATATGAACCAGCCGATTGCCCGCAGAATCCAGCAGGTAGCCCTGTTGCGACATCATATAGACGATGCCGGATTTGACGGGGGCTTTGAACTTTCCGTTCTTGTAACCGTCTGCGATTTCTGTGGTGATTTGCTCCTCGGTTTTGCCCTTGGCGCGCTGCTCTTCTGCATAGAGTCGGGTCAGCAGAGTAGTTGCGGTTCCCTCCGCGTCAAAGCATGTAGGCTCGCAATTTAGCGGAGTCTGGCGGTCAACAAAGCATGAGAAACCGTTGGTGCCGTCCCGCACCTTTTCGTAGCCAGTCCGCTCTAAAAGATACACGGTGGCTTTGCTCGAAATCTCCGGTGGTGCCGCACTTTCTGCCAGCTTGATTTTCTCCTCGCGTGACAAGGAAAAATCATAAGCCGGCTTCGGCTTTTCGGTCTGGGCGAGTACAAGAAGATTTACTGTCAGAACAAAACCAGCCAAAACTATGCTTTGCATAACTTTCCTCCATTAAGAGGGCCTTCAACTTATGCCTCACTTGACGTAGCCGCGCTCGTCGACCCAACAGTTGACGAGTGAGAAAACGCAGCCTACCACTTCACCTTGACTTGCTTTACCTTGAGTTGGCAGCCTGCGTGGGACGTCCACACCGCAACTGAGGACGAACGCACATCAGCACATGGCGAATCCATCCAACAGGTTTCTGCGAGATATCCGACGTCAGGTCCAAATCAGGATCGAGGCGAATCGAGGCCGCAACCGACTTAGATACCCATTGGGGGCCATTCGTCCCGGATGCTCCGCCATTGGTACCATCTTCCGATGACACAACGTGGGTTGCTCTGCTAGCGTTGTCTTGCGCTGGATTCGGAGCATTGCAGCTTTTGCATGGGAATTTGACCGTTTCAACTCGGCTCTAATCAGCCGGCGTGAAGGCTTTAATAAAAGCTATGCATCTCGAAATGAAAACGCGCTGTGAGAAGTGTGCGGCCACACTTGAGGCAAATGGGCAAGCCTATATCTGTTCCTACGAATGCACTTTCTGCTGCGAGTGCGCGGCGACTTTGCAGCGTACTTGCCCGAATTGCGGGGGCGAACTGGTTAATCGTCCCCTACGGAAAACCAGCGTTGCGATTACCGAGAGCAACAACGCGACGCCGCCAGTCAGCAAACGCACGCTCCTGGTCTGGACGTTGAGCTTTGGAGTTTGGATGTTCGTCGCCCTGGTTGCCAGCGTCTCCGCGTATCAGTTTCAAGGAACGACAAACACGCCTATCAGTCTCATCAAAACCCTTGCGATAGAGTTCAGCCAGATACTGACTTATGCTCCTCTAACCCCTCTTGTTTTTGCATTTGCGCTCCGCTTTCCACTTCAACGTGACAATTGGGTGCAGCGTTCCCTACTGTATCTCGCCGGAGGCCTGCTTTTTACCGCCGCGCATGTGATTCTCAGAGGCATGACACCCTACGCATTCTGGAATTCGCAAGTTCGTGATTGGGCGTCAGCAGTTGGAGTCTGGCAGGGCCAGTTTCAGATTCAATGGCGAGCGCTTGAGACGATGTTCTTCAACAGCTTCGTTGACGACATTGTCGGCGTTTATGTACCGGTTGTGCTAATCGCGTATGCCGTCTCGAACCACCAGCGATTTCGGGAGCGGGAAATCCGCACGTCGCAACTTGAAGCGCAGTTGGCAAAGGCACATTTGCACGCGCTAAAGAGTCGGCTGCAACCGCATTTCCTGTTCAACACGTTGCATTCGATTTCGTCCCTGATGCTGACCGACGCGATGGCAGCTGATCGCACGATGAGCTGTCTCAGTGACCTTCTGCGGATGAGCCTCGAAGGCGATGGGGCGCAGATAACCAGCCTGAGCCGTGAACTTGAGTTCGTAAATGGTTACCTGGAAATCGAAAAGGTTCGCTTTGAAGATCGGCTCACGGTTGTTCTCGATATTGCCCCTGAAACGCTGGATGCGCAGGTTCCGCATCTGTTGTTGCAGCCCCTGGTGGAAAATGCGGTGCGGCATGGGGTTGCGAGACTTCCCTCGGGTGGTGAGATTCGGATCACGACCGGCCACAATGACCGCAGCCTCCATCTGCGGATTAGGGACAACGGGCCAGGCTTGATTGACGCTGCCGAGGTTCAGTCCAAAGACGGCCTTGGTCTGGGAGCGACCCGGGAACGCCTCCGAACACTTTACGGTAACGATCAGGAGATAGACGTCAGGAACGCAGTGGGCGGCGGCGTAGAGGTCAACGTGCGGATACCCTTTCGCGGCGATCCACGTCCATCCATATACGAGGTGGTTCCTAACCAGGACTGGGACCGACTAGGTGAAAAGGCAAATGATCACTCCCTCAATTCGCACGATCATTGCTGATGATGAACATTTAGCACGCAAGAAGTTGCGTGTGCTTTTGAGTTCAGAACTCGGGATTCAGGTGGTCGCGGAATGTCGCGACGGCGAACAGACCATCGCCTCTGTGCACGCCCACAACCCTGATCTGCTTTTGCTTGATATTCGGATGCCGGACCTCGATGGCTTTCAAGTCCTCGGCAAGATTCCGGCGAGCGAGATGCCCGCCGTTGTCTTCACCACGGCGTATGACCAATACGCGCTTCGAGCCTTCGAAGCGCATGCTCTCGATTACCTCTTGAAGCCGTTCGACGGGGACCGTCTTCATCACGCGCTTGAGCGAGTTCGAACCCACCTCCTGAAAGCCCACGATCACAATCTGACGGGTCGAATTCTTGACTTGCTGGCCGACGCCAAGGCGGCAGCATGGCCCGCTAACGACCGCTTGGTCATCCGAGCGCGAGGTCGAGTGGTGTTCCTGGATATGGATGAAGTTGACTGGATTGAAGCCGCCGCAAACTACGTGAAGTTGAACGTCGGCAAAGACTCGTATTTGCTGCGAGAAGGCATTGGTACCATTTCCAAAAGGCTCGATCCGGGACGCTTCGTGCGCATCCACCGCTCCACGATTGCCAACGTCCGCAAAATCAAGGAACTGCAACCCTGCGACAGCGGTGAATACATTGCGATTCTAAAAAACGGCAAGGAACTCTCTTGCAGTCGGGGATACCGTGCCGAGTTGCAGCGGCTCATCGAGCAGAATCTTTGACCATCGGCCTGACGCCCTTGGGTGCCCACGGGCCATCGTCGGAGTGTGACTATCCTCGATTCGTGGCGACTGGTACTCTTCACGTCGCATCGTATCCCGTCCGCAAAGTGTTTTTCAGGGCGTTTCGTCTAACCAGGGGTGTAGGAGGAGACAGTGAAAACACAGAGTTCATCGATGATTTGGACTGTCCCGCTGCTTGGGCTGATCTTCCTTCTGGCCGTGGTGGCAACGAAGAGTTCCACAATCACAGCCCTAAGCCAGAACGGATCAGCATCTCACAAGCTCACCCCGCCAGGGGAAGGAAAAAAGATTCCCGTGGCTTTCGTATTAACCGAAGGCGCGACCATGATCGACTTCGCCGGCCCATGGGAGGTTTTCCAGGACACCATGACCGTTCCTGGTGACAACATGCCGTTTGAGCTCTACACGGTCGGCGAATCGAGGAATCCGATTCAGGTGTCCGGTGGCATGACGATTGTCCCGGATTACTCCTTTGATGACGCGCCTCCGCCGAAGATCGTGGTTATTCCCGCACAGCGTGGCGCGCCAAAGATGGCCGATTGGCTGCGCCGCATGGACAAACAAAGTGAGGTCGTGATGTCGGTCTGCACCGGCGCCTTCCAACTGGGCAAGGCGGGGCTCCTCGACGGAAAAGAAGCCACTACCCATCACGAGTTTTACGATCAGTTTCAAAAGAGCTTTCCCAAGACCAAGCTGGTGAAGGGGACCCGCTACGTACAGAGCGATGACGTGGTTTATACCGCGGGTGGCTTGACTTCAGGAATCGACCTCGCCTTGCACATTGTCGAGAAATACTACGGTCGCGAAACTGCTCTGCGAACTGCAAAGTACATGGAGTACGAGAGTACGCGCTGGATGGAATAGATCTGAGGAGTAAACGATTGTTCTAAGTGCCGGTATAGAGCTGAAACGGCGCCCAGTAGAAAGGCTTGCGGAAGACGCCGTCGGAGTGGAGTAAGGAGAGCTTCGCGGAACGAAGAGCCTCTTCCGGGCTTCGGCCCTGCTTGAGTTCGTCGTAGAGTTGGTCCATCAGGCGAGGAGTCGACTCATCGCTCACTTCCCAAAGTGCGCCGATCACGTTGTGAGCGCCAGCGCGCAAAAATGCCCACGACAGTCCCACTAATCCCTCACCAGTATAAGCACGGCTGCCCGCGCCGTAGCAGGTCGAAATCGTTACCAGTTCTGCATGTAGGGGGTGGTGAATGATGTCTCGCGCATAGAGCTTGAAGGAATCTTGGTCCGCAGAAGCTTTTGACAGTATGACCGCGGAGTCCAATGGACTCAAGCGGCTGGCTGTGCCGTGGGCTACGAAATGGATATAAGCGAACTGTTCTGGGGTGCTTTTCAGATAAGCCGGTGCGGTCGCTTCAACGCGTGTATAAACCTGCCGCACCGCAGGAGGAAAGTGCTTTTCGATATTGGTGATCTCCAACGCAGCTTCCGGTAATTCGCCGTATTCAGGATCGGAAGCAACGGCATCGCCGATCAGCAGGAGCTTTCCCGCCCCAGTCCGTGACGAGCCGTGTGACGCGGCCAGAAGCCTGAGTGAACTTGCATTGACGACGGTTACATCTTCAATCCAATAGTGCAGTTTTGGCTCGGACACTAACAGGGTCTCGAAGTTCAGGCCATTCAAGCTGCCATCGGGGATGACGATTACACGCGAATTGGGAGCGATGACCTGCCTGGCGGGACCCACCAGAGTGTCGAAGAGTTTGGTGCCATCCGAGTTCGCCGTTTGCAGCACGTCCCGCGGACCCAGTAGAGCCTTGCGATAGCTTTGAACCGCCGCGTCAATCTCTGATGCTGGTGGAAGTTGAAACAGCTTAATCTCTTCTTTTGTCACGGACCACAAACAAGACTGCTTTGGTCCAAGCCAGTAAAAGAGGATCGTCCCGCCCGCATCTCGTGCCAACTGCTGGGGATCGACGGTCGTAGGCGCGCGAGAAGAACTCTTCTGCGATAAGCCGAGTCCTTCGGCCAGTGTCTGAGCCCGGCTGTATTCGGCCGTCTGCAGTGCCTCCACAGTTTTCCCTTGCTCCAGCAAGAAATGGATGTAGTCGTCGTAAAGCTGAGCCCCATTGGCCATGAAGGGTAACTGGAAATCTTCGTGGTGGAGCGAAGAGCGTGCACTTTCGAATGAACCAAGAGCCGTGCGATAGGCCTTCTCTGCGTCGGGGAAACGACGTTCACCTTCGTAAACCCCCGCCAGTTCGTGCTGAGCCTCCCACTGCAGTGAGGGATCCACCTTCGGATCTGTCGCAATCTCGCGAAACACTTGTTCAGCCTGAGCAGAATCGCCAGTGCGAATGGCAACTTGTCCTTTCGCGAGCATGGGATACAGCTCGTCGACGCGATTGCCGTCTGCGCGGGCTAAAGCGATCGCTTCGTCACTGTATTGCCTTGCCAGATCCAGTTGTCCTGTTTGAACCGTGACAAACGCCAAAGCAACCAACGCATTCAGGATGTCCTCTTTGCTATCTATCTTGTGCGCTAGATCGAGCGACCGTCGGTAGTAATCTTCGGCAAGGGCGAACTTGCTCGCATCCTGATAAACGTAACCTGCATTAGTGAGCCACGCAACCTGATCGGTTACGTCGCCCAATTGAGCGGCACGTTTTTGCGCATCTAGAGTCAACGCTAACGCTCTTTCGGAGTCGCCAGTCTTGTAACACGCCCAACCCAGATTTCCCAAAGCAATCTCGACAATCAGGCCAGCATCAATCGCCTCCGCTGCCTTCTTGGCATTACCCGCCCAATCAATGGCCTCGTCGAAGTGTTCTTCCAGCAGCGCGGCGTTACTTAGTGCGAGCAGTGCGTGTGCCTCCTCGAAAAGATCCATCCGTTGACGGGAAAACTGAAGACTCCTTTCGAAGAACTCTTGGGCATGACCGTAATGTCCCTTTTCCACTGCAAGGAACCCCTGAGCGGCTAGCACTTCCGCGAAGACCGGACAATCAGAGACTGCGCAACTGTTCGCCGCCTGGGTTAGTTTTTGCTCGGCCTGCGCGAACCGATGTAGGCGCGCGAAGGCGAGCCCCTCCAATTGCTGCCTTTGGAGATCCAAGTCGGTGTTTTGGAGAAAAGGGGGTAGCTCAGAGTTCAGAACAAGAAGCACGTCCTGATTCATTCCTCGCCAACTCATAATCCGTGCATCTAGAACGCGGAATTTCCAAGCCCATTGTGAATTAGTCCTCGAATAATACCTAAGAGCCTCTTCGGCTGCAGTCTGCGCACGAATCAAATCTCCACGCAAAAAGAGCTGTCGTGCACGTTCAAATTCGCTAAGCGGATCATGAGAAGGTCCGCAAGCGACAACAGAAATCACAACCAGAACGAGTATCAGCTGACCTAGCCGCCACCACCCTTGCCATTGGCTTTGCCGACCGCGGCGCTGATAGATGCTTCTGTCGGACTTCCCAGCTCTAACCTTGCCATAATGAGTTGGAAGGACTCGCAATCCACAACCAGTTCGCCCAGGAAAATCTTGCCAAATTCGGGTATCTCGATAATGTTGTGATAGTGCTTCCCGGAAAACTTTCCACGAATTTCCTTGACGATCGTACATAGGACGTAGCCCTTGTCGCGCAGCGAGGCTTCGGAATTATCCCACTGATATCGATCTTTCACCCAGCCGGGAACCGTCCTGTCTTCAATCCAGTCCAGCATGGATGCCGGGTCGTTGATGCGGCGGTACTGTTCCCCAACTTTCGTCAAGAACTGCTGGTCATGAAGGCACCGCTGGCTGGGATACTCGCCTTCGTTGCTGTGTCGACATATATCAAGGTCAAGAATGATTTCGACCGGATTGCCCCCAATCCGGACATTCTCGAATTGGGTTCCGATCAAGCTTACCTTGGGAATATATCCTCTACGCGGATGGTCGAGGGATATCTGCGCAACCATGCGGTCCGCGGTAAAGGTGTCCAGCACGTTGAATTTTTCGATTGTGGATGTGACCAGGGTTGTAGAGGCCCCGGTTTCGCGATTCGCACTGCCCGAAACCTGAGTGTACGCGGCTTCGAAGGCGACGATGCTCTTTACGTTGAAAGCCTTGCGGCGGCGCGCCGCATATCCTCCGACAGGCGGCAGTGAGACGGGAGCCTGCACCGGAATCGCCTTATCGAACGGGCGCCGGATATGCCCGCCCAGCGCACTAGCGTCTGCATGGTAGTAGTGAACTCTATTGCCTATCGTGTCCATCGTCTATCTCCTGGCATTCCGAAACCTGGATTGGTGTCTAGTTTCGGATCTGCAACTCAAAAGGATAGCGCCCGATTTCAGAACCTTTTCCGCCTGAGGAGTCTACACCGCGTAGGACGAGAGTGTATATGCCAGCTCGACGATTGCCTGCAGGCACGCGGATTGGCACCGTGTCTTTGGTCGTCTCCGCGGGAATTGTAAGCGACCATTCAGAGTTTCCGGCTGGCCCGTCCAACTCGGCCACATAGGAAGAGAAACGGGCGTCTGCCGGAACATCCACAAAAAGAAGGAACGGCTCACTTTGTCGAGCCGATACCACCGTCCTGCCCGCTCCACGCGTATTTGCATTAATCAACGAGGCCGAAGCCAGAATCTGGGGCCGGTTGAAAACGGCAACCTCTCCCTTCAACTTAGGGTACGTCACCAGATTCTGATACCCAACGACCGCCAGCAGAACAGCCAGAACCGGCATGGCAAAGGCAGGACGCAACCATGCGAACCAGCTTGGCTTCGTGGGAATTGGCATTGGCATCTTCACCGAAGAGACGGCAAGTGGCTCTGACAGTACGACTTTGCTGTGCTCGACGAGCGCAGCACCTGCCCGAACATCGAGAGCGCACTCCTGGCAGTCGAAGAAGTGTTCTTCGAACTGATCCCGTAACTCAGGTGTAAGCTCGCCGAGCAGGTACTTCTCGGCAGCCATCAGGCGAATCGATTCGGTATGTTCCATGTCCTTTAATGTCTTTCGTATGGATAGTGAAAAAACAAGACAAATCGTTTCATATGTCAATCCGCCGCCGTGTCTCCTATGCCGGTCGGAATGTTCTTCAGATAGACTGCTTTGAAGGCTTGTTTGGCGCGGTGAAGCAAAACTCTTAAATAGTCCCGGTCCACACCAAAGTCCTGACAAACCGCGTCTTTATTCCGTTCTTCCAGAAATATCTCCCGCAGCAGGCGCCGATCCCTCTCCGACAATTCCTCCAGAACCTGACGCACGTGTTGCTCCATCTCTTTGTGCGACAAAATCGAGACTACGTCCAGCGATGGGTCGGGGACGTCGACGGTTCCTTCGTCTTCCATCGAACTCTCCCGGGAAGACGAGCGATAGTGCTCGAGCAACACGTTATTGCAAACGGAATTCACAAAAGCTCCTAACCGCTCCGGCTGTCTTAACCTCCCCTGACTGCGCAGAGCAACGAAGACTCGGGCA
Source organism: uncultured Acidobacteriota bacterium (assembly GCA_963820925.1). Lineage (GTDB taxonomy): Bacteria > Acidobacteriota > Terriglobia > Terriglobales > Acidobacteriaceae > JABDBE01. Next base: position 129,047 of record CAWGBX010000015.1, read on the forward strand.
AAGGTTTCTTGCCGCAAGTCCTCAATGGCTTGAGGAGAATTGACCCGGGAACGCAGCTTCAATTGGATCAGTTCACTGAAATAGGCAACAAAATGGCTCTCGGTCCGGAAATCGCCCGAACATAACCGTTCTAGATATGACCCGTCGAACTCGTGGAATTGCAAGACACTAGCCTCTGCACGCCCAAGTGGCAGCTATTCTACACCCGTAGGCTGTGAAACGACTGCCAGCCATCCTGGTGGATGGGTGTCGCCTGCGATTCTCTATCCCAAAGTACTAACCATGAAACGAAATCCGTCCTGGATGCACCATAGGAATGAGCATCGAACCGGGCACACCGAGAACTGGTGATGCCCAGGTTGATTGTTCGCGGGTCCACCCTGGGAGCAAACCGCTTCGGTGGCACCAGCATCCCGATCGAGGACGTTGCCGCCGGGGGGAAAGGCAGCGTTTTTCAGCTTCGCCGGAGCCGTTTGTCTTACGGCTTCGGCGTAATTCGGGACCTTCGCGCACGGCCGTACGAGAAATATGTTTCGCTGATTGTTCGCCGCGCAACATTGGAACTGAGGTAGGAATTAATCCGGATGTCAAGCTTAGTGACCTCAAGCTTAACTATGACGGAACCTCTCCGCGGAAAAGGTCTTCAGGGGCGTCTGTCGGCCCAGCAGGACCGTATTCCGTCGGGAGTGATGCAGGCAGTGCTTATGCACGCGTTGCAGTTGCGGCGGAGTTGCCGAGAGATGTTCCTGCTCTGCGACATCCAACGACACAGCGTTGCGGAGGCAGCCGCGATTCTCGGAATCAGCCGGACCGCCGCAAAACGGAGGCTCCTTTTGGCCCGCCGACGAATGAATGAGGTGATCGAGCGTCTGTGTGGGACGACACACGCTTGGTAGGTGAAATCCAATCAGCAGCGTAGGTGACGGCCTTAAATTTGGTGCGGAAGGGGGGATTTGAACCCCCACGCCTTTCGGCGCCACCCCCTCAAGATGGTGTGTCTGCCAGTTCCACCACTTCCGCGTAAAACATCCTTCTGCTTCCCGGCCCCGTCGAAAACGCACGGCGAAAAGGATGAAGTACAGCATCCAAATCGACCTTAATCTTATCACGGCCAAGCTTCTCTTAAAGCCTTCTCCTGGGCCCTCAAACGCCTGCGGCTCACGCTCTCGGTCCGGTCAGCAGGGCCGCAAGCCTGGCTATGTCAAGCAAAAGGGCTTTGACTCACAGGATCATCGTTTACGGCAATAACTCATAGCTGACAAAAGCGAACTTCTTGGAATCGGGCGACCACGAGTTGACGTTGATAGTTCCCTGGCCGCCAAAAATCTGCGCCAGAGACTGAATAGACCCGGCCTCACTCCGCGTCCCATCCCGTGGAGCACTTGCAGGCATGGGCATCATACGAAGCTGAACGTTGGTTTTGACGTCATGTCCCGGAGTGCCTTTGGGAAAGGACAAAAAGACGAGCCATTGGCCGTCCGGCGAAGGATGTGGGAACCAGTCCTCCAGTTCATCGTCGGTAACGCGCTCGGCCTTGGCATCGCCCGGACCAGCGCCTTCTGCGGGAAATCGCCAGATATCCCAACCACCGCGGTTGGAATTTATGTAGATCCACCTGCCATCCGGCGAGTAGTCGGGACCATCATCATTGACCGGACTGGAAGTAAGACGCTCTTCATTTCCTCCGCCTGCCGGAATACGAAAGATGTTGAAGTGGTCGTTGCGCTTGCCAACAAAGGCCAGCCACTTCCCGTCTGGCGACCAACCGTGGAAATAACTCGGATGGTTTGCTGTAAGCAACCGCGGTTTCGTACCGTCGGAGGATGCAACGAAAACTTGCGAGTCTTGCGAAGACCCATACCTGGCGGAGAACGCGAGCAGCTTCCCATCGCGCGTGATGCCGTGGTCATTGTTGCATTCATACGCGGTGTCGAGAGCCAGCTTCTCTGGCTGCGCCTTTTCGTTGGCATCAAGCACGAACCGGTAGAGCGCACCGCCCGAGTTTGCCAGCAGATACTTGCCATCGGGAGACCAGTTCGGCGCTTCCCACAGTTTGTCCGCTGCGTAAACGACGCGAATGCTCTTGCTCTCCAGATCATAGATCGAGATTTTGCTGCGGACATTGGAAGGATTCTGGCTTTGCTCTGCAGCCGCAAGTTCTTTAACGCTAACGTTTGAAAACACTGCTGTCTCAACCATCTTGGCATCGTGAGAGCTGACGCCGAGGCCAACGTAAACGGGATCTTGTAGCTTTACGGTGACCGGCGGGGAGGCCACCAGACTCTCTCCAGGTTTGCCCGCAAACATGGTGAATTGGTCGCCACGGCGGTCTATACGGATTTGAGCCGGACCCTTCACCTCTGACCGCACCTCTGAGGTTTCAGCACCAGACGCAAGCCGATACTGCAGCGCAATGAGACCGTCCCCGTGAAGGGCGACATCGGCGTAAGCCGATCCCGGATCGAGGGTCTGGCGTATCATCAGTACCGCCTTGCGGTGCTCCACTGCGCCGCTCCCCATAAAATGGACGTCGGCATTGATGCTCACATCTCCTGACAGGCGCTTCCAGACGAACTGAAACGCGTCGACCGCGCCCCAGATGTTAGCGCCGCCTCCGGTGATACGATATTCGCCTGTGGCATCAAAGATAGTCGCGCCCCGCGAGGCGTCGCCTACATCAGTGTGGGCTTCAAAGAGGCCTAACTGGCCTGATGAGCTCTTCGCCGACACAGCTTGGGAGAACGCGTGGGACGGAGGAAGCAAGATTGCCAGGACGAGAACGAAGCAGGTAAGCCAACGTGATTTGAAGTTCATGGCAATTGGAAAACGCAACACTCAAGTTTTGCGCCTTAGCATACTCGCAAAGCGCAACAGCAGTCTATGTGGTTTGGCGCGACCGTAGTTAGTTGAAGATACTGATGAAAACCTCGACCCGAAATCTACTGGCGATTCTCCTGTTGACCATTTCCGCCAATCTTTTCTCGCAAGAAAGCAGGGTTGCGGCCACCGCTCTAGCACCTACACCGCCGATGGGATGGAATAGCTGGAACAAGTTCGGGTGTAACGTCAGCGAAGACCTGATCCGGCAAATGGCCGACGCCATTGTGAAATCCGGCATGAAGGAGGCGGGCTACCAGTACGTCGTAATCGATGACTGCTGGCAGGTCACGCGCGACAAAGACGGAAACATCGTCGCCGATCCACAGCGCTTCCCTTCTGGGATAAAAGCATTGGCCGGCTACATTCACTCGTTGGGCTTGAGGTTCGGGATTTATTCGGACGCGGGAAGCAAGACCTGTGCCGGCCGCCCGGGCAGTCTCGGACACGAGTTTCAGGATGCGCGGCAGTATGCAGCCTGGGACGTGGACTATCTGAAGTACGATTGGTGCAACACCACCACTCAAGATGCGCCCGCAAGTTATGCAACGATGCGCCAGGCACTCGATGTGTCTGGCCGGCCAATCGTGCTGAGCATCTGCGAGTGGGGCACCCATAAACCATGGCTCTGGGGAAAGGATGCCGGTGGTAATCTGTGGCGCACTACTGGCGACATCCAGGACAGGTGGGAAGGCCAGGTCAAATGGCCGAACGGCGACTGTTGTGCGAATGGCATGGTCGATATCGTCGAGATGCAGAACGGGCTGGAAAGCTTTGCTGGACCCGGTCATTGGAACGACCCCGACATGCTTGAGGTTGGTAACGGTGGCATGACAGATACCGAATACCGTTCTCACTTCAGCCTGTGGGCCATTCTTGCGGCTCCGCTGATCGCCGGTAATGATTTGCGTGACATGCGTCCGGAGATTCGCGACATCCTGACTAACAAGGAAGTGATCGCAGTTGATCAAGACCCACTCGGCAGCGAGGGCAAGCGGGTCCAGAAAGATGGCGACTCGGAGGTTTGGGCCAGGCAAATGAAGGATGGCGGCCGTGCCGTGGTTCTGTTCAATCGCGGGGCTGTAGATCATGAAATTACGGTGCACTGGGAGGACCTGGGTTATCCCAACCAATTGAGCGCGGCTGTCCGTGATTTGTGGCAGAAGAAGGACGCGGGCAGATTTACCGGCAAGTTCTCGGCTTCGGTTCCGTCCCATGGCGTCGTGATGGTTACGGTCAAGCCTTAGCTCCAACTCAGCATACTTCTGTGGAACGAATCGACAGATCGTCAGGTGACAGGGTTACCGCCATCAGACCCGATGGCGCCGCGATCGCGCGCAGGTTGAGGGCTTTGTCCGCCAAATTGTATTGCGGCTTTCCAACGATTTACCGAGCGCCCGGAAGGGTCAATCTCATTGGCGAGCACACTGACTACAACGACGGTTTCGTCATGCCCGCCGCCCTCGACTTGTATACGTATGTCGCGGTAAGTCCGCGTCCGGACCGGCGACTGCGAGTCCACTCCGAGAATCTGCGTGAAATGTGCGATCTTGATCTTGACGTCATTCATCCCGGAAGGTCGGGTCACTGGAGCGACTACATCCGCGGCGTGGCTGGGGTACTTGAAGCAACCGGATACAAATTACGCGGTGCCGATCTGGCCATCACGAGCGAGGTGCCGCTGGGATCCGGACTCAGTTCGTCGGCTGCTCTCGAAGTGTCAACTGCGTTGGCGCTGCTAGGCAACTCTGGGATCGCTGTCGATCTCAATACCATCGCAAAACTGTGTCAGAAGGCGGAGCATCTTTACCCAGAGACAAGATGCGGAATCATGGACCAGTTCATCTCATGCCACGGTCGGGCGGGACACGCTCTCATGTTGGATTGCCGCTCTTTAGATTTTCAACTTCTTCCGATGCCAGAACATGCGCGGCTGATGGTATGCAATACCATGGTCAAGCATGAGCATGCGAGCAGCGGGTACAATGCCCGGCGGCGGGAGTGCGAAGATGGTTTGCATGCGCTGGACCAGATACTCCCGGGAATCCATGCTCTTCGCGACGTGACTCTGGATGAATTGGAGGCGCATCAGGAGCGCCTCGATCCCGTGATCTATAAGCGTGTCCGTCATGTAGTGACCGAAAATGATCGTGTAAGGAAGGCGGCTTCCGCCCTGGGAACGGCAGATATGGCGCAGTTCGGCCAACTTATGGCGGATTCCCACCACAGTCTTCGCGACGATTATGAAGTCAGTACGCCGGAGCTTGATCTGATGGTTGAACTGGCGAGCGGCCAACTGGGCGTGTACGGCGCGCGCATGACCGGCGGTGGTTTTGGAGGATGCACGATTAACCTCGTAAATACGGCGCGCGCAGACGAGGTTAAGCAAACACTCGAACGGAATTACGAAGCAAGAACGGGGCTGCGGCCTACGATCTTGATCTGCGAAGCTTCAGATGGCGCCGGAAAGGTTACGGAAGCCTGACAAGAACCCCATGCGGAGGTCAGTACCGGTACACAATGGTTCTGGTTTTCGATGAAACGAGCGGCACGTCTGCGTTAAGGACACATCCGTGTCGCGGCTTTTCCAATTGAAGAGGCTTCATTACTCGCTCGAAGGGCTGCAGGAATGACATATCGGCCAACACCTGACCTGACAATGCAGGGCTCGCCACATCGCCGATTTAATCCGCTCACGCGGGAGTGGGTATTGGTTTCCCCCCATCGCACGGACCGGCCTTGGCAAGGCCAGACCGAGCGTCAAGAGCTGGCATCCACCCCTTCCTATGATCCGAATTGTTATCTCTGCCCGGGAAATGCTCGTGCCGGGGGCGCGCGAAACCCACCCTATTCCCAAACGTTCGTATTCAACAATGATTTCGCCGCATTGCAGCCCGAAACACCCGCAGTGCAAGTAGATGTCGAAGACAAGGGCCTTCTTGTCGCTCAGACTGAAAGCGGCATCTGCCGCGTTGTGTGCTTCTCTCCGCGGCACGATCTAACACTTTCGCGAATGTCGCAACCGGAGATCCGTGCCGTGATCGACGCTTGGATCGAGGAGTTTCAAACTTTGGGTCGGAAGCCTGGCATCAACTACGTGCAGATCTTCGAGAACCGCGGATTGATGATGGGGTGCAGCAACCCTCATCCGCATGGCCAGATCTGGGCGACCTCGACAATTCCGAACGAGCCTCATAAAGAGCACGCAGCGTTTGCCGAATATCAAGAGCAGCGGGGCACTTGCCTTTTGTGCGACTACATCCACATGGAGGAAGTTTCCAGCGAACGCTTGGTGTGCGACAACGAGCATTTTCTCGCCGTCGTTCCCTTCTGGGCAGTCTGGCCCTATGAAGTTTTGCTGCTCTCCAAACGACACCTGGGCAGTATGGGCGCTCTGGACGGAGAATCACGCTCCGCCCTGGCCGAGATTTTGAAGTGCGTCACCAGCCGGTACGACAGCTTGTTCCAAGTGTCTTGTCCGTATTCGATGGGATTCCACCAGCAACCGACCGATGAATTAGAACATGCAGAATGGCACTTCCATGCGCACTTTTTCCCGCCTCTTCTCCGGTCTGCCAGTATCCGCAAGTTTATGGTGGGCTTTGAAATGCTGGGATCACCGCAACGCGATATTACGCCGGAATATGCGGCGGAGAAGTTGCGAGACGTCTAGATTGGGCCGTCACAAAACAATCCGATTCAAATGGGGGCGTCGGAAGCTCAAAGGCCGCCATGCACCCGTCACTACGCCGATTGCTCCCACTATTTCTTGCCCGCAACGGCGTCATGCATCTTCTTCATATCGGTGTCCACATTGAACCACAAATCCTCGTTTCCGCCATCGCGATTTACAACATGCAAGACGTCGTAGTAGTGGACACCGTCATCTTTCAGGTCTTGGCCCGTCGCCCGGTAGCCCAGGACACGGACGACGATATATTCTTCGCGCGTCGCAACCACGAACCACGCGGTCTTTGCTGATTTACCGTTCCCTGATTCAAGTATCGACGCAACCAGGTTGCGAAAGATCTTCTCCTCAATCTGCGAGGACTGTTCGTTGCCCAGCCCCTGGTAGGCCAAGTGTGCGTCGAAGTGGGCCTCCATGTTTGTGAAGTCGTGGCTAATCGCTTTCATAGCCAACTGCAATGCCTGATCAAACTGTTTTGCCGTGAGTGCGCTGTTGATCTTGGCTCGCGCGGCCTGTGCGTCAGCGTCGTTGATAACTCGGCCCTCTGCAGCGGCGAGGCGTAGATCGCGGAGGTTCACCTCATTGGCACCACCGTGAACGAACTGATCAACCAGCTTATTGTAGGTCGCCCGTGCCTCCGCTTCACTATTCTTATCGCTCGCCCGTGCATCAATCCACGTAAAACAGGCCAATCCCAAGACGACCGCCAACCAGAGTCGTGCATTGCACAGCGCACTCTCGCGGGGCGAAGGGAATCCAGACCTGCCAAGAGCCGCCGATGAAAGCCGCATTCTTGCGATCCTCGTGCTTCTGCCCGCCTTGGTTGGGCAAGTCGTGTGCAGCTCTCTTTACGCACAGGTTTACTGTTGCGCAGCAGGCTCCGAAACTGCGGCCGTAGCAGTTCCCGCAGTGAATCGATTCGGCTGCGGACGATATCCGTTCCGCGTCCGTATGTGGTACTTCTTCAGACGCTCGCCTACGAGTTTCACCGTGATGCCACGCCAGCCTCGGTTGGGATTCGGCTGGGGATAGTAGCTCAGAGAATATAGATGCGCCAGGTCATCCCGTATCGAGGCAAACGCTTTCTGTTCGTCCCTCCAGTTTTTGGCAAAATATGCTTTGCCTCCGGTAGCCGCGGTCATGCGTTCAAAAACTGCGGTAGAGACTGGTTCCAATTTAGCCAACTGGGTACTGATCATGTAGATGGCGGTCCCGGTCGATTGGGCCAACTCTGCCACGTCCTCCGGAGGCACCATGCTGGAGTTGTCGGGGCCGTTTGAAAACACCACGACCACCTTCCTCCCGGTGAAGTGGGCTGCATCCTTTATGGTCAGCAACAGGCAGTTATAGAGCGCGGCGTCGTCGCCGGCTACAGTCGCGCGCACACCACGCAATACTTGCGCCCGGTCGGGAGTCAGCGGGGCTGATCGGGAAAGGTCGCGACTGTAAGAATAGAAGGCCACCTTATCCGCGGTTTCCAGGGAACGCACGAAATCAGCGATAGCATCTTGGGCGAAGACAAAGCCACGGTACATGTAGTTGCTGGTGTCGAACAGAAGGAAAACATTAGCGCCGGCCACCATCGAACCCAGGCTTCCGTCTTCTTCGGACACCGTCTGATCGGCTGGATGCTGCTGTCCGGCGGACTGAGCCGAAGTCTTTCCACCTGTTGGCGCAGAGTCCACCACTCTATAGGCGGGTTCGTTGCCTTCTCCAAAAGTAGCGAGTTTTTGCGGAATGTTGTCCTCGACGACAGCGAAGTCCGACGGGTGAAGACCGGTAATGTAGTTCCCTTTGTTGTCGGTCACTGCTACGTTCAACTGCACCATGTCAACAACGACACGAATGTTCGGTTCGCTTTCCTGAGCGACCATCCGAGTTCCGGGACTGGAAAAGAGGGTCAGCACCAACACAAAAGATAGAAAATAATTCTTTTTCATATATTCCTGCTCTGTCTGCCGGCCTGGTCTTTGTCCGACGGGTTTAACACTTCTCCTCCACAGTAGTTCAAGGTTGGGTAACGACCCCGTCCGTTGATAAACTAGCGATCTTACCCTGCCGAAATTCTTCCCCTGTTTCCCGCATGGCACGAAGCATGGCCGGCCAATCCTCGAAGTCACTGGCAAAAATCTTTTCGACCATGCGATGCGTCAATACGGGAACCAGCACGTTTAGCGTTACCGGTGAATAACCCTTTTCATCTGCCAGCCGGGCCCAGTACAAATTATTGGAATCCCAAGTCTCGGCCAGCAAGCGGCTGGAATAACCCTCGAAGGCGGGAAATGGCTTCAGATTCAGCAATTCGCGGGAGTAGCTCTGCGCGAGGATGGGATGAGGTACGCCGAAGTCTTGAGACAGGCGCTCCCAGCTGAGTTCTGTCGGATCCCGACGACTCAGGCTTTCCAATTCCTGATTGGCAGGTCCCAGGGAACCGATCTCTCCGGGAAACCTCCGTCGAAACTCCGCCGCCAGATAGAAGGTGTCTGCCGGCGTCATTTGAGGCTCTACGTCACCCGCGCGTCCAGTAACCAAGGCCGTCTCCACCCGGGCGGAAACTTGCGGATCCATGCGATCCGAAAGGATCGTCATCACCTTGATTCGCATTTGTTGATCTCCTGCGGAAGCCGTCAAAAGCTCCTCTCCGGATTTCTGATACAGCGTGATGGCATGAAGTTCACTCTGGCTCACGCCCCACCAGCGCGGTAAGGTTGCATTGATCAAAAGCCCTGGGACCAGCTCTCTCCAGATGAGGGCCTGGACGTTTTCCGGAGTGATGAAATCCTGTTCCACCTGCGCCAGGACGTAGGGCAAGTCAGCGAGCGAGCCAACCAGATGAGCTCCGCCTCCCGCAGGAGAGCCTTCGCCGAACAATTGGGAGGCTTGCCAGACGCGATCGACGCCCGAAACTGTATCTCCCGAGAAGTCATGGGAGCGGACGAAGAGCGGATTGTTGTGCAGCATCTGAGCTCCCGGCGGTTCGTAGTACGCATAGTTCAAGCCCACGAGAGTGTCTCTCAGAAAAGGACAGAGTTGGCCGCGGGCGTCTTCCAATTGCTGGGGCGAACCGTGCGCCTTGATCACCTTGGTCAAGTCCGTACGCATCTGCAGATCGGTGTGACGGTTGTTGTAAACTCCGGTCGCCCATTGCGTTCGCTCGCCACTGCTGAAGATGGGGCGTGGCATCTCGAATTCACGAAGCTCTCCAGCCAGCGGGATCAAAGTATCGCCCACGGCCGCGCCGCGTGACATTGCATCCAAACCGTTGCCTAGGGCCAGAATTGTATCCAGAGAAACTAAGCGCTGGCCGTCCATCACGGATCGAATACTGTTGGCCATCTCCTGGTGCATCCGCTGGCCTTCAGGGGTCCATTGCTTAGGACCTGCAAGCAAATCGATAATTTCATCCTGGGAACCGGCCCGTTGACTGGTCGCTGCCAGCAGCAGTTCCGCTAAGGAGTCGCGGCCCGCCTCGAAGAGCTGTGGGGACGAAAGGACTTTGCCAAAGGGTTTAATCACGTTCTGCCAGGAATCGTTCAGATCGGTGTTTTTGATCTGTCCCTGACGGGCCAGGATCTGCCACATCCCGATGTTGGCCTGGAAGATGCCCATGGCGTTGCCGCGCAGCGTGTGGTTGGCAATCTTACCCAGGCTCTCGGCCACATTCAGAAAGCGGGTGATGGATGCGTCGGTAAGTTCTGGAAACTCGGAGAAGATCAGATATTGATTGCTGAAGTCTGCGAACCTGCTGGCCAACAAAAGGACGGTTTGCGGGCTCAAACGATTCTCCTGCGACCGTCTGCTGTCCAGTTCACTCAGCATTAAATAGATTTGCAAGGGGCCAGTCTCGGTCTCCACCCGACAAAGGGCGAACATTGCATCTGCCAGATGTTCGGGACTGTTTATGTGACTCGCGCGCTTGCCCTGCTCACGGGCAATCTTGGAATCGCTTTTCTGCCGAAGGATCTCTTTCCATACCTCCAGGTTTCCGGGAACATAGGGTTCGCCGTTTGGCTCCCACTGCAACCGGGTGACTAGAAGCAACAGCGCGGGAGCGGGCCGAAATGCCGGCCTCGCGGCGTCGGGAGAAACTGTCTGGCCGCGAAAAGCCTGGTAAAAATGCCGTAGGCGCACGTCAGTGAAGTGCGCCTGTTGAGTTTGACTGACCCGCGACAAAGCATCGAAATAAGCCGCCAGCCAGCCGTTATCCTTCGCCAGCAACTGGCCAACAAACTCCTTTGGTGACTCTGGGCTCGCTCCGACTAAATCCTTCCAGGCAGAGTCCGCGCCCGTCCCACCGGGCACGATCACGCGTCCGGACCGAATGCGAATGTGACTTCCGTAGAAATCAAGAACGGCGCCGAACGGAAGCAGCGTTCCTAGCCCCACAGACTGCTGCAAGGCAACTCTGGTCCCAGCATCGCTTCGAGCTAACGCCCAGTAAAGACGGCACAATACGGGATCCCGGAGCAAGGTCTCAACCAGGTCTCTGGAACCTTTTCCGCTTTCGTTACTCAGCGTTGTCCAATCGTTTTCCGCAAACATCACGGGGACCCGAGAGCCGGGGAATGGGTAAGTAAAGGGCTTGCCTCCCTGCAGTGCCTCTTCGAGCGCAGGCAGCGGGAATCCAGAGTCGGTCGTAAGAAAAGCTCGTTCCGGATCCTCAGTCATTAAGGCGGTGTTTTTCTGTCCGCAGTCCTGGCGAACCCGGTAGCCAAGAATATGCAGCAAAGGCCTGGCTTCGTCGCAATTCGAAACATGAATACTTCCCCCAGGACCGGCCAGCGCCGACAGTTCTTTCGCCTGGTGGACATACCGGCTCAACAGAATCAGAAATTCCGTTGGCCGGCCCCCGTTACGAGCGCCCTCGTAACCTTGTGCGAACACATTGTGAGCCAGCAAGGGCAGGACTTCTTCCGGCGGGACCTTCTGGCTGATGCCGGCCATCCGCAAGAAGGAACGAAGTGGCCCGGGAATAATGATACTCGCCGCTAGCTTTCCATCCGGCTCGTCTGGCGGGGAAGGACTCGTTCCAGCCGCGCTCCAGGCGTTCGGCGCGAAACAAATGCACAAACACATTGCTAGGACCAGGGTGGGCAGACAACGAGGAGATTTCATGGCTGGAGTCCCTCTCCGAACCTTCGTGACGCTAAACCTAAATCTTGACGACACCAAGGAACGGAATAATCGTCGCCTCCCCTGAGCTAGTTCGGCGCACTCTTCCTGTTCCTTACTTTCGTGTCGGCCACGATAAACCATCCCTCGCCGTAATCCAAGGTCTTTTCGCGTATAGCAGTAGAAAATTTAGGTGGCTAGTAATTCGGGATGATCTGGGGGCTGATCTTCTCCCTTACTAGCGCCCCTATGGACATCAGCTCGACCTCACCGCGAACGGATAGCCCGCTCCCAAGTTCTCGCGGGCCAGCGGTTTAGTCTATCCAGGTTAGCCTTAAACCTTCAGCTTTCAACGGTTATGACTGTCCTTGTTGGCGGGGAACGGATGGGGTCTTAGGCGACAGTGGTGAAGGACAAGGAGAGCGGCGCAGAGATGCGAAAGGTCGTACTGCCAAAAGCACTCTCAGTAAAGTCGCACGAGATTGTTGGCAACGAAACCGCCCTCTACTGCCAGCATGGTTCGTGTGGCAATGCGTTCGGCTTTGTAGTGATGGGTCCGGTGAAGCAAGTACGCGGTGCCGACGCCAAAGCCAAGACCGAGGGCCGAGGCCGCTGCCTCACCCGCTACGCCCCGGGAAACCAACGGACGCATCACTGGATTCGACTCTCTGAAGCCTTCACTCAAGCCGTGCTGGGTCGTGATGGCGTCGACGGTGATCTGTCCAGCGAGAATCGAGAAATCAATCTTGTTTTCCAGGCTCCAGAATTTTTGCGTGTTCGGAGCATTTGGCACAGGGTTAGTTGCCAGAAAGTCCTGTTGCGCTTGAGCTGCACCGACCAGCAGTAAGACAGTAAAGAAAACCGATTTCATGATGTCTCCAGAACGACTAAGTAAGACTTGCGCTGAAATTCCGACCCCGGAAGTGCAACCACTGATACAAGACTAGCCCGGGCAGCCCCGAGAGTACATGGCCTAAAAGTGCCCTCGAACCTGCCTTTAGTCATCCGATAGTAACTGCAAAACAGGTTACCTCGCGGCACGGAAGTATCCGGCTAGCTGGGAACGGAGGGCATCTCACAGCTGGTGTGGGTTGCACACTAATACTAATGTCGTGCCCACAAAGACTCATTTTGATGGTCGCGCGGTGTCCTGAAGAGAATCGCCGAGTCTCCCGCGCACTGATGGTGAGCGAAGCAGCCGGCAGATCATAAGTGGTGTTTTCACTGCCGACGATCGTAGACGTCACCGGTGGACCATCCGGGTCAGCGTAGCCGCTCTTACGGTCTGGATGCCACTGGTACTGCGCCTTCCCGAACGTAATGGATGTGACCGAGCCAAGCAAAGAATGATTCTGGTGGCTCTCAGCGTCTTGAAACACGATCCGCACCGGTCGAGGGTTGTCGCGGTCCTTGTTAATCAGCATCAGCGCCCACTGACCATCAGGCCGTTGCAGAGCGTAGGCAGTCACGAGCACGTGTGCCTGGGAATCCTTCACATCGCTTGAGGCGACGAAGAGTTTGTGCTCCGCATCTTTCGGCTCCGCCCACTCCTGCGTGATGAGTTGCGCCGCGAAGAACTGCGACATGCGCTGCCGGATCTGGTAATGCTTATCTACCATGAACATGTGGTAGGTTCCCCAGCTGTTCGCGCACGCCGGGTGCGGAGGAGAATAGGGCAGATCGTGATAGTAGTGAGTTGACTGACCGCCCGCAGTCAGAAAGCCGCCGAACGAATCAGCCAGCCACAGAGCGCCAAAGATGTCCGCGGCAGCCTCCCCCCCGTGATCGTTGGTCTCGGTATCGAGCATCGGGACGTTTGGCGGCAAGCCGTCGTCTCGCCATACTTGCATGATGTGGGTAATTAACTCCGGCTCCTGATAAAGATTCTCCCAGGGTGTTTCACAGCCGTCGTAGGGATAATGTTCGAAAGACATGAATGCCAGATCCTGAAGGCGACCGTGAACTTTCAAGTAAGCGAGGAACCGTCCGAACCAGGATGTCTGGCCTTGAGCATCGGGCCAAACCTTAATGTCCTCCGTCACTCCTTCAAAGACCGGACCTCCCAGCTTGAATTCGGGGTCAACGCGATGAAGGGCGGTAGCGAACTGCAGATAGAGCGTGGCATAGTCCTCAGGCAGCATGTACTGGCCATCGGGTTCTTCTCCCATCTCGATGTACGACACGGGATAGCCCCGTTTCTTTATGTACGTCATTTGTGCTGCCGCGTCCTCGGGCGTGGCGTAGAGCATGGCCACGGGAACAATCGCGGGCAGGCCACGGGTAATTCCGCTGGTGAAGAACAGGTCGAAGCCCGGCTGATCTCCAGATTCCATGCGGTCAGGAGCGACATAGAGGTCGGACGGCTGATGCCACGAATCGACGGAGGAACAATACGTGAGCGTTTGCTTTTGATCGCGGGAGTGGTGGAGCAGATCTGTAAATTTGCCCTGGTCATCGATGGTTCCGAGGTAGAGTTCGCGGATAGCATAGCCGACGCAATTGCGGCGATCGCTGGAACCATGAGTGTCGCAACTGTTGGAGGATTGCGTCATCAGGATGCGCACGTATTTCGTCTGCACCGGCGACAAGTCGAGATGCAAGGTCGCGGTGCTTCCCTTTCCATCCGTCACCGAGCCGGAGGCGAACGTTTTCCATGCTCCCTTGTCCTGTTCGTCCATCGCGTCGCCTTCGCCAACCCAGTACTGCACTTCGTACGCCCGGGCGTAGGGTTCCGCCCAGGCGATGCGAATTGCATTCACGTTCTGCTTTTTCTCCAGGTTGATCACCACCCACTGAGGATGCAGCGAATCCTCCTCCCCTGTGAACGCACTCGTGAGATAGGGATTGCTCTTCCAGTAGGACTGGAGATCGCCGTCATCCAGGCGTGAGAAGCCGTCGAATTCGGTACCGTTGTTTCGCGTGAATCCACGGTGAGGAAGTGAATAGCCGTAGGAGTGCCGGATCATGTCTCTGGTGGGAGTGGCCTCACCAACAAAATATCCCTTTCCGGAAGGATCGCTCCACGTTCCCCTGGGATTCCAATGCCAGGCTTGCACAAACAAATCGGTGTTCTGCCGATAACTGATAACTCCCCAGCCTGCGGAGAGTATCTGCTTGATCTGGTCGGGCCGGAAAAACGTATCCGTGGCATTGCTTGGCACGCGGTCCACGGTTGAACCCAGCGCGTACAACGGACTGAACTTGTTGACTGCATGCGTGGGCGTCGCATCGACGCGCACGGTTTGGGCCGCGCACACGATCCCCGAACTGCAAGAGATGATCAGCAGAAATAGTAGTGCGCTCAATTCCTGAAGTGACGGACGAAACGATCTTTCACGCATGCAGCACCTCTATGGATGGGATCGCGATCCCGCGTAAAGTGATACAACAAGTGGCGGCAATTCGCCATGGCACAACAAATGGTTTTCACGTGATGAAACTATCGCGCTCTCTGAAGTTTGCACTTTTGTATAATCCTGGAACTCTGATGATGTGCCACCTTTGTTCCCCGTAGCTGCGAGGCGTCCCTATGCTGCTGAAGGTATTTAGTGATAAGACCTCTCTTGGAAAGGCTGCCGCGGAGCAAGCCGCAACCGCAATTCGCCGCGCGATCGCCGAGCAAAGCCGGGCACGTATCATCGCCGCCACGGCTGCGTCTCAGCTCGAGTTTCTGGATGCTCTCACCAAGGCGCCGGATATCAACTGGGCAAATGTCGAAGTCTTCCATCTCGATGAGTACGTCGGGTTGCCGGTCACGCATCCCGGCAGCTTCCGCAAAATGTTGCTGGAGCAGTTGGTCCGGAAAACAGGAATTCGCAGCTATCACCTGCTCGATGGCGACGCTACCGATCCCTCCGAAGTGCTCCGCCGAGTTGGAACGGAGTTGACGTCAGCGCCCATTGACATCGCGTTTCTTGGTATCGGCGAAAATGGTCACATTGCCTTCAATGACCCGCCCGCCGACTTTCAGACCGAAGAACCTTACATCATCGTAGACCTCGATGAGGCCTGCCGACGGCAGCAGGTGGGTGAAGCCTGGTTCTCCGATATTTCGCAAGTACCGAAGCATGCGATCTCCATGTCGGCGCGTCAGATTCTTAAAGCCAGGGAAATCCTCGCCGTCGTGCCCGACACTCGTAAAGCGCAGGCCGTGAAAGCCTGTTTTGAGGGTGATGTCAGCCCCATGGCCCCGGCATCGATTCTGCGCACGCATGCCAATGCGACGGTTTATCTGGACAGGAACTCAGCCTCACTGTTAGGTCCGGCTTTGCAGAATGTGCTGAAGGACAAATCACAGGCGATGGTCAGCGGTTAAGGCGATCACTTCCCCCAACCATTACACATGGCGACAGCCCGGAAGCCGACGTACTCGATCCCTTCCTTGCGCTGGTGGATTGCCGGGATATTGTTCGCCTCCACGGTCATCAACTACATCGATCGGCAGACGCTCTCGCTTCTCGCCCCTTATTTGAAACTGCAATACCACTGGACCAACAGCGACTACGCCAACCTTGTCATCGGATTTCGGATCGCCTACTCGATCGGACAAACCGTGTTCGGCAGGCTTATGGATCGTATCGGCACCAGGCGCGGGCTGACTCTCACGGTCGCATGGTATTCGATCGTATCTGTTGCCACCTCTTTGGCAAAAGGCCTCTACAGCTTTGCGGGGTTTCGTTTCTTGCTGGGAGCCGGAGAATCTGCGAACTGGCCGGCGGCTACCAAAGCCGTTTCCGAATGGTTTCCGAAACGCGAGCGGGCACTGGCGACCGCCATCTTCGACAGCGGGTCTTCCATCGGCGGCGCGATCGCGCCTTTCATCATTCTTCCGATCTACTTCCGCTGGGGATGGCGTCCCGCATTCATGATACCGGGGGCTCTCGGATTCTTATGGCTGGTCGCCTGGCGCTGGCTGTATTACCCACCAGAGGCACATCCGCGCATAAGTCAACCAGAGCTGCAGATGATCGTCACGGACAAGCTTGAGTCCGACTCACAGCCGCTTAGCCAGACTCGAACTCGCTGGCGCGACCTCTTGACGTTTCCGCAGACCTGGGGAACGATCATCGCCAGAACCTTCACTGATCCCGTTTGGTTCTTTGTGACTGATTGGTTTCCAATCTACTTGGTCGACAAGGGGATTGAGCTCAGAAGTGGCCTCATTGCGGTGTGGATACCTTTCATTGCAGCTGACCTCGGAAATTTCTTCGGGGGCGGCATGTCCGGATACTTGATTAAGCGCGGCTGGTCACTCGGCGCCGCGCGAAAAGCTCTGGTGGTTTTCGGCGGCGTCGGAATCACGCTGCTGATTCCGACCATTCTCACCACGAATCTTTACCTGATTACTTTGCTATTCGCAGTCGCAACTTTCTGTTATGCATCTTTCAGTACCATCGCGAACGTGTTACCGTCTGATCTTTACCACAGTGATTCAGTCGCATCGGTCAGCGGGTTAGGCGGTACAGGAGCGGGCGTCGGAACCATCGTTGCATTCAAACTGATTGGCTATTTCTCGGATGCGCGTCGAGCAACCACTACCCACGCCTTCGATCCGATTGTCATCGTGGCCGGTTTGGTTCCATTTCTGGGGATGGTTCTAGTGCTACTGCTAGTCCGCAACACACAGGCCACGGAAGATGGCTTTGTGCGGCGAATTTGAATCGTAATCGCATTCGAGAGGGTCTATGGGCTACAGTCGTCTGGATCTGAACGGCAAGCTGGCCGTTGTGATCGGCGGGAGTTCTGGCATCGGTCAGATTCTTGCGCAGGGATTGGCAGAAGCCGGGGCCGACGTTGTGCCGACCGCCCGCCGCATCGATCAAGTCAAGGCAGCCGCCGACCAGATTGAATCGCTCGGGCGGAAATCCTTACGCCTGACTTGCGATGTTACCGACCGAAGATCGTTAGAGCTGCTGCTGGGGGCGACGATCGAAGCATTCGGCAAAGTAGATATCCTCGTCAATTCCGCCGGCTTTAACCAGCGCACGCCAACACTACAACTATCCGAAGCCGACTGGAACCGGCTCCTCGATACCAATCTCACCGGCACGTTGCGAACTTGCCAGATTTTCGGGAGCCACATGGTCGAGCGCGGTTATGGACGCATTATCAATATCGCGTCTATGGGCTCATTCCTGGCTTTGTACGAAGTGGCAGCCTACTGTGCGAGCAAGGCAGGCGTGGCGTCGCTGACGAAATCGTTAGCCATCGAATGGGCACGCTATGGAGTTTGCGTGAACGCCATTGCGCCGGGTTATTTTCGCACTCCCCTGACAGAAAAGCTCGTGGTAGGCACGCCCCGCGGACAGGAAATTCTAATCCGCACTCCGATGAAACGATTTGGCGAACTCGAGGAATTGGTAGGGGCAGCAGTCTTTCTCGCGTCCGATGCGGCCAGCTTTGTAACCGGCACTCTGCTCGCCGTGGATGGCGGTTACCTCGCGAGCGGCGTAAATCAGTAGCCGCTCATCGCACTAATGCGAGCTGGCTCTTTCCCGGACAGATTCGCGTGCCGACACGACCGCGTCAACCAGTTCCCGTGCGGACCGTGTGATCTTCGCCAGATTTCCCTCATGCAGAGCCGCTGCATTGACTAGCTCCGCGCCAACCCCTAGGGCAAAAGCCCCAGCGTTAATAAACTCCGCAGCGTTTGAAAGATTCACCCCACCCGTCGGGATCAAGGCAGCGTCCGGAAAAGGAGCCTTCAGAGATTTTAGATACTTTGGACCGCCCACGTTTCCACAAGGAAAAATCTTGACCAGCTTCGCGCCGTTTTGCTGAGCGTTCATGAGTTCAGTCGGCGTCAGCGCTCCCGGGATCGCGAGTTTCCCAAGAGTCTGCGCCGCCGATAGAACGGGAAACGACAATCCCGGACTCACGATGAATTCCGCACCAGCGGCAATGCACTGCTCGGCCTGGTGCGCCGTAGTGACCGTCCCGGCCCCAATTAGAACGTCGCTTCGGTATTGACGCGCTATCTGGCGAATGACTGTGATGGCATCAGGAACGGTCATGGTTATTTCAACGATCGGAATGCCTCCGGCACAAATCGCCTCCACCGCCCGGGTTGCTTCATCAACCGTTGCAGCCCGCACCACGGGCACGATCCCAATTTCTCCGATCCTGCGAATCACGTCATCAATGGTCATATGGTTGTCGATACTTTTGCCGTTCCTAGCGTTCAATCCGCGCTGTCTGCGCTTTCATGACCTGCAGAACTTCTGCCAGGGTCGCCATGGACGTATCGCCGGGTGTGGTCATTGCCAGCGCACCATGGGCTGCGCCACATTCGACGGCCCACTGTGGGTCCTTCCCGGACAAAAAGCCATACGCTAATCCCGAAGCGAAAGAATCGCCTCCGCCAACGCGATCGAAGATTTCCAGATTTTCCCTCACCGGGGCCCGGTAGAAGCGACCGTCGCAATAGCACATCGCGCCCCAATCGTTCAGAGTCGCGGTCTTTGCGTATCGCAAAGTAGTCGCAACGACTGCCAGGTTGGGGAATTGCTGAACAACTTTCTCAATCATTTGCTCGAAGTTCGCGGGATCAAGGTTGGAGATCTGCGGGTTCAGACCAGCCACCGCGAAACCAAGTGCGGCGGTAAAATCCTCTTCATTTCCGAACATAACATCGACGAGCGGCGCGAGGCCGCGATTGATCTTTTGAGCTTTGTCTTTCGCGCCAATTGCCTTCCACAGCGACGGACGGTAGTTCAAGTCGTACGAGACCACAGCGCCCGCCCGCTTCGCCGCTTCCATGGCCTCGCGGGCGACCAGCGGAGCGGTTTCCGAA
The DNA here is from genome assembly GCA_963820925.1 of uncultured Acidobacteriota bacterium. Taxonomy (GTDB): domain Bacteria; phylum Acidobacteriota; class Terriglobia; order Terriglobales; family Acidobacteriaceae; genus JABDBE01. The sequence continues at coordinate 148,516 of CAWGBX010000015.1, forward strand.
AGCGCACAGAAAATTCCGCCAGTATGAAACCAGCGCGCTCCGTCCTGGGAAAAGATTTTGGCCCAGTCGACGTCTCCGGGTTTCATCTGCGAGATGGCGGTGTGCCCGCGATCCGAGCAACCAAGCGCGGCGCGGACGCCAAAGCCTCTTTCCGTAAAGTTCAGCCCGTTCCGCACGCTTCTGCCAACTCCGTCATAAGGCACCCAGCGCACGTATTCCTGGCTCACACCTCCTTGCAACATTAGGTCTTCAACAAGACGCCCCACCGGATTGTCCGCGAGGGCCGTCACGATGGCCGTGTTCATGCCAAAGCAGCGCCTGAGGCCACGAGCCACGTTGTACTCCCCTCCACCTTCCCAAACTCGAAAATGACGTGCTGTTGAGATGCGGTCATCTCCTGGGTCGAGTCGCAGCATGACTTCTCCCAGGCTGACTAAGTCCCAGGCGCACTCATGTTTCGGTCGGATGTTCAATTTCGCCATCAGTTTCACCAGTTCCCAGAAGAGCGCATCGCGAAATCTGATTGGTAATTGTTGCTAGTCCGACGTTGTGGTATTTTCGCCGTCACGAAGTTAGTCATCAAGCTGGGAAACTTATGACCAGAGCTATTTACCTCGTGGGCGTAGCAAGTTGCCTGGCGTTCGCGCTGCTTCTTCCGGCCAACGCCCAACTTGACCTTTTCTCCAAGGAGCAACGGGTCGAATTTACACCGGAATGGCATGGCGACCGGTTTCCGGATGGACGTCCGAATGTTCCGGATTCGGTGCTGGCCCGACTGAAGGACGTCACTGCGGACGAGGCATGGGACGTGCTGCAAGATGCCGGCTATCGCAACCAGTTTGAAGGCGGCTGGAAAGTGATCAACCCCGGACCGAGGCTCGTGGGCCGCGTTGTCACCGCCGTCTTCATGCCCCAGCGACCCGACGTGGACTCGGTGATTCGCGCCAACGGCAAAAAGGAAAACAGAATCGGAGACGAAAACTCGTGGATCATCGACATTCTGAAGCCGGGTGACCTTCTGGTCGTCGATCTGTTCGGCAAGATCCGTTACGGCACGATAGTCGGCGACAACCTTTCGACAGCGATTTACTCCAAGAGCCACAACGGCCTGATCGTGAACGGCGCGGTGCGCGATGTCACGGGCATCCAGCAAATTCCGGGTTTCCAGTGCTACGTGCGTGGCGTCGATCCCTCGGCTCTGGAGAACGTTATGCTGACGGGAATCAATGTTCCCATTCGAATCGGAGAAGTGACCGTAATGCCCGGCGACATCGCCATCGGCGATCCGGAGGGAATCACTTTCGTTCCCCCGCAACTGGCGGAGAAGGTAGCGGATGACACGGAAATGGATCACCTGGTCGATGAATGGGGCCACACGATGCTGCGCGAAGGCAAGTACACGCCGGGACAGATCGACGCGAAATGGACCAACCAGATGGTCGAGGAATTTAACGCCTGGCTGGAGAAAAAGGGATCGAAACTCCGCATGCCTGCTCCGTAAATGAATAGCCTTCGTTTTGTGAGCACGCCATGTCATCGCAACCTTTTCCTGAAATCCATCCCGCTACCTAAGCTGAATGCTGGCGCAAAATACGCGCGAGTTGTTCGGCAACAATCTGATCTTCCCCGGGCTGCAGCATGAATGAATTCATGGACAGCCCCGGCCGTCCCTCGCCGGACGCTACCACGATCGAGGGCTTCGAATTTCTCAGCAGTTGTGAAACCTGCTGAGGAGTTGCAGAAATCCTCGAATCCCAGTCGATCTGCATGTGCGGAACGTGATTGGCGATGGCCGGGGTGAAGAACGAGGTACTGACGCCGGGAACCTTGGTGATCTCGCGGGAAATCAGTTCCAATCGGTCTTGCCACTCTTTGTCCAGGGCGTCGTAGTCCTCTTTAAGATGGAGTTCGAGCGCCTTGATCATTCCGACGATTTCTTCCTTTCCAACCTTCTGGCCGCGGCCCAGCGTGTCTTCATAAGGACTGTTATTCAGCAACGCATATCGGATGAGGTCTTTCCTCCCGATCAACAGTCCGGCGCACTGCGGACCCCGAATGGCCTTGCCCCCGCTGAACGAAACCAGGTCATAGCCCATGTTGGTGTAATCCCAAAGATGCGAAATGGGTGGAGTGTCGGCGGCCGCATCGTTGAAGCATGGGAGCTTATATTCCTTGGCGAGCTTGACCCATTCATCAACCTTGATCTGCCCGGCATCGTTGGCAAAGTTGGTGAAGTGCATCATCGCCGTCCGATCGTTCACCGCGGCGCGCAATTGATCGCGGGTCTCGATCTCGATCAGCTTTATTCCCGTGCCTCGGAGCTGGTGATCGAACGGATTGCGATGCGATTTCTGGATGATTACTTCGGACTTCATCCCCGTGAGGTCGGGGAGTTGCTTAATCAAGGTCTCGTTATCCCCGGTGAGAATGCCCGCCAGCCCAGACTGGATCGCTGCCGCTGCGCCCGAGGTCACGAGTGCGCTGTTGCCTTCCGGCAACCTGAGCATCTCCGTGATACGCTTCCCTGCCGCTTCTTCCAGCGCAGGCATGTTGACGAAATGCCGCGAAGCCTGGGCCATGACCACTTCGACCTCCGGCCGAATCACCGAGCCGCCAAGCATAGTCATAGTTCCCTGGGCGTTGATGACTGTGGTCACGCCCAGTTCTTCATAAGGATTGCCGGACTCCCCGAAGCCGGTCAGGGCACCGGTTTTTTTGTCAGGGCCATTCCAGGCAAACGACCTTCGCGGCATTGCGAACAAACTGGCAGCGGCTCCTAAGCCACCCAGAAATCCTCGGCGATTCCACTTTGAACTGAGACGCATGACCTGCTCCTTTACTTGCGACCACTGCGGCAATGCATTTGATCTCCACCTTGGTAACCTCACGCACTACGGCAGCGCGAAACTGAAAATATCACTCCCCGCCGCGATCGCGGCGTACTGCTTGCCTCCGATGGCATAGCTCATTGGTGATGCACTCATCTCCTGCCCGGTATTGAAGTGCCACAAGGGCTTGCCGGTTTGCGCGTCGACGGCTTCGAAGGAACCTGCATCATCTCCGAAGAAGACCAAGCCGCCAGCCGTTGTCATGGTCCCGCCCGAAGAGCGTCCCCGCCCGACCTGTGGATACTTCCAGGCAAACGTACCCGTATCGAGGTTGTAGGCCACAAGAATTTTCTGGGAATTTTCCTCGGCGATGCGCTTAACCCCGGTGGAATAGTACATCTCACCTTCCTTGAAACGCTGCGGTTGCGCCTTCGAAAAGTAGGTCTCGCATTGCTCCAGGGCCATGAAATAGACCGAACGGGTGGATTCGTTATAAGAAGGGGCGAACCAGTTGGTCGCGCCGCCATATCCCGGACAAACCCGCATTCCACTCGGAGTTGGCTTGACCTCGTTGCGGATGGGTCTGCCCCGCACGTCGATTCCCTTCGCCCAGTTGAGCTTTTCGACGAATGGCGTCGCGGAAAGAAACTTTCCGTCGGTGCGATCGAGCACGTACACATAACCGTTGCGATTCGCCTGCACCAGCAATTTGCGCGCTTTGCCCTGAAAAGGAGCATCGATCAGGATCGGCGTTTCCACGCCGTCATAGTCAAACAGGTCGTGCGGCGTGAACTGGAAATACCATTTCAGTTTCCCGGTATCAGCATCCAGGGCGAGCACGCAGTCTGTGTAAAGATCATCTCCCGGACGTACGCTGCCCTCAAAATCCGGCGCGGGATTGCTAGTGCCCCAAAATATGGTGTTGAGTTCGGGATCGTAGGTTCCGGGCATCCATGTAGTGCCGCCTCCATGCAAGTACAACCTACCGGGCCAACTCTTCGAACCGAACTCGCCGGGGGCCGGTATCGTCCAGAATCGCCATGCCAGTTTTCCCGTCATGGCATCGTAGGCGGCCACAAAGCCCCGGACGCCGTCATCCCCGCCTGAAGTTCCGACCAGATACTTTGTCCTTGACCACCAGCGGCGCGCTCGTGGCCCCGTAGTTCTTGTTCCAGTCCGCATAAGCCACATCCCAGATGACATTGCCCGAGCGTGCATCCAGGCAGAGGAGATGCGCATTGTCGGTTTCCATGTAGACCCGGCTTCGCCATACTCCAACGCCGCGGTTGATATGCCCGGATGCGTCGTCAATCAACCCGCCGGTGATGGGCCACGAATGGTGCCACAGCACGCGCCCCGTACTCGCGTCGAGAGCAAAGGCATCATTGGAGGCGGTCACAAGCATCATCCCGTTCACTACCACCGGAGTAACTTCGAGCCGGCTCGAGTTATGCGCATGAAACACCCATTCCGCGCGCAACCTTTCGACGTTGGTCGAATTGATCTCAGCAAGGCTACTGTATCGGCGTCCGGAGTAGTCGCCGTTATAGGAAATCCAGTTCGCGGCCGGCGGCTGAACCAGCAGGTCCTCAGTGCGCACGTCGATTGCCGCGGTGATCGGAGCGACGGGGGCGTTTTCAGTCGCGAGTGCGATCAGACAAGTCAACACAACGCATACATTCGGCCCCATCCGCATGGCTACGAGATCGTCTCCCGTTTCGTAATCTTGGCTTCGCCTAAACCGGCTCGGTCCACGCCTTGCTGGTCATCAAGTGAATGGAGACTCGACCTGCCCGTCCGTACGCTGCGGGGTACGAACAACGGCCTAAGAAGCTCGGTTCGCAACTCGCGCCTCCGCGATTCCGCTCTTCCGCAATGGCAACAGGTTCCCGGGCCTGGAGTTTTTCAAATACCCCAACTCCATCGAGATGCGGAGTCCAGCCTCCTGAACCAGGGGCGCGAGTTGCCGCAACCTGCTAACCGGCATTCGCACCATGGGCGCAGTGAGGCTCAGGCTAGCGGACACGCCGCCAGTGTGATCCCAGATCGGGGCCGCGATGCATCGAATGTGGAGTTCGTGCTCCTCCATATCGCAGGCGTATCCGTTTTTGCGGACCCTATACAATTCTGTCTGCAACTCTTGCAGGCTTCCGACGGTATTCGGAGTCAGCCGCCTTAGTTCAAGTTGGCGAAGCACATTGTCTTGCTCCTCCTTCGGCATATACGCCAACATGACCTTGCCAACCGCCGTGCAATACAGAGGAACGCCCGCCCCAATCCGTGAGTAGATTCGCAGTTGTTCGGGCGAATCGAGTTTGTCGACATAAACCGCGGACAGCCCATGCCGCACCGTCAGGTGAATGGTTTCACGCGTCTGATGATTCAGTTCTTGAAGATACGGCAGGCTGAGCCGGCGAATGTCGAGCTGTCCGAGAGCGGCTTGCCCAATGGCGAAGCACGCAATTCCCAGTCGGTAAACCCCATCTTCACCGCAATTCAGGAATCCCGCGCGGTGCAGATTTACCAGGAAACGGTGTACCGTGCTGACCGGGAGGCGGGAAAGACTTGCGACCTGCTTCGCAGTTAATCCCGGCGGCGATTCGCTGAAGAGGTGGAGAAGATGCAAGCCTCGCTGTAACGCCGTGATGTTGTAACTTCGTCCTGGGACATCAGACATGTTTTCTTTCGTCCCCGAAAATGAAAGTCCGAATTATCTGATGAAAATCGATTTAATGCAACAATGGCGGGCAGCGTTCACAGCCTGCCGGACTTCTTCACTGCCTCCTCGATCGATTTCATTTGCTCGATCTGGGGATACATGGAGTGCTCTTTGAAATCCAGCTGCTGGGCGAGTTTTAGCACCTCCTGAGCCTTGGCGGCCGGAACCACCACGACCCCGTCGCTGTCGGCCGTAACGATGTCTCCCGGATTGACGATGACGCCATCGCAAGTAACCGCAATTTGCGCCCCAGCGAAACGGTAGTGGCCTACCGAGGTCGAGGGCACAATTCCGGTTGCAAATACGGGGAACGCGATCTTACGCAGATAAGCCACGTCCCGAACTCCGCCATCGATCACCGCTCCCGCGTAGCCGCGAGCTGCCATGGCTGTACCCATCAAGCCGCCCATGCCGGCGATGTTCGCCCCGTCTTCCACGGCCATGACATAAACGGAATCGGTCGAGCCTTGATCGATGGCCGCCAGCATTCCGTTCAAAGCAGCCGGGTCGTGGTTGCCTTCGTCCTTTTTGAGCTGGACAGTGCGCGCGAACCCGGCGAACTTCGCTGTAAAGATCGGCTGCATCTGATGACTCATGTACATGCGCTTGCCGGTAAGCTGCTCCAGAGCATCCGAGACCGAAGCCACTTCGACCCGACGAAACTCAGCAATCATCGAATTCCCGCTTTCAGAGCCAAGCGGTGTGCCGATGGACTGTGCCCGGACGAACTGTCCCCGGCTCGCGAGTACACAGAGAATGCAAGCGGCCGCCAGAAGCACCGCATTCCCGCGCAATTTCGCAAAGCAAACGAGTTTGTCCATGCAACCCTCCCTGTTGTATATATGTGCGCGGACTCTACCACTGTTTTTCATCACATGGAAGAGCCAATCCATCCGACTCGAAAGAGGAAACAATGACAACCAAAAAGAAAATTGCGCGACTTTCCATCCTGGCTCTGGGGATGGGGTTGACACTTTTGTCCGCCCAGTTCGACCGCGCTCAGGAACGCCATGCGGTGAACCTGTCGAATGCCAAAGGCTTGCCCTTCAGCGATGGAATCGTCGCCGGGAACACGCTCTACGTGGCAGGCCAGGAGGGGTCGGATGACTCCGGCAAATTGGTCGCTGGGGGCATTGCCGCGGAGACCAAGGCCGCCTTGGAGAACATTCAGAAAGTAATCAAGGCTGCAGGTTTTGATTTGAAAGACATCGTTTCTGTGACTGTTTACCTTGCCGATATTCACGAATTTGGCGACATGAACCAGGTTTACAAAGGGTTCCTGCCCGACCCGAAGCCGGCGCGCGCGACCATCCAGGCGGCAGCTCTGGTCAACAACGCTCGCATTGAAATATCAGCCATCGCAGTGAAGCAGAAGTGAGCGGCAGCACCGTTCGTAGGATAAACCAGCGTCTGGCTTCCTTACGGGCGTAGAAGTTATCCGCTGCTAAAACGTTTTAATTCGTGCAAGAAGTTATTGACATTGCTACCACAATTGAGATAAACCGTCGTTTCAGATAGAAGATTGCTTTCAAAACTTCGAGAGCCACTTTCACCAGATGAGAGATATTAAGTCTGGCAGTGTATTCGTCTGACAGGAGGTCAGGGTATGCGTAATCGTCAGCGCGCAAGCGTCTTACCGTTTCTGTTCCTATTCCTGGCAATCGGACTCACCTGGGCCAGCATCGCCGGCAGCATTTCAGGGCTCGTGACGGATCCGAGCGGTGCAGTGGTTGCAGGAGCCAAAGTAATAGCAACCGATACGCAGACCGGAGTCCAAGCCACGGTCACCACCGACGCGAAAGGTTTTTACAGTCTCCCCGCCCTGCCCGTCGGCACTTACGACTTGGAGGTGACCCAGATCGGATTCAAGACCTTCACCCAGACCGGGATCGTGATCAACGCCAACTCGGCCCTCCGCGTTGACGCCACTCTTTCCGTGGGCACCATCAACGAGAAGATCGAGGTCAGAACTGACGCCGTCCACGTGGAGTCGGAAAGCACCCAGATGGGCGAAGTGATCACCGGCAAGACCATGACCGCGGTCCCTCTGAACGGCAGGTCCTACACCGACCTGCTGGCTCTGCAGCCCGGCGTTTCTCCGTACAGCGCGGTCGACACCGGAACTGGGGGCATCAGTGACCGCGCAGTCGATGGCACCCTGAACGCCGGCAACCAGTCCGTGAACGGCCAGCGCGAAACCGCCAACGGCTTCATGGTAAACGGATCGAACGTCGAGGAAGGCAAGAACAACGGAGCCGCAATTATTCCGAACCTGGATTCGATTTCAGAGTTCCGAATCATCACCAACAATTTCGACGCCGAATATGGAAACTACAGCGGCGGACAAATCAATGTCGTCACCAAATCCGGAACCAATCAGTTTCACGGAAGCGGATTTGAATTCCTTCGCAACACCGTACTCGATGCCAAGAATTACTACTCTCTGCCCACGGACAAAACTCCGGTCTTTCAACAAAACCAGTTTGGAGGCACCTTCGGCGGTCCAATCAAGAAGGACAAAACTTTCTTCTTCGTCGACTATCAGGGCTGGCGCCAGAATCAGGCCCCGACCATAAACGTTCAAATGCCCTCGCCCGCAAACTTTACCGGCAACTTCTCCGATTCGGCAGATTCGCTTGCTGGCGTCGTACAAAGCGACTCCCCCTCCGCCGCTAACCCCAACCCCTGGTCCTCGATCCTTTCACAGCGGCTAGGGTACGCGGTTGTGCCAAACGAACCCTATTATTCTCCCGGATGCACGAGCAACGATCCCAACACCGGCTGCGTGTTTCCTAATGCCGTCATCCCGCAGAATGCCTGGTCGCCTGTAGCCGTGAACGTGCTAAAACTGGGCCTCATTCCGCAACCGAACGCGCCCAACAACTTCTTCGAGACCTCCTCTTACGCGCAAAAACTGAGCGACGATAAGGGTGGAATTCGCATCGATCAAAATACCCGCTTCGGGAACCTTTTTGCCTATTACTTCATTGACAACTATTTGCTGAATTCGCCGACTCCAAACGGCGGCGCAAACGTTCCTGCTTCCAATTTCGCCTATTACGCCAGCACTGGCGGACGCGCCCAGTTGGTGAATTTGGGCGATACCAAGAATTTCGGCGCTTTTGCCGTAAACGAATTCCGCTTCAGCTACGTTCGGAATACAATTGCCTTGACAAACCCTTCGGGCGGAGTGGGATCAGCATATAGCCTGGCTAACTTAGGTTTCGTCACGCCTTGGAACGGCACCACCGGCGGAATCAGTCCCATCGCGCCCAGTCTGGAAGGCGTGCCATATTTTGTCTTTAACAATTTTCAAATCGGCGTTCCACAGGTCAGCACCCGGCAGTACAACAACTCTTTTCAATGGCTCGATAATTTCACCCGTGTGATGGGAACGCACTCGCTGAAATTCGGTGGGCAGTTCCACTACGACCAGATTAACGAAAGGAATCTCGCCGCAGAAAACGGCCAGTACGGTTTCTCGGGCTCTGAGACCGGCATCGACTTTGCCGATTTTCTCATTGGCGCTCCCGATAGCTTGACGCAAGCCAGCCCACAAATCCTCGATTCCCGCAGCAAGTATTACTCGCTCTATGGACAGGATAGCTGGCGCGTGACTTCCAACCTCGTATTCAACTACGGCTTGCGCTGGGAAGCCAGCATGCCGTGGTACGACACGCAAAACAAAATCGAGACGATTATCCCGGGCAAGCAGTCAGTAAAGTTCCCGGGCGCGCCTCCGGGCTATGTTGTGGCCGGCGATCCCGGTGTTCCTCGAACCCTGGCGCCCACTCAGTGGCACAACTTCTCGCCCCGTCTGGTGGCTTCGCCTATTCTCCGGACGCCAAAACCAGCATTCGAGCCGGCTTTGGCTTGTATTACAGCTCGGTCGAGGATCTCTCGCAATTCCTCGAAGTCGGCGATCCGCCCTACGGGCTTTATTACGGCAGCGCCGCCCCGCCGATTCTCGAATCCCCTTACCTAACCCGTTCGAGCGGCGCCAGCGTAGGGCAGCGCTTCCCGTTTCCCTATCCTCCGACCAACATTTCTCCGTCGAACCCCGACACAACGTTCCCCTGGGCGCAAGTCGAGCCCCTCTCCTACGATTTCTCTTTCGATCACCAAAACAAGCTGCCTTATTCCGAGAACTACGAGCTCTCCATCCAGCGCCAGTTTGGGGCGAACACTGTGCTTACCGCCAGCTATGTGGGAAACGAAGGCCACCGGTTGGTTACATCCATCGAGGCCAACCCCGCCAACCCGGCCGCGTGCTTGTTCCTGAACGATCAGGCTAACCTCAATCCAAACTTCGCCGGTCCGTGCGGTCCCTTCAGCGAGACCCCGCCCTTCCAGGTGACTGTCGGACCGAACGGTGAAAGTATTGGAACCAGCACTCCATGGGTTACCGCGACGGGACAGACGATTACCGCCGTTCGGCCACTTGGGCCGCTCTTTGATACCAATCCTTTCGTCTCCACCATAGCGAACTCCCACTACAACTCGTTCCAGGCCAGCCTCAGCCACACCAGCAGTTCGCTAAGCTTTCTCGCCGGGTACACCTACAGCAAGTGCATGGACAACGCATCCGGCCTGCAGGACTCCACGAACCCGTTTAACCCAGCCCTTAGTATTTCCCTCTGCAATTTCGACGTGATGCACAACTTCGTCTTCAGCTACAACTGGCTGATGCCGTTCGACAAATACGTCACCGCAGGCTGGGCCAAAAGGGTGGTCGGCGGGTGGAGTCTGTCGGGGGTGACGAATTTCGCTACCGGGCTGCCAATCACAATGAGTGAAAATGACGACAATTCGCTAATCGGAGCGAACGCAATTCCGGTTGACGTTCCGAATTTTTCCGGCGGACACGTCCTGGCCAATACCAATCCACGCAAGGGCGGCACATACTTCAACACTTCCCTCTTCAGCAACGAGCAGCTTGGGCAATTCGGAAATTCTTCGCGTCGCTTCTTTCATGGGCCCGGCCTCAATAACTGGAATATGGCGCTGCTGAAGACGACCAAGATCACCGAATCCAAGGAACTGCAGTTGCGCTTTGAGGCATTCAATCTCTTCAATCATGCACAGTTCATGAATCCCACGGGTGAGATCAACTCCTCGTTTGGCGTGGTGACCAATGCGCGCGACCCACGAATTATGCAAGTGGGAGCTAAGTTCTTTTTCTAGGGTTTTGGCCAAGACCGGGTCAAGATTAGCGAAGGCAGAAGCCCGCAGGGCGTATTTCAAGAAGGAGCAGTCATATTCACAAGCGACTATTTCTGTTCCTTTTACCTGCGTTAGCTACGATCAGTGCCTGCCTTGCTCCCTGGTCGCAATCAGTGGCACAGCAATCCGTGCGCGCGAAGCCACGATTCAATTCGGCGAACACCGAGGGGCAAAAGGTTTTTGCTTCCACTTGCGCCGGTTGTCACGGGCTGGATGGCCGAGGTAGCGAGCGAGCGCCAAACATCGCCCAAAAACGTGAAGTACAGCGACTCTCGGACGCAGAACTCATGCGCATCGTTCAGGAAGGCATCCCGGGGACAGGAATGCCAGCCTTCCATTCATTGGCAATTTCCGATGTCAAAGCAGTCGTCGCCTACCTGCGTACTCTCCAGGGGACAAACGAAATGGTTCCACTCCCCGGCAATCCGGTTCGCGGAAAGACAGTATTCTATGGCGAGGCTGGCTGTTCCGGGTGCCATATGCTCGCGGGCAGCGGTGGATTTATTGCCTCTGATTTGTCCGACTACGGGCGCACCCATTCGGTAGAGGAGATTCGAAGTGCGATCACACGGCCCACTCAAATCGCCGACCAGCAAGCACGCAGCACGGTTGTCGTCACTCGCGCTGGTCAACAATATACTGGCCGAATACGCAACGAAGATAACTTCTCTCTGCAGTTACAGTCGCTCGACGGGACATTTCATTTTTTCCTGAAGTCAGATATCGAGCGCATGGAACACGACTCGCAATCCCTCATGCCCTCCGACTATGGTTCAACCCTCAACGCTAGGGATTTGGATGATCTCGTGAGTTATCTGATCAGTTCCGCAAAGAAAAACAAACCAGAACCTGCGGGGAAAGTCGATGAATAGAGACCAGCGTCGTCGGTTGAAACATCAATCCGGCTCAGAAAAAGAGATGCATTCGTGAATCAAAGAGTGACTATCACGTGCGGTTGCGTCCTGGCAGCTCTACTCCTGATTGCATTCAACACGCGAACCGTTGTAAATGCTGGCCCCTCGCGAGAATTTGAGCTGCAAGCCGTGTCCCCGGATTTTTGGAACCTCCTGGATCGCAATTCAAAGCTCAGTGTTGTGGCCACGGGTTTCGGATTTACAGAAGGTCCGGTTTGGGACCCAAAAGGATTCCTTTATGTGAGCGATGAGACTCTCAACAAAATCTTCCGCGTCTATCCCAACGGCAAGAAAGAAGTAGTGATCGCGCTGGGCGATCCCGATGGCAATACCTTCGACCACCAGCGTCGCCTGATCGACTGCGCGAGCGTTTTGCGCGCCATTATCGCAGTGACTCCCGATGGAAAATACAAAATTCTGGCCGATCACTACCAGGGCAAGAAACTCAACAGTCCCAATGACGTTATCGTCGGGCCGGATGGATCCCTCTATTTCACCGATCCGACGCTAGACCTGGTCGCGGGCGAAAAGCAGGAAATCCCATTCCAAGGCGTCTATCGACTGGATGGCAACGGCGACCTGAGGCTGCTCACCAAAGATCTGGCGCAGCCCAACGGCCTCGCCTTTTCTCCCGACGGCAAACGTTTCTACGTCGATGACGACGAGAAGCGAAACATTCTGGTGTACGACGTTGCCGCTGATGGCACGCTTGCAAACGGGCGGGTTTTCGGCGAGGAACCCGGCCAAAAAGACGACGGCGTGCCGGATGGAATAAAGGTCGACAAGAATGGGAATCTGTTTGTCACCGGACCAAAGGGCATTTGGGTCTGGGACGCCAACGGCAAGCATCTGGGCACGATCGTGATGCCTGAGCAGCCTGCCAACCTGGCATGGGGAGACAACGATTACAGCACCCTCTACATTACCGCAACCACTTCCCTATATCGCCTGCGGACTAAGACACATGGTTACGTACCGTACTTGGAAAACGTCGCAAGCCATGCGAAACTAGCCAGGCCGCAAACGGGGTTACCAAAGTAGTGAGCAAAAGGCTGCCATAGGTCAGGGCTGTGGGGCCTCTAGACGGATGGGGAGATCTGTTCGGATAATTGTGCAGTGAAGAAAGGATCTAGCCCATTCCGTTTGCGCCATCTCGGCTGCCTTCTGGCAGTGCCTGTAGTTCTTGCGCTTATCGGTTGCCAAGGCGTTTCCTCTTCTTCTAAACAAGCCCCTCCGGGCGGTGGTGCGGAGGCCGGGCAGCTCGCGGTGGCTCCCACGACCATGAGTTTTGGGAACGTGGCGGTGGGCAGTAACTCGGTCCAGCAGGGGACGTTGACCGCAGGAAGTTCCGACATTACGGTTACTTCCGCAGCCTGGAATGGTCAGGGATACTCGCTCAGTGGGATCACCTTCCCGGTTACGGTGGCAGCTGGACAGAATGTCCCCTTCAAGGTCACTTTCGCTCCGCAGACCGCCGGAAGTACGCCCGGCAGCGTCGTCTTTGACAGCAATGCGATTAACTCCCCAACCACCGAAACTCTGGCAGGAAGCGGCACGCAGCAGTCCCAGCACAGCGTGGCGCTTTCATGGGACCCGAGCAGCTCGCAAGTGATCGGCTACAACGTCTATCGCCGCGTCGGATCAAGCGGCTCCTATACAAAGATCAATACATCGGTAGACGCTGCTACCAGCTACAGCGATGCCTCCGTCCAAAGCGGACAGACCTACGATTACGTGACTACGGCCGTTGATTCCAGTAATGCGGAGAGCGCGTACTCGAACCAGGCGACCGCCACGATTCCGTAGGTGTGATTCAGAAGTGATGGATTGAACGAGAGCGACTCTGTCCAGATTGCCTTTTCCGAGAATGTCAGAACACTTTCTCTTTCAGCAATTGCAACAAGTACGCGCCATAGCGATTGTTCTTCATGGAAGATGCCGTAGCCTCAAGCTGCTCGGCGCCGACATATCCCAGCCGGTATGCAATTTCTTCCGGACACGCAACCATGAGCCCCTGGCGAGTTTCGATGGTCTGAATAAATAAAGACGCCTCCAGCATGGACTCGTGCGTTCCGGTATCCAACCATGCCATGCCTCGGCCCATCACCACCACATCCAATTGTTTCTGTTTCATGTATTGCTTGTTGACGTCGGTGATTTCCAGTTCGCCGCGGGCAGAGGGCTTTAGCGATTTCGCGATGTCGACCACCTGGTTATCGTAAAAATAAAGTCCAGTGACGGCGTAGCGCGATTTCGGGGCTTTCGGCTTTTCCTCCAGGCTCAACGCTTTTCCGTCGGAATCGAACTCAACGACTCCATAACGTTCCGGATCCTGCACTGGGTACGCGAACACCCGCGCCCCTTCCGTTTTCTTCCCTGCTTCCTGCACACACTTCACCAGGTCGTGTCCGTAAAATATGTTGTCGCCGAGTACCAGGGCGCAACAGGAGGAACCGATAAACTTCTCGCCCACCAGAAACGCCTGCGCGATGCCCTCCGGGCGCGGCTGCACCACATATTGAAAGTTCAGGCCGAAGCGCGATCCGTCGCCCAGAAACTGCTGGAACCGCGGCACGTCCTCTGGCGTCGAGATGAGCAAAATGTCCCGGATCCCCGCCAGCATCAGCGTGGATAGCGGGTAATAAATCATTGGTTTGTCGTAAATCGGCAGCAGGCTCTTGCACACCGCATGGGTCACGGGATAAAGCCGCGTGCCCGACCCGCCCGCTAAAATGATGCCCTTGTAAGGAGAACTTCGCGTGGAATCGTGAGTTGGCATTCGTCGTCTGCTATTTGTTCTTTTGCATTCAAGACAGAAAAGTCACACCGAGTATTGCGTCGCAATCCACTCGCGATAATGCCCAGTCGTAACTTCTCGAATCCATGCTTCGTTGGCCAAATACCACTCGACCGTCTTGCGAATCCCAGTCTCAAACGTCTCCCGCGGTCGCCAGCTCAGCTCGCGCTCAATCTTGCGCGTATCCATGGCATACCGCCGGTCATGGCCAGGACGATCCTGGACGTAGGTAATCAGCTTGCTGTGAGGGACAACGGGATCGTCGGGCCGCAACTCGTCGAGAATTGCGCAGATGCTGTGCACGATCTCAAGGTTCGGCTTCTCGTTTCGCCCTCCCACATTGTAGGTTTCACCGATTCGGCCGCCAGCAAGAACAGTCCGGATGGCATCGCAGTGATCCGCCACATACAACCAGTCGCGGACACTCTGCCCGTCGCCATACACCGGGATTGCCTTGCCGTTCATGGCATTCAGAATCGTCAGCGGAATCAGTTTTTCAGGAAACTGATACGGCCCATAATTGTTCGAGCAGTTGGTAGTGAGGACAGGCATCCCATACGTGTGATGATAGGCGCGGACCAGGTGGTCCGAAGCCGCCTTGGTCGCCGAGTACGGGCTATTGGGACAGTACGGAGTCGTCTCCGAAAACGGTGCGTCCTTGGGCCCCAGCGATCCGTAGACCTCGTCGGTCGAAACATGAAGGAAGCGAAACTTTCCCTTCTCTTCTTGGCTCAACTCCGTCCAATAAGCCCGCGCTTCCTCCAGCAGGCTGAAGGTCCCATTTACATTTGTGCGCACGAAGTCATCCGGCCCATGGATGGAGCGGTCCACGTGACTCTCTGCCGCAAAGTGCACAACCGCGATCGGACGGCGTCGCTCCAAGAGGTCGCTGACAAGCTTTCGGTCAGCGATATCTCCGTGTACGAAGCTGTAGCGCGGATCAGTAGAAATCTTAATGAGATTGCCGAGATTACCGGCATAGGTAAGCTTATCGAGGTTCACAACCGGAGTGCTTTCGGTCGCGAGCCATCGCAAAATGAAATTGGAGCCGACGAAGCCGGCTCCGCCGGTCACCAAAATGGGTTGGTCTCTTTCCAGGATCGAAAGCCTCTAGCCAGCAACCTCTTCCAGCAGTTTCTGATCGATATCGAAGTTGGAGTGTACGTTCTGCACGTCGTCGTGCTCTTCGAAGGCTTCCATCAGTCGAATCATCGTGCTGGCCGCCGCGCCCTCCAGCTTAATGTAATTTTGCGGGATCATGCTCACGCTGGAAGATGTAGGCTCAATGCCAGCCTTCTTCACCGCTTCCAGGACGGTCTCGTAAGCTGAAGGCTCGCACAGGACTTCCCAGTTGTCGCCATCGTCGCGCAAGTCCTCGGCGCCGGCATCGAGTACCACGGCCATCAGGTCATCTTCCTTAACGGCCGACTTCGGGATTACGATATCGCCCTTCTTATGGAACATGTACGACACTGCCCCAGCATCCGCCATATTGCCGCCATTTTTCCCAAAGACGTGGCGGATCTCGCTGACCGTGCGATTGCGATTATCGGTATTGATATCGAGCAGAACGGCTACGCCGCCAGGGCCATAACCTTCAAGCGAGAACTCTTCGTAGGTCGCACCCGGCAATTCCCCCGTGCCGCGCTGAATCGCCCGCTTGATGTTGTCCTGGGGCATGTTCTCCGCCTTGGCAGCCAGGATGGCTCCGCGCAAACGCGGGTTGGTGTCAGGATCTCCGCCGCCATTCTTGGCGGCAATCGAAATTTCCTTGATCAGACGGGTAAAAATCTTGCCGCGCTTGGCGTCGAGTGCGCCCTTCTTATGCTTGATTGTGGCCCATTTTGAGTGCCCGGACATAGAAATACCTCGTGTTTAATAAACTCTGATTGAGCTGATCTTGATTCCGCTGATTCTAACTGTAAAGGACGCGCCCGTAGAGGAGATCACAGAATTACCCTCGGGATTTGCCTCGAAAACACAGCAGGCGACTTAAAAGTATACCATGGGGCAATCACTCTCAAAGACACGGGTGCCCCAGGGGTCTCGCGGCTTTCCAGACCTGGGTTGACCAAAGTGAACGCGGCTTGCTCTCGCCCCTAGCCCGAAGTTGCGATCCACGAACCCGTGTCCCCATTCGTGCATCCGCCCGCAGTCGCTGTATATGTCCCTGACATCGCTGTATACGAGGAATCGACAGTCCCCGTCAGAGAAAGCACTTGATCGCCTTCTGTGATCTGAAACAAAACATTCGGTCCGCTGATCGCGCCGGCAAGCAACCCACTCGTGGCGCATGGGTTGTTTGTAAAGCTCACCGTCCCGGCAATCCCGATTCCGCTCGGTCCCAGCGTAGTACTGCCGGTAAAGCTAACACCTGGAGAAGCAGTCGACGTAAGTGTGAACTGCCATGGACCGTTCACGGTCTTCGGGGCGGAACTCCCGCACGCCAATATAAGAACCAGCGCCATCACTAGCCCAAGGCACTGCGCATATCTCATTCTGTCTCCCTTGTATCTTCATGGTTTCCCGCTCATCCCTACCCGATGACGCGCGTGCGCGTTGCCCAAGGGTGCATGGTCTGTTCCCATAAGCATACCCGAGGGAAGGAAAAACCAGGGGCAGACGGGACAGTTCCGCACAAGCGGCTTTCCCAAAAATCTTGTCAAGCCCCCTAGACTACCCAATTCTCTCGAGTCGCTGATTCAACACACAAAATAAATCTGAAAAGCATGTCATAGTTAACCCCTCGGATTTGTTATTCTGGAAATAGAGGCACAGGTTGGCGCAGGCTCCCGAGCTTGCGCCTTTTCTTTTTCCCGCCAGCCTCTTTTTCAAGGACATCTTTCAGCATCCATGCGCAAAGACAGGGGCGTTCCCCGCAGACACATTCCAGCGTCTGAGGAGATCCCTGTTCTGAAAGTGGACCGCCAACGCGGGCTGCAGAGCCGCCAGCAAGGTGATCTTGGCGAAGTGGCTTTTGTGCACGAAGCGACGGAACTGGGGTTCATGGTGGCCCAGCCGTATGGCTCGGGCTATCCTTTTGACTTCGTCGTGCAAGGAGGGCAGGCTCTCTGGCGATAAAA
>CAWGBX010000016.1:0-150868 GCA_963820925.1 uncultured Acidobacteriota bacterium
GGCGTCACCATGCAGGAACCTGGCGTTTCCAAGTTGGTTTCGGTGCGCTTTGGGGCAACTGCGTAGCAGCGAGCGTAACTGGTTGCGACTCAACTGAGTTTTCTGGCATGCCCAGTTATCCTCTGCTTTCCTCAGCTTTTCCACAAATCGCCACGACCGAAAAACCGCACTAGAGGCCCGATCTCACGCCGCACACCAAGGTCAACACTTTGTCTTTCAAGGGAATGCGTGCGCTCGGTGTTCGACCGGAACTTAAGTCGTTGACAAATATTTCTGACAGGATAGAATACGCGACGTTTTCTAACTGTAAAATTCCAACATGAGCCCCCAGCTTCTCGACTCCGTCTTGCTTCGCACCGCTTTCCCCGAACTCAAACTCCATGCCAGCGGTAAAGTCCGCGATGTGTACGAGCTCGATAGTGAACATCTTCTATTCGTCGCGACCGATCGCATCTCTGCTTTTGACTATGTGCTGGCCACTGGCATTCCCCATAAAGGACGCGTACTGACCCAGATTTCGCTCTTCTGGTTCGATTTCCTGCACAACCTCGTGCCCAACCATGTCGTCACCGCCGATGTGAAACGATATCCCGCAACGGCGCAGAAGTATGCCGACCAACTGCATGGGCGGTCCATGATGGTGATGCGCGCGGAAATGATCCCGGTCGAGTGCGTGGTTCGAGGATATATTTCGGGATCGGCATGGAAGGAATACAAAACCAGCGGCCGCGTCTGCGGAATAGAACTTCCCGCGGGACTCAAGGAGTCAGGCAAGCTGCCTCAACCCATCTTTACTCCGGCCACCAAGGCAACGACTGGGCACGACGAGAATATTCCGTTCGATGAGATGACGCGCATCGTGGGAGTCGAGTTAGGCAGTCAACTCCGGGACCTGAGTTTAAGAATTTACAGCAAGGCGGCGGATTACGCACTGCAAAAGGGCATCATCATTGCTGACACCAAGTTTGAGTTCGGGATGACGTCCAAGGGCATTACCCTCGCGGACGAGGTGCTTACTCCCGACTCGTCTCGTTTCTGGCCCGCGGACAAGTACCAGGCGGGCCGGGCGCAAGAATCTTACGACAAGCAATATGTTCGTGATTACCTTGAGCAACTTCGCTGGAACAAGCAACCGCCAGCACCCGCCCTCCCCGCGGAAGTGGCACGTCAGACCAGCGAGAAATACTTGGAGGCTTTCCACCAGCTCACCGGACACGAGCTGGATGTTTAGCGAGCCAGTCATTTGGCGAACACGATGACGGGAGCTGATTGGGTCATCGTGGCTGTAATTGTGGTCTCGGTGGTTCAGGCGTCGATCTCTGGCTTCTTTCACGAGGCATTTGGGATTGCGGGCTTGATTTTTGGGTATCTGCTGGCAGCGTGGAATTACCAGCGGCTGGCAGCGCGGTTTGAGCCTCATCTGAAGTCTGTGTGGTTGGGCGAAATCGCGGCTTTTCTGATTATTTTCTTGGCGGTACTGATCCTCGCCGGAATCGCTGGGCGGATCACTCGCCATATCATAAAAGAGGCTGGACTCAGTTTTGTCGACCGGATTTTAGGCGGAGCGCTGGGCTTACTGCGCGGAAGTTTGATCGTGGCAGTCATCCTGATGAGCATGGCTGCGTTCATGCCTACGTCAACAATGTTGGAAGGTTCGGAACTGGCGCCGTATTTCCTGGTTGTAGGACGTGCCGCCATTTGGGTGGCACCGTCGGAGCTACGGGAGCGCTTTTATCAAGGACTCGATTTGCTGCACCGTGAACAGCAACACAAGTAACCACACGTCTGCGGCGTCGAAACGAAATCTGGCAAACAGCGAAAAGCGCGATGGCAGCTTTTCGAAGGAAAGAGGGATGCCCGTGAGAGATCAGCTCGAAGCACTCATCCTGCAGATGTACAAGAGCAATATTCTTTATTCCGAGGCGGTACGCGAATTCAAGAAGCGCTTCATCCTGACGGTGCTCCAGGAAAACAGTGGAAATCAATGCCGGGCCGCTCGCCAACTGGGAATGCATCGCAATACTCTAAGCCGCACCATCTCCGAATTGAAGATTGACATACGGCAACTACGAGCTGGGGTCAAACGTCCTCCCCGCAGCGCTCGTCCCTCGGCTTACGATAAGAAGGCGGTCCGCTGAGAAGCCTGCTTAGTTTTTACCTGCTAACAGTGACCCGCTAATACGGATATCAACAAAGCGCGGTTATCGGTAGACTGTCGCCTGCCGTGACACTAGCCCAAACGGAGACGATTGGATGAGTGAATCAAGTTGCTTAAAGTTTGGCTCGCAGCAGGCTAATTACATCGTCAGACGTGATCACTCCAGTCAACTTATTATGATCGTCGATCACGGGCAAAGTGAGAAGGTTGTACTTGTCGAATAGTTCCGCGTACTCCTTTTCGCCCGCATCCTCTCGGCACGAGATCAGCGGCTCCTGGGTAAGAGAAAGCAGCGGCGTTTCCGGGGAGGCGAGCACCAACTTGGCCAACGGCACTGCGCCAGCCAGGGTGCCATGCGAGTCGATCAGATAAATCGTACTCACGGTTTCAATACCCCCTTCAAACCGGCGCAAAGCTTCGACCGCATCGTGAGCCGTGGCGCCGACATCCAACGCCATATACTCGGTGTTCATTCGGCCCGCGGCGGTGTTCTCTTTGAACTCGAGGAGTTCGACCATCTCCTTGCGCTCTTTCGGAGCCATTTCCTGCAGGATTTCCGAGGTGTGGTCCTCATTCAGGTCGGCCAGCAGGTCGGCCGCCGCGTCCGGATCCATCTCCTCGACGATGTCAGCGGCGCGGTCGGAATCCAGCGACTCTACAATCGCCTTCTGCACCTTGGGATCAACTTCTTCCAATGCCTCGGCGGCAACTTCCTCGTCCAGGGTTTCAAACACCGCTTCGCGCTCGTCAGGAGCAAGGTCCTCGACAATGTCGGCAATGTCGGCCGGATGCAGGCGGGCCAGGCGCTCGTGGGAGATCTTCAGCTTCACGCGGCGGGCGGGATCAGTTTCGATCAGATCCACAAAGTCCCAGGGAATTGGCCGTTCTGGAATCTGCCGCAGCAATGCCCGTAGCGCAGCCACCGGAACCACACCCTTGAGCAGGCGTCGAACAGCGCCCCGTGCGCCTACATCTACCGAACCTACCCGCAGCATCGGATGCCGGTTGCTGAGGTCCTGGTAAAGTTCCACGTCGTTGACGCGAACCACCTTCCGTCCGTGGACATCAATGATCTGCTGGTCAAGCAGGTCGCGCGCGAGCAGAAATAGACCTTCTGACCCATCCGCAATCGGCCACGCCGAAGCCGCACTATCAATGCGCACGCCGCCATTCATCGAGTTCACCGCACTGAAAGGCATCACGCGATCGCCCGACTTGGTTCGAACAATTAGCACAGCGATGCGCGCTCGATCCTCTTGCGGCGCAACCGCCAGTTCCCGCACACGCCCACATCGCCCTCCGCTCGGCTCAAATACAGGCAGGCCCAGTAACTCGGTAAGCGCCAGTGTGGACATCGCTCTGTGAGGATACTCAACTGCGGGACAGGAAGCCAGAACGGTTTTATCGGTTTTTCTGGCCCCTGGTGTCTAATGTAAGTTTGGCATATCCCGGGAACCCAAAATCGAAGCGTATAATCCGCGCGTTGACATTTCCAGAGGAGCAGGGCAAACTACCCAATCCGCTGATCGGGGGCTTTTTGGCTGCGCGAAGCGAGGGCGCGGCGTGACCAACCCGGGCCGGCGGATGTTTCGGATCTGCGGGCTGGTTCACAAACACTTTGCCATGACCGAACTCCGGGTCTCCTATACGCTCGATTCGACGCTGGAGACCGTCGATAGCGCCGAGCAAACAGCGAGCCGAATCGCGGCTGAAAGCGGATTCGACGAAGACGTGGTCATGCAGATCTCCATGGCGGTGCGCGAAGCGGCGGTGAATGCCGTACTTCACGGCAACGCGTATGATCCAGACAAAAAGGTCAAACTCGACTTCGAACGGACCGCCAGCGATCTGGTCATCACCATTCGTGACCAGGGCAAGGGGTTAGACCTGGCCAAGATTCCCGATCCCCTGGCTCCGGAGAACCTTTTGAAGACTTCGGGAAGGGGAATTTTTCTTATCCGCTCGTTCATGGACGAGGTGCAAATCCACCCCTCCCAGACGGGCACCGAAATTAAACTCGTAAAACACGTCCACGGACCATCCGCGGGCGTCAAGGAGGCTTCTCAGTGACCATGAAGACCAGTACTCGTCAGGTTGATGGCGTCACCATCGTGGATTGCAGTGGCCGTATCACGCTTGGTGAGGGCAGCGTGATCCTGCGCGACACGGTGCGCGAACTGCTTTCCAAGGGCCAGAAGAAGATTCTGCTCAACCTTGGCGAAGTCACCTACATTGACAGCTCAGGCATCGGGGAGCTGGTCAGCGCCTTTACCACGGTTCGCAATCAGGGCGGCGAACTCAAACTGCTGAACCTCACCAAGAAAGTACACGACCTGCTACAGATCACCAAGCTCTACACCGTCTTCGACGTAAGAGACGACGAAGCCAGCGCGGTGAAGGCGTTCAGCTAAAGACGTTCCGCCTCTAATCATGGTGCCGAGGGCCGGCCCAACCCAGACCGGCCCTTTGTATGCCTTTTTCTGTTTCGGGAAAATCCAGCCTTTTTTTAGCGGACTCGCTCTTTCCCTTGCTCTGCACGCCATACAATCGTCACGTACAGGGTGTCTCTTGCTCTCCGCAGGTTTTAGTGCTCACTTCCCCAATACAACTTCGCTGCGCACTATTTGCGCCGTCCCTCCATGGACTCCTGCTGTTAGTGTTGCTCTTCCCCACGTGCTCGGTTGCTGGAGACTGCATTCCTATTAGCGAAGCTCGGCAGCACGTGGGTGAAGACCAATGTGTCACCGGCAAGGTCGTTCGGGTTAAACACGGCAGCAGGGGCGTCACATTTTTCGATTTTTGCCAGGATTCCATGGTGTGTCCGTTCACCGTAGTGGTTTTTGCCCACGATCTAAAACGCATCGGCGACGTTAGTCAGTTGCAGAATAGAGTGATCGAGGTGCACGGCCCGGTGAAAGAGTACGACGGACGGGCTGAGATTATTCTCCAACAACTGCGGCAACTCGGCGGAGAGGGCTTGCGGATTCCGCCGCTGCCCAAGAACTACGATGTGGAGAAGAAGGGCCGCTACAGCGCGGGCAGTTTCAGTCTGCCTAAGCCCGCTTACACCACCTCAAAGAAAAGGCAGCCGGCGAAGGTCCCGATCGACATCCCGCCCGATTCGGGTTCGGCCGAGAGTCCTCCTCCATAATTTGCTGTGGAGTTGAGGGATGACGGAAGTGCGGTGAACCTGCGGATTCTGCAGCACCGAGCTTCCGCAGCCTGTTACACCATCCCTTTTCTCAGATCCTCTAAGGGATAGAACGTGCCCCGCCAGACCACCCCGCCACGCGTCAGAGTCAGCCACATTGAACGAAGCACAGTGTAAACGAATAAAGCCGTGCTGATGGGATGCAGCGCGAAATAATAGGCTGGAACGTCCGACTCCCGCGACATCCCAACATAAATGCCAAACATGGACGCGAGTGCCACAGCGTACGGCAGTCGCTCCCACCCGTGGGCAAACCAGATTCCGAGAAACGGCATCAGGTTCAGGAACCCCAGTGCGAAAGCTGACAGCAGTCCGCGCCACCACTGGAACGATAGGATGGCAAAGAAGTTCTTGGTGAGATTGTCTACCACCCCCATCGCGCCTTTCGCCCAGCGCAGCGAAATCAAGTCTGCACCGTAGACGTTACGTTGGGCGTATCCGGCATTCTTCACGATCTTGCCCAACTTCATGTCGTCCAGCACTTCGAAACGCAGCGATTTGTATCCGCCTACGGCGTCGTACACGCGGCGTCGGACTAGGTTGAACGCGCCCACTCCCATGTGGTCTTTGGTCTTGGGATCGGCCACCTTCCAGGGGCGATGACCGAAAACGAAAAGCGTTTGGAAGAACGCAATCATCATCCGTTCGCCAGGACTATTCATGATCATGCGTGGAAATAAGACCAGATGGTCTGCGGACTCGGCCTCCGCGTAGGCGAGGGCGCGGACCAGCACGTCAAGCCGGAATAGTACGTCGGCATCGGTAAACAGCAGCCAGTCGCCACTGGCCTGATTGGCCGCGCTCCACATAGCGTGCGCTTTCCCCAGCCAGCCCGCCGGTAATTCGCTCACATGAAAAACCCGCAAGCGTTCGCTGGCTTCCGGAGCGGAAGCAATTTGATCCATCACTTCGCCTGTGCGGTCGGTGGAGCGATCATTGATCGCAATGATTTCATAGTTGTCGTAATCGAGTTTCATCAGCGTAGTGAGGGCCGCCCCCACGTGTTCTTCCTCATTACGAGCCGGAACAATGATGCTGACGCGCGGATTTCCCTTGGGAGTGGCGGGTTTGCGATTCCATTCGGGCCGTGAAATGTCCGCTACTTTGGGCATGCCTAGAGCGGCGTCCACCAGCCGTGAAAGCCAGATCAGCCCGAGGATGCTGCCGGCAATCCAATGAAAGTAGATCGAATGAAATTGGATCATGCCAACTGAGTGTCCAAAGTGTCGGACTCATTCTGGATTCTTACTGGAGGAGCGAATCGCATGCCGTAAAACAGTATGGCAGAAGAAACCGCCATCGCGATGACCGGCAGGACGAAAGCAGCTTGAAGCGAGCGCCGGTCGGCGACGTATCCCATGAGAGTTGGTGAAGGAACGTCGCCGAGCAGATGAAAGATAAAAATGTTCGTCGCGATCGCCGTTGCTCGAATATGCGCCCCGACGGAGTTAACCAGCGCCGTGTTGAGCGGCGAAGTGTTCAACAATAGAAGAAATGCCGCGACAGCGATTGCAGGCACCATCAGTGGTCCTTTGTCGTAGAGGCCGACGATCATGACTGGCACGCCGAGACCCATGCTGACTGCGGACACGAAATAGTACGAACCCTTCATGCGAGGCAGCAGACGGTCTCCCAGCCAGCCTCCGGCTAAAGACGCAAGAATGCCATCGACCACTACGATCTTTCCAAACATCAGATTTGCCGATTCCAGGGTGTAGCCGCGCGCCTGGGAAAGAAAGGTCGGCATCCACACCTGTATTCCGCCCAACGAAAATGTCCCGGCCGCCATTCCCAGCGTGACCGTCCAAAATGCCGGGTTTCGTGCCAAGCCTCGCAGGGTTGCGCGATCCGGAGTTTCTTTCAACGAGTCGAACTGACCACGAGGTGGCTCCGGAATGAACAACAAAGAAAGAGCTAGCAGGAAGCCAGGAAAAGCCGCGATATAAAACGGAAACCGCCACCCGAAGTGAGGGCCAAGCTTACCGCCCAAAAGATAACCTGCCGCCGTGCCCACAGGGATCGCAAGATAAAACACTCCGAAGATGCGGCCGCGTTTGTTCTCTGGGAAAAGATCAGCGACGAAAGTCGGAGCAATAGTAACGAAGGTCGCTTCCCCCACACCCACCAGAGTATGCCGGACCAGCAGTTCCCAATAAGTGTGGGTGACTGCGGTCAGCAGCGTAAGCGCGCTCCAGAAGACCGCTCCCAGAATGATGATTTTCTTACGTGAATATCGGTCAGCAAGCGGCCCGGTAAAGGGCGCAGCAATCATGTAGAAGCCGAGAAAGGCACTCGTCAGATATCCAACCTGGATGTTGGTGAGATGGAATTCGCTCTGCACCAGCGGCTGTACGGCAAACAGCACCGAGCGGTCGATGTAGTTGAGCAGGTTCAGCGCCGTGAGCAGAGTGAGCGCAGTCCAGGGATAAAGTTTCGTCTGGGTCACTTGGCGAAGGAATATATCACGACGGCGTACGATTCGCGCCCCATTACAAGAGTGATAAGATTCGCCTGCCCGAATTCTCGCCTATGGGAATCTCAGCATGAAGAAACTTATTCTGCCGCTGTTAGTTTGTTCGTTCCTGCTCTCACAAACCCTGAATGCTGAAGACACCGCGAAAAAACCGGATACCGGCGAACGCCATGAGTTCGTCATTTCGAACTTTCATACCGAGAGCGGCGTGACCCTTACCCAGGCGCGGATCATTTACGGAACCTACGGACATTTGAATGCAGCCCGGGACAATGCAGTGCTCCTGCCTTCCCACTACATGGCAGACTTCCACGGCTATGAATGGCTGATCGGGCCGGGACACGCGCTTGATACTGGAGGACTATTCCTGGTCGCGACGGAGCTGTTTGGCAACGGCCACTCCTCATCCCCGAGTAACACGTCCGAGCCTTACCACGGTCCGCGATTCCCGGTCACTACCATTCGCGACAACGTCGAGGCAGTACATCGGCTGCTTACGGAAGAACTCAAGATTACACATCTGCGCGCGATCATCGGCTTCTCCATGGGCGCGCAGCAGGCTTTTCAATGGGCCGTAAGCTATCCGACCTTTGCCGATCGCATTGTAGCGACCTGCGGAACAGCGAAGACCTACCCCCACGGAGTCGTGCGGCTGGAGGGACAGATCGCCGCGCTGACCGCCGACGCCGCCTTCCAGAATGGCGATTACTCGACTCCTCCGACCAAGGGGTTGGAAGCGTTCGCGATGGTTTGGACGGGATGGCTGTTTTCGCAGGAATGGTGGCGTCGCGAGTTGTGGCGGGAGACCGAAAAACCCGGGATGACATTCGACCAACTGGTACACAACTTCCGGACGGACTTCATCCCCGGCGCCGATGCGAACGACTTGATCCTGCAGATGCGCACATGGGAGCGGCACGACGTGGGCGCAACACCGGGGTTCAACGGGAATGTCGAGAACGCACTGCGCTCGATTAAGGTTCCGTTCCTGTATATGCCCTCGGAGACGGACCTTTATTTTCCAGTGGGAGATGCGCGTTATGAATCGGCGTTCATGCCGAAAGTTTCGCTGGTGCCGATCCCGTCGCTGTGGGGGCACACGGCCGGTGCGGGCAGCAACCCCGCCGATGAAAAGTTCTTGAATGAGACGATCGGACACTTCCTGGCCGGTGGCCCCTGAATTCTCGGCTCCGAGCGTTACTTCTGCGCACTTGTGGCAATCGCTATTTCCGGCGCTTCGCCCTTGGCCACTTTGCGATCACGACTGTCGATATGCCCCCCCGTGGCCTGAAGTCCCCCTTCACTTCCGCCCACACCGGACGCGCCCACCGCACCACGTCCTCCAACACCCGGTTGACGATGTTTTCCTGAAAGATTCCCAGATTCCGGTAAGCCTGCAAATACTCTTTCAGCGACTTCAATTCCAAACAACGCTTGTCTGGCATATAGCGGATGGTAAGTACGCCAAAATCAGGTAATCCGGTTTTCGGGCAGACCGAGGTGAACTCCGGGTCATCCACCACGATTTCATATCCCGCAAACTGATTCGGCCAAGTTTCGATCTCCGGAAACACGAAATCAAGCCCTGCATGGGCGTGTTCCGGCGTGTAGCGAGGCGGTTTGGGCATGCCAATATTGTAACCAGCAATCGGACCAAACCGCCAAATTCTCTAAGGATTTACGGTTCATCCGCCGGACTTGCGCATCTAATTCAACAGGTTCCTTCTGCAGTTTCCAGAGGCAGCAGGTGGTACATTTATGCATTCAGCCATTTGCATGTCATTGACCACCGATGATGACGAACAGTAACGCCAATTTCATCGCTCGGCACCGCTGGATCCTGACGACCATCGCAATCGTCGCAGCGGTAGTGTTCCTGGCATCATTCATGTCTCGCGAGCCGGCCGTGCCGGTGCGGGCTGTGACTGCGCAGCGGGGCACGA
Organism: uncultured Acidobacteriota bacterium; assembly: GCA_963820925.1. Classification (GTDB taxonomy): domain Bacteria; phylum Acidobacteriota; class Terriglobia; order Terriglobales; family Acidobacteriaceae; genus JABDBE01. The sequence goes on from CAWGBX010000016.1 coordinate 9,786, forward strand.
TTCGGAGCGTCGTCTCGACCAATGGCAAAGTCGAGCCGCTGCAAAATTTCGAGGCCCATGCTCCCGTCGGCACCACGGTGAACAAAATACTGGTGCGGGAGGGTGATCACGTTAAGAAGGGACAGTTACTGATGCAATTGAACGACACGGAAGCCCGCAGCCAAGCGGCCCGCGCCCAGGCTCAAGTTAGGTCCGCTGAGGCCGATCTCAGCGCTATACAGAAGGGTGGAAACCGCGAGGAAGTCCTGACTCTCGAATCGCAAATAACGAAAGCCCGGACCGACTCCGACACCGCGCAGCGGAACTTGGATGCGTTGCGGCGTCTCCGGCAGCAAGGTGCGGCTTCTCCCGGCGAAGTGAAAAACGCGGAAGACCAGCTCAAACGAGCTAATGCGGATCTCAATCTTCTACTGCAGAAGCAGAAGGACCGTTACTCCCAGCCAGAAATCGCTCGAGTCGAAGCCCAGAGATCAGAGGCCCAAGCTGCTTTTGCAGCAGCGGAAGACAGGCTCAATCAGCTGAATATTCGGGCTCCGTTTGACGGGGTCGTCTATTCGCTGCCAGTGCAGCAGGGCGCTTATCTCAATCCCGGCGACCTGGTCCTGCAGGAGGCCGATCTCTCCAAAGTCCGGGTGCGAGCCTTCGTGGACGAACCCGATGTCGGACGCCTGGCGCCGGGCGACAAGATCGAGGTCACCTGGGATGCATTGCCGGACCGAACCTGGGAAGGCATAGTCAGCGTGATCCCAGCTGTCATAAAACTGCACGGGACTCGCAACGTCGGCGAAACTACCTGCGTCGTTGACAATAAGGATTTCAAACTGCTCCCCAACGTCAATGTTGGGGTCACAATTATTACCGCGGAGCATCGCGACGTGCTCACTGTGCCTCGCGAGGCAGTTCATCAGGACGACAGCAAAGCTTACGTGTATCAAATTGTGAATAATGAACTGCAGCGGACCTACCTGCAAACTTCCGTTTCCAATCTCACCCAGGTGGAAGTTGCCGGAGGGCTGCCGGAAAACGCTCTGATCGCACTGGGTCCTCTCAATTCCAAACCGTTACGCAACGGTTTAGCAGTCAAGGTGGTTCACTAGGAAATGTTTTCAATTAACAAACTCTCGATCATGTTTCTAATTGCACTTCTGCCCTCCCTGTCCGCAGCTGATTCCGCGGATAGCAAACTCCTTGCTGAAGGCCGCGTTGACGATGCCATTGTGTCCCTGCAGCACAGAATCAGTAACGCTCCCAAGGACGCCGAGTCCTACAACCTGCTTTGTCGCGCCTACTTCGCGCTCGCGGATTGGGACAACGGAATTTCGGCGTGCGAGAAAGCTGTTGCCGTAGATCCCGGGAACGCGCAATACCATCTCTGGCTGGGTCGGGTTTACGGGGAAAAGGCTGACCACGCAGGTTTCTTGACCGCAGCAGGCTTGGCCAAGAAGGTTCACAGTGAATTTGAAACCGCGGTTCGCCTGGATCCCAACAGCGCCGAAGCGCGCACCGATCTGGCTGAGTTTTATCTGGAAGCTCCCAGCATCATTGGCGGTGGACGCGACAAGGCTGAAGTTCAGGCCCAGAAAATCGCCACCATGGACCCCGTCCGGGCAGGCTGGGTAAAGGGACGCCTCGCCGAAAAGAACAAGGACTTGGTCTCCGCCGAGAGCGAATATCGTACCGCCGTCGAAGCCAGCCACGGAGCCGCGCTAGCCTGGTTGAACTTGGCCTATTTCTATCGGCACAGCGGGCGCCTGGATTCCATGGAAGATGCTATCCGACACGCCAGTGCAGCTCCGATGAATCAACCAGAAGTGCTGATGGAGTGCGCGAATATGCTACTTCGGGCCAAACGCGATCTCCCGCAAGCTACCCAACTGCTCCGCCGGTATTTATCCTCCAACGTCACCGTGGAAGAAGCGCCCGCATTCAAGGCCCATTACCTGCTGGGAACGGCACTCGAACAACAGGGCGACAAGGCAGCAGCAGCTCAGGAGTACCGCGCGTCGCTTGCCCTGGCCAGGAGCTTCACCCTGGCTCAGACCGCTTTAGACCGCCTGAATGGCCAGATAGCCGACGTAGTGAATCCAAACTAACCTTGCTGCGGCCTTTGGCTGGGCACGATGTTGATGGAATCAACCGAGAAACCGGCCTTCTGAGTAAGCCGCTAACGCGGTACGACGCGAAACGGTCGCTACCGGTGGGGCGATAGACCGAAAAGTCGCGCCTTGGGAAATCCATACCGTGAAAACTTCACATTAATTGAAATCATGCAGCACGGTGTAAGCTAACTCCGCCTATGCCCAAGAATTGGAAGACCAAGCTGATTCACTCGGACGCGCGCCCTCCTGAAGGTTTCCATTCCCTTTCCACACCGGTATACAGAGGCTCAACCGTGCTATTCCCAAACGCAGCGGCCGTTCAGGACACGTGGGACCAGTACGAAGTCGGTTACACCTACGGCCTTTACGGTACCCCTACGACTCTGGAACTTGCCGCTCGCATTTGCGAACTCGAGAAAGGTTTCCGCACTTTCATCACGCCCGGGGGACAAGGCGCCATCGCACTGATTAACTTCGCCTTTCTCAAAGCGGGCGACCACATTCTCGTACCGGAGAGCATCTACACGCCCAATCGCAAGTTTGCGGTGGAAGTTCTGCGCCGCTTCGGCATCGAAGTCAGCTTTTATCCTCCAACCATCGGAGCAGGAATTGCGTCGCTCTTCTGCAAGAATACGCGTCTGGTCTGGTGCGAGAGTCCCGGTTCCATCACCATGGAGGTGCAAGACGTCCCCGCCATCGCCGGCGCCGCCCATGGTATCGGAGCCATGGTCGTGCTCGACAACACCTGGGCCGCTGGCATCTATTTCGACGCATTCGCTCATGGCGTGGACGTCACTATGCAGGCCCTGACAAAGTACGTCGGTGGGCACAGCGACCTCCTGCTCGGTTCGATCACAGTGCGCGATGAAGCCGCCTACAAGCGCCTTGGCTCAACCCATCAACTGGTAGGCTGCGCCGCTTCGCCGGACGATTGCAGCCTCGCCCTGCGGGGCATGAAGACTCTTGCCGTTCGCCTGAAGGCGCTTGAGGAGACTGCCCTGGCGCTGGCCCGCTGGCTCGCTCAGCGTCCCGAGATCGAACTGGTCCTTCACCCCGCGCTTCCCTCTTGCCCGGGACACGAATTCTGGAAGCGTGACTTCACCGGCTCGGCCGGCCTCTTCTCCATCGTTTTTCAGCGGCAATTTACCAAGCCGCAGGTTCTAGCTTTTGTGGATGCCCTGGAACTGTTTGAGATCGGATACAGCTGGGCAGGCGTGACCAGTCTGGCCGTCGCGTACGATTTCCATTCCACGCAGAACCGCCCCGATTACGGCCATCGCATCGTGCGCCTGAACATTGGCCTGGAAGAGGTCGACGATCTCAAGGCAGACTTGGCTCAGTCGCTGGAGTCGATCGGCTAAAGGTCCGCTGCGCCGACCCAACCTTGTCCTAGCATCCCATCGTTATTTTGCCGCGTCGCTGATAAAATCCCGTACTCGGAGCACTATCAATTCACATAGTCGAATGCGCGAGAGATCTGCGCTACCGTAATACCCTCAGATCAGTTCCTGCTTGAGACGAAAGGGACAAATTTATGCACTTGCGAATAAGAGTCCATCTTTCTGTTGCAGTGCTCTTGTTAGGATCACTGCCGTCCTTTTCCCAAGAACAGGTTGCAGGGGCGACGCCTAAGAAGCGTCCCACGCTGGGACTGGTTCTGCAAGGTGGCGGTGCCCTAGGCTTGGCGCACGTAGGCGTAATCACCTGGCTGGAAGAACATCACATCCCCGTGAACTACGTCGCCGGCACCAGCATGGGCGGTCTGGTGGGCGGCGTATATGCAACCGGACGCAATGCGGCTGAGGTGCGCGAAGTGGTGAATGGGATCAAGTGGGACCAGGTGATGTCGGGACAGACGCCATTTGACGACCTCTCCTTCCGACGCAAAGAGGACCACCGCGAGTATCCGAATAGTCTTGAGTTTGGCTTGCGCAAGGGAGTGCAGTTTCCCGAGGGATTCAATTCCGGCCAGCAGGTCTCGCTCATTCTTGACCAGGTTGCCCTTCCGTATTCGGAGATAAAGAGCTTCAACGATCTTCCCATTCCGTTCGCCTGCGTGGCCACCAACCTGGTCACAGGTAAGCCCCAGGTTTTCCGCAGCGGATCCTTGTCGCTGGCGCTGCGATCTACGATGTCTTTACCCGGAATTTTCACACCCGTGCGGACGAAGGATGCCATTTACGCCGATGGTGGATTGCTGGAAAACATTCCCGTTGACGTGGCGAAACAGATGGGAGCTGGCCTGACGCTCGGAGTTCACCTAGACGAGGCGCCGTTGGCACCGGATTCAAATCTCTCCAGCTTCGCGGTGCTGGGGCGTTCGATCTCCGTCATGATCTCGGCCAACGAATTGAGGAGCATGCAAGATGTGGACCTTCTGATCTCGGTTCCGTTGCAGAAGTATGGGAGCCTCGATTTTAACAAGTCCGACGAGATCATCAAAGCGGGATACGACGCGGCAGCGGCCAAGTCCCAAATACTTTCGACCCTCGCGGTGGATGATGCCACCTGGAATCAATACCTGGCGGAACGAGCGGCTCGCCGCATCACTACTCCTCCGATTCCGGAATTTGTGGCTGTCGATGGCGTGAATGGCCATCTTTCGCAACGAGTGGAAAAGCAAATGGCCGGAGCCATCGGCAAGCCTGTCGATTACAACCAGCTGGATGAAGAAATCATGCACTTGAAGGGGATCGGAAGATTTTCGACGCTCAGCTATGAAATGACAGAGCGTAATGGCCAGCAGGGTTTATTGGTGAAGACAGAGGAAAATACGTATGGACCGCCGATTGTCCGGCCGTTGATTCTGGTTGATGGGTCCAGTCTGAACAATGTTACGTTCAACCTGGGAGCCAGATTCACATTCCTCGACATTGGTGGTTTCCGCTCGGAATGGCGCACGGACATAATTCTGTTCTCGCAGTACGGAATCCGTTCCGAGTATTACCACCCCTTCACTCCGCTGACCCACTGGTTCGTCGCACCCCGCATATTGGCCGAGAATGATCCGTTTTATCTTTACGACGACAACAAACTGGTGTCCATCTATCGGCGTACCGATGCCGGCGGGGGCATCGACACTGGCTATCAGTTCGGAACCACCAGCGAACTGCGCGTCGGCTACGAAGGCGGATGGGAACGCTTCGCGCGACAAATCGGAAACCCCAATGAACTGCCAACATTTTCAGGCGGTTATGGCGGCGCGAAAATCCAGTTTAAAATGGATCGCCTTGACGATGCTGTAATTCCTCGTGCGGGTCAGAACCTTCAGCTCAATTTCCAATGGGCAAACGCCAGTCCGTTCGCCACCAACCAGTATCCGGTTGCCCAAGTCGCATCTCAGAACTATTTCCGCCTGAGTCAGCCGACCTCCATTTTTCTGAACGGATATGGGGGAACGACATTCAACTATGAGACCGGATTGCCGCAGTTCTCACTGGGCGGGTCGCAGCGTCTGGTGTCGTACGGCACCAATGAACTGCTGATGGACAAGTACTTCCTCTTCCAATTGGGATATATTCGACAACTGGCACACCTGCCGCCGCTGCTCGGGAGCGGCGTCTACTTTCTGGGCCTCTATGAGGCAGCACAAGTCTACGGTCCGCCGCACACCCAGGTAAACCTGGCCTCCGGCTTCCCCACCGATGTTGCAGCCGGGCTTGTCGTCAACACCATCTTCGGACCGGTGGAAGCGGCGTACGCGTACGGGGACACGGGACACCACAAGGTCTTCTTCCGCATTGGGCGGCTGTTTTGAATTTTGGTCGGTGTTTTGCTGGTGAAAGATTGGGCCGAATGCCCAGCTCAAAATTGGCATTCGGCTATTCCAGCGAATGCAGGTCAAAATGGGCTCGCTCTCCTCTTAGTCTGGTTTGACGGTCCTCATCTACAATCTTATTTTCGAGTCCGGCACCTTCTCTTGAGGATGATGAAGATATGAAGCCTTTCCGTGGCGCATCAATTCTTTCTGTTCTGTTCTCACTGGGTACATTTCTAATTTCCTTCTGCGGAACCCTCGCAGCCGAGCAACTGCCGCTCAAGCGAGCCGTGGAGCTGGCACTCGCCCATAGCACCACCATGGCGGTTTCCCAGATTGATGAGCAGCGTGCCTTTGCCTCGTATCATGAAGTCCGGAATCAGTATCTGCCGCAGTTGACGGTGGGTTCGGGCCTGGGCAAGTCCTATGGTTACCCCCTCAGCCTGGAGGGCTCAGCGCCTTCGATCGTCAACACCACCGCGCAGTCTGCATTATTCAATCCTGCGTTGCGGGATTTCGTCCGGGCGGCGAGAACTGAGTGGCAGGAAGCTACGGTTCAGACAAAAGATCAGCGTGGCCAGGTAATTCAAGACACGGTCTTAAGTTATGTCGAGCTCAGCAAATGGGAAACGCTCATGGCCCAATTGACCCATCAATACGAAGACGCGCTCAAGATGGAGCAGACCGTCAACCAGCGCGTCCTGGCGGGTGTGGATAATCCGTTAATTCGGAACCAAGCGCGCCTCAACGCGGCTCGCGTTTACTTGCACATCTCGCAAGCACAAGGCGCAATCGATGTGTTGCGCAACCGGCTTGCGCAACTGACCGGCATGCCCGCAACGGCGATCGAAACTGTCCCCGAGTCGATTCCTGAAATGCCCGAGGTAAAACAGGAAGACAACCTCGCGGCCAAGGCCACCCAGGACAACCCTTTGATCCAGATTGCTGACATGCGCGCCAGCGCGCTTGCTTTCCGTGCCCGCGGCGAGCACCGGGCGATGTGGCCCAGCGTCGATTTTGCCGCGCAGTACGCGCTGCTGGCCGAGTTCAACAACTATCAGGACTTCTTCCAGCCCGGAAGCTTCCAGCGAAACAATGCCACGGTCGGAGTGGAGATCCGGTTCCCCTTCTTGAATCCTCCACAGCGTGCCCGCGCTCAAGCTGCCGACGCCGCCGCAGTGCATGCCAGGAAGGATGTGGAGGCAACCAAGAACCAGGTATCGGAACAAACCTTGAAGCTGCAACGTTCGGTTGCGCAATTGGCTGCCGCGCAGCAAGTCGTCGATCTGGAGTATCAGATTGCCAAATCGAGTCTGGACGCCGTGCAGGTTCGTTTCGATGCGGGCAGTGCGACTCTGCATGATTTGGACGATGCCCGCAGTCAAGTCAACGAACGCTACGATGCTCAGCAGGATACGAATTTCGAACTTCAAAGGGCGCGCATCAGCCTGCTGCGTGCCACCGGCGAACTGGAGGCTTGGGTCGGGGTCGGCAAATAGGCGGAAGCAATAAGAGCATTAACCACAAAGGACACGAAGGTACACAAAGGTGCCAGAGTCGGTTTTCCTTTGTGTAACTTCGTGTCCTTTGTGTTCACGGGGTTGACTGAAAGTGAACTCCGGGATCGTCAGTTGGAGGCCCGGTTTCCCACTTGGGGCCATCAAATCTTCCATTCAGCGTAAGCGTTTTGCACCCGGTGCGATCCACCGATTAGACTGTTGTTGCATATACTTATAGGAAATCGTGCTGGATAGGCCCACACTGACGCCGACGATCTGCGGCAGGTACTCGGAGTGTACCTGGGTGTGCTCCGAAGACGGCGCAGAATGTTAGTATAGAGGTTACACAAACATATGCCATTAAAAACCTTGTTTCTGAATCCCCCTTCGTTCGAGAATTTCGACGGCGGAGCCGGATCGCGTTGGCCAGCTACTCGTGAGATTGAAAGCTATTGGTACCCGGTTTGGCTCGCGTACCCGACCGGAATGCTCGAGGGCGCACGCCTGCTGGACGCCCCTTCGCATCATGTGTCGGCGGAAGAAACCATTAACATCGCGCGCGATTACGAGTTCCTGGTGCTGTTCACCAGCACTCCGGGCTTCCCTGGCGACATCCGGTTGGCAAAAAAGATCAAGGAAACAAATCCCACCATCAAAATCGCGTTTGTGGGGCCGCATGTCAGCGTGTTGCCGGAGAGGTCGCTAAAGGATTGTCCATCGATTGATTTCGTTGTCCGCAAGGAATTCGATTTTGCGGCCTGTGAGTTCGCGAACGGCAAGCCACTGGAAGAAATTTTGGGCATTTCGTTCCTGAAAAATGGATCGGTGGTGCATACTCCGGACCGCCCCGAGGTTCAGGATCTCGATTCCCTGCCCCATGTGACTGAAATCTATCGCCGCGATTTGGACGTGACGAAGTACAACGTGCCATTCCTGCTATATCCTTACGTATCTCTGTACACCACTCGTGGCTGTCCCGCGCAATGCACGTTTTGCCTCTGGCCGCAGACTTTGAGTGGTCATCCGTGGCGGAAACGCTCCACCGACGACGTAGCTCTGGAAATGGCCAAAGCCAAAGATTTCTGGCCCGATGTCAGGGAATTTTTCTTCGACGATGACACTTTTAACATACAAAAGGCTCGGACCATCGAGCTTTGCACCAAGTTGAAGCCCCTGAAGCTCACCTGGTCCTGCACCTCCCGAGTCACAACGGATTACGAAACTCTGAAGGCAATGAAGGAGGCTGGCTGCCGCCTGTTGATCGTGGGCTACGAGTCGGGCGACCCGCAAATTCTGAAGAATATCAAGAAAGGCGCCACCGTCGAGCGAGCGCGCCAGTTCACCAAGGATTGCCACAAGCTAGGCCTGGTTGTTCACGGCGACTTCATCCTCGGTTTGCCCGGCGAAACTCATGAGACGATTCGCACTACCGTCGCGTTCGCCAAGGAGCTGGACGTGGAGACGATTCAAGTCTCAGTGGCCCATGCTTATCCCGGAACCGAACTGTACGATTACGCGGTAAAGAATGGCTTCATGGTCGGCGACAACAAAATGGTGGATGAGGGCGGCCACCAGCTCGCCCACATTCAATATCCCGGCCTGCCGGCAGATGACATTCTCGAGGCGGTGCATCGCTTCTACGACGAATATTACTTCCGGCCTAAGGCTATCTTCCGCATCCTGCGAAAGGCGGCATTCAACAGCGTGGACCGCAAGCGGCTTTATAAAGAGGCGAAAACCTTCCTCAAAGTCCGCGCCATGCGCCACAAGTGGGTCAAGGACAAACGCGAGAAGGACGATTCCGCCGCCGCGGTCGCACCCGCAAAGGCCTAGCGGGCCGCCAAACGAAGCTTGATTTTTGGGGGGGAACAGCGCTTTCAGCGCTGCCGTTAACCCTGTCGAATCGGTGAGGCTTTAGCCAGTGAGGTAACCGCGCCGGAAGTCCCACGACTGTCATCCTGAGCAAAGCGAACGATCTATGCATTCTCTTTTTGCTGCCGACCTTCACACATTGCTCGGAAAGATCAGCGCCACGCAAAATCGGAACTTTTCCGAAATTCGTCAGGAACAGACCGTGTGACCTTCCGCAAGTATCTGGTACTCGCCGGCGTGACACTATGCGCTTCTATCGGCGATTCCCTGCTCTCCCACGGCATGAAACAGGTGGGCAATATCTCCCTCAGTCATTGGTCGGATGTGATCCTGGCTGTCCTGAACCCCTCAGTCGCTTTGGGGATTTTGCTCCTGCTGGGATTCTTCGCTTCCTACATGACTGCGCTTTCCTGGGCTGATCTCACTTATGTTCTTCCCGCGACCTCGCTGGGCTATGTGCTACTCACGCTGATCGCAAAGTTCTATCTGCACGAGGCGGTGACGACCTCGCGCTGGATTGGAGTTCTTCTGATCTCTGCCGGCGTGGGGTTCGTTACGCAAGGTCCAGCGCTAACCCATCACCCAGCAAAAGCTCAGCTTCACCAAGCGGCATACGAACCCACCTCCTCGAGAGACGAGCGATGAAGCAAACCTACACATGGGGCGCGATTGTCGTGATCGTGTTGGCATCAACTACCGGCGATATTCTGCTCTCCCGCGCCATGAAGCAGGTTGGAGACGTGGGAGCGCTCTGGCGGCGGAGCGGCCTGTGGACACTGTTAGCACGAGTCCTGCGGAATCCGCACTTTCTGCTCGGCATTCTCGCCATGACCGCAGCCTTCTACAGCTTGCTGTTCGGACTCTCCTGGGGCGATGTTAGTCTGATCGCACCCGCCTCGGCGTCTCTTACGTTTGTGACCAATGCCATCGCAGCCAGGATTTTTCTGCACGAACGCGTGGATCGCCGCCGCTGGATGGCAGCGTTGTTGGTGGCAGGCGGCGTCGTGCTGCTGGCTGCGTAAAAAAGGCCTGAATCCCGTCCTTTGTGTACCTTTGTGTCCTTTGTGGTTGATGAATTGGAAAAGCTAGAACCACAAAGGAACAAGGTTATGGAACTGGACACAGGGCGACCCTACCCGAGCGCGCTCTCGATCTCCGGCCCAATTGCCGCGGCGGCGGCGCGACCGATGTGTTGCCCTAACGCCCGATAGCTCTCGAATTGCAATTCATCGAACCACTGGTCGGCAGTGCTCTGGTGGGGAAATGTCTTATGCTTCTCGGCGTAACGCCAAACATCGTCGGGAAGCGAATTCTTGTTTACCAGATTCTTCTCCTGCCTTGGAGGCATGCTGGCCTTCACGTAAAACAGCGTGCCCCGATCATTGGAGTCCTGGGGATCGAAGAAAATATCTCCAACCACGAAGTTGCATTCACTTTCACGCTGACCGTTGGGGCGAATTTTGGAAAAATCAATTTCGATGCGCGCGCCAAAGTCGGTGCGAACTTTTTCAATCAGGCTCAGAAGATCTTCGAAATCATAGTTGTCATCGCAGCCCGCGTCGCACGCCACAATCACCTGGCAATGCCGTTTGATCAATTCATATACCGCCAGGTTCTCAAAGTGTCCGCCGTCGGAAAGGTAAATGTAGCCTTTGTTCTGGTCACTCTGGGCGACCAATTCGGAAAAAAGATAGCCGAGCCCTGAGCTGGGGCCGGCACTCTTCCACTGTGGCGTAAAACGTGAGTTACCCATCCACCAGCCCAGGCGGACGTCAAACAGGGTCATGAACAGCCCGGTCGCGGGGGAGGTAAAGTAACCCATGTTGGGACTGGCAGCTGCACCCGAGATCGCCATCGCGGTCCCTAGGGCAATTCCGTCCTCCGTCGTCATCCGAGTGAGCGATTCCGCGGTGCGCCCCAGGTCAGTTTTCGAGTAACTCAACTCGCAAGCGTTCTCCAACCTGAAGCGGTCTTGGCCCACCCCCGGGAAGATCAAGTCGTATCCGCAATATAACGGAGTAAAGACGAATGACTTCGCCCGCCGGGTGGCATAGCCCAGTTCCGCACCACTGGTAATGTTGATGGCCGCGTTCAGGATGGGGTAAGGTCCGGGGTAATTCGCGGCGAAATCGTTCAATGCGACATCGTCATCAGGATCAAAGCCCGTAAAAGGTTGCGGCGTGCGATCCGGATTTGAAGCTCCCAGATAGCACCGCACCAGCCGGTTGCGGTAGAAGTGGTGCAGGGAGAAGTCGTTTACGTCCACGCGCCGCGACAGCATGAGGGAGGCGATGGCGAGAATTACCCCCACAACCAGCAAATGCGTAGGCGACCCAGCCCACTGAATCCTCCAGTAGAGATCGGACAAGTCAGACCAATTGTTTCCCGGCGGGACCACAGGCGTCGAATGCCATAGCTTAGCGGTCCTAAGCGGATCGAAAAATATTCCCGAGCCGATGTGAACCGCCGTGGCCAGGAGCAGAGCCAGGCCCAGGCCGAAAACGTATGGCGCTATTCTGGCGATGGCATCCAGGAATTGCGGTGCTTTAAACACCTCGACGATCCACCGACCGCCGGATGTGTCCGCCGATTTGACTTTTTCGAGCTTGCCACTGGTCTTTGGGCTGTTGGCGGCTTTCACGCCCAGATAGTTGTGCGCAACCCACAAAGCCGCGGGAACAATGCTTCCCCATTTCAACTTGAACAAAACCCAGCGCACGAACAGTGGACCGAAGGCGCTGCATCCGGCCAACAACATCCAAGCCAGAGTGAGCAGCATCATGTATCCCCCCAACCGGGCCCACCATTCGCGAACGAGATCCTTACAGCCGCGGCCCGCCAGTCCGAGGTGCAAAGCGCCAGCGAGCAACATGATCAGCATCACAACCCCGGTTCCGAAAACTGCCACGCTCCAGTAGGCGCCATGCCACCGCGGCACAACCTTCAGCAAGATGCAGTATTCCCGGCCCAGACCCGCCCCTACCGCTCCCGCGATCACCGCCGAAAACAGGAACGCGGTGAGGGATAGCATCCGGTCCTCCGGACCTTTGTTTTCCTGCGTCTCCCTCCACAGCCTCAATGGCACCGCTGCCAACGCCCAGGCAAGAAAGTAGAAGGCTCCCCCTGCGGCGAGCCACATCCAAAGGGGAGAATCCGCCAACTGGTTCCAGCGCCACAAACCGAAGTTCAACAGCAGGCAAGCGAGACCGAATGGCAAGAGGACCGTGACTGTCACCTTGATCCGTTGAAACGGCGTGAGCAGCATTTTCTTTGAGGGAATCTGTTCCGCCACGTTCACAGCCATCGACACCGCAGCGATGAACCAGAACACGCCGCCGCAGAACAGGAGGCCACCGGCATGGAGCCGGGAAGATTTCAGCAGACCCAGCAGCACGCCGTGGCAAGACACAAAAACACTAAGGAAAAGCAGACCGAGCACAGTCTGATTGAGAAAGACATTGCGCAGCCAAGTGCCGATCATCGCCCAGGTGTCACCAGAAAGCAGGCCGGTGTGGGGAGTGAGGTAATTGCTGTACAGGCGGAGCCAACGCAGAACGGTGCGTTCCTCGCGTCCCCCGAGTTCACGCTTTCCGGGGATGAGCGATCTTTCGACGTCTTGAAACGACGAATTCGGGAGGGTCTTCAAAAATCGAAGCGTGAGCGCGGCCAGCCAGGAGCCGATGTATCCGCCACCGGAGACGGTCGAGAGATAATCGAATTTGTGCAGCAACCCGCCTTCCGCCAATGCTTGCAGGATGCCGAGGTTAAACGTGGCACTGCGGATGCCTCCGCCGGAGAAGGCCAACCCAATCAGATTGTCAGCGGTGGGTTTCGACGTGCTGATCCCGCGCGCCCGGCGGGCCTCGGCGATCTGCGTCAGCTCGTCCTGCAGGACTTCCCTGAATGTGACTGGAAGAGGATCTTGCGGTCGCGACTCGACGGGGCGGGTTTACCGCTCTGAGAGGTATATCGTCGGGCATAGAAGTCCCTCGCTCCCCTCCTAAGCAGGTGGCGGCAGGATTTACCAGAACCGCAGGCGAAGTCAAGTGGATTTTGTAGTTCCGGCGCTGGTGGCCAGTTCCACGGGCCAGGCTCTATGCCTTGAAGTCGGCGGCACCGTCCCAGACTAGTTGCACCGCGATGGCCAAGAGCAGAAAGCCAAAGATGCGATTGATCGCGCCGGCGGCTCCGGGGCCAAGACGCTTCACCAGTGGGCCTCCGAGTTGGAGAAACAAATACACGACGAGGCCTAGCGCAACAATGCCGATGACCATGCCGAGGTAGGCAACCATGCTGTTGGCGTCTGCTGACAAGCCCATGACCACGCCAATGGATCCGGGGCCGGAGAGCATCGGCATCGCCATCGGGGTTAGTGAGATGTCCTCTTTGGTGATCGCTTCGTTGCTCTCTGCGGCGGTCATGCGACTGTCTCCGGTGACCATGCGCCAGGCAGTGTTGGCCACGATCAGTCCACCGGCAATCTTCAGCACCGGCAAGGAAATGCCGAACAGGATCAGTACAAAGCGTCCAAAGAAGAGGAAAACTACCAGAATCGTAATCACGTAGACGGCGGTCTTCAACGCGGTGCGTGTGCGCTCTGGGGGCAGGAAGTTCTCGGTCAGAGCAAAGAATATGGGAATCGCACCGAACGGGTTCACGATAGGGAACAATGCCAGAAATGTGGCCACGGTCGCCGAGGGCAGATCTTGCAGAATGTGTTGCACGGCGTTGGCTGGGGTCATGGGGAGAAAGCATAACAGCGGAATGTCGTTCGGAAAAGTGGAAGGCGACGTAGTTTAGTGATCGTCCGGAACTTCAGATCCCTCGCTCTCCGCGGGATGACAGGCGGCGGGTGATTAACGATCACTTTCCAGCACCTTCGCGGCGCGATTCAAGGCTGCTGCCAGCGACGCGATTTGCTGCCGGGTACGAGCGAGATCGTGCTTGTCGATGGCCTCGTTAATCCCGGGGATGACCACGGCGGCGTATCCCGTGTACTGGCCGGGAGCATAGATGGCATGATGGAACCAGGGACGATTCGGCAGTCCCTCTGGCATGAGGAGGGCGCGCTCCGCGTCGCGCAAAGCCTGGTTCAGCCTGGCGGGATCGCGGGGAGAATTTTCCTGCTGGACAAGAGCCTTCGCCGCGGCTTGCTCGAAGTGATGTGCCGCCTGGGCAAGCTCCGTAAAGTTCAGCGTTTGACCAGCGAAACTCAGCCTGCGTTTTCTTCCTGGCGGCATCGATATAGGAGATGATTTCCTTGGCATATTCTTCGTAATCGTACGGGAGCACGTCGGCGTCGGCCATGCGGATAATCGAGATTCCGAAGACGCGCGCCATCTGCTGTTCATAGACAAAATCGGGGTCGCCGAATTTCTTGAACCAGTTGAAATTGTCGAAGGCGGAGTGATACACGCCATAAGAGCCGGTCGAACTCACGTCCGCCGAGGGCACACCCAGGTGTTGCAGGAAAACCGTGTAGTCCGATCCGCTGCCCAAGTCGCCCACAGGAACGTCGGCTTTCGATTGCGCGGCGGGGATGCGCTTGATGTCGCCGATGGCTTCAGTGGGAGACTGGTCAGACTCGGCCCCGGGCTGATTATCTTTTTGCCATCTCTCGTAAATGGTTCCGCCCTTGGGAGAGGGAACGGCTTTGGTCACATCGCGCAGAAATTGTTTGAGGCTGGGCACTGCCGCCGCTCCGAATTTCGGCCCGGAGACGGCGACGTCCATATTGAAATAGGCTGCGGCATTGGCTAGTTCGCTCTCGTGCTGCTCGCCCCATTCGGTGGAACCAATCAAGCCTTCCTCTTCCGCGTCCCAGCTACCGAGAACTATTGTGCGCTTCGGCCGCCAGCCTGACTTCAACAATTCGCCTATTCCGTGCACTGCCTCCAGCATGGCCGCAGTGCCACTGTTCGGGTCGACAGCTCCGTACACCCAGGCATCGCGATGATTGCCGGCAACTACCCACTCGTCGGGAAGCTCGCTGCCGCGGACTCGCCCGATCACATCCCAGATTGTGCGGAACTGGTAATCCTGTTTGAGATGCATCTTCACTTTTACCGGCCCCGGCCCCAGGTGATAAGTGAAGGGCAACGCGCCTTGCCACTCGCGGGGGGAATCCGGACCGCCGAGATTCTCAAGTATGGGCCAGGCATCGCCATAGGAGAGTGGCGTAGTGGGGATTCTCGGCAGCTGTGCCGATTGCTCAGGCGGCGTGCGCTTGGCGTCGGGAAGTGAGGGGATGGAGGCAATCCCAGGAGTGGTGGGATCGCCGGGAAACTCGAACATATAACCGATCGAACCGCGCTGCACGCCAGTATCGGGGCGCCATGGACCCTGGGGATATTTGTCTCCGCGGCGCCAGCCGTCGTCGGTTGGATCGGAGTAGATAATCAGACCAGCGGCGCCGTGTTCCTGCGCGACAAACGCTTTTACGCCGCGGAAGTTCTGCCCGTACCGCACCAGCACGATCTTGCCGCGCACGTCGATTTTCATCTGCTCCAGTTTCTTAAAATCCTCCTGCGACCCATAGTTGGCGTAGACCGCCTCAGCCTCGACGTCGCCGGACGGCGACATTGCATTGAACGGCATGATCACTCGCGGATCGTCAGCAAATGAATCGCCTGCGACGTGCTCGCGGGTAGGTCCGTGCATGTGCACGTTCGCGGGAGCGGTCACATCCACGCTGATCTCCGTGGGGTAATTCAGCCAGACGCGGTATTCCACGATCTCTGTGTCCAGACCCGCCTCGCGGAATTTTTGCGCGACGTAGTCGGCGGTGGCTTTGTCTTCAGCCGAGCCGGCAACGTGCGGAGCCTGGGTCAGAATGCGCAGGTGCTGTTCGGCCAGTTTGGGGTCGGGCACGGCAAGAAATCTGCTTTCTTGAGCAATTTCCGCGGCGGCATCGCGAAACCCGAACATGGCAACAGAGGACTTCGGAGCGCCCGATGAGGTTTGGCTTAAGGGAACGCTTAGGAGTAATAGGCTGCAAAACAATGTGGAGCCGGATCGGAGAGGCATAGGATTTCGGAGTGAAACACGTCAGTGTACATGATTCGTGAACCCGGGGCGGTCGACAATCCTGGTCGAAATCGTCTTGTCAAATTCGTTCACCACAAGCGCACGAACCTAAGAACTTGTGAACCAGTGGGATGTAGGTTTCTGGACATAACCGACTTTCAGATCACCATTATCACCAACATCACCAGATGGTGATATAATTGATTCCATGAAACGCGCGACCATGACTTTCCCTGACGACTTGGCCAAGGCCCTGGAGAAGTATCTGGCGTCCCAGGAAGCGCCCCCCACGTTGACCACCTTGGTGCAAGCGGCCTTGCGACAGTATCTGGGAGAACGAGGATTTCTAAGGACGCGGCGAACGCTCGCGATCACGGCGGCAGCGAGTGGAAGCGGACGTTCTGACATCAGCCAGCAGCATGACCGTTATCTGGCCGGAACGCAGAAGTGAGACCGGCGGTGCTGGCCGATACAGGGCCACTCTACGCGGCTGCCGACCCAGATGACGCCCACCACAAGCGGTCCCGCCGGGAACTGCGCAGGCTTGCCGACGAGAATCATGAGATTGTAGTCGCCTATCCAACCCTGCTCGAGGCATACACGCTGGTATTGTTTCGGCTGGGTGAAGCCGCGGCCTCGCGGTGGCTGGAAGATATGGCGGGCGCTGCCCTGGTCAATCCCAGCGCGGAGGACTATCGCCATGCTGTTGTCAGAGTGCAATCATTGAAAGACCAATCCATCACGCTGTTCGATGCACTCGTGGCCAGTCTGGCTGGGAGATTAGGTCTGGAAGTGTGGACCTACGACCAGCAGTTCGATGCTATGCGCGTTCCCGTGTGGCGTTGATGTTGGCGGCGCGCCAGCAGCGGCGGTCGCCGACCGGCCGCTATTCGTAGCGACCCGCGGACGCTCCGACGCGATAAACTGCTACCATGCCGGTCAAAGATGCTACCCAGCGATTCTCCTCCCGGGTTGAGAATTACGTGCGCTACCGGCCCGGGTACCCATGTGAAGTTCTCGAACTTCTCAAGAACGAATCTGGGCTCACGCCCGACTCGGTGATCGCTGACATCGCCTCGGGCACGGGCATCTTCACGAAAATGCTGGTTGAGAATGGCAATCGCGTTTTCGCCGTGGAACCGAATTCCAACATGCGCCGCGCCGGGGAACAGTTCCTTGCGAGCTACTCGCGTTTCACGAGCGTCGCAGGGACGGCCGAAGGAACCACCCTGGCAGACCACAGTGTGGACTTTATTACCGCAGCCCAGGCGGCGCACTGGTTCAATCCCGAAAAAACTCGCCGTGAGTTTATTCGCATACTTAAACCGGGCGGTTGGCTTGTGCTTCTCTGGAACGACCGCCGGATGAACTCGACCGAGTTTCAGCGTCAATACGAGAAGCTGCTGCGCACCTATGGAACAGACTATGAAGACGTGCGGCAACAGGGCATGACGCTTGCCATTGATGGTTTCTTCGGGCATGCCTTCCGCACACGCCAGTTCGAATACAAGCAGACATTTGACTACGCGGGGATCGAGGGCCGGCTACTATCTTCCTCTTACGTCCCGCAACAGGACCACCCTAAGCATGATCCGATGCTGCGCGAGTTGCGTCGCATTTTTGACGAGCATCAGGCAAATGGCCGGATTTCGTTCGATTACGACACTCGGGTCTATTACGGGCACCTGGAGTAAGAACAAAGCCTTAGACCACGAAGGACACCAAGGAACACAACGGAACCCTGATTCAAATGCTCATCGGTTGAGACTCGGAGACTTGATGCCTGACGACAAAACCTTTCACATGACTCCCGAGGAGTTCCGACAGCATGGCCATGCTGTCGTGGACTGGATCGCGGACTACTATGCACGGGTCGAATCGTATCCCGTGCTGTCGCGCGCGGAGCCTGGTCAGGTGCGGGCTGCGCTTCCTGCGAATCCTCCGGCAAAAGGCGAGCCTTTCGCGACGATCCTTGAAGACGTCGAGAAGCTGATTCTTCCGGGCGTCACTCATTGGCAGTCGCCAAATTTCTTTGCATTCTTTCCCGCCAACACATCGGGTCCGGCGATTCTCGGTGATTTGCTTTCCTCTGGCCTGGGAGTGCAAGGGATGCTTTGGGCGACCAGCCCGGCATGCACGGAACTGGAGACACATGTTCTCGATTGGCTGGTCGAAATGCTCGACCTGCCGCGCAAGTTTCTCTCAACGGGCAGCGGAGGGGGCGTGATCCAGGACACGGCCTCGAGCGCTTCGCTTTGCGCCCTGCTGGCGGCGCGGGAACGCGCTACTAATTTCGCCAGCAACAAACGTGGTTGCGATGGAAAGCTAGTCGCGTATACGTCGTCGCAGGCGCACTCGTCCATCGAAAAAGACGTTCAAATTGCCGGGCTTGGCCTCGACAATTTGCGGCTCATCGATATCGATGAGAATTTCGCGATGCGTCCAGATGCGCTCGCACGGCAAATTGAGGACGATCGCCGCGCAGGCCTCATCCCTTGCTTCGTTTGCGCCACGATAGGCACTACTTCTTCGAATGCGATTGATCCCCTGCCCGAAGTTGGGCGCATCTGTCGCGAGAACAACGTGTGGTTTCACGTCGACGCCGCCATGTCCGGAACCGCTGCGCTCTGCCCCGAATTCCGCCACACTCATCGTGGGGTCGAGCTCGCTGACAGCTACACTTTCAATCCGCACAAGTGGATGTTTACCAACTTCGACTGTAATTGTTTCTACGTGGCCGACCGCAAAGCGCTGATTCAAACTCTGAGCATTCTGCCGGAATACCTGCGCAACAAAGCCACTGAATCGGGCGCGGTGATTGACTATCGCGACTGGCAGATTCCGCTGGGCCGCCGCTTCCGCGCCCTCAAACTCTGGTTCGTGATCCGCCACTATGGCGTTGAAGGCTTGCAGCATCACATTCGGCGTCACGTTGAGCTGGCGCACCAGTTCGCTGGCTGGATCAGGAACGATGTCCGTTTCGAACTGGCAGCGCCCGCACCGTTGAACCTGGTGTGCTTCCGCCACAAAGGGGGAGACGAAGTGAACCAGACTTTAATGGATCGTCTCAACCGGAGCGGGGATCTCTATCTTACGCACACGCGCCTGAACGATCGCATGGCGTTGCGATTTTGCGTTGGCCAGACCCATACGCAGGCGCGCCACGTCGAGCGGGCGTGGGAGAGAATTCAGGAAGAAGCCGCTGCGTTAACTACCAGGAAAGCAGGCTAGCCATCAATCCAGCGCAGGTTTCTATGGTTTCGCGGGACCAGCCTGTGGCTCGGGTTTGAGAGCAATCGCATTCGCTGCAGCCGCCGGGTTCACCCCAAAATCCCAGACATAGATGTTCATTCCATCCTTGCCCATCATTTCCACAACGGCGTATTCTCCCGGTTCAAGAGCATTCGCAGGGGTGAGTTTGACCCAGCCGCCAGTCAGCCGTTGCGAGGTGGTTATTACCAGGCTCTGCTCCTGGGTGGCTTTTCCCAGTGGGTTAACCTTGATATCTCCGATCACCCGTTTACTTTTCTTCTCCTGGAGACGCACGATGTGATACCGGTCCCATGGCTGTTGTGGTTGTTGCGGTCCTTGCGGCGAAGTGGGCTTCGAACTCTGATCCTGATCGAGATTGACGTAGATTGTGGGCAAGGTCGCGTGCGCCTGCACACTGGCGTGCGGACCTTCCAGTTCGATCGTCTGCTTGCTGTTGGCGATGGGGTTGATGGCAGAGCGCAGGATGTTTGTTTTCGTGTTTCGATTGACTTCGCCGGTGTTCTGCTGCAACAGCACGAGTTGGGGCTGAGTCTGAAACGTATCGAGAAGCAACATTCCGCCATCCTCAGGCAGATGCAGGCCGGGCGCGACCTGCGGTGTTTTGGCCTCTTCGGCGCGGCGTTCGGCTTCGACTTCCTTGTCCAGTTCAACCGCCTCGGGAGCGGGAACGCCGGCGGCACGATCTTTTTCGAACTTGTCAGTAGCCGGCCAATCCACCAGCGAGTTGGGCAACTCTTCCCATTCGTCACGCTCGGCGCTCAGGTAGCGGACGCGGTCCCCCTTGACTTCCCATTTGGTGGCGAGCTGGTAGGAGCCGTCTTTCAGGATGAGGCGTTTGGCAAGTTGCTGAGCGACGACATGCGGCGCAAGCAGGCCGAACGTCGCGGCTAACAGCAGGAGGCCGACGCTACCTCTAATGGCTGCTTTCATAACATTCAATATTATGATGCGGGCCCGGGGCGTAGTGAAGAGGCTAGCGAATGTGGTGTATGCGAATGCCGATACGAAGACCTTTCCACGACTGATCAGCGGTGTAAACAACCGCCCCAAGCGCAATTCCTAATGCCAAGCAGGCCCGGTCCTCCAGGGATAAACCAAACGGACGAGTCTGGGCTACCAGATCGCCAGCGATTCTCGCTTGCTCGCTGGTAAAGGGCTCGGATTCGCGGATCGGGCCGAGGGCAGCATCCCAGGCATCGTCGGGGTCCAGTCCGCGACTGACAAGTTTGCTTTGCACCTCCGCCAGATTCACCGTGCTGATTGTCGCATCACTTAAGAGTCGAGGGGTCAACCTGTCCGCTCCGGCCTCCCCATTAAGAATGGCCAGCACTGCCGAAGCATCCAAAACGATCCTACTCACGTTTTGCTGCCTCGCGCCGTTCTGCAATCAGTTCGTCAACCAGCGAGGTCCCTGGTTTTACATGCTGCCGGACAAGGCGTTGAGCTCGCTCGATGCGCCGTTTCAGGGTGGAGATCCGTAATTCGTCGTCTTCGATCCGCAACACGACTTCATCTCCAATATTGATACCCATGGCCTTACGAAACGCAGCCGGGATGACGACTCTTCCGTTTTCATTGACCCGGGTTCGAGTTTCTTGTTTTAGTGTCATCTGTACAGACCTATGACACTATTATACATGGATGACATATATTAGAGACATGACATTTTGGATTAGACGTTGAGCTTCCAGAATTCTCCGACCAATCCGATTCTCGCGAAAACGGATTCTGCCTCGGCCACCGTTTTCGGCTGCCAATCTCGACTCAATCGGTCCCCGTACCATTCCTTGGCCAAGCGCCATCCCTGACTCAACGTCAAGGTTCCACCGCGAGCACGGTACCATTGGGTACACCACCGATCGACGTGTTGTTCCGACCGGAACAGAAGCATGGTCTTTCAGGTAAAGACTATGTCCTGATACCACTGACGCGCCGGCACGGCAAAGTGGATGACTCCCTTCGGCCCGAGCAACCGGCCTTCCTCCACGTGGAGGACAATTTCGTGATTGCAACATCCGCAGGAGGTATCAATTCGCGCATTCTGGTGCAGCATGGCCGGGATTCCCAGGGCATCCCAGATGCAGTTGCCATACCAAGCTCGTTTGCCAACTCGAACCGGAAAGGCCGTGGGCACGGCAGAAAATGGAGCGGCCCGCCAGAGTTCTCCAGTCTCCTGCAAAACGAAAACGTGAGTTTGAGCTAGTCGCTCCAGCGCGGCCCGGACTTCGCTCACTTTAGTCTTGCGCACCGGAGAAGAAAGCGCTGCCGCCATCTCCGCCACCGCAGGCGCTCGACCCTCGCGGATGAAGTGTCGGTAGATATATTGGCGCAGGTGAGCGTCGTAGGATTCGGGGCTTGGGGCGTGTGGCAAGTTCAATGGTGAAACGTGGGCCAGCCTTGTCTGAGGGCCGGCCCGGTATCATTTTCAAAAACGTCGGTCGCTACTACGGCTGGAGCAACGGAATCTGCGAAGCCAACTGAATGTCGATCAGCATTTGCGCTCTTCGTTCAACCTGCTCGTACAGAGCTGCCTTCTTCGCTGGCAGCACCTTGCGAAAGTTTGCCCAGTACTTTTGCCGGAGCGCGGTCACGTCCGCATCTACCTTCAGGACGCGCGTGGACCAATTGTCGGCCTGCGCGTCGGTCATGTTGCCGTAGCTCTGCGCGTATTCCTGGATCAAGGCGTATTTGTCATTGTTAATCTTCACCAGTTCGGCGGTGTATTGATCGTAGACCGGCCAGAACGCCTGAGCCTCGGTGTCGGTCAGGGGCATGTTAGCCGCGATGATCTGCTTCTTCTGCGAGCGGATGTCCTTGCGCAGCAGGTCGATATCCTGGCTCATGGAACTTTGGGAACTCTGAGGCGCACTGGCTTGCGCACCGCTGGCCTGTGCAACCGCGGAGGAATGACTGAGCAATATCGCTCCGCTTAGTGCCAACACTGCAAGTAAAGATTGCTTCATTTCATAGCTCCTGGATTTTGTCGATTCTTTCTTTTGCGAATGAGACTCTGCAGGACTCCGGAACCCGAGTCGCCAGAATTGTACACGATTGGCCTCGTCACTATTCATTTTGTCGGGATCGCGCAGCTTAACCTTCGAATCTATTGTTCAAGGTGCCTCACTCAAGCTTCGTTTGGATGGGGGTTTGGTTTGTCGGAACGAATGCGAAAAACCGTCTGTGCAAAGTTGGCGCACGCGTTCCAGCGAAAATTCAAAACATGCGCGAATACCGAGTAGTGAAGTTGAGCCAAGCGAGTGCAACTAAAGATCGAGAAATGCGGCTGTCCGGATTGCCGGGTGCCCCGCCCCTTGCGTTTTTGCAAGGGGCGGGAGCGGTTAACCATCACATCTTTCCAGACGAACCGGTTTAACGTCCCTTGATCCCCAAGGGTCTGAGCCGCAACTGCGGCACCAAGGCATGGGAAGGAAAGCCCCAGCGGGCACATTGAAAAGTACTTCGAGGCTTAGGTTGGGCTAGCCCCCATTCTTCAAGCGGGACGTAGCGGCGTCACCATATCCCAGCGCGATCTTCGGGCTTCAGATATAGCTTGTCGCCGGGCGCGATCTCATAGGCTTTGTACCAGGCCTCGACATTGCGCACGGTATCGCTTCGGTATTCCCCCGGCGCATGGGTGTCGGTTGCGATCTGCCGGCGCAAAGCGGCTTCGCTCTGGATCTTCCGCCATCGCTGGGCGAACGCCAGGAAAAAGCGCTGTTCGCCACTCAGTCCGCCGATCACGACATCGGTCTTGCCTTTCAGCGACAGGACGTAGGCGTCATGCGCCACCAGCAATCCCGCCAGGTCGGCGATATTTTCACTCAGGACCTGCTTGCCATTGACGCAAAGATCGGGAAGCGGGCAGTAGCCGTCAAATTGCGCGACCAGCTTCGCCGCCGCCGCGTGGTACTTGGCCAGATCCTCCGGCGGTCCACCAATTGCCGAGGCGGCCGTGGGCGTCGTAAATGTTGCCCAGTTCGTCGAAGCTGTGGCTGATTTCGTGGGCGATGCCGGCGCCGGCGGAGCCGTAGTTCGAGGCGGCGTCGCCCTGGCTATCGAAATAGGGTGGCTGCAGGAGGCCGGCCGAGAAAAACTCGGCATTGGGACTGAACATGATGACCGCGCCGACGATTTGCGGATCGATCCTCCACTCGACCGGATCGACCGGTTGTTTTAGCTTGGCCAGGTTGCGCGAACGATTGAAGGCTTCCGCCCGGCGCATATTGCCGAAGGCATCGCCGCGCACGACATCGAGCGTCGAATAGTCGATCCATGTGTCGGGATAGCCGACGCCAATCTTGAGCGCGGCCAGTTTGGCCAACGCCTTTTCCTTTGTCTGCGGCGACATCCAGGTGAGATTTGAAATGCGGGCGCGATAGGCGGTGATCAGGTCGGCGACCATGGCTTGCGCCCTCGCCTTAGCTTCGGGCGGGAAATAACGTTGCGTATAGAGTTGGCCGACCGCCTGGCCCAAGCGCGGCGTTTGTGGCGGCGATGGCGTCCTTGCTGCGGTCCGGCGCTTGCTGCGTACCCGACAGGATCGTGCCGTAGAAGGCGAAATCTTCGGCAGCCACAGCCTTGGGCAAGACGCTGGCATAATGTTCGATCAGGTGAAACCTGAGATAGTCCTTCCATAGATCGATGTCCTCACTGCCTACCAGGGCGGAAGTGCCGGTCACCGCCGACGGCTGCCATACGATGAATTCCGACTGCCCGGCAACTCCGGCCGACTGAAAATAAGCGTCCCAGTCCATGCCGGGCGCCTTGACGCCAAAGTCGGCGCGTTTCCACGGATTGTTCTGCTTGAAGACGTCGGCGGCATCGGAGTCCGGGGCGTGGGCTTGCGCCATCCGAATTTCAAGCGACAGAATACGCGCTGCCTTGGTCTCCGAGTCTGCAACGCCTGCCAGTTTCAGGATCGCCGCAATGTGCGCCTGATACTGGGCGCGCAACTCGGCCATTTTGGGCGACGGATCGAGGTAGTCGTCGCGATCGGGCATTCCCAGACCGCCCTGCCACAAGTGGAAAACATAGTGCTCCGAGTCTTCAAAACTCTGGTTGACCCACACGCCGAAAACATGGTCAGCGTTGGCGGTGAGTCCGTCGACCTCAGTATTCAAAGTGGTGCCGAGATAGGCTGACAGCGAAGCCTTGTTGGTGATCGCTGAGATCGCGGCCATTTCGTCCGGCCAGTGGTGTCAGCCCCTTGGCCTCGATGCCGTCTTCGTCCATGAAGCTGGCGTAGTAGTCGCCAACCTTCTGCGCAATGCTGCCCTTGACGGGTTGGGCCGCGGCCGCGTTTTGAATGAGATCGCGTACTCGCTGGCTTGTTTTCTCCGTCAAGATTGCGCGGGTATCGTAGCTCGACTGGCCAGCGGGTATCGCCGCCGTTCTGAGCCAGCCCCCATTGGCGTACCGGTAGAAGTCGTCGCCTGGCTTGATGGAACGGTCCATGTCCTGGGCGCTGTTCTGCATGCTCGCATTCTGATCAAAAGGTGCGGCAGTCGTAGCCAGGGAAACCGCGATAGCGAAGATAACGATTAGGGCCGTAATGCGAAAAAGAGACATATGATCCTTTCAAGGATGTGTCGATTTTCGCACTCACCACGAAGGTAAACTGGTCGTTTTCGGACGTGGTCAACGCAATCTGTTTGGAGATTCTGGGCAGAACTTCGCTAGGGTGGGAACCCATGCAGCTCGCGTCACGATTTTCCATCTGCTACCGCCAACGTTTGGCCCCTAGCTTTACAAAGAAAGTAAAGATCGGCCAACCCGCGAGACAGGGTTGGACTGGCTTCATGCCCGACGCCTGAGACGTCTAGAAATGTTTTGCCTTCTGCGCGGTTAAGTGTAATCCTCGCAACGGAGAAAACCGGTCATGTGTTTTTCAGCCGCGGCGAACTTTGTGGGCAGCGGGGTTCTGGGCGCGGTCGGCGTCGTCACCTTTACCAAGGTGAAGCACAGGCGCGAACTGCTATTCGCTGCGCTGCCCACGCTATTCGCAGTTCATCAGTTCATCGAGGGATTCGTCTGGCTGGGGCTGGATGGGATTCTTTCGCCGGCGGTCGCGCACGACATGGGGGCGGCGTTCATGCTTTATGCGCAGGGGCTTCTCCCTTTTTTGTTGCCGCTGAGCGTGTTCCTGTTCGAGCCTGACCGGAAGAGCCGCCGAAGGATGCTGCCGTTCGTCGTGCTCGGCGGAGGAACCACGCTCTATATTTTGTGGGCGCTGACGGCGTTCCCGTTGCAGCTCTACGTCAAGGGCAACAGTATCGTGTACATCAATCAAGCGACCAACAACACGGCGGTTGCGGTGCTCTACGTGATCGCCACTTGCGGGTCACTGTTTTTCTCGAAGATCCGGATGATGGTAATCTTCGGCGCGGCAAACCTGGCGATACTGCTGGCGGTCATGGAGTTCAAACGGTACGCGTTCACCTCGCTGTGGTGCGCGTATGCAGCGGTCGCCAGTGTGATCATTCTCGGGTACTTTTGGAGAAGCCACGGACAGCGGCCGTTCGTGTATGCGTAGCACCGGTTTCTGTGACAACTGAACAACCCCGCCCCAGTGAAAAGCTTGGATGGAGGACCCTCGGGAATAGTTCCGATGCACAATTTATGGTGCAGATTTTGCTTCAAAAAAAAACCTCAATTTTGCCTAAAATCCAGAAAACAAAGGGTCGGAATTTTTCTTGCCCGCTAGATCTATGGTTCTTAAGGTAGTTAGAGGCAAAATCTTGGAAACATGGGAGTTACCCTGATGCTGCGGCTGCCTACGGCTGCTCTTGATTTCGGTTGTCAAAGATCGATCATTATCTTGCAGATAAGTTCTGCTTTTTTATGTTATCGGAGTTGACAGGCTGAGTTCAAGAACAAAGTGACCAGACTGCGGAGATGATTCCCGATTTGGGAATCTCCGAAGGAGAAGCCGCACCCAAGCGGAAGCTTGAGCGGGGCACGTTGAAATTGCGATCAAGCTACGTCAGAGTTATTCTTATATTGCTTCGCAGGCGGCGCGAAAACGAGCGTCCTGTTCAAGCAGGCGCAAGGCGGCATCCTTCACCGGCCGCTCAGTATCCGTACCGGCATGACTGGCGATTTGGGATAACTGCGCTTCCTGCTCGGGAGTGAAATGGACTTGCATGCCTGTCAATCGAGGAGGGCGCGTCTATGCTGTCAACGGCCCGGTGGCCCAAGTTGCGGCCCGGCTTTGGGGGGTAAGCTGGGAGCCGCGTCGGGTGTCTCTTACAAAACCGACGCGAATCCGCAGCAGCCGGCCGGCCCCAGACGCCGTTCACAATTTACATTGGTAGCGGATAAGAGAGATGATGCATAGCATGGGTGCGACATCGGCGTCACAGCGCATAACAAAACTAGAAGCCGCTCGGAGACAGCTAGCTACAGCCACCGAGCTGTACTTCCTTGGCCTGGACGAGATCGCTATTCATACTTTGGTCGCGGCGTCTTATAACATCATTCGAGATCTATCGAAGCATCGGGGTTTGCCCGAAATGGCGGTGAAGGACTATTTGCTGACAACGATCTCGGCGTCGCAGCGCAAACAGGTATCGGAGTGGTTGAATAGCTTCGAGAACTTTTTCAAACACGCGGATCGCGACCCGGGTGCCGAGATTGAGTTGAGCCCAGTCATCACTGAGGCGATGCTTATCGATGCTTGGGCACAATATGAGAGGCTCGGTGGAACGCTCCCAGAGGTTGGGAAAGTGTTCAAGCTCTGGTCGGGGAATATCAAAGACAGCGCACCTCCGCTGGTCGAGCAAGTAGCCTCTGCACTCAAGAAACTCGGGAGAAAAGAGTTTTACCGCGTTGCTAGCGAGCTTATGTCTCCAGCGACGCACTCGTAGGACGTTCGCCACGCCAATGTCACAGGTTCCCGCCCGTTTTTGGGCGATAATCTGGGAGTCGCCTCGGTATGTGCTAACCCAGGTTAGCGTCAAAAACCGACGCGAACCTGGGCACCAGGCACGGAAGGTTGCTTACCTCAGCGCCGCTTCCGCTTCGACCAAAAACTGGATGGTCGTAGCGGTGAGATGCAGCATGTAACTTGCAAAGTACATCGGCACTTCGGTAACGACTTGCCCTTGTCCGTTGCGCAGCCAACTTATTACGAAGGCCGGGGATTCCCTCGAGGGTGGCGCGAAAACCGGAAAGGTGCGATTGAATCAACTCAGGAACTAGCTTGTTCTGTAGACACACATCGATAAGGCCCTTGGCCGTATCCGTCGGCTTGAATGTCCAGTTCCGCTTCGCACAGATTGCTTTCATGGTGCTTTCGAAAGCCTTCAGGCATTCATTTAGACACTCTTTTGTATTCCCCTTCCGATAGTGCTCGAATGCGTTCAAGAACTCTGCGTTAGCCCCTTTGTACTCCTTGGCTGTCAGCAGGACACGCGCAGGCTTGACAGCCTGCGCGTGAAGGAACTTCGAGTCGACTCGCACGATATGGCCAGATTCGTACTGATAGCCTACGCCGTGCGACCGAAATCGCTCATTCAGTTCATCTATCGCCTCGTCCACACCGAGAGTTGAGCCCAAAGAATAGCGCTCATTGCTGTCGCGAAGGAGTTTGTCTATGTGCCGAAACGACACCTCAATCACGTCCAACGCCGATTGTGTGCTACACCTCCCCAGAAACAGCCTCAGTTTGTTCTCGGCGCTGCTGTAAGGTGTGTCGTCCAACGCGAAGCAGCCATATTGGCGGCAGAGGTACTTGTGAATAGAACCATAAATTTCTGACGACCTGTTGGTGTATCGGTCACTCTCATGCCCGAGTGTATCTCCCCAAATGTGGATGACCTGAACCCTCAGTGCAGGCGGGATGAAGTCGTACGAAAACACGTCCGGCACGTCGCCGCGCACACGCTTCTCTCTAACCGAAAAAAGTTCGTACTTTGCCATCGATCGAAAAACCTGTGCCCAACTAATTATAGGACACCAGGCATCAAGCCACTTCCGCCCCGAAAGCCTGACCCCGCCGCCACGTCCTTGCGATGTGGGCTTTTTTGTTGTCTAATTTGCGGTCTGCCGCCGGTAAACGCGCAGCCTATCAGGGTAATTTTAACGCCCAAAATCGGTCGGAATGATCTTTGTCCTTGTGGCAGCGGCAAAAAATACAAACGTTGTCACGGTGGCACAGCACGAACCGTACAACCGAGAGGAGGGACGGTGGTAGACCCTAAGGCCACAAGCGCGACAATAACCTTCATGGGGCTCCCAGCTCAACCGCAACACTTGCATGTCATGAATGTATTCAAGAACGGCGACCCTCGAAACGCAATTCCGATTCAGGGGGCGGAGGGTGACTACAAAGTGACATTCGTTTTGTGGAGACCCGGATTCAACCTTCAGCCTGAAAACAATTGCTCTTTTGCCACGGGGCTTCGTGGCGATTCGCATCTCGCTATTACAAAACCTGCGTTTGTCCCGCCGGGGAATCCCGATGCAGATCAGATACGCATTTACGGGCGGACTGACGACGGGGCCTTCCAGTTCGCGGGTTTTCCGAATGAACGTGGCTTCTTGGGGAAGATCGAATCCGCCCCCTTTAAGGCGAGAGATCGCGCTGATGCCGAAAAGAAGGCGTACAGAGCCCTTGCATCTTCCCTGAGTAACTGGTCAATTCACCTAGATGTGCCATTAGAGGTGTACCAGATCGATACCGTGGAGATAATTACAGGTAACACGCAGATGAGCCTTACCACGCCGTATTGGGAAGCTCCATTTGCCGTAACGCCGACCGCTGAGATGAAACCAGAGTTCCGAGGTTACGCTAGCCTTTATCGGGAGGCGCTTGGCAGCAACAGCACTGTTTACAGATTTCTATGCTTGTACAAAATCACTGAAGGCATCCTGTCACGGAGGACTCGCCTTGCAGAGGAAGCGAGGAGTGCAGGTCAGCCAGTTACACGCCATCACGAATACTTGCCGCAAAAACCGGGAGAGATTGCCGTTTGGCTGAACGCCATCTTTCCCATTCGGGGAACTTGGGATGCTATGGCTCTCGAATCCGCTGTGCCGCCAGAGGTGCGGGGTAGGAGGTTCGGATACGTTATCGGTAACATTCTTCAACCGCTGCGCGTTGACATTGCCCACGCTCTGTCCTCAAAGTCCCGTGAATTGACTATGTCTGTAGACGAACTCCTTCACATCGAGAAGATCAGTAAATGGTTGCTTCCTGCCAAGTGCATCGTGCGGCGAATGTTGAAGAATGAGTTCCCCGCAGAGTTCCTTTCATACCTAAAAGACGACGGCACGTTCGTGAGGTAGGCGCGAGCTATGATCCACCCAGCCACTTCTTCGCACGGGGGCTGGCCCGACCTAAAAGCCTGTACCCTACTCTTCAGGATGCCCCGCTCAAGCTTCGCTTGGGCGGGGATGTTCAGTTGTCACAGAACCGTTCGTCATCGGCAACTAAGCTAGTCCGATGCCATGGGGACTCAAACACTTTCAGCAATCTGGGCAGTTGCATTTCTTGACCTTCAGTTGCTATCGACGCCGGCCAACCTTTGGGACTCCGCATTCGCGCGAGTCTTTCGAATTGTCATTGGAACGCGTGCGCCAGCCTTACGGGCTGTGCGTGTACGGTTAGGTCGTGATGCCCGAGCACGTTCATCTGCTGGTCAACGAACCGGAGCGAGGCCGCTTATCACAGATGCTGCAGTCGCTGAAGCAGTCGGTGGCACGAATTCTGGCCTCGCGAGCCGCGGATTCGTTCTGGCAAGCGCGTTACTACGACTTCACTGTGTGGAGCGAAAGTAAGTTTGTGGAAAAACTGAGATACATCCATCGCAACCCAGTCGTTCGCGGATTGGTGGAACGGACCGAGGATTGGCCGTGGAGCAGCTTTCGTCACTATCTCACAGGTGTAGAAGGAGTGGTCGAGATCGAATCGCAATGGACGGCGCGGCGTCGGGAGAGACTGGGAATCATGCCGACGGCTCGCGTTCGCGAAAACCCCGCCCAAGCAAAGCTTGAGCGGGGCACCCTGAAAAGTAGATTGAGTCAGACTTCCACAGACGGTCTCAAGAAAACCACCTAGCCACGCACGTCCATTTCTGGCATAATTACTCGTGCACCCATCCTGCACAAAATTTCAAACACAATTTAAGGTGAGGAAGCGATGTCGGCAAAGTACATCTTTGTGACCGGGAAGAGTGTCTTCGCTGTGCGCTTTTACGGCGGCGGTGTTCCCAACGTATTTCTCGACAGAGGCAGGGCAACGGATGGTGCATTGGAACGGGGCTTCTCGATCGGTCCTAAAACAGTGGGCCATGCGGTGCAAGTTGCCCCGTTACCAAACCGTTTTCACGCTGGCGGCACGGATGCGCATGTCACGGCTGATGACCGGCACACCGAAATGGACAGCGGTTGCCGCTACCATGCGGTCTGGCATGTCCGGTACTTCGGCACGTGGCACTTGCCGCATGGATTGGATAATGGCGGCACTAATAACGGCTTCGGTAAAAATGTGTTCGGGGTCGGCCAGTGCCTGCGTCAGTTCATCATAAGCCGACGCTGGTAGGCGGTTCTTCTCAACCAAGTAAACCACTTCAGCCAGGCTTATGGTCGAAATGGCGATCTTGCGTCTTGCGGTCGCCGCTTCGCTAATGAAGGCTTCGGCAGCTGTGGACAGTCTCTTGTCGTCGAATAAATGCCAAAGGGCGGTGTGGGTATCGGCAACCCCGGCGATCATCAAAAATCTTCACCGAAGTTGTGGAACATGTCGGCACGGTTGGCGTCGATTTCCTCTGCCGACGGAGCCTGTCCGTATTTGGCGAACATGCCGCGTCCTGTTTTGAACGGAGCACCCGACGACTGGCCTTCGAGCGCGGACGCGAGATCACGTTCAAGAACCTCGCAAACATAACCTTCGGGGGAAACGCCATGCGCGTTGGCCTGGACCTTCAGGGCCGCTTCAAGCTTCTCTGGAAGTTCAATCATCATGGCCGATTTCCTTTCGCTACGCCAATTGTAGCGATTTTTGTGGCGCGGTCAAACATCGACGATTAGGCTAGAAAACCACCTAGCCACGCCCGTTCATTTCTGGCATAATTACTCGTGCACCCATCCTGCACAAAATTTCAAACACAATTTAAGGTGAGGAAGCGATGTCGGCAAAGTACATCTTTGTGACCGGGGGAGTGGTGTCTTCGCTCGGGAAAGGGCTGGCGGCGGCCTCGATTGGCTGCCTGCTGGAGAGCCGTGGGCTGAAAGTCAACCTGATGAAGTTCGATCCTTACCTCAACGTGGATCCGGGCACGATGTCGCCCTTCCAGCACGGCGAGGTTTTCGTTACCGACGACGGCGCCGAGACCGATCTCGACCTCGGCCACTACGAGCGCTTTACCCACGCCAAACTTTCTCGCGATAACAACTGGACCACCGGCCGCATTTACGAGCAGATCATTGCCAAGGAACGCCGTGGCGACTATCTCGGCAAGACCGTGCAGGTCATTCCGCACGTTACCAACGAAATCAAGGCGGCGATGAAGAAGGTCGCGCAGGATGTGGATATCGCGATTGTCGAGATTGGCGGCACGGTCGGCGACATCGAGTCGCTGCCGTTCATGGAAGCGATCCGTCAGATGCGCCAGGAACTGGGACGCGAACGAACTTCTGTTTATGCACGTCACGCTGGTGCCGTTTATTGCGGCGGCACAGGAGCTCAAGACCAAGCCCACGCAGCACTCGGTGAAAGAGCTGCTGAGCATCGGAATTCAGCCTGACATTCTGCTCTGCCGCACCGACCGATTTCTTTCCAAGGAAATCAAATCGAAGATCGCACTGTTCTGCAACGTAGAGGAAGAGGCGGTCATCACCGCCAAGGATGTTGCTTCCATCTACGAAGTGCCGGTGGTGTTTTCGCATGAAGGTGTGGACACGCTTGCGCTCCGGTATTTGCGCATAGACGCCAAAGAGCGAGATTTGAAAAGTGGGAAGAGCTGGTTCATCGAGTTTATAACCCGAAAGCCGAGGTCACGATCGGGATTGTCGGCAAATATGTCGAATATGAGGATTCGCTACAAGTCGCTGAAAGAGGCGTTGGTTCATGGAGCTTTGGCGCACAACTTAAAGCTGAACTTGAATTGGATTGAGGCCGAAGGGCTCGAAGCAGGCGATCGGACCAACGACGAACAGCTCGCGGACTACGACGGGATACTGGTTCCCGGCGGCTTCGGCAAACGCGGCATCGAGGGGATGTTGATTGCGATTCGCTATGCGCGGGAGAAGAATGTTCCGTACTTTGGAATTTGTTTGGGGATGCAGACGGCGTGCATCGAGTTTGCTCGCAACGTATGCGGCCTGGCAGATGCCAATTCGAGCGAGTTTGATCCGGCGACTCCGCATCGAGTGATTTACAAGCTGCGCGAATTGCGCGGGGTCGAAGAACTCGGGGGCACTATGCGGCTGGGTGCCTGGACCTGCAAGATTGAGCCTGGAACGTTGGCCCACAGGATTTACGGGCAGCTTGAGATCAGCGAACGGCACCGGCATCGTTACGAGTTCAACCGCGAGTATGAAGAAACTCTGACAGCAGGCGGATTGCGTATTTCTGGATCTACTCCCGATGGAACCTATGTCGAGATGATCGAACTTCCCGACCATCCGCATTTCATCGGCTGCCAGTTCCATCCCGAGTTTAAGTCGAAGCCATTGGAGCCGCATCCGTTGTTC
Organism: uncultured Acidobacteriota bacterium; assembly: GCA_963820925.1. GTDB lineage: Bacteria > Acidobacteriota > Terriglobia > Terriglobales > Acidobacteriaceae > JABDBE01. Next base: position 43,007 of record CAWGBX010000016.1, read on the forward strand.
AGAACTTTCGTGGGAGCTGCTTACGAGCACGGGTTGAAGCGGCGAGCGGAGAAAGCGGCCGCCGAAGTTGAACTCTTCCACCGGCCCGAGAAAGTGGGCAGGCGGTAGAAAAGGCGTTAACCACTAAGGACACGAAGGTTCACAAAGGAAAATCTTTCTGATCCAGAGTTCTTCCTGAGCGTATGAGTGTTTCTTTCCAAGTCGAGGGCGTGCGCATTGGCTCCGGCAATTTGTTTCTTATTGCCGGACCGTGCGTCATCGAGAGCGAGAAACACGCCATATTCATGGCGGAAGTGATCAAGGGCGTGACGCGGGCACTCAATGTCCGTTCATTTTCAAGGCGTCTTACGATAAGGCCAACCGCACTTCGATGCGCAGTTTTCGCGGACCTGGGCTGGCGGAGGGCTCTGCGCATTCTTAAGAAGGTAAAAGATGAAGTGCATATCCCTGTGCTCACCGACGTGCACGATGCGCATGACGTAGGCAAAGTCTCTGAGGTAGCCGACGTCCTCCAGATCCCTGCTTTCCTTTGCCGCCAGACCGATCTCATCATTGCCGCCGCTATGAGTGAGCGGGCGGTGAATATCAAGAAAGGCCAGTTTGTCTCGCCGTGGGACATGAAGCACGCAGTGGAAAAATGCCGTACCGCCGGGAACGATCGGATATTTCTTACTGAACGCGGATCCAGCTTCGGTTACAACAATCTAGTTGTGGACATGCGATCGCTCGCCATCATGCGCAAGTTCGCCCCCGTGGTTTTTGACGCGACTCATTCCGTGCAGTTGCCCTCTGCTTCCCACGGAGATGAAGATGCAGCGGCAACGAGCGGCGGACAGCCCGAGTTTATTCCCGTGCTGGCTCGCGCAGCCGTGGCGGCGGGCGTCGACGGTGTGTTCCTGGAGGTGCACGACAATCCCAAAGAAGCCAAGTCCGACGGCGCAAACGCCCTGGAGTCGACACAGTTGCGTGGTGTGCTCAAAGAATTGCTCGCGGTGCATGGGGCACTTCAGAGCGCCCGTTCCACTCCCTAGGTTGACGGGTTCAAGTCCAGTAGGGACGAGCAAAGCTTCGCCGAGCGTGGCAGCGGCGCCGGGTACCATAACACGCGTTCGAAATGTGGAGTTGATCGCGGGCCGCCGCTGAATCTGCTACCATTTTCGGCACCGCTCAACTCGAATGTTCACCTTCGCCACCATCGCCGGCATTGTGGTTATCCTCGCAGTCCTGTTGGACGCGTTTGAAACCGTCGTCCTGCCGCGCCGGGTGCGGCGGAAATTTCGTATTACCGTTTGGTTCTATCGCAACACCTGGATTCCGTGGCGCAAGATCACAAGCCTGATCAAGTCACCGGGACGCCGTGAGAATTTTCTTGGGTATTTCGGACCGCTGTCACTGATCTTCTTGCTCGCCCTTTGGGCCTCCGGCCTGATTTTCGGGTTTGCGCTGTTGCAGTACGGTGCGGGGGAACACGTCCAGCTAAGCAACGAGCCCATCACGTTCGGACGCTTGATGTACCACAGCGGAGAAACTTTTTTCACCTTGGGCTACGGCGATATTACCCCCACTTCGCCAATTGCCCGCGCTATGGCGGTGCTGGAAGCCGGCATGGGCTTCGGCTTTCTCGGTGTAGTGATTGGATATCTGCCGACAATTTACTCGTCATTTTCCAGACGCGAGATTGAGATCTCTTTGTTGGACGCACGCGCCGGTTCACCGCCCACTTCCGCAGAGTTGCTGATGCGGTTCGGAAACTGTCCGCAACAGATCCTGCTGGATGAAATTTTTCGCGCCTGGGAGCGCTGGGCAGCAGAACTGCTGGAGAGCCATATTTCCTATCCGCCGCTCAGCTTCTTTCGTTCCCAGCACAATAATCAATCCTGGCTGGGCGCACTTACCATGATTCTCGATGCCAGCGCGCTGGTGCTCACCGGAATCGATGGCATCCGAGACCAGCAGGCCAAGCTGACGTTTGCTGTGGCTCGGCACGCGATGGTGGACTTGGCGCAACTTGTCAATGCGGGCTACGATCCCCTCGCTCCCAGCCGGCTTGACGCGGAGCAGTTACTAAAAATCCGGCAAGCCCTTCAGGAACATGGTTTGCGCTTTTCGGAATCGGTTGAGTCTGAGGAAAAGCTGAAACATCTGCGCTCGCTTTACGAACCATATGCCGTCGCCATGGCGCGCAATTTGTTGATTACCCTGCCTCCGTGGATTCACTACGACCAGAAAAAAGATAATTGGGAGGCCGGGCCCTGGGACCGCGCCATCCAAGCCATGAGTCTTGCCGGGCTTAGGGCGAAGGGCGGAGCAGATACGACGGATGGACGATCACTTCTGAACTGATTCGATAGGGCGTCGCTGGGCTTGGGTTGGCTGGACGGCGAAAGCGGGCGTCGCTGCGTCGGCTCTCCGCGATGGTTCACGGTACCTGCTAACATTCTTTATTCCATGAAACACACTGGCGAAAACGTGGTGCGCATTGAGGCCGAGGCGCTGCGCATCCTTGCGGATCGCATTGCGGGGCCGATGGCCGATGCTTTCAATCGCGCCGTGGAATTGCTTTACGGCTGCAGCGGCCGGGTCGTGGTCACAGGCATGGGTAAGAGTGGCATCATCGCACGCAAGATCGCGGCTACGCTAAATTCGACCGGGACGCCCGCGCTGTTCATGCATCCGGTCGAGGCTGTGCATGGAGATCTGGGGATGGTGGTGCGGGGCGACATGGTGCTGGCGCTCTCGGCCAGCGGCGAGACTGAGGAAATTCTGCGCTTGCTGGCCACGCTCAAGCGTTTGCAGGTGCCGCTGATTGCATGACTTGTGATGAGATTTATGCGGGAAACGCGGACAAGAGTGTCCGCGCCACACAACCTAAGCTTTCCACGCTGGCCGAGGCCGCCGATGTTGCGCTCGATTGCTCGGTGGCCGAGGAGGCATGTTCACTGGGACTTGCCCCGACGGCCTCCACGACTTGCATGCTCGCCCTCGGCGATGCGCTGGCGATGGCGCTGGCTGAGAAGCGGGGCTTCAAGGAAGAAGATTTCGCCAACCTGCATCCCGGAGGCAAGCTGGGCAAGCGCCTGGCGCGAGTTGAGTCGCTGATGCACACTGGGGACGCCGTGCCGCGTGTGACACCCCGAACGACGATGCCGGACGTGATCTATGAAATGTCACGCAAGAAGTTGGGTGTGACTGCGGTGGTCGAAGGCGAAAAACTGGTGGGGGTGATCAGCGACGGCGATTTACGGCGACTGCTTGAACATCGCGGCAAAGACGCGCTCGACCTTACGGCGGGCGAGTGTATGACCAGGAACCCGAGGACGATTGGAGGCAATGAATTCGCAGCGACGGCGTTGGCTCTGATGGAAGAAAAGAAAATTACATCTTTGGCCGTCGTCGATAGTCGTGGGACGCTGGAAGGGATCGTCCACCTGCACGATCTGTGGGGAACCGAAATGATGTAACAATTGAGTAATTGGGCAATCGGGCAATTGTGTAATTGAAGACCAATCCGGCTTGACGCACTGGAAGATCAGGTTTTTCAATTACACAATTACCCGATTACCGAATTGATCAATCGAGAGAACTCTATGTATCACTACGATCCCAATACGGCGCTGGAAGAACTGACGGAAGATGCGACCCTCCCCAACCCGGTCCACGTGCGCGACATGATCCTGCGCAAGCATCCCGGGCCGGACAAGTCACTCGAACTCAATCGGATGTTCGTCGAATATCAGAAGTTTTTCGGCGAGACGCAGAAGTTGGGGAAAGAGATTCTGAAGCAGTTGGCAGGGTAGCCACGATTTTGGGGATCGCCCAAGAGTGTCTGACGACGGCTGCTGGGTCGGGGGTTTGCACGATGCTCGGCAGTCATCCCAACGTCCTGCCGAGCTTTGCTCGGCTGGACAGCCTGGGGCGGCTGTCCCCACGTAAGATCGGCGTGGCAGGCCGGTTCCTGTCACTCGATCATTTACAATAGCCAATTCCCTGCTGCTCAGGATTCTCAACTATGCATCGCTGGTCAGAACTTCTTTATTCCTACGCTGCGCGAGGCTCCGGCGGACGCCGAGGTCGCCAGCCACAAATTTCTGGTCCGGGCGGGTTACATTCGCCAGCTGGCTGCCGGAATTTACTCCTATCTTTTTCTGGGACACCGGTCGTTCAACAAGATCATCGCCATCGTCCGCGAGGAGATGGACAAGATCGGCCAGGAATTTTACCTGCCAGCGCTGCATCCGCGCGAGCTTTGGGAGGCCAGCGGGCGCTGGTCGGTGATGGGCGACAACTTGTTTCGCCTGAAAGACCGCAAGGGCGCCGATCTCTGCCTGGGCATGACCGAAGAAGAAGTCATGACCGAGATCGCGCGCAAAGAGCTGCGCAGTTACAAGCAGCTGCCGCAGATCTGGTATCAGATTCAGTCCAAGTTTCGCGATGAGCCGCGGCCCAGGTCCGGGCTGCTGCGGGTGCGGCAGTTCATCATGAAGGATTCGTACTCGTTCGACATCGATGCCGCCGGGCTTGACGTTTCCTATCAGAAACATCACGACGCCTATTGCCGCATTTTCGACCGCTGCGGACTGAAGTACATGGTGATTGAAGCCGATTCGGGCGCCATGGGCGGATCGCAGTCGCAAGAGTTCATGGTGCGCACTCCGGCGGGCGAGGACCAGGTGGTGAGCTGCGACAACTGTGACTACGCCGCCAACCTGGAGAAAGCGACCTCGAAGCTCGAAGCGGTGGAGGACCTCAAGTCCGAAGGCGACGGCAAGCCGCTTGAAGTCCACACGCCGGGCCAGAAGACGATCGAAGATGTCGCCCGTTTCCTCGGCGTCTCGCCGAAGAACAAGATCAAAACGCTGGCGCTATGTGGCCCAGGAGAAAGACGCAAAGACCGGCAAATCCGCATCCCGGGCCGTGGTCCTCCTCCTGCGCGGCGACCACCAGATGAACGAAGCCAAGCTGGCTTCCGCCATTGGCGGCAAAGAAACCCGGCCCATGGAAGAAGACGAAATCAAAGCGCTTTTTCGTTCTCCCGCCGGATTCCTCGGCCCTCTCGGCATTGACTGGGCCAGGGATCTGAACGACGTCGCCCGCCCGATCCTGCTGGTCGACAAGGCGCTCGAAGGCCGCAAGAACCTGATCTCCGGCGCCAACAAAGAGGATTACCACGTCAAGAACATCACGCCGGGCGAGACTTTTCAGCCAACTGCCTACGCCGACCTGCGCAGCGTTACCGCCGGCGAGGCTTGTCCGAACTGCGGCAGTGCTTTGCGCATTGATACCGCCGTCGAAATCGGCCACATCTTCAAGCTTGGGTACAAGTACTCGGAATCCATGAGTGCGCGCGTGCTCGACAGGAACGGCAAGGAAGTCATGCCGATCATGGGTTGCTATGGCATCGGCATCGAGCGCATCCTGACTGCGGCGATCGAGCAGAGCAACGACGAAAACGGTTTCTGGCTGCCGCCATCGATTGCCCCCTTCGAGGTCGTAGTCTGTCCGACCAATGTAAAGGACGAAGCTCTCTTGAAGACCGCAACCGACATCGCAACCCGGCTGGAGGCCGAAGGACTTGACGTCTTACTAGACGACCGGGACGAACGGCCAGGGGTCAAGTTCAAGGATGCTGACCTGGTGGGCATACCCTTTCGTGTCACCGTTGGCAAGAAGGTTACCGAAGGTACTGTGGAGGTCGTTCGGCGCTCGACACGGGAAATGCACGATGCTAGCATCGCGGCAATAACGGATTATTTCAGAGCTTTTCGGCCTGCGCGCTGATCGATCCTAGCGTGCACGGCCGAAGCCGGGAGCACGCGATGGGTACGGTAAAACTCGTTTTTGGCATCTTCGTGATTGTGGCAGGAATCTATCTCGGGGCGGAATTGGTCCCTGTGTATTATTCGAATTACCAGTTCCAGGATGATGTCAAGACTGAGGCCACACTCGAGACCTACACCAGCAAGCCGGAAGACGCGATTCGGGACGCTATCTACAAGAAAGCACAGGGGCTCGACATCCCGCTGACGAAGGACCAGATCAAGGTTCAGCGTCATGGCACCCAGGGCACGGGATCACTGACGATCAGCGCGCCTTACACCGTACACCTCGACCTGCCCGGCTATCCCGTGGACCTGCACTTCGACGCTTCCACCGATAACAAGAGCCCCTTCTGATAATGGTTGTGGATTCGGCGTGATTTAGAATAGACAGTGGAGGCGAACGCTGGGAGCCCTCGCTGGTTTCGATGCGCCGAGAATTCGTAGGCCGCGGGCTTGATTAAAAGGGGTTCCCATTCCGGGGATAACGCATTCACGTAAGGCGTCATCTCACTGAAGTGTGACGCCACTGTTCGCGAGACTCAGGTGACTCCGCCCCATTCACCGTGACCATTAAGCTAAAGATCCCGAAGAGAAGGAAGAGTGCGACCACCGGCAAGGGGCTTGTCTCCAGCGATCCGGTGATCAGAGTCGCCCTCACGGTTTTCGTCATTCTGTCTGTGTGCATTTGTGGTTGGTTTTCTTATTACTACATCAAATACGACCGCATCATCGATCAGCGTTTCAAGGGACCAGTTTTCAGCAGTTCCGCCACGATCTATGCCATACCGCGTGCAGTCCGAGTAGGTGAGAAGGTTGACCTGCACGAGATTGCAGCGCAACTCCGACGAGCGGGTTATGCGGAAAATGACGGACCATCGGTGATGGGAAGTTACCGCGCGCTGAATAATGGCATTGAGATCAAGCCTGGACCCCAGTCCTACCATAGCCCGGAGCCGGCGACGATCCGAATTCACGACGGTCATGTCTCCAGCATCACCGGAAAATCCGGGGAACTGGAAGCCTACGAACTCGAACCCCGTATGATTACCGCGCTATTTGATGCGGAACAGCGCTCCAAACGGCAATTGGTGAAGTACGACGACATTCCCAAGATACTGGTGGATGCTGTTCTTGCCATCGAGGATCGGCGCTTTTTTCAGCACAGCGGGGTAAACTTCATTCGCTTGGGCGAGGCGGCGTGGGTCGATTTTACTCATCAAAAACATGAGCAGGGTGGCTCAACGCTCACCATGCAATTGTCGCGGGCATTTTTCCTGAGTCCGGAGAAAACGGTCAAGCGCAAGATCGTGGAAATGTTGATTTCGATGGAGCTGGAACAAAAGTTCAGCAAGCAGCAGATCTTTGAGTTCTACGCCAACCGCGTAGATCTGGGGCAGCGCGGTTCCTTCACCATCAGCGGATTTGCCGAGGCTTCGCAAGCCTACTTCAATAAAGATCTGAAAGATATCTCGCTGCCTGAGGCCGCGCTGATTGCGGGACTGATCCAAGCGCCGAGCTATCTATCCCCGTATCGTCATCCCGAACGTGCGACGGAGCGCCGCAACCTGGTGCTGGATAGCATGGTCGAGACCCATGCGATCACTAAAGAGCAAGCCGACAAGGCGAAAGCAACTCCATTAAAGCTTGCGCCTCCGAATGTGGAGGCCAGCGATGCGCCGTATTTTGTCGACCTAGTTCGCGATGCGGTAATCAGCCGACTGAATGAACGCGAACTGAACGAGCAGTCCTACCGCATCTACACGACCCTCGATCCCGACCTGCAGCGGGCCGCAGCTCAAGCGGTGGACCTCGGCATGAAGCTGGTCGATGATCAGGTGCAGAAGAAGCGCACGAAAAAAGTAAAGGTTGGCAAGAATAAGTTCGAAACTACAGTGGCGCCGGGACCACAGGCTCAAGTGGCCCTGGTCGTTCTCAATCCTCATAGCGGAGAGGTTCTCGCTCTGGTCGGCGGGCGGAACTATGGCTTCAGCCAATTGGATCATGCGGTTGCACGACGCCCTACGGGATCAATATTCAAACCGTTTGTTTATGCCGCCGCCATCAACACGGCGGTGGATGGCGCCAACCCGGTTTTCACTCCCGCCTCGATGGTTAAAGACGAGCCGGGCAGCTTCGCCTACGGAGATCAGATTTACGAGCCGCGGAATTACAAAGAGGAATATCATGGCGACGTGACCGCGCGTTACGCCCTGGCAATGTCGTTAAACAACGCGACCGTCAAGCTGGCCGAAGAAGTGGGGTACGACAAGGTTGCGGATTTGGCCAAAGCCGCCGGGATCAGTTCGGTAAAAGCTACGCCGGCCATGGCGCTCGGCTCTTATGACGCCACCCCTCTGGATATGACGGCAGCCTACACCGTCTTCGCGAATGCGGGGGTACGTATCTCACCCGTGATGGTCAACTCGGTACGCAACGCCGCCGGCGACGTGGTCATGGATTTCAAGCCAGAAAAACGGCCGGTGCTGGATCCGCGCGTTGCCGCCGTGATGACCAACATGATGGAGGGCGTGCTGAACTTCGGAACGGCGTTCGAGGTTCGGACCCGTGGATTTGACGCACCCGCAGCGGGTAAGACCGGGACTTCCCACGATGGCTGGTTCGCCGGCTATACAAGTAATCTTCTATGCATTGTCTGGGTGGGCTTTGACGACTACAGCGACATTCACTTGAGTGGAGCGCAAACCGCTGCGCCCATCTGGGCAGAATTCATGAAGAAGGCGGTTGCGCTTCCCCAATACTCGGACGTGAGGTCATTTGCTCAACCCGCGGGAGTAGTGGATGTGCAACTGGACAAGACTACCAACTTGCTGGCGACTCCGGCTTGTCCGGAAACCTATACGGCGGCCTTCATTGCAGGCACGGAGCCGAATCAAACCTGCGATCAACCCACCGGCGTGAAGGGATTTTTCTCCCGCATGCTGGGTTTGGGTGGCGAGAAAGCGCTTCCACCGCCGACGGCTACTGGCGGTCAGAACGGGAACCAAGTAAATGGGGATGTAAACGCGGCCGACCAGGATGGGAAGAAAAAAAAGGGATTCTTTGGCAAAATAGCGGGTATCTTTAAGGATGATAAACCGTCTAACCCCCCGGCCAATGCACCGGCGCAGACTGGAACTGCGCCTCAGTGAAGGAACATTGTTTGGTTTGAAGGTGTCAATAGATGTGTAGGGAGTTCGCCCGGTTTCTCAGGAGGTGAGCTATGCGCCGTCAACGCCTCGTCTGCCCGCTAGTCTTGATCATTTCTGCTGTGTCCACCATGCAAGCCCAACACTCGAACGCGGAACTGGTGCAGATCAGTCCGCCTGCCATCCGGCGTGCCGAGCCTCCACCTGCTGCTGCGGCGGCTGAGGAATTGGAGAAGCGGGGGGATGAACTCCGCCTTGAAAAGGACTATTTAGATGCTCTCGATTACTACCGGGCAGTTCTGGCCAAGAAGCCGAATAGTCCTGGGGTATGCAACAAGGCCGGCATTGCCGAGCTCCTCATGCAGCGCTACAAGGAGGCAGGGAAAGACTTCGAACGCGCCATCCACCTTGACCATCAGTATGCCGATGCGCTGAACAACCTGGGCGTAATTGATTATGAGTCAAAGAAATACGGGAAGGCTGTCAAGCAATACGAGAAGGCGCTCCGGCTGCGACCGGATTCCGCTTCCTTCTATAGCAATATGGGAGCGGCGTACTTTGGAAAGAAGGAGTTTGAAAGGGCTAGCGAAGCCTACGCCAAGGCCATTGAGCTCGATCCAAATATCCTGGAACGCACCTCGCACAATGGAATATCGGCACAGCTACCCTCCCCCGAGGACCGGGCACGATTTGACTACATCATCGCCAAACTCTGCGCCAAGCAGGGTGATCGCGACCGATCGCTCCAGTACCTGCGGCGAGCCCTCGAGGAGGGGTACAAAGGAATTGACGATGTATACAAGGATCCCGAGTTCGCGGGCCTGCGCAATGACACTCGGTTTACCGAACTAATGGCAGCCCGTCCACCGGCGATCCCGGAGTAAGTTGCGTGGTTACATTAGCTTAAGAATTCGCAAGATTTTTTTGGTTGGCGCGAAACTTTTTTTCCGACGTGGGTTTTTACGTTCTAATGACTCCTGAAAACAACAGGGTGAGTAAGGAGAAACGGTAGCCCATCGGTTGTCGACCCGAGCACGCCCCAAGCAGACAACCGATGGGTTTTTGAATTCAGCCATTAGCTCTTAGCCTCTGGCTTTTGGCCAAAGCAAAACCCTTTGTCCGCCCGGTCCTTCGTCTATAGGCGAACATTTTACGAATATCTATTTCCCCGCTACAATACTCTCCAATGTGTTCCCTCCCTTCCTCGCTCGATTGGGCACATCCTCTGGTCAGGGATTGGTTCGTCAACCGTTTTGGCACGCCGACTGAGCCACAGGAGCAGGGATGGCCGCACATTCTGGCGGGTCATACCACCCTGATTTCCGCGCCTACTGGTTCCGGCAAAACCCTCGCGGCATTTCTCGCCTGCATTGATCGACTGGTGCGAAAAGCGCTAGCGGGTGATCTCCTGGATCGCACCGAGGTCCTCTACGTTTCGCCACTCAAGGCGCTGGGCAACGATATCCAGAAGAACCTCGAAGTCCCGCTCGGCGAAATTCTGCAGATGGCGGGGGAGCGTGGGTTCCTGATGCCGCAGATTCGTACTGCGGTCCGGACCGGCGACACCCTCATGCATGAACGGCGGGCGATGCTCAAGCGCCCTCCGCACATTCTGGTGACGACGCCGGAGTCGCTGTACATCTTGCTGACTGCGGAGAAGAGCCGGGCGATTCTGCGTGACATTGAGACGGTGATCGTCGATGAAATCCACGCGGTGGCGGATGACAAACGCGGTGCTCATCTGACCCTCTCGCTGGAGCGATTGGAAGCGCTGACGCATCGGCCGCCGGTACGCATTGGCCTGTCTGCCACACAAAAGCCGATTGAAGAAGTTGCGCATTTTCTCACCGGAAGTGGACGCCCCGATCCCGTAATCGTCAACGTCGGCCACAAGCGCAAGCTCGATCTCGCGATCGAAGTTCCCGCCAGCCAACTCGGACCCATCGCCACCAACGAAATGTGGGATGAGATCTACAACCGCCTCGTGGAACTGGTCGAGCAACACCGTTCCACGCTGGTGTTCGTAAATACCCGGAGATTGTCAGAGCGGATATCGCACCATCTGGCTGAAAGACTCGGGCCGGACAATGTCGCCGCCCATCACGGCAGCCTCTCCCGCAAATTGCGTCTGGCCGCAGAGAAGAAGCTCAAAGATGGCGAAGTCAAAGTATTGGTCGCGACCGCCTCGCTGGAATTAGGAATTGATATTGGCACTGTGGACTTGGTAGTGCAGATTAGTTCCCCTCGGGCGATTGCCGTAGCTCTACAACGTGTGGGGCGCTCGGGCCACTGGCGGGGTGCCGTTCCCAAGGGACGCTTCTTTGTGACCACTCGCGATGAGCTCCAGGAGTGTGCGGCCCTGGTTCGAGCCGTTCGCCAAGGCGATCTTGATCGCATCATGATCCCCGATTCGCCACTGGATATCTTAGCCCAGCAGATTGTCGCAATCTGCGCATCAGGAGCGGGTCGTGTGGCGGGGACACTCCTGTCCGCGTCTAACGGTGGCGAAAATCCCAGGACAGCTGACACCGCTTTGTCGGCGTCTTCCGATATGCGGACAGGAGTGTCCGCACTACACGACCCAGGATGGGACGAAGACGAACTGTTCGCCTTGGTGCGCCGGGCATATCCGTATCGCAATCTGTCGCACGAGACTTACGAAGCAGTTCTCGAAATGCTCTCCGAGGGAATTGCAGCGCGGCGCGGACGCTACGGCGCTTACATCCACCGTGATCGCATCAATCGCAAGCTGCGGGCGCGACGCGGCGCACGGCTGGCGGCGATCACCAGCGGCGGCGCCATCCCAGAGACTGCGCTGTTCACCGTGGTCGCCGAGCCCGAAGGAGTTGTCGTGGGCACACTCGACGAAGACTTTGCCGTCGAAAGCAACGCGGGCGACATCATGCTGCTGGGCAATAGTTCATGGCGAATTCGCCGGGTCGAGAGTAAGTCGGGACGCGTGCTGGTCGAAGATGCTCACGGCGCGCCGCCGAGTGTTCCCTTTTGGCGTGGCGAAGCCCCGGCGCGAACCGAGGAGCTTTCATTGCACGTCGCTGATTTGCGGCAGCAGATCAGCGACCGGCTGCCGAACACCTCGCCGATCGGGGTTTCTCCCAGCCAGCCCGAAGTCGCGGACACGGTTGCGTGGCTGAAAGAAGAATGCGGACTGGACGACTCCGGCGCTGAGCAAATGATCGAATACATTCTGCAGGGGCGGGCTGTGCTAGGAGCAGTGCCGACGCAGGACACGATCATCGCAGAGCGTTTCTTCGATGAAGGCGGTGGGATGCAACTGGTGATCCACGCGCCCTTCGGAGGACGAATCAACAAGGCGTGGGGCCTGGCCCTGCGGAAGCGGTTCTGCCGCAGCTTTAACTTTGAACTGCAGGCGGCGGCCACGGACAATGGGTTGAACATCGCGCTAGCCGAGCAACACAGTTTTCCTCTCGCCGACGTTTTCCATTTCCTGAATGCTGAGACCGTACAGCCCATCCTCGAGCAAGCCGCACTGGCTTCTCCTTTCTTCGGAACGCGCTGGCGATGGGACGCCAATCGGGCTCTGGCATTGTTGCGTTTTCAAAGTGGCAAGAAAGTCCCGCCACAGATTCAGCGGATGCGGTCCGACGATCTGCTGGCGTCGGTGTTCCCCGACGTCGCCGCCTGCCAGGAAAATATCGCGGGAGACATTCAGATTCCCAACCACCCTCTAGTGAATGAAGTAATGAAAGATGTGCTCACCGAGGCGATGGACTTGGACGGGCTGAAGAATTTGTTGCGGGGGATGGATGACGGCCGCATCCGCTGCGTGGCCGTGGACACGCCTGTGCCGTCGCAGTTCTCCCATGAAATCCTTAACGCGAATCCTTATGCCTATCTCGATGATGCACCGCTTGAGGAGCGTCGGGCGCGCGCGGTGGAGATGCGGCGGATCCTGCCGGAATCGGTGTTGGAAGAAGTCGGGAAGCTTGATGCGGCCGCGATTGCACAGGTCCGCGAAGAGGCATGGCCGGATGTCCGGGACGCCGACGAATTGCATGATGTGCTGCACACATTGATCGCGGTTCCAGAGCTTGCGTGGGGACAGCCGCTCGCGGCTGTCCAGTTCAGCGAAGCTGAACAGGTTTTTGGGCCTGTGAACGATGCGCTGGAAGATTCGACGCCAAGCTGTCGAGCGTTGCTCGACCGGGCAGCCGGGGGCGGCTGTCCCCACGTGAATCGTGAGTGGGCCGGCCATTTCGAGCGACTGGTGCAGGCGCGTCGCGCGTCAACGGCTGTGAGTGCCGGACAACGCTTCTGGGTCGCAGCCGAGCGCGCCCGAATCTTTTCTCTGCTCTTCCCCAATGCCAGTTTTGATCGAGCGCCAGTCGAGGTCGAGGGTGCGCTTCCCTCCCGCGATGACGCCCTGCTGGCGTTGGTGACCGGTTGGATGACACATCTTGGTCCGGTCACTGCCCGACAACTCGGATCGCTGCTTGGATTGCCGTGCTCTGAAATCGAGAACGCTCTTCTGCGCATGGAGGCGAGCGGTACGGTTTTGCGCGGCAAATTCACCGATCGCAAAACGCGGGCGGGGGCGCCCGCGCCACACGAACTGGAATGGTGTGAGCGGCGTTTGCTGGCGCGAATTCATCGACTCACTGTCGCGACGCTACGCAAGCAGATCGAGCCTATCTCGGCGGCTCAGTTCATGCGCTGGCTGCTGCGCTGGCAGCACGTCGCACCAGGAACACAGGTCCAGGGTGAGCGAGCCACGCTGGACGTATTGCGTCAGCTTCAAGGTTTCGAAATTCCGGCGAATGCATGGGAGCGGCAAGTCCTGGCAAAGCGCATTGCGAACTACGATCCTCAGTGGCTGGACCAACTCTGCCTGACTGGCGCAGTGGGCTGGGGGCGTTTGTCTCCGCATCCGGCGACGCTTGAGGATTCCGCCGCCGGCAAGCGGAGGGTGATTCCGACCAGCGTTGCTCCGATTACATTCTTTGTTCGCGAGGAAGCGGACTGGATGACTCCACATAATCCCGCTGCTAATCAGCCCGAAGCACGCGGTCTGAGTGACGGAGCACGGCAGGTGTTGGATTTTCTGCGCCAGCGCGGAGCTTCATTCTTCGCGGACATCGTCCGGGGCACGGACAAACTAAAGGCCGAGGTCGAAACGGCTCTGTGGGAACTGGTGGCCGCTGGGGTGGTTACAGCTGATGGTTTCGATAACTTGCGCTCTCTGATCGATCCAAAGAGGCGCGCCGGACAAGGCAGTGGGCGCACCGCGCGTCCGCGACACAGTTCCGGACGATGGGCTCTGCTTTATACCGATCAAGCAGTCGAGCGAAACCGGACAGTAGAGGCCACTTGCTGGATGCTGCTTAAGCGTTACGGAATCGTGTTCCGGGATACCTTGGTGAGAGAAACCAACCTTCCCAAGTGGCGGGAATTGCAGATGGCGTTTCGCCGTCTGGAAGATCGTGGTGAGATTCGCGGTGGCCGTTTCGTGGATGGATTCCTCGGCGAGCAATTTGCCTTGCCGGTTGCGGTTGAGTCTTTACGAGCCACGCGGAAATTGCCGCCGACCGGGGAAACGATCATGCTGTCCGCGGCCGATCCACTGAACCTGGTCGGCATCCTGGTTCCGGGGGAACGCATCCCGGCCATCTCCGGAAGAACTGTGAGTTTTCGCGACGGAGTTCCGGTTGACCAACGGGAGACTCAACTGTCGACACAGCCGTCGGCGGCGGCTGGCTGAGAGAGATTCCTGCGTCTGAAGTTCTTGCGTCGCTGAGCATCCAGCAGAATTTGACTTGTAACCGCGACCGGTAATAACTGCCAGGGACGGACGTCCCCTGTGCTATCCCGATACGCCTGGAGCGCCTCATCCACAAAGATCTTGTCCATATTCCCATGGAGCAAAGAGAAAAATCGGGAGTCTGATGAGGGGGTCGCCAGGCTCCCGATTCGGCCTTTCCCTGGCAAGACTGCCAAAAGCGCTTCCCCCATCGCTTCGCCAGGTCAGGGCTTATGGTTGACAATGCACGTATCGGACCACGGCTGCGGCTGTGGCCAGTGTTCGCAACTCCATCTCAAGTGACTGATTTAATTAGCTTGCGTTCCCTCTGACACAATGCCAGATCGTATTCTCCAGCTCCAAACCTATCCGAACAGATAGCCCGACTATCTGTTCGGATAGTGAAACTAGCGCAGATAGTTTTGCGAATGCAGCGGAAGTGTGTTAGAGAAGATTGCGTGTAGTGAGGGATTGCGGTGACCCCAAGGCTTCTTGCGATCGCTGGGCCGTCCAAAGATTTGACTTTTGCTCTGCCAAACGGGGAGGTTCACATTGGACGCGATCCATCCAATTTGCTTTCCATCAGCGACCCTTCCCTCTCGCGTCGCCACTGCGAGCTCAGCCGGGACAGCGACGGTTATAAGATACGGGATCTCGATAGTCGTAATGGCACTTCGGTGAACGGAGTGGCCGTCAAAGAAGCGCGTCTGCGTCACGGAGACCAGATTTCCGTGGGAGATTCGATCTTCCTGTTGCTGCTACATGACGACGCGGAAGAACCGACCGTCGGCCGGGTTGAGTACGAAGACAGCTTGACCCATGCAACCGCGCAGTTTCGTCCCCAGGACGTGCTCTACCTGCAGCCGGATCGAATTCTCAAAGAGCTTCCTGCAAATTCCCGTGTGGCGCGCAACCTGAACGCTCTGTTCAAAATCAGTCGAGCCGTGCATTCCATCCGCGATCTCGATGAACTGCAGGGGCAAATCCTCAACCTGATCTTCGATGTAGTGCCGGCCGAACGTGGCGCCATATTGCTGGATGGCAAAGGGGACGAGGACTTCGCGTCGGTCTTCGCTCGCCATCGAATTGCTAAGTCGATTTTGCCGGTCCCGGTCAGCCGTACCATTGCCCGCCAAGTAATGAAAGAAGGGCTGGCGATTCTGGGAGCTGACGTCCCGGGCTCAAATGGCCTGGCCGACGTGGAGAGCCTGGTGAATTGCCAGGTCCGTTCGCTGTTGTGCGTTCCCCTGACCATCTTCCAGAAAGTAACCGGCTGTATTTATCTGGATACGTGCGATGCCGCCAGCCGCTTCGACGAAGATCATCTCCAACTGGTCGCGGCGATTGCCGGCACGTCCGCGGTGGCTCTCGAAAACGCTCGCCGAATGCATTGGTTGGAGCAGGAGAATCTCCGGCTTTGCACGGAAATCAGTCTCGACCACAACCTGATCGGCGAGAGCCCCCGGATGAAAGAAGTTTACCAATTCCTGGCGCGAGTGGCGCCGACGGACTCGAACGTGCTGCTGCAAGGGGAGAGTGGAACAGGGAAAGAATTGGCGGCCCGCGCCATCCATCGCAATAGTCCACGTTCAAGTAAGCCATTCCTGGCGATCAACTGCGCTGCTATTCCCGAGGGCCTGCTGGAGAGCGAACTCTTCGGTCACGAAAGAGGCGCATTCACCGGCGCCGTCGCGCAGAAGAAGGGCCGCCTGGAAATAGCAACCGGCGGGGTCGTCTTCCTGGACGAAATTGGGGAACTCGCGCCGGCTTTGCAAGTCAAACTGCTGCGAGTCTTGCAGGAACGTGAGTTCGAGCGCGTGGGTGGGATACGTCCAATTTCAGTGGACATACGTCTGATCGCCGCTACCAACCAGGATCTCGGAGAAGCGGTGAAGGCCGGAAGCTTCCGCAAGGATTTGTTTTATCGGCTGAACGTTCTCTCGCTGGTCATGCCGCCCCTGCGCGAGCGTCGCGAAGACATTGAGATGCTGGCCGATTACCTCATCGCCAAGTACATCAAGAAATCCAACGCCAAAACCAAGAGAGTTTCACCCGAGGCAATGGTGTGCCTGGTCAAGTATGACTGGCCCGGGAACGTGCGCGAACTGGAGAACGCCATCGAGCGCGCGATGGTGCTGAGCGCGTCGGATGTGATTCAACCGGAGGATTTGCCGGAGTCCATCCTGGAGAAAGGACTTACCCCGGCTATCGAGGGCGCAAAATATCACCACCAAGTGAAAGAACTGAAAAAACAGCTGATCCTCGACGCGTTGGAGGAGACCAAGTGCAACTACACGGAGGCGGCACACGTTCTGGGCGTGCACGTGAATTACCTGCACCGTCTGATTCGTAATCTGGATCTCAAAGATGCGCTTCACTCGTCGCCAACTCTGCGCCCAGGAACAGATCAACTTCACCGTAGAAGTTCACGGCAACTGGAGACTTAGCAAAGTCGCCGGATTCAAGTAAACACCCTGCCAGCGCACGGCCACGTGCAGGTGAGGCCCCGTGGCACGTCCGGTTCCCCCGCTCAAACCGATTTTCTGTCCCGTAGTGACGCGATCCCCTTCTTTGACTTCGATCTTCGAAAGATGCATATAGAGAGTAAGCAGACCCTGGCCATGGTCGAGCACCACGCAATCGCCCTCGAAGAATAAGGGTTGTGCCAGTAGGACCGTCCCGCTATTCAGCGCCGCGACCGGCGTGCTTTCCGGCACGGCATAGTCGAGCCCCTGATGCACACTCTGCGTCTTGCCATTGAAGGTGCGCGAGGTTCCAAACACGTCAGAGATCTGTGCTTTCACCGGAGGATGAAAACTTCCGTTCCACTCGCGCTCAGGACTCACGCGGGCAAATGCATGTTCCTTGAGCGCCTTATCCTGGCCGATTTTCTGAAGTTGCTCAGCATTGGGTTCCGTATATTGCTTGGGAACACTGGCTGCGATGCTGTGATATTTTCCTCTCCCGACCCCAATCCGCTTTTGAAACGAGAGATCTTTGCCAGCCTTGGTCACTCCCTTCAGCTCCAGCGAATAGTGTCCGGGGCGAGTCTCCAAGCTCGCGCCCGCGATCCCATACCAGACTTTTCCCCGTGGATCAGAGGAAAAGAATACGTCATGATTGAGCCATTTTCCGGAAAGCGAGCTTAAGGCCTCAGTGGATGTCACATGGAAGATGATCGGCGATCCATTGACCAGCCGTACAGGCTCGCAGCGAACGGAGAAATCCGCTGCCTTGGCCTTCGACACCGGGGCAGGAATCTCGGATGCGCCCAAAGGAAAGGAATGGAATAGGACGCCCGCAAGCACGATCACTAGGGTCCTGCGTCCAGTCGGCGTCAATATGAAGGGCAAAGACACTCCTAGCTCAGACTAGCACCGACCCCTGCAGATTGCGGGCTGGAATCCATCAGGTAGAACCCCTTTTCTTACCTCTGGAGCTGACTCCTGGGAACTTCGTAAGTTATTGAATTGTAAATAGAACACGATGGTAATGGGCCGGGTTGATTTTAGCCGGACATTTCACTCGCCCTGAGCAAGAATCTTACAATGTCCGGCAGCTTGCCTCGTCAGTTGGGCGCACAAGTGTTTATCGCCGCCATGGCGCTAGCCGCGGTGGCATGTTTCTGTATCGCCCTGGCGAATTGGCAATCAACCGACCCCATCAAGTTCCTCTGCTACCTAGCCGTCGCCCTGCTGGCTTCATCGCTGAAGATAAAACTTCCCGGCATCAACGGAACCATGTCTGTGAACTTCCTGTTCATTCTCCTGGGTGTTCTGGAGATGAGTTTCGCGGAAACTCTGGTGATCGGCTTCGCGGCGGTCCTGGTTCAATCGTATTGGAAGTCCTCCAACCTCAAGTCGATCCACGTCGTTTTCAATCTTTCGCAATTACCGGTCGGGACTGCAGCAGCGTACGTCGTGTACCAAGTTGTCACAACGCATGGACTGCATCGAAACGCTCCGCTCGCCCTGCTTCTGGTAGCGATCACTTATTTCGCTTTCAATACCTTCGCCATGGCAACCATCATTCGGTTGACGGAAGGTAAGCCGGTTCTAAAAGTATGGTCGGAATGCTACTTCTGGTCTTTTCCTTACTACCTCGTGGGCGCGGCAATCGCCGGGTTAGTGAGCTTCTTGAACCGGCACATCGGATGGCAGTCATCGCTTCTGGTTTTGCCGCCCGTCTACCTCATGTACCGGTCGTATCGGCTCTACCTGGGCAAACTCGAAGACGAAACCCGGCATGCCGAGCAAGTATCCAATCTCCATCTGCGTACCATTGAAGCTCTCGCACTAGCCATCGAGGCCAAAGACCACACCACGCACGACCATCTGCAACGGGTTCGCATTTACGCAATGGAACTCGCCAAAGATCTAGGGTTAAGCGACGACGAAACCGAGGCTTTGCAGGCTGCTTCGGTTCTCCACGACATCGGCAAGCTTGCCGTTCCGGAACACATCATCTCTAAACCGGGGAAACTCACGCCGGAAGAGTTCGAGAAAATGAAGATCCATCCCATTATTGGGGCCGAAATTCTGGAACAAGTGGAGTTCCCATATCCTGTGGTTCCCATCGTCAGCGCTCATCACGAGAAATGGGATGGCAGCGGGTATCCGAACGGGCTGAAGGGTGAGGCCATACCGATCGGAGCGCGAATTCTGGCAGCGGTCGATTGCCTGGACGCCCTGGCTTCTGATCGGCAGTACCGCCGCGCGCTGCTGTTGGACGAGGCTATGGCACGCGTGGTCGAGGAAGCCGGCAAAAGCTTTGATCCGCGCGTGGTTGAAGTCTTGCAGCGGCGCTATATTGAACTGGAGAAGCTCGCCCGTTCACAGCCTCAAAAGACTCCCACAAAACTATCGACCGACATAAAGGTCGAACGTGGATCAGCCCCCGCCGCTGGTTTCGCGGAACCCGAAACATCTCTTCCACAACAGCCAGAACAACGCCGCGATTACCTTTCATTCATTGCCGCTGCGCGCCAGGAAGCGCAAATGCTCTTCGAGTTGAGTCATGACCTGGGCACTTCGCTAAGCGTAGACGATACCCTCTCGATGCTCTCGGTTCGCCTGAAGCGCCTGGTGCCGTACGACTCCATGGCGGTCTATCTAAAGCAAGACGATCTGCTGACTCCCGAGTATGTGAGCGGCGATAACTTTCGTTTGTTCTCAGCTTTAAGAATTCCACTCGGGGAAGGTCTATCGGGGTGGGTCGCGCAAAACCGCAAGCCGATTCTGAATGGCAATCCATCGGTTGAGCCCGGATACCTTAATGATCCAACAAAATACAGCACGCTTCGCTCAGCCCTTGCCGTGCCCCTTGAAGGAATCTCAGGCGTAGTTGCAGTGCTGGCACTCTATCGCATTCACCAGGATGCGTTCACCAGGGACCATCTGCGAATCCTGCTCGCAATCAGCTCTAAACTCGGCTTCACCATCGAGAATGCCTTGAAATATCGCCAAGCCGAAGACTCAGCTACGACTGACTATCTGACCGGACTTCCCAATGCTCGATCGCTCTTCCTGCACCTGGATCGTGAGATCGCGCGATGCAAGCGCTCCGATCTACCCCTGGCCGTGTTCGTTTCCGACCTCAACGGATTCAAACAGGTGAATGACCGCTTCGGCCACTTTCAAGGCAACAGACTTTTGCAAACCTTCGCCGAGGCTTTGAAGGAATCCTGTCGAGAATACGATTATGCGGCGCGAATGGGCGGCGACGAATTCATCGTCATCGCCCCAGGCCTCAATCGGGATGCTGCCGCAGAAATGACGCAGCGACTCGACAATATCATCGCGGAAATCGGAAAAGCGGTTTGCGGCGAACATCTGGTTTCAGTCAGTATCGGCCAAGCTTTTTATCCGGCAGACGGCAGCAACGCTGAACACCTGCTGGCTGAAGCGGATCGCCGCATGTACGCCGCAAAGAATTCCCATTACGCAAATATCGCTGATCGGGATGCCGCAGCGCGATCTGCGCGCGCGACCAGCTAGTGTGATGTCCGAAGAGTTCGCGCTGGCGGCCTGAGCAAAGCGAGGGTCTATGCACTCTCTGCTTGCGGACTCGGGCCGACATTGTTAGAGAGGCGAAGTTACCACAGCAATCCCCGGGCAAACTCAGTTGCGTGTCACAGATAGCTTAGCCAAGCCCAATCCCGATGCCGAGTCCGGAGCTTCATAAACCACAGACAGGGGAGATAGAGAATTGCCACGGCCAGAATCCACATGGCATAAATAAAAGGCAGACCGTGACCATACCCGACAGGTTTCTTCGCAAAGTCTGCGATAACGGAGCCGTGCAAGACAGGCTGGTGAAAGGCCAACGCGACCAGGATAGCCAGGATGTGAATGAGATAGAGATGCAGGACATAGTAAAACAGCGGCACCCGCCCAAAGACCATAAGAATACGGCTTAGCCCACGTTGTGCTTTGGCCCTGTCAAGCAGCCCAAGCAGGGTAAGGGCTGGACCGAGTGTCATGAGCAGGTAGTCGAGAGACGGTGGATACTTGAGCGTGTTGAAGAATGAGATCACCGTCAACGAAAGCGTCGGCTGAACACTCCATGGGCCAGCAGAACGTGGGTATCCGAACGGCAGCCCGGCGACACCGTTTCCGTACAAATTGAACATGCGGAGCACGAAAAACAGCGCCGTCGCGGAGATCCCGAGCGTCAGAATCCATTTGCGGCGGTCAGGTCGGAGCAGCAGATTTCCAAAGGCAAAACCAGCAGCCATGACACCGACCCATGGAATCAGCACGTACCTTATAGAGAATTGAAGATGAGCCGTGATCGGAATGCGGCCGGGTGTGTGTAGAAACATCCACAACCATGCGAGCTTTCCGAACGAAGCTGGATTGATACGATCAAGCAGATTGTGAGTGGCGATCATGCCCAATCCCAGCGCCCCGATCCAGCGCGCCGGAAGACGCACGATCAGCGCCATCGCAACCATACTCCAACCTAAACCCCAGATCACTCCCGCCTGTACCCAAGGGACAAAACCCCATGCGAAGTCGATGACCGTGAGCTCGAGCAGCACGAGCCACAAGCCACGAGTGAAGAAGAAGCGGGAGACTTGTTGTAATGACTTTCCGCGGCTAGTGGCAAGAAATGCACCGGTGCCAGCCAGGAAAGCGAACACGGGTGCACAGAAGTGAGTGACAACGCGGGTAAAGAAGAGCGCCCCGTTCGTGTGCGCCATGTCTTCAGGAGGGAACCCTGGATGGCACATAAAATCCCGGGTGTGATCCAATGCCATGAGGACCATGACAAGCCCGCGCAAGACATCCACGGAAACCAATCGTGGCACTTGCGCGGAGAGAACAGAAGCTTTCGTGCTGACGGCAGGTACCGCCTCGGAACTGACCTCAGTTACCATGCCCCACCCCTACGAACACATATTGATGTTTCGTTCATAGTTCTGTCGTAAGTATTTGCTGCCGACGCTCTTCATTGATTCTGGTTGCGTATTGCGGGTATCGGAGGCGGCTTTTTCACCGCCGCCTCGGTTGTCCCCCACTTAAGATGATCGGAAATGGCAGGGAAAAGACGACAACTGAGAGAAAGAAATCGATGCCGGCGGGCTTCCCCGCCGGACGAGGCCATTCCACTCACGACCCGGTCAAATGAGGGCAATGGCGACTCTTCGCCAACCAGCCTGCCCTACAACGAAGTCCCCAGCCTTCATTGACTTGGCCGATTCACAGACGTAAGATTCGCGCCAGTGCTTGGCCAAACCATTTCGCACTACCGCATCGTCGAGAAGCTGGGCGGTGGCGGCATGGGTGTGGTCTACAAGGCGGAAGATACGCGCCTCCACCGTTTTGTCGCCCTGAAGTTCCTGCCTGACGACGTCGCCAAGGATCCCCAGACCCTGAGCCGCTTCCAGCGCGAGGCCCAGGCGGCGTCCGCGCTCAACCACCCTAACATCTGCACCATCCACGACATCGGCGAGCACAGGATGGCCAGGCCTTCATCGTCATGGAGTTTCTGGACGGCATGACGCTGAAGCATCGCATCGCCGGAAAGCCGGTCGAGATCGAGCGTTCTGCTCGGTTTGGCCATCGAGATTGCCGATGCGCTGGATGCCGCCCACGCCAACGGAATCGTTCATCGCGACATCAAGCCTGCCAATATTTTTGTCACCAAACGCGGGCACGCCAAGATTCTCGACTTCGGCCTGGCGAAAATAGACTTCACTCGACGGCGCATCGAGAGCGGATCCGGCTCCGACGATCCCACCCTCGAAGATAAAGAGCTCACAACCGGCGGCAGCACCATGGGCACCGTGGCCTATATGTCGCCGGAACAGGTGGCGGGGAAGGCTCTGGATGCGCGCACCGATCTGTTTTCCTTCGGGGTTGTGCTCTACGAGATGGCAACCGGCCACCTGAGTTTTGAGAGACCAACGATCGGGGCGACCTTCGGCGCCATCATGCACGAAGACGCGCTCCCTCCGACTCACTGGAATCCCGAGTTACCGCCTCAGCTGGAAGAAATCATCGTGAGAGCATTAGAAAAGAATCGGGATCTGCGCTATCAGCACGCGTCGGAGTTGCGCGCCGAGCTGCAGCGGCTGAAGCGGGACACGGAGAGCGGGAAAATTACCACGGACCGTGTGACGTCAAGCATCCGTGGGGAAAGCCGCCCCCGCCTGTCCAGCCGAGCAAGGCTCGGCAGCTACATCGCCGCCCTTACGGTTGTCGCCTTGCTCGTAACCGGCGCGCTTTACTATCGTTCGCATCCCCAAAGCAAGGCCCTCACCGAGAAAGACACCATCGTTCTCGCCGACTTTGCCAACAGCACGGGCGATGCGGTATTCGACGACACTCTAAAGACCGCGCTCAACGTCTCCCTGCGGCAGTCGCCATTCCTGAATGTGCTGTCCGACAGCGAAGTCGCAAAGACCTTGCAGGAGATGACCCGTCCCGCGGGGACCAGACTCACGCCCGAGGTAGCCCGCGAGCTCTGCCTGCGGGCAGACAGCAAAGCCTACATTGCCGGATCAATCAGCAGTCTGGGCAGCCAATATGTGCTGGAGTTGAAGGCGGTGAATTGCCAGAACGGAGACGCGCTGGCGCAAGAGCAGGTGACGGCGGCGTCCAAGGAGAAGGTGCTGGACGCGCTGGGGGTGGCAGCGTCCAAGCTGCGCGGCGAACTGGGCGAATCGCTGGCTACGGTGCAGAAGTTTGATGTCCCGCTCGAACAGGCCACTACCTCCTCGCTCGAAGCGCTGAAGGCGTTCAGCCTGGGCGAAAAGGCCTCAGAATGAGAAAGGCTCCGCCGCAGCCCTGCCATACCATCAGCGCGCGATCGAGCTGGATCCGAATTTCGCCCTGGGCTACCGAATCGTGGGCGGCGACTACAACGCTCTCGGCCAGTTGGGACGCGCCATCGAGTACTACACCCGGGCCTTCCAGTTGCGCGACCATGCCAGCGAGCGCGAGAAGCTGTCGATCACCGCCGCCTACTATCGCAATGTAACTGGAGAGCTGGACAAGGCGGCCCAGACCTATCAGGAGCAGATCGATAGCTACCCGCGCGGACGCCGGGCCGTATAACAATCGCGGACTGATCTACGCGCGAAGAGGGCCAGTATGAAAAGGCGCTGGAGTTGACCCGGCAAGCCGTGCGCCTGGGACCGGACATCGGCTGTTTACTACGAGAATCTCACCATCTACACCCTGGCCTTGCAACGCTTCGACGAAACCCGGCAGATTATTCACGAGGCGCAGGCACGAAAAATCGATCCCGTGGAATTCCATATGAATCTCTACGCAGCTGGCCTTTCTCGGAGCGGACTCTGCGGCGATGGCGGAACAGCAACAGTGGTTTGCCGGCAAGCCCGACTATGAGAACGTTGGACTGGCGCTCGCATCCGACACGAGGCTTACGCTGGGCCGTCTGAGCAAGGCGCGGGAACTGACCAAGCGGGCGGTGGACTCCGCCGTCCGAGTCGACGACAAAGAAAGCGGGGCCACCTATCTGGCGAACGCGGCTCTCGAACGAAGCCGCTTACGGCGATACTGCGCGGAAGCCCGGACAGTCGGCGGCGGAGGCGCTTGAAGCTGGCTCCTGCGAATCCTGGAGTCGCGCGTCGAGGCGGCAATTGTTTTTGCCGTGGTGGGGGACTACGGCGCGATCCGAATCCCTGGCGCAGGATTTAGCCAAACGCTATCCGCTCGGTACTCAGATGCAAGTCCCTCTGGCTGCCTGCGATTCAGGCGCGATTGGCGTTGGATGGCGACAGAAAGAATCCGCTGCCGCCATCACTGCCCTGCAATCGGCTTCCGCCATCGAGTTAGGTCTGATTCCGTTCTTCAACAACATTTCGTGCCTCTATCCGGTGTATGTGCGCGGAGAGGCATACCTGGCGGCTGGACAAGGCAGAGCAGCCGCGGCCGAGTTTCGGAAGATTCTCGACCACAGCGGGATCGTCTCGAACTGCTGGACGGGGGCGTTGGCGCGTCTGGGAGTGGCTCGTGCCAACGCGTTGCAAGCGAGAACCTCGCAGGGCGCGGACGCCGATGCCGCCCGCGTCCGCGCACTCGCCGCTTACAAGGATTTCCTGACCCTCTGGAAGGACGCCGACCCCGACATTCCCATCCTGAAAGCAAGCCAAGGCGGAGTACGCGAAGCTGCAGTAGCGAAAGATGCTACACATTCTGCCCGTTCGTTCTACCCAACGGTTGACGCAACTAGGTCACTACGTTCACGATCGGATGGTTGGCGGAATACGTCGTTCCACCTTTAAGCGGCTGCCGACAAACCCCGACTGAAATGCCCGTGCCGGGGCCGAAGATCATCGGTCAATCTACCCAAACTTCGACCGAGAGTTACAGCGTCTTCAAATACTCGATGATCTGCATGCGTTCATCCTGAGTCAGCTTCCGGCCAATCACTCCGTTGCCCTTCGGGCCGTCATTGAATTCATGTCCGGCATTGGAATTGCCAGGCAGATCAACACGAAACTCGCTAGCCCCCTTGAGCAGACTAGTGTCGAGACCGAGCTTGACCGGATCAAACTGTTTGTTTCCGAGATAGAAAACCTTGGACCGCTCAGAAACCGGCGAAAGCAATTCAAACAGGTTGGGCACCGAACCATTGTGAAGATAAGGAGGCGTCGCCCAAATCCCATTGTGCGGCCGCGCCTTGTAGGCGAGTGGTTCCCGAAGTTCGTTTTTCCGGTATCCGTTCCATTGTTCCTGTTGCTCAGGAGTAAGGTTGAGCTGCGCGTACGCCTGCTCAATGACTCGTTGTGTGATGAACGTCAGGCCGTCACCAGCAGAGAGCATGCCCTTCCCCAGAGGCCCGCTGTCGGCCTTCCGGTCGTGAAAGTTCTGAGCTTCCTTCGGGTCCGTCCCGATTTCCGCCAGAGGAATCATGGTTACCTTGAAGAATTGTCTGCCCTGACTGTCGGTGAAGTTCGTCCAACGCTCGGGCTTGCGGCCTTCATCGGAATCCATCGGTGGCTGGTGGCAGTGCAGACACAGCTGGCCGTAGAGTTGCTCCCCCTTGGCTGCCGTCCCGCGATCTATCTTTCCCAGTATTTCTTCTGGCCACTTTGGCGACCAGACACCCTTCCCAGGCTCCGAGCCACCCAACAGAGTCTCGATCTCGTGGAGATTCTCCACGCGAATCGTGTTTTGGAGCTGCACTCCGGGATAGCCAAGAAGGTTGATGCGCGAACGCACACCCAGCGCCTCGCCAACATTCCTGCCCATGGGTTGTTGGATGGAACCGTTATACTGAACCCAATCCATCCACGACGCATCCCAGATCGGCGGATAATTTACCGGCGCATCACCAAGCGTCAGGTTTTGGTTGTTGTTCAGCTCCGTTCCGAAAACAAAGTTGCCGATCCGAGCCAGAGCATCCGTGCGTCCATAGCCCTCGGGAGTTGGAAAGAGGCGCAGCGTCGATTTGAACTCTGTGAAAGTTGTATCGAGGTAGTACTTGAGCGCCTGACGCAGCCGTACTTGATCGGCGTGCGGGTGATCGGGGCCAAGCACCCCGTCCGCAAATCTGTGGAAGCGCAACGGATCGTAGTAAGTCCAGGTGACCGCAAGACCGAGGGCCTCGGTAAACTTCTGCAGATTGATCAAGGATGGGCCAGCATCGATCCGGATGGCCTTCCCACCATAGAACAGTTCGCCGGTGTGACAAGCAGCGCAGGTAATACCGAGTACAACCTCCCTCTGTCCCGTGTAAGGATCCACGAAGCGATCATCGCGAGCAAATCCCACTGGCAGCCCGTCGGGATTTCGTTCGTAAGCTTTGTCAGGGATGAATCCGAATCCCTGCATGTAAGCATCGTTTCGGAAGGGAGGCGCGCCGGTGAGGCTGAAACGCGGCTGTTCCAGCGCAAGAAACCAGGCGTAGGGCAGGAGTTCACTACCCTGTGCGGTGTGGTAGTAGCTGCGGCGCTGGTCTTCCGTCCAGTTCTGTGGCAGCCAGACAACCTCTCCCGGCCGTTCGATCCTGGGCACCTCCAGGCTATTGTGTACCGCGAAGATCAAAACCGCCGCCACGCAAGCGACCAGCGCTGCGAGCAACGCGAGCGCCGCGATAACACTCTTGCGCCGGAGCAACCCAGTCTTACCGCTCTGTTTAGTCCCTTGGATCTCGCTCATTGGCCACCTCAACTGTTGAAAATCATCGAAACATCCAGAAACTGCACAAGGAAACAATCCTTTGGCAGGCTGGCCTTGGTCCGGGATCAGACTCTTGCGGGAAGCGATCTAAAAATGGAAGCGCGATTTTTGCACGAAAGCAAATCGCGTGCAAGCTCCGGTGCTTCCCTCGCCTCCAGAGTGACCAAAGTAACCAACCTCCCTGTCGGGTGCGAAAGATTCATGAGAGGACATATTGTCGCCAGGCCAAAGGCGGCAGGACAAATTGTCCCATCAACAAACCTAGGGGCATCCCTAACTAATTGATTATTAAATATTTAATTCTGTCGCTTTTCGGTACTCCATCTGCATCTCCACCCGTGCGATCTCCCCCGCTGATCAAGCGGCCTAGCGTGCCCGCTGGAGGATTCGGCGACATGAAGAAGTTTCTCGTCATTTGCGTACTCGCAACCGTCACCCTGGCGTATGCCGACAATTCGAAATTGTCTCCCGACCTGCAAGCATCCTCTGCGAAACATGCTGTGGTCGTGGTGCAGTACAACCAGGCCCCCGGACCTCTCGATCTGCTCTCGCTCACGAGCTTGTTGGGCACCATCCTGAATAAGTTGCCCCTGGTGAATGGAATCGTCGCCGACCTGCCACTCGCGAATATTCTCTCTTTGTCGAACCAGGCGAACGTGAAATATATCAGTCTGGACCGCCCGTTGACTCCCACACTGAGCAACGCGGCGCCCGCGGTGAATGCATTCGCCGCCTGGCAATCCGGTTACACCGGCGCCGGCATTGGAGTGGCGCTGGTGGACAGTGGCGTGAGTGATCACCCCGATCTGCACGGCGGCTTTCTCGGATTGTCTCGAGTTGTGTACAACCAAAGCTTCGTTTCTGGCACCTGGAGCGCGACCGATCAGTATGGTCACGGCACGCACATCGCCGGCCTGATTGCCGGAGACGGCGCCAGCTCCAAGGGCTCAAATTATTCGCGTACGTTCGAAGGGATAGCCCCGGGTGCGAACCTGATCAATCTCCGAGTCCTCGATCAAAATGGTGCCGGAACTGACAGCGCCGTTATTGCCGCGATCGGGCAGGCCATCACACTAAAGGGCTTGTTCAACATCCGCGTGATCAACCTTTCACTCGGCAGGCCGGTGTATGAAAGCTACAAACTCGACCCGGTTTGTCAGGCCGTGGAAGCGGCCTGGAAGAATGGCATCGTCGTGGTAGTTGCGGCCGGCAACGATGGACGCTACCAGCCGACCAATGGATACGCCACCATCAACTCTCCGGGTAACGATCCCTACGTGCTGACCGTGGGCGCAATGAAGCCCATGGGGACCCCGACTCGCAATGACGACTTCACTGCCAGCTACAGCTCAAAAGGGCCCACGACCATTGACCATATCGTGAAGCCCGACCTGGTTGCGCCGGGCAATTTGCTGGTATCGCTCGAAGCACCCGGCAGCACTCTGTACAACGAATATCCCGGCAATCAAGTGCCCTACAGCTATTACGTAAACGGCGGATCCAGCGTGTCTTCTTCCGCTTACTTCACGCTGAGCGGAACCAGCATGGCAGCTGGAGTCGTCAGTGGAGTCGTCGCCGATCTACTGCAGAAGAGTCCCCAACTCACGCCCGACCAGGTAAAAGCCCGCCTGATGAAGACGGCCTGGAAATCCTTGCCGTCGCAAAGCAGCGTCTTCGATCCAACCACAGGACTAACCTACACGGATCAGTACGACATATTCACAGTGGGAGCTGGTTACGTAGATGTTGAGGCAGCCTTAACCAGCACGGATGTGGCCAAGGGGACCGCAATGTCTCCGACGGCAAACTACGATCCGAACTCGGGCAATGTCTTCCTCAGTTCGGATCCGTCCGCGGTGTGGAACAACTCCGCGATGTGGGGAAGCGCCGCTGTCTGGGGCTCTTCGCAGTTCGTCACGTCGAACTCAGCTATGTGGGGCTCCTCAGCCATGTGGGGATCGTCCGCAATGTGGGGATCCTCGGCCATGTGGGGATCGAACTCCTCGACCGGATTCGCTACCATCTGGGACAACAGTGCGATGTGGGGGAGCAGCGCCATGTGGGGGAGTAGCGCAATGTGGGGCAGCAGCGTATCCGCGGGCGAGCAGCACTAAAAGATCGCAAAAGAACTCAACCGTGCGGCGGGCGACCAGTCCTGACAAACGGAATCGTCGAGGCACGAACGGTTAAGGCAGAATTACCTTCTCCAGCGCAGGGTTGTTACGAAAATCCCCTGCGCCCGGTCCGACCGGCGCAGCAAGTGACTTCGCGGAACCGAACTCGAGAACATTCCCGCGTCGTTCCGGCGAAACCCACTTCACTCTTCTTCTGAAATTGTCCGGTATGTAGAACTCAATCACTTTAGCCACAGCCATCTCCTTTTCTTAATCACATCGTGTTCGCAACTGACTCTCCAGTTGCGCGTCTCTACCTCTACCACTCCCACCCGCACTGACAGCGGACGGACTTGCTCAATCTGAGCTTGGTCAAAAGTGCCTTACATACTGCGCATGACCTCATCCACATAACTCTTCTCCTGCGAATTGTGATCCTCTCAATCGTGCTTTCCAAGTTGCAATCATGATTACCGCATTGCTCCGGTTCACGTTCGAAAGTCTGCTCTCAAACTCTTACACACCATTGGACGCGCCGATTTCATTGGGGATGCTGCGCACTTGTCACTTTATTGTCAACAGATTGTTTGACAATCCCCGCGCCTGCCCTGACGAGAGGGCCATGTCAGCGGATAATCAAAAGCGGAGCGAAGGCAGATGGGAATGCACCGCTCCCGCAGTGCAGAGGTAGAAGAGCGGTACGGACCAGTCTCAACATCACGCTACGACTTGGTTCCGGCGTAGAATGTCCGCTACTGTCCCGGGAGAGTTGCGGTTGGTCTACCGGCAAGGCGGGCGAATCCAGAAGATGAGGGGAAAACAACGATGACCTGGAAAAGCAAACTGATCCTTGGAATACTCACCGCTGTAGCAATGTTCTGCCTCTCTTTTGCCCTTCCGCGAGGAGGCTCGTTGCAGGAAGCACAAGCGGCGCAGTTTCCCATGACGGTTGGAGTCTGGGCAATCTTCGTCTTGCTGTTCGTAAAACTGAAATAGCAATCAAATTTAATTCGCATCAGGCGGGACGCGGGACCAAGTCACACCTTGACCCTGTCATTCGTCGCAAAGCAAGGAATCCGCAGCCCTTACCCTCGCCCGACGACCGGAGCAACCCCGTAAATCTCGCCGCTCTGCGCCATTCGTCCCGGCAACAATTTACTTGGTCGAAAACTTGTATACAGTAGTGGACTGAAAATGCTGCCCGGGCTTGAGTTCCGCGGACGGAAAGTTAGGTTTATTCGGCGAGTCCGGAAAATGCTGCGTTTCGAGGCAGAATGCATAGCGGCGGTTATAGACTTTGCCATCCTTTCCATGAATGCCGTCTAGAAAGTTCCCGGTGTAAAGCTGGATGCCCGGTTCCGTGGTCCACACCTCAAGCACGCGCCCAGAATGCGGGTCATATGCTTGTGCGGCCACAGACAACGAGCCTGATGCTCCGCTATTCAGAACCCAATTGTGATCGTAGCCTCTTCCTAATTTTAGTTGCTGATCATCCTGGTCGATGCGGGCGCCGATCGCGGTAGCGGTCGTAAAGTCAAACGGAGTTCCTTTGACGCTTCGCAGTTCTCCCGTAGGAATCGAGGTTGCATCAATCGGAGTGAATCGATCGGCTCGGATCATGATCTGTTGCTGCAGAATGTCCCCGTCGCCTTGACCGGCAAGATTGAAGTAAGCGTGATTGGTAAGGTTGAGCACCGTGTCTTTGTCGGTCGTCGCGCTGTAATCGATTTTGAGTTCATTCTGATCGGTAAGCGTGTACACGACTTGGACCGCCAGCTTTCCGGGAAAGCCTTCTTCTCCGTCCTTACTGAGATAGGTGAGTTCCAGTGCCTGTCCAGCGCTGTCGGAAACATCTTTCGCAGTCCACACCCGCTTGTTGAAACCGCCGTGCAAGTGGTTATCGCCGTCATTTTTCGCCAGTGTGTAAGTGATGCCATCCAGCGTGAATGTGGCGTGCGCGATTCGATTCGCATAACGTCCGACGGTTGCGCCGATATATGCTTTGCCGGCAGCATAGTCGTCCAGCTTGTCGTAGCCCAGTACGACGTCCTCGATTTTACCGTTCCGGTCGGGGACTTTCAGAGAGACAACGGTGCCGCCGTAGTTGGTGATTGCCGCTTCCATGCCATTCTTGTTGGTTAGGATGTACAGATCCGCCTGCTGGCCATCCTCGGTCTTGCCAAACGATTGCTTTTGCATTTTCGATTTCGCCTCTGCCTGCAGACCAGATACAACGACCATCGCGATGGAAACAACGAGCATCACAATAGTCGTTACGCGTAGTCTCACCATTCGTCGTCTCCGTAGAAAAAAACTTCATGACTGCGGCGAATCAACGCCATCGTCGCAGTGTCGCCTGCGTGCTGGCGCCGTGATCCGAGCTCTACTTGGAGCCCGACACGGATTCGAGCTTGTCAATGACCAAGGCCCGCGAACCACCTCGCTCAAAAACTCTTCCAGTGGCCGTGACTTTCTGGCCGGCGAATGGAAGCAGCTTCTCGTTCTGGCCGGACGAGGGCGTAGTGTCAGCGATGGGCCAGTAAATCGTCCCGTCTTCAGAGAGAATCACTAGCGGCGAACCCGCTTTCGCGCAGGCGACGGCGCACTCGGTGCTTATCGGTTTCTTGAGGCCCTTCGTGAAGGCGCAAGCAGAGTCAAGGACGTAGCCTTTGATCGTGTCTGGCTTTCCATTGCCGGTGGCCGCAAAGGCAAGGGCAAGGAGTAGTCCAAGTGGAAAGCCTAATTTTACGACAGCGTTGCGAATACGCATGGCATCTCTCCGTTTCAGGACTTGAGATTCTTTAATTTCGTTGTGTGAGAATGACCCATTCAGTAGACCACCGATTCAGCCGCCAGCCAAGTCTCGATAGACCAACAAGGGAAAGCTCTACCGCAAACTCGTCTTTTCAGAAGCCCGCAGCGGGTGTGATTCCTTCGCTCTCCACACACTCGTACGCCTTGCCGGCCACAAGATTCTTGTACTCCTCCGTTCTTCCGTTGGGCCACTGGATTACCACGCGTTCGATCTTGTCCCGCTTCCCTATGCCGAAAGTCACAGGAAGCTCGGATTGTGACAGATAGCTTGATCCGCTCTTGACCAGGCGGGTTTGCATCGTGCCCTCGTAGTAGATGCGTACCGACGCTCCGATGGCATCCCGGTTCGATTGCTTACCGACCAGGTGAAAGCAGATGCTCCGGTTCCCTCCGAGTTGGTCGTTGCGATACAGATAGGCAGGGCCGTTATTAGTCGTCATGAGAATGTCGAGATCGCCATCGCGATCAAAATCGCCGTAGGCCAGGCCGCGTCCGACCTTGGGCTGGCGGAATGCGTCGCCGAGCTCCGAAGTCACATCGCGGAAGGTCCGCTTCCCGCTGTTCAGAAAAAGCTGGGGCGATTGCGCATAACCAACATTGCCGCGGATGCTGCGCACGGTGTCGTCGATGTGCCCATTGGCTGCGACCAGGTCCAGTGTGCCGTCGAGATCGGCATCGAGGAACATGCAACCGAATCCTAACGTGGTTTTTGAGGGAAGCCCGACGCCAGCCTGGGTGGCGATATCCTCGAAGGTGCCATTGCCCAGAGCTCGATACAGCCCGATCATTTCGTTGTCAAAATTCGTGATGGCCACACCGGTGCGCCCTGAGTTATCGAAATCGGCTGCGTCTACTCCCATTCCTGCGCGCGCCTTGCCATCGGCACTGAAAGCGATTCCTGCCTCAACCGCGACATCCTTGAAGGTGCCATTGTGCGCGTTGCGGTAGAGTTTGTTAGGCTGCGTGTCGTTGGCTACCAGCAGGTCAGGCCAGCCGTCCTGGTCATAGTCGAGCATGGCCACGCCCAGCGATTTCGAACTGCTGTCGAAAATGCCGGTGGTCGCCGTAACGTCCTCGAAGGTTCCGTCGCCGCGATTGTGGAACAGCCAGCAGGTTTCGCCACGGTAGGCCTCAGGCGTGCAATAGGATTTGTGCTTTCCATCAAGGCTGCAGAATACGTCGTGCTCGGGTGACCACTTCACGTAATTGCAGACGAACAAATCAAGCCGGCCATCACGGTCAAAATCAAACCACAGCGCCGACGTGCTAAGGGCCTGACGATGTCCGAGGCCGCTGGAGTTAGTGACGTCGACAAAAGTTCCCTTCCCGCTATTTTTAAATAGCCGGTTCTGGCCAACACATGTGATGAGGATGTCGGGGAAACCGTCGTTGTTGTAATCGCCAACGGCGACGCCCATTCCGTACATTTCCACATCGAGGCCGGCCTTGCGGGTTACGTCCGTAAAAGTGCCGTCACGGTTGTTGTGGTAGAGCTGGAGTGTGGATGCTTGCCGCTTGTGGCCAGGCCAGTCCATGCCGTTAATAAGGAGGATGTCCTGCCAACCGTCGCCGTCGTAGTCAAGGAAGGCACAGCCTGAGCCGAGTGTTTCCGGAAGAAGTTTGCCCCCGTACGCGCCACTGTTGTGTCGAAATTGAATACCTGCCGAAGTGGTAACGTCAACGAGCCGGAAACCTACGCTAGATGTTTCGAGCGTAGGAACGCTGAACAACCCCAGCGGCAAAGCTGAAGCGGAGGCAGCACCGGCGAGCCCCAGCAGAAAAGATCTACGGTTCACCGAATATTCACCAAGCCGCTGCGAATGGCGTAGACGACGAGTTCGGCGGTCTTATGGATTCCGAGCGCATCCATGATATTGGCGCGATGAACGGCCACCGTGTTGGCGCTCAGATCGAGGTCAGTAGCAATTTCCTTGTTCGACTTGCCGGCGACAATGAGTTGCAGCACCTCGAGTTCGCGCACCGTGAGTCCCGACGTTCCGCTCACCCTTCAAAGTGGTGGTGCGGGAGACTTGCGGGTCAAGGACGATCTCGCCCGCGGCGACTCGGCGGATGGCCGTCACCAACTCCATATCCACGGCGCTCTTCAGAATGTAGCCGCGTGCGCCGGCATCCAGCGCCTGATGGACCCAGGTGTCTTCGGAATGCATGCTTAACATCAAGATGGCCGTATCGGGAAACTTCTGGAGAATACGCCGGGTTGCGTCCAATCCGCTCATGCCCGGGAGGGCGCAGTCCATCACGATCAGTTGCGGACGCAGTTGCTCTGCCAGCCGGACGGCCTCAGCACCGTCGCTGGCTTCGCCGACAACGGCAATGTCGCGCGCGTCCTCGAGGATGCGTCGGAATCCGCGTCGCACCAGGCTGTGGTCATCGACCAGCAGGACCGAAATCTTATTAGACATGCGGCTCCGTTTTCTCTGTTGGTACTTTCAGACAAACCAGCGTTCCACCCTCCGCAGGCTTGAGAAACTCGATGCTCCCGCTCAACAACTCCGCGCGTTCACGCATGGCAACAAGTCCAATGCCTGTCCTTGTAGATTGTTCCACAAATCCCACACCGTGGTCTTCAATCTCAAGTTCCAAGGCCTCGGGCAGAAAGCGAAGTCGCACCCAGGCCTGGCGAGCTCCGGAATGGCGGGCGAGATTATTCAAGGCCTCCTGCAGGATGCGGTAAATATGAACTCCGACGTTGCCCTCCACGGGAAACGGCCTTCCTGATTTCTCGTAGGATATGTCAATTCCGGTTTGCCTTTCTACCACCGGAATATACCAGTCAATCGTACTCTCGAGACCGGCTTCGTCCAGCATGACAGGGTGCAGCGCCTGCGAAAGGCTGCGCACCTTGTCCAGGGTGGACTGCGCGATCTCGGAAACTTCCCGCAGTTCAGCACGCAGCGGCGAGTCTTCGGGTAGATGGTTTCGCGCGCGGCTCAACATGGAGCCAATCGCGGTCAGGATCTGGCCGAACTCGTCGTGAAGCTCTCGCGATATGTGCAACAGCGTGGACTCCTGAGTCGAGATCAGTTTCTGTGCCAGTTCGCTACGTTGCTCGGAGAGAGTCGCGAGTTGCGCAAAGAGCCTGCGATTGGATTGGATCAGATACAAGCTGGTCAGCAGAATGGCGCTCAGGATCGCCGCGAAGAAAATGTATACCTGCCGCTGGACGCGGTCATAGATGTGCCCGATGCGCAGTGCCACCTGCTCTTCGCTTTCATTATTCTGCACCAGCAACCGCGCGACCGCAGTGCTCAGCGCTGCCTGGCGCGCCTGCAGTGACACCCGGATCTGGGTACGCGCGTCGTTTTCTTTGCCATCGCGAGCGAGCGCGAACGTGCGGTCGACGGCGTCCCAGAATTGAGCCATCGAGGTGCTCAGGAATTGTCTTTGCTCAGGAGTCCGCTCGGCTACCGCGACCTGCTGCTCTAGTTTGAGTGCGTCGTCCAAGTCTGCGCGGATCCTTTGAAACTGTGCTGACCAAGCCGTCAGGGGATACGGTTCGTCGTTGTCGAGCATGTCGCGCATGCCCAGCGCCAGCGAATTCAAATCGTTCTGGATGCGCAGGAGTTGGAGCGAGTCTTTGCGGTTCCGGCCGGCAAGGTCGTTTTGCAGTTCGCGAAGACCCGAAATCTGTACCGTGATGTACCACGAATAGGCCACGACGGCGGCGAGAGTGATGATGAGTCCCAGGAACAAACCCGGGGTTGGGGACCGGCTAGACGCGAGCGGACGAAGCACGCTCCGAGGATATAACGCTGGAGGGCCAAGTTCCAGCGTCGCAGCTTCGCGAACCCCTGCGATCATCAGCAGCTACTACTTTCACATTATTGACCGTCTGCTTACGTTCCCTATAATCGCGTCACTTTCGTGGGGAATACAACTTTTGCTTGCTTCGAGCACAAAGTTGTCCTGCTGTGGGAACGTCAGGACAGCAATCTGAACGGGGAAAACGGAAGGCCTATGAATGCAAGAAATCCAATCTTCGTTCTCGTCATGTCGTTGGCATGCATCGCAGCTTCCGCTCAGCAAATCACGGGCAATATCCGCGGGACCGTCGCGGATCCTAGCGGCGCGATGGTGCAGGCTGCCACTGTCACTGCCAAGCAGATTGAAACCGGGTTAGCGCGCACGACGACAACCGATCACAGCGGGAACTACCTGTTGCTCGAGCTGCCGGTGGGGCATTACCAACTGGAGGTCGCGGCCAAGGGTTTCCAGAAATATGCCCGAGAAGGAATCTTGCTGAATGTAAATGAGACGGCAACGGTTCCGGTTCATCTGGTAGTAGGAGCAGAGACCCAGAGGGTCCAAGTGCAGGCTGATGCCGAACTGATTCAACCCAGCGTCACGAGCCTGGGTAAGCCAGTTCTTGAGCACGAGATCCTTGATCTTCCATTGGACGGCCGCAATTTCGCCCAACTCGGACTGCTGCAGCCGGGAGTCGTGCCCTTGACTGCCGGGCTTCAGCAGGCGGGAGGCGCACTGCGCGATGGCCAGGCGTATTCGGTCAACGGACAGCGGCCGGAGTCGAATAACTTCCTGATTGACGGCGCCAACAACGTCAACGGGGTTGATGCTGGCTTTGTTCTCAAGCCACCCATCGACGACATCTCAGAATTTAGGATTCTGACTCACAACGCCAATGCGGAGTTTGGTCAGAACACCGGTTCGACCACCAACATCATCACCCGCTCTGGGTCCAATTCATTTCATGGTGCGCTGTGGGAGTTTCTGCGCAACGACGCCATGGATGCAACCGACTTCTCGACCTCGACGGTGCAGCCCCTGAAACAGAATCAGTTCGGCGGAACATTCGGCGGACCGATCAGGAAGGACAAGACTTTTTTCTTCGGATACTACGAGGGCTTCCGGAACCGTCAGGGCGAGACCGTCGCCGCCACCGTACCTTCCCTGCAGGAGCGTCAAGGCATATTCCCCCAGCCGCTTTTCAATTTTTCAAGCGGCCAGCCGGTTCTGGTACCTGGTGGGCAAGTTGCGCCCATCGACCCGATTGCCAAGAATATTCTGGCGTTCTATCCATTGCCCAACTCGGGGACAAACGCATTCGTCACCACGCAGTCGCTGGCCGAGAATAACGATCAGTTCGGACTGCGATTTGACAATTATCTTTCGCCGTCCGACACGCTGAATTTCCGGTATATGTACAGCGGCGGTCCTACGACGGATCCGCTTTCGACCGCTGGAGCCAACGTTCCCGGCTTTCCCGTCGGGCAAGACGACCGGGCTCAGAACTTTGTCGCTCAAGAGACCCACGTCTTTTCGCCAGCCGTTATCGGCATCGTCCGGTTCTCTTATCTCAGAAACAAATTTCTCTTCGACGAGCACGTGAATCACGAGCCTCCGTCAGAGCTGGGTTTTCAATACGAGCCGACTCTGCCCTCCGCTGCCGGTCCGCCGTTCATCCAGGTGGCCGGGTATGCCTCGGTCGGTGATCCGATTACAGGGCCACGCAATACTTATCAGAACACTTTTGATTATTCGGGATCGCTGAGCTGGATTCATGGCCAGCACGAAATGAAGTTTGGAGGAGGCTTCCAGAACGATCAGATCAACGCACTGCAGGGCATAGCCTCGAATGGCTTCTTCGTGTTCTCAACCTTTCCCTACAGCGATGGGTTCGCGAGTTTTCTTTCTGGAACGCCGGTGTTTTTCCTGCAGGGCGGCGGCGACCTGAATCGGCATATCCGTGGCAAGGGTCTGGACTTCTATGCCCAGGATACCTACAGGATCACACCGCGACTGACGTTGAATTTCGGACTCCGCTATGAGTTGCCCTTTCCGAACACCGAACTTCACAACCAGCAGAATCTTTTTGTTCCCGGGGCGCAATCGAAGGTCTTTCCTAACGCTCCCACCGGACTCCTCTACCCCGGAGATCCGGGCGTGCCCGCGGGCTTGATTCCAACCCAGAAGACGGCCTTCGCTCCCCGCGTTGGCTTGGCCTATGATCCAACCGGCAACGGCAAATGGCTGCTCACTGCGGCTTATGGCATTTTCTACGAACCGTACGTTAACGGACAGGGCGGACCCTTGCAGGACCCCATCAGTGCGCCCCCCTATCTCCAGACTCCGCAGGTAAACTTCCCCAATTTTGCCGATCCGTTTAACGGCGCAAATCCGTTTGGCCTGACATTCGCCCAGCCCATGACACTGCTGGTGGTAAACCGCAACCTGCGATTGCCCTACGCGCAGGACTTTGACCTCAACATCCAAAAATCGTTCGGCAGAGACTGGCTGTTCGAGATCGGTTACGTGGGAACGACGGGTGTGAAACTGCCCCGCTTCATCGAGGGAAATCCGACGGTGTACATCCCCGGGCAATCGACGGAAGACAATGTGAATCAGCGGCGGCTGTATTCCGGCTGCACTTTGGCTCAGCCGGATGATTGCGTCTACGGGTCGGTAGGCGAGATCGCCAGCATCGCGAACTCCAGCTACAACGCTTTCGAGTCCAGCCTTCAGAAACGTTTCAGCCACGGTCTTTCTTTCCTGGCCTCGTACACTTATTCGCATTCGATCGATGACGTTTCCTCTTTCAACATCACGGGCTCAGCCTCACAACAGGTCGCTGGGGAGAACGATTTGGCGCAGGATCCGTTCAATCTCGGGGCCGAACGCGGACGGTCGATGTTCGATGCCCGGCATCGCTTCGTGTTGAGTTACGAGTGGAGTGTTCCGTTCTGGAGGCAGGCTCATACCTGGTACGAGCACGCACTTGGCAACTGGCAATTCAATGGTATCGTGACACTGATGAGCGGCACCCCGTTTACCGTGTTCGATCCCAACGATGTCTCCCTGCAAGGAAGTGCGCCGGAGATTTCTGGCTTCTCCAGCAATCGGCCAAACTTGATTGGCAATCCGAACTCCGGCCCACGGACACCTCAGGAATGGTTCAACACCGCAGCATTCCAGCGGCTCACACCGGACCCGAATTCTCCGGTTGAACAGTTCGGCGACGAAGGTCGTAACGTAGTACAGGGGCCCGGGTACGCGAATTGGGATTTTTCGGCGCTCAAGAATATCCCTGTCACGGAAGGAAAACAGTTTCAGTTGCGGGCGGAGTTGTTTAATTTCTTGAACCACACGAATTTTCGGCTGCCGGTCAGCGACATCAGTTCGCCAACCTTTGGACAGATTCACGCGGACCTGGGCCCGCGTGTGATTCAATTGGCGCTGAAGTTTCTGTTTTAGCATTACGTAGTTGGACGGGGTGGGTGAGGAACCATGCTTTTGGACGTAAAGCGTAGATGGGTCAGAAAAGCACTCGCAGGATTGGGTGTGCTCGCCGTGGTGTGGGTGTTCGCCTGCGGGGCATTGTTCGCGGTCATGCGGCAGTCGCCCGAGACATTTGCGCGAGTCATGTCCAGAGTACCGGGTCCAGTCGCGTTCCTGGTGCTTCCGTTTGAAACCTTGTGGATGCGCGCTCGTGCCGGCAAGCTGCACGTTGGCGATCCCGCGCCTGACTTTTCCCTGATGAAGCTAGACAAGAGCGCACAGATACAGTTGTCAGCGCTTACCGCTCAACGACAGCCCGTGGTGCTTGTGTTTGGAAGCTACACTTGACCCCCATTCCGGCGGGAGGTTCCTGCCCTCAACAAGCTCTACAAAGAATACGGGAGCCAGGTTGCGTTCCTGGTTGTCTACATTACCGAGGCACATCCCAGCGACGTCTGGCAGATGCACAGCAACATCGAGGACAAGGTTGTCTTCGCCAGTCCCAGAAGTGAAGAAGAACGCGGTTTCGTCGCCGGCGCTTGTGTGCGCAAGCTAGGGATAGAAATTCCTGCGGTGCTGGATGAATTTGGTAACTCAACCGAGCAGGCTTATACCGCGTGGCCGGATCGCCTTTACTTGATCGACGCCACTGGCCGCGTGGCTTACAAGAGCAAGCCCGGCCCCTTTGGCTTCAACGCTGAGGAGTTAAAGACTGCCGTGACTCGTGTGGTGCAACGCCACTGAAGCACGGTCCGAAACGGAAGCGCCGTCGTAGCG
Organism: uncultured Acidobacteriota bacterium; assembly: GCA_963820925.1. Classification (GTDB taxonomy): domain Bacteria; phylum Acidobacteriota; class Terriglobia; order Terriglobales; family Acidobacteriaceae; genus JABDBE01. Next base: position 83,363 of record CAWGBX010000016.1, read on the forward strand.
TACCCTGAGGGCCTGCCTACAGTCTTCTCTGTACGAATAACTTTCATCCTCGTCGGAAAAAACCTCTGAATCATTTGACCTCCTCGCGCGACCTCGTGCCTATCTGGTTGGCATTGTGAGGCCGACGAAACTGGCACGGCGCTTGCTATGGTAAGGCTCGCAAGAAGGTAATCAAATACGGAGGAAACAGAAATGAAGAAACTAATTACCGCGATGGCCACGATGGCGCTCGCGATGGCGCTCTCCACCATGAGCTTCGGCCAACAAGATCAGTCTGCCCAGCCTAGCGCCCAGCCGTCGCCCTCGGATACGCAGGACCCGCAGCAGCCAACCGCAGATCAGCAGGGAACGCAGCAACCGAGTTCCCCGGACCAGGATTCGTCCAGTTCCATGCAGACCACTCAAGGCTCATCTTTCACCGGCACGGTGGTCAAGGCTGCCGGTAAGTATGTCTTGAAGACCAGCGACATGAACTACCAGCTGGATGATCAGCAGAAAGCCAAAAAGTTCGTAGGCCAGCAGGTTAAGGTGAGCGGGAGCCTCGATACCGACACTAGCACCATCCACGTTTCAGATATCAGCCCCATGAGCTAGGGCTGCGTTATCAACCGCGCCGGGGGAGCTTTAGCCTGTAGAGCTCCCCATTTTTCTTTTTGACCTCTTTTCCCTTCTGGCCTGCGCAGGTCTTGAATTCCGAATGATCAATCACGAATCGATTCTCAGAGCAAAACCCCATCAATCGAAAGTGACATCGAGCGCTGTCTAAGAACGGGAAAACTGGGAAAACGCAAGCGTACCCTTGCAAACTGGAGTAAACTTCTTGGCGCAGACTTCTAGCTACTTGTATAACACCTCAAGCCAAATCGGCTCACAGGGCTCGCCTATAATGCTGGCTACTCAATGCAGTGTGTGGTGAGATTTTGTGTGTGACTCCAGGTGCCCAAATCTTGCCGGAGGAACTTAGTCGATGCTGAAAAAGCTTCTACCCGTAGCGGGCTTGTTAGTTGCAATCTGCGTGTTTTCTGAACAGGTAGCGCCCACCCACTTCAACGGTAAAACCTGGTGGGACTACGTGAAGGTTCTGGCTGACGACAATATGGAAGGCCGCGACACCGGCAGCGACGGCCTCCGAAGGGCGGAGGCTTACATTGTCGATCAGTTGAAAATGGCGGGGCTCCAGCCCGCCGGGACCGACGGCTACTATCAGAAGGTGAAATTCCAGTCTCGGCAGATCATCGAGAAGGACTCCAGCATCGCTCTTATCCACAACGGTAAAGTCGAGCCTCTCACCCTTGGCGAAGATGCCTTCTTCAACCCGCGAGTCGAACTTGCGTCCAAATTACAGGCGCCCTTGGTCTTTGTCGGATACGGATTGAGTATCCCCGAGAAGAACTATGACGATCTTTCGGGCCTCGATCTCAAGGGTAAGGTAGCCGTGATTCTAAACGGTACGCCTGCGGACGTCCCGGGCCCTTTGTCGTCTCATTACCAATCCGCCTCTGAGCGCTGGAAAACTCTCAGCAAGGCGGGAGCAGTCGGGGTCATTGGCATTGCGAATCCGGCGACCATGGACATTCCATGGTCTCGTATGTCGGTGAACCGTGCGCATCCCAGCATGGTATTAGCTGACCCCGAATTCAACGAAACCCAGGGGGAGAAGCTTGCGCTGATATTCAATCCCGCGAAAGCCGACAAATTGTTCGAGGGCTCCGGCCACAGTTTCGATGAGATTTTGAATCTCGCAAAGGACCGGAAACAACTTCCACGGTTTCCGCTGACAGCTTCGATCGAGGCGGAAGCCAAGATCGAAAAGAAAGACCTGGAGTCGGCAAACGTCGTTGCAAAACTGCCGGGCAGTGATCCCGAGCTTAAGAACGAATTTGTCGTTCTCTCCGCCCACATTGATCATATCGGCATCGGCGAGCCGATCAACGGCGATCGTATCTACAACGGTGCCATGGACAACGCTTCCGGCAGTGCCTTGCTGCTTGACGTCGCGGCATCATTGAAGAAATCACCAGACAAGCTCAAACGCTCGCTTCTATTTTTATTCGTCACTGGAGAAGAGAAAGGATTGCTGGGCTCAAAGTATTTTGCTGCACATCCTACCGTCGATTCGAGGTCGATGGTCGCGGATATCAATGTTGACATGTTCCTGCCCATTGTTCCCCTCAAAGTGCTCACCGTGTTCGGGCTGGCGGAGTCCGATCTCGGCGATATGGCCCGTGAGGTTGCGGAGGCGCATGGCGTCAGTGTGCAACCCGACCCTGAGCCGCAGCGCAACCTCTTTATTCGAAGCGATCAATACAACTTCATCCGGCATGGAATTCCAGCCTTGGCGATGGGCGTTGGAGTCACGCCAGGTTCTCCGGAACAGAAGATTTTTAAAGACTGGCTTACCCAGCGCTATCACGCTCCTTCGGACGACTTGAATCAGCCCGTCGATCTGGCCGCGGCCGCGCTCTATGAAGAAATAATTCGGGGACTGATGATCTCGGTCGCGCAGAATCCCCAGCGGCCGCAGTGGAAGCCGGACAGTTTCTTCCGCCGGTACGCTCAACCGGCCGGCGAATAGGCTAGCTTATTCTGCAGCTGGGACGTAAGCCCGGTCGGCGCTCACCAGTTCCGCATTCGGCACCTCGGTTCGAAGTTTTACTCGTTGCATTCCAGCCTTTTTTTTCAGGCTTGGCAAGAATTATGACTGCCTCATTGAAGGCTACCCATCCTGTAAAAGACCCCAACCAGAGAGAGAAAGGAACACATCTGAATTTGTGGGCTTCAGGAAAACCATTATCTGCAGGCGTCCGGATCGACGGCAAGCTTTCGGTAGTGATTCCGCAGCCGCACGAAGCCAGGGGCAACAGACCTTGCACTTTTACCCTGCCGCCGACGATACTGGAATCACACAAATATGAAAACTAATCTTTCTCTTACCAATCCCGCAGAAGTTGAAACCGAATGTCTCGCTGTGGTGGTCCTCGATCACGGCTCAAAAGAGAAAACCGAAGTCAGCGTCGAAGCCGGCGACGGAGCCATTAAGGATGTCACGGCCGAGGTGTTGGCCAGCGGCGAAGTCACGGGCAAGATATTTGAAACCACACTGCTGCATCGCCCCGCAAAACTGAAGGCAAAACGCCTGCTCCTGGTGGGCGGCGGCAAGGCTAAGAACTTTACTGGCTCGGAGTTGCGCAAACTAGCTGGCGCAGTGGTCCGCTTTCTCAAGCCGAAGGGGATTCGCAGCTTCTCCCTCCTGGCACCCGAGAGCATTAAGAACGACGAAGCCGTGAAAGCCATTGTGGAAGGCGCCTTCGTGGGCAATTTCGATCCTGATACCTACAAGAGCGACCGCAAGGATCAGAAGATCGATTCCGTTACCGTTGTAACCCGCGGAGATCAGGCCCGGCTGCAGAAGGCGATGGACGAAGCTCGCATCGTTGGTGAATCGCAGAACTTCACTCGCGAACTGGTGAACGAACCCGGCAACCACATGACGCCGACCATCCTCGCGGAACGCGCTCGCAAGATGGCGCAGGAAGTCGGCCTGAAAGTCGAAGTGTACGGCGCCGACAAACTTAAAGAACTGAAAATGGGCGCCTTCTGGGGCGTGGCGCAGGGATCCGACGAACCACCCGCGCTGATCGTATTGCGCTACGAACCGGCGGATGCGCCTGCGACTCCGGTACTAGGTCTCGTGGGAAAGGGTGTCACGTTTGACACCGGCGGCATCTCTATCAAACCCGCCGATGGCATGGAAAAGATGAAATATGACATGGCCGGCGCCGCTGCCATGATCGGCGCTATGCGGGGCATAGCGTTGCTTAAACCGAAAGTCCGAGTCACTGCGATTATTTGCGCCACTGAGAATATGCCTTCGGGAAAAGCGCAGAAGCCGGGCGACATACAGATCGCCATGTCCGGCAAGTCGATTGAGATTATCAATACCGACGCCGAAGGCCGGCTGGTACTTGCTGATGGGCTCTGCTACGCCCGCCAGCTCGGTTGCACCCATCTGGTTGATGCCGCCACGTTGACCGGCGCGGTGGTGGTCGCGCTCGGCTATGTAAACGCCGGGGTCTTTGCCAATGACGAAAAAATGTACGAACGCTTCAGCCGCGCTCTGGAGAAAGCTGGCGAAAAGTTTTGGCGCCTCCCGCTCGACGACGAGTACAAAGAGAACATCCGCTCGAACATTGCCGATATCGTCAATTCGGGGGGGAGGTGGGGTGGTGCTGTTAACGCAGCGATGTTCTTAAAGGAGTTTGCCGAGGATACCCCCTGGCTGCACCTCGATATCGCCGGCACCGCATGGATGGAAGAGAACAAAGCCTGGATCGCCAAGGGTCCATCGGGAATTGCGGTGCGAAGCCTGGTGGAGTTTGCCAGAGGATTCGCAGGCTAGCCTCAAATCCAAGAATCTCGCCGAGTCAAGCAGCCTCTTTGGGTTCCCGGGCATCTGAAGTTGCGCTGACCATCCTCATGCCGCGTCAGTGCAGTACCCATTCTGCGTACATTGGAGATTTTTTTATGAAAGCACTGTTTGGTGTCGGGCTGGTTGTGCTGGTTCTAGGAATCCTTTCGTTTTTCGTACCCGTGCCACATGCGGAGCACCACGGGGTCAGTGCGGGCGACGTCCATCTTGGAGTAACCACGCACCATGAAGATCGGGTACCCCCTGCTCTCGGCGCGATTCTAGTGGTGGCGGGGGCTGGCATGATGATCGCCGGACGAGGCAAGAGCTAGGAATTATGTCGGTCACAAATCGCAGATTAAAGCTGGTCACTTTGGCTTCTGTCACATCGCTAACGGGACAGTGATTCCCATCGCTGCCAAGCAGCGGATTAGTTCGCGACGCACCACCGCGACCGTTGCCAATAGAAACCTCTTCCGGCCTTCGTCCGGTTCAGCGAGGATGGGATACCGGTGATAAAAAGCATTGAACAATTGTGCCAACTGGAACACGTGCTTCGCTAAATAAGCTGGTTCAGTCGTTGCGATGCATTGATCGATCACGTAGGACGTTTTCGAGGACGCCAGCCACAGCTCCCAGATCTCGTTCCCGTCCGCGCCCTTCAGATACTTCGCGAAGTCGTCGGTAGAGACGTAGGCAGCCAGGTCGCTGGCGAAACTCTCGGGATCAAGTCCACCCTTGCGAAAAATATTGCTCGCGCGCACCACTGCGTATTGTGCATAAGGCCCGGTCTCACCTTCGAAACTCAACGCCTCCTTGAAGTCGAACGCAATCACCGAGGGTTTGGTGAACTTCAACATGAAGTAGCGCAGCGCGCCAACCGCAATCTGCGTAGCGATGGTCATGCGCTCCGCTTCGCTCAATTGTGGGTGGCGCGGATCGACTTCCTTTTTCGCTGAGGCGATCAGCGTATCAATCAGATCGTCGGCCTTTACCCCGAATCCCTTGCGGCCGGAAACCTCAATGTAGGAACGCGACTTGTCTTCTTCAGACAACTGATAGCCCAGTTCCGCAGCACATCGCGGGGTAAGCGCGACCATTTCGTAGGAAAAATGGGTGTAGTGGTCAGCCTGCTGGTTGTAGCCAAGTCCGCGCAGCGCTTCGACCACGGTGGTCTGGGCCTCGGCTTGCCGCGCATCAATCACGTTGTAAATCTCCGCAACATCGCCAAAATGAGGATGAACAGCTTCACCGTCTTTCGTCGAAATCCAGCAGTCATGCCCGTTGGGATAGCGATAGAACTTGCGGTATCCGAAATCGCGTCCCAGCAAGCCGAACTTCCACAAGTGGTAGGCGATGTCTTTGCCGACGTAGCCCACGGTTCCGTTCGACCGCACAATGACTTTCTGGTCCTCTTCAGCAACCTCGGTGCTCTCCGTGTCCTTTGTGGTAGATGCCTTCCCCCGCCGCATCACCCAACAGCCCTTATTCTTGCCCTCGGTCTCGAACGAAAGCACACCGCTATCTTTGAGCTTAATGAACGCAGCATCCCAGAAATGCAGGTGAAGGATTTCGCTCTCACGGGGCAAAAAGTCGTATTCGATGTCCAACCGGTCCATGGTTTCGAGATGGCGCCGGAGAACGGCGATCGAGACCAAATCAGCGATTGCAGCCGTCTCATTTCTACCTTCCTCGAGTGCATGCAATACCTTCTGGCGTGCATCGCGGTTCTGCTTGTCCTGCTCGTACCACCGGGAAACCTGTGCGTATAAATCCCAACAGAAATAATCGAAGCGCGGCTGCCGTGTAAGTTCTTCGATTTCGGCGGGCGACTTTTTCTCCAGATGCAGAAATCCAACAATCACGTCCGCGACTTGCACGCCTGTATTGTCGATGTAATTCTGGACATCCACTTCCCTGCCTGTAAAATGCAGCAGCCGGACAAAAGTGTCGCCTAGAATGGCATTTCGCAGGTGTCCGATGTGCGCGGCTTTGTTCGGATTAATGCTGGAGTGCTCGACCAGGACTTTGCCCGCTGGAATATCGACATTCGGTTTCTCATCGCTAGCGAGCGCGACGGCAAGCCATTCGCGCTTGACTCGCGCATTGATGTAGCCCGCACCGGCAACTTCCAGCTTCTCAAAGCCATCGATGGGTCCGATGCCAGCGACAACTTCTTCGGCAATCTTTCGCGGCGGCTTGCGCAGCTTCTTGGCCAACTCAAAGGCAAACGGCAGCGCATATTCGCCCAGTTCCACCCGAGGCGGCTGCTCGATGACAATCTTCGGCAAGTCCAGAGCATAGCTGCGGCGCAAGAACTCGTTTATTTGCTGGGCAAGCCGGCGTTCCAGATGACGGTACAAGTATCCCTCTAGGCGGTTGACGAAAACAGTGATTGTAGCAGAGGGCGCGCGGCACAGCGGTTTGACGACATGTGTACGCTTCCCTATGATGAAAGTTTGGGTATGCACGTGATTCCCGGGCCTGCGGTGACGCCAAGAAAACGATTCACCACAAAAGGCACGAAGGCCACAAACAACTCCAAAATGACAGCCTTCGTGATACTTCGTGTCCTTTGTGCTTTATGGGTTTGAAATGCGTATAGCCTATCTCGACTGTTTTTCCGGCATAAGCGGCGACATGTTCATGGGTGCGCTTATCGACGCCGGGGTTCCAAAGCAACTCTTGGAACAAACGGTTGCCGCGTTGAACATTGGGGCAAGGCTGGAGATTTCTCGCGTGCAGCGCAACGATATAAGCGCGATCAAGGTCGATGTTTATTCCAACGGTGAGAAAGATTTGCCGCGCGAAATGTGGGAGCAAGAAGGACGCCAATCGGGACACGAAGGCAACGAGCATGCTCACCCCCATGAGCATGCTCACAATAAACATGGACACGATGCGCATGGCCGTTCGGACGCTCATCAAATGGAACCGGTTGCACTGTTGGAACACAATTACGCGTTGCAAAGCCAGGCGACTTCGCGGGCGGGAGCGTTCTCGACCCAACAGGCCGAAGCTGGGCACACGGGAAACACTGGGCTAACGCCACAGCAACATGAACGCGAGCGTGATCACAGCCATTTGCACGAACATGGCCGAGGCCTGAACGAAATTCGTAGCATCATCAGCAAGGCAGAGATCAGCGAGGGCGCGAAGAAGACTGCAATCGATATCTTCGCAGCGCTGGGTGAGGCCGAGGCCAAGATTCACGACACGAGCATCGAGAAGATCCATTTTCATGAAGTTGGCGCAGTCGATGCCATGGTGGATATTGTCTGCGCCGCTGTGGGTGCCGAGGCACTGGGCGTCGACGAGATCATCTGCTCGCCACTGAATATTGGCGGAGGAACGGTGAAGTGCGCCCACGGGACCTTGCCGGTGCCGGCGCCGGCAACGCTGGAGTTGCTGAAGAATGCCCCTGTGTATTCGTCTGGCATTCAAGCCGAATTGGTTACCCCAACTGGCGCCGCCATCGTCAAGACTCTGGCAAAGCGATTCGCGCCGTTCCCGTCGATGAGAGTTGAAAAGGCCGGCTACGGTGCAGGAACTCGCGACTTTGCCGGACATTCGAATGTTGTGCGGCTCACCATCGGGGAAGCGCCGCCGGAACTTTCGGCCGAACTCGCAACAGACACGATCACCGTGCTGGAGGCTAATATCGACGATCTGAATCCGCAGATTTTCGGCTACGTCATGGATCGTTTGCTCGAGGAAGGCGCGCTGGATGCGTTCGGCGTGCCGGTCCAGATGAAGAAGAATCGTCCGGGGATGTTGCTGACCGTCCTATGCCGGACGGAAGACGCTTCGAAGTTCACGCACTGATTTTCACGGAAACGACGACTCTTGGGGTGCGGCAGCGTGAGGAGAAGCGTCGGGCACTGGCTCGGAAATGGGTAACGGTCGCGACTCGGTGGGGCGATGTGCGACTGAAGGTCGCAACCATGAATGGCACAGTAACCAACTATGCCCCGGAATTTGAGGATTGCCGCCGCATCGCGACTGAACACCATGTGCCGTTGAAGAGCGTGATGCAGGAAGCTCTGCAGGTTTATATTAAGCGCGAGCACTGAAAGAGCATTAACCACATAGGACACGAAGGTTCGCAAGGAAAACCTTGGACGCGGGTTCCTTCGCGTTGCCTGGCAGTGAATGCAAAGATGAACAAGAAGTTCTACATTACGACACCGATCTACTATGTGAACGCACGGCCGCACATCGGCCACGCCTACACTACGATTGCGTGCGATACCATCGCACGGCGGCAGCGCATGCTGGGTGCGGATACGTTTTTCCTCACCGGAACCGACGAGCACGGGCAAAAAATCGAACGTGCGGCACAGGCTGCGGGCAAAACGCCGCAGCAACTTACGGACGAAGTTTCGGCCCAGTTCCGTGCACTGTGGAACCGGATGGGGATCACCTACGACGACTACATCCGTACCACCTCGGAACGTCACAAAAGCGGGTGCAGGAACTCTTTCGGCGAATTCGCGACAACGGCCACATCTACAAAGGTACTTACACCGGCCAGTATTGCGTGTTCGATGAGCTCTACGTGGATGCGGTTGGACCCGGCGCGCCTTGCCCGGAATGCGGACGTCCGACGGAAACGGTAAAGGAAGAAAATTATTTCTTCAAACTTTCGGCGTTTCAGGACAAGCTGCTGCAACTGTACACAGAGCACCCGGACTTCATTCGTCCCGAGACGCGGCGGAATGAAGTCATGTCGTTCGTGCGTCGCGGCTTGCGGGATCTTTCCATCAGCCGCACCACGTTTTCCTGGGGCATTCCGGTCCCGGACGATCCCAAGCACGTGATTTACGTGTGGCTGGATGCGCTGGCGAACTACATCACGGCGATGGGGTACGGATCGTCTCACAAAGGCGCTCAGGAAGCTTTCAGAAATACTGGCCGGCCGATCTGCAGATGATCGGCAAGGAGATCGTGCGCTTCCACTGTGTGTATTGGCCGGCGTTTCTGATGGCGGCTGGCTTCCCCGTACCCAAGGGCATCGTGGCCCATGGATGGTTGCTGTTCGAAGAAAGCAAGATGTCGAAGTCGCGCGGCAACATCGTGCGCACGGAGACGATTCTCGATGTGCTGGGTGCGGACGCGCTGCGCTACTTCCTGCTGCGCGAAGTCGTGTTCGGGCAGGACGGATCTTTTTCGTTCGATGCGCTGGTGCAGCGCTACAACGCCGATCTGGCCAATGGACTCGGCAATCTCGCCAGCCGCACTCTGACCATGATCACTCGATATTTTCGCGGGGAGGTGCCGTATCCGTCGGCAGTAGTCTCGCAAAATGCAGCCGATAGCGCGATCGCGGAAAACGCGCGCAAGGTCATCGCGGAGTGCAGTTCGCTCGCGGATCAGTACCAGTTTTCGCGTGCTCTGGAAGTCGCCTGGGGATTGGTGGCGACGGTCGACAAGTACATCGTCGAAAATGAGCCCTGGGCACTGGGCGAAAAGCAGGATGAAGAAAGCCGGGCGCGATTGGCGAACGATGCTGTACACCAGCGCCGAGGCGTTGCGAATCGTGACCGCGCTGGCGCACCCGGTGATTCCTGACGCGACCTCGAAGATCTGGACGCAGCTGGGCCTGGGCGATATCAAGTTCCCGCTTTCCGACCTGAAGTGGGGACAACTCCAACTGGGAACGAAATTGGGCGAACGTCGAGCCCGTGTTCCCGCGGGCCGACAAGAGCGCAATCGAAAGGATGCAGAAGATGGAAGAGCAGCAACGAAGAGCGGCCAGTCGCGCCGAAGCGCAGCCTGGCGCAGCCGCACAGGCTCCGGCGGAACCTCCAGCCGCAACCACGGTCGCAGCAGCATCCCGCAGCAAAGCCTGCCACGCCCGTGCCCGATGGCAAGATCAGCATCGATGATTTCGCCAAGGTCGAATTGCGAGTCGGCCAAGTCAAAGCTGCCGAGAAGGTGAAAGGCGCGGACAAGTTGCTGCGGCTGGAAGTGGATCTCGGCACCGAAGTTCGGCAGGTGGTGGCCGGCATCGCTGAGTCCTATGCGCCGGAGTTGTTGATCGGCAGGAAAGTCGTAATCGTCGCCAACCTCGCGCCCAGAAAGCTTCGGGGACTGGAATCGAACGGAATGATTGTGGCCGCGTCGCCGGAGGGCGGGAAGGCTGTGCTGGCGAGCTTTCTGGAAGATGTGCCCTTGGGGACAAGATTGAAGTAGGAACGGGCTGACTCGCTCGGCTCCACGGGCGAGTCACCCGTCCCACACAAGCAATGACTCATCGACCATGTTCGTCGATTCCCACGCACATCTCGAAATGGAGCAGTTCAATGCCGACCGCGGCCGGTGTTGGAGCGGGCGCGGGAAGCAGGGATCGAGACCATTCTCGCCATCGGCAGCGGGACGGGCCCGGGCTCTCTCGACTGCGCCATCCAGCTCGCCGAACAATACGAGTTCATTTACGCGACGATCGGGATTCATCCGCACGAAGCCAAGCTTGCGACCGATGCCGATTTCGAGGAACTGGAACAATTGGCGAAACGGCCCAAAGTCATTGCCTGGGGTGAGATCGGGCTGGATTATTTCTACGATCATTCGCCGCGAGACGTGCAACACGCAGGTGTTTGTGAAGCAGATGGAACTGGCGCAAGCGGCCAAGTTGCCGATCGTGATCCATTGCCGGCCATCGAATGACAGCGAAGACGCTTGGGATGACTGCCTCGAGCTTGTTGAACGAGCACTGGGCGTCAAGCGGGTTAGGAGGCATCCTGCACTGTTTCACCGGAACCTGGACACATGCCACAGCGGGCCCTTGACATGGGATTCATGATTTCCTTCGCTGGAAATGTCACCTTTCCTAAAGCGCAGCAGATTCGCGACGCGGCAAAAGAAGTGCCGCTCGACCGCATGCTGATTGAGACCGATTCGCCATTTCTGGCGCCAGTGCCGCATCGCGGCAAGCGCAACGAACCGTCATTCGTAAAGGAAATCGCACGGCAACTCGGCGAATTGCGCGGGCTTTCGACCGAAGAAATTGGTTTGCAGACAGCGAAAAATTTCTATCGATTCTTTTCGCTTCACGAAACGCTCAACTCCATTTAGCTTGTTAAGAGCATCTTTCCTGAGGCGGGGTAATCTGTTAAATAGAAGCTAAACGACATGCCAGAGAACACTTTTGATATTGTGAGCAAGCTCGACCTGCAGGAAGTCTCGAATGCCATGCAGCAGGCGCTGAAGGAGATTCACACTCGTTTTGACCTGAAGGATTCGAAGTCGAACATTGAACTCGACGGCAAAGACGCGATCAAGCTGCACTCGATCGACGAATACAAGCTGAAGGCCGTGAATGACATTTTTCAGCAGAAACTGGTGAAGCGCGGCGTCTCGCTCAAGGGCCTGACCTACGGCCCCGTGGAACCCGCCGCCGGGAGCACCGTAAAGCAGAAGATCACCATGCAGCAGGGCATCCCGATCGAGAAGGCGCGCCAGATCGTGAAGGTCATCAAGGACTCCAAGAAAAAGGTGAATGCTTCGATCCAGGGAGACCTGGTGCGGGTGAGCGGGAAAGATCGTGATGCGTCTGCAGGAAATCATTGCGCTTCTCCGCGGACAGGATTTCGGCATTGATATGCAGTTTACGAATTACAGAACCAACTAGCATGTTTCTGCGATTTTACGATTGAGGCCTGGGAGTGGGAACAAACCGATTGAGCACGCCGGCCACCATTAACGGAAAAGAAATCTTCGAGTTACTGCGCGGGGACCTCTCCGCCATTGAGCGCGAGTTCGGGCGGGACACGGTCTCGGGCGTGGAAGCGATCACCGAGATCGGCGAATATCTGCGCAGCGGCGGAGGCAAGCGCATTCGCCCCATGCTGCTTTTGCTTTCTTCCAAACTTTTCAATTACCCGGGACGCGGCGCCATCAAACTGGGCGCGGTCGTAGAAATCATTCACACGGCCACCCTGGTCCACGACGACATCATCGATGAAGCCCAGACCCGGCGCGGCCGCCCCGCCGCGAACACGCAGTGGGGAAACTCCAAGTGCGTGCTGGCCGGCGACTGGCTGTACATGCAGGCCTTCAAGATCGCCGTGCAGGAACGCAACTTCCGCATTCTCGACACGCTGATCGAACTGACCCAGCAGATGGTCGAAGGCGAACTGTTGCAGATGGAAAAACTGGGCAAGCTGATTTCCTCGGACGAGCATTTCGATCTGATCTTCCGCAAGACCGCATGCCTGTTCTCCGTATGCATGCGGATCGGGGCGATTCTGGGAGGCGCGACTCCGGAGCAGGAAGAGAATCTGGCACAGTACGGACGAGATCTCGGCATGGCATTTCAGATTGTGGATGATGTGCTTGACCTGACTGCGTCCGAAAACGTGCTGGGCAAGCCCGTGGCCAGCGATCTGCGTGAGGGCAAGGTGACCATGGCCGTGATCCATGCGCTCGAACGCTGCACCCCGCAGGAACGGGAGCTCATCGGCACGGTAGTTCGGGAGCGCGCTTTTGATGGCGTAACCCATGGAGAAATCCTGGAAATCCTGAATCGCTACGGTTCCGTCGAAGCTGCCAACGCCCGCGCCATGCAGTATGCTGGACTGGCGCGAAATGCGATCTGCGGCTTCCCCGATAGCGAAATCAAGCGCGCGTTGTTGTGGGCGCCGGAATTCGTAGTGGCCCGAGAGAAGTAGTTCACGGCCGCTTAATCGCCACTCCCAGCATCTCGAATCTTCCCCCTTTCAACAGCGGCCCCGAACCGATAAATGCGCGCGCTGGCAAGTCTTTCGAGAATCGTTTTAGATAGGCAGTGTTGAAACGCTCCCACAGCGAAACATCCGGCGAGTACACTTGCACCCAGACCAGATCATCCATACTCATCTTGGCCTCGGCCAAGACAGCCTCGAAACCGTCAAACAGCAGACGCAGCTCTTGGCCAACATCGTCTGGAGCCACGCCCGTCGCGGGGTCAATGCCGATGCGCCCAGAAACGTAAAGAGTGTCCCCCGTCCGCACCGCGTCACTGAATGGCAGACGCGCTTTACGGCCGGGTAGATTGATGTAGCTCGCGGACAGCTTTGGCTTTTACTGGCATATCGATTATTGTTCCTATATGGACTTGAATCTTGTCGACTAGGCAGTCTATCTAATAGTCTCAGCCTAACGCGCCGACGATGAATAATTTTTTCTCACTGATCGCGCACCACGGATACCTTCTCATCTTTCTAGTGGTTCTGGCCGAGGCCATCGGCCTGCCCGTTCCAGCGGCGGTCGCACTTGTGGCCGGAGGCGCCGCCGTGGCCGCGGGAACCTTGAGTGTATCCAAAGCCCTGATCATCGCCCTCACCGCCATGCTCCTGGGTGACAGTCTGCTTTTCATTCTCGGCCGTTACATGGGCTGGGGCCTGCTGGGCCTGCTGTGCCGCCTGTCAGTGAATCCAGAATCGTGCGTGCTGCGCTCAGCCGAGTCTTTCTACAAGCGCGGTAAGACCACATTGCTGATCGCCAAATTTATTCCTGGCGTCAATACCATGGCTCCGCCGCTGGCCGGAAGTATGAAGATGCGACCGTTGCAATTCCTCCGGTTCGACTTCTGCCGGCGCGTCTCTCTATATCCTGGCCTACGGCGGGGTGGGATTTCTGTTCCGCGACTTTCTGGCAGCAATCACCCGCGGATTTCAAGCTGTCAGCCACGTGTTTGGCGAAGTTCTTCTCGTAGCAGCAATCGCCTACACCGCTTACCGCGTCCGGCTTTACCACAAGAACAAGGTGTACCGCGTGGTGCCTCGCGTGCAAGTGGAGGAACTGGCCCGCAAGCTGGCTTCGGATGAAAGAGACAGCGTTCTGATTCTCGATGTCCGCAGCCATGGCTACTACGATGCCGGCGCGGCCCGCATCAAAGGATCAATGCGCATTGAACCCAACAATCTTTCCGAGGAGCTCAAGACTCTCCCCAAAGACAAGGATATATATCTCTACTGTACTTGAGCACGCGAAGCGACCAGCGCCCGGGTGGCGCTGCAACTGCGAGAACAGGGATTCAACGCGTTCGTCATCGTCGGCGGGGTGGCGGCATGGAAGAAAGCGGGTCAACCGCTGGAGCCAGTGCCCCCCAGTGACCTCGTAAAGCTGCCCACGTTCGCCTAGTGACGGCTCGCTGAAGCCTTCTATACTTCTTCCCATGGCCTCACATAATGAAATCGAAATCAAGTTTCGCGTCCACGATGTGCGGGCGCTCAATCGGCGGCTGCGAAAATCCGGCTTTCGCCTGATCACGCGTCGTACCCACGAAATGAATACGCTCTACGATCTGCGCGGCCAAGTACTGCGCAAGCGCGGCGAACTGCTGCGATTGCGCAGGTATGGACCCGAGTGGCTGCTGACCCACAAGGCCAAGGGCAAGACAGGACGCCACAAAACGCGAGTCGAGACTGAAACCAAGATCGCTGACGGCGCAAAGATGGACGCCATCTTGCGCGCTCTGGGATTTGCCCCAACCTTTCGCTACGAGAAATTCCGCGCCGAGTGGAGTGACGGCAAAGGGACACGTAGTGGTCGACGAGACTCCGATCGGGAACTTCGGCGAGATCGAAGGCCCCTCGCGCTGGATTGATCGAACCGCCAAGACTCTGCAAATCGGGCGCGGCGACTACATCACCGCAACCTATTCGGAGCTCTTCCTTCAGTGGAGGCAGCAAACGGGGAGTACCGCGAATGAGATGACCTTTAACGCCATCCGGGGCAGAACACGTCATCATACGACAATGTGACCATGAGTCTCTTCACTTGATCCTGTTCACCCTTGTTAATGCACCAAACTAACCAACAAGTTCGTTAACCGGGTGCGTGTTACTCTTTTTCTGCTGTGGTTTTGCTCCCCAGCGCGTGCCATTGCAAAAAGACAATTTCCGGCGCCTTCTGCGAACGGTCGAAGCTCTCTCCGATCTTGGCCCGGAGATGACCGCCGAGCGCGAATTTCCCCAGACCGCGCGCGCCATGTTGTCGGCGTCCCTCGAGGCTGGCGGCGCTCGTGAAGGCGCACTCTTCACCTACAGCGACGAGCCCTCCCTGCTCACCTCTATCGCAGCCGAGGGATTCAATTTGATGCCAGAGCCCGCCGTGATCCCGCTGCTGCCCAGGCATGTTCATGCTCTCACGTCGTCCCGCGAACCAGTGATTCTCGACCCGGGTTCCTACGACCTTTATCTAAGCGCCAACGGGAATGTTGCGCCGGAACTCTTCAAATGCATCGTTCCGCTGAAGGTCGGCAGCAAACTGGTTGGCCTCATTGCCTTGGGCCGTCGCGACGGCGATGCCCTCTACGATTCCGGCGAACTTGAGGCCCTCGACTTGCTCTGCCACTACGTAGCTCTTGCTGTCCATAATCATTCGCTCGACCCAGACCCTGGCTCAGCGCGTCTCGGAAAATCTACGCCTCATGGCGTCCCTGCACGGCTTCTACGACAATGCGCTGGAAGCTTTTGCGACCGCCATTGACGTGAAGCATATCAACATTCACGGCCACTCGCTGCGCGTCGGACGCTACTGCGTCCGCCATCGGCGAAGCCATGAACATGGATCCCGGCCGAAGTCGCGGCTCTCCGCTCGGCCGGTTACTTGCACGACATTGGGAAGGTTGCCGTGGACAAGCGTCTGTTCGGCAAACCAACTTCTCTGGATGCCGAAGAATTCCGCGAAATGGCGGATCACACCGATTGTGGGACATCAAATTGTGAGTGGTGTCCAGTTTCCCTGGCCCCGCATCCCGGAGATCGTGCGCTGGCATCACGAGCGCAGCGACGGTTCCGGTTATCCCGACGGATTGCTCCTCGAAGATGTGCCCATGCCAGTGCGCATCGTCGGCCTGGCCGATACCTTCGACGCCATGACCAGCGAACGCCCCTACCGTGAGCGTCTCTCGCTGGGCAGTACGTTGAGTGAAATCGTGCGCCTGACTCCGCAGAAATTCGATCCGAATGCAGTACACGCTTTGCTTCTGCAGATCCGCCGCGATACCGTCGGCAGTAATCGCACGCCTTTCCTTCAAGATCGCATGGTGGGCGACATCGCAGCCTCCGACATCGACCAACTCGCGGCCAGCCTGCAGCACAAGATGAATCACGGCCGTCTCTACCTGACGTAGCTGAAATCGGCACGGTCTCTTTGGCTTATTTCCGTTTTCCCCGCGATTTCCCCCTATTTCTCCGCCGCTGTTCCGGCATTTTCAGCGGATTTGGCCCGACAGTTCTCGGAATCAACAGTACGTCCGCAGCGCTAAAGTTCTCGTAATACTCGCCGATTATTGATCTGTACCAATCAACTTTCTTCTTCCCTGCCTATGTTCGATCAAAATGAAACCCAGCCCACCCATGCAGTCTGTTTTGCCGAAACGTCAGCAAGTTTGGAACGAAAACGAAAGAGGTAACCATGTCAACGACGATGGAGTATCGATACGAAGCGCTGGCACAGCAATCCGATGCATTGCGAGTCATCTTCGAGGGCCTTCCCTGGGGCGTAATCGTCGCCGATCAGGAGGGCAGGCTTCTATTCTCCAATCCCGCTGCAGAATCGATACTAGGAATCGGCATGGTCGAGGCTTTGCCCAACAGCGCTGCACCTCGCTCGAAGGGTGGTATCTTCCCGATCAGATCTCAGTCGTGCCGCCCGATCAATTGCCACTGGTTCGGGCCATTCGCAGGAGAAGAGATTGTCGATGAGCTGATCTTCGTGCGTAACTCTCAACACCGTCCCGGAGTGTGGATCCGGGTGAACGCGTGGCCCCTGAAAGACGCGGCCGGAATGGTTTCCGGAGGGGTCGTGATGTTCCACGATTTCACCCGGGGACGCGAGGCGCTGCAAAGCTTCGTACTTCTTTCCCGGGTTGTAGAACAGACCGCCGACAGCGTTGTCCTCACCGATACTCAAGGCGTCATCCAGTATGTAAACCCTGCTTTCGAGACCACGACCGGCTACGGCAGAGACGAAGCGGTGGGCAAGACTCCACGAATTCTGAAGTCAGGTTTGCATGATGCGGAATTCTACCGGCAAATGTGGGCTCAATTCACTCACGGACTCGCCTTCAAGGGCATGGTCATCAACCGCAAGAAGACCGGCGAACTCTTCTGGGCACAACAGACCATCACATCAATGCGGGATGAATCCGGCCATCCCACCCACTTCGTCTCTGTGTCTCAAGACATTACTGAACTCAGAAAGAAACAGGAACAGGAGTTTCAGCTACAGCTTGCACGCGATGTGCAGCAGCGGTTCTATGCGGCCGCGCCAGTGCTATCAGAGTTCGACATTGCAGGGTCCGCGCACCCCGCCGACGAAACTGGAGGCGACTATTTCGATTTCATCTCCATGGCTGACGGTTCGCTTCTGATCGCCGTAGCCGATGCCAAGGGGCATGGCTTCAGTTCCGCATTGGTCATGGCCCTCACCAGGGCTTACGTGCGCTGCTTCGCCGCCTTGCAGTTGGAACTCGATGACATTCTCGCTCAAGTCAACCAGATGCTTCTTAAAGACCTCGAACACGGCCATTTCGTAACCCTCTTTCTGGCTCGATTAAATCCAGCTCACCGACGTCTGTCCTATGCCAGCGCCGGCCACGTCCCCGGGTTCGTGTTTCTCGACTCTGGCAACGTGAAGATCACTCTGGATAGCACAGGTCCACCCCTCGGCCTCTTTTCCGGAAGCAAGTTTTCGCTGAGCACCGCAATTTACCTCGATCCGGGGGAGAGCGCGTTGTTCCTCACTGATGGAGCCACCGAATCGACCACACCGGACGGACACCAATTTGGAGCCCAGCGCGTCCTTGACTATGTTCACAAACACCACCACGATTCGGCTTCCAGCATTGCGCATGGCATTTACCTTGCAGCTCGGGCATTCGTGCAAGAGGACCCGCAGGACGACGACATCACATCGGTCATCATCAAAGCCGATCGCTTCAAATAGGTCAGCGTGCTTTACCACTCAGGAACCGGGTTTTCAGGCACCTGCCGGAATGAAGGGCAACCCTCTTGCCAGCAACTTTCCCCCCAGCGCCGGGTTCATAATCGTAACGCGCCCCCGTTTGTCCATATGAAGTTCGGACGCCCCCAAATCGGCCTCATTTTGCTGCTGTCGTTGCTGGGATTCACCGTCTGCGCACAACTGGCCCTCGGCAAGAAGAAAGAAAAGAAGGCCTCGGCCCTGCAGATGGACCAGCAGAAGCAAGTCGTACACGCGCTGAACCGCTTGACCTTCGGTCCGCGACCCGGCGACGTAGATCACGTCATGGCCATTGGCCTGGACAAGTGGATCGACCAACAACTTCATCCTGACAAGGTAGACGATAGCGCGCTCGATGCTCGTCTTTCTCAGTTCCGAACGCTGCATATGGGCACGCGTGAGATTGTTGAGAACTTTCCTCCTGAGCAAATGATCAAAGCCGTCGCCAACGGAAAACAATCGCTTCCGTCCGACCCCCTCAAACGCGCCATCTATCAGGCGCAGCTCGAGCGCTACCAGAACAAAGAGGAACGCAAACAGGAAGCCGCCAACACCGACTCCGGGAAGCCCGACCAGATGGCTGACGACGAGCGCGCCCGTCGCCAGCAAGAGCGCAGCGACGCCGCCCAAAAGGCCGAGGAACTTCTCGATATGCCGCCGGACCAACGCATGAAAGCGCTTCTCAAGATGTCGCCGGAGGAACGGCGCATCATGACCAACTCTCTGCAAGGCGACAAACGGGACGAGTTCCTGGAGGGTATGAACCCGCGGCAACGCGAAACCGTCGAGGCGATCAACCACCCACAACAGGTTGTCGCCAACGAACTCGTCGAAGGCAAACTGTTGCGAGCCATCTACAGCGACCGCCAGTTGCAGGAAGTGATGACCGACTTCTGGTTCAATCACTTCAATGTATTCATCGGTAAAGGCGCTGATCACTACCTGCTCACCAGCTATGAGCGCGACGTCATTCGCCCTCGCGCCCTGGGCAAGTTTGAGGACTTGCTGGTCGCCACCGCACGGAGTCCCGCCATGCTCTTCTACCTCGACAACTGGCTGAGCGTCGGACCAAACTCCGACGTCGCCAATGGCATTCCAAAGCGGGCCAATAACAATTGGAAGCAACGCGTCAGGAACAAGGGACAGACCAACCAATCCAAGGGCAAGCGCAACGGCCTGAACGAAAACTACGGCCGCGAGCTGATGGAACTGCACACCCTCGGCGTAAATGGCGGCTATACCCAACAAGACGTCACCGAGGTTGCCCGCGTCTTCACCGGATGGACGCTTAAGCAACCCAAGCAAGGCGGCGGCTTCACTTTCGAGGAGCGCACCCATGAGCCCGGAGACAAAATCGTTCTCGGCCACCGCATCAAATCAAAAGGCGAGAAGGAAGGCCTCGAAGTACTGCGCCTCCTGGCTCATCACCCTTCGACCGCGAAGTTTGTCTGCACCAAACTGGCGATGCGCTTCGTCTCCGACGATCCACCGCAGCCCCTGGTCGATCGAATGGCACAAACCTTCCTGAAAAAAGACGGTAGCATTCGCGAAGTGCTCAACACCATGTTGGACTCTCCGGAGTTCTGGGCGCCGGACGCGTACCGAGCTAAGGTGAAAACTCCACTGGAGTTTGTGGTCTCGGCCGTGCGGGCCAGCGGAGCCGACGTAACTGACGCCATGCCCATCGCGCGGCAACTTCAAAACATGGGAATGCCGCTCTACAACATGCAACCCCCTACCGGGTACTCCATGAAGGCGGATGCCTGGGTCAATTCCTCCGCGCTTCTGGGGCGCATGAATTTTGCGCTGGCACTAACGTCAGGAAAAGTGAAAGGCGTGCAAGTGGATTCCGAGCGCATACCAGGACAAAACCCGGGACAAAACAACGATCCTCAACAGTCATTAGCCGCACTCGAGAACAGTCTGCTGGCAGGAGACGTGTCCAAACAGACGCATGACGTCATCAGCGCCCGCCTGCAAGATTCCAAGATCAGCCGCCGTAAGCTGGATGATCCAGCCCGGCCGCCAAACAACGGCCTGATCGCAGGTTTACTATTAGGATCGCCGGAGTTTCAAAGAAGATAAGTATTGGCCTTTAGGCCTTAGCCGCAAGAGAGCGTATGGGTCCGGATCCAAATGCGGGATGCCTCCTGAAGACCTAGGAGCTAGAAGCTAGGAGCTGCTTTATGTCAATCACAAGGCGCATATTTCTGAGAAACGGCGGACTCGCGGTAATAGGCACCGCCGCCATTCCATCATTTCTCACTCGCGCCGCTTGTGCCGCCGAGTCGCTGGGAGCAAAGAACAAGCGCCTGGTCGTCATCTTCCAGCGCGGCGCCGCCGACGGCCTCAATATCGTCGTGCCCCACGCCGAGCGCGCCTATTATGCGATGCGCCCGTCCATCAACATCCCTCGCAGCGCCGTGATTGACCTCGACGGATTCTTCGGCCTCCACCCTGCGCTCTCGCCCTTCCAGCCACTATGGAAGCAGCGTCATCTCGCAATCGTTCATGCCGCCGGCTCGCCCGACCCCACCCGCTCCCACTTTGACGCGCAAGACTTCATGGAATCCGGCACACCCGGCGTAAAGGCCACCGAAGACGGCTGGCTGAACCGGGCGTTACATTCTTCTCCTCAGCCCGTTCCCGCCGACCAGTCTGCATTTCGCGGCATCGCTCTGGGGCCTTCCCTGCCCCGAATTCTTTCCGGCAGCGAGCGCACAGTCGCCGTAAACAACATCAACGACTTCGCAGTAGGCGGAAGCAATCCCAAAGCCGCGACCAACGCCAATACATTCGAAGCCATGTACGAGAACTCGGTTGACTCCGTGCTCCACGGCTCCGGACACGAAACTTTCGACGCCGTAAAGATGCTCAAATCAGCAGATCCCGGACAGTACAAGCCCGCAGCCGGCGCCGACTATCCCAACGGACACTTTGCCGACAGCCTCAAGCAACTCGCGCAACTAATCAAAGCCAACCTGGGAGTCCAGGTCGCGTTCGCCGATATCGGCGGCTGGGACCATCACGTCAACGAAGGCAGCACCCAAGGCCAGATCGCCAACGTTCTCCGTGAGTTTGCGCAATCACTCGCGGCACTCTGGACCGACCTCGGCGATCTGGCCGAAGATACGGTAGTCGTGACCATGTCCGAGTTCGGCCGCACCGCCCGCGAAAACGGAAACCGCGGCACCGATCACGGCCACGCCAACGTAATGTTCATAATGGGTGGCCCAGTCAAAGGCGGCAAAGTCTACGGACGCTGGCCCGGCCTCGACCAATCCCAACTCTACGAAGCCCGCGACCTCGCCGTAACCACGGACTTCCGGCAAGTTCTGGGAGAAGCGGTCTATAAACATCTAGGAAACAAAGCCCTGAATCAGGTCTTCCCAAGCTTCGACAATCAACCGGAAAAGTTCCTGCAGTATTTGGGATGAAGACTTTAGAACACTCCTTTACAACTCAATCATTACTTCGCCGCTTTCCACCCTGATCGGATACACCGCCACCTTAGCGCCAGGATTGTGCACCGCCTCGCCCGTCTTGGGATCCCAAAGCCAACCGTGCCAGGGGCAGACCAACTTGTCTCCCTCGATCACACCCTGCCCCAGCGGCCCGCCGCGGTGCAGGCAAACGTTGTCCATAGCAGAGATAGTCCCATTCACATTGGCAACACAGATAACCTTATCGCCACAGGGAAATTCCTTGGCTTCGCCTTCAGAAGGAAGTTCAGATTGAGTGGTCAGTTTAGTGAGCATTCAGCACTCAGCATTCAGTCAGCTGGCTTTGCTGAGTGCTGACGGCTGAAAGCTGACAGCTATTTCGGCTGCAACGTCTGCGCGATCATGACCTGCCGCTTGAAGTTCTCCACCATGTTCTGATCCAGCCGCACCTCGGTGGGCTTCTTCGCCAGAGTCATCTGGTCGATCTTGTCCTGCAGTTTCAGCAGGGCGTAAAAGAGATTTTCCGGACGCGGCGGGCATCCGATCACATACACATCGGTAGGCACTATTTTGTCCACACCCTGCAACACAGCATAAGTATTGAACGGCCCACCGACGGACGAGCACGCTCCCATCGAGATCACCCACTTGGGATCGGGCATCTGATCGTAGATCCGCTTCACCACCGGAGCCATCTTCAAGGTCACCGTGCCGGCCACAATCATCAGATCGCTCTGCCGCGGGCTGGGACGAAATACCTCCGACCCGAAGCGCGCAATATCAAAACGCGCCGTCGAAGACGCGATCATTTCAATCGCGCAGCAAGCCAGACCAAACGTCATGGGCCAGACCGCCGACTTGCGTGCCCAGTTGAAGACGTAGTCTACGGTTGTGATCAGGAAATTCTTCTCGAACTTGTTTTGCAGCCAGGCCATTGATCGTCCTCGGTGCTCCCATTGCAGGGTTCGCATCCGGCCCATGAAATCAGACCAGAAGCATTCCCAGTCTAGGTGCGCGCTGGATGAGTGTCAACGTGGATCGGGGGTTATAAGGGTTAGGGATGAATTCTACCGCACCCCAGTCGTATACCTATGCGAAATCACCAGTGTTCATGAGCCTCCGCGCGCGTGCATGGAGCTCGCACCCGCAACTGTTGACAAAATTCGAGAGTAGCGGAAACGGTGAGAGTGGGGCTTTGAGTGTAATGGCTTGATTTCGTCAGGAACCTTGGTTATTGGCGAAACGTAACTTGGAGGTGGTCCCGTTTCCTCGCACCTTGTTTACTGAAGCAACCCACGAAAACAATGGAATTCGGAATTCGTGCTTGACCTTCTGAAATATGCCAGAGATGTCTTCGGTATCTTCATTTCTGGCTTGATTATCGTTCGGTCGCTTCGCAGCCAACGATTTCACTGGGGTCTCTCGCCTAGAGGCCCGCAAGCGCCGGTTTTCCTGATGCGGGCATGGTCCTTTTTGGGGGAACTTACGCGATGTGGTGGAGCAGTGTTCAATTTGGCCTTGATAGCCATGTGATTACAGACCGGTCACGGGCGGCGACGCTGCTTGCTTTTGTAACGAACCACGTCGGAAGGATTGTGATTCATCTTTTTCTGATGGTTGTTTTTGCGGCCTTCGGCATCTCCATCGCGAGGGCGATTCGCTCTCAAGCGGGCGGTACTGGCACGGTGTTTCGTCTCGCAGCCGTCTTGATGTGTATCGTCGTTATCCTGGCAAATCTAATCGTGTTGTTGCGCTAACTGTTGAAACATCCCGATTACGCTCGAAACCCCCTCAATGAGTTCTATAAAAAGGGATGTCAAGAAAAAAGTTCTGCCTCGACCGGAGGCGAGAGGAATTTGGTCTCGAGATCCAGCCCACTGTTTAGCAGCCCCCCGATTCTGTTCGAGAGGTTTTTTGCTCTGGCCTGTTTGCTCTTCCCCACGGGGTCATCTGCCGGTGGTGACGATGCCAATCGAGTTTTGAAACTGGGCAAGCGAAACCGATATTGGAATGTCAGTCGGGTCGGAGGAGGCGCGCGGTCGCGCTAACCTCCGTCCGCCGCTCAAACTGTACGTGCCGATTTCCGGCATACAGCTTTCACGAAGACGTTCGTGAACGGGAGTAAGAACCGAGCGAAGGTATTAGAGAGATGAGGTTCACCAAGCCAAACTCCTCATACAGCTTCACCTTGGGTAGCTGTAGCCAACCCCGGGTCCGCCACCGGCGGAATCGATGCGACCAGATGCGTCGCACGATCCAGCCGTCGAGTTTGTGGAAGAGCGTTCGAACGTGGGCTCGTTTGTAATACTCGGCCCATCCCCGCAGGGTCGGATTCAGCTCTTGTATCAGCAGCGCTGTCTGTCGCTGAACGCTGCGTCGGGTCAACATCCGCACCCGATCCCGGAAACGTCGGATTGATTTTCGTGTGGGATAGGCGATCAGCCCGTTGGGGTTCCATCGCTGAATCATGCCGCGGGGAATCTTGCTGTTCCCGCTGGTTCGCACAATTCGGTAGCCCAGAAAATCGAATCCCTGCTGAATATGCACAATCCGCGTTTTCTGCGGATTCAGCCGCACACCCAACCGCTCCAGTATTCGAGTCGCAGCTGCCAACGCCGCCCGCGCTTCAGCCACCGACTTACAGGTAATCACCCAATCGTCGGCGAACCGCGTCAGCTGATATCCTTTGCGTCGCATCTCCTGATCGAACGGCGTCAGAAGAATGTTACTGAGCAATGGAGAAGCTACTCCGCCTTGTGGGGTCCCGCGCTCGCTGGGAAAGAGTTTCCCTTGGCCGTAGCTTCCTGCTTTGAGCATCGCCTTAATCAGACGTAGCACTCGGCTATCGGCTACTCGTTGGGCGACCAGTGTTAGTAGCTTCTCGTGGTCCACAGACCCAAAAAAGTCTTTCAAGTCTCCGTCCACGATCCATTCCCGTCCACCGTCGATTTCTTTCCACACCTTGCGCATGGCATCCTTCGTCGATCGCCCTCGCCGATATCCGAAGCTGGCATCATCAAATAGCGGCTCGAAGATAGGTTCCAACCGATTGAGCAGCGCTTGCTGACACACACGATCATAGATCGCAGGAATGCCTAGCATTCGAAACTCACCCGGTTTCCCCTGCTTCGGAATCCGATGTTGTCGTACCGGCAGCGGCTGATAGGAGTCCTCTCTGAGCTCTCGATGCAACCGTTCCAACTGTTGCTCCAGTTGCGCTTCGAAAGTCTCCAGAGTCTGCCCATCCACGCCTCCACTGCCTCGGTTCGCTTTCACCTTTTCCCAGGCCATCTCTAGGTTCTTCCGCTTGTACACCTTATCCACTAAGGAGTGGACCTTCTTGGCTCCTGTCGGGTTGATCCAGTCCGCCAGTCTCCTCGGGCGAAAATGTACGGGTATTTCACTCATGGAACTGATCCACCTTCTCGCCGTTACTCATCTGGCTTCCTCTCTCTTCCCCACCGTCTTCGCCGGCTGCCTTCCCCGATCCACTTCCGATCGCCGATTGCTCGGTCCCACAGCTTTCACTGCGTTTGTGGTACTACACAGCCGTCCGTCTACTGGCAGAGCGTGGCTCGCCCCTTCGCTTGCGCTTATAGGTCCGCTTACTCTGGCGCCACCCGGAGACTCTGTCAGTCCTCCTGAGGTCACGCGCTGTTCTTCCGTTCCGTGCCGTCCGCAATCACCTTGGTACGGTGGGTGAATGAGAACGCCTTCGCCCTCATGGTGCGGGCTCGACCGAACCCACCTTTGGCCGACCGGTTCATCGCTGGGTGACCCTTTGATTACGGCCCGGAACTTCTCCTCATGCCCTTCGGATTCCATCTCGCGATGGACACCCTGCCCTCCGGAGACTGCAAGTGGTGGCTTCAGGTCCGCCTTGGCGGTATCCGACTTTCGTCTTCGTGCCCGTTTAGACGTCTCCATACCTTCCACTTCTCCGGCCAGCGAGGCTTTCAACCCCGCTTTTGGATACGGCGCTCCTCATCCGAGCACCGGAGGGACTTCAACCCTCCTGATCAACGCGCTGCTCAGCGCACACCATGGTTCTATCTGAGGCTCGTGGCCTATCGCTATTTCTGGTTATCCGAGGGGGCATAGGGTGTAATCGGAGACTCGGTGCCGAAGCACACAGGGCGCCACAGACTCATTGACTGATACTCTCCCTCGAACCCGAGCGTCTCAAGAACCCGACCGACCACCACCAGAGAAGATCACCGGAGATGGAAAGGCCTGTTCACCAGAGACGCTCAAGCTGCTTGCCGATGCAGTTGTTGGGCGTCGAAATCCACTCCTTTCTTCCACATGGTTAAAGTGATCGCGGCCATTTTTCGCGCCAAGGTCAGTCGCGCCATCTCTGGCCGGATTCCTTTGCCCAGCAGCGCGGCGTAAAACTCTCGCAAGGGACCGGGTTGGACTGACGCCTGCATGGCCGCGCCTTTGAACAGGTTCTTGAGATCGCGATTGTAATTTCGGTTGAGCCCACGAACTGAGGCTTTCTTCTTCGATCGTCCTCACGTGTGGTTTCAGCAGATCATGTAAACCAAGCAGCCGAGGTGCCTTCTTCGAACGTCACCGACAAACTTCCCTGCAGCCCTTTGAGAAACTCCACCATCGTGGCTGCTTTCGTCTCCAGAATGCATTCCATGATGAGCTTGCCCCTATCATCCAGAACAGCCATCGAGATCGTTGCTTGGTGAACATCCATGCCGATATACTTCTCTGACTTCATAACGACGCTCCTTTCGGCAGATGGTGATCCCAACAATCACAACTTACCGCAAAGTGGGCGTCTTTTTATATTGCGTGCAATCGCGGATTTTTCGCCAGCAGGTTGCGTGGAACGTTGAGCCGGAGTAGTATGCCGGCGAAGAAGAGGAGTGGAGCCTCCTTGCGGCTTCGGGGTACATCTCGGGGCTTGGCTCGTGCGCTGGCACCTATCCTGATGCTGTCAAGTTTTGCACTTTTTCAAATCGCTACGATCGAACCATCACAAGCCCAGACCTACAGCTTGCTCTACAGTTTCGCGGGCACATCGGATGGGGGTAGGCCAAACAGTCTGGTTCTTGATCCTGCAGGCAATCTCTACGGGACGACGACGTATGGCGGTGAACTCAACTGCGGGGCGCCTCACGGGTGCGGAACGGTGTTCAAGCTGGATACGACTGGCAAAGAGACCGTGCTGTACAGCTTCAAGGGCCTGCCGGACGACGGGGAATTTCCCTACAGCGGTTTGGTCATGGACGACGCAGGTAATCTCTACGGGACGACCAGCCAGGGCGGAGGTGGATCGTGCGGAGACTTGCGCGCACCCATAAGCTGCGGAACGGTGTTCAAGCTAGATAGGACCGGCAAAGAGACCGTGCTGTACGGCTTCAAGGGCCTGCCGGACGACGGGGGACTTCCCTACAGCGGTTTGGTCATGGACGACGCAGGTAATCTCTACGGGACGACCAGTCAGGGCGGAGGTGGAACCTGCACTGGTCTCTTCGGCGTACCCGTAGGCTGCGGAGTGGTGTTCAAGCTGGATACGACCGGCAAAGAGACCGTGCTGCATAGCTTCGGCGGCGACGACGGAGAAGGTCCAGGGAGTTTGGTTAGCGACGCTGCGGATAACCTCTACGGTACCGCAGGCTCCGGCGGCTCTTCCACCTACGGGACAGTGTTCAAGCTGGATACGACGGGCAACGTGATCGTGCTGTACAGCTTCAAGGGCCTGCCGGACGACGGGGCACTTCCCGGCGATTTGGTCATGGATGGTGCAGGTAATCTGTACGGGCCGACAGCCGAGGGCGGAAGTGGACCGTGCGTTTGGTATAACGGCCTAGGACCCGTAGGCTGCGGAGTAGTGTTCAAGCTGGATATGACCGGCAAAGAGACGGTGCTGTACAGCTTCAAGGGCAGCCCAGACGGAGCAGTTCCCAGCGGTCTGGTGTGGGACGCGTCGGGCAATCTCTACGGCACTACCGACAACAGCAACGTACTTACCCCGCAGGGCCCTCAGACGTTGTTCAAGATAGATATGACGGGCAGGCTGACCGTGCTGCATAACTTTGTCGGTTCTCCAAGCGATGGCAGAAATCCCGCAGGCTTAATCCAAGATTCGGCGGGGAACCTCTACGGTACTACAGGCAATGGGGGCGCGTTCGACGCCGGGACGGTATTCAAGCTTACTCAGCCCAGCTTTTTGCTGTCGGCATCCACATTCGCGCCGATTACGGTAAGTCCCGGCGCGTCGTCCGCTTCCACAATACATGTAACGGCACTAGGCGGATTCAGCGGCGCCGTCACGCTCTCCTGTTCGGTTCAGCCGTCTCCCGATCTAGCCCCAAAATGCTCGATCAGCCCCAGTTCTGCAACTCCTGGGACCGCTGCAACATTGACTGTGAGCACGACGGGGCCGACGGCAGGCGTGTTGCCCTCCAACGCTGGTTCTGGACCCTTTTCTGCAGTCTGGTTACCGTTGATTGGATTGGTTGCGGCACGTGTTCGTCGCCGCTCCGAAGAAAGAAAGAAAAGGATAGTTTCGGCGATGGCATTAGCCTTGGTGCTGTTTGTCGGCTTGGAGTTCGATGCCGCCTGCGGCGGTAGTGGCGGCAGCAATGCTAGTGGTAGCACTCCCGCTGGAACCTATACCATCACCGTCACTGGCACTTCGGGTGTCTTACAGCATTCCATTGATACGATGCTGACGGTTCAGTGAGGTGAGGCACCATTGTCGGCTCAAAATCGGCTCTTCGGCGCAATGACTGAAGCCGATTTCACGAGTTGCCGACTAACTTCGGTGAGGCACTGCGACTTGGTCGCCGGGTGCCCCGCTCCTTGCGGTTTTTGCAAGGGGCGGGGTCGATTGACCGTCACATCTTTCCGGGCGAACCGGGTTTAACCTCCGTTCCTGGCCAAGGTCTGAGTCGAAGCCGGAGATCTACACTTCATCACCTGCAGTTGCTATCAAAGAAAGCCCTGGCCCGACACCGATGAGCGGCGTGATCTCTTTTTGAGAATCCTCGAAGATTTCCCGCATTATGCGCTGTACTACTGCGTGACCTTGAAGACTCCGGGGCTTGTGGCCGTCCCGCCGGAGTGGTGATTGTAAGTGGCCCGTCTTTGCGCCCGTGGGAACGGTTGCGGTCACCTCCGTCTCCGAGTTCACCGTGAAGGTGGTCGCCTTCACTCCGCCAAACGTTACCTTAGTTGTCTGCGTGAGGCTCACTCCAGTAATTACCACCGGCGTATCCACCTTGCCGCTTGTCGGGTTGAAACTCAGAATCTGCGGTGTCACCCGGAATTGCTTGTTGCTCGTCAACGTGCCGCCCGGCGTCTTTCCGGTCACAGAACCGGTGCTCGCTCCATTGGGGACAGTCGCGGTCAGGTACGTGTCCGACAAAACCTTGAAGGTCGCGGCAGTTCCGTTGAAGGAGACGCCCGTGGCCCCTTTGAATCCCTGGCCAAGGACCTCGACCGTTTTCCCGGCCTTGCTGGAGGCGGACACCAAACTTACGAATGGTTTCAGACCCAGGTTCAAGCTGTAGAACGTGCCTTCACCGGCCATGCCGCCTGAGTATGTATCTCCATACAGAATCCCATTCGTGTGCTGGAGGAGCGTAACGTATGGATTGGCGCCTGTCGTGCCATCGAAGCTGTAAAGAACTTTGTAAGGGTAAGGTTTTGTCGGGCTGATCCTGAAGACGGTCCCCTGACTCGTGGTTCCGCCGCTGCTCGTAGTCCCGTAGAAGTTGCCATCGGTTGCTTGTACTAGACCGGCAAAGGGTCCCTCTCCATCGGTAGTTCCATTGATGTTATGGAGAACAGTAAGCTTGCCAGTCGGCGTGATCTTGAAGACCACTCCGTTGTGCTTGCTGCCGCCTCCAGTTGTTGTCCCATAAAAGTTGCCCTCGCTCTTGAACCAGAGGATCTAAAGACTGTCCCCCACGGGTTCCGTCAAAGTTGACGATGACGGTCAGCTTGCCGGAGGCCGTGATCTTGTACACCACACCGTAGTCCGGGTTAGCGCCTCCTACCCCCGTTGTTCCGTAAAAGTTGCCATCAGTTCCCTGAACCAACGGGGCAAAGGGATAGTAGCCGTGGGTATAGTCGAACGTACAAAGCGGGGACGGGGTCTGGGGACTCGACTCCTCTGGACAGGTTTATCGTCTGGAGGTGAGCGCAGCCTCGTTTGTTCAGGTACCGGGCTTACTCGTCTCCATCAGCGTGGGCAGCGGCGGAGGCGTTTGGGGAATCAACAGCTCCGGGCAGGCCTATGCGTTCTCTACCCCGTGAGCAGAGCGCCCCAATTCTCGGTGTGCCAGGACTGAGGCATTTTCTCCTCTCGGCCAAGCCCAACCTGCAAAGGCTGGAACGGCTCTTCCATCTCTACGGCCTCCTCGAACCTTGGTTTGACAAGACCTGGCGCGTGCGTGAAGTCGAGTTGGTGAACTGACCAGACTGCCGGGTGGTCCAGCCTCACGGCCTGTGCGGCCGGCCGGCACTCCTGGCCTCCATCGTTTATGAACTCATCGTCCTTCCGGACAATCCCTTTCGTACCTGCATCCCGCCCCACGCGGCACCGTATAATCGAGGCGAAACCAGCATAAATCCGGTAAGGAGTGGGCAAAGCACACGTTGGACCCTGCACTCTCATTGGCGATTTTCGCGCTGGGGCTGGCCTTTGGCAGCTTCCTGAACGTGTGTATCTATCGCCTGCCGCGGGATTTGTCGGTGATTCATCCCGGCTCGGCTTGCCCGAAGTGCGACCAGCCAATCCGCTTTTATGACAATGTTCCCATCCTTAGCTGGCTGTTCTTGCGGGGACGCTGCCGCTACTGCAAGGCTTCGATCTCGTCGCGTTATCTCGTGGTTGAGTTGCTCACGGGGGCGCTGTTTCTGGCCTGCTACGCGTATTTCGGACTCACCCTGGTCACGCTGAAGTACTGCACATTCGGATTCCTGCTTCTGGGCCTGATCTTCACCGACGCCGAGACCCAGCTCTTGCCCGACAAAATGACGCTGCCGGGACTTGTCCTGGGATTGCTCTTCAGCCTGGTGGTTCCGGTTAACGATTTGCTTTCGCAGATGCTGTTCGGCTTGGTCTACCAGCCCGCGGCTAGCGCTTCCAGTCCTTGGCTCTCGTTGCTGCAAGCGCTGATGGGAGCTGCAGCGGGAGCATCGTTCATCTATGGCGCGGGAGCGATTTATCTGCGGGCGCGCGGAGTCGAGGGCATGGGCTTCGGTGACGTCAAGTTGATGGCGATGGTGGGCGCGTTCCTCGGAATTCGCTTGACCATTTTCACCCTGTTCAGCGCGTCGGTAGTGGGATCGTTGGCTGGACTCTGGACGGTGCTGGTGGTTTGGATCAAACGCACCCGGCGGCGCATGGTCCGCCATCATGAGCCGGCGAACCTGGCACGTCGTCATGGATGGAATTCGGCCAGCATTGCCCTGCGGCGGTTCCCCATGCCATTCGGCGTGTTTCTGGGCAGCATGGCTATGGTGGCATCGCTCTTTGGCGACCGGTTTTTCCGCTGGTACTGGAGGTTGCTGTGAAGATCCTCAGCAACCCCATCGTGGTTCGCATGGCGATCGTGCTGTTTGTCATGGGCTTTGGATTTTGGGTGGCGACTCTGCTGCTGCGGCGCATGCGTCGCATCCTCACCGAGGAATCGTTCGCCATTGACTCTGCCCCGGAGCTGGAGCAGTTTCCCATGCAAACCTACAACGCCGTGATTCAGCAACTGAAGCAACAGAAGCATGAATTGCTGAGCGTACAGCAGGTGGAGCGGCGTCGGGCAAAGACTTCGGAAAACATCAGTTCCGTGGTGCTGTCGAATCTCTCGAGTGGGGTGTTGTTCCTGACTACCAACGGCTTGGTCCGCACGGCCAATGCCGCGGCCAAGAGCATTCTCGGATTTGCTTCGCCGGTAGGAATGAGCGTCCCTGAAATATTTCGGGATGCGAGGTTGAGTTCTGCTCCGGGCTCTGAAGGAACGCTGGCAGCCGCTGTGCAGGCCAGTCTGCGAGAGCAAAGCGCATCGCAACGGGTCGAGGCCGACTACGCCACTCCGGCGGGCGAGCAGCGGATTCTCGAGATCACGATTTCTCCGGTGTACGCGCCCTCTGGAGAGACCTTGGGCACGGCTTGCTTGATCACCGACAAAACTGAATTTGCGTTGATTCAAAGGCTGCAGGAATTGCGCGGAGAAATGTCGGCCGAGATGGCTTTGGCGCTGCGAAATTCGCTGGCCACCATTTCCAGCTACGCGCAACAACTGGCGGTCAGTCACGATCCGACACTGGTGCGGCAGTTGGCTGTCGACATCGTGTCGGAAGCAGCCGATCTGGATCATACGATTGGCGGTTTTCTCGCGGGCGCAAAAGCCGCGAAGGCCGCCGGAGCTTGAGTTCAATCAACGCCGATGTGCCTGTGAAGATAGCAGGCCCCGGCACGGAGGATAAAGCAACTATGAAGCGCATCACACATGTTTGGTTTGCCGGAATAATTCTCGCGGCAATGATGGCATCCCTTGCCACCGCCCAGGATTCGACCACCCAGCAGCAACCGCTGGGCGACTACGCCCGAGCCGTCCGCAAAGACAAAAAACCACCCACAGCCAAGCAATTTGACAATGATAATCTGCCGGCGGACGACAAGATCAGCGTCGTGGGGGGTGCTGGAGGATCGAGCGACAAGTCGCAAGCCGCCGCCGACGGTGCAGCGGACGCGGGCCAGGCCGACAAGAAAGCCGATGACAAACCGCCCTCAGTGCAGCCGGGAGAATCTCCGCAAGAGCGGCAGAAGACGTACGACTCGTGGAAAGACCGGCTAACTGACCAGAAAGCGAAACTGGACTTGCTCAACCGTGAATTGGATGTAGAGCAACGCGAGTATCAACTGCGCGCGGCCGCCTTTTACGCTGACGCGGGCAACCGCCTGCGGGATTCGGGCAATTGGGACAAGGAAGACACACAGTACAAGCAGAAGATCGCAGAGAAGAAAAAAGCCGTCGACGCGGCCAAGCAGGAACTTGATGATATGCAAGAAGACGCTCGTAAGGCAGGTGTTCCCTCTTCGGTTCGGGAGTAGCGCGGTTCCGTAAAGTGCGTGGTTCCAAGCCCTCGACACGATCGAGGGCTTTTTCTTTGTTCTCGCGCTGCTTCTAGGCACGCGGGAGGATCAGGAGCCAGTACCCGCTGATGCACAGCAGAACGACGGCCACTGCCGCCACCGCGATCCGGGGCCCCAGGACTTTGAAGCGCTGGCTGAGCGCAGTCAACAACAGCACCGTGGCCAGAAATACGGTCACCTTGATGTAGTCGTCGCCGGTATCACGCGTGCTGACGCCTTTTTCAAAGTAGACCTTCGCCTGTTCCGCGAGCTGCGCCGATTCCGCCGCGTTGGCGTTCTTGTACTCGGGCATGAAGATGGGCCACCTGCGGTGCCGAAGGGTTATTGATCGGGTCGAGCTTCGACCAGGCTTGAAACGCGATGGCGTATTCGGGCCGGAAGCGGCGCTCGTAGAAAGCAGCGACCTTGTCCCGGCTGGCGACTTTCGACGCGACCCAGCCGTTGAAAGTCACGATGTCGTAGAGGCGGTCCTGGCCCGCGAGCGTGGCCTTTTCCTGCGATAGTACGGTCGTACGCGAAGCCCGCGAGTAGTTCTCGGCGGAGAGGGCTCCCCAGCGCGATGCCTCGTAGCCGCTCCAGGCGGTGGCAATGGCTACGATCGCCAGCAACACGGCCTCAAGAATTTCGACCCATTCCGCGCGCGATCCGGACGATGATTCGTGATGATGGCCCTGCTCGTGGATCTTATGAGCAAACTCGACGTTCGATGTTGCCTCCGGCATCTGGAATCTCCTCCTCGTGGTTTGGAGACGCGGGATGAGCGACGCGGCGATTCGATAATCACTTTCTATCGAATAGCAACGCAGCCGTAACACATGGAGTCGCCGGCCTCTCCGCCGCAGTGTTTCGATAATGCGGTCGTGCGAGACAGTTGGAGCGAGCCAGGACCGCCATCCCCCTCGGCGATGTTAGGAGGTGGCGACGGGCAAGTCAATCCGTGGAGGGGGGCATGAGGGGATGTTGCTACACCTCACGTCTTCCGAGTTACCCGTGTACTTAGGATTTATCGTGCGCCATGCACCCGCCCCTTGCGAAAAAACCGCAAGGAGCGGGGCACCCACACCTAATGTTTGTCTGTCAAGGTCCGGGCCACCCGCCTACTGAAGCAATAAGGGTCACCCACCCCCTTTGTCATTCCGAGGAGCGAAGCGACGAGGAATCTGGTGTTCGCCCTGCCAGGCAAAACCCTAGGTCCTTCGCTTTGCTCGGGATGACAAAACAGCGTCAAAGCTCCCCCACACTGTCATCCCGGACTTCAGACCTTCATCGCCAGCATTTCGTCAAATAGGCGGTCCGGGCGTGCTCGCATCGTCTCAAATGCCAGTCCGGCCTTCTCGCCTCCCACCTTCCGCCAAGAACGCGGAAGGATGGGGCACCCTCTTCATGGGTATATGAACGAAAGCAGGAAGTAGCGGTTTACAATTTGCGTCCACGCTCCCGTGGTTTGGGTTAGAATTTTCTCGCGTGCGGCGCTTAAGAATCCCGTTGGCTCTATCTCTCGTTTGTCTTTCTTTGTGCTCTGGGTTCGGCCAGACTCCGCGGAAGCAGCCCCCCAAAGAACTTCCGCCCGCAGCCTTCAAACTTGTTTCCATCAAGACGACCGGGACCAAGCGCTACAAATCAGAAGAAATCCTCGCTGCGAGCGGCTTGCAGCTGGGCCAGACCGTCAGCGAGGACGACTTCAAGAAAGCCGCCCGCATCCTCGGAGAAACCGGTGTCTTCGGCGATGTCCTCTACAGCTTTCAATACTCCCCCGATGGCACCAAGCTTGAGTTGCAGGTTCAGGACGCCGAACAGTTCGTTCCGGTTCGCTTCGACAATCTGGTGTGGTTCTCCGATCAGGAACTGCTTGACCAACTCCATACCCAGGTTCCACTATTTCAAGGCCAGCTCCCAATTGGTGGCGACCTCGCAGACCAGGTTTCGAATGCCTTGCAAGGTTTGCTGATCGCACGCAACGTGCAAGGCCGGGTTGACTATCTTCGAGCGGCCCACGAAGACGGCCCCGTCGAAGCCTTCGTTTTCACCGTCACCGGGCCACAGATTCACATTCGCAACATCGCATTCGCCGGAGCCGGCACGTCCGAATTGCCCTTACTTGAAGCCGCAGCGAAGAAGCTGCAAGGCGCTGATTTCTTACGCTCGATACTTCGCACTCAGGAGGACAAGAACTTCCTCCCGATTTACCTCCAGCGCGGATATCTAAAAGCGACGTTCGGCGATGCCCAGGCCAAGATTGTCCAGGACACACCGCAAGAAATTACTGTGGACGTGGCTTTCCCGGTCGATCCCGGAGGCCAATACAAGCTGACTGAACTCGTTTTAGCGGGATACAAGTCGTTTCCCGTCGACACTCTGCGAGCCCTGATCCATGCGGAAATGGATCAGCCAGCAAATGCGGTTCAGCTGAACACCGACATCGACGCCATGAAGAAACTCTACGGGACGCGCGGATTTATGGCAGTTAGTATCCAACCGGACCCGGAAATAGACGATGCGACCTCCACGGTCAAGTACAAGCTGAATATCCAGGAAGGAGAAGTCTATTCCATGGGAGACCTGGAAATCCGAGGGCTCGACTCGCGCACGACCGCCCGCCTGGAGGACGGCTGGAGATTACGTGGCGGCGATCGCTATGACTCCAGCTACCCCAAGCGATTTCTGGACCAGGCGGACAAAGAACTCTCTTTGCTGGCGGACTGGGAGGTCAGCGTCCGCGAATCACTGAATCGGAACGAGAAGACTGTGGATGTGACCCTGCGCTTCAATGCGAAGCCGCGATAACCCCGGTGAAAATCCTTGACGCCAGCGCTATCGCCCTTCAAATGGATACATCTAATCGGTAGCGGGCATATTGACTCACAAGGAGAACGATTTCGTGAGATTTTTCGCGGAAGATT
This sequence comes from uncultured Acidobacteriota bacterium, assembly GCA_963820925.1. GTDB lineage: Bacteria > Acidobacteriota > Terriglobia > Terriglobales > Acidobacteriaceae > JABDBE01. Next base: position 119,210 of record CAWGBX010000016.1, read on the forward strand.
TCATGAGATGGTTACCGGAAGCCGGCAGTTACGGCTTCTTGGGCGCAGCTCTAATTCCAGCATCATTCGCGGCCAAGGCCGAGACCTTCACCGGCACGTCAGTGACGCCATGTGCGGGGCGAAACATATGATGCAAGGCGACGACGCCTGCTTGCCTTCGTGCCTGCGTCCAGAAGGGTTCGAAGTATGCCCTGGTCGTGGGCGACAAGGTCTTCACCCTCGACGTTAAGGACAAGGCTACGCTCGATCAACTCGAGAAATTGGGCACGGCGAAGGCCACCGTGAAGGGCGAAGCGAACGGCGACACCATAGAAGTCAGTTCCGTGACGGCTGCCAAGTAGAGCAGGCTTCCCGGGTTGGAAGCCAGGCGGAAACCCGAATTCGGGTTTCCGCCAACTTTTTTGTCCCCAGACCGATTTTTCATATTCCCTTTACAATTCGCTATGTTAGATTTGACCCTCACTCCAGGCAGCGGAGGAATAACGAATTGGGCAAGGACATGGTCCCCAAAAAGATTTTCTTCACCAAGGGGGTCGGCAAACATCGCGAACGTCTCACTTCCTTTGAGCTGGCGCTGCGGGACGCCGGCATCGCCGCGCAGAATCTGGTTCGCGTGTCATCCATTTTCCCGCCACAATGCAAGCTGGTTCCGCGCTCGCAGGGACTGAAGCATCTGAGTCCGGGCGAGGTCGTGTTTGCGGTGGTTGCGGAGAACTCCACCCGCGAACCGCATCGCCTGCTGGCGTCCAGTATTGGGGTGGCCATTCCGGCCGACCGCAACACTTACGGATATCTCAGCGAGCACCACTCGTTTGGCGAGACCGATGACGCCGCGGGTGAGTATGCCGAGGAGCTTGCGGCTGAAATGCTGGCTACGACGCTGAATGTGGAGTTTGATCCGGACCGGTCGTGGGATGAGAAGAAGGAGATTTACCGGATTTCGAATAAGATCGTGCGCACGGCGAATATTACGCAGTCGGCAGTCGGGGATAAGCGCGGGTTGTGGAGCACGGTGATTGCTTCGGCTGTGTTGATCTTCGACTAGGCTTGTCAGTTCCTCACTCTTTGCCCACGGCTTGCGCCGTGGGCTGCATTCTTCAGGTCGCCTACTTTTTCGCCGTGACCTTCTTCTTGCCGGCCGGATTCTTTTTTGCCCAGCCGTTCCAGCACTGCAGCCACCACAAGCGGCAAGTCCAACGGTAGCGTCGACAAACAGCTCACCAAATTTTCCGCCTTCCGCCGGAGGCACGAACTTTCCCCAGGAAATGGCTTCGCTGTACGGACTGCCCGAAAGGCCTCCCCAGTACACGGGCTCGGGACAGATTCGCACGCCGTAGTGATAGCGCTTCAACGGCACGTTCTCTCCCAGGCGGCGATGGCGCAACTCACAGAACGGTCCAAACTGCTGTGCCCAGTTGCGGGGAACGCCTCCGCCGATGGTGAAGATTCCAAGCCGGGTCTGGCGCAAGAGCGTCGCGGCAAAATGTTCCAGATCCTCGAAGGGATCAAAGCGCAGCTTGTGGCGTCCCGTGGACTCACGCAGCCGGTTGTTCAGGGCCACGTCCAGGCCTAGCTCCGAATCGGTGAACGCGGGGACGAACACCGGCACGCCCTTTTCATAGGCCGACTTCAGAATGCCGCGCTGATCCTTGGCATGTTTGGCCAGATGGGCGCCGATGGCGTGATTCAGCTTGTAGGAGCACATCACCTCGTTGTGATCCCAGCCTTCGAGTATCTGGGACATGACTTCTTCGACGTCGTCGAGGTTCTGTTCGGGCTCGAGCGTGTCGTACACGCGGTTGTAGCCTTGCTCATAAAGTTCGGTATCGGAAACGTCCGGGTTGTAGCGGAAATGAGCTCGGCCTGTGGCCTCGACGAGGCCGTGCGCCATCAGCGCGCCGGTAGAGACAATTGCGTTCACGATTCCGCGGTCGATCAGGTCGGCGATGATGAGGCTTTGCTTGGCGACCGTCATGGCGCCGGCCAGGGTCATCACTACGAAGCATTCTTCGTCGCGAGCCATGGCTTCGAGTACGTCCGCGGCTTCGCCGACCTGGCGGCCGGTGAATGCTGTGTTGCCCATGGCGCGCACCAGGTCGTCAACCGATGCGCACGCGGCTCAGATCGAGCGATTCGAGCGGAATCAACCGGTCATCGATCGGGTTGTGCAGCTTGCGGTCAATGCCCGCGCCGTCGTGATTGCCGTGCTTCAAGATTCCTCCCCCAGATTTATGTCGAAGCACTACTCTACTAGAACGCAGCAGTCTCCTGCTACCCGCTGGAACGGAGAATCGGGAACTGGTATTCTATTTCGTCGCTGAAGGAGGTCGCTGCTTTGCCGCCTGAGAAATTCCGCATCGGACTGGTGCAGATGTCGATGACGTCCGACCCTGACAAGAATCTGCAGCATGCGATCGAACGCGTCCGCGAAGCGGCTGGGCGAGGGGCGCAGATCGTGTGCCTGCCCGAGCTTTTTCAGACGCAGTATTTCTGCCAGCGCGAGGATATATCGCTATTCGATCTGGCCGAGCCAATTCCCGGGCCAACGTCAACGAAGCTGGCCGAAGTGGCGAAGCAACTGCGGATCGTGCTTATCGCGTCACTGTTTGAGAAGCGCGCTGCCGGCGTTTACCACAATACGGCGGCCATGTTCGACGCCGATGGCACGCTGCGCGGCCTCTACCGCAAGATGCACATCCCGGACGACCCGCTCTTATTACGAAAAATATTACTTCACGCCTGGAGATCTCGGTTTTCGCGCTTTCGATACCGAGGTTGGCCGGGTGGGCACGCTGGTGTGCTGGGACCAGTGGTATCCCGAGGGCGCGCGTCTTACGGCGTTGCAAGGCGCGCATGTGCTTTTTTATCCGACGGCGATCGGCTGGCATCCCGCCGAGAAGGCGGAGTTCGGGGTGGCCCAGCACGATGCCTGGCGGACAATTCAGCGGGCGCATGCGATCGCCAACGGTGTTTATGTGGCGGTGGTGAATCGCGTCGGATTTGAGACCGGAGACATTCGCGGTAAGTCGGCTCCGGGCGCGGGACTGGAGTTCTGGGGCGGATCGTTCTTGATGTGATCCGTTTGGCCGAGTGATCGCTGAAGGCTTCGCATGACAAGGAAGAGATTCTGGTGGGTGAAGTCGATCTGAAAGCGTTGGAAGACATCCGCCGCAACTGGCCGTTCCTGCGCGATCGGCGAATCGACAGCTACGCCCCGATTACGAATCGGCTGATTGATTGAGGACTGGCTTTCCGAGCGGCATGCGAGTTTGCAGAAAACGCATCTTTGCTAGCTCGGGGCGAACGACCCGTATGCAGCCGATGGCGAGTTGCCGCAGCGGCGGGCAAGCGCTGCGCTACACCAAAATCGGAGTTTTGCGCAGCCTGCTGCGGAGCGGGCTGCGATTCTAACGCGACTGTAGTGAATGCAAGCTTTGCAGCTGCTGGGATACTGCCAGTCCAGATCTGCAGCGCCAGGAATCGAAGCTCCGCAGGCGCCGCAGCCTTCGCATGCCTGCCGAGTGGGAGCCGCACGACGCCACCTGGCTGGCTTGGCCTCACTATCGCGACGACTGGCCGGGAAAGTTCGAGCCTATCCCGTGGGTGTACGCGGAGATCATCCGCCATCTGGCGACGACACGAGCGCGTCGAATCTGATCGTCAACGATGCGGCTTCCGAAAAACGTGCCCGCAAAGTTCTCGACCGCGCCAATGCACTCAGCGACAACATTCGCTTCCACCGCTGGCCGACGAACCGGGTGTGGACCCGCGACTCTGGCTGCACGTTCATCACGGCCGAGCTTCGCTCGGCCGGACAGCCGGGGGCGGCTGTCCCCACGTGTTTCCAAACGGGGGCAAGACTCGGGCAATGCCGAAAAAGCGCGGAGCTCGCAGCCGTCAAATGGCGGTTCAACGCCTGGGCCAAATACTCGAACTACCAGCACGACGAAAAAATCGGCAGCCTGATGGCAAAGGCCGCTAACGCTCGCGAACTCCGTCCGTGTTCGGCAAGCACCGCGTCGTTCTCGAAGGCGGGTCGATCGACGTCAACGGCCAGGGCACTTTGCTCACCACGGAGGAGTGCCTGCTCAGCAAGGTCCAGCAACGCAATCCGACGATGAAACGTAAAGACTACGAAAAAGTCTTCGCCGACTATCTCGGGATCAACAACGTGATCTGGCTGGGTTCCGGAATCGCCGGCGACGACACGCACGGCCACGTCGACGACATCACCCGCTTCGTCGCTCCCGACACGGTAGTGACTGCAGTCGAGACGAATCCCGACGACCCCAACTACGAGCCGCTTGCGAGAGAATATCCGACGCCTGCGCGCCGCGACAGATCAGGACGGAAAACCTCTGGCGATTATTGAGCTACCGATGCCTTCGCCGGTGATCTTCGAAGGACGCCGCCTGCCCGCGAGCTACGGCAATTTCTATATCGCCAACGGCGTGGTGCTCGTCCCGGTATTCAACGATCCCAACGACCGCGTCGCGCTGGATATTCTCGCCGACCTCTTTCCTGATCGCGAAGTTGTCGGAATTTACTCAGGAGATTTGATCTGGGGCTTCGGAGCGATGCACTGCATGACGCAGCAGCAGCCCGGTCATTTAGTCATTAGTCGTTGTTCGTCCAACTGGAGGATACAAGTAGCTCGGTTTTGGCTAACGACGAACTGACTAAGTGCCAACGTCTACTTCCGATACTGCGTCGGCTGCGGACCCTTTTCCAGCATTTCGCGATTCCAGATCGCACCTTCGCGAGTGTAGCTGGCCAGTTCGAAGTCCTGGGTCAGCTCCAGCGCGTCGACGGGACAGGCGTCCTCGCAGAGTCCGCAGAACATGCAGCGGCTCAGATCGTAGGTGAAGTTGGTGAGTTCCTTGCGGCGGGTCTGCTCGTTGCGTGCGCTGGTGACCACGATCAAATGCTCCGGACAGGCCAGCGCGCACAGATCGCAGGCAATGCACATGGTCTCGTTGGTGTCGGGATTCACGTTCAGCCGTGGCGCGCCGCGATAACGCTCGGCCACCTGCGGCCGCTGCAGCGGATATTGCTCGGTATAGATCTCCCTCGGATCCTGATAAAGAAAGGTGACCTTCAGACCCTGAAGCAGGTCCAAGAGGAAGACTTTGCGCAGCAGCTTCGGGATCCCCATAACGCAGTAAGGATACCATCATCTCAAAAATCGCAGAAGGTAGATCGCCGAGGCTGCCTGGAATCAATACCTTTGTGAACCTTTGTGTCCCCTCTGGTCAATGACTTCATGACGACAACGCGAAGCGACCGGGCTGGTTCCCATGGGCGTGCGCCCCCGTAGTTTCCGGACCCGATACAATAAGTGCACTAACCGTGCCCCAGAACCAGCCACAAAATACCAACGACGAACGACCAACGGCCGCCTCCGACGAATTCTGGATGGAAGAGGCTCTCCGCGCCGCGCAACGCGCACTGGAAGCGGGCGAAGTCCCCGTGGGTGCGGTCGTAGTCCATGGCGGCGAGATCGTCGGCCGGGGCTGGAACCGCAACCTCACCGACTCCGACCCTACGGCCCACGCCGAAATCATCGCCCTTCGCCAAGCTGGTGCGAACTTGGGTAACCACCGTCTGGCAGGCTGCGAGCTCTTTGCTACAATTGAACCGTGCGCCATGTGCGCAGGCGCGCTGGTGCATGCCCGGCTGAAACGCCTGGTTTACGGCGCGGACGACCCAAAAGCGGGCGCAGTCCATTCGGTGATAGAAGTGCTAAACCATCCCAAACTAAATCACCGGATGGAGGTTCGTGGAGGAGTCCTGGCGGGCCGCAGTGCCGAACTCTTGCAGTCATTCTTTAGAAGGCGCCGCGCGGAGGAGCGTTAGTCGATGGACTTCGGCGGCTTGATCAAGCCTTTGTTCAAATCATTCCGAGCAAAGCGAGGAACCTGTAGTCTGAAGTAGCAACATTCGAAGTCACTGGCAACCAGCCGCTAGCCATTGAACACAGTTTTTCACGCGGAGAGGTGCGTGAGCGGTTGAAACGATCCGCCTCGAAAGCGGACATACCTTAACGGGTATCGGGGGTTCGAATCCCCCCCTCTCCGCCATTACTTTTGTTATCTGGCACTTGCAAGCCGGTGATAACTGCACTGATACCACGACATTGAGCGACGTGACATGCTGAAATTCTCAGCCTTCCTCCGTGATGAGAAGAACCAGTCGCCGCGCAGCGTGTACAACAAGTTCGAGAACGTGATGTCATTTCTCAAGACGCAAGGGATTCGCGGTCTCGTGGGAAAGAACGATTGGCCGCGCTTCGTGGAAGAGGAGCCGGAGGTGTACGAGCGGGAGGAATTGGATACGCTCTTCGCTGCCTGTGACGCGCAAGAGCGGCTCTGGTTCGAATTCTTCCTGATGACGGGAATGCGCGAACAGGAAGTGATGCACTGCTCCTGGGATGACATCAACCTGACCCGCGGCACCGTCACGGTGCGGTACAAGCCGGAGTACGGTTTCAGCCCGAAGAACTACCGCGAGCGTGAGATACCAATTCCCGCTAGGCTGGTAAAGGAATTGAAGCCTCTGAAGGCGAAGTCTGATAAAACCTGCAGCCTCGTATTCCCAGAATCAGGAGGGATCACCGATGGCCAACCGAGAAGTCAATCTCACCAAAAGAGCCCCACCCCGCATGGGACGCGGACGCTCGGCACACGCCTTCAGATCGTCCAGGAAGTTCTGCTTAGGATTGCTACCCGAGGTTGGGACACCGCAGTTGTGGAGGCGATACCTACTGCCAGTGTGCCCACCGCGGTCAACACGATCAGCGGGGATCGTGCCAGCCCGCGTACTGCCAAGCGCAAATCCTTCAGCAGTGCTTCCGCTTGCTCTTTCCTTGTAAGCGACTTACTAGAATCTAGCTAAGTTTCCAGGCACAGCGCCCCAGCCAGTCTTGCTACTGCCGCTGCCACGGTCGTTCAGAACCGCGATGTTGTTCGTGTTGTCGAAGAAATTCGTGCCGGGCCCGCCAAGCGTCGGGATCTGCCCGAGTTGGTAGTGGTGATGCTTGCTGTTGACTTCGTGTTGATTCTGTCCGGTCATCAAAACGGGAAGAGCGAGCGTTTCGAGCAAAGCCAGCGCGATGATGTTCGTCCATGTCTTGGAAGTCATATTCTTCTCCTTGTAGCTCTCAACTGAGGGGACCGTGAAGTCAGTTGGGGGGGCGGGGCAGAAGGCAAACGTATCAAGTTAGTTTGCTCAATCCTGTCGGAACGATGCGTTGGGCATGCAGGAACTGACGCGGCTCCGACGGGTTTCGCCGGAGCCGCAACACGAAAGGATATCACGCACCTGCGGGGATGTTTGCGCTCTCATTCGAAGAAAAAACCCGTTCATTTTTCGATCCCAGCGCAGCGTCGAGAACACCGGCAGAGCCAGCCTTTTCCTCTACCATTTTTGTTATGGGCTGCAGCCCGCTTTGGTTTGGGTGGATTTCCAATTTGACCCTTTTTACAACATCCAAACCCGACTCTGAGAGTCTAGTTGCTCGTTGCATTCATAATCGCATGTTTCGGAATTCAGGTTGTTGCGCACGCGCCTGTATAAATTAGCAGAAATTCTGGCTGGAGGACTGATATTTAGGGATTTCCCTAGTTGCGTAGACCTCGAGTCAACCTTAGGGTTGTCTTTAGAATTGAGCCTTTTCCCACGGTGGAAGCAATTCCTTCGCCAGGACTTGGCGGCCAGCGCGCAGAACAAGTCAGAATCGACAGAAGCAAACATGGAGTGCAAAGCAAGGATCGCTAAGAATACGGATGACAGATTGCATAGCGGATGTAAGAAAGCTGTCCTAGGTTAAGCATTCAGATCCAGATTTCACCCGCATTCATCCACCCGCAACGGTCAATCAACCAACGTACCTCAAATCGAAGGGAGGGAACGCGACGGGTAGAGTTTCGCTCCGGCGAGCCGCGCCCAAACTAATGGAAGGGAGGAACAACGAACATGATGCAAACGTCAAAATCGATGGTGGTATGCAGCGCAGTGATGTGCTGTCTGTTGGTAGGGTTGGGGTTCGGCGTATCGAACGGCGAAAAGGCCAAGGTCAAGGGCGTGATTGCCACTCGAACCGGAGAGACTCTGACAATGAACTCCGATGGTGGAAACGTCACCGTCGTTCTGAACGATGACACCAAGGTGCAACAGCCAAAAGGACTGGGCTTGCGCAAGAAGCAGATGTCGGTCACGGTTCTGATCCCGGGCCTCAGGATTACAGCCGAAGGTGTTGGCGATGCACAGAACAGAGTGGTGGCCAAGTCCATTACGTTCGACGCGGACGATCTGGAAACGGCTGAAGCCATTCAGGCTGGGCTAACCCCGACCAAGCACGCCGTTGAAACCAACACTCAAAATATCGCGGCGAACAAACAAGCGACTCAGGCCAATTCGCAAGCGATTCAAAGCAATTCGCAAGATATTGCTGCGAATAAAGCGGCCACTCAGGCCAACCAACAGGCGATAGCGGCCAACCAGCAGCAGATCGAAGCAACCACCAAGAGGTTCTCTGAGCTGACTGAGTACGACACCAAAGCTGATCTGAACGTCGACTTCGCGGTTGGGAAATCAATCATCTCTGCTGACGGCAAAGCTGCGTTATCCAAGTTGGCGCGCGATGTGGTCAATATGACTGGCTACATCATCCAGGTGAAGGGTTTCGCTGACTCCTCCGGCACCGCCGCCATGGATCAGAAGTTGAGCATGGATCGCGCCCAGGCGGTGATTGCCTACTTAACCGAGAACTGCAACGTTCCCGTGCGACACATTGTGGCACCGGGAGCGATGGGCAAGGCTGATCCCATGGCGAGCAACGAATCGGCATCGGGCCGAGCCGAAAACCGGCGTGTAAACGTCAAGGTGTTGGTCAATAAAGGTCTGGCTGGATAGCAAATGATTTCGGCTCGTTCATCATCGAAGTCGAATGAGCCAAGCGATGAGCATCGCGATTCGAAGTAATACAGGCGCAGGCTTGTAGTTTTGGCAGTTGAATTAACCGGTCCGCGGGAATACGTTTGGTTCTGTCGATTCCCTTCGCATTTGCCCCACTTTTGCCAGAGTTCTTGGCGGGGTGGGGTTCTTGGCGGGGGTGGGATGAGGACCTTAGAAATCCCTTCAGCGATTTTTTCATTCACCCGTGTTCCCGCTTTGATGGGCCTGTCATTGCTACACCAGCACGTCAAGATTTAGCACGAATGTGAATGCGGTCCCGAATAGGGTGTGAATAAAACAGCCCTGAAACTGCCAGTCTCTTAGAACCGGCTTTGACAGGACTCGGCGGCAAGTGCGCAGGGCAGGGCAGAATCGACAGAAACCGGGAAGCCGCGAGACCCTGACAATGACGCCAACGACTAATACTCTGTTTGACTCGCTAGACAAGACCAAGTCACTGGAGACGTTGCGGAATCCGAAGTCTTCGTGGCGGAACCTTGGCCCCGAGGACGGTGCAAGGGGGTAGGGCCGCTCCCGTCCGACGAAATGAGAGAGGGAAATGTCGGGGCCAATAGACGATTTGCTGACAACTTCTGATTCCCGCAATCGAGTCGTGGGTGTGATCTATTCCGCTCTTTTCGAATTGAACCTTCAACTGCCTAAGGGTGACCAGGTCGAGCAATCCTTGAGCACGGTTTTGTCTGGTGCCGGGGGTAGACTCGACTCGCTTGCCCTCGCCAACTTCATTGTGATCGCGGAAACGAAGCTGGAAGAATCGTTAGGGTTCCACATTGATCTCACCGAGGACGACCCTTTTTCGCCGGGAACGGGGCACTTTCAGACCGTGCAGTCGCTGGTTAGCTATATTTCCCGTCTGGTGCAGCAGAGATCTCAGAGTGACTGGGGAATGAAATGCGGGTAGCTTACCTTCGGCTCGGTATTTGAGAATACACAGTAGCAGACTTTCTTATGGGGACTTGGGATTGAACCCGAGTCGTGGGCAGAATGCTGTCGCTCCAGAGAGACATTCTGAGCGGATATTGACGTTCCATCGCCATAGTGCTCATTGACCAGTAGCTAAAACGTGTAATCGAGTTGATGTAACGTGTCGCCAAGCCGCTTAGGGATTTCCCTAGTTGTGCAGACGTAGGGCGGAAAACTAGAGTGTTGTTGGAGTGTTTCAAAAGATAAGCCGATTCGTAGAATCCGGTGTTCCGCTTTTGGAATATTCGCTAACAGGGTCACTCTCGCGGCGGTCGACTGCGATTCGGTAACTGATGACCGAACCTGGATGAGTTCCAGAGAATCCATCTCGGTGCGAGACCTTCAATGCGCTTCCAACCTAAAGCAAAGGAGCAAATCATGCCTCTTACTCAGGAACAACGCAACATGGTCGTGGACGAACTAAAGCGGTTTGCTACAGACCTGAGTCTCTCCGAAGACCAGAAGCAGAAGCTACAGGGTTTTCTGTCAGAGGCCTCCGAGAAACTGCAGGAATACAAACAACAAAACCCCAACGCGTCAAGAGAAGACCTGATTCGGAGAGTAGCCGACAACCGGGCGACGATTCGTCAGCGGCTGGTCAGTTTTCTGACGCCCGAGCAACTTACTAAGTGGGATGCTGAGGCGGCGAAAGCAAAGGAATTTCTAGGCCAGAAGCTCGCGGCTTAAGCAGCCACGCGCGGAAACTCAAATCGGAAGACGTATATACGACTAGCGTGGGCGGACCGATGCCCCCTTTTTGTGGCCTCGGGCGAGGTGTAAAGGCCTGGTTTACACGGCTGTAGAAAAACCTGCCGGGGACCGTGAAAACACTGTAAAAAGCCAATGGCAGAGCGGCGATTGACGATCCTTAAGCGTTTAGACAAAACCCCTCTTCTGGGGATGTGTGAGAGATGCCGCTTTAAGTTTTTCACTCCGCGAGAACTGACCTACCTTCCAGCGGAAGCCGAAGGTAACCTTTGGCAAAGATTCAATAGTCACCAATGCAACCACGAAGAGGCACAGGCTCCCATACGACCAATCCGCAAGGCTTGACGTAGGGCTGAGCCCTGCGGCCGGGAAAATGCGACTTGGTTTTCATCGAAAACGACATGGACTACGGTCAACTGAGCTACCGGATGCCCGTACCGAGAGAATATGACCGCTTCGGAAATTCGCGCTGTCGATGTTCCCCCTGGTACCGAACTACTGCGGGGCTTGGAACGACAGGAAATTGTGGTGATCTTAGCGGCAGGAAGACTCCGTCGCCTCCGCGCGTCATCAGTGATAACTCATCAAGGCGATCCTGCCGACCAACTGTTTTTGCTTTGGAAGGGCCGGGCACGTTATTTCGTTGACACACCCAATGGGAAAAAGCTCATCCTGATATGGATTACCCCAGGTCATATCTTCGGGGCAGCTGCGCTGGCACCCCAGCCGTCCACTTATCTCGTCAGCACCGAAGCAGTGCGGAACAGTATTGTGCTCGTTTGGGATGGCCCCGCCATTCGCGCTCTCGCCCGACGGTTCCCTCAGCTTATGACAAATGCATTCCGCACCACCATGGATTATCTCTCTTGGTATGTTGGCACCCACGCCGCATTGACTTCCCAGAGTGCACGGGAGAGGCTTGCCAAAGTACTTTTGGGATACGCCCCCAGCATCGGACAAAAAGTCTCGGGGGGCATTGAGCTCGATGTGACCAACGAAGAGTTGGCCCACGCAGCCAATATCACTCCCTACACGACGAGTCGCGTAATCAGCGAATGGCACAGAACCGGTGCGGTTCGCAAACACCGGGGAAGAATTCTTTTGCGCTCACTCGAAAAACTCTTCCTTCGCGCCGTTTAAGCGGAATGCCCTTTTCCGCCTATGGCCTCTTTGATCGTTTTCCACATCAACTCGTAGCTTCGCACAGCGCGAGATTGCGCTTGAGCAACGAAGGGTGTGCCAAACTCTCCAGTTTTGGATTTAGGAACCTCTCGATGAGTTCGAGGTTCAACTAGATTTGACGGAGGCTTCTTGGCTACTCCCTTAATCCGTGTTCTTGTGGTGGACGACTTCGAACCATTTCGGCGTTTTGTCGCGAACGTACTTCAGCAACAGCCAGAGTTGCAGATCATCTGCGAAGCCTCGGATGGCCTAGAAGCGGTTCGGAAGGCGGAAGAAATGCAACCGGACTTGGTTTTGATGGACATCGGACTTCCGAATCTGAATGGGATCGAAGCCGCCCAGCGAATCCGCGAGCTTGCTCCCAAAAGCAAAATACTCTTCGTGAGCCAAGAAACTTCCCGCGATGTTGTGCTGGGAGCGCTTGCCTCGGGAGGAAGTGGCTATGTCCTTAAAATAGATGCTCGAAAGGAGCTACTGACCGCTGTAAACGCGGTCCTTGGCGGCAAGCGGTTTATCGGTGCCAGCGTTAACGACTTCACCGACCCCAAGGATGAGCAAACCGCCGATCGCACTCGCAGCGAGGTCGTCCCGCCGCGCCCATCACAGAACGTGACGATTACCCGCCGACACGAGGCAGGGTTTTATTCTGATGATCGATTTGTCCTCGATGACCTTACGCAGTTCATCGGGGCTGCTCTCAAAGCCGGGAACGTAGCTATCGTTGTGGCGACCAAGTTCCACCGGGACAGTCTTCTTCTACGATTGCAGGCGTACGGATTGGATATCGGTACCGCTATTGAGCAGGGCAGATATATCGCCTTAGATGCTGCTGACACTCTCTCGACGTTCATGTTCAATGGCATGCCTGATCTAGTCAGATTCTTGAAACTCTTCGGTGATCTAGTTGTGACAGCTTCAAAGGCGGCGAAAGGAGCCCAAGGTCGGGTGGTAATTTTCGGAGAAATGTGCCATCTCCTCTGGAAACAAGATAACGTGGAGGCAGCGATTCAGGTCGAAAAACTCGGCAACCAACTGGTCCAGACATACGATCTAGACATACTGTGCGGGTATTCTCTGGGTAGCGTTCAGGGAATGGACAGCCGCGCGCTCCAACGAATCTGCGCGGAGCATTCAAGCGTTCATTCCCGCTCAAGAAGAAGTGCCGGGGCCATTTTATCGTGGTGCTGACTTCAAAAAAGTGGAGAAACTGCTAATCCACACGGATAAAGGCGAAATCACCCGAACATTCTTAACTGGTGTGCGTCCTTCTGATTCTTGGTCCGGCCCTTCGACTTGAATACTCTCGGAGTCTCCGGAAACCGCAACACTAGCTTCGGCATACTAAATGGCCGGCTTTCAGGATCGACAAGTTTCGCCCTTTGGCTGGGCAGCATCCCGCCTAAAAGTCGAGAGATGTTAAATAAGGACCGGCTTCCGCAAACCAGACAATGATCATGCGGGCTGTCGCTGACGACATCGCAGTCAGCGCACAACACAGCATTCTGCAGGGAAATAGAATTTAAGGGTCGATCTTCATCAGCTCGAACGTTTGGGCTACTTACTGACATTGACATTTCAGCAAATCGTAACATAGCCGAGAGGATAATTTTCATGGCAGTTACATTGACCTGCAAGAATTGATTGCCAGTTGCACGCGACGCGCTGTTCGCTAAACAGATGTCGAGAAGCTCGGGAGGTTACCTAGCGAGCTTTCTCAGCATCGCTATACGATAATCAGGTGGTTTTTGACCGCGTATTGCACAAGGTCGGCATCGTTCTTCGCTTGTAATATTTTCCGGATTCGGAGCTTATGAAAGGCAACCGTGGAAACTTCCATGTGCAACACATGTGCTACTTCCTTCATCGACTTTCCTTCACTCACCAGCTGCAACACTTCGCGCTGCCGTTCGCTAAGTTGCTGCCGTTCATCGACAGGGGCTTTGCCCTGGAGCAACAAAACACCGATGGTTTCTTTCGCGATTCCTAGGGAGAGATAGGACTTGCCCTTCAATACCTCGCGCACGGCAAGTATGAGTTCCGAGGCTGCACAACTCTTCAGCACATACCCTGAGGCTCCGCGTCGGAAAGCCTCGGCGGCCAAAGTGGGATCTGTATTCATCGTCAGGAACACGAACTTTACCGAACCCAACAGTTCCTTCACCTGAGATGCGGCATCGAGACCGTTCAAGAGCGGCATGCCGACGTCTACAATAATCAGATGGGGCTTCAGAGTAGCCGCGATCCGCACGAGTGCCCGCCCGTCACTCACCGTGGCGACCACATCGAATTCCGGTTCGAGCAGCTTCCTGCATGCATCAGCCACGAAAACGTGGTCTTCAGCGATCATGATCTGAGAACGATTCCCCGACATTTGTGACTCCTCGTGTTTTCGTGGAGCCTCGACCTCTGCGGCTAAATGCCCGCTTTCTGAGACAAAACCTTAGGTCTGACTCGATGTCCTAGCAACTAGGGAAATCCCTAAGAGTCCCTCGTCTTTCTGCCCATGCCGCCACCTCCGCCGATGCTGCGACTTTGGTTGCCGTGCCGCCAATCGTGTCGCCAGCCGCTGCTTCTACACTGTTAGGGATTTCCCTAGTTGTCCGGACATCGACTTAGACCTAGCCTGTTTCAGAGTTTGTAATTTCCTATTAGTTCTCGCCTCGTTTCGGAGAGCCTTGCAATTTAGCTCGGAGCGGACCCGTGAGCGCACCTGAACTTGCTGCTCTTAGCCCGTTACGTCGTTAACCGCGCAGAATGTCCGAAGAGTGAGACCTGCGCCAGGAAGGAGAGAGATCATGCAATTCGATAAGCGTGCAGTGAAGATCACCGGAATTGCAATCGCGGTCGTTGTGGTCATTCTGATAGCACTTCCTCTGTTCATTAACGTCGACAGTTTCCGTCCGAAAATCGAGTCGGTATTGACGGATGCCACGGGAAGGCAAGTGAGTCTTGGAAAAGTGAGCCTGTCCGTTATGAGCGGCACGGTTGGCGTGAATGATGTGACCATTGCCGACGACCCGGCCTTCAGCAAGTCGTCTTTCATCACGGCAAAGTCGTTGGAAGTCGGGGTCGAGTTGATGCCGCTCATCTTCTCCAAGCAGTTAAACGTAACGGGCATCGTCCTGGATGAGCCGCAGATTACGTTGCTCAAATCGGCGGACGGCAGATGGAATTTCTCCAGCCTCGGTGGCACGAATGAGAAGTCCTCTGAACCAACAAAGTCGGGGGCACCCCAATCGCTATCCATCGCCAAGTTGGAGATCAAAGATGGAAAACTCGCGGTCGGGAAAGCGAACTCCACCGCCCAGCCGCAGGTATACGACAACCTCAATGTTGAATTGACGAACTTCTCTTCCACATCGCAGTTTCCGTTCACATTGGCGATCAAGCTGCCCGGGGGCGGCAGCGCCAACATGTCGGGTAAAGCAGGACCAATCAATTCCCAGGACTTGGCCAAAACTCCATTTGACGCGACCATGAAGGTGAAAGACATGGACATCGCGGCGTCGGGTTTCATCGATCCAGCTAGCGGCATTGGCGGTTCGGTAACGATTGATGGATCCTTGAACTCAAATGGTAGCCAGGCCAAGGCGAGTGGTGTCATTTCCGGCGAAAAGCTGAAGCTCTCACCGAAGGGTTCTCCGGCTCCCGAAACTGTGACCATCAAATACGCACTGAACACAGACCTAGACCGGCAGACTGGGACCATCACCCAAGGGAATATCGCGATCGGCAAGGCCGTCGCCCGACTCACGGGTGGATTCCAGACTCAGGGTGAAACGCAGGTGCTGAATCTGAAGCTCAACGCCTCGGATATGCCGGTCGATGAATTGGAGGCAATGCTACCAGCACTTGGCGTGGTGCTTCCCTCAGGTTCGAAATTGAACGGAGGAACACTGTCAGCCGACTTGGCAATCAACGGTCCGCTCGACAAACTCGTGATCGCCGGCCCCGTGCGAGTGTCCAACACGAAGCTGGCCGGTTTCGATACGGGTTCGAAGTTAGGAGCTTTATCGGCCTTTACCGGAAAGGCGCCCTCGAATCCCGACACGACCATTCAGAATGCCAGCTTGAATGCGCGAATCGCTCCTGAGATGACGAGTGCTGACGCCATCAACGTAACCATTCCATCCCTCGGGGTGGTGACTGGAGCGGGCACGATTAGTCCTTCTGGTGCACTCGATTTCCGCATGACTGCCGACTTGCAGAGCGACAGGGCCGACGCTCGGGCGCAGAGAACAGGGCGGGGGGGCGATAGGGGAGGCGTGTCCTTCATGATTCAAGGGACAGCATCCGATCCAAAATTTGTTCCGGATGTCGGAAGTCTGGCTAGTAATGCTGCAAAGGGGGCGCTGCAGAAATCTGTCTCTGCACAGGCTGGCAAGACGGGCGTAGGCGGGATCTTCGGGAGGAAGAAGGCGAACTAGAGACTGTTTCAATGCGGCGTTGTCTCAGGAAGCCTGCGTGCGTGTTTACCCGTCCGATGAACCATAGCTCCTCCCTGATTCGCAAGCCTTCCCCTATTCTCTGCTCTGCCTTATGAGCGATTCTCCTTGGGCGACTCCTGGATCTCCAAAATCATGTAGAAACAAATGGACAAATGTACACGTGTCCGAGAAGAGCTGATTGTATTGCCGGAATCAGGTGGGTCCTCATGTGAGACTTGAGGACGTATCCCAAGGCACCTTCTGCCATGCACGCCTTCATGAACTGCTCTTCTGGGTGGATCGTAAGGAACACTATTTTGGCTGGGAAGGAGGACTCGCGCAGCCAACGGGCAGCATCGATTCCGTTCAAAACCGGCATGGTAATGTCGGCCACAATTACGTCGGGACAAAGGCGGAGGGCCTCCGACACTAACGTGGCGCCATCCGTTGCGGTTCCCACCACGTCAAACTGAGCCTTCAACAGCGCAGTTGTGGCTTTGAGTAAAGCCGGATGGTCATCCGCCAATAGTACACGTGGTCGGATCAAAGTTTCCGCCCCTTCAGCGTAGAGGGACACCCGTTGTCGTTGCGCTCAAGTCTAAGGGTGCAGTTTCAAAACTCGGAGTTATTTTCAGCGCAACATGCGGGTATTTGCTACTGGGGAAATCCCTAGGATGCAAGGAGCCGCTGACCAGGTTCGGAATCGACTGCGATCAAGCCGTGCCTGAGCTCGAACAGGACGAGATCAGCGTTGCTCTAGAGATTGAACAGTTGCGGCCGGCTAGGGATTTCCCTAGTTGAACACAAGATAGCTGGTTGATATAACGGGCTCGTTGCTGAGGTCACCCCAGTACACGTGTTCGGGAGGTTTAGGGAGCGTGCCGCCGAGCGCTACTATCCGACGTTTTAACAAGCTAGAGAGACTTTGGCTGCTCTTCGGGATGTTACTGCTTTCTGTCTACGTCGCCAATCGGGTTTACGGCGCCATTTACTCGCACGCCAGCATCCAGAGTTTCTGGGCGCATCAAGCATCTCCCCAAGTAGTCGAGGCTCAATCCATATGGCATAGCGGTATACCCGACTTCCGTCTTTGGTCACAGAAGCGTATTCGAGCCTACCAGACGAGTCTCGCGGCGATTGTGTCTCCACCTTTAGGAGTTCTCGAAATCTCCGCCATTCAGCTGCACGTCCCGGTTCTGGAAGGAACGGACGACCTCACGCTGGATCGTGCGGTCGGCCATATTACCGGAACCGCAGCCCTTGGCGAATCGGGAAACGTAGGAATTGCCGGGCATCGGGACGGTTTCTTTCGTGGACTCAAGGATGTTCACGTTGGGGAAACGATTGATGTGTACACGCAGGGTGGCCGTTCACACTACACTGTGGATGAGATCGAGACCGTCTCACCAGATGATGTGTCCGTTCTCGCGCCGCGAGCGAAACCTTCCCTCACCTTGGTGACTTGTTATCCATTTTACTTTGTTGGAAGCGCACCTCTTCGTTACATCGTGCATGCGACGGCTGCCGATACGAACCAACTGAAGAGCTCTGATCAGTCAGGTATGGAGGCGAAGACCCCAGGCAAATGAACAAGCTGACTAGCGTCAATTTGGTCGTAAGAGCTGTTGAACCAAGGCTTATTCAATTATTTCACACCGGAGGAATGACAATGAATTCAGGCAGCGTGATAAGGAAGAGCTTAATACTTGCGTCGGTGACTTTGTGTCTCGCTTTCGCAATCTCAACCGTCGCACAAGTGCAAACCCAAACAAGCACCACGACCCTCCAACCAACACACGATGTGACGGTCGAGAGCGGTGAAGTCGTTGCGGTCGATGGGAACGATCTGTTCGTTAAGATGTCAGACGGCACCCTTCGCCATTTCCCCAATGTCCCCGAAAACGCCAAAGTCACCGTGGACGGCAGGCAGCTTGGTATCCACGAGCTCCAGCCCGGCATGAAACTGGAACGCACAACGGTAAAAACAACAACGCCCCAAGTGGTCACAACCATCCAAACCGTTACCGGCAAAGTGTGGCACGTGAGCCCACCGCTCTCTGTCATTCTCACACTAGAAAATGGCGAGAATCAGTCTTTCAAGATCCCTGAAGGGCAGAAGTTCACGGTGAACGGCCAGGAAAAGGACGCCTGGGGTCTGAAGAAGGGCATGGTAGTTAGCGCAACCAAGATTGTCGAGACGCCGTTGACTGCTGTCTCGCAGCAAACGCAGGTGACCGGGACCATGCCGGCCGGCGTGCCTGTGTTGATCGCGAAAGGAGCCCCCACTGCGGCGCCGAGTGCCGAAGGAGCCACTGCAGCACCGAGTGAGGGGGGAACTACTACTACTGCTTCGAATCAATTGCCGAAGACGGGGAGTAATGTGCCTCTTCTAGGAATTATCGGACTGTTATCGCTGTCCGCTGCGTTTGGGAGCAGGTTCCTGCGTCGGCTTCAAAGCTAGGTGGCATCTGGTTTTCAGCCGTAGCCATTGCTAATCCGTGAAGAAAGGGCCGAAACTCTTCCGCGGGGCGAAGAGATGGCCCTATTTTTTTGGATAGAAGCAGGTTCATTCAGAAAGTGCAGAAGCTCCCGGGTTCGCTCAGGAGTGCGGCGAGATTTTCAGGCCTGGAGCAGCGGCGCTTGCGAGCGGCGCGGTTACTGAAGAAGGGAGTCCATCAGTCCGAGGTAGCGCGGCAAGTCGGAGCCATCGGCAGTCGGTAAGCCGCTGGGCTCAGCAACTGGAGGCCGCCGGCTTTCCCGGTTTGCGGAAAGCGGGTCGAGCCGACGCAAACCTCGGTTGCGTGCCGAAGATCTGCAGAAGATCGAGCGCGGGCTGAAGCGAGGGGAAGCGCTGGGGTACGAAACCGGGTGTGGACGGCGTGGCGAGTAGCGCACCTGATCGAAGAAGAATGTGGGGTGCGCTACCATGCCTCGCAGGCTTGGCGCATTCTGCGGCAGTTGGGATGGAGCTGTCAGCGTCCCACCGGCCGGGCGCTGGAGCGGGATGAGGAGAAGATCCGTGTGTGGAAACAAAAGCGATGGCCGGAGTTAAAAAAAAGGCCAAAAACGAAGGCCGGACGATCGTCTTCATCGACGAAAGTGGATTGAGTCAGCGCCCGCACCGCTGCCGTACCGGAGCCACGAGGCCAGACCCCGGTGCTGCAATATCACTTCAACTGGAAGATGCTGTCGGCGATCGCGGGCGTGACGTGGTGGAACTTGAACTTCCGGCTGTTTCCCGGAGCGATTCGCGGTAGGAACGACGAGTTGCTCGCAACGACCGATCGGTTTCGTGACAGAGACCAATTCTCATTCCGGAAGGCGCATATGAATAATCGGCTGAGTTTCATAAAAACGACGGTCGTTGGTGGATTGGTCTTCCTCATTCCTGCGGTTATCGTCGTTGTCGTGTTAGGAAAGGTGATTGGAGCGTTGAGAGTGCTGGCCACAGCTCTTGCTCCGCTCTTCGGGATAGAATCGTTCGCTGGCGGGGTCATGCTGGACCTTGTCGCACTCGCTGTCACCATGTTGCTTTGTTTTGTTGCGGGATTGCTGGCCAGAGGAGCCAGCGTGAGGCGCATGAGGGAGAAATTGGACACAACCCTGTTGAACTCCTTTCCCGGATACGCCTTCATCAAAGGATTTACTGATAACCTGCGCCACACAGAAGAAATGGCCGGAAGCTTCGTTCCCGTCGCGGTTCAGTTTGACGACTATGTTCAGATCGCGTTCGAAACTCATCGGGAGCCTGGTGGCAAGGTCTCTGTTTATCTGCCCGGAGCCCCGAATCCATGGTCCGGTACGGTGGTGTATGTATCCAGCGAGAGAGTGAAGCCTCTGCCGATTACGCTGACCGAGGCGCTTCGTAACATTCGCACGCTGGGCAAGGGGCCGATCGACATCGCAGGTCAAGCATGCGCCACCGATCAGGCTGCATAGGACGACGCGACGGAGGGTCACGATGAAACAAATAATCTTACTGATCGCTCTTATCGGCGTCTAATCGTCTCGCTCGGATCGGTTATTGCTCAAACGCAACTGTATTAGAAAGAGGCGCCACTCCCCAGAGCCAACAAGCGGAACCCCTCGATTGACTGCCAGGCGCGATGCTACCAGGTACCAATGCGCAAGACGGCAGAGGTCGCGATCCGGAGGCCATTCTGGGGACGTGTGGCGCCGACGTCGGACATCCAGGTATGGGTGTATTCCAGTTCGAGGATGCGCCATGCGAAGGGACGGGCAACGACGAAGTCCACCCCACCGCCGATGGCGATGCTGGGTCCATTCTTGGAGTACTCGACTGACCAGTCACTGCGCTTTGGATAATGCGCGAGGGTACCATTGCCGTCGTTCCACTCGTTGAGCAACTGTTTCTTTAGCGTCAGGTTGTCAGTCTCGTGGCTGACTTTGGCGCCACCGAACAGCATCTGGGCGTACGGCGAAATGCGATGGGTGGCGAGCGGAGTCCAACGCGCTCCACCTCCATAGAATAAGGAGTCGCCACTCTGATTGGATCCGGGCATGTGCATGATGAGGCATCCAGTCAACTCTGCGAGCACCTGCCACTTGGGGTTGACCCGCGCGGCACCGGAGCCGCCGCCGCCGACACAGCTTCCACCCCCAAGGAAGCTCTGATAATAAGGAAAGGCGGTGAGTTCAATCGGGGCTTCGCGGGGATACACGCGGGTTTGCGCGATATCCGGTGAGGTTCGCGGGGCAAACTCGAAGGGCTTCTCGCCGGTTTTCTTGTAGTCCTCCAGGAGTTCTTTGCGAAGAACAAAGTTTTGACCGAATACGCCTGGGCGCGTTTCCCGGTGCCACGGAACCTGAAAGGCCATGATGTTGGCCCAGGTGCGGCCGGGGTTCAGAAAGCTACGGGCCAGGATGATCAGGGGGCGATTCGCCGTCCGATTCTCAAGACCCATGAGCAGATAACGATCTGCAGCGTCTTCCCCGATCATCTCGACTGTGCCCAGTGTGGGAGTGTCGGTCAGGGTGATAAAGCCAGGGGAGGCGTGCAACATTACGTTGCCGATGGAAGCTTCGCTAATGGGTCCGATTTTCCATTGCGTGTGCCAGAGAGCGGAGAACGCCATGGAGCGCAAAAGGCTGACGAAGTAATCGCGGCCATCGCCCCATTGCACATTTTTGTATTTGGGATCGTTCTGCCGTTCGATGTAGCCAAACACCGAGCCTTCAATGGTGTGGCCGACGTAAGGTGCCATGAACGCGTCGCTGTCACTCCAGCCGCGAAGCTCACTCACGGAGCGGGTGTAGTTCTTGAACCAAGGACCGTTCAACGTATCGCGTGTTCCGGCTTCGGTCGTGAGGTTGAAGGCGTGCATGACGCCGGTGAAAAGAAGGGATTCCCGAGTGGCGAGCCTCCAGCGGAACTTGGTATCGGCCGGCACAGGGACCTCCGGTTGAAGGTAAAGTGCAGGATGCGACTTTGCACCGTTGGCGAATTCGTTGGGAAAGTTCTCGTCGGGATCGAGCGCGTCTGAATCGACGAGTGCTTGAAGCTGAAAGCGAGTAAATCCGGGAGTCATCGATGGCACTGCGAAGGCTGGATTGAGCGGTCGGAATATCATCGAAACCGGCGACACTCTCGACCATCAGCTGAGCCGCAACCGGCAGTGACTGCAAAACAAACAAGGTCCCCAATAATGTGAGGTTTCGAATCAGGTCTTTCATCGCAAATCATCTTTCCATCGTCAGAACAAGGATTACCGAGCCGGACAGGACAAGGCAGAGGAACTCACTTCAAAGTTCGCCTCCCTTCAGAGTCGAGGGACACCCGTTGAGGTGTCGAACCCCGAGGGTGCAGCTTTGCAAAGCTTGCGATTATTCTTGAGGCAGTGTGCGGGGTTTTTCTACTGGGGAAATCCCTAGTATGCGAGGAGCCGCTGACGAGGTTCAAGACTGACCGCGATTAACCCGTGTTTTAACCCCAACAAGACAGATCCGCGTTGCTCTCGGGATCGAACCCCGCGGTGATATGGCGTTTGTGGAATTCCACCCCATTCGCTGCAGTTCATCCCGCAGCCAGCTCTGATTTCGGTTTCAGAGGGACCCAAGCTTCGATTCGAGTTCCCTTGCCAGGTGCCGAATGAACTTCGAATCGTCCTCCCAACAAGTATGCGCGCTCTTCCATACTGCGGAGGCCCAGACCCTCGTTTGCCCCCGGTTGCCGACGCAGTGACCCCCCGATCGTATATGGACTGGCCCGCAATCACGAATAACTGGCGCGTCTCCGGCAGCAAATGCAGGGCGGCGTCCAAGGTCTTCGTGGGGTCCAACTGGAACCACGACCCTGTAAATTGGGAATCGATATTCTGTTGATCAACTTGTCCGGGAACGGCGCAACAGAAAACAATCGGAACATCGGAGTAAATGGTCTTGGACGGCCCACCGAAGATGCGGATAGGGTCTGGACCCACCAACACGATCACGTCCAATCTCTTATGGCGATATTCCTGAAGTACGGAATCACGCCGTTCCTTCAGCAAATCCTCTGATAGATCAGCGGCATCCAGATTCTCCGCGTAGAGTTCTTCCTGAAAACGCTGGTCAAGGTTCAAGGCCGAATGTATCTGGTTGGTCACAAGCGCCATACCGGGATGGGATAGTCCTTGCTCAGTGATGATAAGAACTTCTTTTCTGGCCTGCGCCTGGGAAGGCGGCGCGAAACTAACCAGCCCGAGCCCAGCCACGACGAGCCAGACCAATGTAGATGGTTCCAGGTGACAAACTTTAAAGGTGAACCGTTGGCTCAGACCCACGCGCTGCGCGTGGCCTGAAGTTTTGTGGTGTTTGAACCAGCGCGAGAGCCAACGATTGGTAATTGGCGGAGGACGCCTCGCACCAATCGGGAAGTCGTACCTGCTCATCTTTCCGGGCTGTACCCCGTCCGAGGTTATCCCCGACAACCACCGGGTTGTTGGACATTGGCGCCCCAGCCAGTTAAGGGAGAGGATAGGCATTTTCCCCAAGGCCTCCGTCCACTTTGAGCAAGTTTGTGACCCGGATTGTACCCCTCCAACCACGCTGGCGCAATCGCACGTCGACACACTCGTGACGAACGAGATACGTTCTGGCGACCAACTGCGAGCGTCGGCATGCTGCCGCGACTTCCATACCTAGGGATTTCCCTAATTGTTCCTATTAGTTCTCCCCGATAAAAGTACCAGCAGCTGACCCGAAATTTCTGGCAGCAACATGCGAGCCACTCCAGCGAGCAGGAGTCTTTTATGAAAACAATGAGATCCACTGCACTATTGCTGTTCGCTTTTTCCTCCATTTGTATTCAGCCTGCTGCGGCCCAGTCCCAGGACGGGCAGAAGCAAGATATCCAGCAGCTCAAGGACAAGCTTCAGAAGTTGGATCAGATGATGAGCGAGGTTAGGGGCGAGATCAGAGCGCTCGAAGACGAGCAGGGCCCACCCGTGGCCCCGGTAGTGGGACAAAATCCAGCCGAAGGGAAAAAGACGTCTGCTCCGCAGGAGCCAATGATCGCCGTTCCCTCGGAGGCGATTATCGCTCAGCCCCAGGCTGGAACCGTACCGCTGGAAGGCGAAATCACGGAGCGGCAGAACAGCGTCAGCTTTTACGGGTTCACCATGCTCGACTCCGGCTACGACTTTGGGCAGATAAATCCGAACTGGTACGACGTTGTCCGCCCCACCCAGTTGCCGTCCTTCAAGAACGAGTTCGCGCCGAGTGGAAATGTCTATGCCAGCGTGCGACAAACCCGCTTCGGCGTGAAGTCCTCGACGCCTACCCCGTACGGCGATCTGAACACTATATTCGAATTCGAACTCTTTGGGACCGGAGTCGATGCCGGACAAACGACTTTTCGTTTGAGACATGCCTACGGCGAGTTGGGCCAGTTCGGGGCCGGACAAACCTGGAGCCCGTTCATGGATATCGGCGTCTTCCCGAACACGGTGGAGTATTGGGGACCGAGCGGTATGGTCTTCTTCCGCAACGTACAAATTCGCTGGATGCCGATCCGAAAGAAAACAGGCAGCGTGACTATTGCTCTGGAACGGCCCGGCGCCAGCGGCGACCAAGGTACTTATTCCGACCGCATCGAGCTAAGCAACATACGGCCCCGCTTCAATTTCCCTGATCTTTCAGGGAATGCGCGGATCGACAGAAACTGGGGCTACCTGCAGGTGGCCGGCATTGTCAGGAAAATCGGATGGGTTGATACCAGCGGCAACCCCATCAATCTCGGCGCCAGCGTTGTCGGCTGGGGCGTGAACGTTACTTCCAATCTCAATTTGTCAAAAAACAATGTCGCAAAGCTGGCGTTTGTTTACGGCGCCGGCATTGAGAATTACATGGACGACGCACCGGTGGATGTTGGTATTCAGAATCAACCGAACTCGCTCATCCCCATCAAAGGCGTGGCTTTGCCGGTGCTTGGTGTCGTGGCGTTTCTCGACCACTCCTGGAATAAGCACTTTACCAGCTCGGTCGGCTACTCACTGGTTGACATCCAGAACTCAAACGCGCAGAAGCCAGCGGACTTTCACCAGGGCGACTACGCGATCGCGAACTTGCTGTACCACCCCATTCCGAGGGTCATGATGGGCAGTGAGTTTCAGTTCGGCAGGCGGGTGAACTTTAGCAACGGTTACAACTTCAACGATTACCGAGTGCAGTTCTCATTCAAGTTTGATTGGGACAAGAGTTTCAAATCCCCAACGCTATGACTCTGGCTGGCGGAAGGAAAGGAAAACGTAAATGTTGAATAGAAACTGGGCTGTAAAGTTACTTCTCGTCGCAACGGTTATTGGGTCGTCGGTGCTTCCGATGTCGGCGCAGGCGCAAGCACCACGGAGTCCTGTGGCGCCTCGCCGAGAGGTCGTGACGGCAGTGGTTAAGGACGCCTACGACAAGTTCAAGAGCGAAACCCGCGGGAAGAACGCCGATTACATTCCCTATCTCGCACAGGTGGATTCCAAACTATTCGGGATCGCGATCGTGACCACCGACAACCAGGTTCTCACGATGGGGGACGTGAAATATTCATTCTCCATCCAGTCGATTTCCAAGGTTTACACGCTCGCACTCGCCATGGAAGCGCTGGGAGCCGACAACGTCTTCAAAAAAGTAGGCTCCGAGCCTACGGGACGCCCCTTTAACTCTCCAGTAGCGGTCGTGGATATGCCGACACACACCGGCAACCCTTTTGTTAATGCGGGCGCCATTGCCACCACCAGCCTGATCTCCGGCAAGGATGCAGACGAAAAGTGGAACAAGATCCTGGATTTCTACAGCCGCGCGGCCGGAGAAAAGTTGACATTGATTGACGAGGTCTACAAGTCCGAAGCCGCCACCAACACCGGCAACAAAGCACTCTCCATGTTGTTGGCCAAGTACGACCGGATTTACGCCGATCCATTTGAGTCAGTGGATATCTACACCAAACAGTGTTCGGTCGGCGTCAATGCCACGCAACTTGCACGGATGGGTGCCACGCTCGCGAATAACGGAATCAACCCGGCGCACCGGTGAACAGGTCATCAAAGCGGAAGACGTTCCTCACATCCTCAGCACGATGATGATGGCCGGCCTTTACGACGGTTCTGGTGGCTGGGCCTGGGATGTTGGACTTCCCGCGAAGAGCGGAGTTGGCGGCGGGATCGTAGCGGTCGTTCCTGGGAAAGGCGCAATTGTCGTCTTTGCGCCTCCGCTGGATGAGGCTGGAAACAGCGTCAAGGCGCAAGAGGTGATCGAGTATGTCGCCGATAAGCTGCACTACAACCTCTATTCGCCAGCGTCTGTGGGTTGGAAATAGCACAGTCACGAAGAACTGAGAAAGATCGATTGAATTACTAATGGCAAACACTTTCCAGATAACGAGAGCACGATTACTGCCGTTGGCTCTTGCCCTTGGGATGGCTAGTTACGGAATGGCGCAAGGCGGAGATCCCCAACAGGCACTTCCGAATCATGGTACGCAAGACACGACGGACGAATTAAACAAGCTTGACCGGCTGATTGAGCAAAACAAACAACTGGAGAACCAAAACCGAGAACTGATGACGGAAATCCAATCTCTGCGCGGTGTGCTTGCGCAACAGTCCGGATCCACTGCGAAGTCAACTGAGACCGGCGCACCGGCGCAGGCCGACACTGCGCAAGAAACAGACCCGATGACTGCGGAGGTCTACACGGAGCAGGAAGAACAAGAAAACCTGGGGAGCGTACACGCCCAATCAAGGGTACAAAGTGGCCAATACTGAGTACGGCGACATAAGTATCAGCATTTACAGCTACGCCCGCTACCTGAATCAACGAGGTCTGGATTCAACGTTTACAGACGCATTGGGCAATATCAAGAGTGTCCAGCAACGCCAGGATATCCAACTCAACAAAGTACAGATAAAGTTCCTCGGGTGGATCCTTCACCCGAAGTTCCGCTATTTTTTGTACGCTTGGTCTTCCAACGCTTCGCAGGGCTTAGGTGCTCAGGTAGTTCTCGCCGGCGATCTGAATTACCTGTTTAACAAACATTTTAACGTGGGGGCAGGGATTAGGTCCTTGCCAGGTACGCGCAGCGTGGAGGGCAACTTCCCCTTCTGGCTTGGTGTCGACACACGCCTTATAGCCGACGAGTTCTTTCGTCCTTCCTATACTTCAGGCGTTTGGGCCTGGGGCAAAATCGGAAGCCGGCTGGACTACATAGCCATGGTCGGCAACAACCTGATCTAGTGGCTGAAGTGCACGTGCGGGAGGATGCGTTCGAGCCATTTCGGCAGGTACCAGTTGCGGTCGCCGATGAGTGCCATCGTGGCGGGGACGAGCATCACGCGGACGATGGTGGCGTCGAGGAGTACGGCCATTGCGAGGGTGAGGCCGAGCTCGGTGGGTGGGATCGGTCCGGTGATGCCGAACGCGATGAGACACGATGATCATGATCGAGCGCGGCGTTGGTGATCGGTCGTCCGGTGCGGGCGATGCCTTCGCTGATGGTTGTTTGGTGTCGCCGGTGGCTTCGTAGCGTTCTCGGATCGCGGCGAGCAGGAAGAGTTGGTAGTCCATCGAGAGCCCGAAGACGCGCGAAAAGAAGAGTGGTGCCCACGCGTCGACGAACGGTTGGTGCTGGATGCCGAGGAGGCCGGTGCCGAAGCCGGTTGGAACACGAGGTCGGCGAAATCGACGCGGCCGACCGGCCGGTGAGGAGGTCTCATCAGGATCGACGTGAGGGCGATCACGAGGCTCCGGAACACGATGAGCAGGAGAAGGAACGCGACGGATAGGATGACGCCGATTGCGTAGGGCGCGCGTCCGACCAGCACGGCGGTGAGGTTCGCACGGTTCTGCGCAGCCGGTCCGCCGACGCGTGCGGTCGGCACCGTGCTCGAGAGGCGGGACCGCAAGGTGTTCACGAGTGTCTGCGGTGCGTGAATCATCGACGGCGGTCGAACCTATGACTCGCACCACGACGCGACCCGTTGCCGCGGGCGCGGTGACGACGCGTGCGTCGACCACTCCCGGGACTGCGCTCGCGATCCGCGCGACGGTGGCGCGTCCGCGGTGGGGGTAGTGATGAATGCGGGTGCGGCGGCGCCGGGACCGAATGCGGCGACGAGCATGTCGTAGCCGTCGCGGCTGGTGTTGCCCTTGTCGACGACCTTCGCGCCGGGCATACCGAGGTGCATGCCGAGTGCGGGGACGATGAGCCCGCGCCGATCACGACGAGACCGATCGTCAGCACGGCGGCCGGGCGACGCAGCGGCGACGCGGTCCAGCGTTGCCGTCGCGACTCGGCGATGATGTCGGCGTCTTCGGTGTTCTTGCGCACGAGGACGCGGTCGCCGAGTGCGACGAGCAGCGCGGGGAGGAGCGTGAGCGACGCGAGGGCGACGGCGACGACCGCCAGGATCATGCCGAGAGCCATGGACCGGAAGACCATGACCGGCACGAGGAACACGGCGGCCAGTGCCATCACGACCGTCAATGCCGAGAGGAACACGGCCTTGCCCGCGGTCGACATCGTGTTCTCGATCGCCGCGACCGAGTCCTTCCCCTGTCGGCTCGTTCTTCTCGATAGCGACTGACGATGAAGAGGCTGTAGTCGATGCCGACCGCGAGGCCGATCCTCATGGAGAAGTTCATGGACCACACCGACATCGGCATGAACCAGCCGAGCACGTGCAAGAGCGCGGACCCGACTGCGATCCCGGCGAGCGCAAGCACGAGGGGCAGTCCGGCGGCGAGCAACATGCCAAACGCGACGAACAGCAGAATCATGGTGGGCAGCCCGCTCACCAGCTCGGCCTTGTGCAGCGCTTCGGCGTTGATCTTGTTGAAGTCGCTCCACACCGGCCACTCGCCGGTCACCTTCGCCTTGGCGCCGGACGCGAGCGGTGAGTTTCCCGACGTAGGAGCCGAGCTCGCCGGCAGCTGTCGGGTCGGGCGGCGTCGTTCTTCACGACTTGGTCGACCGGAATCAGTGCGGTGTGACCGTCACGCGAGAGAAGTCCCGCCAGTCGGGCGGGGAAGCGCGAGCGGGTTGGGCACGGCGCGCGCGTGTGCGGCGCGTGCTGCAACTGCGCGACGAGCCGATTCAGCGGCGCGGGGTGGTCGCGATCGGCGCTCTGTTGGTGGTAGACGACGACGGGAGCTTCGGCGCCGAGATGCGGGAAGTCACGGCGGATCTCGTCGCGCACACGTTGCGCGGTCGAGCCCTGCGCCTCCCACCCGGCACCCGACAACGCGCCGGTCAATGTGAGCGGGAAGGCGGCGCGGCTGCGAACGCAACCAGCATCCACGCGCGATCCACGCCGCGGCGATGCTCCGGCCGAGAACGCGGCGAGCCGGCGAGAACAACGCCTTCGGATCGGGCGGCTCCGACGGAACGTGGGCGGTGCCGATGATCTCGTGCGTGATGCTCATGCAAACGCTCCTCTTTGCGGTAGAGGCAGGAAACGACGAACCAGATCGAGCGCAACAACCAACCTAGCATATACCCCGGGGGGTATCTAGTCGGGGAGCACGATTCCGCCGCGCGCGGGGCGCGCACCGCGGCGCGCGAGTTATCGGGTAGAGCGCGGAGCCATCGCCAAAAACGGGTCGCGTGGCCGTAGCTGGTGAAGCTGCCGTCGATGACGATGGCGCCGATCGCGAAGCTGATGAGCGCACCGGCCCATACCCAACGCCAGCGGCCGGGCAGCCGGTAGGTGAACAGCGCGGCTACGGCGCCGAAGCCGTAGCTGACGCCGACGTCGACGACGTTCTCGAGATAGTGCCGATACGCCTACCGTTTTGATCGCGAGCCAGATAGTCGCCGGCCGTGAGCAACGTCGCGCCGACGTGGCCGGCGACGAAGACGCCGATCGTCGGGCGGTTGCCGATGATCGTTCTGCGGCGCGAGCACGACGAGGAAGAGCACCGCCCAGAGCAACACGTCATAGTCGGAGAGCCAGAAGGCGCTGCGCACGAGTACGTGCACCGGGTCGTGCGTGGATGGTGCAGATTCGTGCTCTGGTCGACGAGCAATGCGTCCGCGACTCTCGGGCTCGAACCGACGAGAACCCACGTGGTGACCGTGAGGATCGCCAAGTAGATGAACGTGGCCGGTGACCCGCGCACGACACATCAGCTTGGCGGCGATGTTTCGCCACCAACTACGGACCGGCGCGGTTCCCGGCCATTCGTGCCAAAAACGCGACCCTGCCGAGCAACGCCACGAGCACGCCGACGAGCAGGACCGTCATCCTTGTCTCAACGCTCGATCACGTTGCGCGATGGTGACCGTTGGTGTGCAGGTGGAACGGCACGTACAGCGGGCAGAACCCGACGAGCGCCGTCGCAACCATCACGACCGCCAGAACCATTGCGATCACTCCCACGACGGTCCCGACACCGACCACAACGCTGCGATCACCAATACAGGTGCGGCGAGAAGGCCCCGCACCATTCGATCCGTGTGTCCCATGTTCTGCGACATCTCCGACCTCCTCGATCGTTGGGTTGCGTGTGCTTCTCTCTCCTGTAACCACGACCGGTCGAGGGCGATACCCGTATCAGCCATGTGTGTCCGAAGGGCCCGGAGACATCGGCCGTTCGACCGCGACCACACCTGACTTAATACCCTAGAGGGGTATAGTTCGGCTCTGTCCGAAGGAGGGCACGATGGAGCTCCCGAACGATGTCGTCGACGACGTCCGCAAGCGCCTGCGGCGGGCGGCGGGCCAGGTGCAGGCGGTCGAGCGCATGCTCGCCGAAGGGCGGGAGTGCCGAGGTCGTCACGCAACTGTCTGCCGCCACCAAGGCGCTCGAACAAGCCGGCTTCAAGATCATTGCCGCCGGGTTCGACGTACTGCGTCGAAAATCCCGAGGAGGCCGAGGCCGATGGCTATCCGCTTGAGAGCGTCGAGCGCATGTTCATGAAGCTCGCCCGATAGGGAGCCGGAATGCGATCGTTCGATGCCACACTCGCGACGTCCATGGCAGATGCCCAGGCAGCGGTGACTGACGCGCTTGCCGAACAGGGCTTCGGGGTGCTTACCGAGATCGATGTTGCTGCGACCTTGCTCGCAAAGCTCGGCGTCGAGCGCACGCCGTTGAAGATCCTGGGCGCGTGCAACCCGACTTTCGCGAGTACCGTTCGCTCGAGATCGATCCGGCGGTCGCGTTGGTCTTGCCCTGCAACGTTGTGCTCGAAGCGAGTGAAGCGGGTACGCACGTCGCAATCGTCGATCCGCGGCGCTCATGGAGGACGAACGCTTCACTGATCTCGCCGAGGACGCCGCAGGTCGCTTGCGCGCCCGCGCTGACGCGGTCGAGAAGGCCGCCAGGAATACCCCTAGGGGTATGAGCGGTTGAGCGCAGCGAACCCGACTATCAGGAGAGAACCGTGGGAACCGTCGCACTCACCGAAGCCACCCTTCGAACAGACCATCGCCGAGAACGACATCGTGCTCGTCGACTGGTGGGCATCATGGTGCGGGCCGTGCCGGATGTTTCACCGGTCTTCGATGCCGGCAGCCGCCCAACACGCAGACATCGTTTTCGCCAAGATCTCGACGAGACCGAACAGACCCTTGCCGGCGCGGCCGGGATATGTCGACATCCCGGACGCTCATGGCCTTCCGCGAAGGCGGTGCTGATCTTCGCTCAACCGGGAGCGTTGCCGGCGCCGGCGCTCGAAGATCTCATCGCGGCGGGTTCGCGCACTCGACATGGAAGTCGTGCGTGACGAGATAGCGCTGCCAACCGAGGGAAGACCACGCGTGACGGGTCGCCCGTAGTGGACCGCAACGCCGGGTGAGCGGTACGCGGGCGACGGCGCTTGTCTGGTCGGCGCAACCGAACCGGTTCCTCGTTGCCGAGGTCGAGACGTTGCCTCCGGGGCGAGCGCTCGACCTTGCGTGTGGTGAAGGCC